>NZ_BAABAS010000001.1:0-331796 GCF_039537545.1 Actinomadura meridiana
GTGCCAACGACCTTCCTTTCCGGTTCCCCCAACCCTAGTTGGGGACCTGTCCGGAAGGTCCGAGGCACCTCAGTGTCCAGGTGGGCGAGACGGTCACGAACGGCTGCCTTCAACCCGGGCAAGGCCACCCCCACGCATCCGACGACCCAGGCCGAGCCGTCGCGGCGGGCGCGCGTGACCAGCTCCCTCCACACCAGGTCGCGGGTCTGGTACGCGGTCGCCGGGTGCAGCAGGATCGCCCGCAGCTCATCGAGCCCGATCAGCCGCGCGGGCAACCCGTGCCCGAGCGCGGCGCCGTCCACCGACAGCGCGCCCGGCTCCCGCGTCAACGCGGCGAAGCTCCTTTCCGCGACGTCTAGGGCGTGCCCGCTCCCGGTGGCGGCGCGGCGGGGCCGCTTCCCGAGGGACTGGACGGAACGGGTGCGTGACCGCGACACCTCGCCGGTTCGCGGGCGGCTGGTCGGACGGAGGGCGCCGCTGGTGAGGCTGAGGTCGGTGACGTTGCGCATGTGGACCCCCGAGTGGTCGGTTCCGGATCGGACGCCGACATCACCTCAGAGACCATGTGCAGATCATGAACACATCCCCGGCGCGCACCGTGTGCAGCCGCGGACACGGATCTGCTTACGATCTGCTCAAAATCGCTGTGACCAGCCAGAACACGAAGTGTTCACCATGAGCACGCCGTGACAGGCTCGGCCGGTCAAGCCCGAACATGTGCTTATAACCGCTCTGACCTGCGTGAACACGGAGGCGGAGGTGGACGTGCAAAGGAAGATCAAAACCGTGAAGCGGTCTCCCGCGTACCACCTCACAGCTGGGATGTCCCTCCGGCGGCCGCCGTGTTCACGGCGGCTCGAATTCCTGCTGTCGCGCCTTCCCGTCGCGCGACCTTCGCCGGTGCGGCTGGACCGTGCGAGTGGTGAGAGATCTTTCGTTTGTCCAAGTGGTCGATGCGGTGGGTCTGTTACTTAGTGAGACAGGGGACCGGGTGACCATCACGGGTCACCCACCATGAACAGCACCAGTGGACCGGCTCCGACACCTGCCACCCGCGCGCGGCACCTGTTGCCGCTGACCGTCTGGCTCTGCCCCGACGACACCACCAGCCCACCAATCCCACCCACCGGCCAGCCACACCAGACACCAGACCGCCGCGCTGCGCTCACCAAGATCTGCGACCGGCACCGCGCGAGTATCAACACCACCCTGGCCCGCCACATCATCAACGCCACCACCGGCGAAGGTGACGTGATCACCGAAGCGTTCACCACCAACCACGCCACCCTGACCGCCGCCGCCCACCTCGGCCGCCGCGCCCTGGCGTGTGTCCCGCACCCGCCGATGGCCCAGCACATCGGCGCGCAACTGCGCGCCACGCTGCCCCAAGAGTTCCTCGGCCGGGTGCAGATGCGGCCGTGCCGCGCCGACCAGATGCACCGGGGCGTCGCCGACCACCTCGGCCGGGTCTCGCTCGTGATCGCGGCCCCACCGATACCCCGAGCGGCGACCACCCACACCGGGCCCAGAACCGCCAGCTCCCCGGGCGGATGCCCGGCCTGTTTGTCCGACGTCCTAGCCAACACCGCCTTCCAGACCCGCTCGTTCCTGCCCGCCGCCTACCGGATCCTGCGGCCGGGTGGACACTTGGCGGTCGTCACCACCGCCAGACACCTCAACGGGCGGCTCGTCGATCCCGCTCCGGAGATCATCCGGCAGGCCCGCGCGGCCGGGTTCCGGTACAGCCAGCACGTCATCGCCGTCCGCGTCCCCGTCGAAGGAGACACACTCCTGGTCCAGGCCAGCCCCGTCAGCATCGGGCAACTCCGCGACGTCCGCTCCCGGGCACTGCCCCCAGCGGTCCGCGTCCACGCCGATGTCTGCCTCCTGACTCGGCCGGGCGACACCAGCCGGGGAGGTAACCGATGACCGTGAACAGCCACACCGAACCCCGAGTGTTCACCTCGGTTCTGCTCACCGGGCAGCAGCCCTCACGCATCCAGCGCAAAGGCCGCTACACGCCCGAGTCGATGGCGCACCCGGCCAAGATGCTTCCCGCGATCGCCGCGCAGATCATCGCCACCTACACCGAACCCGACGGCCTGGTCGTCGACCCGATGTGCGGGATCGGAACCACCCTGGTCGAAGCCGTCCACCAAGGGCGTCCCGCGATCGGAATCGAGTACGAAGCCCACTTCGCGCGGATGGCCGCCGCCAACCTCCGGCACGCCCGATCCCAAGGGGCACCCAGCGCCAGCCGGGTCCTTCACGGTGACGCCCGCCAGGTCATGACCACCACGCTCGCCGAGTACGCCAGTACCGCCTCACTCATCCTGACCTCGCCCCCCTATGGCGCGGCCACCCACGGGCAGGTGCGCACCGGCCGCGACAACGGCGGCGGGAAGATCGACAAGTTCGACAGCCGGTACTCCACCGACCGCCGCAACCTCGCCCACCGTCCCACCGGCGAACTCCTCGCCGGATTCGGGCAGATCCTCGCTGGCAGCGCCACCCTGCTGTGCCCAGGCGGAGTCGTGGCCGTCACCGTCCGCCCGTTCCGCGTGGCCGGAGAACTCATCGACCTGCCAGGCCAGGTCATCACCGTCGCGCAAGACAACGGCCTGGTCCTGGTCAACAGACTCGCCGCCCTCCTGTGCGGCCTGCGCGACGGGCAGATCGTCACCCGCGCGTCGTTCTTCCAAATGATCGAAGCCCGCCGCCTCCGCGACCACGGCATACCCGCCATGGCCACCGCCCATGAAGACCTGTTGGTGTTTCAGCGCCGAAGAGACCTTCCCTGCGAGTTTGACGAGGAAGCTGGCGGTTCGGTGAACCGATGCGCGTCATTCGGTTCCGCGAGCTTGACAGGGCTTGACCTTGTCAAACGAGGTCGGGCTGGATCGGTGGGCCGATTCCGGGATGGTCGCACCGCCCGGACGGGCGGGGTGGTCACCTCATGAGCACTCCGGACAAGACCAAACGAAGAATCCGGGTCTGCGTGCCGGATGAACCACCACCGCTCACACCGGATGTGGCTCGCGTTCTGCTGCGGATTGTGCTCGCCGCGCGATCTCGGCGAGACCCGGAACACCAGCACGAGCAGGAGGACAACGAATGACATTGTCAAGTGCGCCGCTGCCACAGACGGCCGTCCAGGAACAGGGGTTGAGGTTCGCCTTCTACGGGCGGGTCTCGACAGAAGACAACCAGGACCCGGCCGCATCACGCGCCTGGCAACTCCGCCGCGCAGGCGGGCTCGTCGAACCCAAAGGCGGAACGATCGTCGCCGAGTACTTCGACGTCGACAAATCCCGTTCGATCCCGTGGGCTCGGCGGCCGCGCGCCTCGGCGCTGATCGAAGCGCTCAAGAATCCCGCCCGCGACTTCGACGCTGTCGTCGTGGGGGAGCCGCACCGGGCCTTCTACGGCAACCAGTACTCGTTGACCTTTCCGCTGTTCGAGCACTTCCGCGTCCCGCTGTGGGTCCCCGAGGTCGGCGGCGCGATCGACCCGGCCAACGAAGCCCACGACATGATCATGGGTGTCTTCGGTGGACTGTCCAAGGGCGAACGGAACCGGATCAAGATCCGCGTTCGCTCAGCCATGGCCGCGATCACCGCCACCGAGGGCCGCTACCTTGGCGGGCGCCCTCCCTACGGGTATGAGCTGATCGACGCCGGACCACACCCCAACCCGGCCAAGGCGGCCGACGGCAAGCGCCTTCGCCGTCTGGTCCCTCACCCGGCATTCTCCTTGGTGGTGAAATGGATCTTCGCCCAGTTCATCGGCGGGCGGGGCCTGTTCGACATCGCCGAGGAACTGACCCGTGAGGGTGTCCCGTCGCCCTCGGCGGCTGACCCAGGACGTAACCGACATCGGGTTCAGGTGGCCTGGTCGAAGTCGGCGGTGCGGGTCATCGTCACCAACCCGCGCTACACAGGACGCCAGGTCTGGAACAAGCAGCGCAAGGACGAGGTCCTGCTCGATGTCAACGACGTCGCGCTGGGGCACACCACCAAGCTGCGCTGGAACGACCGCGACCAGTGGGTCTGGTCCGAGCAGCAAGCCCACGAACCGCTGGTATCGGTGGAGGACTTCGAGCGCGCCCAAGCCGTCCTGGCCTCGCGCGGGCACGGCCCGGCCGTCCACAAGCCGCACCGGACCCGGCGGCCCTACGCCTTCCGAGGATGCCTGCACTGCGGGTACTGCGAGCGCAGGATGCAAGGCAACTGGAACAACGACCAGGCCTACTACCGGTGCAGGTTCCCGGCCGAGTACGCGCTCGCCAACACCATCGCCCACCCCAAGGTCGTCTACCTGCGCGAGGCCGAGATCATCAAGGACATCGAGAGCTGGCTGATGACGGCGTTCTCGCCGGGCCGGATCGAGGCCACGGTCGAGGCGATGGTCGAGCAGGCAGGCAGTACCGAGAACCCCGCCGCGACCCAGCTTCGTAAGCAACTGTCCACCTGCGCCCAGCGGTTGAATCAGTACCGCGCGGCTCTGAACGCGGGCGCCGATGCCGTGCAGGTCGCGCAGTGGATCAACGAGACAGAGCAGGAACGTGCTCGGCTGGAGGGCGAACTGCGCGCCGTCCCAGATGATCGGGTGGTCTCGACCGACGAACTGCGGGAGGTGTTGCGGCAGACCAGTGAACTCGCTCACGCGGTCGTGAACGCATGCCCCGATGACAAGGCGGATCTCTACGCGAAGCTCGGGCTCAGAATGATGTACTACCCGCAGAAAAAACTCGTGGAAGCCAAGCTCGTTCCGACTTCCACATGTGCTAATGGTGTGTGTCCGAGGGGGGACTTGAACCCCCATGCCCCGTGAAGGGCACTAGCACCTCAAGCTAGCGCGTCTGCCTATTCCGCCACCCGGACTGGTCGCAGGCCGCAGTGGGGCTGCGGCGGGCTTCACCATACCAAAGGTGCGGGGTCGCGGCGACGTCGTGCGGCGGGGCACCATGGGACGGGTACGCGACGGACTTGGGGTGATCGGTGTGAGTGCTGAGGACGAGGTCGTGCGGCTCTGCCAGGAGCTGATTCGGATCGATACGAGTAACCCGGGCGATCATTCGGGGCCGGGGGAGCGGGTGGCGGCGGAGTATGTCGCGGAGAAGCTTGAGGAGGTCGGGCTGGAGGCTCGGATCTTCGAGTCGCATCCGGGGCGGGCCAGTCTGGTGGCGCGGATCGAGGGGGAGGATCCGGGGCGGGACGCCCTGTTGTTGCACGGGCATCTGGATGTGGTGCCCGCTCGCAAGGAGGACTGGACGCGGGATCCGTTCGGGGGTGAGATCGCGGACGGGTGCGTCTGGGGGCGCGGGGCCGTGGACATGAAGGACATGGACGCGATGATCCTGGCGGTGGTTCGGGATCGGTTGCGAGAGGGGAGGAAGCCGCCGCGGGATGTTGTGCTCGCGTTTCTCGCCGATGAGGAGGCCGGGGGGAAGTGGGGCGCGCAATGGTTGGTGCGGGAGCATCCGGAGTTGTTCGAGGGGTGCACGGAGGCCGTGGGGGAGGTCGGCGGGTTCAGTTTGACGGTGCCCGGCGACCGGCGGATGTATCTCATCGAGACGGCGGAGAAGGGGATGGCATGGATGAACCTCACCGCCAAGGGGACGGCCGGGCACGGGTCGATGGTGCATCCGGACAACGCGGTGACGGCGGTGGCGGCGGCCGTCGGGAGGCTCGGGTCGCATGAGTTTCCGGTGCGGCTGACGAAGTCGGTGCGGGCGTTCCTGGAGCGGGTGTGTGAGGCGTACGGGGTCGAGTTCGACCCGGAGCGGCCGGAGGCGTGCCTGGAGCGGATCGGGCCGCTGGCGCGGATGATCGGGGCGACGCTCACGAACACGCTCAATCCGACGCGGCTGGACGCGGGATACAAGACGAACGTCATTCCGCAGACGGCCACGGCACAGGTCGACGGACGATTCCTACCTGGGCATGAGGCGGAGTTCTTCTCCGTTGTGGACGAGCTTCTCGGGCCGGACGTTCAACGCGATTTCGTCCACCATGACCATGCGCTGGAGACTGATTATGAGGGGGCGCTCGTCGCGGCCATGGAGGACGCGCTGACCTCGGAGGATCCGGGGGCGCTGCCCGTCCAGTACTGCCTGAGCGGCGGGACGGACGCCAAGTCGTTCGCGCGGCTGGGAATGCGGTGCTTCGGTTTCGCGCCGCTGCGACTCCCGCCAGATCTGGACTTTTCCGGAATGTTCCATGGCGTCGACGAGCGCGTTCCGGTGGACGGTCTTCGATTCGGCGCGCGCGTCCTCGACAGGTTCCTCGATCGGTCCTGAGTTTGCCGTCACGAGTGCGTTCCGTGGTGCTATGGTTACTACTCGTTGACGGCGATCCGGTCGCAACGTGATTGATCGGTGGTGGGTGACGCGGCACGGTGGGGCCGGCTGACGTCCCGCCGCGTCGCGTCACCGCCGTCGCGCTGTTGTTGATCGCCGATCTTGCCCGTGGATGTCCGGGTGAGAGGGTGGGCTCACGGTGTGTTATTTCGGGCGCACCTAGTGCTACACTCCGGCCGGACCGGCGGGAACGGTCAGAATGTGCGGACGACGCGGATGACCTTGCGGCGGAGTTGAATACGGCGGCGCCCGTCCGGGTAGAGGCGCAAGCGATCGATCTCCCAGCCGCCGCGCTCCGCGTGCTCGGTCAGGATCTGCCGGGCGGTATCGCGGGTGGTGCCGCGGGGCAGTGACAGAACGAGGTAGGTGTACTGCGCCATTGCGACCATTATTACCTGGTCCACCGGGAACCCGACACCGCACCGTGGACGCCCGGTCCGCATGGCTTCCGGGGGCATGTCATCCTGTCTGGGGCGTACGGCGGTGAGCGTACCGTTCGCCTCCCGAGGGACGGGACGATGATCGCCGGCCGGTGGAGACGGCCCGCGGGCATGAAGACGCCGTCCCGTGACGTTGTACGAAGACTGTAAGAAAGAGCCTGTTCAAGAGGATCAAGACAGCGAGGTTGGAGCGACTGTGCCAGCCAAGAACGGCACCGCGAACAGTGGCCGGAGCAACGCCGCCGGTACCCGCCTGGTGATCGTCGAGTCGCCCGCGAAGGCGAAGACGATCGCGGGGTACCTGGGGCGTGGCTACATCGTGGAGTCCAGTATCGGCCATATCCGGGACCTCCCGGGCAGCGCCTCGGAGGTGCCGGCCAAGTACAAGGGCGAGCCGTGGGCGAAGCTCGGCGTGAACGTCGAGAGCCAGTTCGAGCCGCTCTACGTCGTCAACGCCGACAAGCGGGCGCAGGTCCAGAAGCTGAAGAAGCTGCTGGCCGAGGCCGACGAGCTCTACCTCGCGACGGACGAGGACCGGGAGGGCGAGGCGATCGCCTGGCACCTCCAGGACGTCCTGAAGCCCAAGGTCCCCGTGCACAGGATGGTCTTCAACGAGATCACCAAGGACGCGATCCAGCGCGCCGCCGCCAACCCGCGCGAGCTGAACATGCGGCTGGTGGACGCGCAGGAGACGCGCCGTATTCTCGACCGCCTCTACGGGTACGAGGTCAGCCCCGTCCTGTGGAAGAAGGTCATGCCGAAGCTGTCGGCGGGCCGTGTCCAGTCGGTGGCGACGCGGCTGGTCGTGGAGCGGGAGCGGGAGCGCATCGCGTTCGTCACCGCCCACTACTGGGACATCGCGGCACAGTTCGACACCGGCAAGGACGAGCAGCCGACGGAGTTCAAGGCGGGTCTCGTCTCCGTGGACGGCAGGCGCGTCGCGCAGGGCCGTGACTTCGCGTCCACCGGCACCCTGAAGAGCGGCGACGTCCTGCATCTGGACGAGCCCGCCGCCCGCGCGCTGGCCGACCGGCTCCGAGGACGGCCGTACGAGGTCAAGTCCGTCGAGCGCAAGCCGTACACGCGCAGGCCGTATCCCCCGTTCCGGACGACGACCCTCCAGCAGGAGGCCAGCCGGAAACTGAACTTCTCCGCGAAGTACACGATGTCGGTGGCGCAGAAGCTGTACGAGAACGGCTTCATCACCTACATGCGTACCGACTCGATCACGCTGTCGGAGACGGCGATCACGGCGGCGCGGCGGCAGGCGGCGACGCTGTTCGGCGGCGAGTACGTTCCGGACAAGCCGCGCGTCTACACCTCGAAGGTGAAGAACGCGCAGGAGGCGCACGAGGCGATCCGTCCGGCGGGCGAGTCGTTCCGCACCCCGGCGGAGACGGGCCTGTCCGGCGACCAGTTCCGGATGTACGAGCTGATCTGGAAGCGGACGATCGCGTCGCAGATGAAGGACGCGGCGGGCCAGTCGGTGTCGATCCGCGTCACCGGGCTGTCGACCGACAACGAGCGGGCCGAGTTCGGCGCGACCGGTAAGACGATCACTTTCCACGGGTTCCTCAAGGCATATGTGGAGAGCGCGGACGACCCGTCCACCGACCGCGACGACCAGGAGCGGCGCCTGCCGAACCTGGCGGAGGGCGACCCGCTGACCGCGTCCGCCGTGGACGCCGAGGGCCACTCGACCCGCCCGCCCGCCCGCTACACCGAGGCGAGCCTGGTCAAGGAGCTGGAGGAGCGGGAGATCGGGCGCCCGTCCACCTACGCCTCGATCATCGGGACGATCCTGGCCCGTGAGTACGTGTTCAAGAAGGGCACGGCGCTCGTCCCGTCGTTCCTGGCGTTCGCCGTGGTCAACCTGCTGGAGCAGCACTTCGGCAACCTGGTCGACTACGACTTCACCGCGCACATGGAGGACGGTCTCGACGAGATCGCCCGCGGCGAGGCGGAGCGCGTCCGCTGGCTGACGCGGTTCTACTTCGGCGACGGCGGCGAGGAGGGGCTGAAGGAGCTGGTCGGCGACATCGGCGACATCGACGCCAAGGGTGTCAGCTCGTTCCCGATCAAGGACTCCGACATTGTGGTGCGGGTCGGCCGGTACGGCTCCTACCTCGACCGCGACGGCCAGCGCGCCAACATCCCGGACGACATCGCGCCGGACGAGCTGACCGCCGACAAGGCCGAGGAGCTGCTCGCCCAGCCGTCCGGCGACCGTGAACTGGGCACGGACCCGCAGAGCGGGCACCTGATCGTCGCGAAGTCCGGGCGATACGGCCCGTACGTTACCGAGGTCCTGCCCGAGCAGCCGCCTCCGGCGGAGGGCGAGAAGAAGCGGCGCACGAAGAAGGCCGACGCCGCGAAGCCGCGCACCGGTTCGCTTTTCAAGTCGATGTCGCTCGACACGGTGACGCTGGACGACGCGCTGAAGCTGCTGTCGCTGCCGCGCGACCTCGGAGAGCTGGACGGTGAGAAGGTCACCGCGCAGAACGGCCGTTTCGGTCCGTACATCAAACGCGGCACCGACAGCCGTTCGCTCGGCTCCGAGGAGGACCTGTTCACCGTCACGCTGGAGCAGGCGAAGGAGCTGTTCGCGCAGCCGAAGCAGCGTGGACGGCGAGCCGCGGCGGCGGCGCCGCTGCGTGAGCTCGGCAACGATCCGGCGAGCGAGAAGCCGGTCGTGGTGAAGGAGGGGCGTTTCGGCCCGTACGTCACCGACGGCGAGACGAACGCGAGCCTGCGCAAGGGCGACGAGGTCGAGTCGATCACCATCCAGCGGGCGGCGGAACTGCTCGCGGAGCGCCGCGAGAAGGTCGCGGCGGGTGGCGGGAAGAAGAAGCCGGCAACCCGCCGTCGAACCTCCGCGAAGTCCAGTTCTTAGGGACATCCACGCCGATACCCTGACCGACATGACCAGAACGGGCGCCCCGCACCCCGCCGCGTCACCGCCGCCGGGAAACTCGTCCCTGTCGAACTCGTCGATGTCGATCAGGCCGTTCCGGCGACTGCGGACCGCCCTCGCCGTCTCCGGGCTGGGCCTGTGGCTCGCCGTTCCCGCGCTGACGGCGATGGCGGCGGCGCTGACCAGCGACGACGGCGCCGCCACGCGGGCGCGCGCGGTCGGCGCCGTGCTGGCGCTGATGCTGCTGCCAGCGGTGCTGCTCGCCCCGATCGCCGGGGTGCTCGCCGCCCGGGTCGACCGGCGGCTGATGCTGATCATCACCGATGTGCTGCGGCTGGTGATCCTGGTGACGGTCCCGCTCGTGAACACGCTGCCGTGGACGATGGCGGCGGCGTTCCTCGTCGCCTGCCTCGGTCTGCTGTGGGCACCCGCGGCGCGCGCGTCGCTGCCCGCGCTCGTCCGGGACGACGAACACCGCGCCGCCGCGCGCCGGTCGGCGGCCCGCGTGCTGTCCGGCCCCGCTCCCGTGGCCGCGCTGCTGTTCGCGATCCTCGCCCTGATCGCGGACGGGACGCTCGGCCGCGACACCCGCCACGACCTGCCCATCTACGTGACGGCCGCCGTGCTGCTGATGTCGGCAGCCGTGGTCGCCGCGATCCGCGACATCCCGGCGACGGAGCCGATCAACGTCCCGTCGCCGCTGAAAGTGATCTTCCAGGGGCCCGGGACGGCGTCCGCGCGCGGCCTCGGCCTGGCCGTCACCGCGGTGTCGTTGACGGTCGCCGCGATCGTCGCCGTCGCGCGCGTCCACACCGGTGAGCTGGGCGGCGGCGACGCGGGCTACGGCAGCGTGCTGACCGGTCTCGCGCTGGGGCTTGGTTTCGGCGTGTTCCTCGGGCCGCGCGTGCTCGTTCCGTTCAGCCGCCGCAGGCTGCTCGGTCTCGCCGTCCTCGCCGCCGCCGTGACGCTCGGCGTGGCGGCGCTCGTCCAGAACCTCGTCGTGGTCGTGTTCGCGACGGGCCTGCTCGGCGTGTTCGCCGGGGTCGCGTGGACGAACGGGACGGCCACGCTCGCCGACCCCGACGCGCCGGACGACACTCGTCCGGCCGCCTACCTGCGTTCCGTCGCGGCCGTCACCGCGACGGTCGTGTTCGCGGTCGTCCCGCTGATCGCGGGCGCGGTCGGTTCGCACCGCATCGACCTCGGCGGCGGGGTCTACGACTTCGACGGGACGGGCGCCGCGCTGCTCATCGCGGTGATCGTCGGGCTGCTGTGCGGCGTTTTCGCGTACCGGCGGCTGGACGACCGGCGCGACATCCCCCTCGTCCCCGACCTGCGGGCCGCGCTGCGCGGCGAGATCTACACGCCGCCGGAGCAGATCGCCGCTGCCGTCGCCCGGCAGCCCGTCCAGCGCGGGCAGCGCGGTGTGTTCATCGCGTTCGAGGGCGGTGAGGGCGCCGGGAAGACCACGCAGGCGCGGCTCGCCGCGATCTGGCTCCGCGACCACGGCTACGACGTCGTCACCACCCACGAGCCGGGCGCGACGAAGATCGGTATGCGGCTGCGCGCGATGCTGCTCGACCGCGACACCACCGGACTGTCGGACCGGGCTGAGAGTCTGTTGTACGCCGCCGACCGCGCCGACCATGTCGCCAACGTGATCAAGCCCGCTATGGAGCGTGGCGCTATCGTCGTCAGTGACCGTTATGTCGACTCGTCCCTCGCCTACCAGGGGTTCGGACGCCAGCAGCGGGTCGAGGACATCGCCCGGGTCAACGCCTGGGCGACCGGCGGTCTCGTCCCTGACCTGACCGTTCTGATGGAGATCCCGCCGTCGTCCGGCCGGGACCGGCTGTCCGCGCCCGCCGACCGGATCGAGTCCCTGCCGGACGAGTTCCACGAGCGTGTCCGCGCCGGTTTCCACGCGCTTGCCGAGGCCGACCCGGACCGCTATCTGATCGTCGACGCGACGCGTCCGCAGTCCGAGCTGAGTCGCGAGATCCAGTACCGCATCCGCGAGATCCTGCCCGACCCCGTCCCCGCCGGTACGGAGGACGCCACGAGCACGTTCCCCGTCATCACCGACTTCTGACCCGGCTAGCCTCGTACCCATGAGCGTCTGGGATGACCTGGTGGGGCAGGAGCCCGTCGTCGCGCAGCTGTCGGCGGCGGCGGGGGGTGCGGGCGGCCTGGCGCACGCCTGGCTGTTCACCGGCCCTCCCGGTTCGGGTTATGTCACGGCGGCGCGGGCGTTCGCGGCGTCGTTGCAGTGCGAGGAGACGCCGCGTGGGTGCGGGCACTGCGCGTCCTGCCACCAGGTGTTGCAGGGAACCCACGCGGATGTGGAAGTCGTCCGTCCGCAGGGGTTGTCCTTCCTCGTGCGTGAGGCCCGGGAGCTGGTGTTGCGCGCTGCGTCGTCGCCGGGCGGTAGACACTGGCGGATCGTCCTGTTCGAGGAGACCGAGCGGGCGGGGGAGCGCGCGGCCAACGCGTTGCTGAAGGCGATCGAGGAGCCGTCGCCGCGAACCATCTGGTTGCTGTGCGCGCCGTCGCCCGAGGATCTGCTGGTGACGATCCGTTCGCGCTGCCGTCAGGCGGTGTTGCGGACGCCGCCGACTGCCGCGATCGCCGACTTCCTCGTCCAGCGGGACGGTGCCGACCGGGAGATCGCCGAGGTGGTGGCGCGGGCCGCGCAGGGCCACATCGACCGTGCGCGCCGCCTCGCGTCCGACGGGCGGATGCGGGGGGTGCGGGACGGCGTCGTGGCGATCCCGCGCCGCCTGACGGGGGTGAGCCCGGCGGTCGCGGCCGCGGAGACCCTGGTGGACGCGGCGAAGGCGGAACGCGATTCGCAGACCGTGGAACTCAACGAGTCCGAGATGTCGGCCTTGCGGAAGGCGCTCGGCGAGAGTGAGAAGGGCCGCATGCCGCGCGGCACGGCGGGCGCTCTCAAGGACCTGGAGGACCGGCAGAAGTCGCGGGCGACCCGGGTGCTGCGCGACGCCCTGGACCGGACGCTCCTCGACCTCGCCTCCTACTACCGTGACGTGCTGGCCCTCCAGTTGGGGGCGGGCAGCGAGCTGGTCAACGTCGATCTCGGGCCCGAGCTGCGCACGGCGGCGGGCCGGGACCGTCCGGAGGACACGCTCCGCCGCCTGGACGCGATCATGGCGTGCCGGGAGCGGCTGGACGCGAACGTCAACCCACAACTGGCCTTCGAGGCTCTGACCCTGGCCCTCCGCACAGGCTGACCTCGGCCTCCGCGCGGGCTGACCGTGGCGCTTCGCGTGGGCTGATCGTGGCGCTTCGCGCGGCTTGGTGGGCGCCCGTGCTGGGGGCGTTCCGGACGCCTTACAAGAGATCTACTTTTTCGTTACATACTCGTACGCACTTCTCAATAGGAACATACGTACCTTCTCCTCGCTTGGGGTCTAATCTCGGGCCCGCTCCCACGGCCAGGAGGTTGCTTTGCGGCGAACCTTGGTTTCCGCCGCGTGCGCCGTCACCACCGTGACGGCCCTCGCGTTCCCAGCGTCAGCGGCTCCGGGTCCCGCTCCCGCGAAAGGCGTGGACTCGGAGTACGTCGTCCTCTACAAGGAGGGCGCTTCCCCTGGTCAGGCCCATCGTGCGGTGCGGGACGCCGGGGGCAGGATCGTCCACGAGAACCGCGATGTGGGCCTCGCGACCGTCCGTTCGAGCAACCCCGAGTTCGTCCACGACGCGATGGACGAACGGGCCCTCGACGGCGTCGCGCACAACCGGGTCATCGGCGAGGCGCCGAAGACGCCCAAACGGAAGGCCCCGGATGTCGAACGGGTCGTCGGTGCGAAGAACACGGCGTCCCTCAATGGCAAACCGTCCAAGGACGCCGAACCGCTGGCCGACCTGCAATGGGACATGAAACAGATCCACGCGACAGAGGACGGCTCCTACAAGAAGGAACCGGGCGACAAGCGCGTATTGGTCGGCATCCTCGACACCGGGGTGGACGGCGACCATCCCGACATCAAGCCGAACTTCAACCGCAAACTCAGTAGGAACTTCACCCACGACATCCCCACCGACGCCAATGGCGCAGAGGTCGACGGCCCCTGCGAGTTCGCGTCGTGCGTCGACCCCAACGACTGGGACGACAACGACCACGGCACACACGTCGCGTCCACGATCGCGTCACCGCGCAACGGTCTCGGCATCGCCGGGGTGGCGCCGAACGTCTCAATCGTGAATCTGCGCGTCGCACTGGACTCCGGCTACTTCTTCGTGGGCCCTGTCGTAGACGGCCTGACCTACGCCGGCCGGAACGGCATCGACGTCGTGAACATGTCCTTCTACGTGGACCCGTGGCTCTTCAACTGCGGTGACAACCCGGCCGACCGCCCCGAGGACCAGCTGGAGCAGCGCACGATCGTCAAGGCCGTGCAGCGCGCCCTGGACTTCGCGCACGAGCACGACGTCACGCTGATCAACTCGGCGGGTAACGAGCGCGTCGACTACACGAAGCCGACCACGGACGCCGCCAGCCCCAACTTCGTGTCCGTTCCGGGGGAGAAGCCGCACGAGCGGACGATCCCGGCGGACTGCAAGGCGATGCCCGCCGAGGGCGACCACGTCATCCCGATCGCGGCGACGGGCCAGAGCACCCGCAAGTCGTACTACAGCAGCTTCGGCGACGGGTACGTCGCGGTGGCCGCGCCCGGCGGCGACAAGGTCGACACGGCCGATCAGCGTCCGGATGACAAGGCCGGGGTCTGGGCCGCCTACCCCGAGCGCCTCGCGAAGGCTCGCGGCGAACTGAACGCCGACGGCACGCCGAAGGTGCCGAACATCATCCGCAGCTGCAAGGGCGACGAGTGCGCCTACTACCAGTCGCTCCAGGGCACGTCGATGGCGTCGCCACACGCGGTCGGCGTCGCGGCGCTCATCATCAGCAAGTACGGGCACCGGGACCGCGACCACGGTGGCCTCACGCTTGACCCGCGCGCAGTGGAATGGAGGCTGCGCGGTACCGCGACGGAGAAGGCGTGCCCGAGCCCACGGACCGTCGAGTACGTCTGGTACACGCAGCAGGACGGCAAGTGGGTGAAGAACACCTCGACGCAGACCTGTGAGGGTTCGGAAGGACAGAACGGGTTCTTCGGCAACGGCATCGTGGACGCGCTGAACGCCGTCCGCCACTAACCTCCCAACCCAGAATTCGGCTCTCGGATCGACCTCTTACGGTCGGTCCGAGAGCTGTTTCGTGCTGCGGTACCTGCATTGCTTCTGAAATTCTGCGACGGAAGCAACCTGAGACAGTCGACGGCGTCTCTGGTGCATGGAAGGTCAACTTCTCAACCGCCAGCGACTGGGCCAACGCGCGAACACCCCTTGTGGGCGAACCCTTGCCGGAGGCCCCTCGCATGAATGAGGTCAAAACGACGGTGGCCGAACGCCCTCCAGACGCATCGGCGACGGCTCACGGTGACACGGCCATGGGTGACACAGCCATGACGGCGTCCGATGACGCGACATCAGCGGTCACCGAGTTGTACCGGGGCCATGCACTGGGGCTGACGCGCCTCGCCCTGATGCTGGTCGGTGACCGGGGGACGGCCGAGGACGTCGTCCAAGAGGCGTTCGCGGGCCTCTACAAGCGGTGGCCGCGCCTGCGGGAGCGTGACAAGGCGCTCACCTACGTGCGTTCGGCTGTTCTGAACGGAAAAGCTGTGAGCGAGAACGAAGAGCGCCTGACGGACGCGCTGAAGAGCGTCGGGGAGACCGTCGAGCCCGGGGACGTCCTCCCGCCGCCGTTCCCGGACACGCCGCGCAGGACGTCCCCACATCCCCTGGCGATGGCCGCCGTGATCGCCGCGTCCGTCGTGATGGTCGGCGGCGCGGCCGCGGGCGGCTATGTCGCCTTCGACCGGACGACCGGCGACCACGCGGGGCCGAACGCGGCGGCGTCCAACGGGCGCCAGGTGTCGGTGTTCCTTTGCGTCGTCACGTCCAGCAAACGCAGGTGCGCGAAGCAGAACGCGACCGATCAGCAGAAACAGGACATCAAGCGGCGGCTGGAACAGATGCCGCAGGTGCGGAGTGTCGAGTACGAATCGCAGCTGGAGGCGTACAAGCGAATCAAGAAGCAGTTCACCGGCCACAAGGACTTCTTGGCGAGCACCCGCGCGACCGACGTGCCTGATTCGTTCCGCGCCCAGGTCGCGGACCTTCAGGGCGCGAGGGCGGTGACGCTCGTGATGGAGACGCTCCCCGGCGTCGACACCGTCACGATCGACCCGCGTCCGCCTCGGGCATGATGGAGGGATGCCGTATCGCGTCACGTTCGTCTGCACGGGAAACATCTGCCGCTCCCCGATGGCCGAATGGGTCCTGCGCCAGCACGTTGAGGACGAGGGCCTCGAAGTGGAGGTGGACAGTTCGGGAACCGGCGGCTGGCATGTCGGTGACGAAGCCGACGAGCGGACGGTCGCGGCGCTGCGGCGGGCGGGCTACCGGTCCGCGCACATCGCCCGGCAGTGGGAACCGTCCTGGTTCGACCGGTACGACCTGATCGTCGCGCTGGACGAGGGGCACCGGCGGGCGCTGCGGTCGATGGCGCCGGACGAGGCGTCCCGCGCCAAGATCCGACTGTTGCGCGAGTTCGACCCGGACGCGGTGCCGCCGGACCTCGATGTCCCCGACCCCTACTACGGGGGAAGCGACGGTTTCGACCTCGTCCTGAAACAGGTGGAGGCGGCCATGCCGGGCCTTCTGGACGAGATCCGCTCGGCGCTCAAGGAGCGCTGAGCGGCCCGTGCGCGGCCGACTCGAACGCCTCCTCGGGACCGGGGTGGACGCCTTGGCCGACCTCGGCTCCAGCCACGCGTGGACGCTGCACCGGGCGTCCCTGGCCGACGGCCGCGAGGTGTTCGTGAAGGCCGCGTCCGACCAGGCGGGCGTGTTCGCGGCGGAGGCGGCCGGGCTGCGCTGGCTGGCCGAGGCGGGCCCCGGGACGCCCGTCCCCGAGGTGATCGCGGCCGACGACCGTCTGCTCGTGCTGCCATGGCTGCGGTCCGCGTCCCCGGCGCCGTCCACGGCTGAACGCCTCGGACGCGAACTGGCCGTGCTGCATACGTCAGCTCGTCCCGCTACGTACGGCGCGCCCTGGGAGGGCTATATAGCCGACCTCCCTTTGGACAACACGTCCGGCGACGATGACTGGCCCCGTTGGTACGCCGAACGGCGCCTCGAACCGTTTCTGCGCCTTGGCGCGCGGCACCTGTCGTCCGCCGACGTCCGGCTGGTCGAGCGCGTGATGGCGGACGTCCAGGCGCTCGCCGGGCCGCCGGAGCCTCCGAGCCGCATCCACGGCGACCTGTGGTCGGGGAACGTCCTGTGGACCGGCGACCGGGCACTGCTGATCGACCCGGCGGCGCACGGCGGCCACCGCGAGACCGACCTGGCGATGCTGGCGCTGTTCGGGACGCCGCACCTTGACCGCGTCCTTGCCGCCTACGACGAGGCCGCGCCGCTCGCCGACGGGTGGCGCGACCGGATCCCGCTGCACCAGCTGCACCCCCTCCTCGTGCACGTCGCACTCTTCGGGGGGTCATATCGTGCGTCCCTGGTGGACGCGGCCCGCTCGACGCTCGGCTCCGGCTGACACGCGCGGCGGGCGACACGCAGGGCGAGCGGACGCGCAGGGCATGCGAGGCGGCGGGCGTGTGACGCGCAGGGCGAGTGACACGCGCGGGTGCGATGGAGTTTCGATGCGGTAACTCCGCGTTGATGGGTTTTTGTCGCGGTGCAGATGAGATAGAAACGACGGGCGACAGGGACGCCGGGCCGCGTCCGGACTGGGGGAGAGCAGCGGAAAGGCAGGTGCGGGGCGACCCGATGGACGGCAGGCGAGAGAACCCACTCTGGAGGGGCCTCATTCCCATCGCCGTCGCCGCGGCGGCGGCGCTGTTCGTCGGCGGCGGCATGGACGCCGTCCACCGCCACCAACGCGGGGAGAAGAAACAGCACGACGCCAAGCCCGCCTCCGAGTCGCGCGAGACGGGGCCGCGGTTCGTCGTCGGCGTCGCCGCGTCCGGTTCCGCGCTCATCGTCCGGGACATCCGCACCGGAAACGACGTCGGCCTACCCGTCGCCGCACCGCAGGGCCACCAGTTCCACCGTGTCGAGGCGTTGAAGGACGGTTCGTACATCGTCGCCGCCTATGCCGCCCACACGGTAACGTTCCAGCGGCTTACGCTCGGCAAGGACGGACGTCCGAAAGACCTCAAGGACGTTCCGAAAGCCACCGTCCCCGGTGTTTCCACCGCCTGGTCGGACTTGGCGGTCAGTTCCGATGGTGCGCGTATCGCCTACGTCACGTACGAGCATGCGCGTGGCCGCGTGGACGTCGTTTCCACCAGTACCGGCGCCCACAAGGTGTGGACGACGAAGATGGCCGCACGTGTCGGCAGCCTTTCCTGGTCCGGAGGCACGCTCTCGTTCGTGTGGAGCCCTGTTCGTACCACCGGCGGACGGTTCACCGAAGTCAAACACCAACTGCGAACCCTCAACACCGGTGGCGCGGCAGGCGACCTGAAACTGAGCAAGGCCGTCCTGAACCTGCCCGAAGGGTGCACGACCGCGATCCTCACCCGGGACGGGAAAGCCGTCGTCGCGGGGATCGTGAAGAACTCCCAGATGTCCGTGCAGGTGTACACCGTGGCCGGAAAACCCACCACGGTCCTGTGGCGCCAGAAGGTGAAGAACAAACTCACCGCTCTGGACACCGCTCCAGCAGGCAAGGCCGTCCTGGCGAACGCCGGAGACCTGTACCTGAAGGGCGTCCCCGGTGCGCCGGGCATCCGAGCCATTCCCGGTGAGGACCTCGCGGACGCGACCTGGTAACTCGCGGGTCCCGACGCCTACAGTGGACCGCACAGAACCGGGCGAACGGGAGCAAAGCCGTGGGAATGGTGATGGCCGTCAGCTTCACCCGTTACGGCCGCCTCTACTACCTCGATCCCGGCCCGCACAGCCCCCGGGTCGGCGACAGGGTGCTCGTCCCCACCGACTCCGGCCCGGAGGTCGCCGAGTGCGTCTGGGCGCCCCAGTGGGTGTCCGAGGACATCGACGGCCTCCCCGAATGCGCCGGTCCCGCCACCGACGAGCACCTGGCCCGCGACGAGACCAACCGCCGCCGCCGTGCCGAGGGCCGCTCGATCGCCAAACGCCTGATCCGCAAGCACGAGCTCCCCATGAAGGTCATCGGCGTCGACTATCTCGACCACGACAACGTCTTCAAGATCTACTTCACGGCCCCGCACCGCGTCGACTTCCGCGCCCTCGTCCGCGACCTGGCCCGCGGCATCAAGGCCCGCGTCGAACTCCGCCAGGTCGGCCCCCGCGACGAGGCGCGCCTCCAGGGCGGCATCGGCCCCTGCGGTCGCGACCTGTGCTGTGCGACCTTCCTGAAGGACTTCGAACCCGTCTCAGTCCGGATGGCGAAAGAGCAGGATCTCCCCGTCAACCCACTCCGGATAGCCGGTGCTTGTGGGCGCCTTATGTGCTGCCTCAAATACGAGCATCCGCTGTACGTCAAAGCTCACGAACGGATGCCCGCACTGGGTTCGCGCGTCGATACCCCTAGTGGGCCGGGCCAGGTGGTGGGACGGAACGTCCCGTCCGACAAGGTCACCGTCCGTCTCGCTGGAGGCGGGCGCTGTTCCTGCCCCTCCGCCTCGGTCTGCTCCCCGCGGAAGCAACACGAAGCCATGTACAGCGACCCCGCCCCAGACGACGAGACCTAAGCGGCGTTCGACGAAGAGTCACCAGCTCAGCCGTCACCCGTAACGACGCAGGCCGCAGGCCCGGACGGAACTCGGACCGGTCACCCGCTCGGCCGCCCCGATCTCGCTGGCCTTCGGCTGGCACTTGACAGAGGGTGACCGCCAACCTTGGCAGTTTCACCACTTGTGGTGGTTGTCGTCCGTTCTTCACTATTCCGGGGAGTCGTCTCCCTGGGAAACCCCCTCACCCGCCTACCCCCAGGAGGCTCCGTGAGACCCCTCCCGCTGATCATGATCACATGTGGTACGGCGATCATCGTCGCCGTCGCTCCCCGCATGGCCGCTCCCAACCCCGAGATCCTGGCCGGTCCCAACCCGGCCCCCGCTCCCGACATCGCGCCTCCCGACCCGGTGGCCGCCCCCGAGCCCGACGTGCCGTCCGACCCCGAATCGGCCCGGGCCCATGCCCGCGCGCCGAAACACGACTCCGCAACACCCCGGGGATCGGCCCAGGCCCGCGGCTCAGGCCACGCACCCGCTCCAGCACGCGCTGGCGCCCCCGCCGCTCCCGGTGCCGCCGCGCCGTCCGCTCCCTCCTCGGCGTCGGCTCCCTCGGCCCCGGCGGTGGCACCCACGCCCGACCCGGTCTCCGAGCCCGCACCCGGTGCGAACCCGGAACCCCCGTCCAACCCGGACCCCGAGCCCGGTTCCGGATCCGACCCCGTCGGCCCCGGGATCATCCCCGACCCGGTGGACAACGGACGCTCCCGCTCCATCCCCGCACCGATGGCCGAGGGCGGCCAGCCGATCTTCGCGCCCGGTGGCATCCGCTGCACCCTGGGCTTCAATGTGCGCAAGTCGGACACCTACTACTTCCTCACCGCGGGTGCCTGCGCCGACAAACAGGGCCTGAAGATCTACGCCGACCCCATGCTCACCCTCCAACTCGGGACCGTCGTCTCCGTCGCCGACACCGTCGCGCTCGTCCGCTATGTCGACCCGCACACGGAGCGCCCCGGCAGCATCCGCGTTGCGAACGAGTCGCACGACATCACCGGCATTCGCAACCCGGTCGTCGGCCAAGAAATATGCGGCGCGGGCCCCGTCAAGGGGTTGCGGTGCGGCACCGTCAAACGGCTCGACGCGACCATCAATTTCCCGCAGGGATCCGTGACCAACGTGGGAGAGGCGTCCATGTGCGGAGAGCCCGAGAACTGGGGCGTGCCGTACTTCGCCGGGACGACCGCCATCGGCATGGGCGTCGGTACTCCCGACGGCTGTGGCGGCGCCGGATCGTCCTACTTCACCCTGATCGACGATTCACTCGACGCCTTCGGAGTCGAGGTGTACTGACCACCGCGTTTATTCGGTTGTGCGGCGGAAGGGAGCGGTCCTAGCGTCCGACCATGAACTCACCGGTGCCGGACGGACCTGTACGGCTGCTCGGAATCGACGACCTCCCCGCCTGCCAGCGCCTCGCCGAAGACCGGGACTGGGGCCGCGAAGACCACAAATGGCGGTTCCTGTTCTCGGTCGGCGACGTGTACGGCATCGACGGGCCGGACGGCGAACTGGCCGGGACGGTGATTTCGACGCCCTACGGTAAGGACGTCGCCGCCATCAGCATGGTGCTCGTAGCCCGTCGCTACGAGCGCCGCGGCCTGGGCGCCCGCTTGATGCGCCACGCGATGGACAACACGAGAACGGCGAGCCTCTGCCTGACCGCCACCGAATATGGACGCCCCCTCTACGAGCGCCTGGGATTCCGACCCGTGGGCCTCTGCACCGCATACGCAGGTGTGGCCACAGGGCCACGCAGACGAGGAGCCTCCGTCCCGGCACGGGCGAACGACATGCCCGCCATCCAAAAACTCGACACCGAGGTCTTCGGTGCCGACCGCGCGCAGGTGATCAGGGGCCTGCCCTCCTTCTGCGAATCACTACATGTAGTCAGAGACGGCCCCGACATCACGGGCTTCGGAGGCACATGGCAAAACGAAGACTGGACCATGGTCGGCCCAGTCATCTCCCAGAACACCGAAACCGCACTAACCCTCATAACTGACCTTCTCCCACCAAACAACCAAACACGCCTGGACATCGACAACCGCCACCCAGAACTAATCGCCTTGGCGGAAAAGCGCGGCCTACGCCCAGCGTTCACAACCACGGTCATGGAGTACGGCGCGCCCATAAACGGCGACCCCACTCGCCTCTACACCCCCATAGCCCAAGCCCTGGGCTGACCCAACTCCCCGAAACCCAACAACCAGAACCCCACCGCGCCCCTCACGCCCGAGACTCACCGGCACACCCCAAAAACGCGACCGGCATCACATCCCACCAACCGACACTCGCCCCCCAACCTCACCACTAACCTCTCGCGCCCCAGCAACCACCCGACCCCACCCCGAGTCCCCACCGAAGGCACTTCGCGCCCGGCGTTTGCCTCCCATCCCACCGCCCCACCCGCCGCCAAGTCGCCCCCGAGGGCGCCTCGCAACCCGACCGTGCCCCGAGCCCGACGTCGAGTCGGTCCGGAGGAGCTTCGTGACTCGGCGGTCGCCGCCGAGCTCGCCGTCAAGTCGGCCCGGAGGTGGTTCGTGACTAGGCGGTCGCCCCCGATTCCGCCGCGCCGCCCGGCGCCGAGTCGGCCCCCGGGGGCGCCTCGCGATCCGGTGGTTTGCTCCGAGCCCGCCACGCTGTCCGGCGTCGAGTTGACCGACTCCATGCCGGCGTCCAAACACGACCCGTCCCGCCCAGAGGCTCAGCCCTGTGGCTCAGCCCTGCGGCCGGCCGCGCCCAGCGCGCGCTGGGGCCCCGCCACCCCCCGGCTCGGCGCCCGCCTCGCCGCAGAAGGCCTGGGCAGTCGCGTACCGGGTGGTCGGGGTCAGTTATGAGTGAGGGCGTCGCGGGCGGACGCGGGTTGTGGCCGCATAGCCCATGTCCGTCCACCGTCCGCCACTACGCGCCGTCCGCGATTACGCACGACCGAGCCAATACACGACTGGCTTTCGCTCGCCGTCGGTCACCTCACGGCCTGGGCCCTGGAGCGGATCATGGTTGGAGACTGGTCATGGTCTGGGTTTCGCCATTGTTCATGGGTGGTCGTTGTGGGGGGTGTCGTTTGTGGTGACCATGGGGCGTACGGGCACCGGAGCTCTAGGCTTGGCGTATGGCTTGGCACCTTCGGGCTTGTGGGTGTGGTGTGTGTGGACGCTGACCCGTGGGCCGCTCTGGCGGAGCAATTTGTTGACGGGGCTTACGCGACGGTGAAGGGTCGGGTCCGGACGTTCGTCCTGCACAGTCACCTTCTGGATCATCTTCCGGAGGCGCCCGCACGGGTTCTCGACGTAGGCGGTGGAGCCGGTCACCAGTCGTTTCCGCTCGCGCGTTCCGGCTATGACATCACCCTCCTGGACTCGTCGGCCGCGATGCTTGCCAAGGCCGAGCAGCGGCGCGCGGCTGAGCCTCCCGATGTTCGTGACCGCATAAGGCTCGTCCACGGACGAGGAGAGGACGCTCCCGCGGTCCTGGACGGGCAGCGGTTCGATGTGGTTCTGTGCCACGGCGTCCTGATGTACCTCACCGATCCGGCCGCGCTCATCGCCTCCCTTTGCGCGTGCACCGGCGATGGCGGGATCTTGTCGATCATGGCGCTCAATGCCGACACTCTGGCGGTGCGGCCCGCGCTCGAACGACGTTGGGGCGACGCGCTGGCGGCATTCGACTCCTGTGAGGAGCGTGGAGTCCTCGGCGTCGAGACCCGCGCCGACACGGTTGCCGAATTGGCCGAGCGGATTCAGTCCCACGATGTCGCGGTGATCGCCTGGTACGGGGTGTGGTTGTTTTCCGACTGGATGAGCTTGGACGCGACCGCCGATGAAGACATCGCCGCGATCGCCGAGGTTGAACTTGAGGCCAGCAAACGGGACCCCTATCGCAGTCTCAGTCGGGTCTTTCACCTTCTTGGCCGCAAGTCTGTCGGTGGTGACATCTCGCATTGACCTTTGCGCAGCGAGCGGTCCCCGGACGACGCGGTTCACTGCGCTTCACTGGCAGCTGAACGTACCTGCCGGACGGGCTATCCCAAGAAGCTGTCGCTCAGGGACGGGTGTCAGAGCCCATAAGTGCTCGTGGCGGTCGTGGGCCTTCTTGATGTTTCGGGTCGGTTAGGCGGTGGGCGGGTGTGAGGCTCCAGTGATGCATGGGTGACGCTCGTCTCTCTCCCTGACCTGCTGGACGGTGGCCCGCGCAGCGCCGACGAGATGGCGGCCGGGTGGGGCGCCCACCCCGAGAGCTGCACCGCATGCTGCCCTCCCTGGCTGGGCGGTTCAATTGGTCCGTAGGGACGTGGCCTCCTCCTGCTTGCGAGGGATCGCGAGGATCGGGAGTAGGGCGAGGAGCAGGATCGCCGCCGTCCACCAGAGGGTTTCGGTGAAGGCGTTCGTCAGGAGGGCGGGCGTGTCGGGCGTGCGCCGTGCGGCGGCCTCTGCGAGGTTGCCGGACGCGCCGGGGATCTCGCCGCGAATGGCGATCTGCAGGATGACCGCGACCGCCGCGGTGCCGAACGAGCCGCCCACGCGGACCAGGATGTGCGCGCCGGTGGTCGCCGTCGGCACGGCCTCGCGTGGCAGGCCCTGGTAGGCCATCGACAGTAGACAGGGTGCGATCATGCCGTGGCCGAGCCCCACAACGAACATCGTGCCCGCGATCATGGCGCGTCCAGTGTCGGGGGTCAGGGTGGTGAGCACCAGGGTGCCCGCGAGGACGCAGAGGACGCCGCCGACGGCGAACCAGCGTCCGCCGAACCTGTCGGCCAGTCGTCCCGACACCGACATGGTGATCATCGCGCCCACGCCCATCGGCGCCAGCAACCAGCCCGCGTCCAGGGCGGAGTCTCCACGAACCAATCCGGCGAACAGCGGAATCAGGATCATCACGCCGAACATCGCGCCGCTGTAGAAGAAGAGTCCGCCGGTGGCGGTTGTGAACGCGCGGGTACGCAGTCGACGCAGATCGATGAGTGCGCCGTCCCCCTTACGTATCGCGTGTACGACGAACGCGGCCACAAGGATGCCCCCGCCGATGACGCTGGCCAGGAAGCGCACGCCGGTGAGACTCGTTCCGTTACCGGCTTCCGACAACCCGTACACCAGGCCCGCCAGCCCTGGGGACAGCAGCAGCATGCCACGGACGTCCAGGCGCGCGTCCGTGCTGCGTTCGGTGTCGTGCGGCAGCATCCGCAGGGCGGCGAGCAGCGCGACCGCGCAGAACGGGACGTTGACGAAGAACATCCAGCGCCAGTTCATGTTGTCGACGATGACGCCGCCGAGAATCGGGCCGAGCACCGGTGCCAGCATCGTCGGAACCGAAACGATGCTCATCACGCGGCCCATACGCCCTGGACCCGCCTCCCGGGCGAGCATCATCTGCCCGACCGGCATCAGCATCCCACCGCCGGCGCCCTGCAGGACGCGGAACGCGATCAGGGAGGGGACGGACCAGGCGAGCCCGCACAGCAACGATCCGCTGATGAACAGCCCGAGCGAGGTGAGCCACATCGTCCGCGCGCCGAACCGCTGCACCGACCATCCGGTCAGCGGGATCGCCATGGACAGGGCGAGGGTGTAGCCGGTCACCACCCACTGAATGGTCGACAGGGAGGTGTCGAAGTCCCTGCCCAGGGCCGTGATCGCGACGTTGACGATCGTGGTGTCAAGGACCGTCATTATGGCGCCGAGCACCACGACGATCGCGAGGTTGCGCAGGTGCGGGTCGATCCCCCTGTCGCCGGCGGGGGGCGCGGTTCGAGTGGTCGTCATCCGGCCGCCTTCCGTTTCCGTACGCCGTATCGCCAACACCGTACATCGTATCCAGCGATCCGTACACCGTATCGATACGGCGTATCGCGTTAGGATCGGTGTCGTGGCAGGTTCGGCGAGGTCAGGCGACGTGTGGACCCGTTCTCAAGGCGGGCGCCGTCCGAAGTTGACGCGCGAGGCGATCGTCAAGGCGGCGATCAAGGTCGCGGACGCCGAGGGCCTGGACGCGGTGTCGATCCGCCGTATCGCGAGCGAGCTGGGCGTGCGCGCGATGAGCCTCTACACCCATATCGACGCGAAAGAGGACCTCCTCGACCTCATGTACGACGAGATCGCCGAGGAGGTCCTGATCAAGGGTGAGCTGCCGGACGACTGGCGTGAGGCCATCTTCCAGATCGCCCACAAAGAACGCGAGGCCGGCCTCAGACATCCCTGGACGTTCGAACTGGCCCACCGGTCACCTCGCGTAGGGCCGAACGGCCTGCGCCATGCCGAGCAGTCTCTGGCCGCGGCCGCACTGCTCACGGACGACCCGGAGAGCATGCTGGCCATCGTCACGACCGTCGACCACTACATGCTGGGTTACACGGTGCGGGAGCAGCACATCAGCGAAATCGGTGAGAACGGCTTGGAGCGCGCCCACACCAGCCTTCTGGAGCGGCAGTACGTCCGCTCACTTCTGGACAGTGGTGAGTTCCCGCACCTCAAACCCGTCTTCGAGAGCGGGCTCTACGGGCGCGCCCACTTCGAGCAGGGGCTCAAGTGGCTCCTCGACGGCATCGAACGCGATCACGCAGAGAAGTAGCACTTGGCCGTCTTGTCGACGTAGCGTAGGCGATGGCATGCGTACCGTAACGAGGAGACGGGGTCCAGGTGCGGGGAGCGAAGTTCATCGGTGTCGCCGTGGTGCTGGTGTTGGCGGCGGCTACCGGATGCAACGACAACGACAGTGGCGGCGCGGAGGCGGCGTCGTCCGCGCGTGTCCCGGCCGGTCTCGAATCGTTCTACAACCAGAAACCGTCTTGGAAAAACTGCGGGGACGGGTTCAAATGCGCGACCGTCCAGGTACCGCTCGACTACGCGGAACCCAACGGCGCGAAGGTCGGCATTTCTGCCATCAAGCTCCCCGCCCAGGACAAGTCCGACCGGATCGGCTCGCTGCTCACCAACCCTGGCGGCCCCGGCGGTTCTGGGGTTGAGTTCGTCCGCCAGGCGGGCCGTGCGTTCGGGAACGACCTGCGGCGCCGCTTCGACATCGTCGGCTTCGACCCCCGTGGTGTCGCCAGCAGTGCTCCCGTCCGGTGCAACACCGGCCCCCAGCTCGACCGGTTCTTCGCCACTGACACATCCCCCGACGACCAGCGGGAGACGAACGCGCTCGCTGCTGAGAGCAAACAGTTCGCCCAGAACTGCAAGACCAAGATGTCCGCTGAACTTCCGCACGTGAGCACGGTCGACGCCGCCCGGGACATGGATGTTCTACGCGCTGCCTTGGGCGACCGGAAGCTCACCTACTACGGCGCGTCCTACGGCACCTACCTCGGAGCCTTCTACGCGGAGGAGTTCCCCGAGAACGTACGTGCCCTGGTCCTGGACGGTGCCGTCGACCCCACGATGTCCTCGACCGACTTGCTGATCGAGCAGGCCAAGGGCTTCGAGACCGGACTCCGTGCCTTCGCCGAGGACTGTGTCAAAACAGGCTCCTGCCGCTTCGGCGACACCGCTGACGCCGTACTGGTCAACATCTCGTCCCTCCTTGCCAAGACGGACAAGACACCGCTCAAGAGCAGCAAAGACTCCCGGAAGGTCACCGAATCCCTCGTCGTCATGGGCATCGCCAGGGCGCTCTACGTCAAGGAGTACTGGCCCGTCCTGCGCCAAGCCCTCACCCAGGCCTCCCAGAACTCCGACGGCACGATGCTGCTGAACCTCGCGGACGAGATGGTCGAACGCAAGCACGACGGCACCTACAGCAGCCAGACCGACGCGAACATGGCCATCAACTGCGTCGACAAGCCCAGCCCCACAAACCTCGCCACCTACGGCAAGGCCGCCATCAAAGCCCAGAAGGCCGCCCCCCGCTTCGGCCCCTTCGTCGTCTGGGGCGGCCTCCCGTGCGTCTACTGGCCCGTCCAGACGAAACAGCAGCCGAAACCCATCACCGCCAAGGGCGCCGCCCCGATCGTCGTCATCGGAACCATCCGCGACCCCGCCACACCGTACAAGTGGGCCCAGGGCCTCGCGGACCAGCTCTCCAGCGGCGTCCTCCTCACCTTCGACGGCGACGGCCACACCGCCTACCTCCAGGGCAACCACTGCATCACCGAGGCCACCAACGACTACCTGATCACCACCGACCCGCCCAAGGACGGCACCACGTGCCGCTGAATATCCAGTGCGCACCCACCCCCGCGGACCCGGTAGACTGCAACCCGCCGTGCCCGCACGGCGCGCCGCCTTAGCTCAGTCGGCAGAGCGATTCACTCGTAATGAATAGGTCATCGGTTCGATTCCGATAGGCGGCTCCCAGTGTGACCAGGGCATTCACCCGAATCGGGTGGGTGCCCTTAGTCGTCCCGGTTGCAATTCGTGTTGCAGTTCCCATGATCACGGCGACCCCCACAGGGCCCGCCCCATGCGCTCCATGCTCTCCTGAGCCATCGGCGACGCGACGTGGGTGTACCGCTGCGTCAGCCGGATGTCGGAGTGCCCCAGGATCTCCTGGCGTCCCACAGCATGATCGACCTGACGGATGAGGTGGTGGCGATGCACCGCCTTACGCGAGCCGCTGTCCTGTCCCAAGCCCAGGACACCATCGAAGGTCACGCACACAGTGCGGCCCGCGACCTCGCCCTCGACTGGCTCCAGGCGAGCATGCCCGACGCGCCCGACTCCGATGTGACCGGTTGGCCTGTCTGGCGATCTCTGGTCGTCCATGTGGAAGCGATTACGGCTACTGCATCGTCCCGTCCATCAGAGCAGCTCAGCAAGGTGCTCAACGAGACGGGGCTGTTCCTGATCGCGCAGGGTGAATATCAACGCGCCAACGCGCTGCTCACCGCCGCAGCCAGCATCGCCGAGGCCGCGCTGGGACCTGATCACCTCGACGTCGCCATCCGGCTGAGGTACCTGGGCGGGACGCACCGCACACTCGGGCGGCCCGCCCAAGCCCTGCCGTTGGAGCGGCGGGCGTTGGCCATCACCGAGGCCGCCCTGGGTCCTGACCACCACGAGGTCGCCATCGGGCTGGCGCATGTGGCCGCCACCTATCGTGCACTGGGGCGGCCAGCCGAGGCCCTCCCCTTCGAGCAACGGGCGGTCGCTATCGCCGAGGCCGCGCTGGGGCCTGACCATCCCAGCGTTGCCCTCGGGCTGGGGAACCTTGCTGTGACGCTCCGCGCTTTGGGACGGTGGACTGAGACTCTGCCGTTGGAACGACGAGCGTTGGTCATCGCCGAGGCCGCGCTGGGTCCCGATCACCCTGACGTCGCCACCGGGCTGGGCAACCTGGCCGTCACGCATCGCGGACTGGGGCGGCCAGTCAGAGCGCTGCCGTTGGAGCAACGGGCGCTGGCCATCGCCGAGGCCGCGCTGGGCCCGAATCACCCTGACGTCGCCACCCGATTGGGCAATCTCGCCGCTACGCACCGCGCACGGACGGGTGGCTGAGGCGCTGCCGTTGTGCGAGCGGGCGTTGAGCATCACAGTGAAGGCCCTGGGTCCTGATCACCCGGATGTCGCCATCCGGCTGGGCAATCTGGCCGCCATACACCGTGCGCAGGGACGGGCCGCCGAAGCGTTGCCTTTGGAGCAGCGGGCGCTGGCCATTACCGAGGCCGCGTTGGGTCCTGATCACCCCGACGTCGCCAACGGACTGGGCAACCTGGCCGCAACGTATCGCGATCTGGGGCGGGCCGCCGAAGCGCTCGCAGCGATCACCCGTGCAGAACAGTGCGCGTTGGCCGCGCTTGGGAAACAGCACCCCACAACACGGTCAATACAGCGGTCCGCCGACAGCTGAAGAGACCTGTTCGGTGTCCCGGACTGAACCAGGGGCGTACGGCGCTTGCGTGTTCATCTATCAGCCCACGTCACGGTCTGGGAGAAGTGCCAAGGATCCGCGATCGCCCGATCGCGGGCGAGCACGTCTGACGAGGTTGTCTGAGTCCATCGAATCGTGTGCGCGTGCGCCCGGAAGTTTAGTGCCCTGCCTTCGAGTGCTGGCTTCGGTGAGCGCGTGATTTTGGCGGTAGCTGTCGGACGAGTTGGGGTAAGACCGTCAGGCGTTGGGACTGCGTAGACCTACGGCATCGTGTTGCCAGAAGGTGTCCGGGTAGACGAGCGTTCCAGTCATCCACGGTTCGTAGGCTGGCAGTGTTATCGCTTGGAAGGCTGCGTCCGGGATTCGCAGCGAGGGTTTGCGGAACCCGAGAGCAGTTCCGGGAGAGAAGCCCAAACGCGGGTAGTAGCCGGGGTCTCCCTCCAGGAACACCATGGGCACCGATCTGGTCGTCATGATTTCCAGGCCGTGCCGTACGAGAGCGGTTCCGACTCCGCGATGTTGACGATCTGGCACGACGCCGAGTGGGCTCAGTACCTGGACGGATACGAGTCGACGAGGCGCGTCCAACCATGCGGCCGAGAACAGCACGTGTCCGACGATGCGGCCCTCCTCCGCCGCGACCAGGGATACGCCTTCCTGCGGGATGAACCGCTCTCGCAGTGCCTCCAGTAGCGCCACCACATGGTCGCCCTGTTCGCCGAAGGCCTGTAGATGGACGTCTTGCACAGCTGTGAGATCACCGGGTTGTTCTTCGCGAAGGTCCACCGTGGCACCGTAATCGGAACGGCAGTAGGAACTCATCACCTTTTTGACGTGCGTGGTGTGTGGAGGGTTTGGGTGACCTGGGGGTGCTGTTGCTAGGGCTGGGACGCCCAGACGTGTCCGGAAGTGCGGTGGCCTTCATTTTCGAGGGGAGATTATTCTAGCTTTTCCCAGCGGTCCACTTGCATGCACTTGTGTAGGCCGAGACGCTGAGCGAGCGGCTTTGTCTCCTCGGCTGCTGTTTTGACGAGGCCCGTGGACATTGCCAAGACGAGGTCGAGGTTCATATATGATCGTGCGGCCGAGAAGTAGCGCCACATTTCCTGCGTCGAGTTGGCGTAGGCTCCGAGTTTGGCCAGCCAGCCGTCAAGGTCACGTCGGTTCACTTCGGGAGGCGGGTCTTTGTGCGCGTGCTTTTGTAGGTCCTTGATCTGCTTTATTCGTTTCTTCATCCTGTCCAGGTCGTCCTTGCCGATGCTGTCGCCCCAGGCCAGGTCATCGGTGAAGCGCTTGGTGAGGGATTTGCACTTCTCGTTGGTGCTTGAAACCCATTTTTCTTTCGCCGATTGCGATGAACAGCCCGCGAGAACTGCTACGGCAATCACGGTGGCGAGCGCCACCGGTTTGTTCTGGATACCGCGCATGTTCTCATCGTGGCTTGCGGGGGTCGGGATCGGTCCCGTCCACGCCGCCGCTCGACGAGCGTTGGACTTCGGGGAGACGGCGAGTTGGTTCCGCAGGTCGATTGGCTGCTGGTGGCCGTCCGACTGCGGCGGGTGCGCCTGCTGAGTTGATGCTGCTGGTTACGCCATGCGGTTGGTGATGCTCATGGCATTAGGTGGGCCTCGCATGGGGGAAGTGCCCCGGTCATTCCTGCGGTTATCGCCCAGCGCTCGTGGTCGCGCCAGAGTCCGCCGATGTTGATGAATCCGGGAGAGAGCCCCTCCAGCCGGAAGTCGAGTCGCTGGACCAGACGGCGGGACGGTTCGTTGTCCGGTTGGACATCCGCCTCGACCCGGTGCAGACCCAGCGGACCGAGCGCGTACCGGACGGTCAGCCCGATTCCTTCCGTCATGAAGCCCTGCCCCCTGCTTGGGGTGAAGGCCGCAAATCCTAGAACGGCTCGATCGTACGGGCCCCGGACGATCCCGGTGAGGGTGGCGTGACCTGCGATGCCGCCCGTGTCGGCGCGCCTGATCAATAGTGCTTCGCCAATCGCGGGATCGGCGAAACCGGCCAGATATTCGCGGAAGGCCTCCGGGTCGGCCGGTGTCCTGACCCAGTCCGCGTGCAGTCGCATGCTCTGTTCGGCCAACCGGACGAACTCGTCCTCGTCCGCCGCGCGCAACCGGCGCAGCATCACCCGATATCCCATCCCGCCTCCGCCGTGGTCACGGATGCTCCTGGGCGGCGGGCGAACGACCTGCCGCCTATGGGACAGGTCGCATCACGCTTCCCACGAACGCACTCGCGACGCGGCACGCCTGGGATGATCCCTACCCGACGGGCTCGGGCACGGGGGTCAGATGCTCTGCGAGGATCTTCAAGTGGGTCTCGCGCGCTTCAGCGTGACATCGGCGGCCCGACTCCGTGATCTCGACGAAGACGCCGCGACGGTCGGCCTCGCAGAGGCCGCGCTGGACGTATCCCTGTTTCTCCAGGCGGGCGACGGTGCGGGAGAGTGCGCTCTGGCTCAGGTACATCGCCGCGGCGATGTCCTGCATGCGGCGCTTCTCACAGTCGACGTCGACGAGACGGTCGAGCGTCTCGTACTCGCTCATGCTGAGGCCGTGCGCGTCCTGGAGGGCGCGGTCGAGAGCGCAGGCGACAGTGTTGTAGCAGGTCGCGAGCTCACGCCACCGGTCGACAAGACCAACCTCCGCGTTCATGGGGCGCATCGTACCATGCACGCGCATCTGATGCATCTGAATTAGATTCTGACGAATCTAGTGCGTGGACATTGATTGCATGTGCATGTAATGTCCTACGCCGTGACTATCACTGACACCTCACCTGCCTCTGCCGTCCGTGCGCCGGCCACCGAGAGCGCGCCGGCCCAACAGGCCTGGACTCCCCGGCTGTGGGGGGTCCTCGCGGTCCTGTGCGGCGTGTTGTTCCTGGACGGACTCGACGTCTCGATGGTCGGGGTCGCGCTGCCGTCCATCGGTACCGAGCTGGGTCTTTCGACGACGTCGCTGCAGTGGATCGTGAACGGTTACGTCCTTGGCTACGGCGGGCTCCTCCTGTTGGGCGGACGCACCGCCGATCTGCTCGGCCGCCGGAAGGTGTTCCTCACTGCCCTCGCCGTCTTCGCGGTCGCGTCCCTGATCGGCGGCCTGGTGAACGACGGATCCCTGTTGATCGCCACCCGTTTCATCAAGGGGCTCGCCGCCGCGTTCACCGCGCCGACCGCGCTGTCCATCCTGACCACCACGTTCCATGAAGGCCCCGCACGAAACCGGGCGCTTTCGGTGTTCTCGGTTTTCGGTGCCAGCGGCTACTCGTCCGGTTTGATCCTTGGCGGTCTGCTGACAGGCCTCGGATGGCGCTGGACGTTCCTGACGCCCGTGCCCCTCGCGATCATCGCACTGATCGTGGGCTACGTGCTGATCCCGCGGGACAAGCCGGCTGTGGGCGGTGGACATGACCTCGTCGGCGCCGTGACGCTCACCAGCGGCATGCTGCTCGCCGTGTACACCGTCGTTTCCGCACCTGATCGCGGCTGGCTCGCCCCGGTCACGCTGGGTTCGGTCGCGGTGGCGGCGGCCCTGCTGGGCGCCTTCTTCGTCACCGAGAGCAAGGTACGACACCCGCTGATCCGGCTCGGCATCCTGCGGATCGGGTCGATCGTGCGCGCCAACCTGAGCATCGTCGCGCTGTTCGGGTCGTACCTGAGCTTCCAGTTCATGATGACCCTCTACCTGCAGGACGTGCTGCACTGGTCGCCGCTCAAGATGGCGATGGCCTTGCTGCCGGCCGGACTCATCGTGGCCTTCGGCTCCCCGTTCGTCGGCCGCCTGATCGACCGGTACGGGACGCCCCGTCTGATCATCAGCTCCATGACGTCCCTGAGCCTCGGCTACGCATGGTTCCTCGCCACGGCGGGCAACACCCCGAACTACGTGGTGACGATCCTGCCGACGATGCTCCTGCTGGGCGGCGGCTTCGCGTTCGGGTTCAGCTCGATCATGGCCCAGGCGACGGACGGCATCGAGGACTCCGAGCAGGGCCTGGCCTCCGGACTCGTCCAGACGTCGGGACAGGTCGGTGCCGCCCTGGTCCTGGCGGTGGTCACCGCCCTGGTCGCGGGAGGAACGAGCTCCGCGGGCGGCGACTTCGCCGAGTTCCACCCGGGCGTCAACCTGGTCAGCGCCGTCGCAGTGGTCGGCCTGGCTCTGAACCTGGTGCCACTCCTGCGCCGCTACCGCCCCAAGCACGTCTGACCAACACGCGGGGACGCACTCTCTAACGAGGGTGCGTCCCCGCCCCCTTTCCGCAGGCAAACAAATCAACCCAGCCACCGAGCCCCTCGGCCCCCAAGCCCACACCGCCCGAGCACCACCCACCCGTCTCCCCAGCTCCCAGGACGAAGACCGCGCCACATCTGCCCCACCGACTGAGCCCCCCACCCGCCTCCAGTGAGGCGGCCGCTCAGCCTCATCACACTGATCAACGAGTCCGAAGCCCACCGCTCACTGCCCCCGTCCATCCAAGATCGGAACCAAGTGCCGCATGCGCCAACCCCGCCAAGCACTCATCCGCGCCGGACCTGGGGTGTCGAACAACCCGCCGCACGAATCAGCGGGTCGGCGTAGACGGCTCCGGGCCCGCGTCCTCCGCCGAAGAACGGAAGCAACCGTGGGATGTGGCACTCCGTCGTGAGCTCGTCCACCGGGGCTGGCATGTCCGGGCAGCCCGTCGCACAGAGCAGCGGGTCGGGTGTGGACGGCCTCCCCGCCAGCGTCCGCCGTGAACGGAAGCAAGCGCTGTGTGCGCCGACCCGTCAAGTATTCGTCCGCGCCAGGTCATGGGTGTCAGGCAAACCCGCCGTACGGATCAGCGGGGTCGGTGCGGACGGCCTTGTGCCCGCGTCCGTCGAAGAACGGAAGCGACCCTGGGATGCGGCTGTTCGTCGTATGTTCGTCCTCGCTGAATCTAGGTGTCCGGCAATTCGTTGCAGAGATCAACAGGCCGAAATCCTGGGCTTCTCGCACACGACCCGTCCAGGTGTGGGAGCAAGCGTGGGCTACAGAACTTCGTCCTTGTGCTTGTCCTCGTCGGTCTGGGCGCCCAGCGACCCGTCGCAGGAGCAGCGGGGCCGACGCCCCGAACTCGGGGCTCGCGTCGGCCTACGTGTGGCAATGAGCGCTGAGCGGTGCTCCGTTATGGCTCGTGCTCGACCGAGTCCGTCCGGCAATCTGTCGGGTGATCGGCAGGTCGCAGCCCCCCGCTCCCCAGGCGCGTTCGTCCAGCGTGGAAGTGGGCGTTGGCGCGGCGCCCTGCCCGGGACGTCCCCGTTCGGGCCGGGCGTCTGCCGACCCATGGAGCAGAGCAACTCGGGCTCCCTGGTTCATGACTTGAGGCCGAGGCGTCTAGCGATCCATCGACAAGATCCTGGGCCCATTGGGTCGGCGGATGCGGTCTACCGTGATGAGCGGATAGCCGTATGGAGTTGCGGGGGTGCTGGGCCCACGACCAGAACGGACGGCGTCGCCTCCTCCTTCTCAATACTGTCTAGAGCAGCTTCGGGTTCCCTGATCTGGATGAGGGGCAGCGGGTTCTGGAGAGCGGCACCGGCGTGGCCATGCTCGTCGGGCCGGTTGACGGCAAGGCCAGCGCCAAGGTTGAGGTTGGCTCAGATACTTGGGTGGAGTGGAACCGGGGGCGCCGGTCCGGGGCTGGCCTCGTGTCGTGCTGATCAGCGTGGATTGCGTGAAACGGTTGTGCGGTGGGCGTCCCTGCGGTCAGGTTCGCGTGGGTGTTTGGGTGTAGTCGATTTCGTCCGTGTAGGTGGGTGGGGCTGTTTGGACAGGCGCATCGTCAGGCTTTGCGCGGGTGTGTTCGGTTGCGGGACGGGGGCAGGCCGACGTGTTGCCCGGGTGGTGTTGGGGTTAGTTCTTGCGTTTCCAGAAGGGGCGGCGTGGTTTGGGGGCCTCAGTTTGGTCGCCGAGGACTTGGAGTGTTCGGGTCCACAGGTCGTTGACGGTGGCCTGGTCCGATCCCGGGTGTAGGCGGCGTAGGTGGTCGCGGAGGTCGGCAAGGGATGTTGTGTCCAGGTGTTGCGCCTCCATTCGTTGGACGATCGACTCCAGAACAGGCAGGAGCTCGCTCAGCAGGTGGTGAACACGCTGGTCGTGCGTGCCGGGGACCTGGTGAAGGCGGTCGAGTACGTTCTTCAGCTCCTCCTGGAACTTGGCGATGGCGGGCGCGTGGGGGACGTGAATTGCAGTTTCCGCGGCCGGGTTGGTGAGGGCTTGGCGTGAACGTCGTGCGGTGGGGCGCGCGAAGCCGTAAGGGGGTGGTGGGGCGCTTGCCGGAGCGGGGGGCATTGGGGCGGCGGAGAACGCGGCGTTCATCACTCTGGGGGCTGCCCAACCTTGGGGCATTTCCACCGGTTGGACGGTCTGGTGGGGCGTGTCGCCACCGGTGACAACGCGGCTGTCCACTGCCACGAATGCGGTGAAGCGGCAGAGAACGCTGAATCGGAGGGATGTGTCGACGATGCGCTGTTCCAGGTCGTCGAGGCCGCCGACCGTGTAGCGGTCTTCGAGGTCGCGGACGTGCGCGCGGGCCCAGATGGATCGGATGGCCGGGTCTTTGGTGATGATGCCTTCCGTGCGCTGCCCCCAGGTCGGTTGGGCGGAGTCTTGTGGGGTTGCGGGATCGGAGGCGGTGCCTTGGACGGTGAGGGATCCGGTGGGGGCACCGTGGAAGCGGCCGGTGATCACCAGGGGGATGCCGGGGAACAGCGAGCCCAGGCGGGCGGGGGCCACGGTCTCGGGGATGATCTCCAGGTTTTCCGGATGGAGTTTCAGGTTGGTGGCGAGCGGCGCGGTGATCCGGTGGTGAATCGCCTCCATCGCCTCGTCCAGGCGATCTTCGGATTCGACGAGTTCGCAGCGCCCCTGGCCGATGGTGGCGAGACGGTTCAGGAAGCCCGCGTTGACCGCCCGGTCGATGCCGACGGTGTGGACGCGGACGCCCGTCAGCCGGGGCTCGAGGTGGGCGAGGATCTGGTCTTCGTTTCCGACCTGGCCGTCGGTGATGAGGACCAGAACCCGGTCGCGTGTGGAGTCGGCCAGGAGGTTGCCGGCCTCGTCGAGTGGGGTGAGCATCTGCGTGCCGCCGCGTGCGTCCAGCGTCGCCAGGTGCTCGACCGCGCGGAAACGGTTGCGGTCGGTGGCGTCGACGAGCTCGGCGCCGAGGTCGCGTGGACGTTCGACGACGGTGTCGAAGGACAGGACGGCGAAGCGGTCCTCGGCGTGAAGCGTGTCGATGATGCGGGCGGCGGCGCGGCGGGCGGCGACCATCTTCCAGCCGTGCATGCTGCCGGACCGGTCGAGGACGAGCACGACGTCGCGTGGGCTGGGCCTGGTCTGTCCAGAAGGGAGAACGGTCAGGCTGAACGTCCCCTCGTCGCCGGTCTCGTCGGGGACGAGGGCGAGGGCCGCACTCTGCCGCGCCGCGTAGTCGAGGCGGAGAATGAAGTCGCGGTCGAGGCGTTCGTCCGGCTGTAGCCGCACCGTCGTGCTTTCCTCGTCGCTCGTGTCGGTCACCACGTGCAGCGCCGAACGGATCTGGGTCAAGGGGAGCCCGGCCGGATCGATGTCGACGGTGATGGCCAGTCGTATCGGATTGGGGAAGCCGGGCAGCAGGACCGGTGGGCTGATTCGGGAGGCGTCGGGCACGGCGTCGGTGTCGTCGGCGACACCGGACCCTGCGGGCTCACCGTCCAGGCGGGCGCCCGGGATGTAGCGGGGTGCCACGACCAGTGGGAAACGGAAGGTGGCACTTGATTCCGACTCGTGCGGGAGGGGCTGGTCGAGGTGCAGCCTGATCGTCACGCGCTCGCCCGGCAGGATGTTGCCGACGCGCATGGTGAAGACGTCGGGGCGGTCTTCCTCGGCGATGGCGGCGCGTTGGCCTGCGGCGATCGCGGCGTCGTAGTCCTGCCTGGCCTGGGCGCGCTCCTTCAAAGTGCCCTCGATGACGCGGTCGTCGGCCTCCATCCGCATGGCCGTCACAGCGCCGCGGTCGGGCAGCGGGAAGATGTAGGTGGCTTCGAGCGGCATTTCGTGGGGGTTGCGGAACCCCTGGACGACCTCGATGCCGGCGGCGAGCCCGGTGATCGTGGCGTGCACGTCGACGATGTCGAGCGGCAGGTTGCCCTTGTCGGTGCTGAGCGCGCCCAGGCCTCGGTCGGGTTCCGAGGTCGCGGTGTCGGGCAACGGCAGGATGCGCACGGTCACTGGGGCCTCCGGGAAGGATCGGCGGGCTGGGGCGCGGGGCTGACTGGGGGATTGAGAAGACCGCGCCGTCGTAGTTCTCCGAGCAGCGGCCGTGTGGCGTCTTCGATGGCGGCGAGGTCGTCGCCGCTGATGGTGGAGACGTCTAGGAGAAGGGTGAGGCCGGGTGCGAGCCGGACCCCCTGGACGATCAGAGGAAGCGGCTTGCCGTAGTCGCCGGACACCGTCGCCTGGTGGTGGTACGACACGTCAGGGCGCGTGTTCCAGAAGCCTTCTCGGGTGGGTCGGGCCCCTCGGCTGGCAGCGCCTTTCGTTGGATCGTCTGTGGGGGCTCCTTGTGATGATGTCTCTCCTGCGTACGTGGAGGTCGATGAGGCTGCGGTGACTTCTGCCAGTGGGGCTTCGGGGTTCGAGGGTTCGTTGGTCGATGTCGCGGGGGCTGGTGGGGTGGAGGAAGGGCGTGTTGGAGCGGTTGGGGAGTTCTGTGAGCCCGGGGCGAGGACGGGGCGTTCGTCCGATGCAGGGGTTGTCGTTGGCCAGTCGTTGTCGAGTTCCGGGGTCGTCTGGGTATCGGGGGTGGCTTGGCCGCCGGCTTCTGGGGAGATGGTGGCGTGTGGTGTGGGCCGGTCCGCTGATTTCGGGGTGAGTGCCTGGTCGATGTTCGGTTGAACGGGGGGAGCGGCCTGGGGTGGGAGGGTGGCGATCCGTTCCAGGGCCTCGTTGGTGGCGGCGGCGAGCTCGACCTGGATCTCGGCGATGGAGCGCCCGGCGGCCTGACGGCGCTTCACGGCGACCAGTTGCAGGAGGTGGCGGGGGCCGTAGAGGGCGGTGCGGCCACGGCGGCCGAGCGGCGGGTCGACGAGGCCGATCGTGGCGTACCAGCGAATCAGCCGCTCGTTGGGCAGGTCGCGTACCCGTCCGCTGACCTGCGCGGCCCGGTCCGCAGCGACGGCCGCGGCGGCACGTTCCGCCAGCTCGCTGATCGTCCAGGTCTCCTCCATGGCTCGATGATGACACTGTCATGATGACAGTGTCAACCGAATTTGAAGATCGACTTCGCGAGGATTTCGCGTCGGCCGGACGGGGTCACTGCAATTGCAGAAAGAAGCTGGCCTTCGCGTATCGGGCAAATGCCACGAACTCCTCGTCCGCGACAGTCGGGAAAAGTATTGGCGAAGCGCAAGAATGGTGTTCGGTATCGTAGTTCGATATCTTGAATTGACTAGTAAGGGCCACTCGGAGCCCTTACGTTTTGTGGCATGGACGACCATCGCCTGGTCGAGGCACTGCGTGAGCACGGCCCCGACTCCACTGCCGCGCTGTACGACACCTATGCCGAGCGTCTCTACGCCTACTGCTGGCTTCAGTTGCGTTGCAGGGACGCCGTGCGCGTGGCGCTCCGCGACACGTTCATCGTGGCCGAGGCGCATGTCGGCAAGCTGCGCGACCCGGAGTGGTTCGGTCCGTGGCTGTACGGCATCGCCAGGGTGGAATGCGCGCGACGTCCTCCGCCCAAGGGCAGGGCCCCGGACGTGCCGATCGCCAGTCATTACCAGGAGGACGTCGACCAGCGCGTCATGGCGTGGCAGACGGTTCTCTCGCTGTCGCCCCTCTCGCGGGAACTTCTGGAGCTGAGGATCAGGCATGACCTGTCCGTAGCCGACCTCGCGGTGATGTTCGACGTGCCAGTGAAGAACATCCCGGTGGCGCTGGACCGGGCGCACGGCGAGTTGGACGAGGCGTTGACGGCGGAGATACTCGCGCACCAGGGTCCTTACGGTTGCGCTGAGCGTGCCCTGCTGCTGCGGGAGCGGCACGGCGAAATCAGCCGTACTCCCAACGGCCGGTTGTTGAAGCACGCGGAGGAGTGCCGCGTCTGTGGAGCGTTCCGTCCTCGGATGGTGTCGGCCACCAAAGTGTACGGGTTGCTGCCGATCGTCGGCCCTGCGGCGGAGTTGCGGCTCCGGGTCATGAGCTACTTCCTGGATCCAGAGCTCGTTGGCTACAGGCTCTTCGTTGCCACGCGGCTCACCGATTTCACGGCCGACGGGTTCCCCGTTCAGCCCGAGCAGCCTGGAGGGCCTCTCCGGGGGTCTGTTTCGGGCCGCTTCTCCTGTCTGCATCGCGTCCGCAGGTCGGGGGCTCGGTCGAAGGAGACTTCGTCCGAGAAGGATGCTCTGAGGACGGTTGGCCCCCGAGCCCATGCCGCTCGTGTCGGTGTAGTGCTCACGGCCATGGTCGCCCTCTCCGGCGGCGGGGTCGCGTCCATGTACGCGGTCTTCGGTGGTGGGCGAAGCGATGTGGGCGCTGTCGCCGGTCCACGTCCGATCGTGGTTTCCCGCCAACCCGGGCGACTGGATGAGGGACGGCGATCCGTGGATCATCCGGATGCTGTCGGACACATTGACGGTGTTCCAGTGTCCGCGACGTTCCCGCTGGGTTCGCGGGCTTCGTCCGCGCCGCCGACCGCTCTGCCCACTCCGTCCCCGAGCTCGGGGCTAGGCGATGGACGGTCAGGCTCCGCGGCCAAGGGCACGTTGCTGGTTTCTCCACGCTTCGTGGACCTGGCGGGGGAGTCGGACGGTTTCGTTCACCTGCGTGCGCACGGTGGACCAGTGGCCTGGTCGGCGAAGGGGCAGGGAGCCTTGCGGCTAGATCAGGCAGCTGGGCGTCTCCAGCCCGGAAAGGGCGTGACGCTGCGTGTGCACGCATCTCGGCGGCCGAACTCCCAAGGGGGTGGCACCATCACGTTCTTCCCTGGCGGGGTCAAGGTGCGCGTCACCTGGCGCCCAGTCGACCCGAACCCGGATCCGACGACCTCGCCCACGCCGACACCGTCCGGACCGAAAGGCCCGTCCACCCCGCCAGATACGGGTGGGTCGGGCGGTCCGTCGTCCTCTGGCCCGAAACCAGCGCCGTCCAAGCCGACATCGTCCACGGCTCCGGTGGCTCCAGAGCCGCGGCCCGCTGAACGTCCGCCTACCAGTGGCGGGCCCGATCCGTCGCCGTCCGCAGGACAGGATTCGTCGACGACGCCCAGCTCCTGAACGCAGCGGTGACAGTACCTGCCATTGGTAAAGCCAACTACAGTTCGTAGTTGATCTTTTGCACTATGTGATACGTGCCGTGGGGAGAACGTGCTCATGGCACCTGGTGCAACAGAGACCAGCCGAGTGTTCTCGTCATCCTCTCGCCGTACGACGCTGCGGATTCTCGCGTTCTCAGCGAGCCTCGCGTTGGGCATGGGCACGGTGGCGCCGGCCGCCGTCGCGGCCGAACCCGGGCCCAGTGCCCGGGATGTCGAGCGGAGCGAAGACCACGTCAGGGAACAGGCCGCCGAGGTCGGTCGGACGCAGGCGAAGCTCGCGCAGGCAGACGGTGAGCTTCATCGGCTCGCCGTCGCCGCAGAGACCGCGATAGAGCGCTACCACGGCGAGCAGCTCGCACTCCGACGCTCCCAGGAGGCATACAAGGACACCCAGGTACGACTGGTGGAGGCCGACCAGAGGCTGGAGCAGACGCGAGTCGAGCTCGCGTCGTTCGCCGCGCAGGCCTATCGCAGCAACACCGGTTCCGGTCGCATGCCTTCGGCGCTTGGGGGCCATGGTGGTCCGCAGGGGTTCATGGACCGTGCGGTGATGGTCGACGTCCTCGCCAAGCGACGGGCTGCGGCGTTGGAGCGGATGCGGGCTTCCAGGAACGTCGCCGACCTGTTCCGCAGACAGGCTCAGACAGCATTCGTCCAGCAGAGCGTTTCGACGACCCGCGCCGATGAGGCCAAGCAAGCCGCGGAGGATGCGGTTGCCAAGCAGCAGGCGTCTATGCAACGCATTGAGGCCGAGAAGCGGCGTCTGGAGCATCGGCTTGGCCGTGCACAGGCTCATGCGGCCCGGGTCAAACGCGCGCGGGAACGGGCGTTGGAGAAGGCGGAGGCGCGTAGGGCTCGCGCCAAGTTCACCGGTTCGGATCCGTCTCCCGCAGGTGAGGCGGACACGGCTGCTCGTGGCGCGATCGTCGTGGAAGCCGCGCTCAAATGGCTAGGGACCCCGTACTCCTGGGGTGGCGGCACGGTGGACGGTCCGAGTTACGGCGTGGCGCAGGGAGCGGGAACGGTCGGTTTCGACTGTTCTGGCCTGACACTGTACGCATGGCACAAGGTGGGTGTGGAGCTTGACCACTGGACCGGCACGCAATGGACATCGGGGCCGCACATCCCCACCGACGAACTACGCCTGGGTGACCTGATCTTCTTCGCGACGAACACATCCGATCCCCGCACGATCCACCATGTGGGCATCTTCATCGGCGAGGGTCGGATGGTCGAGGCGCCCTACACCGGTGCACGGGTGCGCATCTCCAGCATCCACCGAGACGACTTGATCGGCGCGACCCGTCCCGCCGGCTGACGCGACGCGTACCTGGCTGAGGATGACGAGAACCCTTCCGCAGCGGATCACGTGCGGAAGGGTTCTTCGTATCGCGTGTCGCTCAGGCGCGGGAGCGGATTTGGCGCCTTCCGCGACGCCCGCTGGATGCGGCCGTAGGTCCAGCGGGTCGCGGGCAGCCCGTCTACCGTGTGTGACGGTCCCCGGTGTAGACCGGGCCGGGCACGGTCGTCGTCAGTGGCCGCCCCGGTCGGCCTCGCGCTTGAGGGACCGTTCGATCTCCTGCTCGGCCTCGACGCGCCCCACCCAGCTGGCGCCCTCGACGGACTTGCCGGGCTCCAGGTCCTTGTAGACCTCGAAGAAGTGCTGGATCTCCAGGCGGTCGAACTCGGCGACGTGGTGGATGTCGCGCAGGTGCTCCATGCGGGGGTCCGTCGCGGGAACGCACAGGACCTTGTCGTCACCACCGGCCTCGTCGGTCATCCGGAACATGCCCACCGCCCGGCAGCGGATGAGGCAGCCGGGGAACGTCGGCTCCTGCAGCAGGACCAGGGCGTCGAGGGGGTCGCCGTCCTCTCCGAGGGTGTGTTCGATGAACCCGTAGTCGGCCGGGTACTGCGTCGAGGTGAAGAGCATGCGGTCGAGCCGGATGCGTCCCGTCTCGTGGTCCACCTCGTACTTGTTCCGCTGGCCCTTCGGGATCTCAATGGTGACGTCGAAATCCAAGATGTCCTCCGCTCCCTGCGCGCGGGCAGTGAATAGTCTTTCGGGAGCCCGTGGGCGAGGCCGTCCCCACAGGTGAGTGTTTCCCTTATATAAGGATGTCGCACGTTGGTGAGTGCTGAGTGGGAGAGGGTCGGTCAGGCCCCTGGGCGAGCTCGTGCCCTCGTGGTTCTGTCGCTGTCCCTCCTTAACGTTTTCGCTGTTGCCGCCGGGTTCGCAGTGGTGAAACTCACACCGGATCGGCAGCTGTCTCCGCAGCCGCCCAGTGTGGCCGCCCGCGACCTCGTCCGTGTTCCGGCGTCGGCGCTCCCCACGGTCGATCTCGCGTCAGGCCCGTTGCCGACGTCGTCCGCCCTGGCCGGACGGTTGTCGGCGCTGATCGGTGGTCCACGCGCCAAGATCAATGCGGTGGTCATCGACGTCGCCACCCGCCGCCCTCTGTTCGAGTGGCGTGCCGACCGGCCCGCGACCCCGGCCTCGACGACGAAGCTGATGACATCGGCGGCGGCACTGGCATCGGTGGGTCCCGCCCACAGGATCACCACGCAGGTCGTGCGCGGTACGGGGGGTGGGATCGTCCTTGTCGGAGGCGGGGATCCTACCTTGACGGCCCTTCCCGCACGTCCTGACCCGGGGCATCCGCCCTTCGCGTCCCTCCAGGAGTTGGCTCGGCAGACGGCCACCGCGCTGAAGGCATCGGGTGTCGGACGGGTGCGCGTTGACTACGACACGTCCGCGTACCAGGGTCCCCGGACAGCGGCAGGGTGGAAGCCCAACTATCTGCCCGATGGTGAGGTCGCGCCTGTCACCGCCTTGACGGTCGATGAGGGCCGAGTGGCTCCGTCCAAGAAGACGAGGGTCGCGGATCCACCCGCTGTTGCGGCGAAGCAGTTCGCACGGTTGCTGTCCCGGTACGGGGTCAACGCGAGTGCGGGGCGTCTTACGGTCGCGCCGAAGGGGGCAGGACGGCTCGGTGCCGTCCAGTCACCGCCGATGTCGGCGTTGGTGGAGCATTTGCTAACCCACAGCGACAATGATGTGGCGGAGGCGGTGGCCAGACAGGTCGCCATGAAGCTGGGGCGCCCTGCGACGTTCGCGAACGCCGCGCAGGCCGTGCAGCAGGTCATTGGCCGGTTGGGCGTCACGAGCGGGGTCTCGGTCAACGACGGTAGCGGGCTGTCCCCGCGTAACCGGATCTCGCCGATAGCCCTGGCCAGTCTCGTTTCCCTCGCCGCCGGTGAAGACCACCCGGAGCTTCGTTCGGTCATCACGGGCCTGCCGATCGCCGGTTTCTCCGGGACGCTGAGCCCACCGCGCTACAGCGTCGCGGCCAGTCGGGCTGGTGCCGGGGTCGTCCGCGCTAAGACGGGCACTCTGGCGGGGGTCAGCACGCTGGCTGGGTTGGCCTACGACGCCGATGGGCGGTTGCTGGCGTTCGCCTTCATGGCGGGGGACGGCAAGGGGGCGGTCGACCCCGGAAAGCTGGACCAGCTCGCGGCCGCCATAGCGACGTGCGGGTGCGGCTGACGCGTTCGTTGGGCCTTGGCCTGTGGTGTGGGCTGGACCGTACGGGAGATAACCAGAACGGTTGTTCGTTGAACAACTGTGCAGGGCGCTCCGGCGCCGCGTCCGAACGTACGGTGGAGTACATGAGCGCCTCAATGATCGACTGGAACGTGGCGGTCCAGACCGGGACCCGGCTTGTCCGGCCGGGGCCGCAGGTCAGCCATGCCGAGGCCCGCGAGGTCGTGGCGGAACTGCGGGAGTTGTCGGGGATCGCTCACGGACATGTCCGGGACTTCACCGGCATGGCCTCCGAGCTCGATCCCGCCCCGGCGACCGTCGTGGACAGGCCCGGCTGGATTCGCGCGAACGTGGACGGCTTCCGTGTGGTGCTCGAACCGCTGATGGAGCAAATGTCCGAGCGGCGTGGCCCGGGTGCTCTCGGTGGTGCGGGCAACGTTGTCGTCCAAGCGGTTGGCTCTCGTGTCACCGGGATGCAGGTCGGCGCGATCCTCGCCTACATGGCCAGTCGTGTCTTGGGTCAGTACGAGCTTTTCCTTCCGCCTGACCCGTCCGGGCGGGCGCCGACGGGACGGCTCACCTTGGTCGCGCCCAACATCGTCCATGTCGAGCAGGAGCTCGGTGTGGAGGCGCATGACTTCCGTCTTTGGGTGTGCCTACACGAAGAGACGCACCGGGCCCAGTTCACCGGTGTCCCGTGGTTGCGTGAGTACGTGCAGGAGCAGATGACCAAGTTCCTGCTTGCGTCCGACCTCGACCCGGGGCTGATGCTGGATCGCATCCGGGACGCGGCAGAAGCGGTCGCGGACGCCGTACGCGGCGGTGACGCCAACCTCATCGACGCGATCCAAACTCCAGAACAGCGCGAGATCCTTGACCGTCTCACCGCGGTGATGACGCTGGTCGAAGGGCACGGCGACTACGTCATGGACGCGGTCGGCCCAGAAGTCGTGCCGTCCGTACAGCAGATCCGGTCACGTTTCCAGGGACGCCGTGACGGCGGCTCCAGGCTCGACAAGACGATCCGGCGCCTGCTCGGCATCGACCTGAAGATGAAGCAGTACGCGGAGGGCTCGCGGTTCGTCCGGCGTGTTGTCACCGAAGTGGGAATGAGCGGCTTCAACCAGGTGTGGCAGTCTCCAGAGACGCTGCCGACGCACGACGAGATCAAGGAACCGACGCTCTGGATCAACCGGGTCGTCGGTCCACAGGCCATCGACGCGCCGCCCAAGGCCAACGAGGCCTGAGCAAGCAGGCGAAGGCTTGTCCGAGGAGGCGACGTGCGGGTGTTGCTGACTGCGGACGGAGCCTGTCGCGGATGCTAGAAGCCGTGTGGTGATAGAGGTTTCCCATGGGGCCTGATCCGGCGGTGGCGACAGTACGTCTCGCAGTGAGGCGTGCCTTGGCCGAGTTGCCGCCGGGAGCGGTCGTGGTGGCCGCGTGCAGTGGCGGAGCCGATTCGTTGGCTCTCGCAGGGGCGCTGGCCTTCGAAGCACCCAGATCGGAGCGCACCGCCGCAGGTGTCACGATCGACCACGGTCTCCAGGACGGCTCGGACAAGCGTGCCGACACCGTCGTCCGAACCATGGCAGGCCTGGGTCTGGACCCGTCCGGGTCGATCGCGGTCACCGTCGACGGGCCGGGCGGGCCCGAGAACGCCGCCCGCGATGCCCGCTATCGCGCGCTCGACGAGGCCGCCGGACGACTGAGCGCCGCGGCCGTCCTCCTCGGGCACACCAGGGACGACCAGGCCGAGACCGTCCTGCTGGGTTTGGCACGCGGTTCCGGGGCCAGATCGCTGGCCGGTATGCCGAGCGCGTTCCGCCGCCCCTCTCCAGGAGCCGCTGACCAGAGCGACCAGGGTGTTCTCTACCTGAGGCCACTGCTGGAGCTTGACCGGGCGACGACCCGCAGGGCATGCGACGCGATGGGGCTTGAACCCTGGGACGACCCCCACAACGTTGATCCCACATACGCGCGCGTGCGCGTCCGGCACGACGCTCTGCCCGTCCTGGAGAAGACGCTAGGGCCCGGCGTGGCCGAAGCCCTGGCACGCACGGCCAGGATGCTGCGGGACGACGCGGACGCCTTGGACGAGCTCGCTGCCAACGCCTACACCGACTTTGAAACCCAGGAAGACGGCTGCCGTGTGGCCGTCCTTCTGGAAGGGCTCGAAAATCTGCCCAGGGCCGTCCGGACCCGGGTACTGCGGATGGCGGCGGTGAGAGCCGGCAGCCCGCCGGGTACGCTCGCGGCGGTCCATGTCGATGCGGTCGATCGCCTGGTCACGGCCTGGAGCGGCCAACGGCACGTGGACCTGCCCGGGCGGCTTCGGGCCGTCCGGCGGTATGGGAAGCTGCTGTTCGTCCCGGTTTGACATCGCGCCGCGTAGGACGTCACCGACCGTCGCGTGGTGCGCCCGCCGCGTGAACGGGGGAAACGGCGCGTGGTGATGTCCGTCCCACCAGACGGGCGTGGTCCGAACTATGAGGGTGGGGTTGTGGACGAGAAGGACCTGGGCACCGACCTTGCGAAGGTGCTCATCCCGGAGGACGACCTGCAGGCCAAGGTGGGGGAGCTCGCCGGACAGATCGACGCCGACTACGCGGGCAAGGACCTGCTCCTGGTCGGGGTCCTCAAGGGCGCTGTCATGATCATGGCGGACCTCGCGCGGGCCCTGCACACGCCTGCCTCGATGGACTGGATGGCGGTGTCGTCCTACGGATCCGGGACGAAATCGTCCGGTGTCGTACGCATTCTCAAGGACCTCGACACTGACATCCTCGACCGGCACGTCCTCATTGTGGAGGACATCGTTGACTCTGGCCTGACGCTGTCGTGGCTGGTGAGCAACCTGCGTTCGCGTGGGCCCGCGTCGTTGGAGATCTGCGCGCTGCTGCGCAAGCCGGAGGCGGTCAAGGCGGATGTGGACGTCCGGTACATCGGGTTCGACATTCCGAACGAGTTCGTCATCGGCTATGGGCTCGACTACGGGGAGAAGTACAGGAACCTGCCGTTCGTCGGCACCCTCGCCCCGCACGTGTACGGCGGTGAGCGGGGCTAGGGGCCGGGCCCGGCACGTGCTCGAAACACCCGTGACGGTAGCGCCGCGCCGTGCTGGCAGGGTGAGACTGGACGAGCCGTTGGAACGGGCCCAGGGAACAAGCGACCGTGACGAATCGTTGCAAAGGTCGTTGACGGGTATATGGAAGGGATGCAGGAGAACAGCGCAGGCTGCGTCGTCTGCATCTCGCGGTGTACCGTCGGTGTCCCGGACCCTCGGGTTGGGGAGCCACACCAGGGAAGCCGCCACGGCGGGTTCGGCGCCCCGGGCGACGGGCCGTCCGTGGGACGCATTGTTGGTCGCCCCGGCGTCCGTCCCCATGGGCGGACGAGGATCGCACACAGATGTTGGTCAGGAGGGACGGGCCCCGGAGGGGTAACCGGATAAATGGACGTGAAGCGCTATTTTCGCGGGCCGCTGCTGTGGATCCTGCTGTTCGGGCTCTTGATCGCCCTCGTCGTGTGGGGCATGAGCCCCGACCGTTCGTTCGAGAAGGTCGACACCTCCAAGGTCGTCCAAGAGATCAACTCGGGCCAGGTGAAGTCCGCGAAGATCATCGACAAGGACCAGCGGATCGAGCTGACGCTCAACAACGGCAAGCAGCAGCAGGCCTCCTGGGTCGACGGCCAGGGTCTCGTGTTGCAGGACCAGCTCCAGAAGCAGGCCAACGCCGGGAAGCTGCCCGGTGGCTACAACGTCGACGTGCCCAAGCAGAGCTTCTTCTTGAACCTGCTGTTCAGCTTGTTGCCCATCGTCGTCATCGTGCTGATCTTCCTGTTCATCATGAACCAGATGCAGGGCGGCGGCTCGCGGGTGATGAACTTCGGCAAGTCCAAGGCGAAACTCATCACCAAGGACACTCCGAAGACGACGTTCGCCGACGTGGCCGGAGCCGACGAGGCTCTGGAGGAACTTGAGGAGATCAAGGACTTCCTCCAGAACCCGGCGAAGTTCCAGTCCATCGGAGCGAAGATTCCCAAGGGCGTGTTGCTGTACGGCCCACCCGGGACTGGTAAAACCCTGTTGGCCCGTGCGGTCGCCGGTGAGGCGGGGGTCCCGTTCTACTCGATCTCCGGGTCGGACTTCGTCGAGATGTTCGTCGGTGTGGGCGCGTCCCGTGTCCGTGACCTGTTCGAGCAGGCCAAGACCAACGCCCCGTCGATCATCTTCATCGACGAGATCGACGCCGTGGGACGGCACCGCGGCGCGGGTCTCGGCGGTGGCCACGACGAGCGTGAGCAGACCCTGAACCAGCTGCTGGTCGAGATGGACGGGTTCGACGTCAAGGGCGGCGTGATCCTGATCGCCGCGACGAACCGTCCCGACATCCTCGACCCCGCGCTGCTGCGTCCGGGGCGGTTCGACCGTCAGGTCACCGTGGACCGTCCTGACCTGGAGGGCCGCAAGGGCATTCTGCGGGTGCACGGACGCGGTAAGCCGTTCGCGCCGGATGTTGAGCTCGACATCATCGCCCGCCGCACCCCCGGTTTCACTGGTGCGGACCTGGCGAACGTCATCAACGAGGCGGCGCTGCTCACCGCGCGGTTCGACCGCAAGCTGATCGACATGGACACCCTTGAGGAGTCCATCGACCGCGTGATGGCCGGGCCGGAGCGCAAGACGCGTGTGATGTCGGAGAAGGAAAAGAAGATCATCGCCTACCACGAGGGTGGGCACGCTCTGGTGGCGCACGCGCTGCCGAACTCCGACCCCGTGCACAAGGTGACGATCCTGCCGCGCGGACGGGCCCTGGGCTACACCATGACCCTGCCGATGGAGGACAAGTTCCTCACCACGCGTTCGGAGATGAACGACCAGCTCGCCATGCTGCTCGGTGGGCGCACCGCGGAGGAACTGGTCTTCCACGAGCCGACGACCGGTGCCGCCAACGACATCGAGAAGGCGAGCTCGATCGCCCGCAACATGGTGACCGAGTACGGCATGAGCGAACGTCTTGGGGCGCGCAAGTTCGGCACGGGCCAGGGCGAGGTGTTCCTGGGACGCGACATGGGTCACGAACGTGACTACTCCGAGGACATCGCCTCCGCGATCGACGACGAGGTCCGTCGCTACATCGAGGCCGCGCACGACACCGCGTGGGAGATCCTCGTGGAGTACCGGGACGTCCTCGACTCGCTCGTCGTGAACCTGATGGAGAAGGAGACCCTCTCCAAGCAGCAGGTGCTGAAAATTTTCGAGCCGATCCAGAAGAGGCCGCACCAGAACTCCTACACCGGTTACGGCAAGCGTCTCCCGTCGGACCGTCCGCCGATCATGACGCCGAAGGAGCTCGCTCTGCTCGGCCCGCAGGACGTCACCGATCTCACCAAGAACAACGGCCAGGGCGGCGTCCCTTCGGAGTCCTCCGACCCGGCCCAGGGTGAGAGCTGACCACGTTGGCTGATTTGGGGGTCGACGATGAGGCGCGGGTCCCGGGGGAGCCCCCGGGGTTCGACCACGCGCGGATCGAGAGGGCGGTTCGCGAGATCCTGATCGGAATCGGGGAGAACCCTGACCGTGACGGGCTTCGCGACACACCTGCCAGGGTGGCGCGCGCGTACGCCGAGCAGTTCGCCGGGCTGCGGCAGAAGCCGGAGGACGCGCTGACGACGGTGTTCGACGTCGACCATGAAGAGATGGTCCTGGTGAAGGACATTGAGGTGTACTCCGTGTGCGAGCACCATCTGGTGCCGTTCCACGGAGTGGCCCACGTCGGTTACACGCCGAACAAGAGGGGCCAGATCACCGGTCTTTCGAAGCTGGCCCGGCTGGTGGACGTGTACGCGCGTCGCCCGCAGGTTCAGGAACGGATGACGAGCCAGATCGCCGACGCGCTGATGCGTGTGCTGGAGCCGCGTGGCGTGATCGTGGTGATCGAGGCGGAGCACCTGTGCATGACGATGCGGGGCGTGCGGAAGCCGGGCGCGAAGACCGTGACGTCGGCGGTGCGCGGCGACTTCCGTGATCATGCAGAGACGCGGTCCGAGGCGATGAGCTTGATTCTCGGGCGTTATTGATCGTCCACCCTGTCTCGGGGACATCAGCCGATTCAACGGGCCTCAGCGTAAAGCTGAGGCCCGTTGCGCTGTCATCGGTGAGCGGTCGTGACCGTCCGCCCGGCGGCTCGCGGCGGAGCCGGGGCCCGGCGTCGGCGGGCGTGCGGGATGGCGGAGGCGTCGCTCCGGCACGGTGATTTCAAGGCATAGGGTTGGGTGTCATGACCAGTGCCGCCGTTCCAGGGCTGCCCACGCCAGGGCGCTGCCTTGTCATGGGCGTGGTCAATGTGACCCCCGATTCGTTCTCCGACGGCGGGGCCTGGTTCGACCCGGAGAAGGCCATCCGGCATGGGCTGGATCTCGTCGCGGAGGGCGCCGACATCGTCGACGTGGGCGGCGAATCCACGCGGCCCGGCGCGCAACGTGTGTCGAGGGACGAGGAACTGCGCCGCGTGATTCCCGTCATAGAGGCGCTTGTCGCCGAGAACGTTCCGGTCAGTGTCGACACCATGCGCGCCGAAGTGGCGGAAGAGGCCATCGGTGCGGGCGCCCGGTTGGTGAACGACGTCAGCGGCGGCCTCGCCGATCCGGACATGCCGCAGGTCGTGGCCGCGACGGGCGTCCCCTACGTGGTGATGCACTGGCGCGGGCACAGTCATGACATGCAGACCCGCGCCGTGTACGAGGACGTCGTGCGGGAGGTGCGCGACGAGCTTCGGCACAGGGTGGACGCCGTGCTGGACGAGGGCGTCGACCCGTCGATGATCGTCCTCGACCCCGGGCTCGGTTTCGGGAAGAACCCCGTGGCCGGGCACAACTGGTCGCTGCTAGCCCATCTGGACGCTTTCACCGGTCTGGGGTTTCCCGTGTTGGTCGGAGCGTCCCGCAAGAACTTCCTCACCAGGCTTCTGGCAGAACCGGACGGGACGAGCCGTCCTTTCCTCGATTGTGACGACGCCACCGTCGCCATCACGTCGCTGGCCGCCGTGGCCGGTGCGTGGTGTGTGCGGGTCCACCGCGTCCGTCCGAACGCGGACGCCGTACGGGTGGCGGCCGCCATCCGCGCCGCCCGCCCTCTCGACGAGGACGCCGCCGAAGCCGCCGCCGACGACCGCGCCGACCACGGGAGTCATCGTCCATGAGCCGTGCCGTGAACCGCTCCGACGTGGGCGAGGTCCACGCCGAGTTCTATGCGGCGTTCGAAGAGGGCGACCTTGACCGTATGTCCGACGTCTGGGCGGCCGGTTCGTACGCGGAGGGTGTTTCCTGTGTGCACCCTGGGTGGACGATGCTGCGCGGACGTGACGAGGTGCTGCGTTCCTGGGCGCTCATCATGGCCAACACCACCTACATCCAGTTCGTGCTGACCGACGTGGAAACTGACGTCTACGGCGATCACGCGGTGGTGACGTGCAAGGAGAACGTCCTCACCGCCGATGAGGACACCGAAACCGGGTTTCTCGCGGGTGGAAGCATCGTTGCCACCAACGTGTTCGTACGGGCGGACGGCGAGTGGAGGCTCTTGCTCCACCACGGTTCCCCCGTTCTCAACGTCGTGGATGCAGAGGAAGAATGAGTCTCGACCGCATCGAGGTGCGCGGCCTCCGCGCATGGGGGAGGCACGGGTATCTGCCCGCCGAGCGCGAACTCGGGCAGGAGTTCGTGGTGGACGCGGTTCTCGGTCTCGACACGCGCCCGGCCGCGTCCGGCGACGATCTCTCGCGTACCGTCGACTACGGAACGCTCGCCGGCCGACTGGTCGCGGTGATCGAGGGAGAGCCCGTCAATCTCCTCGAAACACTCGCCGACCGGTTGGCGAAGACATGTCTGGAAGATGAGACGGTGTCCGAGGTCGAAATCACCGTCCACAAGCCGTACGCCCCGGTGCCGCACCCCTTCACGGATATCGCCGTGAAGATCAAGAGGAGTCGCCCATGACAGCGTCCGACCGCATGCCCGACCGCACCGCCACCGGTGGCCACATGCTGGTCGAGCACCGTGTCGTCTTTTCGATCGGCAGTAACCTCGGAGACCGCCTGGACAACATTCAGGAGTCGGTGGACGCGCTGTTCGACGCCCCCGGCCTGAATTTCGTGGCGTTTTCACCCGTCTACGAGACCGCTCCCTACGCGCCTCCCGGTGAGACCATCCCCGAACAGGGTGATTTCCTCAACATCGTTCTCATCGCCGATACGCGACTGCCACCGGAGAACCTTCTCGAACGTGTTCTGAACATCGAGACCTCGCTGCGGCGGGAACGCAAGGTCCGTTGGGGGCCGCGCACGCTCGACATCGACATCGTCGTCTTCGGGGACGTGTCGTCCGACGACCCCGACCTGACGCTTCCGCACCCGCGCGCGCACGAGCGTGCGTTCGTCCTCGTCCCCTGGGCCGACATCGAGCCGGACGTGTTGCTCCCCGGGCACGGCCGTGTCGGTGACCTCGCCCAGGCCAAGCAGGCGGAGGGTGGCCCGTCGGCCGTTCGTCGCCGGGAGGACCTGGCCCTCCAGCAGCCTGCATGAAGCCGTCCCGTCCGCTTTTCCTCATCGCCCTAGTGGTCGTCATCGCGGTGATCACTTGGGCGGTGCTGCGTTCTGCCTATCTGTCGTTGCCGCCGTTGCCGTGGACGGCGGTTCCGACGCTGTTGCTGCTGGCGCTCGGCGAGGGTTTCACCGGTCTGAACGTGTTGCGCCGCATTCGCCGCAAGCCTGGCCGTGGACGCGGACCAGATGCGAACCGCACCCCGGCACCTAGGCCGCTGGACCCGATGGCGGTGGCGCGGCTCGCCGCTCTGGGCAAGGCCAGCGCGCATTCGTCCGCGGTCATCGCGGGTGTCTTCGCCGGGTTCGCCGCCAGCCTCGCGTCGTCGCTCGACAAGCAGACACCACGCGAGGACTTCTATGTCAGCGGCGGTACCTTCCTGGCCGCTGCCGTCCTGGTCGCCGCGGCCTTCTTCCTGGAATACGCGTGTCGCGTACCGAAGGACCCGGACGAAGAGGAACGCCACCGAGGCGCCTCCCGTGCCTGACCCGTCGCGTAGGCGAGTCTCAGGAGCGGCAGACGGGGTTTTCGTCCGTGCTCGTCACTTGTCGATGTCGCCGACCACGAAGAACATCGACCCGAGGATCGCGATCATGTCGGCGACCAGGTTGCCGGGCAGCAGTTCCTGCAGAACCTGGATGTTGTTGAAGGACGCGGACCGCAGTTTCATACGCCACGGAGTCTTCTCACCGCGCGACACCAGGTAGTAGCCGTTGATGCCCAGCGGGTTCTCCGTCCAGGCGTAGGTGTGGCCCTCCGGAACTTTCAGAACCTTGGGCAGCCGCTGGTTGATGGGGCCGGGCGGGAGGTCGGCCAGATGGTCGAGGCAGGCGTCGGCAAGGTCGAGGGACGCGTGCGCCTGGTCGAGAAGGCACTCGAACCGGGCCAGGCAGTCGCCTTCGGACCGGGTGACGACGCGGACGTCGAGGTCCCCGTAGGCGAGGTACGGCTCGTCCCGGCGCAGGTCGAAGTCCAGGCCGGACGCGCGTGCGATGGGCCCGGACACCCCGTACTGCAAAATCTGCTCTTGCGTGAGCGTCCCGACGCCTCTCGTTCTGGCGCGGAAGATCTCATTTCCCCTGATGAGGTCGTCGATATCGCTCATCCGGGAACGGACCTCGGAAACGGCCTGTCGCGCGCGCGTCGTCCAACCGGCGGGGAGTTCCTCTTTGAGCCCGCCGACACGGTTGAACATGTAGTGCATGCGTCCGCCGGAGATCTCCTCCATCACCCGCTGCAACGCTTCCCGTTCACGGAAGGCATAGAAGATCGGGGTGATGGCGCCGACCTCCAGCGGATACGAGCCGAGGAACATCAGGTGGTTGAGGATCCGGTTGAGCTCTGCCAGCAGCGTCCTCGTCCACACCGCGCGGGACGGGACCTCCATGCCGAGCATCCGTTCCACCGCGAGGACGACGCCGAGTTCGTTCGAGAACGCGGACAGCCAGTCGTGCCGGTTGGCGAGCACGATGATCTGACGGAAGTCCCGGACCTCGAAGAGCTTCTCCGCTCCCCGGTGCATGTAGCCGATGATGGGTTCGGCGGCCGAGATGCGTTCGCCGTCCAAAGTCAGCTTCAGCCGGAGCACGCCGTGTGTGGACGGGTGCTGGGGGCCGATGTTCAGAGTCATGTCCTCGGTGGCGAGCTCCTTGGCGCCCGCACCGATCCCGACGATCCGTTCGGTGGTCATGGTCGCGTCTCCACCCGCTCCGGTTACCGCTTCATGGTCCCATGGCGAGCGCTACTCGCTATCCGATTGACTAGACGGAATGAACGTGAGCCAAGACGGACCGCCCTACGACCCCGCTGCGGGCGCCGAAGGCCATGGCCCGGCGCATCCGGACGCGCCGTCCGGCCCGGGTTACGGCGGTCGCCCGCCAGGCTTTCCCGAACAGGGCCAGGTACCCGCGCACTACCCGCAGGACCACCGGCAGCCTTTAACGCAGCCTCATTACAAGGCGGACCAGGCGTACGCGCCGGGCGGTGGCCTTGAATGGTCACCGATCTCTGCACGCCATGCCTGGTGGAGGCTTCTCGCCGCCGTCCTGTGGGCGATACCGGTCGGTGGTGTTGGGGCGTTCCTCGGATGGCGGAATGGTGGCGTGATACCCGCCGCCATGTGGGTCGGTGCTGTACTGCTCGGGGTTGTTCTGACCTGGTTGGTGGCTGAGCTCGATCGCCGAGCGTACGGCTACGCGGAGCGTGTGGACGACCTCATCGTCACCCACGGGGTCCTCGTGAAGCGGCTCGTCGTCGTTCCGTATGGGCGGATGCAGTTCGTGGATGTCACGGCGGGTCTGCTGGAGCGCTGGATGGGCATCGCGACCGTCCGGATGCACACCGCCGCAGCCGCCACGGACGCCACCATTCCCGGCCTTCCGTCCGCCGAGGCCGCCCAACTGCGCGACCGCCTCGCGCGGATGGGCGAGGCGCGGGGCATGGGTCTATGAGCGGTCCCTATGGTGGCCCAGCCGGACGACCTGGCCCTTACGGCCCGTACGGTCAGCGTCCTCCCTACGGACCTCCGATTTATGGACCCCCGGCGGGCCCGCCCGTAGGGCCGCCATACGGGACGCCTCACTCTTCGTATGGGCCGCGCTATCGTCCACCGATTCGGTTCTCCGAGGGCACTCACAGGCTTCACTGGGCGACGGCGCCGCTGCGCGTCTTCATCTTTCTCGTCATCTACTTCGTTCTGCTCGGTTTTCCGCTGCTGCTGACCCAGACGGATGACGGCTTCACGGTGGCGCTCACTCCTCAGGTGATTGCGAGATTCCTTGTCGTGACCGTCCCCATGGGGCTGGTCGCCGTGGGAACGGGTCTGTGGACGTGGCTTGCCGTGCGCTTCCGTGTCGACGGGGACGACCTCGTCGTTGAGACCGGCCTGCTCCGCAAGAACAAGCGCCGAATCCCGCTTTCGCGCATCCAGGCCATAGACCTTGTCCGTCCCCTGGTGACGCGCGTGTTCGCCCTTGCCGAAGTACGCGTGGAACTGGCCGGTGGCGAACAGAGTGAGATCGCGCTGCGTTATCTGGGACGGCACTCCGCCCTGCAACTGCGCGCCGAACTCCTCGCCCGTGCTGCCGGACTGCCCGGCCACACGCCCGAGGCGCCAGAACGGCGTATATGGCGTGTTCCGTTCGGCGCCTTGCTCATGTCCCTTCTCACGCGACTGCCGGTCGTTGGGACGATCCTGCTCTTCTTCGCGTCGTTGCTGTTTCTCGTGGTCTACGCGGAGGGCGGCATCTTGGCCGTCACCGTTCCCGTCCTGCTCGGGCTCATCCGGGCGGTAATCGGACCCCTGGTGATGTACGCCAACTTCACCGTCGCGATGTCACCGGACGGGATCCGCCTGCGCTACGGACTTCTGGAAACCCGGATGCAGACCCTTCCTCCTGGCCGCGTCCAAGCCGTGAGCATCGTCGAACCGGCGCTCTGGCGGTCGCTTGGATGGGCCCGCGTGGAGGTCACCGTCGCCGGTTATGCGGGCGAGCGCCAGGCCCTGTCGTCCACTCTCCTGCCAGTGGCGCCGCGCCACGTCGCCATGCATCTCGTCTCGCAGGTGTTCCCAGGGACGAATGTCGATGCCGTCTCCTTGGTTCCCGCGTCGTCCAAGGCAGTGGCGATCGACCGTGCGGACGGTGCGGGAACCGACGACGTCGTTTTCGTGACGAGGCACGGCTGGCCGTGCCGCCGCACCGATGTGATCCCCCATGCGCGTGCGCAGAGCGTCCGCCTCACCGCGAACCCGTTCCAGCGTCTCCTCGGCTTGGCCACCGTTCACGTCGACGCGCCGCCTGGCCCGGTGCGGGTCGCCGCGTCCGACCGCGAGTTGGGCGAGGCACGGGCCATCGTCGAGTCGACCGTCCGCCGCGCCATGGCCGCCCGCCGGAACGGTGGCGACCCCGTCCACTGGGCCCGCTGACGGACTTATCCACAGAATCTCGTTCTAGTATCGTGGCGGGCTGTGGCGTCGCACCATGGATTCCGGTCGGCTCGCTCTTGGGGGGAGGGCGGGCCGACCGCCCAAGACAGCCACATGAGAGGTGGTCAGAGAACCAATGCGAGCGAGTCGTGGCACCGACGGTGTGTTCGTGGCCGCTCGCTGTCGAAAAAAGGAGTGGCTTGGCCCTATGACACGTACCAATATCGTCGGAACATGACTGTTATGGCTTATGACCCCTGGGCTCCCGAGTTCGTGGCCAACCCCTACCCGGCGTTCGAACGGCTCCGCGAAGAAAGTCCCGTGTTCTACCATGAACCCACTCGGCAGTGGGTGATCAGCCGATACGCGGATGTGGACGCCTTACTCCGAGACCGGCGCCTCGGACGGACCTATCTCCATATCGCGAGCCACGAGGAGTTCGGCCAGGAGCCGGAGGCCGACTTCCTCAAACCGTTCTGGGACCTCATCCGCGCCGGGATGCTCGACATGGAGCCTCCCACGCACACCCGGCTGCGGCGACTGGTCTCCAAGGCGTTCACCTCCCGCATGGTGGAGGACCTGCGTCCCACCATCAGGCGGCTCGCCGGGGAACTCGTCGCGGCACTCGCGGACAAGGGCGGCGGAGACCTGCTCGCGGAGGTCGCCGAGCCACTGCCGGTGAACGTGATCGCCGAGATGCTCGGGGTTCCCGTCGAGGACCGGCACCTGCTGCGCCCATGGTCCGCCGACATTTGCGGAATGTACGAACTGAACCCGCCCGAGGACGTCCAGCACACGGCGGTCCGCGCCGCCGCGGAGTTCTCCGACTACCTGCGCGACCTCATCCGCAACCGCCGTACCGAGCCGCGCGACGACCTCATCTCCGCCCTCGCCCACGTCGTGGACGACGGCGACCGGCTCACCGAGGACGAGCTGATCGGCACCTGCGTCCTGCTACTCAACGCCGGTCACGAGGCCACGGTCAACTCCACCGGCAATGGCTGGTGGTCGCTGTTCCGCAACCCCGGCGAACTGGACCGGCTCAGGGCGGACCCGTCCCTCGTTCCCACGGCCGTCGAGGAACTCCTGCGCTACGACACCTCGTCACCGATGTTCGAGCGCTGGGTCCTGGAGGACATCACCATCGGGGGCGTCGACATCCCCCGCGGATCCGAGGTCGCGCTGCAGTTCGCGTCCGCCAACCGCGACCCGGAGGTGTTCGCCGACCCCGACAGACTCGACCTGTCGCGCACCCCGAACCCGCACATCACCTTCGGCCTGGGAATCCACTACTGCCTCGGCGCCCCGCTGGGCCGTATAGAACTCGCAGAGTCGTATGGAGCGCTCCTGCGCCGCGTCCCCGACCTCCGACTCTCCGCCGAACCCAAATGGAAACCCGGCTTCGTCCTCCGCGGCCTACAGGCCCTGTACGTAGAAAGCTGACACATCCCAAGCCCAAACCCCAAGAACGAAGCCCCCAACTTTCTCTCGCGGCGGCGCCTACCTAGCCGAAACACCTGGGTAGGCGCCGCCGCACCACCCCACGGCCCCTGACCCAGAACGCCGATGTCGTTGAAGCGCGCAGCTTCGAGGATGGGGCCCGCAATCTTCTCCCCTCAAGTCGCCTGCCTGCCCTGGAGACCGCTGAGCAGGTGTGGCCGTGTATGCCTGCGGCTCTGTGTAGAGCGCTGGCGTTGTTGAAGGGTGCTGCTGCTTGGGGGCGTGGACGTCTCAGACAACGCTGCGCAGGTGCGGTCGTGGATGCCTGCGGCTGCGTGTAGAGCGCTGGCGTTGTTGGGGGTGCTGCTTGGGGAGGGCGGGGTAGTGCTCTGTGGGCTGCCTGGTTTGATGGCGTGCTTCTTAGGCGGAGGTTAGGGCGGATGGGATTGGGATCTGGACTGTTTGGGTCAGCCAGCCGAAGCTGCCCAGGCCGGAGGGGTCGGTTAGTTCCGCGTCTTCGCCTGCGCGGCAGAGGGCCGTGACGTAGGCGCGGGGGTCGCTGTGGGCCAGGGTTATTGGGGGGCGGGAGCCGGAGAGGCCCAGGGCGCGTAGGGCGTCGCGTTGGGTTGTGAGGAGGGTGGATGTGGCGCCTGCGCGTTCACCCGCCGTGGTGCAGGCGTCCAGTGCGACGTGGGCGGTGACGTCGCAGGAGCCGTCTGGGACGGCGGGGACGGTCAGGCCGTCGCGGTAGCCGGTCAGGGTTCCGTACACCGGGCGGGACACGCGGGAGTGCGAATAGTCGACGGCGAGCGCGAGGCCGCGGGACAGGCGTCCGACCACGGAGGCCCAGGCGGCGCAGCGGGGGTGGCCGATCTCGGCGCGGTCGCCGGGTTCGCGGAGGGGCCACCAACGGTCGAGCCAGTCTTGGTCTTCGGGGGACGGGGCGGGTCCGGGACGCTCGCTGCCGGTGGACGGGTGGACCAGGACGGTGCGGATGCCGTCTGGGGTGCGTTCGACGACGTCCAGGGGCACGTTGTCGAGCCATTCGTTCGCAACGGCTAGGCCCGTGATGGTGTCGGGCAGGTCGGGGCGCCAGGTGATCCGGTCGGGGCAGTCGGGTGGACGTGGCGCGATCTCCACGGCGGTCGGTGCGAGCCGGGGCGCCAGGTCGGCGGGGACGCAGGCCAGGATGTTGGTCAGCAACCCTCCCGAGCCGGCGCCGATGTCGACGACGTCCAGGTGGTCGGGGTGGCCGAGTAGGGCGTCCACCTCGACGAGTAGGCGGGCGATGGCGGCGGCGAACCGGGGTGAGGCGTTCACGGAGGTGCGGAAGTGTTCGGCGGGGCGTTCCCCACGCCGGTAGAAGCCGTTATCGCCGTACAACGCCCGCTCCATCGCGCTGCGCCATGGCAGCCACTCCGTAACCAACGCCTCCACGACAGTGACGTTACCGTGAGCGATGGTGTCCGGACGGCCATCCTTGAGGTGGACGGGCGTCCGACCTGCGGCTGATCCTGTGATGTGGTGTGGGTCCGTACGCTGGCCGCATGGTCGTGAAGGCGTGGGACTGGCTGCGGCGTCGAAAACCGCTGGTCGACGCCTTCTTCGTCGCGCCGATCATGCTGTTCTCCATCACCGAACTGTGGTCGGACGCCTTCGACATCGGCAGAGGCGCGTTCTTCGCGGTGACGGTCGGGCTGACCGGGCCGATGATCCTGCGCCGCACGTACCCACGCACCATGTTCGCCGCGGTCGCCATGGTCTCGTGCGTCCAGTGTTTGTTGAGCGTGAACCCGGTACCGGCGAATATGACCGTCCTGATGGGTCTCTACACGGTCACGGCGGGCTATTCGTTCCGCTGGGGCTTGGCCGCGCTGACTTGCTCGGTACTGGGCGCCGGCATGTTGACCTGGCGTTACCCGTCCGGCGCGGAGGACAGGGAGTCGACGTTCTTCACGCTGGCGGTGATCGTGGCGGGAGTGTGGCTTCTCGGCCTGCACATGCGGACGCGCCGCGCGTACCTGCGCTCGGTGGAGGAGCGGGCCGAACGGCTGGAACGTGAACGCGACAATGAGGTCAAGGTGGCCATGGCCGCCGAACGCGCGCGTATCGCCCGCGAGCTGCACGATGTCGTGGCGCACAACGTCAGTGTGATCGTGGTGCAGGCCGACGGCGCGTCCTACGCCATCGACACCGATGTGGGACGCGCCAGGCAGGCCCTTGAGGCGATCTCCACGACGGGACGTCTCGCGCTGGCGGAGATGCGGCGGCTCCTGGGCGTCCTGCGTGAGACCGACGACGTGAGTGCGTTCGCGCCACAGCCCGGCGTGGCGCAGCTCGATGACCTGGTGGAACAGGTCCGTTCGTCCGGGCTGGCGGTGACGTTCGAGGTGGACGGCACGCCCGCCGCCATGTCGGAGGGACGCCAGCTCACGGTCTATCGGATCGTCCAGGAGGCGCTGACCAACACGCTCAAGCACGGCGGTCCGCGTGTGGCCGTGTCGGTCCGGCTGCGCTACTCGGAGGAGGCCCTGGAGATCAGGGTGGACGATGACGGACGCGGCGCCGCGGCCATCGACGACGGCCGTGGCCATGGTCTCGCCGGGATGCGGGAGCGTGTCGCCGTGTACGGGGGCAGCATCCGAGCGGGGCCGTGCTCCGGAGGTGGCTTCCAGGTGGTCGCGCAGATTCCCGTACGTGAGGAAGTAGGAGCGGCATGAGCGACATGGGGTCCGACGACGCGGCGCCCATCCGGGTGGTGCTGGTCGACGACCAGGAACTGGTGCGGGCCGGGTTCACGATGGTCCTGGACGCCCAGCCGGACATCGAGGTCGTCGGGGAGGCGGGGGACGGGGTGCAGGCGCTGGAAGTGCTCCGCGGCACGCGGGCGGACGTCGTGCTCATGGACGTGCGGATGCCGCGCATGGACGGCATCGAGGCGACCCGGCGGGTGATGGGCCTCGCGGGGCCGAAGGTCGTCATCCTGACCACGTTCGACCTGGACGAGTACGCCTTCGCGGCGATCAAGGTGGGCGCGGGCGGGTTCCTGCTGAAGGACGCGGGCCCGGCCCAGCTGATCGAGGCGATCAAGGCCGTCCACTCGGGGGACGCCGTGGTCGCGCCGAGCACGACGAAACGGCTGCTCGACCGGTTCGCCGTGCATCTGCCGGAGGCCGAGGAGAAGGCGAACGACGCGCTGGAGAGCCTCACCGAGCGGGAGGGCGAGGTGCTCCGGCTCGTCGCGCGGGGGATGTCGAACGCGGAGATCGCGGATCGGCTGTACGTCTCGGAGGCGACGGTCAAGACGCACATGGGCCGGATCCTGATGAAACTCGGTTTGCGCGACCGGGTCCAGGCCGTCGTCTTCGCCTACGAGACAGGGCTGGTCAAGAGCGGCCAACGAGACGAATCACCGTGACCTCCATGGTCACTTCGTGATCATCATTTGCCGCCCCCGTGGAGATTTCGCTAGCTCCAACTGAAAGTTACCGGGTAGCTACCGTACGCGACGCCGCCTTGTCGTGCGACGTCGGCAGTTGTCCCATCGGGCCTGCTCATCCACGTACGGGAGGATTTCTCGTGTTCAAGAAGCTTGCCGCCACCGGCATCCTCGGCTTCGCCGTCGTCGGCGCCACCCTGGCCTCGACGCCCGCGTACGCCAGCGCTTACGGCGGTGGCCATGACCACCACGGCCACCACGGTCACGGCCACCACGGGCATGGCCACGGCTCGTTCAGCAACAACGAGACCAGTGGCAACTTCTCGATCCTGGGCGGCAACCAGGTGTTCGCGCCGATCTCGGTCCCCGTGAACGTCTGCGGCAACGCGATCGCCGTCCTCGGCGCGGCGCAGGCTGCCTGCAAGGGTGGCGCGTCCGTCGACAACTGAGCCCGTCCCGTCGTGCGGAAGCAAAGACGCTTCTGCGCGACAGCGACGAGGAGGGCTCACTGATCCTCAAACGGGCGTTCACGCCCATGCCGAAGCGCCGGAACCCACGCGGTCTCCGGCGCTTCCGCATGGGGTTGGTCAGTTCGAGGACGGACTGGCCCGTACGACTTTGGTCGTACGAACCGTCGAGCGGTAGCCGCGAGGTGGACGAAGACCGTGGACGCCGGGCTGATGGCGGGGAGAACGCGGATTCCTAGCGTGGTCTGCGACCAGTCCAAGCCACGAAGGAGCCACCGTGATCAGCGCGCATACCGGTCCGCCTGGAGCAGTCCCGACCGCCAGGGCCGTTCCGGCCATCACCGCAGATGGCGTGTCGAAGGTGTACGGGTCCGGCGACGCGGCCGTGCACGCGCTGCGCGGCGTCAGCGTCGGGTTCGCCAGGGGGGCGTTCACAGCGATCATGGGACCGTCCGGGTCGGGGAAGTCGACGCTGATGCACTGCCTGGCCGGGCTGGACACCGTTACGTCCGGCCGGATCATCCTCGGCGACGCGGAGATCACCGGGATGGGCGACCGGCAGTTGACGATGCTGCGCCGCGACCGCGTCGGGTTCGTGTTCCAGTCGTTCAACCTGGTCCCGACGCTGACCGCCGAGCAGAACATCCTGCTGCCGCTGGAACTCGCCGGTCGCAAACCGGACCGGGCGTGGTTCGACCATGTCGTGGACGTGCTGGGCCTGCGCGACCGGCTCCGGCACCGTCCGAGCGAGCTGTCGGGCGGGCAGCAGCAGCGGGTGGCGTGCGCCCGCGCGATCGTCGCCCGTCCCGACGTGATCTTCGCGGACGAGCCCACCGGCAACCTCGACTCGCGGGTGGGCGGCGAGGTCCTGGCGTTCCTGCGCACGTCGGTCCGGGAGATGGGCCAGACGATCGTGATGGTCACCCATGACCCGGTGGCCGCGTCCTACGCCGACCGGGTGATATTCCTGCGCGACGGCGCGATCATGTCGGAGATCGTCGAGCCGACCTCGGACTCCGTGCACGACCGGCTCAAGAGCCTGGGGTCGTGATGCTGCGAACCACGCTGGCGGGTTTGCGAGCCCACAAACTACGGCTGTTGCTAACGGCGGTGGCCATCACGCTCGGAGTCGGCTTCATTTCCGGGACGTTCGTTCTCACCGACACGATGGACAAGGGTGTCGCAAAGACGTGGGAGCGTTCGGCCGACAAAGTCGACTTCGCCGTACTGCCCGGCCTTGACTCCACCGAAGACGAAGTCAGTGCGGACACGCTCGGCAGGGTTCGCGCGGTGCCCGGCGTTACGGACGTGCACGGCATGGTCAAGGGCGATGCCCCTCTCGTGGGTAAAAACGGTAAGCCCGTTGGCGACATCTCCACGATTGGGATGTCGGTGCCTTCCGGACGGTTGCTGCGCTACGACATCGACAAGGGACGTCCACCGTCTGGTGGGCACGAGACCGTCCTCGACAAGGACGTCGCCAAGCGGGAGGGCTTCACCGTCGGAAACACGGTGACGATCCTGGACCACAAGAACAACCCGCACCGGTTCAGGGTGGTCGGCCTGGTCGATTTCGGTATCGACGAGGATGCGAGCTTCCGCGGCGCCGTGGGGTTCGACACCCCGACCACAATGGCGATGACCGGTAAGAAGGGCTTCGAGGAGATCGACGTCGCGGGCGGGAGTGGGACGGCCATCGACGCGGCGGCTGGCCCGTCCAACCTCACGGTCTCCAGCAAGGAACTGGCCGCGAAGATGGCGCGGCAGTCGGGCGGCGACACCGAGGTCATCCGGGCCGGGCTGCTGATCTTCGGATTCGTGGCGATGCTGGTGTCCGCCCTGGTCATCTACAACACGTTCTCGATCCTGATCGCGCAGCGGATGCGGGAGATGGCGCTGCTGCGCTGCGTCGGCGCGACCCGGCGGCAGGTCTTCGGCGGCGTCGTGGTGGAGTCGGCGGTGGTCGGGCTGGTCGGCTCGCTGCTCGGCCTGCTCGCCGGGGTCGGCCTCGGCGCGGCCGCGCTCGTCGCGATCCGCGCGCTGGCCGACGAGATCGCCGGGGCGGACGCGACCGGCGCCTATCTCACCGTCCGGACGATCATCATCGGGCTGGTGATCGGCGTCGCCGTGACCGTCCTGTCCGCCCTGCTGCCCGCGCGTGCCGCGACGCGGGTCGCACCCGTCGCGGCGCTGCGCTCGGAGCTGGAGCCGGGCAGCGGACGGTTCCGCCTCGGCGTGCCGCGCACCATGATCGCCGTGCTGCTCGGCGCCGCCGGGCTCGCGATCGGGGCGCTCGGCTCGGTCGCGATGGAGAAGGGTCAGGCCGCGATGTTCGTCGTGGCGTTCGCGGGCGGCGTGTTCTTCCTCGCGGTCCTCGCGGTGATGCCCGCGCTCGTCCGGCCGCTCGGACGGTTCGCGGGCGCGGTCCCGGCGCGGCTCGGCGGGGTGCCGGGACGGCTGGCGGTCGCGAACGCGCAGCGCTCCCCGCGCCGCACCGCGACCACGACGATCGCGCTGACCATCGGCGTTGGGCTGATGAGCCTGTTCGCGGTGGTCGCGGCGAGCGGTAAGGCGACCGCTACGCACACCATCGAGGAACAGTTCCCCATCGACTTCCAGATCCAGACGCAGAACGGCGATGGGACCGTCCCGCGCGCGCTTGCCGAGACGCTGAGAAAGCGTCCCGAAATCGCCAACGTCATCGAACTGAATGAGCACGAGACCCAGATCGCTGGACAGGACGAGGACATCTCCACTGTCACCGCGTCCGCCCTGGGCACGATCGTGAAACCCACGATGCGGGACGGTTCGTTGGACGCGGCGCAGAAACCGGGCACCGCCATGGTGGACGTGGACACCGCCAAAACGCCCACCATGGGTATGGGGCGGACCGTCCAGGTGAAGACCGCGCACGGCACCGTCCCGGTGAAGATCACCGGTGTGTACGAGCCGATCGCCGGGCTGGAGGGAATCGTCGTCCCAGAAACGGATTTCACCCGCTATTTCGGTGCCCAGGACCCGAGCATGATCTACGTCAAGACCCGCGCGAGCGCCTCGCCGACCGCCGCCCGCCAGGCCGTGGAGAACGCCGCGAGCCCCTACCCGTCCGCGAAGGTGGCCTCGACCGCCGAGTACAAGGAGTCGATGACCAAGGCGGTCGACATGATGCTGATGATCTTCGGCGGGCTGCTCGGCCTGGCGATCGTCATCGCACTGTTCGGCATCGCCAACACGCTGACCCTGTCCGTCGTGGAACGCACCCGGGAGTCGGCGCTGCTGCGGGCCCTCGGCATCACCAGACGCCAGCTCCGCCGGATGCTGTCCATCGAGGCCCTGGTCATGGCCGTGATCGGCGCGCTCACCGGCGTCGTGCTCGGGGTCGCGTTCGGCTGGGCCGCGACGAACGCGATGGCTCCCGACTCGGTGTTCTCGCTGCCCTACCTGCAAGTTCTCGCGTTCGTCGTCCTCGCGGGACTGTCCGGGACGGCCGCCGCCGTGCTGCCCGCGCGGCGCGCCGCGAGGACGTCCATCGTGGAGTCCCTGTCGTATGACTGAATGGGTGCGGGGCGGTGGTGGCCGCCCCGCACCCGCCCGCCGGGCGGCGCGCCCCAGGCCCGCGGGTACCCTGGGTCGCGCACGTCCGGTACCTACAAGGACTGGAACGAACCGATGGATCCACATGTCACGCCCCCCTCCGGCACGCCCGGAAACGGGCTCCCCGCCGGTGAGACGACCCCGGAGGACAGGCCCGCGCGGCTCACGGTCGGCGTCGTCGGCGCCGGCCGCGTCGGGACCGCGCTCGGGGCCGCGTTGTCCCGCGCGGGCCACCGCGTGGTGGCCGCGGCCGCCGTGTCCGAACGATCGCTGGCGCGCGTCGCGGAACGATTGCCCGGTGCCGACATCGTGGCGCCGCCGGACGTCGTGACTGCCGCCGACCTGGTGTTGCTGACCGTCCCGGACGACGAACTGCCCGAACTGGCTTCCGGACTGGTTTCCGCAGGTGTTCCGGTCACCGGGAAACTCGTCCTGCACACCAGCGGACGCTACGGGGCGGCCGTCCTCGATCCGCTGACCCGTGCTGGAGCGCTCCCCCTGGCCGTGCACCCGGTGATGACGTTCACCGGACGTCCGGACGACGTGAACCGGCTCGCGGGCATCTCCTTCGGCGTGACCGCGCCCGACCCGCTCCGTCCGGTCGCGGAGGCGCTCGTCGTCGAGATGGGCGGCGAACCCGTCTGGATCACAGAGGAGATGCGCCCGCTCTACCACGCGGCACTCGCCGGGGGCGCGAACCACCTGGTCACCCTGGTCGTCGAGTCGATGGACCTGCTGCGCGCTGCGGGAGTCGCCGAACCCGGCCGGATGCTCGGCCCGCTCCTCGGCGCCGCGCTCGACAACGGCCTGCGCCTCGGCATCGACGGCCTCACCGGCCCCGTCGCCCGCGGCGACGCCGGAACCGTCACCGACCACGTCGGCGAACTCGGCAAGGTGTCGCCCCAGAGCCGCAGCGCCTACATCGCGCTGGCCCGCCTCACCGCCGACCGGGCGCTCGCCGCCGGAATGCTCAAGCCCGAGGACGCCGAGCGCCTCCTCGAAGCCCTGGCCGACTGACCGCGAGAACCCCCCGAGCGAACGAAAGGACGTGTCGTGCCCCCGATCATCGCGCGGACGCGGGACGAACTGGCCGAGGCCCGATCCCAGGTCGGGGGGACGCTGGCGCTCGTCCCGACCATGGGCGCACTGCACGAGGGCCACCGCTCCCTGATCCGGCGGGCCCGGCGGAGCGCGGACACGGTCGCCGTCAGCATCTTCGTCAACCCGCTCCAGTTCGGACCGGACGAGGACTTCGACCGCTATCCCCGGACGCTCGACGCCGACCTCGACATCTGCGCCGACGAGGGCGTCAACCTCGTATTCGTGCCGCCCCGCTCGGTCATGTACCCGGACGAACCGCAGGTCACGGTGCGATCGGGGCCCATCGGCGAGGTCGTGGAGGGCGCCAGCAGGCCGGGCCACTTCGACGGGATGCTCACCGTCGTGCTGAAGCTGCTCAACCTCGTCCGCCCCGACCTGGCGATCTTCGGGGAGAAGGACGCGCAGCAACTCGCGGTGATCCGCCGGATGGTCGCCGACCTGAACGTCCCCGTGGAGATCGTCGGCGCCCCAACGATCCGGGAACCGGACGGCCTCGCCCTTTCCAGCCGCAACCGCTACCTCTCCGCCGACGAGCGCCAGACCGCCCTCGCCCTCTCCCTCGCCCTCCACGCCGGGTCGGACGCCGTCACCAAAGGACCTGACACGGTCCTCGCCGCGGCGGCCACCGTCCTGGACAAGGCCGCCACCGCCAACCCACCCCTCCTGCTCGACTACGTCGTCCTCGTCGACCCCGCGACGTTCCTGCCGGTCACGCCCGTGTACACCGGGCCCGCCGTCCTGGCCGTCGCGGGCCGCGTCGGCGCCACTCATCTGATCGACAACGTCCCCCTCCAGTTTTCCGAGGAGCCCTGATGTTCCGGACGATGTTCAAGTCGAAGATCCACCGCGCCACCGTGACGCAGGCGGACCTGCACTACGTCGGCTCGCTGACCGTCGACCAGGACCTGATGGACGCCGCCGACCTGCTGCCGGGCGAGCAGGTCTCGATCGTGGACATCGACAACGGCGCCCGCCTGGAGACCTACCTGATCGCGGGTGAACGCGGCTCCGGCGTCATCGGCATCAACGGCGCCGCGGCCCGCCTCGTCCAGCCGGGCGACCTGGTCATCATCATCAGCTACGCCCTGCTCCCCGACGCCGAGGCCCGCGAGTTCGTTCCCCGCGTCGTCCACGTGGACCGCACCAACAAGATCATCTCCCTCGGCTCCGACCCCGCGTCCCCCGTCCCCGGCACCCCCACCACCCCCGGCAACCTCACCCACCCCCACTAACCCCCACCCGCGGGGTGGCGGGGGTTTGTGGGGTGGGGGTTTGTGCGGAATGTGGGGGGCGGGCGTTCGAGCACTCCGGGGTTAGGGTCATAATGACGAGAACCGATTTCCCCTGGAGGGCTCATGATCCCTTCCGTTCTCACCGCCCCCGCGCCCGGCTGGACGACCGAGACCGACGTCGTCGTCGTCGGCTCCGGGATCGCCGGGCTTGTCACCGCGTTGCGCTGCCGCCCGCAGGGGCGGGTGCTGCTCGTCACCAAGGCCCTCCTGGACGCGGGGTCGACCCGCTGGGCGCAGGGCGGGATCGCCGCGGCGCTCGCCCCTGACGACACGCCTGAGGAGCACCTCGCCGACACGCTCACCGCCGGGGTCGGCCTGTGCGACGAGGACGCCGTCCGGGCGCTCGTCACCGAAGGGCCGGACGCCGTCCGCGGCCTCATCGAACTCGGTGCCGCATTCGACCATTCCAACGCCGGGGACATCGAGTTGACGCGCGAGGGCGGCCACCATCGGCGCCGCATCGCCCACGCGGGCGGGGACGCGACCGGCGCGGAGATCAGCCGCGCGCTCCTCGCCGCGCTGAAGGACTCCGGCGTCGAGGTCATCGAGCACGCCCTGGTCCTCGACCTGCTGAAGGACGCCACCGGACGCGCCGCGGGCGTCACCCTCCACGTCATGGGCGAGGGCCAGCCGGGCGGCGTCGGCGCCGTCCGCGCCCGCGCCGTCGTGCTCGCCACCGGCGGACTCGGCCAGGTCTTCTCGGCCACCACGAACCCCGAGGTCTCCACGGGTGACGGCGTCGCGCTCGCGCTACGCGCCGGAGCCGACGTCGCCGACCTGGAGTTCGTCCAGTTCCACCCGACCGTGTTCTGGCTCGGCGAGGGCGCGCGCGGCCAGCAGCCGCTGATCTCCGAGGCCGTCCGAGGGGAGGGCGCGCACCTCGTCGACCACACGGGCGAACGCTTCATGGTCGGACGCCACGAACTGGCCGAACTCGCCCCGCGCGACGTCGTCGCCAAGGGCATCATGAACCGGATGCGCGAGACCGGCGCGTCCCACATGCTGTTGGACGGACGCCACTTCGGCGCGGAGATGTGGGAGAACCGCTTTCCGACCATCCTCGCCGCGTGCAGGCACCACAACATCGACCCGGTGACCCAACCCATCCCGGTCATCCCCGCCGCCCATTACTCGAGCGGGGGCGTCCGCACAGACCTGCATGGACGGACGTCCGTCCCCGGCCTCTACGCCTGCGGTGAGGTCGCCTGCACGGGCGTCCACGGTGCCAATCGCCTGGCATCAAACTCCCTCCTGGAAGGCCTTGTCTTCGCCGAACGCATAGCCACCGCCCTCCAAACCGACCTGACCACCCCGACCACACCCGCCGCCCAGACGTCCGCGCCGCCCGCCGGGTCGGACGGCGAGTTGCCTGGTGCTCCGCTCGCTGGGTCGGATGTTGTGTCGAGCGCCGTGCCGAAGGAGACGGCGAGCGTTGTGGCGGATGGCGAGGGTGGGGTGGTTGTGGGCGTGGCTGACGCCGCGAGCGTGTTGGTTGGGCCTGGGGACGAGGCGGTCGGGGCGGTTGTGCGGGGGGAGGTGCAACGGGTTATGACGGCCTATGCCGGGGTGTTCCGGGGGAAGGACGGGCTGGAGGTCGCCGCTCGTGAGTTGGCCGGGCTGGCGGGGGCCAGCTCGGGCTCCGGGGTTGGGGCGTGGGAGGCCACGAATCTGCACACCGTGGCGTCCGCGATCGTCGCGGCGGCGCGGCGGCGGGAGGAGACGCGGGGTAGCCACTGGCGGGAGGACTTCCCCGACCCGCGTGACGAGGAATGGCGAGGCCATCTCGTCACGCGGCTGGAGGGGAACGTCCTGACGACCACGTACGAATCTCGGGAAGGAAAGCGCTCATGACTCCTGAACTCTCGCAGCTGCTCAGCGACGCCGGGCTCGATCCACAGGTTGTGGATAACCTCGTCCGGACGGCGCTGGCCGAGGACGGCGAGGTCGACGTGACCAGCATGCCGATCTTCGCGCCCGAGGACGTCGCGGCCGGGGACCTCAAGGCCCGCGAGGACGGCGTCGTCGCGGGCGTGCCCGTGGCGTGCGTCGTGTTCGAGGCGCTGGACGTGGCCTATGAGGCGAAGGTCGAGGACGGCGACAGGGTCGTCCCAGGGCAGGTCCTCATCTCGGTGAGCGGGCCCACCCGGGCCGTCCTGCGCGCTGAGAGGACGGCCTTGAACCTGCTCACGCACCTGTCCGGCATAGCCACGGCCACTCGGAAGTGGATGGACGCGATGTCCGGCACCAAGGCCAAGGTCCGAGACACTAGGAAAACCCTCCCCGGCCTTCGTGCCCTACAGAAGTACGCCGTGAAGTGTGGCGGCGGGGTCAACCATCGCATGGGCCTGTACGACGCAGCCCTCATCAAGGACAACCACGTCGCGGCCGCTGGAAGCATCACCAAGGCCTACGAAGCGATACGCGCGGTATACCCGTCGCTCCACATCCAGGTGGAGTGCGACACCCTCGCGCAGGTCGAAGAAGCCATCGCGGTGGGTGCGCGGAGCATCCTGCTCGATAACATGACCGACGCCGAAATGACCGAGGCGGTCCGGTTCGTGGACGGGCGGGCGGAGCTCGAGGCCAGCGGTGGGCTTACCCTGGACCGGGCTCGAGACGTCGCCGTGACCGGGGTGGACTACCTTGCGGTCGGTGCGCTGAGTCACTCGGCCCGCGTGTTCGACATCGGCCTTGACTTCACCTGATCAGCGGGGACCTGATGCTGCTTTCCATCGACGTCGGCAACACCCAGACCGTCCTCGGCCTGTTCGAGGGCGACGAGGTGATCGAGCACTGGCGGATCAACACCGATCCCCGGCGCACCGCCGACGAGATCGCGGTGGTCCTGCAGGGCCTCGTCCAGCAGAGCCCGTTGCTGGCCGAGACCGACATCAGCGGCATCGCACTGTGCTCCACGGTTCCATCAGTCCTGCACGAGATGCGCGAGATGTGCCGCCGGTACTACGGCGACGTGTCCGCGGTGATCGTGGAGCCCGGTGTCAAGACCGGCGTTCCCGTCCGGATGGACAACCCGAAAGAGGTGGGCGCCGACCGCATCGTGAACGCGCTGGCGGCCGTCCACACGCACGGCGGTCCCGCGATCGTCGTCGACTTCGGTACGGCGACCACGTTCGACGCCGTCTCCGCCAAGGGCGAGTACGTCGGCGGCGCGATCGCGCCCGGCATCGAGATCTCGATCGACGCGCTGTCCTTGCGCGGCGCGCAGCTGCACAAGATCGAGCTGGTCAGGCCGCGCAGCGTGGTCGCGAAGAACACCGTCGAGGCGCTCCAGTCCGGGATCATCTTCGGTTTCGCCGGGCAGGTGGACGGGATCGTCGAGCGGATGGCGCGGGAACTGGCGCCCGACCCCAGTGAGGTCACCGTCATCGCGACGGGCGGCCTCGCACCCCTCGTCTTGGAAGAGTCGCGTTGCATCGACGTTTTCGAACCGTGGCTCACCCTCATTGGCCTGCGCCTCATCTACGAACGCAACACCGTGTAGGCAAGGCCATCCGGCGATCCTGGGTAAGTCGTTCGCGGTGCATCGGACGGGCTGGATAGCCTTTGGGCGTGAGTGACGACACCTTCGACGAGCTCCCGGAGCAGATGCGCGTGCGCCGGGAGAAGCTCGACCGGCTCCGTGCGAACGGGATCGACCCCTACCCGGTGACCTTTCCCCGGACGGCGACGATCGCCGACGTCCGCGCGAAACATCCGGACCTGGAGCCGGGCACCGAGACGGGCGAGAAGGTCGGCGTCACGGGGCGCGTCATGCTGGTCCGAAACACCGGGAAACTGTGTTTCGCGACCGTCAAGGACGGCACCGGCGAGATCCAGATCATGCTCTCGCTCGCCAAGGTGGGGCAGGATCAGCTCGACGCCTGGAAGCGCGATGTCGACCTCGGCGACCACGTCGGCGTCGAGGGCGAGGTCATCACGTCCCGCCGCGGCGAGCTGTCGATCATGGCGGACCGGTTCGCGATCACGTCCAAGTGCCTGCGTCCCCTGCCGGAGAAGCACGCGGGTCTGACCGACCCGGAGGCGCGGGTCCGGCAGCGATACGTCGACCTGATCGTGAACGACGAGGCCAGGAGGATGGCCCGGCTCCGCAGCGACACCGTCCGCGCGGTACGGGACTTCTGGCACGAGGAGGGCTACCTCGAGGTCGAGACGCCCATGTTGCAGCCGATCCATGGCGGCGCGACGGCCCGTCCGTTCAGGACGCACATCAACGCCTACGACATGGACCTGTATCTGCGCATCGCGATCGAGCTGTACCTGAAGCGGCTCGTCGTCGGCGGCATCGAGAAGGTCTTCGAAATCAACCGGAACTTCCGCAACGAGGGCGCGGATTCCACGCACAACCCCGAGTTCACGATGCTTGAGGCCTACGGCACGTATCTCGACTACAACGACATGGCCGTTCTGACCCAGCGGATGTACCAGAAGGCGGTTGTCGCGGCTCTGGGCACGACGGTGGTCGTCCATGACGGTGTCGAGGTCGATCTGGGCGTTCCGGAGTGGCCGCGGATCACGTTGTACGGTGCGGTTTCGGACGCGCTGGGCGAGGAGGTCACCCCGCACACGCCGCTGGAGGACGTCCGCAAGCATGCCGACGCTCGCGACATCTCCTGGGACCCGAAATGGGGCCAGGGCAAGCTCGTCCAGGAACTGTTCGAAGAACTCGTCGAACACACCCTCGTGGCGCCCACGTTCGTCATGGACTACCCAGTCGAAACGTCGCCACTGACCCGTCAGCACCGCGCGGAACCACTTCTGACCGAAAAGTGGGACCTCATCGGCTTCGGGACGGAGCTGGGTACCGCCTACTCCGAACTCGTCGACCCGGTCGAGCAGCGCCGCCGTCTCACCGAGCAGTCGCTGCTGGCAGCGGGCGGCGACCCCGAGGCCATGCAACTCGACGAGGACTTCCTGCGCGCACTGGAGTACGCGATGCCGCCCACCGGCGGGATGGGCGCCGGGATCGACCGGATGATCATGGCGTTCACCGGCAAGGGGATCCGCGAGACCATCCTGTTCCCGCTGGTCAAGCCCGAACAGTAACCGGACGGCCGCGCGGGGTCAGGCGCTCTCGCGGATCACCAGGTCGGGTCGCAGGACGACCTGGCGGTGCTGGTGCGACTTGCCCTCGCGGATCTCGGCCAGCGCCAGTTCGGCGGCCTCCCAGCCCAGCTCGCGGCGCGGTTGCCGGATCGTGGTGAGCGGGACGGCGGCGCTCGCGGCCAGCTCGATGTCGTCGTAGCCGATCACGGCGATGTCCTCGGGGACGCGGGCGCCGAGCCGGATCAGTTCGTTGATCAGGCCGATGGCGAGCAGGTCGTTGGCGCAGAACACGCCGTCCGGCCGCGGCGACATCGCCAGGATCTCATGGGCCGCTGCCTGCCCCTCGATGGGGCTGAGCGCGTCCTGGACGAGCGTTGGCGGCTTTCCGAAGCCCGCTTCGACAATTGTGCGGGCGGCGCCCTCACGGCGCTCCACGCACGGCTGAGGTTCGGGGACGCCGGTCACGAAGGCGATCCGCTCACGGTCGATGCCGAGCAGGCGCGCGGCCGCGATCTCGCCGCCCGCGACATGGTCGACCTGGGCGGAGCACACATCGGACGCGTCCCGGTCGATCAGCACCACGCTCATTCCGGCGGCGCGGAGGCGGGAGATGTCCCGGGAGCCGAGCCCGACCGGGATGATCAGGACGCCGGCGGCGTTCTGCTCCTCCAGCAGATCCACCGAGCGCCGCTCCTTGGCGGGCGAGTGGTCGCTGGACAGCCAGAGCGCGTCGTGGCCCGCCGCGTTGAGCGCGGCCTCGGCCCCGCTGACGACGGCGGTCGCGTACGGGTCGGCGAGGTCTTCGACGACGACGCCGAACGCGCGTCGCGGCTCGTTGCCGAACTCTCCGGCGGTGCGTTCCGGACGCTTGCGGAGCCGCCGAGCGGACTCGTTCCGGACGAATCCGAGCTCCTCGATCGCTGCTCGAACACGATTACGGGTAGCTTCGGCCACGAGGTCTGGCCGGTTTAGGACATTCGAAACGGTCCCAACTGAGACTCCAGCACGCCTCGCGACCTCACGAATACTGGTCTGTGGCAACTCGCTCCTCGTCCCGTCCCAGGCGTGTTTCCCCAGGTAGTGGCGTTTTGCATCGTGCATCCGCGAATGGTCGGTCACGTACCGCGACCAATCGGGTGCAGATTGCACTGAACCGGAGCTTGACGGGCCGGATCCGGCCGCCTAGCGTTCCGAGCCGAAGCGTAGCTTGAAACGATTCACGATCTTCGACCACGGCGAGATCTGGCGAGTTCAAGGAGAAGGGGCGGGTGCGGATGGCTGGCGATCTCATCCCGTCTCCCTCTGCTTGCCAACGTGTGAATCGTCACCCGGAGTTCCCCCTGACACCCCCGCAATCGGCCCAACGGCCACCTCCGGCCAAGCGCGTGAGACATAAAAAGGAACCCAACCGATGATCTGAGTCCGGAGGGGCTCCGGACCCGGCAACCCAACGCGCGTACAGATCGAGGCCAACCCGTGCCTGTGCAGCGGACGGCTGCATCCCCGCGGTCATCACCACGGACGAGGGAGGACGGAGTGGAACAGGCCACACTCGCACGTCGTGGCACCGACGATTATGGACTGAACGAGGAGGAGATTCGGCTCCTCGCTCAGATCGCCAGCGGTGTCACCGCCGATGTGGCGGCACGAAAGCTGGAACTGAGCGCCCGGACCTTGCGGCGCCGGTTGCGGACCATCTGCGACCGGCTGGAGGTCAACACCCCTATCGAGGCCGTGGTGTGGGCGGCCCGAAGGCAGCTCATCTAGCAGCAGTACCAATGACGCTCGTCCGGGGACGGCGGGCGTCACCGGAATCCAGGCGGCGAACTCTTCTGAACCTCCGTCCGACCCCGCGGCGGCGGCGCCCACGTCCCGGCAGGTAGGTCCCTGCGGGAGGCGTCGCCGCTGGACGGCGTTCAGAAGACCCTGGTTCTTTCGAATGTGCCCGGAATGTCGTGAACGGGCCCTGGATCCTGTGAAGATTGCCCGGGATCTCTCGAATATGCCCGGGAAATCTCGAATGTGTCCGGAATCGCCTCGGCACTCGTTTCTGTGCTCGCGGCACGCCACAGCGACCTGCCACGGCGACCTGAGGTCGACAAACTCTCAGAAAGACAGACCAGGCGCGCGTTTCCACCGATCCTGAGCCCGGCCGCGCCCGGTCGAAGTCGACGCTGTCAGGCGACCCGGACGCCGCCCGCGAAGGGACGTCCCGACATGGAGGCGATCTTCACGACGTCACCGGTGTGGGGGGCGTGGATCATCTTGCCGCCGCCGATGTACATCCCCATGTGGTGCAGGTCGGAGTAGAAGAACACGAGGTCGCCCGGCTGGAGCTGGCTGCGCGACACGTGCGTGCCCGCGTTGAACTGGCTGCCGGTGTAGTGCGGCAGGTTGATGCCGACCTGCCGGTAGGCCCACATCGTCAGGCCCGAGCAGTCGAAGGTGCTGGGACCCGCGGCGCCCCAGACGTACGGGTCGCCGAGCTTGCCCATCGCGTACCGCAGCGCCTGTGCGGCCTTGCCGGTGCCGATGACGGGAAGCTTGGCGAGCATGCTGGGGTCGCGCTCGACGAGCTTGCCGCGGGTCTTCTCGTAGGCGTCCGTGACCTTCTTGCGCTGCGAGTCGAGTTGTGTCCGCAATTCCTTGACCTGCGTGGAGCGGGCCTCGGCGGACTTGCGCGCGCGCTGTGCGGCCTGCATGGCCTGCATCAGGATGAGGACTTTGCTGCTGTCCCGCTTGGCGAAGTAGCGAAGCGTGGACGCCTGGTCGAGGACGGCCTGCGGGTCCTGCGAGGCGACGAACGAGACTGTGGGGTCGGAGCCGCCCTGCATATAACTGGTCGCGGCCAGAGAGCCGACCTTTTCGCGAAGGCCCTGGAGAGTCTTCTCCTGCCGCTCGGCGTTGTCGGTGGCGACCTTGGCGGCGCGTTGCGACTGCGCGAGCTTGACCTTCAGCCCGTTGTACTGCTCGGTGAGCTGCTCCAGCTGGTCGGCGAGCTTGAACGCCTTCGTCCTGAGTTCCTTGGTGGACGGCTCAGGATCGGCGTTGGCCGTGCCGACCGTCTGCGGTACGACCGAAAGGCCCGCCACTAGGGCGCCGACCACGGTGATCGTCCGGCCACGGAACCATGCCGCGCGACCTGATGACGAGTGCCGGGAGCGTGACCGAGCAGATCGTGAAAAGGAAGCAGGGCGCGATGGCTCCACGAATTCTCCTCTCCTCGTCCGCCTACCGAGTTAGCTGACGGGTTAGGGCTGGAGTAGCCCGTCCACGGGTGGCGCGCGGATCGATTCCACGCGGTCGCGGATTCACCCCTCACGGCGTCAGCCCGGGGGAGGTCCCCGAAGGCTCCGGAAGTGGGTCCCCGGCTCCTCGGGGCACTGGTTGCGACCCGGGGACTCGGCGGTGCGGCCTCCGTCCTGCGGAAGGCCGACGTCAGCGCAGGACACTAACGGAACCGGCAGGGAATGCCAACCAGAACATGCGAAAACGCACGTGGCACGGCCTGTCGGTGGGAAGGAGAGGGCGTGTCGCCGTTCCGAAAGGTGTGGCCCGTCTCACTTTTCGACGGGTCATGGCCCCGCGTGGTCGCTTATAACTAGTTACTTGGTGTGGACGGCGCCTCATGCAAGACCTTGCCAAGCCTCCGTTAAGCCCCTGCCGGAAGTCGGGCAACGCCGCGCGTTCGATAATCTCGCCTGTTTGTGGAGGTCGTGATCCGGCGAGCCCGTACCGCCGACGTTCAAGAGATCCGCAGGCTGGTCGACCTGTACGCGGGTTCGGGACGACGCCTGCTGAAGAAGTCCACGGTGAAGCTGTATGAGGACGTCCAGGAGTTCTGGGTCGCCGAGGACATCCAGGACGGCACTCCTGGGCCGATCGTGGGCTGCGGCGCGCTGCACGTGATGTGGGAGGACCTCGCGGAGGTCCGCTCCGTCGCCGTGGACAAGGAGTACGGCGGACGTGGCATCGGGCACCGGATCGTCGTCCGTCTGCTGGAGACCGCGCGGGAACTCGGCGTGCGGAGGGTGTTCTGCCTTACCTTCGAAGTGGAGTTCTTCACGCGGCATGGCTTCGAGCAGATCCTCGGGACTCCGGTGGCGCCAGAGGTGTACGAGGAGCTTCTCCGCTCTTACGACGAAGGCGTTGCGGAGTTCTTGAACCTCGATCGGGTCAAGCCCAATACGTTGGGGAACACCCGGATGTTGCTTCGCCTGGAGGGCTGACCGAATGAGCGATTTCCCCGACCGTGGGCGGCGACACCAGCCGCAGCAGGGGCAGGGGTCGTACGGCCCGCCGCCCCCGTATCGAGGACCCCAGCAGCAACCGCAACCCCAGTCGCAGCCCCGCCAACCCCAGCCGCAGCATCAACGCCAGCAACAGCCTCAACGCCAGCAACAGCCTCAGCCACGAACCCAACAGTGGCAGCAACAGCAGTGGGGGGACCAGCCCGGGCATGACGAGGCGTACGACTCGTCCTATGACCAGTACGGCGGTTCCAACGGCGGCGACCAGCCGCTGGCTCCGATACTCCGCCGGGCCGCCGCGCGGATCCTCGACAACGCGCTTGTGGCGGTTTTCGGTTTCGCGCTCGTCCTGCCCATCACGATCGGTGCGTTCGGGTTGGGCAAGCCCGGCAGCAAGACAGAGGACGAGGGCGGTGTGTGGAACTGGCCCATCATCTTCACTCTGTTCTGTGTTCTGTCGGTGCTGCCGTTGCTGTACGAGGCCGTCCAACTGACCATGTCGGGACGGACTCTCGGCAAGCGGGTCATGGGTCTCGGCATCGTCCAGGCACCTGGCGGAGAACCACTGACCACCACGCAGGCCATCTGGCGCGCAGGGATCGTCCATGTGGGCTATCAGGTCGGTGTCTTCTTCTTCCTCGTCGTCGCGGTGATGGTCTGGGACTACGCCGCATACGGGATGGTGCTCGTCTGGGCGGGTGCGTTGATGGCCTACCTGTGGGCGATCTGGGACCAGCCTCTGCACCAGTCTCTTCACGACCGCTTCGCCGGCACGCTCGTCATTGACGAGCGGGTCGGATACGACGAGTACGACGAGTACGCGGAATAGACCCGTGACGGAGGCACCGCTCGCCGAACCGGGGCAGCGTCTCCTGGCGCGCATCATCGACACGCTCATCGTTGGTGTGCCGGTCATTGTCGTCGTCCGCGCTGTAGTGGCAGCGCATGCGGTGGACGTGGTCGCTCCGCCCGCCGTGGCCGGGTGCATGCTGCTGTACGAGTCGATTCAGCTGGCGCTCTGGGGACGGACACTCGGCAAGCGCGTCGCCGGTATAGAGGTCGTCGTCGGCGTTCCCGGCGCGAATTCAGTGACCGATTCAGCGATCGCCGTGACTCGCGACGGTGAGGCGGCCGAGCTGGCGCCCCCATCGTCGTGGACCTCGGACGCTGACGCGGGCTCAGCAGCCGCCACAGCGCCGCCCACGGCCGATTCGGACGAGAAGCAGGAGCCTGACGCAGGGCCCGTAGAAGGAGCCAGTACGCGGAACGTCTTCGTCGACGACCAGGCCCCCTTGGACGTCGGACGCGCGGTTCTCCGCGCCGCGATCTATTCGCTGCCGATCGCGGCCCGGCCGATTCCCGTCGCCGGGCTACTCGCCAGCCTCTTCTGGGTGGCGAACGCGGGCGCGATGTACGAGGGCACGAACCGCCAGGCCGTCCACGACAGGATCGCGGGGACGCTGGTCGTAAAACGCCCGCCCACAGATTCATCGGCCTTCTGAGAGCCTCTCGCGCGCGCTCGTCCGAACCGGGGCCCGATCGACCCGACTCCTCCGGCTGAGAGCCCTCCAGGGCGGGCCGGAGAGGCCATGTCCGGCCCGAACCGGCTTTCGTGAAGATGCCCGGTCTGTTTCGGACGCGCCGCGTTCGGACGGCTAAAGCCAGCTCGATCAGGTTACGGCCCCGAATCGGCGCGAGATGTGTCTTGTCCCGGACGCCTCCTCCGGTTTGAGTTGCCTCTTCCGAGCCGTTGACCTTCGGCGCGGCACGCCATGGCAGACCGCGCTCCACATAGCGTTCTGGACTTACTCCGGATGGGGCGACACCTCCCTCTGTACGAACCTTTCGCTCCGCCTGGACGCTTGGATGAGGTCCGAACCGTACGGGCCCGTGGCCGGACTCGGACGCGGCTTGAAGAAGTGGGGCGGAGGTGGGATTGTGTCGCAATCTCCCGATTCCGGGATGGACAGTGCCGGTCGCTTCTAGGTGAGGACCGCGGATGGTGACTTCCCGTCACGAGGCGGTGGCAACCGATTTTCGGCGCCGGTCGACCGGGTGTTATCCGTCCACCTCGCCCGGCGTGGAGGCTGATCACGTCGACGCGGCGGAGGAGCGGCGGCTCCCGGCCGCATTACCGCGCGGGTGTGGTTAGTCCCCTTACGCCAGGGCTAATCGACGGCGACGGTGTCCCCGTGGGCTGCCCGTTAAGGTCGTCCGCGGGATCTTTTTCTCCGGTCCTGTAGCCCGTCCGAAAGCCGGAGGCGTCCGCAAACCCACCCCAATGCGCGAGCGCCCGCCCAGGTCAGCGCCTCGCGAGGTGGCATGGGTCACGCCCGAAAACACCGCACCGGTCGCGCTACCCGGGGACAAATTGACGGGCCGCGTCCGTACCCTGGCGCGCACCGCCGTACTGCCGGGAAACGACGACGCGATTACGCCCGGTCACGGTCGTGAAGACGACTTCGGCGGCAGTGTCGGTTCAAGCCCGGGGTGGAATTGTCATCGGCGCGCTTCTCGGTATATGTTTGTCAACCGAATGCAGTTTGCTCAAGCCGAAAGGTCTGTCCCCATGGCACAGAAGGTTCAGGTGCTTCTCGTCGACGACCTCGACGGTGGCGAGGCGGACGAGACCGTAGCGTTCTCGATCGACGGCGCCTCCTACGAGATCGACCTGAGTGGCACCAACGCAGGTAAGCTGCGGGATTCTCTTAAGCCGTTCGTGGAGAAGTCGCGCAAGGCGGGCACGGCCACCCGTCGCCGCCGGCAGCGCGGAGCGTCCAGCCGTGAGCGCAGCGCCGAGATCCGCGCCTGGGCCAAGAACAATGGCATCAAGGTCAATGAGCGCGGCAGGATCCCGGCCCACGTGATCGAACAGTACGAGGCGGCCAACTGACCGCTCAGCCACCCGACGGCCCGTCTCGGTTCATGAGACGGGCCGTTAGCCTGCCCTCAGTTCGGCTTCAGTTCACCGCACTCGCCATACGTCCGACGAGTTCGTGGTACGGCGCCGTTCCTGTGCCCCGCCTTCGCGTGGCCCAGTTCGCTTGCGCCGCCGTTCTCTAACCCCGCGTCCGCCCGTGGCACTTTCGCTTGCCGCGTTTTTCGGGCGCGTCGCCCTTCTCGGCCCTCCGCCGCGCAGCTCGCTCGAACCCCGGGTCCGTTTGACGTGAACCCGCCCCGCGTTCGCACGGCTCTGTTAGTTGATCTGTAGTTCGCTCTGATCTCTCGCGTGCGTCCGTCCACTCCGGTCCGCCCCGGGCTCTTCTGACGCTGTTCGCCCGCGCGCGCTCTCCGGCCGCGTTCGCTTGTGGCGTAGCGGCGGGGCGGTTTGCCCTAGCGCGTGGTGCGGTGGTGAGGCGGTGGCGATGGCACCTCACCTCATTCGGTGCTCCGGCACGCGCCTTGATCGACCTGCGGAAAGGGCCCGTTCGCTTGGGGCGTAGTGGGAACATGACGCACCGGTGCGGTAGTTGGATGAGACTGAACAGCGCTTAGCTGGGGAACGTCTCCTGGTGGGAGTGCACCAGGGTGGCCTCCTCGGGGCGGGCTAGCATGCGGAAGGACAGTTCCGGACGATCCGGACTCTGCCCAACCGCTCTGTGAGGAGCGACGAGATGTTCGAGAGGTTCACCGACCGCGCGCGGCGTGTTGTCGTCCTGGCCCAGGAGGAGGCCAGGATGCTCAACCACAACTACATCGGCACCGAGCACATCCTCCTGGGCCTGATCCACGAGGGTGAGGGCGTCGCCGCCAAGGCTCTGGAGAGCCTGGGGATCAGTCTTGAGGCGGTGCGCCAGCAGGTCGAGGAGATCATCGGCCAGGGCCAGCAGGCGCCGTCGGGGCACATCCCGTTCACTCCGCGTGCCAAGAAGGTCCTTGAGCTGTCATTGCGTGAGGCTTTGCAGCTCGGCCACAACTACATCGGCACCGAGCACATCCTGCTGGGTTTGATCCGTGAGGGCGAGGGCGTCGCCGCCCAGGTCCTCGTGAAGCTTGGCGCCGACCTGAACAGGGTGCGTCAGCAGGTCATCCAGTTGCTGCACGGCTACCAGGGCAAGGAGCCGGCCGCCTCCGGCGGTCCCTCGGAGTCGGCTCCGTCCACCTCCCTCGTCCTCGACCAGTTCGGCCGCAACCTCACGCAGGCCGCTCGCGAGGGCAAGCTCGACCCGGTCATCGGCCGTGGTAAAGAGATCGAGCGGGTCATGCAGGTGCTGTCCCGCCGTACCAAGAACAACCCGGTGTTGATCGGGGAGCCCGGCGTCGGCAAGACCGCCGTCGTGGAGGGCCTTGCCCAGAAGATCGTCAAGGGCGAGGTGCCCGAGACGCTCAAGGACAAGCAGCTCTACACCCTCGACCTGGGCGCACTGGTCGCCGGCTCCCGGTACCGCGGTGATTTCGAAGAGCGCCTGAAGAAGGTGCTGAAGGAGATCCGCACCCGCGGCGACATCATCCTGTTCATCGACGAGCTCCACACGCTCGTCGGCGCGGGCGCCGCCGAGGGCGCGATCGACGCCGCCAGCATCCTCAAGCCGATGCTGGCCCGCGGCGAGTTGCAGACCATCGGCGCCACCACGCTGGACGAGTACCGCAAGTACCTGGAGAAGGACGCGGCGCTTGAGCGTCGTTTCCAGCCGATCCAGGTCGCCGAGCCGTCGCTGTCGCACACGATCGAGATCCTCAAGGGCCTGCGGGACCGCTACGAGGCGCACCACCGCGTGTCGATCACCGACAGCGCGCTGGTCGCGGCCGCGCAGTTGGCCGACCGGTACATCAGTGACCGGTTCCTGCCCGACAAGGCGATCGACCTGATCGACGAGGCCGGTTCGCGGATGCGCATCCGCCGGATGACCGCTCCGCCGGACCTGCGCGAGTACGACGAGAAGATCGCCGACGTCCGGCGCGACAAGGAGTCCGCGATCGACGCGCAGGACTTCGAGAAGGCCGCGGCGCTGCGCGACTCGGAGAAGAAGCTGCTCGGCCAGAAGGCGCAGCGGGAGAAGGAGTGGAAGGCCGGCGACATGGACGTCGTCGCCGAGGTCACCGACGAGCTGATCGCCGAGGTCCTCGCCACCGCCACCGGCATCCCGGTGTTCAAGCTGACCGAGGAGGAGTCCACCCGGCTGCTGCGCATGGAGGACGAACTCCACAAGCGCGTCATCGGCCAGGAGGACGCCATCAAGGCGCTGTCCCAGTCGATCCGGCGTACCCGCGCCGGTCTGAAGGACCCCAAGCGTCCCGGTGGTTCGTTCATCTTCGCTGGCCCGTCCGGTGTGGGTAAGACCGAGCTGTCCAAGACGCTGGCCGAGTTCCTGTTCGGGGACGAGGACGCGCTGATCCAGCTCGACATGTCCGAGTTCATGGAGAAGCACACCGTCTCGCGGCTGTTCGGCTCCCCGCCCGGCTACGTCGGGTACGAGGAGGGCGGCCAGCTCACCGAGAAGGTGCGCCGCAAGCCGTTCTCGGTCGTGCTGTTCGACGAGATCGAGAAGGCCCACCAGGACATCTTCAACAGCCTGTTGCAGATCCTGGAGGACGGCCGCCTGACTGACGCGCAGGGCCGTGTCGTGGACTTCAAGAACACCGTCATCATCATGACGACGAACCTGGGGTCCAAGGACATCTCCAAGGGCGTGTCGATGGGCTTCGCCCGTCAGAACGACGAGCAGGGCTCGTACGACCGGATGAAGGCGAAGGTGTCGGAGGAGCTCAAGCAGCACTTCCGTCCCGAGTTCCTCAACCGCGTCGACGACACGGTCGTGTTCCACCAGCTCACGCCGAAGGAGATCATCCAGATCGTCGATCTGATGATCGCCAAGGTGGACGACCGGCTCAAGGACCGCGACATGGGCCTCGAGCTGCGCCAGGAGGCCAAGGACCTGCTGGCCCAGCGCGGCTACGACCCGGTCCTGGGCGCCCGGCCGCTGCGCCGCACCATTCAGCGGGAGATCGAGGACAGCCTGTCCGAGAAGATCCTCTACAGCGAGCTGAAGGCCGGCCAGATCGTCATCGTCGGCACCGAGGGCTTCGACCCGAACGACAAGGAAGGCTCGGCCGAGAACGCCAAGTTCACGTTCAAGGGCGTTCCGAAGCCGACCACCGTCCCCGACAGCCCGCCGCCCATCGAGGGCGCGGTCAACTTCAACAAGGACTGAGAACGTCCCTGAGGGGCCCGCACCGGATCCGTCCGGCGCGGGCCCTTCCGCGTTCGTACGCGGCGCGTTGTACGGGACGTCCTTGTGGGACTTGCGGCTAGGGCATGGCCCAGGTGATCGCTACTTCCCTGGAGTCCCCGCCGTCCACGGAGACCTTCTCGGTGAACACGACCTTGGCGGCGCCGTATCCCTCGCCGGTTGTGTAGAGGTTGCAGTGCGTGAAGTGCTCACCGACCGCCAGCTTGTCGAGTTCGCCGTCCTCGCACTCAGGGAAATCGCCCAATTCGGTGGGAGTCTCCGTGGCGTCGCCGTCCCCGTCGTACACCTTGATGTAGTCGAAGGTGCCCTGTGGGTCGATGGGTGCCGTACCGACGTTCTTGACCAACGCCGTGACGTAGACGGGAACCGCATGACCACCGCCCCTCCTCCGCCAGCCGCAGCGTAGTGAGATTGGACGGGGACCAGTCCCGAATGCGCGACGCGGCACCCGCTCGCATCCGAGCGCCCAGACGCGAGCCGCGGGTGGACGGGAGCCCAGCACTTCGGAGGGGGCATCCGGGGCAACGGTCAAGTTATCCACAGGTAGCCGTTCTAGGCCCTCGGGTCGCTGGCGTCCGCCACCGTAGATGTCGGAGGTGGACCATAGTGTTCGAACTTGTGATCGAATGGAGCGAGGTGTCAACGGGATGGGCAGACCCGCGAGACACCCGCGGCGCGGAAGTCTTCTACCGGACGTCCACGCCCCCACCCCCCCGCGAGACGCGTGCGTCCGGGAGAGCATGCATTCCCGCTCCGCACCAACGACCGAGATGCGTCAGTTTCGGCCCTGGGTGTCTCGGCGGACGGGTTCCAGCCACGTGTTGATGGCCTGTCGGAGGCGGGTCTTGGTGGGGGTGGGGGCGAAGGAGGCGTCGACGCTGGAGTGGGCGAGGTCTGCGAGTGTCTGGTCCGTGTAGCCGAAGGCGTCGCGGACGCGGGCGTACTCGGTGGAGAGGGGGGTGCCGATCAGGGCGGGAATGTCGGTGTTGAGGGTGACGATGAGGCCCGCGTCGCGGAGGCGGGGGAGAGGATGGTCTTTGAGCGTGGAGGCGAAGCCCAAGGCGACGTTTGAGGAGGGGCATACCTCAAGGGGGATCTTGCGCTCTCGGACTTCGGCTACCAGGTCCGGGTCGTCGAGTACACGGATGCCGTGGCCTAGGCGTTCTGTGCGGCCTGGGCCCAGGGCGTGGCGGATGCTGGCGGGGCCTTCGCCTTCGCCCGCGTGGTGGACGATGTGAAGGCCCGCGTCGTGGGCGGCGGCGAAGACGTCGTCGAAGGGGGCGCCGGGGTGGGACTCGTCTCCGGCGAGTCCCACGGCTACGACGCCGTCATGGCGGCGGGCGAGGTCCAGGGTTCGCCAGGCCCGTTCGACGGAGCGGCGCCGGGAGTGGTCGAGGATGAGGCGGCACTGGATCCCGAACGCATCCTCGCCGGCGTCCAGACCCTCCAGGACGGCCGTCAGCGGCATGTCGAGGTCGCCGAGCCGTTCGCCATGCCCGGCGGCGGTGAAGGACACCTCGGCGTAGTGGACGCCCTGCGCGGCCTCCTCCTCGCAGAACTCGTAGGCGACCCTCCGGAAGTCGGCGGGACGTTGCAGACACGCGCGGACGAGGTCGTTCTGTGCGAAGAAGGCGGCGAAGCTCCCGAACGTGCCCACGTCGCTGGGCACCTCCACTCCGTTGGCGGCGCCGATCTCGCGAAGCGTGGGCCACCGCACGGTGCTCTCCAGGTGGACGTGTAGATGGGCTTTGGGCAGGCTCGTCACATCGCGCACGCGCGCACGGTACGGGATGCCTGGTCGCCTCGGCCAACCATTATGGATCGGTTGGCCGCTGTACTCCTCGTGAAGTTCCCACACTGGCGGTGGGTCAGGGGAGCATCATGAGCTTGGTGCTTGGGGGCCGTTTGTTGTCGGCCTAGAATGATCAACTTCACTGACCGGGGGAAGGGGAACTGGTGAAACACAGGTGGGTGTACGGGGCCATCGGCACGCTGACCGCGGCGGCGCTGGTGGGGTCTGTCGCAAGTCCCGTCCAGGCCGATGCGGCAAATGTCGCGGAGGGTCAGGGAACGAGCAAGGTCGCGGAGCAGTTGCGCCTGGTCATGGACCAGTTGGGGTTCCAGGAGGTCCTCGATACGGCGCCGCCGTCCACGGCGCAGTTGCGCACAATGCGGAATCCCGTGGACAAGGATGGGAAGCAGGCGCGTGCGTTCGCTGCGGCTGACCCCAAGCCGATCGTGCAGCAGCCGCAGATGGACGCCACCATCATCGAACTGGACAGGCATGGTCGCCCTGTTTCGTCCGGGACTGTGCTGATGAGCCCGACCTACAAGAACGGCGTGGTCGTGCCCGTCGACCGGAACCTGTCCACCAAGAGCGTGCGGTGGCGCCAGTGGGATGACGCGGGCTGGTACAAGAACAAGGGGCAAGGCACCATCGATGTGGTTCCGGGCAGGGAGAATGCTCCGCTCGACCACATGCTGGACTACCCCGCGTCCGTGCTGAAGCTCATGGTCAACTTCGGGGTGCTGCGGCTCGTCGACCAGGGTGAGATCAAGCTCGACGACACCTACGCCTACAACCCGACCGAGATCAGCCCGCTGTGCGGGAACGCGACGAGTAACACCGTGCGGGCTTACATGGACGCCTCGCTCACGTGGTCGTCCAACGGCGCGTCCTGCGCGCTGATCAAGCTGTTGCACGACCACAAGGCCGTCGATCCGCTGAACAAGACGTTCCAGGACCTTGGCCTGGAGACCCTGCAACTCAAGGGGACCAGGGCGTCCAACGGTGGTCGGTGGTCGAACGAGATCACGATGAGTTCGCTCGACACCGCCAAACTGCTGACCCTCGTGAATGGCGCCGCCGGGACCCTGTGGCGGGCCCCGAGCGGCAAGCGGGTGAAGGCTGATGATGTGCTGAGCCCGGCCTCCCGCAAGTTCTTCCGTGACGAGCTGGCGCAGCAGGGTTTCAATGACATGCTCTCCAGCACGAACTGGTGCGGCGGCGATTACCCGGCGCCTGGCCTGCCGAATGCCACCCCGTCTCGGTGGATCGGTGCGGACGGCACCGTGACCGTCGAAGGCAACAAGTTCGGGCGGGACGTCCGTCCCTGCAACAAGAAGGCCGAGGTCACGTTCGCGCACAAGACCGGCTGGGTGAACAATTCGGCCGCCGACGCGGGAATCGTCCACGCTCTGCCTGGTCAGGGCGGACGAAGCTACGTGATCGTCGTCTTCTCGAACCTCGGCACGCAGTACATCGACGCCGGACGCCCGCAGACCCCGCCCGGCATCTACCCGTTCTCCTACACCGAGAAGTTCGCGAAACTCGGCCGGGCCATGGACACCTTCGAAAAGGGCCGCGCCCGCCACTGAGGGCCGACCCCAGAACCAGTTGGTGTTGACGTTCACCCGAATGTGTTGCCGTGCGGCCGATTCGGCTGTCTCGGCGGACGGTCAGGTGGGGAGCGTGTAGCGGCCGTCGTTGAGGGGGTCTATCAGGCCGTCGGCGATCAGGGTGTCGAGGGCGCGTTCTCGTTGGGGGGCGTCGGACCAGGCGATGTCGATGGCCGGTTTTGTGACCGGGCCCTCGGCTTCGCGGAGGACGGCGAGGATGCGGCCACGGCATTGGCGGTCGGTGCCCGCGTACGTCTGGCCGCGACGTGGTGGGCCGGAGTAGGCGGGGCGCCCGTTTCGTTGCCACGTGCATTTGTCCAGCACCGGGCAGTCGGTGCATCGCGGGGTGCGGGCGGTGCAGACCAGGGCGCCCAGTTCCATGACGGCTACGGCCCAGCGGGCGGCCGTGGGCGGGTCCAAGGGGAGGAGGGTTTCGGCCAGCTTCAGTTCGGCCCTGGTCTGTGATTTTGGCGGGTATTCGTCGCCGGACAGCAGGCGGGCCAAGACGCGCCGGACATTGGTGTCCAGGACGGCATGCCGTTGTCTGAACGCGAAGCTCGCCACGGCCGCTGCGGTGTAGGCGCCGATGCCGGGGAGGGCCAGGAGGTCCTCGTGGGAGGACGGGACCTCGCCGCCGTGCCGGTCGGTGATCGCGCGTGCGCTCTCGTGGAGGCGGAGCGCGCGTCGCGGATAGCCGAGCCGTCCCCAGGCCCGGACGGCCTCGCCGGACGGGGCGGCGGCCAGCGCGGCGGGTGTCGGCCAGCGCGCCATCCAGGCGTCCCAGACGGGCAGGACGCGGGCAACCGGCGTCTGCTGGAGCATGATCTCGCTGACCAGGATGCCCCACGGGGTGGCGTCCGGGGCCCGCCACGGGAGGTCGCGGGCGTTCGCCTCGTACCAGTCGAGGATCGGGGCGGTGTAGGTGAAGGAGGTCGTGTTCATGGCGCGCCGCCATTCTGGCACGCGGCGGGTCGTCCACTCTTGCCGGATCACTGAATGCATACTGACCGCATGGGGGCAGATACTGAACGTAACTCGGGGGTCGATCAGTACTGGCGGCGTCGTGCGGGGGGCCTGGCCTGTGTCCTCGGACTCGTCGGTGTGGTCGCCTGGGCTTGCGCGGGGGACTCGGAGCCGGTCAGGAACGCGGGTGCGGTCGCCAAGGCGACTCCCACGTCCGTGCCTACGGCGATGCCGACGGTCACCGTCACCGCGACGGCCACTCCGGAAGCAGCGAACGACGGCGGCCCATGCAAAAGGGACGACCTGGTGTTCAACATGTCGTCCCAGCGGGATTCCTACGCGGGTTCCCAGCGGCCCGAGTTCCGGATCACCGTCGTCAACATGGGCGGAGGGTCGTGTGTGCTCGACAAGGGCGCGCTGGACCTGCGCGTCACGTCCGGCGACGACCGGATCTGGTCGTCTCGCGCATGCCACCGGGGCGGCCCGTCCAAGGTGACGCTAAGGCGGGGTGTTCCGCTGGTCGACACCGTCACCTGGAACCGCAGGCGCGGCTGCGAGCGCGGTACCGCCGCCCGGCCCGGGACCTATGTGGCCGAGCTTCGGCACCACGACGTCGAGCGGCGGATCTTTCACCTCCGCTGACGGACGGGCCGTCAGACGTAGCGTTCGAGGATGGAGGACTCGGCGAGGCGGGAGAGGCCCTCGCGGACGCTGCGGGCCCGGGACTCGCCGACGCCGCCGACGGCCTGGAGGTCGTCGATGCTGGCGGCGAGGAGTTTCTGTAGGCCGCCGAAATGCTCGACGAGCCGTTCGACGACCATGCTCGGCAGGCGCGGCACCTTGGCGAGGAGCCGGAAGCCCTTGGGGCTGACGGGCAGGTCGAGGGCGTCGGGACCGGCGAAGCCCATCACCTCGGCGACCGTGGACAGGTCGAGCAGATCGTTGGCCGACAGCGTGTCGAGCGCGGACAGGATCGCGGCGACGCCGCGGGCGCGGGTGTCGTCGGACGGGTAGTCGCGGACGATCAGCTCCCGGTCGACGTCGACGCCCGAGACCAGCTCGTCGAGTTGGAGGGACAGCAGCCGACCGTCCGTACCCAGTTCGACGACGTAGCCCTCGATCTCGTCGGCGATGCGGCGCACCATCTCCAGCCGCTGGACGACGGCGCTGACGTCCCGCACGGTGACCAGGTCTTCGATCTCCAGCGCGGACAGCGTGCCGGACACCTCGTCCAACCGCAGCTTGTAGCGTTCGAGGGTCGCCAGGGCCTGGTTGGCCTTGGACAGGATGGCCGCCGAGTCTTCGAGGACGTAGCGGATGCCGTCGAGGTACAGCGCGATGATGTGCATCGACTGGCTCACCGAGATGATCGGGAAGCCGGTCTGGCGGGCGACGCGCTCGGCGGTGCGGTGGCGGGTGCCCGACTCCTCGGTGGGGATGGTGGAGTCGGGCACGAGGTGGACGGCGGCGCGGACGATGCGGTTGCGGGTGTCGTCGAGGACGATCGCGCCGTCCATCTTGGCGAGTTCGCGCAGCCTCGTGGCGGAGAACTCGACGTCGAGCTCGAACCCGCCCGTGCACAGGGCCTGGACGGGTTTGTCCCAGCCGAGCACGATCAGGCCGCCGGTGTGGCCCCGCAGGATCCGCTCCAGTCCGTCGCGGATCTGGGTGCCCGGGGCCACCGCTGCCAGGGTGGCGCGGCGGCGTTCGTCATAACTCTTGTCGTGTGATGGCACCTGACCCCCGGAGGTCGCTGGACGGCGTCAGTTTACCGAGGAGGACCGCCCGCCGGTTCCTCCCCTGGTCGCAAGCGCGCGTCGCGCTGCGTAATACTCTGGTGCCATCCACGTTACGGCGCGGTGAAGGCTACTTGCAGTGCCTGCTGCAAGCTGTCCACTTCCATCACCTTCATCCCCTCGTAGCTGGTGAGCTGGGGATCGGCCCGGCGCAGCGGCCCGTCGGTGAGTTCGAGGGAGCCGCGCGGAATGACCGCGTGCTTGAACCCGAGCCGGGCGGCCTCGGCGAGCCGCCGCTGGACGCCGGGCACGATGCGCGCCTCACCGGCCAGCCCGACCTCGCCGAGCGCGATCAGGCTGCTCGACAGCGCCTGCTCGACGGTGGATCCGGCGACGGCGAGCGCGAGGGCCAGATCGACGGACGTCTCGCTGAGCCGCACGCCGCCGACCGTCGACACGTACACGTCCTGCTCGTGCATGGAGATCTTGCAGCGTTGCGTGAGGACGGCGAGGACCATCGCGACGCGGGAGGTGTCGAGCCCGGACGTGGCGCGCCGCGGCGAGGGCAGGTGCGACTTCGCGACGAGCGACTGCACCTCGGCGACGAGGGGGCGGCGGCCTTCGAGCGTCACGGTCACGCAGGTGCCGGGGACGGGTTCCTCGCGCCGGGTGAGGAACAGCCCGCTCGGGTCGGGCAGCCCGACGATGCCGACCTCGGACAGGTCGAAGCAGCCGAGTTCGTCGGTGGGCCCGTACCGGTTCTTCACGGCGCGGATCATGCGGAGCCGGGAGTGCCGGTCGCCCTCGAAGTAAAGGACGACGTCGACGAGATGTTCCAGCAGGCGGGGCCCGGCGATCGCGCCGTCCTTGGTGACGTGGCCGACGAGCACGACGGTGACGCCGCGTTCCTTGGCGACGCGGATCAGGTTGGCGGCGACCTCCCTGATCTGGGTGACGCCGCCGGGCGCGCCGTCCACCTCGGACGTCCCGACCGTCTGGATGGAGTCGACCACGAGCAGCGAGGGCCCGACGGTGTCGACGTGCCCGAGGATCGCGGACAGCTCCGTCTCCGCCGCCAGATACAGGGTGTCGGTGATCGCTCCGACCCGGTCGGCGCGCAGCCGCACCTGCTCGGCCGACTCCTCACCCGTCACGTAGAGGACGCGCTGCTCCTCCGCCCCGTCCTTCCCGGTGGACGAGGCGAGCGCGGCGACCTCCAGCAGCAGCGTCGACTTGCCGATGCCCGGCTCGCCCGCCAGCAGCAGGACGGCCCCGGGGACGATGCCGCCGCCGAGGACGCGGTCGAGCTCGTCCAGCCCGGTGGCCTTCGTCTGCGACGACCGCACGTCCACCTGCCCGATCGGACGCGCCGGTGAGCTGACCGGCCCGGCCGACACGACCCGTGCGGGGGTCGCGGATGCCGCCTCGGTGACCGTCCCCCACGTCTGGCACTCGCCGCAACGTCCGACCCACTTGGACGTCTGCCACCCACACTCCGAACACCGATAGGCCGCCTTGGCCGTCTTGGCCTTGCTCATCGCAGCGCACCCCTCATCCGGGCATGGTCGGGTCGCGCTGAGGGCTGGTGTGGGCGGAGCCGGGTCATGAGCGGAAGCGTAGGACTCGCCGGTGACATTCGGTGGGCGATCAGCCGGTCGAGGGGAGTGACGTCAGGAGCTTCTGGAGGTGGTCGGTGACCAGGTCCGGACGTTCCATCATGACCATGTGGCCCGCGGCCGGGACGATCTCCAGCCGCGCGTCCGGGACGCAGGACGCGATCTTGAGGCTGTGTTCGGCGGGGGTGAGCAGGTCGTGCTCGGCGCCGATGACGAGGTTGCGGGCCCCCGCGAGGGACGCGCAGTCGCTGATCAGCTCCGTGGTGATCATGGAGCGGAGGAAGCCGGCGAGGGCCTCCAGGCGGGTCTCGACCATCATCTGCTCGGCGAAGGCGACGGCGGCGGGACTGCCGTCGGGGCCGAACGCGATCATGTCCTCCAGGAGGGTGGCTGCCTCGCGCCCCAGGTGGCGGACCTTTTCGGCGGCGGCGGAGCCGACCCCGAGCGCGCCGAGGGCATGGGGCAGGACGCGCCGGGTGGTGCGGGCGAGCAGGGCGGGGGCGCCGAAGGTGATCTCGCCGAGGCCGCCGGACGAGCTGCACACCAGCCCGGTCGCGACGATCTTGTCGCCGATGAGGTCGGGGTACTCGTCGGCGAAGCGCAGGATGGTCATGCCGCCCATGGAGTGGCCGACGAGCACGACGGGCGTGCCGGTGGGGACGGTCGCGTCGATGACGGCGGCGAGGTCGGCGGCCAGCCGGTGCAGCGCGTAGCCGTCGCGGGCGCCGCCGTCGGAGCGGCCGTGGCCGCGTTGGTCCCAGAAGACGAGGCGGCCGTGGCCGCGCAGGGCCTTGCGCTGGAAGTGCCAGGAGTCCTGGGTGAGGGTCCAGCCGTGGCAGAACACGACGGCGAGGTCGGTGCGGTCGGTCCCGTCGATCTCGGCGTGCAGGCGGGTCCCGTCGTCGGCGCGGACGGAGACGGGACGCCCCCGCAGCGACCCGAACGGCTCCCCGGCGAACGGGTCGGGACGCAGTTGCAGGCGGCGCAGAGCACGGCGCTGGACGGCGAGCCCGGTCAGCCCGGCGAGTCCGGCGCAGGCCCCGGCGGCGCCGAGCGCGGTCACGGCGAGCGCTCCGCGCAGCGCCCTTCCCCGGGGAGCGGCGGGGTTCGACTCGGCGGCACGGCCCATGGCCGGTTCCTCCCGTTCCTCAAGGTCGCGACACGCCAGCGGGCTCGTCGTTAACTCAGGGGGCGTCGTTAACTCAGGGGCAACGCCACCACAAATTGACCGCATAGTCCACCTCCAGGCCCGAGTGCTCGCGCAGGCACTCGTCGGCCAGTTCGGGTGGGAACTCGATGCGCAGGACGGCCGCCAGATCGTCCCTGTTCTGGAACGACCAGCGGATCGTGAGGGGTTCGCGGGCGAAACCGCGCCGCGTCCAGAACCGTTCGACGGCGCCCGGGTCGTATTTGGGCAGGCCGCGCCGGAACCAGCGGCCGAACGTGGAGCGCGTCGCGTCGTTGTCGATGATGAAGATCGCGCCGCCGTGCCGGACGACCCGGTGCAGCTCGGCGAGGCCGGGTTCGCAGCCTGGGCCGAAGAAGTACGCCCATCTGGCGTGGACGACATCGACGGAGGCGTCGGGGAGCGGCAGCGTCTGGGCGGTGCCGACACGGACGGTGACGTTGGTCAGATCACGGGTCCGCCGCGTGGCGGCAGAAGCGAGTGCCGCGTGTGGTTCTACACCGAACACGTGACGGGCGTCCGCCGCGAAGAACGGCAGGTGGAAGCCTGTGCCGCAGCCCACGTCCAAGACGTCGGCACCTTTCCAGGGGCGGATCGCGCGCATCGCGTCGGCGAGGACACCGTCCGGGTCCACGGCACGGTTCTCCAGCTCGTAGACCTGGGGTGAGTTCCAGATGTTGGGGCTCGGCACGGCGCCCGGTGCGATCTCAACCACGGGGACAGAGGGTAGCCACCGTCGCCGTGGGGGAAATCAGGATCACGCGAGGCGAGGGTTTCATCACCGCGTCGGGCGCATAGGCTTTGCTTTGCGTACAGCACCTTTCGACCCGTCGGCCCGACGAATACTGCCGAGCGACCATTCCTGGCGAGGAAGCCTTGACCGCGCAGCACAACGGCGTCTTTTCACCGGCCCTCCGCGTCCCGGACGCGCCGATCACGCTGTCCACGGCGTCGGTGTACCCGGAGAAGGTACCGAGCGCCTTCGAGATCGCGGCGCTGCTGGGCTACGACGGCATCGAGGTCATGGTCTCCACGGACGCCTCCTCGCAGGACCTGAACGTCCTGCGGCGCCTGTCGGACTACCACCAGGTCCCGATCAAGTCGATCCACGCGCCGTGCCTGCTGCTGACCCAACGGGTCTGGGGACGCGAGCCGTGGGGCAAGCTGGTGCGCTCCAAGGAGGTCGCGGAGCAGCTCGGCGCCGAGGTCATCGTCGTCCACCCGCCGTTCCGGTGGCAGCGCGACTACGCGAAGGAGTTCGTCGACGGCATCGCCCGCATGCAGGACGAGACGGACGTGCTGTTCGCGGTCGAGAACATGTTTCCACTCAAGGCGCGTGGTGCCGAGGCGGGCATGTACCTGCCCGACTGGAATCCCGTCGACCAGGACTACGCGCATGTGACGCTCGACCTTTCCCACACGGCCGTCTCTGGTTCCGACGCGCTGGAGATGACGGAGAGCCTGGGCGACAGGCTGCGGCACGTCCACCTCGCTGACGGCGTGGGCATCACGAACAAGGACGAGCATCTCGTCCCAGGCCGGGGCAACCAGCCGTGCGCGGAGATGTTGGAGAACCTCGCGGACGGCGGTTTCCGCGGCCATATCGTCATGGAGATCAACACGCGCCGCGCGTCGAGCCGCGTCGAGCGGATGGAGGATCTCGCCGAGGCGCTCGCGTTCGCCCGCCTGCACCTCGCCGCCGCCGACCGGACCTGGCAGGTCACCCCAGCCGGTGAGATCACTCGCCGAGGGTCGCGGTGACGGACGCCTCCGGAAGCGAGTCCGAACAGGAGACGCCGCCCGCCGAGCAGGAGCCGCAGGCTTCGGGCAACGGCGGCGGCCGGTCCGGGCGTGGCCCGGGGCGGCGGCCGGGGCCCACGGAGACGCGCGAACGGATCCTCGCCGAGGCGCGCGACCTGTTCGCCGAGAAGGGCTACGACGGGACGTCGCTGCGCGCCATCGCCCGCGCCGCCGGTGTCGATCCGGCGCTCGTCCACCATTTCTTCGGCCACAAGGAGGGCGTGTTCGTCGAGGCGCTGCGCTTCCCCGTCGATCCGGCGGTCGCGCTCGCCCACGTCACCGCCTTTCCGCGGGACCGGTTCGGTGAGCTGCTGGCCCGCACGTTCCTCGGCATCTGGGGGGACGAGGAGCGCCGGGCGCCGCTGCTCGCGATCCTGCGGTCGGCGATGACGAACGAGCGGGCGTCGGCGCTGCTGCGTGAGTTCGTCACGTCCGTCCTGTACGGGCATGTCGGGAAGGTCACGGGCGCCCCGCAGATCCAGGTGCAGGCCGCCGCGAGTCAGCTGATCGGGATGATGATCCTGCGCTATGTCGTGCGCGTCGAGCCGCTCGCGTCCGCCTCGGAGGAGGAGCTGGTGGAGCTGGTGGCCCCGGTCATCCAGCACTACTTCGTGGCCTGACGCTTTCGTCGGCGGGAACGACCCTCACGCCGACGTTTCGGTTTACCTGAAAACGCGGGATCGCCTTATTGGGACAACCGACGCGACTCGGGCTTCTCGGAGTGTTCGGGCTGGTAGCTTCTGCGCATGTCCTCGGCAGATCTTCCTGGCGCATCAGCGCCGCAGCAGTCCGGCGAGGAGCCCCGGCCCCCGGACACCCCGGGCAACAGCGGCGCCCCGGGCACAGGCGGCGTCCCGGGCCACGGCGGCGGCCTGGGTGCAGGCGGCGTCCCGGGCGTGGGCGGCGCTCCGGGCGGGGGCGGCGAGGCCGGGACGGGTGACACGGAGAACGCGGCGTTCTGGGGCGAGGGCGGCGGCGACGGTGGGGACCGTCCGCGCAAGCGCCGCTGGCCCCGGGTGCTGATCGCGGTCGGGGTGTTCTTCACGCTGATCGTGGCCGGGCTCGGCGGGCTGGTGTGGCAGCGGCAGTCGGCCTACAACGGCAACATCGACCGCATCAAGGGCGTGATGCCGGACGGGCCCGCGCGGCCCGGGCCGAACGTGGAGGGCACCGAGAACTGGCTGCTCGTCGGGTCGGACTCGCGGGCGGACGCGGCCACGACCGGCGAGGGCAACAAGGTGTGGAAGCCCGGCCAGCAGCGCACCGACACGATCATGCTGCTGCACCTTCCGGCGGATCGGAAGAAGGCCTACGTCCTGTCCTTCCCCCGTGACTCGTGGGTCGACATCCCCGGCTACGGCAACCAGAAGATCAATGCGGCGTTCTCGTTCGGCGGGCCGAAGCTGCTGATCGAGACGGTCGAGGGCCTCACCGGCATCCGGGTCGACCACTACGGCGCCATCGACTTCGAGGGCTTCAAGTCGATGACGGACGCGCTCGGCGGCGTCACCGTCAACATCAAGCAGAGCGTGTACGACCCCGCGCGCAAGAAGCAGTGGACGGCCGGTAAGCAGAAGCTCAACGGCGAAGAAGCGCTGCTGTTCGTCCGGCAGCGTTACAACCTGCCGAACGGCGACTTCGACCGCATCAAGCGGCAGCAGGCGTTCCTCGGCGCCCTCGCCAAGCAGGCCGCGGACCGTGGGACCCTCACCAACCCGCTCAAACTCGACCGGTTCCTTTCCGCGCTCACCAAGTCGATCAGCGTGGACGAGGGCGTGTCGGGCGGCAACCTGCGTTCGCTGGCGCTAAGCATGCGCAGTGTGCGGGCGTCGGATGTGATGTTCATGACGACCCCGCACAAGGGCACCGGCATGCGCGGCAAGCAGAGCGTCGTGTTCCTGGACGGGCCCAAGTCGAAAGAGCTGTTCGAGGCTGTCAAGACGGCGCGCATGGCGGAGTACGTGCAGCAGCACGGCGGAGGAAGCAACCTCGGCACGGTGTCCTGACCACCTGGGTTTCGGTCCCGCATCTTGGCATGGTGTCCTGACAGCCTGGGTTTCGGTGCCGCATACCCTGGTCGTTGGGGCCGTGAACGGCAGGGAAACGGCGTCCGTCAACGGTGTAGGTGAAACCGTGTCCGTGAACGGGGCCTGCCAGACAAGGGGTTCGCAGAGTGCTTCGTCAGGCGTTGCTTGTCGCGTCGCGCAGCGGGGGCGCACGCAAGGTCGTGGAAACCGCGCCGTTCACCGGTGACCTTGTCCGCCGGTTCATCGCCGGTGAGACGATCGACGACGCGGCGCGCGTCACGAGCGACCTGACCAGTGACGGGTTGCTCGTCTCCCTCGACGTCCTGGGCGAGGACACCCACGACAAGGGGCATGCTGAAGCCAACGTTCAGAACTACGTCGAGCTTCTGGAACGGCTGGGCGCGGCCGGTCTCGGCGCACGCGCCGAAGTGTCGCTGAAGCTTTCGGCTGTCGGGCAGACGTTCGGAGAAGACCTCGCCTTGGAGAACGCGCGCAGGGTGTGCGTGGCGGCGAGTTCGGCTGGTACGACGGTCACGCTCGACATGGAGGAACACACCACCGTCGACTCGACACTGCGGATCGTGCATGAACTGCGGCGCGAGTACCCCGACGTGGGTGCCGTCGTCCAGTCGTACCTGCGTCGGGCAGAGGAACACTGCGCGGAACTGGCGTATGAGGGTTCGCGCGTGAGGTTGTGCAAGGGCGCGTATGCCGCGCCCGCGCCCATCGCGTTCACCGACAAGGAAGACATCGACAAGTCGTACGTGCGGTGCATGAAGGTGTTGATGGCTGGTAAGGGCTATCCGATGCTCGCGACCCACGATCCGCGTCTCATCGACATCGCCGGTGCGTTGTCCGTACTGGACGAACGCGACGCCAACACGTTCGAGTACCAGATGCTGTACGGAGTGCGTCCGCAGGAGCAGCGCAGGCTCGCCGCGCATGGCGCGCAGGTCCGCGTGTACGTCGCGTACGGCCGCGAGTGGTACCAGTACGTGATGCGCCGTCTGGCGGAGCGCCCCGGCAACCTTCGCTTCTTCATGCGCGCCCTGGTGGGACGATCCTGAACGGCGCGGCTATAGGCTGGATCGGTCCGTGTCCTCCAGTGAAACCCCACGTCAAGGTATGTCGATGATCGCGATTCTGGGTGCCGGGAAGATGGGCGAGGCGCTGCTGTCCGGGGTGCTCCGGGCCGGGCGACGCCCGTCCGAGCTGATGGCGACCGCGCGCCGCGAGGAACGGGGCGCGCTGCTGCGCGAGCGGTACGGCATCGAGATCGTGCCGAACGCCGAGGCCGCCGCGCGCGCCGAGACGCTGGTCCTGGCCGTGAAACCGCAGGACATGGGCGTGTTGCTGGACGAGATCGCGCCGCATGTGCCGTCCGACCGGCTCGTGATCTCGATGGCGGCGGGCATCACGACCGCCTTCCTGGAGGCGCGGCTGCCCGAGGGCGTGCCGGTCGTCCGCGTCATGTCGAACACGCCCGTCCACGTGGACGAGGCGATGAGCGTGATCTCGCCCGGTTCGCACGCCGGTGAGGAGCACCTGAAGCTGACCGAGGAACTGCTGTCCCCGGTCGGGAAGGTGCTGCGCATTCCCGAATCACTCCAGGACGGTGCGACGGCCCTGTCCGGCAGCGGCCCCGCGTACTTCTACTACCTGGTCGAGGCGATGGTGGACGCGGGCATCCTGCTCGGGATGCCGCGCGCCGCCGCGCTGGAGATGGTCATCCAGTCGGCCGTGGGCGCCGCCGTGATGCTCCGTGACTCCGGTGAGCATCCGGTGCTGCTGCGCGAGGCCGTCACGTCCCCCGGCGGGACGACGATCTCCGCGATCCGGGAGCTGGAGCGGCACGGCGTGCGCGCCGCCGTCCTGGAGGCGATCGAGGCGGCCCGCAACCGCGGCAGCGAACTCGCCTCCGGCTGACCCCGACGCGACCCCGACCTCGACCGGACGCGACCTCCGGATAAAGTTCAGCTTTCAACATTGATCCGATCCGGGGGTCTCGTTCGTGTAGGGAGTATGGGACTCATACTCCGACTGCTCGTCGCCGCCGGACTGGCGGCCGACGCGATCGTGCACTGGAGATTCGCGCCGGAGATGGCTTTCGTCCAGGGCGGTTCCATCGACGGTGAACTGCTCTTCCGCGTCCAGGCGGCGGTCGCCGGGGTCGCCGCCGTGGTGATCCTCACCTACGCGGTCCGCTGGGCGTACGCCCTCACCTTCCTGATCGCGGCCAGCGCGGTCGGCGCGCTCGTCTTCTACTACTTCGTCGACGCCGGGGCGCTCGGCCCGCTCCCCGACATGTACGAACCCGTCTGGTACACCGAGAAGACCATCAGCCTGGTCGGAGAGGGGATCGCGGCCGTCGCCGCGCTGGCCGGACTCCTCACCGCGAACCGGGCGAAGCGCGCGGACGACGACGCCCTCGAACCCGAACACGCCGGTCACATCTAGCCGATTCCGGCGATCAAGGTCATTACGGTCCCCTACGATTCCCTCGTGCCCTCCCGGCCCCACGGAAAGCGCCCTGTCAGGAAGCGTTATGTCGCCGTCCTGGTGGCCGGTGCCATGCTCGCCGGTGGCCTCAGCGCGTGCGGCGGGGGAGGCGGCGACGGCAAGATCCGGCTCGGCAGCGTCCAGCGGGGCGACGTCGCCGAGGTCGTGGAGGCGCCCGCGACCGTGTCCGCCCGCGCCACGGCGGTGCGCCGCGCACCCGCCGAGGGGACGATCAAGCACCTGGACGTGGCGGACGGCGACGAGGTCCGCGAGGGCGACGTCCTCGCCACGATCTCCGCGCCGGAGGCGCGGGAGCGGCTCGCGCAGGCCCGCGAGGCCGACCGTGCCGCGTCCGCCGGGGCCGGGGGACTGCCCGCCGGTCTCAACGTCTCCGGCTACCAGCGCAGCGCGGACCGGACGGCCCGCGAGGGCTTCGCCGCCGCCCGCGCCGTCGCCCTGAAGATCGCGGACCTGCGGCAGCGCGCGCTCGTCCTCGCCGGGATCACCCGCGCCGAGGCCGAGTACCGGACGGCGGCCGCCGCCGCCCGCACCGCGGTGACCAGGCTGAACGCGGGCATCGGCAGCCTCGGCGCGACGCTGTCCTCGATCACCGCCGCGCAGCGCGTGCAGACCAGGGCGGCGGTGCGGGCGGCCGAACGCACCGTCCGCGCCCTGACGATCAAGGCGCCGTTCGACGGCGTCGTCGGCCTCGGCGGTCCCGCGAGCGGCGCCGGGGGCGGTCTCGGCGACCTCGTCGACCAGCTTCCGCAGGGCGCGCAGTCGCAGGGCGGCCTCGCGGGCCTGAACCTCGGGAACCTCGGTGGCGGCGCGGCCAAGGACGCCTCCGCCATCGCGACCGGCGCGCCCGTGGCCAGCGGCGACGCCGTCGTCACGGTCACCGACGTCTCGAAGCTCTCCCTGTCCGCCGACGTGGACGAGACAGACGTCCTGCAAGTGAAGAAGGGCGTCCAGGCCGATGTCGAGTTCGACGCCGTCCAAGGGGGCTCCTACAAGGCGGAGGTGACGGGGATCGGCGTCACGCCCAAGCAGTCGAACGGCGGCGGCGTCACCTACAAAGTCACCCTCACCCTCGGACAGGGAGCCCTGTCGGGCGGCGGAATCGCTCCGCGACCGAAACCCGGCATGAGCGCCGTGGTCTACCTGCGGGTTCGCGATGTTCAGAACGTTCTGGCCGTGCCGTCGTCCGCCATTGTCAGCAGCGGACGCGAATCGGTCGTGTGGGTCGTGTCAGGCGGACACGCCCAACGGCGTGTAGTCGGCCTGGGGGCACAAGGCGACACGTCCGTGGAAGTCACGCGCGGCCTACAGGAAGGCGAACGGATCGTCGTTCGCGGTGCCGACTCCGTGAAGCAGGGCCAGGAGTTGAACTCGTGACACCCTCCGCGCTAGAAGCGGTGGACGTCACGCGCACGTACCGCATGGAAGGCGTCGACGTCACCGCCCTACACGGCGTCAGCCTGCGCATAGACGACGGTGAATTCGCAGCCATCCTCGGACCGTCCGGGTCAGGGAAATCGACGCTGATGCACCTGCTCGGCTGTCTCGACCGTCCAACAACAGGGACACTGCGCATCTCCGGACGGGACGTCTCCAAACTCTCTGACGGAGAACTGGCCGAACTACGCAACGCCCACGTGGGTTTCGTCTTTCAGTCATTCCACCTCTTGGCCCGCACCAGCGCGCGCGACAACGTGGCCCTGCCGCTCGTCTACCGTGGAGTGTCCCGAACGGAACGGCGCCGCCGCGCAGCCGAGGCCCTCACGACGGTCGGCCTCGAACACCGGCTCGGGCACCGTCCAGGCCAGCTTTCGGGCGGCGAGCAGCAGCGCGTCGCGGTCGCCCGCGCGCTCGTCGGCGACCCTGGCGTCGTCCTCGCCGACGAGCCGACCGGCAACCTCGACACCCGCACCGGCCACGATGTGATGGACCTCCTCGAACGCCTCAACGCCGAACGCGGCGTCGCCGTCGTCCTCGTCACGCACGAACCCGACATCGCGGCCCGCGCCCGCCGCCAGATCCACATCCGCGACGGCCGCGTCGAACGCGACGAGCGGGCCGAGTGAACCGGCGATGAGGTTCGTCGAGTCGTTCCGGGTCGCCGCCGACGCGCTGCGCGTCAACCGGCTCCGCAGCGCGCTGACGATGTTCGGCGTGGTCGTCGGCGTCGCCGCCGTCGTGGTGCTGGTCGCGATCGGCACCGGCGCCCGCGACCTGGTGCGCTCGGAGATCGAGGGTCTCGGTTCCAACATCATCTTCGTGGCGCCCGGCGAGGTCTCCTTCGGGTCCGCGCCGTCCATCAGCCGCATGCGCCTGGACGACGTCGGCTACCTGGGCCGCGTCACCGGCGACGAGGAGGACGTCGCGGTCGCGCTCAGCTCCGGCGAACGGGTCAGGGCGGGGCACGAGGAGGCGTTCGCGAACGTCGTCGGCACGAACGACCACTACCCCAACGTGTTCGACCGTCCGATGCGCCGTGGCCGGTACCTCAGCCGCGTCGACGTGGAGACCCGCCGCCGGGTCGCCGTCCTCGGCGCCGGTACCGCCCGCCGCCTGTTCGGGGACGTCGACCCGGTCGGACGGCAGCTCACCGTCGCGGGTGGCACCCGGTTCCGCGTCATCGGCGTCCTGGCGGAGATCGGGTCGACGTTCGGGCAGGCCCGCGACACCGAGGTGCACATTCCGGTTACCACCGCGCAGCGCATGTTCGGCGTGGACCGCATCGACTTCATCGCCGTCCGCGCCCAGTCCAAGGACGACGTGCCGCGCCTGCAAACCGAGATCGTGACCGCGTTGGAGAGCCGCTACCGGGGCGAGAAGTTCTCCGCGATCACGCAGACGCAACTACTCGGGACGATCGGCACCGTGCTCGGCGCGCTCACCGGCGTCCTCGCCGCCATCGCCGCGATCTCGCTGCTCGTCGGCGGGGTCGGCGTCTCCAACATCATGCTCGTCGGCGTCCGGGAACGGACGCGCGAGATCGGCCTGCGCAAGGCGCTCGGCGCGCGGCAACGCGACATCCTCGCCCAGTTCCTGGTGGAGGCCGTCCTGCTGACGACCCTCGGCGGCGTCGCGGGCATCCTGCTCGGCATCGGCGCGGCGTTGACGATCTCCGCGCTGTCGCCCGTCCCGGCCGCGATCACCTGGTGGTCCCCGGCGGTCGCGTTCGTCGTCTCCGCCGGGGTCGGCGTGTTCTTCGGCGTCGTCCCCGCACGGAGGGCCGGCCGTCTCGATCCGGTGGTCGCGCTGCGCGCGGAGTGACGGCGAGTGCGCGCGATACCGTGAGGTCATGAGCAGCGCCGCGCCAGCCGAGCCGCCGTGCGGTCTTGAGGTCTTCTGGGACGAGCGGCTCGTCTCCTACGACTTCGGCTCCGGACACCCCATGAACCCCGTGCGCGTCGAGCTGACCATGGCGCTGGCCAGGGAACTCGGTGTTCTGAACCGCCCGAACGTGCGGGTGTCGAGGTTCGAGGGCGCGGACGACAAGCTGCTCCGGCTCGTCCACGAGGAGCCCTACATCGCGGCCGTCAAGCAGGCGGGCGCGACCGGGCAGCCCGACCTCCGGCACGGTCTCGGGACGGCCGACAATCCCGTGTTCCCAGGCATGCACGATGCGTCCGCGCTGGTCGTGGGCGCGTCCGTCGCGGCCGCCGAGGCGGTGTGGACGGGACGCGCCGAGCACTCCGCCAACATCTCCGGCGGCCTGCACCACGCGCTCAGCGGCGCCGCCAGCGGGTTCTGTGTCTACAACGACCCCGCCATCGCCATCGCGTGGCTGCTGGAGAACGGCGCCGAGCGCGTCGCGTACGTCGACATCGACGTCCATCACGGCGATGGCGTTCAGGACGCCTTCTACAACGATCCGCGCGTGCTGACCATCAGCGAGCACGAGACACCCCGCACGCTGTTCCCCGGCACCGGTTTCCCGGACGAGACGGGCGCTGACGGGTCATCCGTCAACATCTCATTGCCGCCCGGCTCCGGCGACGGTCCGTGGCTGCGCGCGTTCGACGCGATCGTCCCCCCGCTGCTGCGCAGGTTCCGCCCGCAGATCCTCGTCACCCAACACGGCGCCGATGGCCATGCCCTAGACCCGCTCGCGCACCTCACCCTCAGCGTGGACGGTCAGCGCACGGCATACGGCCTGCTGCACGGGCTCGCGCACGAAACGGCGGGGGGCCGTTGGGTCGCGACCGGGGGCGGCGGCTACGAACTGGTGCAGGTCGTGCCCCGCGCATGGACGCACCTACTGGCAGAGGCGTCGGGCGGGCCGATCCCGCCGGATACCCCGACGCCGGACGACTGGCAGGAGTTCGTCCTACAGCGGATGGCGGAAGTGGCCCCCCGCGTGATGACGGACGGCACGGAGACCGTGACGTTCGCCAGGTGGGCGGACGGCTACGACCCGGCGAGCCCGATCGACCAGGCGATTCTGGCGACGCGGCGAGCGGTGTTCCCCGAGCACGGTCTCGACCCGATGACCGACGAGTAACGTCCCGTCCTCTGTGGTGATCGCCGTGGTCACACCGATGCTTCGAGCGCGGCCCACTATCGCTTTTGCGGGTTTCTAGGAAGCTAAACCTGATTTTTGGCCGGATCCGGCCAAAGGTGTAGCGGAGCGTCAGAAGACCTGAACCTCAACGCCCACGGCCTCGCTCACCGTGACGATCCGGCGCCGTCACCAGGAGCCGTCGCAGACCAGATTGCCCCGATCGTCCCGCTGGACGACGGGATGCTCCCGCCGCGTAACGAGCCGCTGACCTGGAACAACCTTGATCGCGCGTTCTCGCGCTCGTCCAAATGGCCCTGCGCGCCCGCAGCCCGAGGAGTCGGTTACCGTGCGTGAGTGGCCGTCAGCTCTGTCGCGGCGTGTGACGCGGCAGCGGTACAGGGACACATGGGCTGCGCGATGCCATCGGGAACGCCGGAACCGCAGCTCAACAGGTGATTCTGGTTGACAACCGTTCGTCCTGCCACTCCTCGTACCGTTCCGTCCACGCTCCGTGTGGGAGTAGGACTGTGTCCTTCGGGTGAGGTCGGGATACAGAAATGTGCGGAACTCCCCTCTTGCGACTGTCGATACGCGATTTACGCTGGAGAAGTACACGTGCGTGATCAAAGTCACCCGAAGGGCCGGTGCGCGGCACGTGTGGAAGAGGGCGTCCGATGACCTCAGGCGAGCGACCTCTGAGCGAGGTCAGGTTCCTGACCGTGGCCGAAGTGGCGGCGGTGATGCGGGTGTCCAAGATGACCGTCTACCGCCTCGTCCACTCGGGCGAGCTTCCCGCGATCCGCGTGGGCCGCTCGTTCCGGGTTCCCGAGCAGGCCGTTCACGACTACCTGCGCGACGCGTACATCGAAGCCGGATAACGGGTAAGGGCGGGGGATGAACCATGGCCCCGCCACCTACTCCATACCCGGCCGTGCAGGGGGCGTCGAGACGGCCTTAGGGACCGTCCCGAAGCTGGGGAAGGAAGACGAGGACCGTCCGGCGGACGGTCTGGACACTGGGTGGTGCGATCGGTGGTGCCGACAGGGGCCACCGGACCATACCGCCCGTACGGAACGGTGCCCGGCGCCGTGCGACGCGCGGTGCCAGGCTCCGTACACTCTCGCGCCCCAAAGCGTGATACGCCTCGGTACAGCGGTACCCTTGGGCGGCGGACCGTGCGCGCGTTACGAGTGATGCTCGACTGCGGCACGCCGTCTCCTGCACATCACCGGAAATGCCGAGCGAGGTCCCGTGGGCTCTGTCATCAAGAAGCGTCGCAAGAGGATGGCCAAGAAGAAGCACCGCAAGCTTCTGAAGAAGACGCGCATCCAGCGTCGCAACAAGAAGTAGCCGTCACGCCGTAAGGGGTGGGGCCGCACGTGTCCTCTATGCCCGCCGCCGCGGCCCGTGTCGTCCTCGTCACGGGTGTGTCCCGTTTCCTGGGGGCGCGGGTCGCGAGCACTCTGCAAGCCGACCCCGGTATCGAGCGCGTCATCGGGGTGGACACCGTGCCGCCCGATTTGTCGCTCGGCGTGCCCCTCGGACGCACCGAGTTCGTCCGCGTCGACATCCGCACACCGAGCATCGCGAACATCATCACGTCGGCCAGGGTCGACACCGTGGTGCATCTCAGCCTGGACACCTCCTCGTCCGCTCCCCGGGCGAAGGTGAAGGAGCTGAACGTCATCGGCACGATGCAGCTGCTCGCAGCGTGCCAGCGTTCGCCGGACATGCGCAAGCTCGTCGTGCGATCGTCCGCCGCCGTATACGGCTCCTCGCCGATGGACCCCGCCGTGTTCACCGAGCGGGACGAGCCGGTCGAGGCGCCCAAGCACGGGTACGCCAAGGACGCGGCGGAGGTCGAAGGCTACGTCCGCGGGCTGTCGCGGCGCCGTTCCGACCTCACGGTGTCAGTGCTGCGGTTCGCGAACTTCCTCGGCCCGGGCGTGGAGTCGCTGCTCACCCGGTATCTGCGGCTGCCCGTCGTCCCCACGGTGCTCGGCTTCGATCCGCGGCTCCAGTTCCTCCACGAGGACGACGGCATCGAGGTGCTGCGGCGCATGACCGTCGAGGACCACCCCGGCTGCTTCAACGTCGCCGGTGACGGCGTCCTGCTGCTGTCGCAGGCCCTCCGCCGCGCCGGACGGCCGTACGTGCCCGTCCCGTCGCAGTCCCTGTCGGTGCTCGGCGACATGGGACGCCGTTTCGCGGGCCTGTCCGGCTTCTCGCCGGAACTGTTGCGGTGGTTGATGTACGGCCGCGTCATCGACACGACGGCGTTGGGGGACGCGCTGTCGTGGAGCCCCAAATACAGCTCCGAGGCTGCCTTCGCCGACTTCACCGAAGCCCAGGGCCACGGCCCGCTGACGGCGCTTCTTGGACGGACACCCGGATGACGGACGACGCGAAGGTGATCGACCTCAACGCGGCCCGCGAGGACGGCCCGTCCGAACCCGGCACGTGGGAAAGCCGCCTGGCGTCCGGCCTGGCATTCCTGCGCCGCCGCCTCTCCGGCGACTACGAGGTGGACGAGTTCGGCTTCGACCCCGAATTCAACTCAACGGTATTGCTCCCTTTGGCCCGCGCCCTCTACGACCACTGGTTCCGCGTCGAACTCAGCGGCGTCGGCAACATCCCGGACGGCGGCGCCCTCCTCGTCGCCAACCACTCCGGTACCCTCCCGCTGGACGCGATCATGCTGGCGGTCGGCCTGCACGACCACGCCGACCGGCACGTCCGCCTCCTCGGCGGCGACCTCGTGTACCAGATTCCGCTTCTCGGACACCTGTCCCGCAAGGCGGGCCACACGCTCGCTTGCAAGGCCGACGCGGCACGCCTCCTCGCCAAGGGCGAACTGGTCGGCGTCTTCCCGGAAGGGTTCAAAGGCGTCGGCAAACCGTTCTCCGACCGCTACAAACTCCAGCGCTTCGGCCGTGGCGGATTCGTGGGCACGGCCCTGCGCGCGGGCGTCCCGATCGTCCCGTGCGCCATCGTCGGCGCCGAGGAGATCTACCCCAAGATCGCCGACCTCCCCCCACTGGCCCGCCTGCTCGGCCTCCCATACTTCCCGATCACACCGACATTCCCGCTGCTCGGCCCCGCCGGGCTCGTCCCGCTCCCGTCCAAGTGGATGATCCGGTTCGGTGAGCCCATGACCCTGGACGAGTACGACGCCGACAGCGCGGACGACCCCATGACGGTCTTCAACATCACCGACCATGTGCGGGAGAACGTGCAGCAGATGCTCCACGAGACCCTCCTGCGCCGAGGCCCCGCGTTCCTCTGACAAAGTGAGCGCATGCAGCCGCTTCGTAGCCGCATGGTCGCCCGTGACGTGGACGAACCGCACCGCGCCTCCAGCCCTCTCGAACTCCTCTTCGACCTGACGTTCGTCGCCGCCGTCTCCCAGGTGGCCGCACGGCTGGCCCACGCCACCGAAGAAGGACACGTGGGCGACGCCGTCCCACCCTTCCTCATGGTGTTCTTCGCCATCTGGTGGGCGTGGATGAACTTCACGTGGTTCGCATCGGCCTACGACACTGACGACGTCCCGTACAGGGTCATGACGTTCGTCCAGATGGCAGGCGTCCTACTCCTCGCCGCCGGAGTACCCGACGCCTTCGACGGCGACTACACGATGGTCACCTGCGGCTACCTCGTCATGCGCGTCGGCCTAACAGCCCTATGGGTGCGAGCCGCCATAGCCCACCCAGAATCACGCGCCACAACGATCCGCTACGCGGCGGGCGTCGTGATCCTCCAGATCCTCTGGCTGGGCCGCCTCGCCCTACCCGGCAACGGCTCCGCCTGGACGTTCCTCGTGCTGGTGCTACTCGAACTCGCCGTCCCCCGCGTCGCCGAACGAGCCGGGGCAACAGCCTGGCACCCACACCACATAGCCGAACGCTACGGCCTGTTCACCATCATCCTGCTTGGCGAAAGCGTCCTAGCCTCAACGAACGCCGTCCAGGACGCGGTCGAACACGGCCTGAGCGTCGAACTGGTCACCGTCGCCTTGGCGGGCCTGGCGATCCTGTTCATCCTCTGGTGGATCTACTTCTCCGAACCAGCAGGCGAGGGCCTGACCGCCCGTCGCGACTGGTCCTTCATCTGGGGCTACGGCCACTACGTAATCTTCGCGGCCCTGGTCGCCATCGGCGCGGGCCTGGAAGTAGCCGTAGTAACCGCAGGCAACGAGCACACAGAGGTAAACGAGCGAACCGCAATCGCCGCGGTAGCGATCCCAGTGGCCGTAGTCCTGGTAATGCTGTGGGCCCTACACGCCCCAATGCGCCGCACAGCCGCCCGCCCCGAACTGATAGGAGCCACAGCCCTCCTGGTACTCCTAACCACGTTCGCAGCCCCCATCCTGGGCGTCCCCGCGACCTTGGTAGTCCTCGCGGCCCTCCTAGCCCTACTCCTAACCGCGACCCTGCTCACCAACCGGACGGAAACAGCCGCCGCTTGAGCACCCGATCAATCTGCGCCGCAGCACCTTCGACGTTCCCGCAGAGACAGAGATAGCCATTCCGCCCCCACTGCGCCTCGTGGTAACTCCACGTCCCTCCAGACGTGGCAAGCACGCTGACCACGATCCCGACGTCCTTGGTCGCCCGCGCGTGGATCCACAACAACGGCACAGGAACAGGAAACTCCTCACGCCGGTAGAGCTTCTTGAACCGCCACCCCTGAGGTTCGAGCGCTATGGAGAGCTCGTCTAGGTACCGAACCGCGGTCGCCTCCCCACGCCGCGTACGCCATCGCAGCAGCAGGCGCTCCGCCCGAACGGCTAGATCCCGCACTTCGCCCACACGACCTTCCCTCCATCCGCCAGCGGCCGCGTCCCCCACTCCCGCGCAAGCCCAGCCACCATCACCAACCCACGCCCACACGTAGCGGCAAAGTTCTCCGGCCGAACAACCGGCAACAGATCCCCATCGTCCTGAACCTCGATCACCGGCAGCCCATCGACCTCGTCCCGAAACACCCGAAGAACGATGCGCCCTTCCCCGTGCACCAGTGCATTCGTAACGAACTCAGAAACGATGATCCGCCCGTCGTATTCATCAGAGACGCCCCACTCAGCGAACCGCTCGGCCACAAACCGCCGAGCCACCCCCGGAGCCCCCTCCTCTCGCTCAAGAACGCGCTCGTCCCGCGCCCGAACGCCCCCTTTTGTGAATTCATACATCACGCGCCGCCCCGTTCTGTCCGTTTTGTGTAACCGGTGGTGAAATAACCCCTTCGAGTGTCCTGCCCTCCATTCTTGTTGACATATCTTGATCCTCTGCGCCATCGTGTAGACGATTGGACTGAGGGCCACAGAGTGGTTCACATGTCCATTAGAATTCAAGGAATTCAAGCACCGAGAATCGTGGAGGGCGCGTGTCGCATCACGTAAGACCCCTCGACCCGGACCGCAGCACCGCCGACTGGGTGGCCCATGAGCTGCGAAGACTCCGGCAACAGCGGGGAGCGACGCTCAAGGAGCTCAGCGAGATAACGGGCAAGCATCTCTCGCTGTTCTCGAAGATTGAATCGGGCGAGACCCCGCTCCGCGAGGCGGACGCGGACAAGATCGACAAAGCCTGGGAGACAGAGGGCCTGCTCGGACGGATCATCCGCACAGGCCGCACCCGCCACTCTTCGCAGTGGGAAGACGAGATCGACGCCATCGCCTCAGTGGCCGCGCAGGCCCGCATCTGGTCTCTGGGGTGGGTGCCTGCCTTGCTTCAGACTCCCGAGTACGCGCGAGCGTCCTTCGTCGCGGCTGGGCACACTGATGTAGAAGGCGCGGTCCAAAGGCGGGTCAGGCTACTGGAGACCTTGACCAGGAAACCGGCCCCCCTCGTGCGGGCCATAATCGACCGGTCCGCTCTGGAGCTACCCGTGGGAACCCCCGAGGAGTACCGAGCGCAGCTCGACCGTCTGATTGGCCTGGCGGCTGACCTCACGATTCGCGTGGTAGAACGCAGATCAGGGCCCCACGTCGGACGAGAGGGGTCCTTCCTGATCTATACGACCTCGGATGGGAAGGACTACCCATACACATCCACGGTGGGTCCTGGCAGACTGATCAGGGACCCCAGTGAGGTGGCCACGTACCGTGTAAGTTTCGACCGGATCAGTGACATAGCCCTGAACCGGGCTGATTCGCTGACTGTACTCAAACAGATCAGGGAGTGCGTAGATGACTAAGTGGCGTAAGTCGTCGTACAGCGACAATCATCAGGGTGCCTGTGTTGAACTCGCAGGAGCAAAAGATGCCGTGGCAATCCGAGACTCCAAGGACCCGGGTGGCCCGGTACTGGTCGTCCCTCGTGCCGCACTGCGTGCCGCGATCCGGTCGGCGGACGAGTGAAGCAGCCATGCCCAAGTTGACCTGGCGAAAGTCGTCGCACAGCGACGACTATCAGGGTGCGTGTGTTGAGGTCGCCGAGGTGACTGCGGGCGTAGCGATCCGGGATTCGAAGGATCCGGATGGCCCGGTGCTGGTCGTCTCCCACGCGGCACTGCGTATCGCGATCCGGTCGGCGGACGAGTGAGGCGGCCCTGAACGGGCCCGCTGTGGCGCAGGACTTGTGCTGAAGTGGAATGCGCTAGGAGACGTGCATTCGGGTGATGAGGGTGAGCACGGGCAACCCCTTTATGGTGCGCAACCGCCCAGACATGGCTCTGTGCCGATCGTGGAGCCAGCCCAGCGCAAGGGCGTCCGGCCAGCCGAGCCGGTGGCGGACAGGCTCAGGACGGAGTCTTCGGGGCGGACGAGGAACTAGGGAATTTCACGCACGTGTACGTCTCCCGGCACGCTGACCTCGGGCAGTGCATGACTAACGTCGTGTTGGACGCGATCGTCTTGGTTGTGGACGTCTCCGCTTAAAGCATCAGGCGTCGGTTCAAGGCCGGTCGGATCGACGTCGCCGCCATGGTGATCGCTGAGGACGGCGTGTCCGAGAGAGAAGCGGAAGTGATCCAGGTTCGGGACATGGACTCCACTGAACAAGCCGAGGTCCCGACCGACGAGCTTGCCGCGTACTTCACCGGAAGGTACGCGCCGTCGAAGCAACTTCGTGACCGGAGCCAAAGATAGGCGTGCCAGGGAAGCGCATCTTTCGCCGCAATGAAGCAGAGAGGTTCCGCGCCCCCTAATCCGCCTTATCGCTCTGCTCTCAGCTGCCTACCCACCATCGTGCAGACCATCCTCACCCTCCACCACCAGGACCGATGAGGATGGAATCAGCTCAAGGTTCGCGGCAGGGCGCTGGCATCCCACTCCGCGCGCCTGCGGTTCGGCGAAGTCTGGGTTCCATAGATTCGGCGACGTACGCGGCACCGATTTTACGTCGTCCCAGTACGGGCACTAGTGAGGTCGCGAAAAGCCCGAGGTCCCGGCCCCAGCTGCGTAGCTGGGGCCGGGACCTCGGATGATTGTCGGCAGGTGCTCCGTAACGCACTAACGTGGAGAATCGTTCCTCGGGGTCACCGACAGTATGTGACCACTCTCGGGATCAATAACCACGTTCGTGGGAGCACCTGAATCCAACAGATCCTGCTCCGCCCTGGGCAAGGCGACCTGTTGGCCCGGCGACGGCGGTTCCGCGCAGACCGAGCCCACGTGGACCAGCGCCAATGCGCCCACAGCAACCAGCGCGACAACCAGGGCCCTGATCCCAATAATCATACGATCAACATTACCACTATTTCGAGAGAGTCATAAAGGTATTGACTCTAATGAATAGCGAACGACTCTCCGATCACCAGTGCCCCACCAAAGGTGACACGGAGTTGCGCTAGCCAAAGCTGACCACGCCGTTGCGAGCCCTTCAGGGGTGATGAGCGACCACTTGTTGGGGGCTCCGCCCCTCCACTGGGCCAGTTGCGAGCCCTTCAGGGGTGATGAGCGACCCGACGGTAAAGTCGCAGGTCAGTGGTGTGGCTGCGGCGTTGCAGCGGGACCATTTTGCAGCGACTCGACGGTAGTGCGAACGTGCAGGTCACAGCGTTGCCGTGGGGCCTTGTGATCATTGAAGTCTCGGCCTTCCAGACCACCCAGGTCCAGCACCATGCGCCCGCACTCTCGATAGTGAGCAATCTACCGGCTTTGCTCGACTGGGGTTTCGTCGACCCGAAGGGCCGTTGGCTCAAGGCAGCCTACTCGGATGGTTCCACGGCCCGGCGCACGGCAGACGGACCCCGGAAGTCGGCGGGGATGGCGTCCATCAGGGTTTCGTCGGCCGGTTGTCCGAACCAGTACCCGGACTGTCTGCGCTCGCCGATCCTGCGGAATCCGGCTTTCTCGTAGGCGCGGATTGCTGCTGTGTTCGGAGTCAGTACCGACAGGTGGACGCACCGCAGGTTCGTGATGTGAAAGGCGTAGTCGAGTGTCAGGCGGGTCGCCTCGGTGCCTATGCCCTTCCCCCGGCTGGTGGGGCTGAGTTGAATGATGAATTCGCCGGTGCGCACATGGTGATCTATGAGGATGGCGGTGGTTCCCACCGGGGTCGCCGGTGCGGTAGTCATGTCGTGGACGGTGAACCGTAGCTGATCGTCGGTGCCACGCGCCTGGTGTTGGAATCCCTCCCGCCGGTTGTCCAGGGAATCTGGCGTCTGACGGCCGTACCCGACCAACGCGCCAGGGTCCTGCTCCCATTGCCAGTACAGGTCGACCAGGTCAGCGGAGAACGGGCCCAGCCCGGCGCGTTCTCCGCTGATCCAGATGGTCGGTTCATCGTGTTCGGTGATCGCTCTCGCCTCCGTTGGTCCGTTCCGGGATGGTGAGCAGCACGGCGAACCGCGCCGTGGACGGCGGCTCGGCCACCCGGTGCCCGTCATCAGTCTCTACCCATGCGTGAAGCCGGACGGGGTCAGCTGCCGCGCCGTGGCACCACGTCACCCGTCGGTGGGAGACGGCCAGCAGCACCACGACCGCAGCCGATTCCTCCAGGCAGGCCACCCGGCCCGGCACCACAAGCCCAACGCGGCGTACCGAGCGTATGGCCTGATGAACTTGTGCGACCGTCGCGGGGACATCACCGCGCCGGGCCGCGCGACTCAGCAGATGTAAAAGTCGGGCCATGCGGCGGTGGCCGCGACCCGCCCTCAACACACCGAGCACGACGGCCAATGCCACCGCCGCACTCATCGTCGCGTTCAGCGGAACCCGGACAGAGTCGGTGCGCCCGGCTGGTATCTCCTGTGTGCCCCAACTCGGCACCCACCGGGGCCCGTTTGCTATCTCGTGTCCCGGCCGGTGCCGCCGTACCGGCACGATCAACCCCGCCTTCAACAGTTGGTCATGCAACTCTTGCGCGTGCTGCCTGTCTAGAATGCCTGGGACATAGGCATAGCCGCTGGCCGTCGCCTCGGTCCACCACTGCGCCGCCGGGCCGATCAGCGTCTCTACACGACCGTTGCGGTAGTTCACGATCACTGTGGTAGGGCCGACGTTGACCGTGCGGACGTACTTGGGAACGGTGATATGCCTGGGCAGGTTCATCGGCCCGCTCCCGTGTTCCCGGTGGGGACCCACCTCACACCTGGCGTGTTGTCCAGGGAACGGAGCCACGCTTCCGCCGCGACGGCAGGTTCCACTGTGGAGAACGGCACTGGCAAGCCCGCTGCCGTCATGGTGAGTGTGCGCTGGAGCTTGGTCCGATCCACAAGGCCCGAAGAAGCCAAACGTCCATCTGCCAAGGCGTGCAGTTCTGTAAGGTTCGCGCGCATCCCATTGTAGTGGTCGGGATTGAAATCACCCTTGGTGCGCCGTGCGGCCAACTCGCTGGGAAACAGGTTCGTCAGCGCCTCCCGCAGTACTGGTTTGTAGTCGGCCGGGCCGGGCCGCTCGGCCAGTGGTATTGACAGGTATGCGTCCACAACGCGGGAGTCGGTGAATGGATTGTGGAGCGGCACTCCGATGGCTTCGGAAAGTTGGATGTCGGCGCGTGCTGATCGTCCCACCTCGACCATTCCTTCAGTTGCGAGAGTCGCAGCAAATGAACCGATGGCGGGCTCTTGTTTCCATTCGGGAAATGACGCTATGGCGGTGGCGGCTCGGGTCCGCGATTCTTGGGTGGCCCAGGGGGGAACGGAATCCGATGCGTACCAACCCACATCCCCTTCCATGGCTGAATTGTTGATGTCGGCGATCAGGCTTTGTGATAGACTCCGCAATGTCTCAGTATGGGTAGTGTGGGCCACTTGATAAGCGGATTTGAGCAGTGGCCAAACCGAAACTCGCCTCAACCTGGCCCAACGGATAGCTTCGAGCGCGCCGCGCCGGTAGCACTTGGTGGCCAACAGATCAGCCAGCATGATCGGTGGAGAACACAGCAGGCTGTCCCCGCCGTCGCCTGTCATGTGACAGTCGGTGCTCAGCGTCTCCCGCATCCATCGGAGCTGACCGGAGAACCGAGCGTACGCGATCGTAGACGGCGCGGGCTCGTCCGTTGCGGGGAGCACGTTCAACCCGGTGTACGGGACGTGGTCGGCGTCCAACGGCATGAGCCGGTGCACGATCCCGGATCGCGCAGCGGCCAACCGCGCGTAGTCCAGGTCCCCGCCTGCCGCGCGGCCCACCGGGTAGACGGTCACTCCGATCAGCGTCTTATCGGCGCTGGTGGCTGCCTGCCCTAGCAGCGCCAGCGCGGTCGAGTCGTATCCACCGGAAAGATCCACGGTCGGTGTTGAGGCGGTGTCAACCCGGACCGAAACCGCGGCCGACAGCTCGGCTCTCAGCCGTTCGCTGACCCTCCCTGAGCGAGGCCGGGGCGACCAAACCCGTGTCATCTGTACCCCGTTGTCTGGAGTGATGGTCACGCGGTGCCCGGCGGGCGCGAGACCAATCTCCTCGAAGTGGGGCGGACCTGCCGGGAGCAGTACGGAAGGGGCTACCAGCCAGGTGGCTAGTCGGTCCAAGTTCGGTTTGGTGCCGGTCAGTCCGGCCAATGCCAGGGAGCTGGACGCCCAATAGACCCCATCATCCGCTGCGGCGACATAGATCGGCCACGCTCCGCCGAGGTCCGTCCAGACCCGGGTGCGCTGCGGGGTGATCTCCATGACCGTGTAGCTGCCGGGCCAGCGCCACGCCACCTGATCCGGGACGCCGAATGTTCTCAACCTTTCCATGTCGCCAGGCGGCATTGTGCAGGGGCCGATCACAGCCACGAACCGATGGTTGTGGCGTGTCGCGCGGAGTTCATAGTCCGGCCATTGGCCCACCGTCCAGCACCCTGGTGCGTCCGACCAAATGGGTGTGTGGTCAGCCGGGCTCCGGCTTGGTGCCATGGGCTTGTGGAACCCTCCGAACCAACGCATGCGCCGCAGTCCCGTGATCTTGGCTGGTGCCCGGATCAAACCGACGCCGGGCACCAGCGCAACCGACTAGTTGTAGGCCCGCCGCTTATCCTCCGAGCTGCCCCTACCCTGACCGAGTGTCACCTTGGACGCCTCGCCAATGCTGGTCAGTAGCATGGGCGGGCTGGCCGCCGGCTTGCCGTGTTGATCGTCTTCATCCTTTTTCACGTTTGTGTACCTTCCGCATCGACTTGGTGGCGTATGTCTTGTGCTGGTCTGTCGCTACAGGCACTGACCTGCCGTGTGTCTCGTTGCTCATCCAGGGTCCAATGGGAGGAGGGACGCCGGAACTTCATAGAAGGACGCCTTAGGGACGTCCATGAGGGCGTATAAACGTCCTCATGGACGTCAACGAGCGTCTGCGCGCCGCACTCCTGCGCGCTGGAATCAGCTGCGCCCAATTAGCCGACGCCGCTGGTGTGGACGCCAAGACCGTCGAACGATGGATCAGCACGGGACGAACGCCGCATCGCACCACTGCCCACAAGGCCGCTCGCTCGCTTGGCGAAGACATGGCGTATCTATGGCCCTCGCTGGGGGAGGGGAAGCGAGGGCGCGGACTACACCCCGAGTTGATCGCTCTTCACGCGACTCGCGCAGACGCCCCCTTGGACATGTGGCGGGCGCTTTTCACCCAAGCCAGGGAACGGATCGAGATACTTGTCTATGCCGGGATCTTTCTTCACGAACAGTGGCCAGGCTTCGCTGAAACGCTGGGGCACAAAGCGGGCGCTGGGTGCCGTGTGCGCATCCTCCTGGGAGATCCCGACGCACCCCCGGTCACCGAGCGCGGCGTTGAAGAGAAGTACGGGCATGGCATCGAGACCCGGTGCCGCGTGGCTCTCATGCACTACGGTCCACTGATCGGCATGCCGGGTGTCGAGGTGCGTCAGCACGCGACGACGCTTTGCAACTCGATCTATCGTGGCGATGACCAGATGCTCGTCAACGCCCACGTGTTCGGGATGAACGCGTTCGGCGCGCCGGTCTGGCATCTCCGCAGGGAGTCGGATGGCGGTGTGTTCGACCGCTACGCCGAGAGCTTCGAAGCAGTGTGGGCACTTTCCCACCGAGCCGTGAAGGAGTGAGTGGTGGCGCGGTTTGAGTACTACGACGATCCGGCGGCGCCGGTTCCGAACTCGATGGTCGTGGCGGCCTCGGCTGTCGTTGTCAATGAGCGCGGCGATGTGTTGATGCAGCGGCGGGCCGATTCGAGGCTCTGGGCGTTGCCGGGTGGGGGGATGAACCTGGACGAGTCTCTACCGGGGACGGCCGTCCGGGAGGTCAGGGAAGAGACCGGGTACGACATTGAGGTCATCGGGCTCGTCGGTACTTACACCGATCCGCGCCACATCATCGTGTACTCGGACGGTGAGGTTCGCCGCCAGTTCAACGTGTGCTTCAGGGCCCGTCTGCTCGGAGGCGAACTCCAGGTCAGCGATGAGTCTCTGGAGGTGCGTTGGGTGCCGGTCGCGGAGCTGGACGATCTGCCCATGCACCACACGCAACGTCTGAGGCTGGGGCATTATCGGGAAGACCGAGGCGCTCCCTATCTCGGCTGAGCATTTCGTTCGATGGGGGGCCGGTTTGGTGGGTGAGGGCTCGGGGCGTTGGCTGGTTGGGTTGGGGGAGTGCTGGTCGGGGTGTGGTTAGGGTGGGTTGGTGGGGGTTGATCCTGACGTTGTTAGGCGTGCGCAGCGCGGTGATCTGATGGCGTTGCATGAGGTTCTTGAGGTGCTTGCGCCTTATGTGCGGCGGCTTTGTGGGCCTATCGCCTTGCAGGACGCTCCTGACGCTGCTCAGGAGACGTTGATCGTGGTCATGCGCAACCTGAAGGGGTTGCGTGAACCTGAGGCCCTGTTCGGGTGGGTGCGGGTCATCGCGGTGCGTGAGGCGGTGCGGGTGGCGAAGCAATCGGCTCGTGCTGTTCCCGAGATGTTGGGCGAGGTGCCTGCGCCCGGTGATCCGGTGCTCGCCGCGGATGTTCGTGATGTTCTGGGGCGGTTGTCGCCGGAGCATCGCGCCGTTCTCATGTTGCGTGATCTGGAGCGGCTGGACGAGGAGACGGCGGCGCGGATGTTGCGGGTGCCGACCGGGACCGTTCGGTCGCGGTTGTTTCGGGCGCGGGCGAGTTTTCGGCGGGACTGGCGAGGCGAGGGGGCTGGCGATGACCTGGCCGGTCGGTGAACTGGACGATGTGGGACGGCTCCGTGCCGTTGCGGCGTCCTTTCCCGGCGTCCTGCTGGAGGAGGCTGTTCTGCCGTCTCCCTTTGAGGACGTGTGGGCGGTGTTGGGCGACCCGGAGCGGGGTTTCGCCGGGTTGCTGCCGGACGTTCGGTCCGTGCGCGTCACCGAGCGTCGTGGTGAACGGATGCGCGTGATGGTGCGTGGCCGTTCTGGCCTGCGGGCGCCGTTTGACATGGTCCTTCGCCCTGGCTGGTGCCTGATGCAGAGCCGTTTCCTGGTGTTCGGGATGGGTGTTGTTCCGGAAGGGGACGTCACTCGTTTTGCGTACATGGCGGCGCTTCGGGTGCCGGGTGCGCGTGTCTTGGGGCCGCCGGTTCGGCGTGTGTTGGGGCCGTTGTTCCTGCGTCGGTTTGTCCGGCGCTTCACTCCGGGGGAGTGACGAGGGTCACTGGAGTGGTTTGGGGCGTTCGCGGCCTCTTCCTAGCATGCGAATCCATGAAATCGCGGCCCTTGTGGTTGCCGCCGTTCTCGTTCTCGACGCGCTTCTGCACGTGTACTGGATGACTGGGCGCACCTGGCCCGCGCGTGACGTGTCGACCCTGTCCCGGGGATTGTTGAACGCGGATGTCCCCTTCACTCCGCGTGTCCTGGCCCCGCTCGTTCTGGCCTTGGCGGGTGCTGGTGCGACTGTTCTGGCTCAGGCCGATGTGATCCTTTCGGGGCTTCCGGGCTGGCTTCCCCTGGCCGGGACGTTCGTCGTCGCTGCCGGTGTGGGGGTGCGGGCTCTGGCCGGTGTCGCCTGGGCTCTCGGCATGGGGGCTGAGAGGGGCTCGACGTTCTACCGGCTTAATCTCGTCCTCTATACGCCGCTCTGCCTGGTCTTGGTCGCCGCGACGGCGGTTGTGGCCGTGAACTGAGCCGGCGGGGGCCTCAGTACGATCGGACGGCCGACCTGTGCGGCCGTCCGAACTGAGTCTCGGCAGGGAGTTCTTGTGACCGGTCAGCGCCTCACCGAGGAGCAGCGGGCTGATGCTCTGTCGATCTGGGGTTATCACCAGTTGGGGCATGAGGTGCGGAGTTGTTCGGTGGGCGTTGGCCTTGGTAGCCATGACCTCGGGGTTGCCGCGTATGCCAGCGAGCTTTATCTGGCGGGATTGTTTCCCGTGCTGGTATTCACTGGGGGTAATAGCCCGAGTACTGTGAGCCGGTTTCCGCGTGGGGAGGCCGTGGAGTATGCCGAGCATGCGGTTCGGCTTGGGGTTCCGGAGTCGGCGATTCTCGTTGAGCCACTGGCTGGAAATACTGGTCAGAACATCGAGTTTTCGCGGGGCGTGCTTGCTGAGGTCGGGGTTGAGGTCGACTCGTTGTTGCTGATCTCCAAGCCTTATATGGAGCGTCGGGCCTTCGCTACTGCTCGGAAGGTTTGGCCTGAGGTTGAGCTGGTGTGCGCTTCTGAGCCCTTGTCGTTTGACGAGTACGTGCGGTCGATCGGGGACGAGAAGCTCGTCATTGACATGCTTGTCGGTGATTTGCAGCGAGTTGTTGAGTATCCGGCGCTCGGGTTTTCCGTTGCCCAGGACGTCCCGGATGAGGTTCGGGCCGCGTGTCGGCGGTTGGTAACTGGTGGGTTCGACGGGCATCTCGTGCCGTCGTCAGAGCGTGGGTAGTGGGCTGCTCGATCAGCGGCGAACTCGACCCCAATGGTTACAGCGGCCCCTGCCAGGGCGTCGGCACCAACACCGCTCTCACCGCCCGCTTCGGCGGCTGATCGGTACGGCCGAGAATGTCGGTGCCGTCGCCTAGCCTCGGCGCGAGCCGGAGGGTAGGGGATGGGTGTGGCGACGTTTGTTCTGATCCACGGCGCCGGTGACGTCGGCTGGTACTGGCATCTGGTGGAGGCCGAGCTGCGGGCCCGAGGCCACGTGACCGTCGCGCCCGACCTGCCCTGCGATGACGACTCGGCGGGTCTGCCCGAATACACGGACACCGTGGTCGATGCGATCGGCGACCGGACGGACGTGGTGGTCGTCGCGCAGTCGTTCGGCGGTTTCGTCGCTCCGCTCGTCTGTGAACGGGTGGCTGTGGAGCTGCTCGTCCTGGTCGCGCCCATGATCCCTACGCCGGGCGAGGCGCCCAACGACTACTGGGACCGGACGGGATATGCCGAGGAGGAGCGGGAGGAGTACGACGACACGATCGCGCTCTTCCTCCAGGACGTGCCACCGGAACTGGCCGCCGAGGCGCTGGCCAGGGGACGCGACCAGTCCGACGCCCGGATGGGGGAGCCGTGCCCGCTGCGGGCCTGGCCCGACGTCCCCACGCGTGTCCTGGGCTGCCGGGACGATCGCCTTTTCACCCCCGGTTTCCTGCGTCGCGTCGCCCGGGAGCGCCTGGGGCTCGTCCCGGACGAGATCGACGGTGGGCACACCCCCGCACTGAGCCGCCCGCACGAACTGGCCGACCGCCTTGAGGCCTACGCCGCCGAGATCGGGCCCCGATGATGGGAAACACCGGATACGACGCCGAACTCCAGGGCCACAACGAGATGTTGCGCCGGGCGGCCGACGTCCAGCCTCATGACCACGTCCTCGACATCGGCTGTGGCGCCGGGCAGACGACCCGGCAGGCAGGGCAGGCGGCCCATGCGGGCAGCGCGCTCGGGCTCGACGTCTCCGCGCCCGCGATCGAACGGGCCCGTGAGTTGACCCGGACGGACGGGCCGCGCAACGTCACCTTCGAGCGCGCGGACGCGCAGACCTACTCCTTCCCGCCGGAATGTTTCGACCTGGCGATCAGCAGGTTCGGGACGATGTTCTTCGCCGACCCCGCCGCCGCGTTCACCGAACATCCGCCGGGCGCTGCGCCCGTCAGGACGGCTGGTGATGGTGGTCTGGCAGTTCGCCGAGCGCAACGAATGGGAGGTCGCCATCCGCCGGGCCCTTGAAACGCCGATCACCGACATCTCGGCAGGGCCGGACGCCTTTTCCCTCGCGGACCCGCCCACGGTGCGGAACATCCTGGAGGGCGCGGGGTTCGTGGACGTCGCGTTCACCGACGTCCACGAACCGGTCTACTACGGCCCGGATGTGACCGCCGCCCTCGACTGGGTTCGCGGCTTCACCTGCGCGAACGAAGCCCTGAACGGGATGGATTCCGACGCTGCGGCGCGCGTCCTCGACCGGCTGCGTGCGGTTTTCGCCTCGCACCTGGGCGACGACGGCGTCCGCTTCGACTCCCGCGCCTGGACCGTTTCCGCTCGCCGCTAACTGGTATGTAAACATACGCATCATTCCCTTCATGGGGTAACTTAGGGAGTGATGACGGAAAGAATGTATTCGGTTGAGGAGGTCGCGGACCTCCTCGGGCTGCATGTGCGGACCGTGCGCGGCTACATCCGCACCGGCCGGTTGACGGCGGTGCGGATCGGCAAGCAGTACCGGATCGCGGCCACCGACCTGGAGGCGCTGACCGGGCGTCCGCCCGTGGAGCCCGCGGGCGGCGCGTCGGTCGAGGTGTCGAGCATCGTGCAGATCGACGGCGTCGACCGGCGTGCGGCCGACCGGCTCGGCACGCTCGTGCTGGCCGGAGTGAACACCGGTGAGTCCGGCCGCCAGCTGCGGGTTCAGGTCGTCCACGACGAGGAGCGGAGCCGGATGAAGATCGTGATCCTGGGCGGGGCCGCCGCCACCGCCGACGTGCTGCGCCTGCTCGACTCCGTCATCGACGGAGACCTACTCGCGAGGAAGGACGACGATGGCTGACGCGGTGCGGGAGCTGGGCGGCCTCCAGGTCCTGGTGTGCGACCCGGACGGGCCGCCCGTGGCCACCATGCAGGACGCCCTCGACCTGATCGGCGCGGTGTTCCTCGGCGCCGAGATGGTGGCCGTCCCCGCGAGCCGCTTGGACCCACGGTTCTTCGAGCTGGGCACCCGCTTCGCCGGTGAGGTCATGCAGAAGTTCGTCACCTACCGCCTGCGTCTCGCGATCGTCGGCGACATCTCGGCCCAGATGGAGGCCAGCTCGGCGCTGCGCGCGCTCGTCCAGGAGTCGAACGGCCGCGACCACGTCTGGTTCGTGCCCGACCTCAACGACCTCGACGCCCGCCTGCGCGCGTAACCGAAGCCCGCTGCGGATTCCACCCCGAACCGACCACCAAGGGACCTGCCGGTTTCATCCCGTCCCCACGGGTGAAACCGGCGTGAAGGCGGTTTGAAGCCCACGTCCCGCACGCTTCGGGGCATGAACAGAGAAGCGGTGCAGACGGCCATTCGGGCCATCGGTCTGCGGAAGTCGTTCGGGGACAAGGTCGTCCTCGACGGGATCGACCTCGACGTCCAGCGTGGGACGATCTTCTCCCTGCTGGGGCCGAATGGGGCGGGGAAGACGACGGCCGTCAGGATTCTGTCGACCCTGCTCCCGGCGGACGGTGGCCACGTTCGCGTCGGCGGGTGCGATCTGGCGGAGGATCCCGACGGGGTGCGGCGGGCGATCGGGGTCACGGGGCAGTACTCGGCGGTGGACGGCCTGCTGACCGGTCGCGAGAACCTGATCCTGATGGCCGACCTGCACCATCTCGGCAGGGCCGCCGGGCGGCACGCGGCGGACGAGTTGCTGGAGCGGTTCGACCTGGTGGACGCCGCGAAGAAGACGGCCGCGACCTACTCGGGCGGCATGCGGCGGCGGCTCGACATCGCGATGACGCTGATCGGAAGCCCCCGGATCATCTTCCTGGACGAGCCGACCACCGGCCTGGACCCCCGCAGCCGCCGCACCATGTGGGAGATCATCCGCGGCCTGGCCAGGGACGGCGTGACGATTCTCCTGACGACGCAGTACCTGGAGGAGGCCGACCACCTCGCCGACCGGATCGCGGTGCTGGACGGCGGCCGCCTGGTCGCCGAGGGCACGTCCGAGGAGCTCAAGCGGCTCGTCCCCGGCGGGCATGTCCGGCTCCGGTTCGGTGATCTGGCGCTGCTCGACGCGGCCGCGCGGACGCTCGGCGCGGTGACCCGCGACGACGACGCGCTTTCCCTCCAGGTGCCGAGCGACGGCGGCGTTCGGTCGCTGCGGGCCCTGCTCGGCCGCCTGGCGGACGAGTCGATCGAGGTCGACGAGTTGTCCGTGCACACCCCCGACCTGGACGACGTCTTCCTGGCGCTCACCGGCACCACCGAGAAGGACGAGGTGACCTCGAAATGACCACGCTGACCCACGCGGCGGCCGACTCCGCGACGATGCTGCGCCGCAATCTGCGGCACGCGCTGCGCTACCCGTCCCTGACGATCGCCGGGATGATGACCCCGATCCTGATCATGCTGCTGTTCGTCGGGGTGTTCGGGAACGCCCTCGGCGACGGCGTCGGCGGCGCCGCGTCGGGCGACTACATCAACTACGTGGCGCCCGGGATCATCCTGATGGCGGTGGCGTCCGGCTGCATGACGACGTCGGTGTCGGTGTCGATGGACCTGACCGAGGGCATCGTCGACAGGTTCCGGACGATGCCGATCGCGCGGGCGTCGCTGCTGACCGGGCATGTCGTCGGCAGCATGATCCAGACGATGGTGAGCACGGCCGCGGTCATCGGGGTCGCGGTCGCGATGGGCTTCCGCACGGACGGCGGCCTGCTCGACTGGCTCGCCGCGATCGGCCTGCTGGCGCTGCTCATGTTCGGGCTGACCTGGGTGGCGGTCGCGCTGGGGCTGCTGGCGAAGAACCCGGAGGGCGCGAGCAACACGCCGCTGATCATCCAGTTTCTGCCGTTCCTCGGCAGCGCGATCGTCCCGCCGGAGTCCATGCCCGCCGGGGTGCGGTGGTTCGCCGAGTACCAGCCGTTCACCCCGATCATCGAGACGCTGCGCGGGCTGCTGGTGGGCTCGCCGAGCGGGTCGGACGCGGCGGCCTCCGTGGCGTGGTGCGTCGGGCTCGCGGTCGTCGGCTACGTGTGCTCGAAGGTGCTGTTCAACCGGAAGGCACCCCGCTAGCCGAGACGATCTTCCGCGCGGCGTCCCGCAGAGCGGCGCCCCTCAGGTCGGCGTATTCCGACACCGCGTCGGAGTACGCCGACCTGTCGGCGTCTTCGGCGGTGCGCCGCGCGAACGCCGGGGACATCGTCTGCTGGAACGACCGGACGAAGTGCATGCGCTCCGCCAGCGCGATCATGCGGGCGGCCCGCGTCCGGACGTCCGGCGGGACGTCGCCGCGAGCGAGGTCGGCGACGGCCATGGCGAGGAGCAGGCCGCCGCAGAGAGGCAGGTCCATGAAGAAGGACGGCATCGTCTCCTGCGGCATGGACAGTAGCCCGGACAGCTGGGCGGGCAGCCGGGCCACGATGTCCTCCACGAGGTCGAGCCGGTCGTACCGCGCGTGCGCGACGACGGTGACGCTGTGGGCCTCCAGCGTGAACGGGTAGAGGTCGGGCGCCGACATGGGCTCCTCGCCGTCGGTCAGCCGTCGCACCGCCTCCCGCCAGAGCCGCAGGCCGGTGCCCGGGTCGCCGCGTCCGAACGCGATCTCCGCGCGGGCGCCGAGGTTGAACGCGGCGGTGCCGAACGTCTCGTCCGGGGTGGAGACGACCGCCCGGTCGAGCCGCTGTTCGGCCAGGTCGAACTCGCCGAGACCGGCCTCGGTGGCGGCGAGCGCCCAGTCGAGCCCGAAACTGTCGGGCCAGCCGTAGCGGGTCAGCAGGTCCGCGGACGCCCGCAGATGGTGCGCGGTCCGCTCGCCCTGCCCGAGCTGCATCAGCAGTTCGCTGAGCCGTGAATGGGCGAGCATCGTCAGCCACGGGGTGTGCGGTTCGCCGGACGCCGCCAGCATCGCCTCGGTGGCGGCCAGCGCGCCGGTCACGTCCGCGTCCCGTTCCAGCAGGTAGCCCGCCAGGCAGTTCGCGAGGACGGCGAGGGCCGGTTCGTCGCTCGCGCGCAACCTGTCGAGGAGGGCGGGGCCGCCGTCCGGATCGAGGATCTCCGGCCCGGACGCCGCCAGGATCGCCATGGCCCGGACGGGACCGGTCGGCACCGGCGGCGGCAGGCGGCGCAGCGCCACAAGAACACGCGTCGCCCGCGGACCCTTCAACATGAGGGACGTCAGGACGCCGACCGTGAGCGCCGCCCGGGCCGTCACGACGTCGTCCGGCCCGGGACGGAAGCGCGTCAGCGTCCCGGCGGTCTCCTCCACCAGGGCGAGGATCCGGCTGTACGAGGACTCCAGCGTCCACATGCCGCCGAGGACGGCGACCACCGCCGCGACGGACGGGCCGTCGTCCCGGGCGATCCCGTGGCGGAGCGCCTGAAGCAGGTTGTCCTGCTCGGCCTGGACGCGTGCCAGCGGCGCGGCCGGTTCGGCGCAGAACAGCGCCTCGTGGTGGGCGGCGCCGAACTCCCGGGCCCAGGAGAGCAGCCCGGTAACCGCACGGTCGGTCCCGCCGTCCGCGTCGCGGTGGGCGGCGCTGAACTCGCGGACGCTCTCCAGCATCCGGAACCGGGTGCCGGAGACTCCCTCGGTCGTCTCGAGGAGCGACTGGCCGACGAGGTCGTCCAGGACCTCCAGGACGTCGCCGTCCACGAGATGGCGGGCGGCGTCGGCCGTGAAACCGGCGGAGAAGACCGACAGCGACCGCATCGCGGCCCGTCCGGACGGGCCGAGCAGGTTCCAGCTCCAGTCGACGACGGCGTGCATCGTCCGGTGCCTGGACGGTGCGTCGCGGGCGTTGCCGCGCAGCAGCGCGAACCGGTCGTCCAGGTTGCGGACGATCTCGGGCACCGACATGACGCGGACGCGCGCCGCCGCCAGCTCCACGGCGAGCGGCAGGCCGTCCAACCGCCCGCACAGCTCCTCGACGGCGTCGGCGGGGACGTCGGCGTTCGGCCGCGCCGCGTGCGCGCGCTGCCGGAACAGCTCGACCGCCGCCGACGGGTCGAGCGCGGGCAGCGGATACACCGACTCCGACGACAGGCCGAGCGGCGCGCGGCTCGTGGTGAGGACGCGCAGGTCGCGCGTGCGGGCCACCAGGCCGCCGACCAGGTCGGCGACGCCGTCGACGACATGCTCGCAGTTGTCCAGGACGAGCAGCACCGGGCCGGGCCCGAGCGCCTCCACGATCCCGCCGAGCCGGTCGACGGCGCCGAGGCGGCCGGGCGCGGTGGCCCGGCCAGGTTCGCCGACGCCGAGGACGGACGCCGTCTCGGCCGCCACGTCCTCGTTCCGCGCGACACCGGCGAGCGCGACGACGTGCACGGCGCGCTGCGGCGCCTCGCGCGCCACGGCGTTGGCGAGCCGGGTCTTGCCGAGCCCGCCCGGCCCGACGATCGAGGTGACGCGGGACGAGCGCAGCAGGTCGAGCACGGCGGCGAGGTCGTCGGCGCGTCCGAGCAGCGGGTTCGGCTCGTGTGCGACGCCGCGCCGGACGGCCGGGGCCTCGTCCCGCAACAACTCCCGCTGGACGCCCTGGAGCGCGGCCCCCGGATCGGTGCCGAGTTCGTCGCGCAGCGAACGCCGGTACGACTCGAACCGGGCCAGCGCGGCGGACGGGCCCGCCGTCGCCGCCTCGCAGCGCAGCAGCTCGGCCAGCACCTCCTCGTCGCGCGGGTACTCGCGGGCCGCGCCGGTGAGGGCCTCGAACGCCTCCGCGCGCAGGCCGAGCCGTGCCAGGGCCAGCGCGCGGGCGCGTTTCAGCGTCCAGTACGTCGCGGACCGTTCCGCGCGCAGCACCGACAACGGGTCGTCCGCGTCGTCGAGTTCGGGAGGACCGTCCCACAGGGCGAGGCCCTCTTCCGCGCGGGCCAGCGCGGCGGCGTGGTCTCCGTCTCGGGAGGCGCGGGCGCTCGCCGACGCGGCGAGCAGGACTACGGACGCGTCCACCGCCGACTCCGCCAGCCCCAGCCGGTATCCGGTCGGTGTGCTCGTGACGACGTCCGCGCCGAGCTGTGATCTGGTCCGCGAGACGACGACCTGGAGCGCCTTCGCGGGGTTCTCGGGGCGCTCGTCCGGCCACAGCCCCTCGACCAGGCGGGCGACGGACGCGCCCGCCCTCGGCTCGGCGGCGAGGAGCGCGAGGAGGCCGCGGGTTCGGGGGCTCGTGACGTCCCGTCCACGGCAGCGGACCCGCGCCAGCAACGTCAGCTCGACGGTCACGGGGACAGGCTAGCCCGGCGCGCGACGGCCCCCGCCCTCGTTCGCGACGGCGCCCGCCCATCCCCGCGGCGACGCTCGCTCGTGTTCGCGGCGACGCTCGCTCCTGTTCGCGGCGACGCTCAGCGCAGGTAGTGGTGGCTGCGGTCGAGCAGCCCGCGCGACTTCAGCTCCGAGCGCAGCGGGATCGCGTCGTCCCACACGCCCGACTCCAGCGTGAAGCCGAAATGGCTGGCGGCCTCGTCGCCGTCGCCCAGCAGTTGGCGGCGCAGCGGCGACAGGCCCCGCCACCAGTCGCCGTGCCGGTTGATCGACACGTCGTCCCGCCAGCGGATCCAGCGGTAGGTGTAGCAGAGGAACACCATCTTGCGGGTGACGTCCGACAGGTTCGCCGAGCGGGAGTGCCACAGCCGCCGGTCGAACACGAACGCGTCGCCCGGCTGAGCGGTGATCTCGACGGTGCCCGGCGGGCGGGGGTAGCGGCCGTCCGGTCGCGGCTCGGTGCGCTCCAGGGTGTTTCGGCGCTGGCTGCCCGGCACGACCAGCGTGCCGCCGCGTCCCGGCTCGGACAGGTCGCTGAGGACGTAGGCGACCTTGAGGGAGAACATCGGCCGCGGCTCCATGTCCAGGTCGGCGTTCTGCCGGTAGCCGTCCTGGTGCCACTGCCAGGCGGGCGGTTCGTCCGCCGCGACCGGCGGGTTCACGTCGAGATGGCTGTGGTGGACGTAGATGTTCCACCCCAGTTGCCCCCACACGAACGGGAACGTGGTGGGCAGGTCCAGCAGTTCCGTGAACGCCTCGTCGCGGAACACCCCGCCGAGGACGTGCATCGCGCCGCTCGCACCGAGCCGTCCGGCCCGCTCCTCGCCCGCGTACACCCGGTCCACCGCCTGCTCGACGCGCCGCCGGAGCGGCTCGTCCAACGCGCCCCGGACGAGCAGGTAACCCCGCTCGGCGAAGGTGCGACGATCCTCGACGGTGAGGCTCGCGTACCGGTCGGGGTACGGCCGGGACGCCGGCCCGGCGTCGGGCGCGGCCGCGGTTCGCTGCGACATGGCGTTGGTCCTTCCGGATGAGTGATCAAGCAGGAGATCACTGAAGCCGAGGACCATGAAGAACCCGTGAAGAACTCTCGGAGAAACGATCATGTCGCGGCCGGGGGCGGAACGGGCCAGGTGGCGGGCGCTACGGTCGGGACATGCGCACCGGATCACGCATTCTGGTCGCCGAGGACGATCCCAAGCAAGCACGGCTAATCCAGGTGTATCTAGAACAAGCCGGGCACAGCGTGATCGTCGTCGGCGACGGCAGGCGCGCGCTGGACCAGACCCGCGCCCGGCGGCCCGACCTGCTGGTGCTCGACGTCATGATGCCGAACGTGGACGGCCTGGACGTGTGCCGGATCCTGCGCGCCGAGTCGCGCGTCCCGATCCTGCTGCTGACCGCCCGCTCCCGCGAGGACGATCTGCTGCTCGGCCTGGACCTCGGCGCCGACGACTACATCACCAAGCCGTACAGCCCGCGTGAGCTGACGGCGCGGGTCCGGGCCCTGCTGCGCCGCGCCGGTGCGCTGCCTGGGTCCGGCGGCGGCCAGGCCGACGGCGAGACGGTGCTGCGCGTCGGCGAGCTGGAGATCGACCCGAGCCGGTTCGAGGTGCGGGTCGCGGGACGCCGCGTCGAGCTGACCGCCAAGGAGTTCGGGATCGTCCAGATCCTGGCCGCCGAACCCACCCGCGTCTTCACCCGCGCGCAGATCCTCACCCTGGCCTTCGGGTTCGACCACCACGTCCTGGAACGCACCGTGGACGCGCACGTCCGGAACCTGCGCCGCAAGATCGAGCCCGATCCGGCCGAGCCCGTCTACGTGCAGACGGTGTACGGGCGCGGCTACCGGATCGGCCCCGGTGCGGCGGACTAGCCGCGGCCTGGTCGCCGGGCTGCGCCGCTTCCGGGTCAGGGTGTTCGCCCTCATCGTGCTCGTCGCGCTGGTCGCGACCGGCGCGACGGCCTGGCTGACGGTGCGGGCCACCACCGCGCAGATCACCGAGTCGGTCGGGGTGGAGGAGCGCACGGCCGACATGATCCACCAGAACCTGGTCGACTACGGCACGCTGCACGGCACGTGGGAGGGCGTGGACCACGCGGTCCGGGGCCTCAACGAGCGCACCGGGCAGCGGATCCGGCTCAGCACCATCGACGGGGTCGTCGTCGCCGACACCGACACCCTGAACGGGCGCACGTCGCGGCCACCGTCCAGCCGTCCGGCGACGATCCTGGACACCCGGGAACTGCCGCCGCCCTACAAGACTCCCCTTGACGTCATCGCCCTGACCGACCAGCGCCGGCAGGTCCTGCGCCTGGCCGCCTGCCTGACCCGCAACAGCGTGCCGATCGTCCGGCGGGATCTCGGCGGCGGGCGCTGGACGGTCGTGCCGTCCGGCAGCGGTGACCGGGACGCGTTCGCCCCGTGCATGGAGTCGTCCGGCAGCAGTGCGAGCGAGCGGAGCGCCGACACCGAGGCGCTCAAGAGGTGCATGCGCGGCCCCGCGACACCGCCGCCCGCCACGCCGGACCCCGGCGGCCGGATCAAGGGCCAGGACAGCTGCGGCCAGCGCGCCTACGCGGAGCGGCTGGCGTCGGTCGCGCCCGTCGCGCTCCAGCTCAAGCTCGGATTCAGCGACGAGGGGCGGCGCAAGGTCGACATCGAGCCGCAGCGGGCGCTGGCCGCCGCCGGGCTGGTGGCCGTGTTGATGGACCCTGCACACCGCGCACCTCGCGACCGCCGAGACGGCCGGGGTCACGCTGGAGGTCAGTGCGCCGGATCCCGGGCCGCCGCTGCCACCGGTCGACGCCGACCCCGACCGGCTGCGCCAGGCGATCGGCAACCTGGTGACCAACGCGGTGCGGGCCACGGCGCCGGGCGGCACGGTCACGCTCGGCGCGCACCGTCCGGACGAGCCGGGCCGTGCGGGCGCTCCAGGCCGTGCGGGCGGCCCAGGCAGGGGCGGCACCTCGATCACCGTGACCGACACCGGGCACGGCATCGCCGCCGACGACCTGCCCAAGGTGTTCGACAGGTTCTGGCGCGCCGACAGCGCCAGGGGCCGCGACACCGGCGGCCGGGGGCTCGGGCTGGCCATCGCCCGGGAGATCGTCCTCGCGCACGGCGGGACGCTCACCGCCGAGAGCACTCCCGGCACGGGTTCGACGTTCACCATCTGGTTGCCCGCCTCGGACTGGGCCGCCGAATGAGCCCGCCGGACGGGTCGTCAGCTCGTGCGGTTGTGGCGGCGCAACGCGATCCCGGCGGCGACACCGCCCGCGATGGCGCCCGCGCCCGCCGCCGCGGGCAGGGCGATCATCGTCACCCGGCGGCCGGTACGGAAGTCGTGGACGGGCCAGCCGTTCTCCCTGGCGTGCTCGCGGAGCCCGCCGTCGGGGTTCACCGCGTGCGGATGCCCGACGGCCGTCAGCATCGGCAGGTCGTTCATCGAGTCGCTGTAGGCGGCGCAGCGCGACAGGTCGAGGCCCTCCCGCGCCGCGAGGGCCCGCACGGCCTCCGCCTTCGCGGGTCCGTGCAGCAGGTTCCCGACGAGCCGTCCGGTGTAGACGCCGTCGCTCGTCTCGGCGACGGTGCCGAGCGCGCCGGTGAGGCCGAGACGGTGCGCGATCGTCCGGGCGACCTCGACGGGCGTCGCGGTGACGAGCCAGACCTGCTGGCCCGCGTCGAGATGCTGGAGGGCGAGGGTCCGCGTGCCGTGCCAGATCCGGTCGGCCATCACCTCGTCGTAGATCTCCTCGCTCAGCTTGACGATCCCGGCGACCTTCTGCCCGGCGACGAACGAGAGCGCCGCCTCCTTGGCGCTGCCGATGTGCTCGGAGTTCTCGGTGCCGCGCAGCCGGAACGCGGCCTGACCCCACGCGAACATGGCGAGGTCGCGCATGGTGAACAGGCGGCGCGCCGCGAGCCCGCGCGCGAAGTAGTAGATGGACGCGCCGCGCATCATCGTGTTGTCGACGTCGAAGAACGCCGCGGCGGCGGGGTCGGGCTCGGGCAGCGGCGCGGGATCGGCCGCGGCCTCCGCGGCGGCCTTCCCGGCGCTCACCGGGTCCTCGTCCCTGCCTCGCTGCCAGAACGGACGCTGCCAAAACGAGATCTGCCGCATGGGACGAGACTAGTCAACCGCCTCCCCTCGGCCGTCGCTCCGCCCGTGGTTGCGACGGTCCTCGGCACGGTCGCCCGCCGCCGCGACGAGCCGCTCGCGCAGCACGGCGCGGAACCGCGGGTCGGGCCCCGCGTCGCTCGCCCGCAGCCGGGCGAGCGCGTTCCCCTGTTCGACGATCTTCCCTCGCCTGGTCATCACCGGTCGCTCCCTTGCGGGGTCCAGGCGTCAACGCGCTCTCTTGCCCGCACAAACGAGCGGACGGCACACAGGGTTACGGCCACGATGGGATTCGGCCCTGTTTCCGGACCGGCATATCTCGGCTCGGCGATGTTTCTGGCTTCGGCCGTATTCCGGGCGAGTCGGAATTCCGGGCGAGTCGGGGGTCAGTGGCGCAGGTCGTCCGGCAGCAGGCGCGCCAGCGTCCGGACGGCCCGGTACTGCAACGCCTTGATGGCGCCCGCCTTCTTGCCCATGATCAGCGCGGTCTCGGCGACCGACAGGCCGTGCAGGAACCGCAGGACGACGCATTCCTGCTGCTCCGACCCCAACCGGCGGACGGCCTGAAGGAGGGTCCTGTTGGTCATCGAGTCCAAGACGGCCAGTTCGGGCCCCTCCTGATGGGTGCTCGGCTCGACCAACTCGGCCGTGCAGATCTCCAGCCGGTAGCGACTCGACTTGAAATGGTCGGCGACCAGGTTCCGGGCGATCGTGACCAACCAGGCGCCGAAGTCCTTGCCCTGCCAGTGGAAGTCGCGGATACGGCGCAGGGCCCGCAGGAACGTCTCGCTGGTCAGGTCCTCGGTGAGCGGGTGCGTCCCGACCCGGTAGTAGACGTAGCGGTAGACCAGCTCGACATAGTGGTCGTAGAGGGACCCGAAGGCGTCGGCGTCACCGTCGCGCGCCCGCAGCACGAGCGCCTTGAGCATCTCGGCGCGGTCGGCGTCCTGCGCGGTGGGGCGCTCGGCGGCGCGACGATCCGTGTCACGGCGTTCGGCGGCACGGCGTCCGGCGACGGAACCGGGGGAGCCCCGGGAGGGCCGGGGGAGCGGGAAGGCCCCGGCATCGAGGGACAAGCTGCTCATGCAGTTCTCCTCGGGGCGTACGCGACCTCCGGCGTGATTTGCCACTCTAGATACCGAGGGGTACGCGGGGCAATGGCGCGGGCGGTGCAATGCCCCCGCCTGGCCGTCCATGGCCGTCCGGACGGGCGCGGAGGGCACCCGCGGGCGCCGCCCGGGACACCTTCACATGGAGGCGGGTTACCTTTTCGACCCCGTGATCGGGCACCATGGGGGCGCGATGGTCGATGCTCTGCTCGCGCTCCTTGCGACCCTGGGTGCCTTAACAGCCACCGGGTTGCTGATCTCGCGCGCCAAAAAGGACCGGCTGCTCTACCTGATCGCGTGGTCGTTCACCCAGGTCGGGTTGTCGCTGGCCCTGCTGTCCATGGGAGTCGGCTTCCTGGCCGGGTTCAACGGGCTGCTGTTCCGCGCGTTGGAACTCGGCGCCGCGATGATCGGGCCGGTCTGGCTCATGCTCGGCATGATCGAGCTGATCGCGCGGTACGTGCAGGTGCGGTTCGCGGCCTGGCTGTTCGCGATCTCGTACACGCTCGTCGCGACCGTCATCCTCGTCCTCGACCCGCTCAAGGGGACGCTGTCCAAGAGCCTGCCGAAGCCGGGCTCCACCTACGACGCGCTGCCGCTGCTGCTGATCGACGGCGCGCACGTCGTCGCGGTGATCGCGCTCGTCGGGTGCACCGGGTTCACCGCGTGGCTGGCGAGCAAGCGCGACCAGGAGGCGGCCGAGCTGCTCATCCCGGTCGCGCTGGTGGCGCTGGCCGGTGTCCTGGTCGTCAGCGGCACCCGCGGGTTCCTGCCCGCGCCGCTCGCGGTGATCGCGCTCGGCGGCGCCGCCGGGCTCGTCTGGTACGGCGCGGTGCGCACGATCCCGGTGTACGAAGACGAGGAAGGTTACGAGGAATATGACGACTACGACGGCGGCGACGACTATCGGGAGGAACCCGTGACCGGTTACGAGGAGCAGGGCTACCCGCCGCCCCGACACGACCGGAGCGCGCCGCCGCCGCCTCCCGACCCGAGACGCGGGGAGCTGCGGTTCCCCGACCCCGTCCCGCCGCCCCCGGCCGCCGTCCCCGCACCGGCCGAGGAACTGCGCTTCCCCGCCGACCCCGCCGGGCACCCGGCCGGGCCGACCGCCGTCGACAGCTTCGGCGTCCCCGGCGGTACCGGGGCGTCTCCACTGCCCGAGCAGGGGCGCCGCGCCGCCAGCCCGCGCGGCGAACTGGGGAACGCGTGCGGCCAGATCACCGTCTACACACTTCTCGACGGCCGCGAAGAGGCCTTCGACCGCCTCGCCACCGACCTGGTGAAGGCCGCCCTGGCCGCCGAGCCCGAGACGATGATCTTCGCCTGCCACGAGGTGGTGGGCAGCCCCACGCAGCGGATCTTCTACCAGCTGTTCCGGGACGACGCGGCCTTCGCCTGGCACCGGGAGCAGGCGCATCTGCGGCGGTTCCTGGCCGAGTCCCGCACCCATGTGCTCGCCACCAACGTGATCGAGCTGCGCCTCGGCCCGGCCAAGGTGCCGCTGCCCGCGCCGGAGTTCCCCGGGAGGTGACGCCGATGGGCGCGGTGACGATCACGCTGCTCGGCAAGCCGGGCTGCCATCTGTGCGACGACGCCCGCGCGGTGATCGACCGCGTCGCCCGCGAGCTGGACGTCCCGTGGGAGGAACGCGACATCACGCGCTCCGAGGCGGACACGGAACAGTACTGGGAGCAGATCCCGGTCACGCTGGTCAACGGCGTCCAGCACGATTTCTGGCGCGTCGACGAAGCACGCCTGCGCGCGGCCGTAGCGGAGGCGCGCGACTCCGCCCCGTGACCTGGGTGTCTGGTCGGTCACATCATCGGGGGCCGACTTTGTGCGCGTATTCACAAAGGCTTAACCTGGGAGAAAGCCCCTCCTCACAACGTCGAGCCGAAGAGCAGGCCGTGACATCTCGACAGAACCACAGGGACCGCGCGGGCCGCGGCATTCCCGAAGCCACCGTGGCGCGGCTGCCGGTGTACCTGCGCGCCCTCACGGGGTTGCAGGAACGCGGCGTCGCGACCGTGTCATCGGAGGAGCTGGCCGCCGCCGCCGGGGTCAACTCGGCCAAACTCCGCAAGGACCTCTCCCACCTGGGGTCCTACGGGACGCGCGGCGTCGGGTACGAGGTGGAGTACCTCGTCTACCAGATATCCCGTGAGCTCGGCCTCACCCAGGACTGGGTCGTCGCGATCATCGGGGTGGGTAACCTGGGCCGTGCGTTGGCGGGCTACGGGGGTTTCGCGTCCCGCGGCTTCCGGGTGGCGGGCCTGCTCGACGCGGACGACTCCATCGTCGGCCAGGAGATCGCCGGGATGACGGTGGAGCACACCGACCGGTTGGAGGACATCATCGCGCGCCACGGCGTGTCCATCGCCGTGATCGCGACGCCCGCGGGCGCCGCCCAGGGGGTGTGCGATCGCGTCGTCGCGGCCGGGGTGACGAGCGTCCTGAACTTCGCGCCGGTCGTGCTGTCGGTGCCGGACGGCGTCGACGTCCGCAAGGTCGACCTGTCCATCGAGTTGCAGATCCTCGCGTTCCACGAGCAGCGCAAGGCCGGAGGGCCGGACGGCCTCGCCTCCACGACCGGCGGGGAAGCTCCGCCGGGCACGAAGCATTATGTGGAGACGGTCATCGACGCATGAGCAGAGCGAACCGGGGGGTGTGGGGGGGACGTATCCCCCAGGGAGCAGGCATGATGCGAGTGGACGTGGGGCGAGTGAGCGTTGGGCGCGGCACGGGTGGACACTCGGGACACGAGAGAAACCTGGGAGACGCGGGAGGCGTAGCGTGAGCATTCTGGTCGTGGGCCTCAGCCACCGGAGCGCGCCAGTGGCGATATTGGAGCGCGCCGCGGTGGCGGGAGACGACCTGCTGAAGCTGCTGCACGCGGTGCACGCGTCCCCGAACGTCGCCGAGGCGGCGATCGTCTCGACGTGCAACCGGGTCGAGATCTACGCGGTGGTCGACAAGTTCCACGGCGGCGTCTCGGCGATCTCCGAGCTGCTGTCGCTGCACTCCGGCGTCCCGATGGACGATCTGTCGCCGCACCTGTACGTCCACTATGAGGAGCGGGCCGTCCAGCACGTGTTCGCGGTGGCGTGCGGGCTGGAGTCGATGGTCGTCGGCGAGGGGCAGATCCTCGGGCAGCTCCGGCAGGCGTTCCGCGACGCGCAGGACGAGGGCACGCTCGGCCGTGAGCTGCACGACGTCCTGCAACAGGCGTTGCGGGTCGGCAAGCGCGCCCACCACGAGACGGGCATCGACCAGGCGGGCGCGTCGCTGGTGAGCGTGGGCCTGGACGTGGCCGCGCGGCATCTCGGCCCGCTGGCGGGCGTCCGCGCGCTGGTGGTCGGCGCCGGGTCGATGAGTTCGCTCGCGGCGGCGACGCTGAGCCGGGCCGGTGCCCGCGAGGTCGTGGTGGCGAACCGGACCCCGGAGCGGGCGGAGCGGCTGGTGGAGTCGCTGGACGCGCCGTCCCGCGCGATCGGGCTCCCGGTGCTGGACGACGCGATCCCCGAGGCCGATCTGGTGGTGTCCTGCACGGGCGCGGCCGGTCTGGTGCTGACGGAGGAGCGGCTCACACGACGCGGTGTCGGGTCCGACGGGCGGCGCCGTTTCTTCCTCGATCTGGCGTTGCCGCATGACGTCGAACGGTCCGTCGGTGACCTCCCGGACGTGGAGCTGGCCGGGCTGGACGAGCTGCGCACGGCGGAGGAGACCGCGAACGCCGTCGGTTCGAAGGCGGTCGAGGCGGTCCGCCGGATCGTCTGCGACGAGGTCGAGTCGTTCCTCAGCGCCGCCCGCGCCGCCGCCGTCGCGCCCACGGTCGTCGCGCTGCGCAGCAAGGCCGCCGACGTCGTGGACGCCGAGCTGCACCGGCTGGCCGGGCGGGTCCCGGAGCTGGACGCCAGGGCGCGCGGTGAGATCGAACAGACCGTCCGGCGCGTGGTGGACAAGCTGCTGCACGCGCCGACCGTCCGGGTCAAGGAGCTGGCGGCGGCGCCAGGGGGCGACTCGTACGCCGACGCGCTGCGCGAGCTGTTCGACCTGGACCCGAAGACCCCCGACGCGGTGGCCCGCGCCGACCTGGACGAGGTGGTCTTCGCGTCGAGCCCGGAATGCGCCGAGGCCGACTGCGTGAGCACCGTGCCGCCGGGTCCGGGGGGCACGGGGCAGGGCGTGACCGTACACGAGGTGAACGCGCGCGCCGCGAACGTCCGGGCCGTGAGCGCCAGGGACGCCGTGGGGGCGCGCGAAGGAGACGAGGGATGAGCGGAGAAGCGAGCCGCGACGGGGACGCGGGCATCGCGAGCGGGCGCCCGCTGCGCCTCGGGACGCGGCGGAGCCTGATGGCGATGACGCAGTCTCGGCAGGTCGCGGACGCCTTGACGGCGCGGACCGGGCATGCGGTGGAGCTTGTCGGGGTAACCACGCAGGGTGATGTCTCCAAGGCCCTGCTCGCCCAGATCGGCGGTACGGGGGTCTTCGTCAACGCCCTCCGCGACAGGGTGCTGTCCGGTGAGGTGGACTTCGCCGTGCATTCGTTGAAGGATCTGCCGACGTCCCCGGCGCCGGATATCGTGCTCGCCGCGACCCCGCTCCGCGACGACCCGCGCGACGCCTTGTGCGGCCCGGCGAAGCTCGCCGATCTGCCGCGCGGCGCCCGCATCGGCACCGGTTCGGCGCGCCGGGCGGCGCAGCTGCGCGCGATCCGCGCCGACCTGGACGTCGTCCCGATCCGCGGCAACGCCGACACCCGGCTCCGCAAGGTGACCGACGGCGAGGTGGACGCCGTCGTCCTCGCCTACGCGGGCCTGCGCCGGATCCGCCGTCTCGACGCGGTCTCCGAGATCTTCGAGCCGGACCAGATGCTGCCCTCGCCCGGGCAGGGCGCGCTCGCGCTCGAATGCCGGGACGGCCGCGATGACCTGCGTGAACTGCTTGGAACGGTCGACGATCTCGCGACCCGGCGGGCCGTCACCGCGGAGCGGACGGTGCTGGCCGTCCTGGAGGCGGGTTGCTCCGCGCCCGTGGGGACGTACGCTGCCGAAGTAGATGAAAAACTGCATCTGACGGCCTCCGTCGTGTCGTACGACGGGAGCCGCCAGATAAGGCTGTCCACAAGCGGCAACCCCAATGACGCCGAGCGGCTCGGACGCGATCTCGCGGAACGACTGCTCGCCCAGGGTGCCGACCAGTTGATGGGGGAGCGCGATTGAGCCCCGCCGCGAAGAGCACAATTTCAGAAGGCACGGCGAGTCCGGAGGGCGCGCGGAGCACGGGCCGCGTCGTGATCGTCGGGATGGGGCCCGGCGACCCGGGCCTGCTGACGCTGCGCGCCGCCGCCGAGTTGGCGCGCGCCGACACGGTCGTGGTGAGCCGGGCGCACTGTCCGGACGAGGTCCTGGCGCACTGCCGTCCCGGCGTGGAGATCGTCGATTCGGCCGAGGGCGATCCGGCGCGGTTCGCCGAGCACGCCGCGAAGGCCGGGCGGCGGGTCGTTCGGCTGCTCCGGGGTGATCCGGGGCTCGCGTGCGGGCTGGCCGAGGAGGGCGGGGCGCTGGCGAAGGCCGGTGTCCCGTTCGAGGTCGTGCCGGGTGTGTCCGCCGTGACCGGGGTGCCGGGGTACGCGGGCATTCCGCTGACCGACGCCGGGCACCGCGAGGTCAGGGTCGTGGACGCCACGCACGGCGACGTCGACTGGGACCGGTTCGCCGACCAGGGGGCCACCCTGGTGATCCTCGGTGCGGAGCATTCGGTCGCGGAGGTCTGCAAGAACCTCGTCGCGGCGGGACGTCCCGACTCGACCCCGGCCGCGATGACCAGCCTCGGCACGACCACCGAGCAGGAGACCGTCGTGTCGACCCTGCAACGGCTGGCGCCCGACACCAAGGGCATGGAGGCGCCCGCGCTGATCATCGTCGGGGACGTGGTCGGCTGGCGCGACACGCTGTCCTGGTTCGAGACGAAACCGCTGTTCGGCTGGCGCGTCCTGGTGCCGCGCACGAAGGAGCAGGCGGCGTCGCTGTCGGACCAGCTGCGCGGGTACGGGGCCGTCCCCGACGAGGTCCCGACGATCTCCGTCGAGCCGCCGCGCACCCCGCAGCAGATGGAGCGGGCCGTCAAGGGCCTGGTCACCGGACGGTACGAGTGGGTGGTGTTCACCTCCACCAACGCGGTCCGGGCCGTCCGGGAGAAGCTCACCGACTACGGCCTGGACGCCCGCGCGTTCGCCGGGCTGAAGGTCGCCGCCGTGGGCGAGCAGACCGCCGCCGCGCTCGTCGAGTTCGGCGTCCAGCCGGACCTGACGCCGTCCGGGGAGCAGTCCGGCGAGGGCCTCGCGCGGGACTGGCCGCCCTACGACGAGGACCTCGACCCCATCAACCGGGTGCTGCTGCCCCGCGCCGACATCGCGACGGACGTGCTCATCGCCCGTCTCACCGAACTCGGCTGGGAGTGCGACGACGTGACCGCGTACAGGACGGTCCGCGCCGCGCCGCCGCCCGAGCCGATCCGCAACGCGATCAAGGGCGGCGGGTTCGACGCCGTGCTGTTCACCTCGTCGTCCACGGTGAAGAACCTGATCGGCATCGCGGGCAAGCCGCACAAGGTGACGGTCATCGCGGTGATCGGCCCGCAGACGGCCAAGACGGCCGAGGAGTACGGGCTGCGCGTCGACGTCATGGCCGACCAGCCGTCGGCCGCCGCGCTCGCGGCGGCCCTCGCCGAGTACGGCACCCGGTGGCGGACGAGCCGCGCCGACGCGGGGGAGCCGCCCCGCAAGCCCAGCCAGATGCGCCGAGGAGCCCGCCGCCGCAGGTAGGGCGACCACCGCTAGGGAGAGAGACGATGTCCGCTCAGTTTCCGGTCGCGCGCCCCCGGCGCCTCCGGCGCACCCCCGCCCTGCGCGCGCTGGTCGCCGAGACCCGGCTCGACCCGGCCGGTCTCGTGCTGCCGATGTTCGTCAAGGAGGGCATCGCCGCGCCGCTGCCCGTGGCGTCGATGCCGGGCGTCGTCCAGCACACCCGCGACAGCCTGCGCAAGGCCGCGCACGAGGCGGCCGAGGCGGGCGTCGGCGGGATCATCCTGTTCGGCGTCCCGGAGGTGAAGGACGGCGTCGGCTCCGGCGCCGACGACCCGGACGGGATCGTCCAGCTCGCCCTGCGCGACCTGGCGTCCGACCTCGGCGACGCCGCCGTGATCATGGCGGACCTGTGCCTGGACGAGTACACCGACCACGGGCACTGCGGCGTCCTGACCGCGTCCGGCGAGATCGACAACGACGTGACGCTGGAGCGGTACGCGTCCATCGCCGAGGCGCAGGCGGACGCGGGCGCGGCGGTCGTCGCCCCGAGCGGCATGATGGACGGCCAGGTCGCCGCGATCCGCGCGGCCCTCGACGGCGCCGGGCACAAGGACGTCGCGATCCTGGGCTACTCGGCGAAGTACGCCTCGGCGTACTACGGGCCGTTCCGCGAGGCCGCCGAGTGCGCGCCGCAGTTCGGTGACCGCTCCGCCTACCAGCAGGACCCGGCCAACGCCGACGAGGCCCTGCGCGAGGTGTTCCTCGATCTCGACGAGGGCGCCGACATGGTCATGGTGAAGCCCGCCGGTGCCTACCTCGACATCATCCGCCGCGTCCGCGACGCCGTGGACGTCCCCGTCGTCGCCTACCAGGTGAGCGGCGAGTACGCGATGATCGAGGCCGCCGCCGAGAAGGGCTGGATCGACCGCGACCGCGCGATCACGGAGTCCCTCCTGTCGATCCGCCGCGCGGGCGCCGACATCACCCTCACCTACTGGGCCACCGAGGTCGCGCGCGGCCTGGTCTAGGTGGTCCTGAAGGCGGGCGCCTAGTCACTTGGGGCCGTTTTCCGGGGGTTGCCGTGTCCGTGGTTCCGCGCGCCCGGCATCATCGGTATTCAAGGACGCACGTTCGACCTTGGGTATTGGGGGCGGAGATGCTGGCGGTCTCGGGGAGCAAGCGGTTGAAAGCGGCGCGCGACCGGCTGGCCCCGGCCGCGCGCGACTACGCCGAACTCGGCTGGCCCTGCTTTCCCGGCGCGCACCCCCCGAACGTGAGCGGCCGCAAGGGTCGCGGCAGGGCGTGTTCGTGCGACCGGCTCGGTTGTCCCGACCCGGCCGCGCATCCGGTGTCGGCGGCGTGGGCCCACCAGGCCACCGTGGACACCGCCGTGATCGAGCGCTGGTGGTCCGAACGCCCGCAGGCCAACATCATCCTGCCGACCGGCCGGGTCTTCGACGTGTTCGACGTCCCCGCCGGGGCGGGCGCCGCCGCCCTCGACCGCATCGACCGCGACGACCTGCCCGTCGGGCCCGTGGCCTCCGTCGGCGGCGAACGGCACCTGTTCTTCGTCGCGACCCGAGGCGCCCCCGTCGACGAGGACGAATGGTGGTCCTGCCACCTCGACTGCTCCCCGGAGGACGTCGCCGAGACGCCCGGGATGCGCTGGCACTGCCGCGACAGTTACGTCGTCGCGCCGCCGTCGCTGCTGCCGTCCGGCCGCGAGGTCACGTGGCTGAGGCCGCCCGCCACCGGTCCGCTCCCCGACCCGCTCCGCCTTCTGGAAGTACTGTCCGACAGCTGCGACCTGGCTGGCTAGGACGCGCTCGCGGGCACCTGCACGGCCGGTTTGCGACCCCACCGGGTGTAGGAGCCGCGCAGCAGCTGGTTACGCCCCTTCTCCGCCCCCGCCCGGACCCAGAACTTGACGGGACGGTGCCCGGCGTCGAGCTTGATGGCGAACGTGATCTCGTTGACGCCGGTGTCCTGCGCCATCCGCGCGTACATGGGTCCGACACCGGGCGCCCGCGACAGCGTCCTGACCGGCGCGGACCCCTCGTAGATCGCCCCGGTCCTGGTCTTGAGGACGGTCGCCGACCGCAGCAGCAGCGTCAGGTTCGTCACCGAGCTGCCCTGGCGCACCTGGTCGGCCGCCGCCGGGTAGCCGCGCCCGCCGAGCGGCGACGACTTCCACCTCTTCCCGGCCCGCACGTACAACCGGTTCTGGACGATCAACGCCCGGACCGGCTTGCGCGTCGACCCCGCCCCCGCCAAGGTCAACGAGAACGACGACTCGCCACCAGGGCCCAGGCTCAACGTCCCCTTGCCACTCGCCGGAAACCCGCAACAACCCGACTGCCGGTAGTTGAAGACGGCACCGGGGGAGGCCGCCACGGCCCGGTCGATCTTCGCCACGAGCGGACCGGGATCGACACCGCCCGCGGGCGGCGTCGGCCGTGGCGTGCTGCTCTGCGCCGTCGTCGGCTCGGCCGGTTGCTTCTTGTCGTCCTTCAGCAGCGTCGCGGCGCCCGCCCCGGCGACCGCGACGATGAGCACGGTGACGGCGGCGACGATCCAGGGCGCCCGAGAGCCGCGCTGTTCGGCGGCGCGCCTGGCCGCCACGACCGGGTTCAGGCCGCTGCTGCGCGACGACCTCGGCTTCGGCGGCTCGGGCTGCCGCGCGGCCTGCGCGGCGAGTTCGGTGAGGCGCCCACGGCCCTGCGCCTCCCACGACGGCCCGTACGCGGACACGGCCGCGTCCTCCAGGGCCGCGAGATAGTCGGCCGCCGACGCCGGACGCCACGCGGCCTCCTTCGCCAGGCCCCGGTGGATCAGGTCGCGCAGCGGACCCGGCACCTCCTCGGCGGGGATCGGCGCCTCCCGGTGCAGCCGCGCCATGTTCCGTCCGGCGTACGGGGGCCGCCCGGTGAGGCACTCGTAGAACACCGCCGTGGCGGCGTACAGGTCGCTGGCGACGGTGGCGGGCGCGCCGTCCCACAACTCGGGCGCCGCGTACGCCGGACCGAACTGCGCCTCCGTCCCGGGCCGCGCCGTCGCGAAGTCGGTGAGTCGCGCGTTGCCCTCACCGTCGATCATGATGTTCGCCGGCCGCAACGCCCCATGCACGATCGGATCGTGCTCGTGGACGGCCGCGAGCCCGAGCAGCGTCCCGCCGAGCATCGACAGGGCCGCGAGCGGACCGGTCGGGCCCTGCGCGGCAAGCATCCGCCGCAGGCTGACGCCCTCCACGAACTGCATCACGACCGCCGCGCCGTCCGCCGTCTCCACGAAGTCGTACAGATCGACCACGTTGGGATCTTCGAGCTGGGACAGCCCGCGCGCGACCGCGCGGAACCGCGTCAGAAAGCCCTCGTCGACGCGCAGCGCCCCGTCGAGATACTTGATCGCGACCTTGGTGCTGGTCAGGTCGTCGACCGCGAGCACCACCCGGCCCGCGACGCCGTCACCCAGTTCCCGTTCGTGGGTGAAGCCCGGGACCGTCCAGCCGTTGACCACGGTGAAAGCCATCCCTCCGATACGCCCGTCCCGGTGTGCACCGCCGGTGAGGTCGGGGCGCCGTGAGACCGCAGGCTGCGACAAGGCGCCAATGTCGTACTTGGTGGAATATCGGCCCGTACCGCCCCAGGTCAAGGCAAGTCGCCGAACTGCAACTGAGAGACTGAACCGGTGACTGGTATCGATCTTTCTCAGCAGTGGTTCGAGCGGGCGGTCGAGGTCGTGCCGGGGGGTGTGAACTCGCCGGTTCGGGCGTTCGGGGCCGTTGGGGGGACGCCGCGGTTCATGGCGTCGGCGCGGGGGCCCTATCTGACGGACGCGGACGGGAACGAGTACGTCGATCTGGTGTGCTCGTGGGGGCCGATGATCCTGGGGCACGCGCATCCGGCCGTCGTGGAGGCGGTGCGGGACGCGGCAGGGCGCGGCACGTCCTATGGGGCGCCGACGCCTGGGGAGGTCGAGCTGGCGGAGGAGATCATCGCGCGGACGCCGGTGGATCGGGTGCGGCTCGTCAACTCGGGGACCGAGGCGACGATGTCGGCGATCCGGCTGGCGCGTGGGTTCACCGGGCGCAGCAAGGTCGTGAAGTTCGCGGGCTGCTACCACGGGCATGTGGACTCGCTGCTCGTGGCGGCGGGGTCGGGGGTCGCGACGTTCGGGCTGCCTGACACGCCTGGTGTTACTGGGGCGACGACCGGGGACACGCTGATCCTTACGTACAACGACGTCGCTGCGGTGGAGACCGTGTTCGATGAGCACGGGACTGACATCGCGTGTGTCATTACCGAGGCCGTGCCTTGCAATATGGGTGTGGTGCCGCCGTTGGAGGGGTTCAACGCGCTGCTTAAGCGGTTGTGTGAGCGGTATGGGGCGTTGTTGGTGGTGGACGAGGTGCTCACCGGGTTTCGGGCGTCCAGGTCTGGGTGGTTCGGGATCGAGGGTGTGGCCGGTGACCTGATGACCTTTGGGAAGGTGATGGGGGGAGGGTTGCCCGCTGCGGCGTTCGGGGGGCGGGCCGACATCATGGGTCAGCTTGCTCCGGCTGGGCCCGTGTATCAGGCGGGGACGCTGTCGGGGAATCCGCTCGCTACGGCTGCTGGGCTCGCGACGCTGCGGAACGCAACCCCTGAGGTCTACGCGGCCATTGATCGGTCGGCGGAGCTTGTGGCGAAGGCGGCGTCGGACGAGTTGGCGCGTGCGGGCGTCCCGCACCTGGCGCAGAACGCTGGGAACCTGTTCTCGGTCTTCTTCACCGATGGGCCGGTGGGGGATTTCGCGGCGGCGCAGCGGCAAAACGTCCAGGCGTATGCGGCGTTCTTCCATGCCGCGTTGGAGCGTGGTGTGTATCTGCCGCCGTCCGCGTATGAGGTGTGGTTCCTGTCGGCGGCGCATGATGAGGAGGCTCTGGGGCGTGTTCTGGAGGCCCTTCCGCATGCTGCCCAGGCCGCTGCCCGGGCGGTCGCTTAGAGGACGTTTTGGAGGGCGCTGAACGCCTTCAGGGCTGTTGCGGTTGAGCCAGGGTGCGGTGCGTGGAGTGGGGCGCGCACTGTCGGGTCGTCGATCAGGCCCTCCTCGGCCAGGCATGCCTTGAGGACGCTTGGGGCCGGTTCTGCGAAGAGGGCCTCCGCCAGCGGGAGTAGCGCGTTGTGGAGGGCCAGGGCGCGGGGTGCGTTGCCGTCGCGGGTCGCGGTCGAAAGGGTGGCGTAGGCGGTGGGTGCCAGGCAGGCCGATGCGGCGACGCCTCCTGCTGCACCCAGTTGGAGCATCGGGTAGATGTACGCGTCGTCTCCGCACAGGATCGCCTTGGCTGGGGCGGCGGCCAGGACGGCCAGGGCGTCGTGGTCGAGGGTGCCGGGGCAGTACTTCATTCCGGTGACGCAGTCGAGCGCGAGGATCTTGAGGAGGGTGTCGGCGGGGAGGTGCTTTCCCGTCCGGTACGGGATCGCGTACGGGATGAGCGGGACGTCCACCGCCGCGCCGATGGCCGCGAAGTGGTCGACGACCCCCTCATCGGAAGGACGCAGGTAGTACGGCACGACGACCAGCAGCGCGTCCGCCAAAGGGGCGCGTTCGCGGGCCTGCCGGATCGAGTCCTCGGTGCCCATCGTCCCGGCGCCCACGATCAGTGGTGTTCCGCGTTCGATGGAGACGGCGCGGCACACCTCCAGCACCGTGCGCTGCTCGGCGGGGGTCAGGAGGGCCGCTTCGCCAGTCGTGCCCAGCGCGACCAGGCCGTCCACGCCGCCGTCCAGGCAGTGGGTGGCCAGACGTTCGAGCGACTTGGTGTCCACCTCGCCGGAGTGGGTGAACGGTGTGACGAGTGAAGCGTGCATTCCGCGCATGGGTGTCACCTTGTCTCGACGGGTTCCGGTTCGGGCGTGGGGACGATCTCGTGCCGTTTCCGTGGACGGACGCTCCCCGCCGCGACCCCGGCGATGATCAGCACCGCCCCGACGACCCGGACGGCGTCCACGTGCTCGTCCAACAGCAGCCCCGCCGACAGGAGCCCGAACGGCGGGACGAGCAGCGAGTACATCGCGACGGTGCTGGCCTCGTAGCGACGCATCAGCCAGCCCCACACGCCGAACCCGAACAGTGTGGAGACGTAGGCGATGAATGCCAGGGACGCGAACCCCGCCACGGATATATGGCGCGCAGCGTCCGGAATGGCTCCCGGCCCCTCGAAGATCAGGGAGAGGGTGAGCAGGGGGAGCGGCGGCACCAGCGACACCCAGACCATGAGGCCCAGGGGGTCGATGGGGCCGGTGGCCGCCTGGTTCATCCGCCGCATGGCGACGTTGGCCAGGCCCCAGCTCGCGGCGGCGAGCAGGCAGACGAGGAACGCGCCGACGGGGCTCCCGCCCTCGGCCTGGGCCACGCCGAGCAGCGTCACGCCGCCGAAGGCGACCGCCATGCCCGTGACCTGCCGGACGTCGAGCCTTTCGCGCAGCAGCACGCCCGCGAACAGCGCCGTGAAGATCGCCTGGATCTGGAGCACGACCGACGCCAGGCCGGCGGGCATCCCCATGTCCATGGCGATGAACAGCAGGCCGAACTGCCCCACGCCGAGCGGCACGCCGACGAGGACGAGCCAGCGCGCCGGGACGGGCGGCCGCCGGACGAGGAACACCGCGGGCACCGCCGCCAGCACGAACCGCAGGGCGGCGGTCAGCAGCGGCGAGACGTCCTCCAGCACCCGGTGGATGGGGACGAAGTTGAAGCCCCACAGCGCGGCGACCAGGGTGGCCAGCAGGACGTGGCGGGATCTCATAGACCGATCGTCAAGTAAACCCTCACTTTAGGGCAAGCGAGAAATTCTTGACATATCGATTTAGAATCGCTTCATGCTAGATCTGGAACGGCTGCGCGCCCTGCACTCGGTCGCGACCTATGGCTCGGTCAGCGCCGCCGCCGACGTGCTGCACGTGACGACGTCCGCCGTGTCGCAGCAGCTCGCGAAGCTGGAGCGGGAGACCGGCCAGAAGCTCCTGGAACGCAACGGGCGCGGCGTCCGGCTCACCGACGCCGCCGAACTCCTCGTCACGCACGCCGAGCGGATCCTGTCGCTCGTCGAGCAGGCGCAGGCCGACCTGGAGGCGCACCGCGGGTCCGTCGTCGGGCAGCTCGCCGTCGCGGCGTTCCCCACGGCGGCCCGCGGGCTGCTGCCCGGCGCGCTGTGCGCCCTGCGCGCCGACCATCCCGACCTGCACGTCCAGCTCGTCGAGGAGGACCCGCTGCGCAGCCTGCCGCTCGTCCTGCGCGGCGACTATGACCTGGCCGTCGTCCAGGACTGGAACAACGAGCCGCTGCCGCTGCCCGACGGCCTGCACAAGGGCGTGATCTGCGACGACGTCGCCGACGTCGCGCTGCCGGAGGCTCACCCGCTCGCCGGGCGCGACTCGGTCGACCTGAAGGAGCTGGCGGGCGACGCGTGGATCAGCTCCTCGCCCGACAGCATCTGCTGCGGCTGGCTCCTGCGGACCCTGCGCTCCGTCGACGCCGAACCGAAGATGGCCCACATGGCCTACGAGTTCGCCACGCAGCTCTCCCTCGTCGCGGCCGGGCTCGGCAACGCGATCCTGCCGCGGCTCGGACGCTGCGACGTCCCGCCGGGCGTGGCGGTCGTCCCGCTGGCGGCGCCGCTGTCGCGCCGCGTGTACGCGATCTGGCGTGAGGAGGCGGCCCGCCGTCCCGCCATCCGCGCCGCCATCAGGGCCCTGCGCGGCGCCGTCCCCGCCGACGTGCCCGCCGTGACGCTCGTCCCAAGTTGACACCTCCTGCCACAAGGGCACGGGCGGTGGACGGAGCGAGGTAGGGGCATAGGTAATCTGGCGTGTGATGACCGAGACAACGATCGTTCACCTGCTGCGGCACGGTGAGGTGCACAATCCCGACGGGGTCCTCTACGGGCGGCTGCCCGGCTACCGCCTCAGCGAGGACGGCGCCCTCATGGCGAAGGCCGCCGCGAAATGGTTCTCCGAGCGGGACGTGACCGTCATCCTGTCCTCGCCGATGCAGCGGGCGCTGGAGACGGCCGCGCCGCTGGCCGACACGTTCGACCTTCCGGTGACGGTGGACGACCGGTTGATCGAGGCCGAGAACCATTTCGAGGGCCTGACGTTCGGGGCGGGGGCGGGGTCGCTGCGCCGTCCCGAGCACTGGCGGCACCTGGTCAACCCGCTGCGGCCGTCCTGGGGCGAGCCCTACAAGGAGCTCGCCGCCCGGATGCGCGCCGCCGTGATCAGGGCGCGGAACGCGGCGCGGGGCCACGAGGCCGTGTGCGTCAGCCACCAGCTGCCGATCTGGGTGCTGCGGCTGCACGCCCAGCACCGCCGTCTCTGGCATCACCCGAAGCGGCGCGAGTGCGGACTGGCGAGCCTGACGTCCCTCACGTTCGAGGGCGACCGGCTGACCGACGTCGCCTACTGCGAGCCCGCCTCCGATATCGCGAAGGGCCCCAGTGTCGCGGGTGCCTGACCGCACCACTAGGTTTGTGTACTACGTCTCGTAGTAGCACTTGTTCCGCAAAGTAGGAGGGACCGTTGAGCCCCCGAGTCTCCCCGCGGCGCGCCCCGCTGGCCGTCGGGGTCGCCGTCGCGCTCTGCGGGGTGCTGGCCGGGTGCGCCGGGACCAGCGCCTCCGAGAACGGGCAGGGCGACGACACGCGGTACATCTCCGGCGACGGCAACGTGACGGAGTACAAGCCCGCCGACCGCAAGGCGCTCAAGGACGTCCACGGCGACGGTCTGGACGGCAGGCCGCTCACGCTGGCGGGCTACAAGGGCAAGGTCGTCGTCGTCAACTTCTGGGCGTCGTGGTGCCCGCCCTGCCGCGGCGAGACGCCGTCCCTCCTGCACGTGTACGACCAGAACAAGGCCAAGGGCGTCGAGTTCCTCGGCGTCAACTTCAAGGACTCCAAGGCGAACGCGCAGGCCTTCGAGCGCAAGTCCAAGGTCACCTACCCGAGCATGTTCGACGCGAACGGGCAGGTCACGCTGGCGTTCCGGGAGGTGCCGCCGAGCGCGATCCCGAGCACGCTCATCCTGGACCGGCAGGGTCGCGTCGCCGCCCGGATCATCGGCGCGACGACGTTCTCCACGCTGAACCCGCTGGTCGCCAAGGTCAGCTCCGAGAAATGAGCCGGTGGGCACACGCATGAGAACAGACGTATGAGCACAGGCGTATGAGCACGGTCACCGAGACGGTGGTCAGCGGGTCGCTCGTGGCGGCGGCGCCGCTGGCGGCGCTCGCCGGGCTCGTCTCGTTCGCCTCGCCGTGCGTCCTGCCGCTGGTGCCGGGCTACCTGTCGTACGTGACGGGCATGACCGGCGTCGACCTCGCTCAGCAGCGGCGCGGACGGCTCCTGGCGGGCGCCGTGCTGTTCGTCGCCGGGTTCAGCGTCGTGTTCGTCAGCTACGGCGTGATCTTCGGCGGGCTCGGCCGTTGGCTGCTGGAGTACCAGGACCCGATCACCCGGACCCTGGGCGTCATCACGATCGTGTTCGGCCTCGCGTTCATGGGCTTCATCCCCGGGTTGCAGCGGACGATGAAGTCGGGGCGGCTGCCCGCCGCGGGCCTCGCGGGCGCGCCGCTGCTCGGCGTCCTGTTCGGGCTCGGCTGGACGCCGTGCATCGGGCCGACCCTCGGCGCGGTGCAGGGCCTCGCGGTCACCGAGGCCAGCGCCGGACGCGGCGCGCTGCTTTCGCTCGCGTACTGCGCGGGGCTCGGGCTGCCCTTCGTGGCGGCGGCGGTCGGCTACCGGCACGCGCTCGGCGCGTTCGGCGCCGTGAAACGCCACTATCCCCTGGTCATGCGGATCGGCGGTGGCATGCTCGTCCTCATCGGCGTGCTGCTGGCGAGCGGGCTGTGGGACGACCTGACCATCGAGCTGAGGTCGTGGATCAGCGGCTTCGAACCGGTGATTTGAGATGACTGAGACCAGGCACGACGCCACGGAATCGGGCGCCGACGCGGCGACCCTGACCCCCGCCGCGCGGCAGGCGCCGAAGGAGGTGCCGCGCCCGAAGGGCATCGGCCCCATCGGCTGGCTGCGGTGGGGCTGGCGGCAGCTCACCACGATGCGCACCGCGCTGATCCTGCTGTTCCTGGTGGCGCTCGGCGCGGTGCCCGGGTCAGTGCTGCCGCAGGAGGGGCAGGCGCCGGAGAAGGTCGCCGCCTACCTGGCCGACCACAGGACCATCGGGCCGTGGCTCGACAAGTTCTCCATGTTCGACGTGTTCGCCGCGCCGTGGTTCGCGGCGATCTACATCCTGCTGTTCGTCTCGCTGGCCGGGTGCGTCATCCCGCGCGGGGTGCAGCACTACAAGTCGATGCGGGCCCGCCCTCCGGCGGCGCCCCGCAACCTGGGTCGGCTGCCGCAGTCCGCGAAGTTCGAGACGGACACGTCCCCGGACGACGTCCTCGCCGAGGCCCGCAAGGTCCTGCGCGGGCGGCGGTTCCGGGTGGACGTGTCGGGCGGCGCCGCGGCCGCCGAGAAGGGCTACCTCGGCGAGACCGGCAACCTGCTGTTCCACCTGGCGCTGCTCGCGCTGCTGTTCGCGCTCGGCTTCGGCAACCTGTTCGGGTACCGGGGCAACGTGCTGCTGACCGAGGGCAAGACGTTCGCGAACTCGCTCAGCCAGTACGACCAGTTCACCCCGGGACGCGCGTTCAACGACGGCGAGCTGGCCCCGTTCACCGTCAGCCTCGACGACTTCAAGGCCGAGTACGAGACCAAGGGCGACAAGCGCGGGCAGGCCACCGAGTTCAACGCCGCCCTCCGCTACCGGGCCACGCCGAACGGCAAGGACACCCGGTACGACCTCCAGATCAACCATCCGCTGAAGGTCGGCGGCGCGAAGGTGTACCTGCTCGGCCACGGGTACGCGCCGGTGTTCACCGTCCGGGACGCCAAGGGCAACGTCGCCTTCCACGACTCGGTGCCGTTCCTGGAGATGGAGCCGCGCAACCTGACGTCCGAGGGCGTCATCAAGGTCCCCGACGCCGAACCCGACCAGCTCGCCTTCTACGCGATCCTCTGGCCGACCGCGATGGCCAGCCAGGACGGCAAGCAGATCGTGTCGGCGTTCCCGGCACCGCTGCGTCCCGTCATCACGATCACGTCGTTCAAGGGCGACATCGGCATCGACTCCGGCACCCCGCAGTCGGTGTACAAGCTGGAGGGCATCGGCAAGACGCTCCAGCCCGTCAAGAACGGCCAGAAACTGCTGGAGCCGGGCGAGACGTTCACGCTGCCCGGCGGCACTGGTTCGATCACGTTCGACGGGCTCAAGGAGTACGCGACCCTGTCGGTGAACCATGACCCCGGACGGTTCCCCGCGCTCGTCGCGGCCATCCTCGCGGTGGCGGGCGTGGCGGCCTCGTTCATGGTGCGACGGCGCAGGGTGTGGGTCCGTGCGAGCGCCGCAGAGGGCGGGCGTACGGTTGTCGAGGTCGGCGGTCTCACGCTGGGGAATCCGACCTCGGAGTTCGACGACATCGTGACCGCGTTGCGCGGTCCGGAGCCCGAACCCCGTGAGGAGCCCGGCGAGGGCGAATCCGCCGCCGACCCGGAGTCCGGGCCGGCGACCGAATCGAAGGAGTGACGAGGTGAGCAACCGGTGAGCAGCGCCGACCTCGCGAACCTGAGCGACAAGCTCATGCTGACGACCGTGGTGATGTACATCGTCGCGCTTGTCGCCTACGCCGCCGACATGGGCTTCGGCCGCCGGGGCGTCGCCACGGCAGCCGTCGCCAAGGCGTCCGTCGAAGAGAAGGCGGTACTGGAGAAGGCGGAGGCCAAGGTCCTGGTCGGCGCCGGTGGCGCCGCGGACGTCGACGCCGCGTCCACCGCCGAAGCCTCCGAGGCCGACGCGGGCGAGGAAGCCGACGAGGAGCGGCCCCAGGTCGACTGGGCGCGTCTCGCGGTGTTCCTGAACGTGCTGGGCCTCGGCGCGCACCTCGGCGTCCTGGTGACCCGCGGGCTGTCCGCCGATCGGTGGCCGTGGGGCAACATGTACGAGTTCCTCACCGCGATCTCGTTCGCCGCCGTCGCCGCCTTCATGGTCGTGATGATCCGGTACAAGGCGCGCTTCCTCGGCGCGCCCGTCATGTTCGCCGCCGTCATCGCACTGGGCGTCGCCAACATCTGGCTGTACGACTCGGTGGGCCCGGTCTCCCCGGCGCTGAACTCGTACTGGATCGCCATCCACGTGACCGCCGCGATCACCGCGACGGGCTCGTTCACCGTCGCGGGCGCCGCCACGATCCTCTACCTCCTGAAGGCCCGCGAGGAGTCCAAGGGCGCCGTCCGTTTCAGCGGCATGCTGGAGCGCGTCCCGTCGGCGGAGAACCTCGACCGGCTCGCGATGCGCGTCACGATGTTCGCGTTCCCGATCTGGACGGCCGCGATCATCATGGGCGCGATCTGGGCCGACCAGGCGTGGGGCCGCTACTGGGGCTGGGACCCCAAGGAGGTCTGGTCCTTCGTCACCTGGATCATCTACGCCGCCTACCTGCACGCGCGCGCCACGGCGGGCTGGAAGGGCCGCAAGGCCGCGATCCTGTCGCTGGTGGCGTTCGCCGCGCTGATGTTCAACTTCTTCGGCGTCAACTACATGTTCTCGGGGCTGCACTCCTACGCCTGAGATTTTCCGTTTTCGTGACTTCCCTGGATGACGGAATGTCGGGTTCCGGCTTACGCTTCCGTCCGGGACCCGATCCTGCGGCGGTCGCCGCTCGAACCCCCGCGGGTCCCGTTGACAGAGGAGCCCGATGCGCTTCAAAGGCGTTCATCGCAAGCCCCGGGAGCTGTGGAACCGGGAGTCGCTCCGCGGCGCGCGGTTCCGCGGGGACGGCCCGATCCGCGACGATCCCGCGGCGTACTCCCCGTCGCCGCCCGACTCGGGGCAGGTCCGCCCGCGCAGCAACCAGCCGCGCGACCGGTTCGGCCGGTTCCGCAAGGCGGGACGCGACGACGACTTCGCGCTCGGCCCCGGCGGGGTGGACGGCGTTGACGGCGCCGCCGGTGACGGCGGCGACGCGGCGGGCGTCCTCTCCAGCAGGTTCGGGCGGCGCAGGCGGGCCAGGCCGCGGCCGGGCGACTACTCGTGGAGCGACTTCGAGCTGGAGGACGACCGTCTCCGCGTCGAGCCGTACCCGCCGGGCGTCCCGCACGTCGCCGACGGCCGCCGCAACTGCGGTGTGCTGGAGAGCGTCCTGTACCGGCAGTGGGACGTCCGCGACGGCCCGCCGAGCGCCGAGGTCATCGCGGCCGTCGACAGCCTGGCGGCGCTCCCGTCGGGGCTGAAGGAGAAGCTCGCGTCCGGTCTCGACGGCATCTATGTCGGGCCCGGCGGCGTCCCGCAGTTGGACGACATGGGCCATCTGCGCGACCGGCCGCTGCCGTCGGGCCGCGCCACCTGGGACATCTGCGCCGGGGCCTACGGCGACCACAAGATCGTCGTCGGGGACCGGCCGTCGCCGACCCCGGACGTGATGCTGCACGAGGTCGGGCACGCGCTCGACGACATCGACGGCGACGACGGCGAGTGGACGTCCGACAGCCCCGCCTTCGAGCGGCTCTACGCCGAATGCCTGCCGCATCTCGCGAGCGCCTTCCACCGCCAGCCCGGTACGCTCGGCCGCCGCGAGTTCTTCGCGGACGCGTTCGCCGCCATTTCGTCCCGGCAGCGTCCGGCCCTCGTCGATATGCTCGCCGGCAACATTCGGATGGCCTTGGAGGTCATGCTCTTCTTCAACCGCAGGTACGGGATCTAGGACGCCGTGATGGCAGTGAATCGCGAGGGTGATCGACGATGTACGTGATCCGGCTTCCCGACGGCACGCTCCGGGTACCGCACAGCGTCCTCGACGAAGACGGGGACTCCACGGCGCCCAGGACCCGGATCATCGCCGACGCCTACGTGGAGATCAAGCCCGGCGACCCCGACTACGACCGGCTGCTGCGGGAGTCCCTGACCGAGGAGGAACTGGCGGACCGGCGGCGGGAATGGCGGGAGGGCGACGCGGACCTGCTCCGCCGGTTCGAGGAGTGGCGGGCGGACGGCGCCGGGGAGAACGCCGACTGAGCCCGAAACGGCGAGCCCGGAAAATGATCTCGAAAATGGAAGCGGCCCCGGCCGCCCGGGCGAGGAACTTCCCCCGAAGGACTACCTCACGCGGCGGTCCGGGCGGCAGGGCCGGATATGCGGAACCGGATCAGCGCGCCGAATGTTCGGCGATCGGCTCCTCGCCGCGCAGCAGCGCGTGCACCTCTGACTCGCGAAAGCGCCGGTGGCCACCCGGTGTGCGGATGCTGCTGATCCGACCCGCGGCGGCCCACCTGGTCACCGTCTTCGGGTCGACCCTGAAGAGGGCGGCGACCTCTCCCGGGGTCAGCAGGCGCTCGCTCGTGCTTTCCACGTTTTCTCTCCCCCTTTGTCCCGCTCTCGGCGCGGGTGGACTGTTTAACAGTGTGGCGGGTCACGACCGATTTCTCCCTATGTTTGGAAAAAGATCACACAGCGTAATCGAGACATCAGGTCGAATCACACTCGGTGCGCGGAGCATGCGGAGCGAGCCTCCCTTTGATCCCAATATGACCCGACGGGTCGGGTTCGGAGCGCGTCCGGATCGGCCCGGGATTGGGCTTGGATCGGGCTTGGATCGGGCCTTCGCCGGGGCCGGTCCACGTCTCGGCCACGGCTGGTCCGGGGCCCCAGTAGTCTCGTGATCATGTCCGATCTTGTGTCGCTCCCGGAGATCGAGCGGGCCGCCGAACGCGTCGCGGGCGTCGCCGTCCGGACGCCCCTCGTCCCCTTCCGCCGCGACCCCGCGGCCACGCCGACCGACCGCGAGCCCGCGCTGTTCGTGAAGGCCGAGTCGTTGCAGCCGATCGGCGCCTTCAAGATCCGCGGCGCCTACTCGACGATCTCGTCCCTCGAACCCGAGGAGCGCGAGCGCGGCGTCGTCACCCACTCCAGCGGCAACCACGCGCAGGCCGTCGCCTACGCGGCCCGCGCCCTCGGCATCAAGGCCGTGCTGGTCATGCCGCACACCGCCCCGAAGGTGAAGGTGGACGCCTGCACCGCGCTCGGCGCCGAGGTCGTGTACGTGGAGCCGACCTCGCAGGCGCGCGCCGAGACGGCCGACCGGCTCGCCGCCGCGCACGGCTTCACGCTGGTGCCGCCCTACGACGACGCCCGCGTCATCGCGGGGCAGGGCACGGCGGGGCTGGAGATCGTCCAGGATCGCCCGGACGTGGACGTCGTCCTCGTCCCGGTCGGCGGCGGCGGCCTCATCTCGGGGGTCGCGGCGGCCGTCAAGGCGCTGCGCCCCGAGGTCCTGGTGGTCGGCGTCGAACCGGAGCTGGCCGCCGACGCCCGCGAATCGCTGAGCGCCGGACGTCCCGTCGCCTGGGACGCCGACCAGACGGGCCGCACCATCGCCGACGCGCTGCGCGTCCAGCGGGTCGGCGACCTCCCGTTCGAGCACATGCGCGCGCACGTCGACCGGGTCGTCACCGTCTCCGAGGACCAGATCCGTCTCGCCATGCGCCGCCTCGCCCGCGAGACCCGCCTCATCGCCGAGCCCGCCGGGGCCGTCGCCACCGCCGCCTTCCTGTACCGCCGCGCCGAACTCCCCGAGGCCCGCACCTACGTCTCGATCCTGTCCGGCGGCAACGTCGACCCGACCCTCCTCCAGGACGTGCTCAGGTAGGCATTACCCTCGAAGAGTCATGCGTTCCATCGTTCTTTACACCGGCGCGCGGCTCACGATCTTCGTGGTGACCGCGGGCGTGCTGGCACTGTTCGGGGCCCGCGGGTTCCTGCTCCTGCTGCTGGCGCTGCTGATCAGCGGCGTCGTCAGCTACGTCCTGCTGTCCGGCCAGCGCGACCGGATGTCCAGCGCCGTCGCCCACGGCGCCCGCGCCGGGCGCGAGCGGTTCGAGAAGTCCGTCACCAAAGAGGACGGGGCGCGACCCCGAGCCGACTAGCGCCCTGTCTAGGCTGGGGCCATGAGCCGCGCGTCACTGGAGAAGAAGCCCGCCGAGGTCGCGGCGATGTTCGACGGCACCGCCGAGCGGTACGACCTGCTGAACACGCTGATGACCGGCGGGCAGGACCGGCGGTGGCGGCGGGAGGTCGTCCGGGCGCTCGCGGCGCGGCCGGGCGAGCGCGTGCTCGATCTCGCGGCCGGGACGGGCACGTCGTCGGTGCCGTTCGCCGAGGCGGGCGCCGAGACCGTGGCGTGCGACTTCTCCCTCGGCATGCTGCGCGTCGGGACGCGGCGGCAGGCGGGCGTTCACGGGTTGAGCTTCGTCGCGGGCGACGCGCTGCGACTGCCCTTCGCCGACGGCTCGTTCGACGCGGTGACGATCTCGTTCGGGCTCCGCAACGTCGCCGACACCGGACGCGCCCTGCGCGAACTGCGGCGCGTCGCAAAGCCCGGCGGGCGGCTGGTCATCTGCGAGGTGAGCCATCCGCCGAACGCGGTGCTGGCGCTCGGGCACCGGACGCACCTACGGTATGGGCTGCCCTTGCTGGGACGGGTGAGTTCCAATCCCGGCTCGTATCACTATCTCGCCGAGTCGACACTTGCCTGGCCGGATCAGGCGGCCCTGGCGCGGCTCGTCCAGGACGCGGGGTGGAGCGCCGTACGCTGGCGCGACCTGACGTTCGGTGTGGCCGCGCTGCATCACGCCGTCAATCCGGGGTGATCCCCGGGGCTGGTGATCGGGATCGGTCCAAACCCGGGTCGGCCCCGAAGTACGCACCAGTCGTGATAAAGGAATAGACTCCCCGTCGGACCCTTGTGAAGTACTTCACAAGCGAACGAGCTGAATGAGGAAACGCCGTGACCGACTCCGCCCGGCACGCAGATGTGATCGTCGTCGGGGCAGGCCCCGCCGGTGCGTCGACCGCCTACTGGTTGGCGCAGACCGGCCTTGAGGTGTTCCTGCTGGAGAAGGCCACCTTCCCGCGCGACAAGATCTGCGGCGACGGCCTCACCCCGCGCGCCGTCCGCGCGCTCATCGGGATGGGCGTCGACGTCACCGACCCGGGCTGGGGACGCAACAGGGGCCTGCGGATCTACGGCGGCGGCGTCAAGGTCGAGCTGCCCTGGCCGGAGCTCGCGAGCTTCCCCGACTTCGGGCTCGTCCGCAAGCGCACCGGCCTCGACCAGCTCCTCGCCGAGCACGCCGCGAAGGCGGGCGCCCGGCTGCTCCAGGGCTGCGCCGTCACCGGCCCGATCCTGGACGAGCGCACCGACCGCATCGTCGGCGTCACCGCCGTCCACGAGGGCGAGGAGGTCGAGTTCCACGCCCCGCTGGTCGTCGCGGCCGACGGCAACTCGTCCCGGCTGTCCCTCGCCATGGGGCTGCGTCGGCGGGAAGACCGTCCGATGGGCGTCGCGGTCCGCCGCTACTTCCAGACCCCGCGCCACGACGACGACTACATGGAGGCGTGGCTGGAGCTGTGGGACGGCGAGCGCCTCCTGCCCGGCTACGGCTGGGTCTTCGGCGTCGGCGACGGGACGTCCAACGTCGGGCTCGGGCTTCTCAACACCAGCAAGGCGTTCCAGAACGTCGACTACCGGGGGATGCTCAAGCGCTGGTGCGCGCAGATGCCCGCCGACTGGCAGTTCGACGAGGACCACGCCACCTCCAAGATCCGTGGCGCGGCGCTGCCGATGGGCTTCAACCGGCAGCCGCACTACACCCGCGGGATGCTGCTCGTCGGCGACGCGGGCGGCATGATCAATCCGTTCAACGGGGAGGGCATCGACTACGCGCTGGAGTCCGGGCGGCTGGCCGCCGACGTCATGGTGCAGGCGCTCGCGCGCCGCACCCCCGGGCAGCGCGAACGCACGCTCTACGAGTACCCGCGCATCCTGAAGGACGAGCACGGCGGCTACTTCACGCTGGCGCGCGTGTTCGTCCAGGCCATCGGCGACCCGCGGATCATGAAGTTCCTCACCGCGCACGGACTGCCGCACCCGACGCTGATGCGGTTCACGCTCAAGCTCCTCGCCAACCTGACCGATCCCAAGGGCGGGGACGCGATGGACCGCGTCATCAACGCGATGCAGAAGGTGGCTCCCGCGGCATGAAATGCAAGCTTCCGCAGGTGAGCGGACTACAGTGCAATATCCGACCCCCTGGAGGGGAGTGCTATTGATCGCCTTGGCTAGGGTGGCGGCGGCTCGCGGCAGGGCGACCTCCCACGCCCCCCGGACCTACGTGTATATCGCCGCACATCGCGAGGAGAGGCTGTAGAGACATGGATCTCTATATTCCGGTCATCGCACTGGGGGTGCTCGCCTTCGGTTTCGCCGGGTTCTCGGTGGTGATGGCCTCGTTCACCGGCCCGAAGCGCTGGAACCGCGCGCGTCTGGACGCCTACGAATGCGGGATCGAGCCGACTCCGCAGCCGGTGGGCGGCGGACGTTTTCCGGTGAAGTACTACCTGACGGCGATGTTGTTCATCGTCTTCGACATTGAGATCATCTTCCTTTACCCCTGGGCGGTCGCATTCGACCGGATGGGCATGTTCGGCCTTGTCGAGATGGTCCTTTTCATCGTCACCGTGCTCGTGGCGTACGCCTACATCTGGCGGCGCGGCGGTCTGGAGTGGGACTAAATGGGTCTTGAGGAGAAACTTCCCAGCGGCTTCCTGCTGACCACGGTCGAGCAGGTCGCCGGATGGGCGCGCAAGAGCTCGGTGTGGCCGGCGACGTTCGGCCTGGCGTGTTGCGCGATCGAGATGATGGCGACCGGCGACCCCCGGCACGACTTCTCCCGGTGGGGCATGGAGCGCGCCTCGGCGACGCCCCGGCAGGCCGACCTGATGATCGTGGCCGGCCGGGTCAGCCAGAAGATGGCGCCCGTGCTGCGGCAGATCTACGACCAGATGACCGAGCCGAAGTGGGTCATCGCGATGGGCGTGTGCGCGTCGTCCGGCGGGATGTTCAACAACTACGCGATCGTGCAGGGCGTGGACCACATCGTCCCGGTGGACGTCTACCTGCCCGGCTGTCCGCCGCGGCCCGAGATGCTCCTGGACGCGATCCTGAAGCTGCACGACAAGATCCAGAACACCAAGCTCGGCCCGCAGCGCGCCAAGCAGATCACCGAGCTGGAAGTGGCCAAGCGTCGCCAGCTCCCGCTGCTCGGACAGGGGGCCTGAGATGACGTCCGAGCATCCGGAGCAGAAGGCCGAGCAGGCCGCGGACCAGTTGCCCGCGCACACCGAGGAGGAGCGCCGCGAGCAGCCGATCGTCCGCAAGGGCATGTTCGGCGCGAAGACGACCGGCGACACGTCCGGCTACGGCGGGCTCCTCATCCGGCAGAGCCCGAAGGTGTCGGCGTCGCGGCCCTACGGCGGGCCCGGCGGCGCCGCCGACCCCGGCGAGTTCGACGAGATCGCCGACGAGCTTGAGCGCACCTACCCGGGTTTCGGTGACGCGATAGAGCGGGTCGTGGTCGACCGGGGCGAGCTGACGTTCTTCGTCAAGCGCGAGCACCTGCTTGAGGTCGCCCGGACGATGCGGGACGAGCCGTCCCTCCGCTTCGAGCTGTGCTCGGGCACGTCGGGCGTGCACTACCCGAAGGACGAGGGCGCCGAGCTGCACTCGGTCACGCACCTGCTGTCGATCACGCACAACCGGCGCGTCCGGCTGGAGACGACCTGCCCGGACGCCGACCCGCACGTCCCGTCGCTGGTGCCCGTCTACCCGACGAGCGACTGGCACGAACGGGAGACCTACGACTTCTTCGGGATCGTCTACGACGGGCACCCCGCGCTCACGCGCATCGAGATGCCCGACGACTGGGTCGGCCATCCGCAGCGCAAGGACTACCCGCTTGGCGGGATCCCCGTGGAATACCGAGGTGCGGAGATCCCGCCACCAGATGAGCGGAGGTCGTACACTTGACATCCTCCACCGGCCCGAAGGCGGTGGACTCTCCGGGTCGCCCCAGAGACCTTCCTGCTTCGTCGCGGATCGCCCCCAAGACGAATCCCAGAGGTCTTACGCCCGCTCCACAGGCTCTGCCCGCCAGCCCGGCGGTGAAACTGGCGGCTTGGGTATCGCCGCCCGATGCCTGGAACTCTTTCACATGCGTGAGGGGAGGGAGGGGCAGTTTCTTCGAAAGTAAGTTCGAAGTGGCTGTTCCGCCAGCTCGATGAGCAGCACGAAGTACACCGAATACGACGCCTATGCGGCCGACGAGGCCGCCGAGGGCAAGGTGTTCGACGTCGGCGGGCAGGACTGGGACAAGGTCGTGTCCGGCGCCGAGGACCTCGGCGACGAGCGGCTCGTCGTCAACATGGGGCCGCAGCACCCGTCCACGCACGGCGTGCTCCGGCTGATCCTCACGCTCGACGGTGAGACGGTGAACGAGGCCCGGGTGGGCATCGGCTACCTGCACACCGGCATCGAGAAGAACATGGAGTACCGCACCTGGACGCAGGGCACCACGTTCTGCACCCGGATGGACTACCTGGCGCCGATCTTCAACGAGACGGCGTACTGCCTGAGCGTGGAGAAGCTGCTCGGCATCACCGACCAGGTGCCCGAGCGGGCCCAGATCATCCGCGTGATGATGATGGAGCTGAACCGGATCTCCTCGCACCTGGTCGCGATCGCCACGTTCGGCCTCGAACTCGGCGCGACGACCGTGATGCTGAACGGGTTCATCGAGCGCGAGTACACGCTCGACCTGTTCGAGGAGATCACCGGCCTGCGGATGAACATGGCCTACGTCCGGCCGGGCGGGGTCGCGCAGGACCTGCCGAGCGGCGCCACCAGCAAGATCCGCGACTATCTGGACCGGATGCCGAAGCGGATCCAGGCGCTGCGCAAGCTGATGGACGCCAACCCGGTGTTCCTGGCCCGCACGAAGGACATCGCCTACCTCGACCTCACCGGCTGCATGGCGCTCGGCGTCACCGGCCCGGTGCTGCGCTCGACCGGCCTGCCGTGGGACCTGCGCAAGTCGCAGCCCTACTGCGGTTACGAGACCTACGACTTCGACGTCGCGACGCAGGACACCTGCGACGTGTACGGCCGCTACCTCGTCCGGATGGACGAGATGGAGGAGTCGCTCAAGATCGTCGAGCAGTGCCTGGACCGGTTGCGGACCGCCAAGGGCCCGGTGATGATCGAGGACAAGAAGATCGGCTGGCCGGCGCAGCTCGCGATCGGCGCGGACGGCATGGGCAACTCGCCCCGGCACATCGCGCACATCATGGGCACGTCGATGGAGGCGCTGATCCACCACTTCAAGCTGGTCACCGAGGGCTTCCGGGTCCCGGCGGGCCAGGCGTACGCGCCGATCGAGTCGCCGCGCGGCGAACTCGGCGCGCATGTGGTCAGCGACGGCGGCACCCGCCCGTACCGCGTGCACTTCCGCGAGCCGTCCTTTGTGAACCTACAGGCCGCGCCCGCGATGTCGGAGGGCGGCATGATCGCCGACATCATCGCGGCCGTCGCCAGCATCGACCCGGTCATGGGGGGAGTGGACCGATGACGTACGAACCCGACGTTCGCGAACGCCTGGAGCGGGACGCGAAAGAGATCATCGGCCGGTACCCGCGGCCGAGGTCGGCGCTGCTGCCGCTGCTGCACCTCGTGCAGTCGGCGGAGGGCCACGTCACGCAGGACGGCATCGAGTTCTGCGCCGAACTGCTCGGGATCACGCCCGCGCAGGTGACGGGCGTCGTGACGTTCTACACGCAGTACAAGCAGCGGCCCGTCGGCGAGTACCACGTCGGCGTGTGCATCAACACGCTGTGCGCGGTGATGGGCGGCGACCAGATCTGGAACGAGCTGTCCGAGCACACCGGTGTCGGCCACGACGAGGCCACTCCGGACGGCAGGGTCAGCCTGGAGCGCATCGAGTGCAACGCGGCGTGCGACTTCGCGCCGGTGATGATGGTCAACTGGGAGTTCTTCGACAACATGACTCCCGAGAAGGCCAAGAAGCTCGTCGACGACCTCCGCTCGGGTGAGCGGGTGCTCCCCTCGCGCGGCCCGGAAAGCCTGGCCACGTGGAAGGAGGCGTCGCGGGTGCTCGCCGGGTTCCCGGACGGGCGCGCCCGCGAGGGCGTCCAGGCCGGGCCCGAGTCGCTGCGCGGCCTGAAGCTCGCCAAGGAACGCGGTTGGACGGCGCCCCGCACCGACGTCGACCGGACGCGGCCGGAGGAGCCGGTGAAGCCGGAGGAGATCAGCGAGCCGCCGCACGAGCCCGGCAAGCCCATTCCCGGTGACGCGAAGCCCGGCAGCCAGGAGGGACGGAACAAGTGACCACGCTCACCCCCGTCCTCACCCAGAACTGGGACCAGGCCGACTCGTTCACCCGCGCGGGCTACGAGCGCGACGGCGGCTACAAGGCGCTGCGGACGGCGCTGCGGATGGAGCCGGACGCGATCGTCCAGACGGTCAAGGACTCCGGCCTGCGCGGCCGCGGCGGCGCGGGCTTCCCCACCGGAATGAAGTGGGGCTTCCTGCCGCCGTCCAGCCCGAACCCGCGCTACCTCGTCGTCAACGCCGACGAGTCGGAGCCGGGGACGTGCAAGGACATCCCGCTGATGATGGCCAACCCGCACGTGCTGGTCGAGGGCGTCATCATCAGCTCGTACGCGATCAGGTCGAACACCGCGTTCATCTATGTGCGCGGCGAGGTGCTGCACGTGATCCGGCGGCTGCACCAGGCGGTCGCCGAGGCGTACGAGGCCGGATATCTCGGCAAGGACATCCTCGGGTCCGGGTACGACCTGGACGTCGTCGTCCACAGCGGCGCCGGGGCCTATATCTGCGGCGAGGAGACGGCGCTGCTGGACTCCCTCGAAGGGTTCCGTGGCCAGCCCAGGTTGAAGCCCCCCTTCCCCGCGGTCGCGGGCCTGTACGGCGGGCCCACTGTCATCAACAACGTCGAGTCGATCGCGTCGGTTCCCTCGATCGTCGGGAACGGCGCCGACTGGTTCGCCTCGATGGGCACGGAGAAGTCGCAGGGCTTCGGGATCTTCTCGCTGTCCGGGCACGTGACGCGGCCAGGCCAGTACGAGGCGCCGCTCGGCATCACGCTGCGGGAGCTGCTCGACATGTCGGGCGGCATCCGCGAGGGGCACCGGCTGAAGTTCTGGACGCCCGGCGGCTCGTCCACGCCGATCTTCACCGAGGAGCATCTGGACGTCCCGCTGGACTTCGAGTCCGTCGGCGCCGCCGGGTCGATGCTCGGCACCCGCGCCCTCCAGATCTTCGACGAGACGACCTGCGTCGTCCGGGCGGTGCTGCGCTGGTCGGAGTTCTACGCGCACGAGTCGTGCGGCAAGTGCACGCCGTGCCGCGAGGGCACCTACTGGTACAAGCTGATGCTGAAGCGGCTGGAGGCCGGTCAGGGCACCGAGGAGGATCTGGAGACGCTCCTCGACATCTCCGACAACATCCTCGGCCGCGCGTTCTGCGCCCTCGGCGACGGTGCGACGAGCCCGGTCGTGTCGTCCATCAAGCTGTTCAGGGCCGAGTACCTCCAGCACTTCGAGCAGGGCGGCTGCCCGTTCGACCCGGCCAAGTCCACCCTCTGGGGAGGTGCCAAGTGACCGTCACCGACGACAAGTCGGCGGTGGAGAAGATCGAGATGATCGCCTGCACCATCGACGGCTTCGAGATCGAGGTGCCCAAGGGCACGCTGATCATCCGGGCCGCCGAGCTGCTCGGCATCCAGATCCCCCGGTTCTGCGAGCACCCGCTGCTCGACCCGATCGGCGCCTGTCGCCAGTGCCTGGTGGAGATCCCCGACGCCGGGAACGGCCGGGGGATGCCGAAGCCGCAGGCGTCCTGTACCACCGCCGTGATGCCGGGCATGGTCGTCAAGACCCAGCTCACCTCGCCGGTGGCCGACAAGGCCCAGCACGGCATCATGGAGTTCCTCCTCATCAACCACCCGCTGGACTGTCCGGTCTGCGACAAGGGCGGCGAGTGCCCCCTCCAGAACCAGGCGATGTCCCACGGGCGCGGCGAGACCCGGTTCGTCGAGACGAAGCGGACGTGGCCGAAGCCGATCCCGCTGTCCAGCCAGGTGCTGCTCGACCGCGAGCGCTGCATCCAGTGCACCCGCTGCACCCGGTTCTCCGAGCAGATCGCGGGCGACGCCTTCATCGACCTGTTCGAGCGGGGCGCGAAGGAGGAGGTCGGCATCGCGGGCGACCGCCCGTTCCAGTCGTACTTCTCCGGCAACACGGTGCAAATCTGCCCGGTCGGCGCGCTGACCGGCAGCGCGTACCGGTTCCGGTCGCGGCCGTTCGACCTGGTGTCGACGCCGAGCGTGTGCGAGCACTGCGCGTCCGGCTGCGCGCTGCGGACCGACCACCGGCGCGGCAAGGTGACGCGGCGGCTGGCCGGGGACGACCCGCACGTCAACGAGGAGTGGAACTGCGACAAGGGCCGCTGGGCGTTCACCTACGCCACGCGGCCCGAGCGGCTCACGCACCCGCTGGTCCGGAACGAGGACGGCGTCCTCGAACCGGCGTCGTGGCCGGAGGCGCTCACCATCGCGGCGGAGGGCCTCGCGGCGGCGCGCGGCTCGGCGGCCGTGCTGACCGGCGGCCGGGTCACCCTTGAGGACGCCTACGCCTACGCCAAGTTCGCGCGGATCGCGCTCGGCACCAACGACGTCGACTTCCGGGCCCGCCCGCTGTCGGACGAGGAGACGCGGTTCCTCGCCTCGTCCGTCGCGGGACGCTCCATCGAGGTGTCCTACACCGACCTGGAGAAGGCGCCCGCCGTCCTGCTGGCCGGGTTCGAGCCGGAGGAGGAGTCGCCGATCGTCTTCCTGCGGCTCCGCAAGGCGTTCCGCAAGAAGGCGCTGAAGGTGTACGGCGTCGCGCCGTTCGCGACGCGCGGGCTCGGCAAGGTCGGCGGGACGCTGCTGCCGACGGCCCCCGGCGCGGAGGCCGAGACGCTCAACGCCCTCGTCGGGGACGCGGCCCGCGCCGATGTCCGGACGAACCTGGAGGCGCCCGGCGCAGTGATCCTGCTCGGCGAGCGGCTCGCGACCAGCGCGGGAGCGCTGACGGCGGCCGTGCGGCTCGCGCAGGTGACGGGCGCGAGGCTGGCGTGGGTGCCGCGCCGGGCCGGGGAACGCGGCGCGGTCGAGGCCGGGGCGCTGCCCGGGCTGCTGCCGATCGGCCGTCCGGTGACCGACCCGGAGGCGCGCGCCGAGGTGGCCCGCCGCTGGGGCGTCGCCGAGCTGCCCGCCACCCCCGGCGAGGACACCGACGGCATCGTCGCGGCCGCGGCGGCGGGACGGCGCGGCGCGCTGCTCGTCGGCGGCGTCGACCCGGGCGACCTGGCCGACCCGGAGGCGATGCTGCGGGCCCTGGACGCCACCCCGTTCGTGGTGAGCCTGGAGCAGCGGCCGAGCGCGGTCACCGACCGCGCCGACGTCGTGTTCCCGGTCGCGGCCGTGGCGGAGAAGTCCGGCACGTTCGTCGACTGGGAGGGCCGTGGCCGCCAGTTCGACATCGTGTTGAAGGCGGCCGGGAAGATGTCCGACCTGCGGGTGCTGGACGCCCTCGCCGACGAGCTGGACGTCCATCTCGGCCTGCCGGGCCCGGACGCGGCCCGCAGTGAGCTGACCGCACTCGGCGCCCACCGTGGCGAGCGTCCGGAGGCCCCGAACGTGGCGCCGCCGCTGCCGCCGCGCCCCGAACAGGGTGAGGCGCTGCTCGCGACGTGGCGCATGCTGCTCGACCAGGGCCGCATGCAGGACGGCGAGCCGTTCCTCGCGGGCACGGCCAAGACCGCGGTCGCCCGGCTGTCGCCCGCGACGGCGGCCGAGATCGGCGCGACCGGCGCGGTGACCGTGTCGGCGGCGCGCGGCGAGGTCACCCTCCCGCTGGAGATCACCGAAGACCTGCCCGACCGGGTGGTGTGGCTCCCGACCAACTCGGTGGGCTGCGCGGTGCACCGCGACCTGGGCGCGACCGCCGGGGGCGTCGTGAAGATAGCGAGCGGTGTGCTCGTGCGCGCGACCGAGAACGCTGGAGGCGTGAAATGAATACGACGGCGCCCGCTCCGGCGCCGCTGGAGGGCTTCGGCGACGACCCGTGGTGGCTGATCGGCGGCAAGGTGATCGCCGTCTTCGCGTTCCTCGTCGTGACCGTGCTGATGACGATGTGGATCGAACGGCGCGTCATCGGCCGGATGCAGCTGCGCGTCGGCCCCAACAGGACGGGCCCGTTCGGCCTGCTCCAGGGCCTCGCCGACGGTGTGAAGCTGGCGCTGAAGGAGGACATCGTCCCCCGCCAGGTCGACAAGGTCGTGTTCGTCCTGGCGCCGGTCATGTCGGCGGTCCCGGCGTTCATCTCGTTCGCGATCATCCCGTTCGGGCCGCGCGTGTCGATCTTCGGGCATGAGACGGCCCTCCAGCTCACCGACCTGCCCGTGGCGGTGCTCCTCGTCCTCGCGATGTCGTCGATGGGCATCTACGGCGTGGTGCTGGCCGGCTGGTCGTCGATGTCGCCGTACTCGCTGCTCGGCGGGCTGCGCTCGTCCGCGCAGATGATCTCCTACGAGATCGCGATGGGGCTGTCGTTCGTCGCGGTGTTCATGTTCGCGGGCTCGATGTCCACGTCCGACATCGTCGCGGCGCAGGACGACAAGTGGTTCGTGATCCTGCTGCTGCCGTCCTTCATCGTCTACGTGGTGACGATGATGGGTGAGTCGAACCGCATCCCGTTCGACCTGCCCGAGGGCGAGGGCGAGCTGGTCGGCGGCTTCCACACCGAGTACTCGTCGCTGAAGTTCGCGATGTTCTTCCTCGCGGAGTACATCAACCTGACGACGCTGTCGGCGCTCGCCACCACGCTGTTCCTCGGCGGCTGGCGGGCCCCGTGGCCGATCTCCACGGTGTGGGAGGGCTCCAACTCCGGCTGGTGGCCGATCCTGTGGTTCCTGGTCAAGGTCTTCCTGTTCATCTTCTTCTTCATCTGGCTGCGCGGTACGCTCCCGCGCGTCCGCTACGACCAGCTGATGAAGCTCGGCTGGAAGGTGCTGATGCCCTTCTCGCTCGGCTGGATCCTGCTGGTCGCCACCATCCGCGCGCTGCGCAACGACGGCTACGACATGCGGCAGATCGTGATCGTCGCCGCCGTGGCCGCCGCGGTGGTGCTGGTCGCCACGCTGGTCTGGGAGATGGCGCGCGGCGGCGAGGACGACAAGGAGATCGTGCCCGGCGCGACGGACCCGGGCGGCAGGCCCGATCCGGCGGCCGGCGGGTTCCCCGTACCGCCCATGGACGCCCCCCACTACCACGGAACAGGCGGGAAGCCGTCCGGGGCGTCCACGTTGAGAACCCCTCCCGAGGAGGTCACCAGTGGGACTCACTGATTTCCTGAACCCGGTCAAGGGGTTCGGGGTCTCGTTCCACCAGATGTTCACCAAGAGCGAGACCGTTCAGTACCCCGAGGTGAAGAAGCCCACCGCCCCGCGCTTCCACGGGCGGCACCAGCTCAACCGGTGGCCGGACGGTCTGGAGAAGTGCATCGGCTGCGAGCTGTGCGCCTGGGCGTGTCCCGCCGACGCCATCTTCGTCGAGGGCGCCGACAACACCGCCGACGAGCGGTACTCGCCCGGCGAGCGGTACGGCCGCATCTACCAGATCAACTATCTGCGCTGCATCCTCTGCGGGCTGTGCATCGAGGCGTGCCCGACGCGGGCGCTCACGATGACCAACGAGTACGAGCTCGCCGACGACAGCCGCGAGAGCCTGATCTACACCAAGGAGATGCTGCTGGCGCCGCTGCGCGAGGGCATGGAGACGCCGCCGCACGAGATGCGGCTCGGCGACACCGAGGAGGACTACTACCGCCTCGGACTCCAGCCGCAGGACGAGGCGCCCACCGCGCAGTCCGAGGGGGGACGACCCCCCACGCCCCCCGGAGCGCCTTCGGCTCCCACGGTGCCGTCCGAAGAGGGCGGCAGGACCGGCGTCGACCAGGCCGTCAAGCGCGAGAAGGCGAAGCGCAGGGGCGGTGAGAAGAAGTGACCTCCGCTCACGTGCTCGCGTCCCCGGTTCTCGCCGAGGTGGCCGACAAGCAGTCCGGCGAGCCGTTCTTCTTCTGGCTGCTCGCCGTGGTCTCCGTCTGCGCCGCGCTCGGCATGATCTTCGTGCGGAAGGCGGTGCACTCGGCGCTGCTGCTGGCGACCGTGATGCTGTCGCTGGCCGCGTTGTACGCGATCCAGAACGCGCCGTTCCTGGCGTTCGTCCAGGTCATCGTGTACACCGGCGCGGTGCTGATGCTGTTCCTGTTCGTGCTGATGCTCGTCGGGGTCAGCTCCACCGACTCGCTGGTGGAGACGATCCGGGGCCAGCGCTTCTGGGCGGTCGTCGCCGCGATCGGGTTCGTCGTCCTGCTGACGATCGGGCTCGGGAACGCCGCGCTCGACGACTCGGCCGGCCTGGACCAGGCGAACTCCGAGGGCAACGTCATCGGCCTGGCCCGGCTGCTGTTCTCCAAGTACGTGTTCGCGTTCGAGGCGACCAGCGCCCTGCTGATCACCGCGGCGCTGGGCGCGATGGTGCTGGCGCACCGGGAGCGGACGGAGCCGAAGCCGACGCAGAAGGACCTGTCCAAGGGACGGTTCCTGTCCGGCGACCACCCGGGGCCGCTGCCCGGACCCGGCACCTACGCCCGGCACAACGCCGTCGACATGCCGGCGCTGCTGCCCGACGGGACGCCGTCCGAGCTGTCGGTCAACCCGGTCATCGCCGCCCGCACCGACACGGCGGAGCGGCACGCCGACCTGTACGGCGGCACCGAGGAGGAGGCGGTCGCCCGCGACGTGCGCGCGGTCAGGGCCGCGACCGAGGAGGCGAAGGACGCCGACGCCGAGGCACGCGTCGTCAAGTCCGGGACGCTCTCGGGTGGGGGGACGACCCCCCACACCCCCCGGGGCCAAGCAGGGGGCTCCTCTCCCCAGCGTGAAGGCGAGGCTGGTCAATGAGTCCGGGTCACTACCTGGCGCTCTCGGCGATCCTGTTCACCATCGGAGCGCTCGGCGTCCTTGTGCGGCGCAACGCGATCGTGGTGTTCATGTGCGTCGAGCTGATGCTGAACGCGACGAACCTGGCGTTCGTGTCGTTCTCCCGCATGCACGGCAACCTCGACGGCCAGATCATCGCGTTCTTCGTGATGGTGGTGGCCGCGGCGGAGGTCGTGGTGGGCCTGGCGATCATCATGACCGTCTTCCGGACCCGCAGGTCGTCGTCGGTGGACGACGTGAACCTGCTGAAGTACTGAGAGGCGGAAATGAAAGCGGAAGGCATCCAGGCGGCGTCCTGGCTCCTCATCGCGCTCCCGCTAGCGGGCGCCGCGATCCTCCTGCTGGGAGGTAGGCGCACCGACCGGTGGGGGCATCTGCTCGGCGTCACCATGTCGATCGCGTCGTTCGCGGTCGGCGCGGCGATGTTCGTCCAGATGCTCGGGTACGAGGCCGAGGAACGGCGCCGCACCCTGCACCTGTGGGACTTCATCGACGTCGGCTCGTTCAAGGTCGGCATGGACCTGCTGGTGGACCCGCTGTCCATCAGCTTCGTCCTGCTGATCACCGGGGTCGGGTCGCTGATCCACATCTACTCCATCGGCTACATGGCCGAGGACCCCGAGCGGCGCAAGTTCTTCGCCTACCTGAACCTGTTCGTCGCGGCGATGCTGCTGCTGGTGCTCGGCGACAACTTCCTGGTCATGTTCCTCGGCTGGGAGGGCGTGGGCCTCGCCTCGTACCTGCTGATCGGGTTCTGGCAGTACAAGCCGACGGCGGCGACCGCCGCGAAGAAGGCGTTCGTCGTCAACCGCGTCGGCGACATGGGGCTGATCATCGCGATCGCGCTCATGTTCTCCACGTTCGGGACGGTCGGCTACGACCAGATCCTCGGCACGGGCGCCGAGCACGTGGGCCTCGCGGCCCAGCTCAGCACCGGCACCGCCACCGCGATCGGGCTGCTGCTCCTGCTCGGTGCGTGCGGCAAGTCGGCGCAGCTCCCGCTCCAGTCGTGGCTGCTGGACGCGATGGAGGGCCCGACCCCCGTGTCGGCGCTCATCCACGCCGCGACCATGGTGACGGCCGGGGTGTACCTGATCGTCCGGGCCGGGCCGATCTTCGAGATGTCCGACACCGCGCAGCTGGTGGTGACGATCGTCGGCGCGGCCACGCTGCTGTTCGGCGCGATCATCGGGTGCGGCAAGGACGACATCAAGAAGGCCCTCGCCGGGTCGACGATGTCGCAGATCGGCTACATGCACCTCGCCGCCGGTCTCGGCAAACCCGGGTACGTGTTCGCCATCGCGCACCTCATCGCGCACGGCTTCTTCAAGGCGGGCCTGTTCCTCGGCGCCGGTTCCGTCATGCACGGGATGAAGGACGACGTGAACATGCGCCACTACGGCGCGCTGCGCACGGTCATGTTCATCACGTACGCGACGTTCGGGCTCGGGTATCTCGCCATCATCGGGTTCCCGGGGCTGTCCGGCTGGTTCACCAAGGACGGCATCATCGAGGCCGCCTACGACAAGGGCGGCACGTCCGGCGCGATCCTCGGCTCCTGCGCCCTGATCGGCGCCGGGATCACCGCGTACTACATGTCGCGCGTCATGTTCATGACGTTCTTCGGTGAGAAGCGCTGGGCGGACAGCGGCGATGACGCGGTCCACCCGCACGAGTCCCCGGCCGTCATGACGTGGCCGCTGATGCTGCTGGCCGTCGGGTCGGTGTTCGCGGGCGGGTTCCTCATCCTCGGAGGGTTCTCCGACTTCCTCGAACCGGTCGTCGGGGCGCCCGCGCACGAACACGAGTTCAAACCGCTCGGCATGGCGGGCATCGCCACGTTCGTGCTGATGGTCATCGGGGTGGCGATCGCGTGGCGGCAGTACGGCGCCCGGAAGGTGCCGCGTGAGGCGCCGAAGGGCTCGTTCGTCACCGTCGCGGCCCGCAAGGACCTGTACGGCGACGCGATCAACGAGTCGCTGCTGATGCGTCCCGGGCAGTGGCTGACCCGCCTCGCCGTCTGGTTCGACGGCCGGGGCGTGGACGGCGCCGTCAACGGCACCGCCGCCGGGATCGGCGGGACGTCCGGCCGGTTCCGCCGCGTCCAGACGGGCTTCGCCCGCTCCTACGCCCTCTCAATGTTCTGCGGCGCCGCCCTCGTGGTCGCGACGCTCCTGGTGGTGAACGTTTCATGAGCGACTTTCCCTGGCTGAGCGTCCTCATCGCGCTGCCACTGGTGGGCGCGGTGCTGCTCAGCGTCATCCCGCGCGAGCGGGAGGCCGCCGTCAAGTGGTTCGCGCTCGGCGTCTCCCTCGTCGTCGCGGTCCTCGCCTGCGTCATGGCGGCCGGGTTCGACGCGGAGGCAGGTTCGGGCGGTGGAATGGGCACAGCCCGCTTCCAGTACGACGAGAAGTACTGGTGGATCAAGGAGTTCGGGGTCCACTGGGCGGTCGGCGTCGACGGTGTCGCGCTGGTGCTGATCCTGCTGTCGGTGATCCTCGTCCCGCTGGTCATGCTGGCGTCCTGGACGGAGGCCGACCGCTCCGGCGGCGTCGACGTCCCGGCGAAGCGGTCGGTGAAGACGTACTTCGCGCTGCTGCTGTCGCTCGAAGCCGCGATGATCGGCGTGTTCGCCGCGACGGACGTGTTCCTGTTCTACGTCTTCTTCGAGGCGATGCTGATCCCGGTGTACTTCATCATCGGGTACTACGGCGGCCCGCAGCGCTCCTACGCCGCGGTGAAGTTCCTGCTGTACTCGCTGTTCGGCGGGCTGCTGATGCTCGTCGCGGTGATCTGGCTGTACCCGCTGTCGGCCAAGTCGGTCGACGACGGCGGACTCGGCCACGGCACGTTCATGTTCGACGAGCTGTCGAAGATGAACATCGACCCGACGACCGCGAAGTGGCTGTTCCTCGGCTTCTTCGTCGCGTTCGCGATCAAGGCGCCGATGGTGCCGGTGCACACCTGGCTGCCGGACGCGGCGCAGCAGTCCCCGCCCGGGGCGCTGGTGCTGATCGTCGGCGTCCTGGACAAGGTCGGCACGTACGGCATGCTGCGGTTCTGCCTGGAGCTGTTCCCCGGCGCGGCGAAGTGGGCGACTCCGGTCGTGCTCGCGTTCGCGGTGCTCAGCATCATCTACGGCGCGATCCTCGCGATCGGGCAGGTCGACCTGAAGCGGCTCGTCGCCTACACGTCGGTGTCGCACTTCGGGTTCATCGTGCTCGGCATCTTCGCGATGACGTCGCAGGGCCAGTCCGGCGCGACGCTGTACATGGTGAACCACGGGTTCTCCACCGGCGCGCTGTTCCTGATCATCGGCTTCATGATCGTCCGGCGGAAGTCGGCGAAGATCTCCGACTTCGGCGGGGTGCAGAAGGCGGCGCCCGTCCTCGCCGGACTGTTCCTCGTCGCGGGCCTGTCCGGGCTGTCACTGCCCGGCCTGTCCACATTCGTCTCGGAGTTCCTCGTGATCGTCGGGACGTTCGAGCGCTACGAGTGGGCGGGCGCGCTCGCCGTCAGCGGCGTCGTCCTCGCCGCGATCTACATCCTGTGGATGTACCAGCGGACCATGGGCGGCCCGAAGGCACCGGCCGTCGAGGGCATGAAGGACCTCAGCGCCCGGGAGAAGTGGGCCGTCGCCCCGATCATCGCGATCATCGTGGCGATGGGCGTCTTCCCGCAGCCGGTGCTGCACGTGATCAACCCTTCGGTGAAGGAGACCCTCGCCCGGGTCGACAAGCACGACCCGGCGCCGGACATCACCGGTGAAGTCGCCGAGAACGGAGCTCGTCCATGAACACCGGCGGTCAAGCGAGCGCCCAGGTAGGCGCCGTTCTCGCGCAGGGGGGTGACATCCCCGCGCCGCACATCGAGTACGGGCAGATCGCGCCGATGCTCGTGGTCTTCGGCGTCGCCGTGGCGGGAGTGCTGGTCGAGGCGTTCGTCGGTCGCAGGGCGCGCTACTACCTCCAGGTTCCGCTGGCGTTCCTCGGCCTCGCCGGGGCGTTCGCCTGGACGGTCGCCCTGGCGTGGCGCGACGACCCGCACCATGTCGCCGCCGAGGGCGCCCTCGGCGTGGACGGTCCGACCCTGTTCCTCCAGGGCACCATCCTGTTGCTGGCGTTGCTGAGCCTGCTGCTGATCTCCGAGCGCGGCGACGGCCGGGGCGCGGTCGGCGGGCATTTCGCCGCCCAGGCGTCCGCGCTGCCGGGCAGCGAGGCGGAGCAGCGCACCACCGAGGCGGGGATCACCCAGACCGAGGTGTTCCCGCTGATGATGTTCGCGGTCGGCGGCATGCTGATGTTCCCCGCCGCGAACGACCTGCTCACGATGTTCGTGGCGCTGGAGGTCCTGTCGCTGCCGCTGTACCTGCTGTGCGGGCTGGCCCGCCGTAGGCGGCTGCTGTCGCAGGAGGCCGCGGTCAAGTACTTCCTGCTCGGCGCGTTCTCCTCGGCGTTCTTCCTGTACGGCGCGGCGCTGCTGTACGGGTACTCCGGGTCGGTGCGGCTGTCGGACATCTCCACCCAGATCGGCAAGGACGCGGGCAACGAGACGCTGCTGCTCGCGGGTGTCGCGCTGCTGTCGGTCGGGCTGCTGTTCAAGCTCGGCGGCGTCCCGTTCCACATGTGGAAGCCGGACGTGTACCAGGGCGCCCCCACGCCGATCACGGCGCTGATGGCGTCCTGCACGGTCGTGTCCGCGTTCGGCGCGATCCTGCGCGTCTACTACGTCGTGTTCGAGACCCTCGAATGGGACTGGCGGCCGTTCATGTGGGGCGTCGCCATCCTCACCATGGCGATCGGGTCGATCATCGCGATCACCCAGACCGACATCAAGCGGATGCTGGCCTACTCGTCGATCGCGCACGCGGGCTTCCTGCTCATGGGCGTGATCGCCGCGTCCCCCGACGGCCTGTCCAGCACGCTGTTCTACCTGCTCGCCTACGGGTTCACCTCCGTCGGCGCGTTCGCCGTCGTCACGATGGTGCGGGACGCGGGCGGCGAGGCGGGCCACCTGTCGCGGTGGGCGGGGCTCGGCAAGCGCTCCCCGGTCGTCGCGGGCGCGTTCGCCTTCTTCCTGCTGGCGTTCGCCGGTATCCCGCTGACCAGCGGGTTCACCGGGAAGTTCGCGGTGTTCAAGGCCGCCGTCGAGGAGGGCGCGACGCCGCTGGTGATCGTCGCGGTCATCTCGTCCGCGGTCGCCGCGTTCTTCTACGTCCGTGTGATCGTCGTCATGTTCTTCAGCGAGCCGGACGCGGACGGCCCCGTCGTCGTGGCGGGCCCGGCGACCGCGGTCGCCGTCGCGCTCGGCGTGACGGCTACTGTGGTACTCGGCGTGCTCCCACAGCCCGTGCTGGATCTGGCGGGGCAGGCCACGACTCACATGTTCGTGCGGTAGGGAGACCTGGGTGAGCAACCCGTCCAAGGAGAAGCCCGGCGGGCCGGCGGAGACCGGCCCGGTCTCCGGAACGGAGCGCCGGCGGAGTGGCGGGGGCCGGGACGGTCGACCCACTCGGGGGGGACGGGGTGTCGCCCCCCCGCAGGAGGCGGGCCCGTTCGGCCTTTCCCTCGACGCGGGCCTCGCGGCGGATGCCAGGGAGCGCCTGGCCGAGGTCGAGGCCCTCCTGCTCGACTGCGTGCGCGGTGAGGACCCGCTGCTCTCGGATGCCTCCAAGCATCTGGTGGAGGCGGGCGGCAAGCGGTTCCGGCCGATGCTGGTGTTGCTGGCCTCGCACTTCGGCGACCCGTCCGCCCCGGGCATCGTGCCCGCGGCGGTCGTCGTCGAGCTGACGCACCTCGGCACCCTGTACCACGACGACGTGATGGACGAGGCGACCGTCCGGCGCGGCCAGCAGTCCGCGAACTCGCGCTGGACGAACACCGTCGCGATCCTCACCGGCGACTACCTGTTCGCGCGGGCGTCCGACCTGCTCGCCGATCTCGGGCCTGACGCCGTCCGGATCCAGGCGCGGGCGTTCGGGCGTCTCGTCCGCGGCCAGATCCAGGAGACGGTCGGGCCTCGTCCGGGCGCCGACCAGCTGGAGCACTACCTCCAGGTCGTCGCCGACAAGACCGGCTCGCTGATCGCCGTCTCCGGCCATTTCGGCGCGCTCCTCGCGGGTGCCTCGCCGCAGACGGTGCGGACGGTCACGTCCGCGTGCGAGAAGATCGGGGTCGCGTTCCAGCTGTCGGACGACATCCTCGACATCGCGTCCGAGGCGGAGGAGTCGGGCAAGACCCCCGGCACCGACCTCCGTGAGGGCATCCGCACCCTCCCCATGCACCACGTTCTGGCGGGTGTCGGCTCGGGTGACGCGGACGACGTCCGGCTCCGTGGGCTGCTCGTCCAGGACCTGACCGACGACGCGCTGCACGCCGAGGCCCTGGCCCTCCTGCGCGCCCACCCGGCCATGGACCGGGCCCGCGCCGACCTGCACCGCTGGTCCGACGAGGCCCGCCGCGAACTGCTCACCCTCCCCGAGATCCCGGCGCGCGAGGCCCTCACCCACCTCTGCGACTACGTGATCACCCGGACCGGCTAGCGTCACCGGCCCGCGCTACTGGCGCGAGACGCAGTCGCCATCGGTGACGCCGGACGGCCGGGACATCCCGTCCGGCCCCACCGTCAGCACGATCCAGGAGGCCATGGTCATGGCCATGGTCGCCGCCGGGCGGGGCGCGATGCCGCTGTGCGTCCCGACCGCCCGCCGCCACGCCCGCGGCGACGTGGTCTTCGTCTAGGCGTTCTGGGTTTGGGGTTCGCCGGTTAGGCCGCGGTACTTCATGGCGTGCAGGACGAGGTCGATGAGCACCTGCTTGCAGGAGTCCAGCTCGCGGGCGTCGCAGAGCATCACCGGGACCCTCGGGCCCAGGTTCAGGGCCATCTCGATCTCCGTGAGGTCGTACTGCTTGGCGCCCTCGAAACAGTTGACGGCCACGACGAACGGCGTCTTGCGGCGCTCGAAGTAGTCGACCGAGGGGAAGCAGTCCGACAGGCGGCGCGTGTCGGCGAGGACGACGCCGCCGAGCGCGCCGATGGCGACCTCGTCCCACATGAACCAGAAGCGCTGCTGCCCGGGGGTGCCGAACAGGTAGAGGACGTACTCGTCCCGCATCGTGATGCGCCCGAAGTCCATCGCGACGGTGGTGGTGTCCTTGCGTTCCACCCCGGCGACGTCGTCGACGCCGACGCTCTGGTCGGTGAGGAGTTCCTCGGTGCGCAGCGGCCGCGTCTCGGAGACCGTCCCCACCATCGTGGTCTTGCCGACGCCGAAGCCGCCCGCGATCACGATCTTCACCGCGGTGGGAAGCCGCCGCGCGCGCGGACCGCGGGCCGGTGCGTCGCGCCTAGAGGGCCCGGAGACCATCGATCACCGCCTTGTAGAGCCTGATGTCGTGCATGTCCGCCTCAGGTTCGGGTTCCTGGAGGGAGACGAACCCCTTGTCGAGCAGGTCCCCGAGCATCACCCGCACCGTCGCGACGGGAAGATCGAGATGGCCGGTCACCTCGGCGACCGACATCACGTTCTGGCACAGCCGGATGATCGCCAGATGCTCCGGCCCCAGCCCGACCGAACCCTCGGGTTCGGGGCCGACCGCCGCCACGAGCGTGATGAGGTCGAACTTGCCCCGGGTGGGTTCGATGCGGCCACTGGTCATCACGTAGGGCCGCACCATCGGACCGGCGTGCTCGTCGAGATACCGGTCATGTCCCGGACGCGGGGCCGAGGGATCCTCCCGCGGATACCCGAGCGCCGGATCCTCGGGAGGCATCATGCCGGGTGCCCCTCGGGGGCCGACTCCGACCGCGACGGTGAGGTGAGATGGTGGCCGAGCGCGGTGACGAGCATCGCCATCTCGTAGGCGGCCAGGCCCACGTCGGCGTCCTCCTCGGCCAGCACCGCGAGGCAGGCGCCCTTCCCGGCGACCGTCACCAGCAGGTAGGCCGACTGCATCTCCACGATCGTCTGCCGGACGGGCCCGCCGCCGAAGCGGGTGCCCGCGCCCTTGGCGAGGCTCTGGATCCCGGCGGCGACGGCGGCGAGGTGCTCGCCGTCGTCCTGCGTCACACCCTCGGACGACGCCATGAGCAGCCCGTCCGCCGACAGCACGACCGCGCTGCGGGCGTGCGGGAGCCGGTGGACGAGGTCGTCCAGCAGCCAGCCCAGATCGGAGGTGGTACCGGTCTTCTGCGTCACTGCTCTTCCTCGCCTTCCGCCGCACCGGTGCCGGGCCCGTCCCCGCGCGGCAGCGCCGCGTCGGAGCGGCCCTGCCGGGTGCCGCGCTGGTAGGAGCCCATGATCCGCTTGATCTCCGCGGGGGAGCGGACGGTGTCGTCCCGTTCTCGCGGTTCCTCGGTGGCGGCCGGCTCGTCGGTGCGCAGGGGTTCCGCGAGGTTCGCCTGCGGCACGCGGACGGGCAGCCCGGACGGGGTGGTCGGGGTGTCGGGCACGGGCGGCACGTCCTCCGGCTGAGGGGATTCGGGAAGCTCGCCGCTCGCGGGGGGCTCGTCCACGGGCCCGTCGTGCGGCCCCTCATACGACTTGCGCGGCGAAGGCGGCGCGGGCGGCGTGGGCAGCTCCGCCTCGCCGGGCGCGTCGCCGACCTCGTGGAGGTCTCCGGTGTGCGGCGGCACTGCCACCAGCGCAGGTCCACCCAGTTCCGCGCTCGGAGACGGCGGACGCGACGGAAGCGTCGCCGTGGGCCCGGTCGGTGCCGAGGCGGGTGCCCCGGGGCCGAGCGACAGCGGACCGGACGCCCCGGAACGGCCGTTCGCGGGGGCGGCGCCGACCGCGGCGGGACGGCGCACCTCCAGCCCGTTGCGGGTCGTGGTGGTGGCGACGGGCTCCGGCGTCCCCTCGGTGATCAGGTCCCGGGGGACGACGATGACGGCCGTGGTCCCGCCGTAGGCGGAGCGCTTCAGCGAGATCTGCACGTTGTAGCGTTCCGCGAGCTTGCTGACGACGAACAGGCCGAGCTGGACGGAGCTCTGTAGGTTGAAGTCGGGCGGGTCGGCGATCCGCCCGTTGATCTCGACGAGTTTCTCGTCGGTCATGCCGAGCCCGCGGTCCTCGACGTCGATGGCGAAGCCGCTGGCGACCATGTGCCCGCCGACCTGCACGATGGTGTCGGGCGGGGAGAACGACACGGCGTTCTCGATCAGCTCGGCGAGCAGGTGGGTGAGGTCGCCGACCGCGCGTCCGGCCAGCTCGACCGGCCCGAACGGCAGGACGGTGACGCGGGTGTAGTCCTCGACCTCGCCGACGGCGGCGCGGACGACGTCCACCATCGGGACGGAGTTGCGCCAGCCACGGGCGGGCAGCGCCCCGGACAGCACGATCAGGTTCTCGGCGTTGCGCCGCATCCGGGTCGCGAGGTGGTCGAGCCGGAACAGCTCCTCCAGCTCCTTGACCTCGATGTCGCGGCGGCGCTCCATCGTGTCGAGCATGGTCAGCTGCCGGTGCACGAGGGTCTGGGTGCGGCGGGCCAGGCTGAGCAGGACGTCGCGGATGCCGCGGCGCAGCTCGGCCTGCTCGACGGCGGTGCGGACCGCGGTCTCCTGGACGGCGTTGAACGCCCGTCCCACCTGCCCGATCTCGTCGGAGCCGAACTCCAGCGGCGGCGCCTCGACCGCGACGTCCACCTTCTCACCGTGCCCGAGCCGTTCGACGACGCCGGGCAGCCGCTGCTCGGCCAGCTCCCAGGCCGCGTTGCGCAGCCGTTCGAGCTGCCGCACCAGCGCGCGGGCGGTGGTGATCGACACGATGATCGAGGTGATGACCGCGAGCAGCCCGAGCCCACCGGCGAGCAGCAGCCGGAGGATGACGCCCATGGCGATGGGCTTGGCCCGATCCACGAGCCGGTCACCGGACGCCTGGATCTGGGTGCGCATCTCGGACAGCCCGAGTTCGGCCGCCGCGTTCCACTCGTCGGCGGTCACCGGAGGCCGCGCCGCCGCGCGGACCCGCTGGGTCGTCTTCGCGGGCCGCCGATTCTCCATGATCTTGTCTTCGAGCGCCTGGATCTGCGTGAACTTGGCGTTTTTCGTCAGATCCCGATACAGCGCCGGATCGGAGCCCTGAATGTCGATGAGCGCCTGCGCGGTGTTGTGGCGCCTGCTGCCGACCGTCTGGGTGAAGGTGATCAACTCCGCCGGGGTGACGCGACCGGCGGTGAGGACACCCGCCATCAATGCGTCTTCCTGGGAGAGCAGTTCCCACATGCGGTTGAGTTCGAGAAGCGTCCGGGTGTCGCGGGCGAAATCCTTGTCGTCCAGCGTCGCGAGCGAATCGTAGACCCGGAAAATGGACTCCACGACCTCGGAATATCTGCCCGCGACACGGCTACGGTCGACGGACCTGGTGTCGACCGCGCGACGGGTCGCGTCGACCAGTGCCAACTGGTCGAGCATCTGGTCGACGCGTCGTTCGAGGACGTCCCCGCCGAACCGGTGGACGCTGCTTCCACGGGCGCGTCGGACCGCTTCGTCGCGTGTCTCGTTCGTCCTGGCGCGCTGCGCGTTCAACGCGGAACTCGCGGCGGCGCTGGGCCTGGTCATCTGGACCATGGACAGTCTGCGCTCGCGCTGAAGCTCCGCGAGCAGCGGGTCGGTGGGTTGTGCCAGGGCCCTGTCCAGCGCGCTGACGCCGAGCAGATTGACCCCTTCTCGCAGGGTCACCCATGCGGCGAAGACCCAGAGGGCAATGAGGGAAAGCAACAGTGCCGTGATCTTGGTTCTCAGGCGCGTGTTGCGGAAGCGCATTACAATCGCCCCAACAATACGTGAATTGGCTGGCAACCCGCTCTGTCTGGATAAGCCGATGCGGACCGCGCGAGGTGGTGGGTGCAGGGCGACGGATAGCCGCCTTCCGTACGGCGTAGAAGACTAGCAACATGAACATAACCCCTCAAGGTGAATCGTCAACGGGGAGCGTTAACGTCGCTTTTGAGGCGGGTGTCGGGTTCCTTGGATGTGGTGCAATTCACTTTGCCGGATCTCTTAGAAGATCATCTGGCGGAGCCGAGCGCCATGCCGCCGCCCATGCCCCTGCCGCGGCCGTCCGCGTCGGCGCCGTCCGGCATCGTCCGGACGAGGTGCAGGGCGCACAGGACCGCCGCCCGGACGATCGCCGAGGGCCGGTACAGATCCTTGTCGTGCCACAGCGGGGGCTCGTCGCGCGTCCCGTCCTCCGGTTCGGCCAGCGAACGTTCCAGGTGCGGGACGGCGCGCGAGACGGCGGCCCGGACCTCGGCGTCCGGCGCGTTGTCGGTGAGCAGGAGCGTCTGCACCGCGTAGGCCGTCTCCTCCGAGGTTCCCTCCCAGTGCCCCCACGACCCGTCCTGCCGCTGCGAGTCGAGGAGCCAGCGCCGGGCGGCGGCGACCGCCGTAGCCGAGTAGGCCCCGCCGAACCCGGCCAGCGCGATCGCGCTGCACGCCGTCGCGTAGTACGGGGAAGCGTGCCACCGGTCCGACCAGCTTCCGTCCGCCGCCTGTTGTGCCATCAGCCACCTGGCGACCTTCGCCACGGTCGCGGCATAGCGGCCGGTTGCGATGTGGTTGCCGGTCTCCGCCCGGAGGTACTGCCCGAACGCCTCCAGGACGTGCGCGTTCGTCGTGACCGACGCGCCGTCCTCGCCCTGCCAGGTGCAGAAGTGATCGTCCATCTCATAGCGGTAGAGCGGGTCCGGCGGACGGGGCGCGCCGAGCAGCGCCAGCGCGTACATCGTTCCCGCGGTGGTGTCGGCGTCGGCGGGCAGGCCGTCCGCGGCCGGGGTGCCCGCCGGGCCGATCGGCGCGGTCAGGCTGAGGACGAGCTGCGGCGGCACGGTGACCGGCACGCCCGCGCGCATCAGCCACGCCAGAACCCAGCCCCGCTCGAACATCGTCAGCGGGAAACCGCACGGCACCGGACCGCCGTGCTGTTCCACCACGGTCTCCAGGTACCAGCGGGCGGGATCGCCCCGGTCGCTCGCGCCCCGCGCGCCCAGCCACGCGGCCGTCGCGGCGGGGGAGGCCCCGATCGTGCCGGTCCGCTCGGGGCTGAGCCACGGCGCCCCCGCGGCGTCGTCCCCGGCGATCTCCAGCGCGTGCGTCAGCTTCTTCGGCACGTCCGCGCCGGAGGTGAGCAGGGCCCGCACGGCCTCCAGCTTCACGCCGCCCAGCCCGCCCGGGGGGCCCAGCTCGCGGTCCGCCCAGTCGGTGAGCCCCGGCACGGGACGCTCGCGCATGCGCGCCAGCGAGGCGTTGATCCGCCCGGCCAGGTCGGGCGCGATGAGCTCGATGGCGGGCAGGTCGGGGACGTCCAGGTCGGGCGCCGACGGGCCGCACATCCGCGCCATGAGCGCGTCCAGGCCGAGATGCGTCGACTGGACGAGGTGCGTCGACTGGACGAGGGGCGCCGACTGGACGGACCGTCCGTCCCGGTCGGCTCCCGCGAGTTCGGAGAGCAGGGCCTCGACCGCGCTGAGCGTGGGGACGAGCGCGTACCCGTCGTCGGGGCCGCCCCACGTGCCGTCCGCGCGCTGCGTTTCGAGCAGGAACGAGACGCGGCGCTCGTGGCCGCTGAGCCACGGCGCGAACGTCACCAGCCTGCCCGTCTCGTACACCGACGGGGAGACCTGCCCCCAGGGCCGCAGGACCATCCCGGTGATCAGGTCGGCGACGGCCTCGGCGAGTTCGTCGGGACGGTGCTCCTCGGCCGGTGGACGTCGACTCGACGGCACGGCGGCGCCCACCGGACAACGGTCGTCGATGCTCACAGACTGCCCCAGAAGTCGGTCACTCCGTAGAAACCCGTGCAGAAGTCCATCTGCCGTTCCATGTAGTTCGCCAGCCGTGGTGCGCTGGCGGCGGCGTCTTGGAGTAGCGCTCGCGCTTCCTCTGTCAGGTTCTCGATCCGCGTCCGGACGTCGGCGCGCGTCGCGTCGAGCAGCAGGCCGTTCAGGTCGCCCCACCGCAGATCGCGTTCATAGGTGCCGAGGTCGTTCAGCAGGCGGATCACCCGCTGCACGGCCCGGCTCGCCGCAAGGACGGCGGACACGTCCCCGCCGCCCCCGCTGGTGATCCAGTGCGAGACGAACACGACCGAGAACCCGAGGTTGTCGGCGTTGGCCAGATACTCCTCGAAGGACGGGCCGCTCTCGCCCGCCTTCCGCGCGGCCTTCCAGTCCCATTCGAGGGCCATCGCGTCGAGCATGCGCTGGAACTCGTCCCGCCAGACGTCCCGGAGGCGGGGGAAGGCGGGTTCGGCGGCCAGTTCGGCTCGGATGTCGGTGAGGAAACGGGCCAGTTCGTCCTCGGCGACCGACCCGGCCGGGCCCGCGGGTGCGCCGTCGACGACAGCGGCGCAACCGCGAACGAGTCCCTCCACCTCGGCGCGCGACGACGCGACGTAGTCGATCAGCCAGTCGAGACCGAAGCACCACAGGCACATCCGGTTGGCCATGCGCAGCGCGTCCGCGTCCAGCCCCGGACCGCTGAACGCCGCCGCCAGCGCGAGCGTGCTGAACAGCGCCGGGTCGAACGCCTTCCCGCTGTACAGGGCGGGATGGTCGGCGGCCCAGTCGCGCATCTGCCGTTGCGACTGGCCCGCGACGGCGCAGATCGTTCCAGAAAGCAGTGAGGAGACGTGGCGATGGCCCGGATCAGGAGGCTCCGTGTGCTCGTTCAGAGCGGTCTCGGTCATCGGGGCGCGCCCGCCGGACGAAGGGTCAGGTGCAGGGGTTGGTTGGGACGGAGCGTCGCGCCGATCCGCGCCTCCACCGGGCTGTCGGTCGGCACCAGCGACGGGCGGAACCGGCTCAGGATGGCCGTGAGGATCAACTCGGCCTCCATGTTGAACACGTGCCGTCCGATGCACTGGTGCGGGCCGCCGCCGAAGGGGTAGTAGGCGTAGCGGTGCCGCGTGCGGTTCCGTTCCGGCGTGAACCGTTCCGGGTCGAACTCCAGCGGCCGTTCCCATACCGATTCGAGGCGATGCGTGAGGAACGGGCTGACCAGTACGGTCTGCCCCGCCTTCACCGGGACGCCGCCGATGTTCGTCTCGCCGAGCGAGATCCGGGGGAAGATCCAGCCCACCGGATACAGGCGCAGGAGTTCCTGGACGACCTGCCGCACGTACGGCAGCTTCCACAGATGGTCGGGCCGGACGGGCTCGTCGCCCACGACCTCTCGAACCTCCGCCGTCAGCCGTTCGGTGACGTCGGGCCGCGCGTCGAGCATCGGCCACAGCCAGGTCAGCGCCACGGTCGTCGTCTCCGTGCTGGTGGCCCACATGGCGAGCAGGTTGTCGCGAACCCACTCGTCGCCGAGGCCGCTGCCCTCGGTCATCCGGGCCTTGCACAGCGCGGTGAAGATGTCGTAGCCCTCGCCCGCGTCGTAACGGAACCGTTCGACCAGTTCGTAGAGGGTCTCGTCCATGACCCGCAGCCCCTCGGCGAACGCGCGGTCGCCCGGCAGCGGGATCGACTTCGGGACGAACGGCAGCAGGAACCGGAACGCGATCGAGGTCGCCAGCCGCTCCATCGCGGGGATGAGCCGGTCGGCCTCCGCCTGCCGGATCTTGTCGCCGAACAGCACCTTGATCACGGTGTCGTGGACGATCCGTCCCATCGCGGGCATGACCTCGATCGGGCGGCCCTCGCGCGCGGGGGCCTCCAGCTCCCGGACGGCGTCGTTGATCGCAAGCGCCATGTGGTCGCTGAGGGACCTGATCGTCTTGGTGGAGAAGACCGGTTGCAGGATCCGCTTGCTGAGCTCCCACTCGTCGTACTCGGACATGATGCTGTCGCCGAACAGGCCGTGCAGGGGGCGCCAGAACGTGCCGTCCCGGACGAAGTTCTGCGATTCCTTGCGCAGGACCTGCTGCACATGATCGGGATGGGTCACCACATACGGGCGGGACGCGCCGAGGTCGAGTCGCGCCACCTCCCCGTCGGCGACGGTGCTGATGCGGAGGATCTCCCGAAGTGGATCACGGACGAACCGGGAGATAGTGCGGTAAAGAGGGAAGTTTCTGGCTCTCCGGATGGGCACGGCACCAGCGTCAACGGACATTTTCCGGCTGCCCCCCACGAAGTTGGAAAGCGCCTGTCGCCGCCGTGACCGCCGCCGTCCGCCGGGCAGGCGTAAGCGACATGGGCGAAAAGCGGTTTCTGTCAACGTCTGTGATTCTTGGGCGATTTGTATATTTCGCTGGAAGTATCACATGATCAATTAACGCGAGCAAGGGGAGTGAAGTAAGAAATATCAGCCCGCTCCGGGTGACGTCCATCACTTGCTGGACGGGTTGTCTCCCTGTCGAGAAGCCTGACAATGTCGCCCCAGGTGGGGCGGTCGACCACCGATTCGACTACTTTCAGTCGCGGTGATCAGAAGGGAGGATGCCCGGCCACACGAGTCGTCCCGCGACCCGAACCTCGCCGGTCACCTGTCGCGAGCCGCAGCGCGCCACCACCGGGTACGTATGGGGTTTCACGCGGCGCTTGACGGTCGCCTCGCCGTCCACGGCCCCTCCGGTGAACGCCTCCGACACCACCGACCACGGGCCCGCGCATCCCGGAACGGACACCGCGACCCGCTCACCGGGCCGCGCCACATCGGGCTTTACCGCGACGCCGTGCCCCGTCGCCGTCGCCTCTCCCGTTCCCGGCGCCAGCAACCCCACCGTGACGAGTGCCGTCCCCCACACGGCGACGCTGACCAGACGCAACGAGAACTCCCTCCGGGCGAACGACGTCCGGCACTTTAGCGCTCTCTAGGCGGTTTCGGGCGCGGTTTCCCTACGTGCGGCCAACCCGTCCCACGTCAGCATCACCAGCGCCCCCCACACCAGCAGGAAGCCGACCCACCGGCTCGGCGGCATCTCCTCATGCTGGACGCCCACCCCGATGACGAACTGCAACACGGGCGCCAGATACTGCAACATCCCGATGACCGTCAGCGGCAGTCGCGTCGCCGCCGCGTTGAACAGCAGCAGCGGCACAGCCGTAACGACACCGGCCCCCGCGAGCAACACCGCATGCCACACCCCGTGATGCCCGAACGCCGCGTCCCCCCGTCCCTCCAACACCAACACGAACACCAGCGTGGGCAGGAACAACACAGCCGTCTCCACCGCGAGCCCTTCCGCGGAGGGCATGTCGGCGAACTTCTTGAGCAGCCCATAGATCGCGAACGCGAAAGCAAGCACCAGAGCGATCCAAGGAGGCCGCCCGTAGTCAACGGTCAGCACGAGCACCGCCAGCGCCCCCACTCCCACCGCACACCACTGCCACGCCCGCAGCCGCTCCCGAAAGATCACCACACCGAACACCACACTGATCAACGGGTTGATGAAGTACCCCAGGGCGGACTCGATCGTCTGCCCGCTGTTGACGGCGTAGATATAGGTGCCCCAGTTGAGACTGATCACCACCGCCGCCAGCCCCAACAACACGGCCTGCCGCGCGTTCAACCTGACCCGGCTCCGCCGCACCGCGAGCACCACGCCCACGGCCACCAGCGACCAGATGATCCGGTGCGCCAGGATCTCGACGGCCCCCGCCGGCTTCAGCAGCGGCCAGTAAAGCGGGAACAACCCCCACAACACGTACGCCGCGGCCCCGAACGCCACCCCCCGCTTCGCCACGAAGGCAACTTACCAGGAGGTAATCACCCAAAAAGATCCACGCTCATGACCCGACCCGCGAGCTACGCTGAAGACATGTTCGGCTTCGCGAAGACCCAGCTGGTGACCCCGGAGAAGGCCCTCCCCGGCAGGGACGAGCCGCTCCCGGTCCCGTCCCGCCACGAGGTCCTCGACGCCCCGCTGGCCCCACCCTTCCCGGACGGCGCCGAGATCGCCGAGTTCGCCCTCGGCTGCTTCTGGGGCGCCGAACGCAAGTTCTGGGAGACCCCCGGCGTGATCTCCACCGCCGCGGGCTACGAGGGCGGCTACACCCCGAACCCCACCTACGAAGAGGTGTGCAGCGGCCAGACCGCCCACGCCGAAGCCGTCCGCGTCGTCTACGACCCCACCAAGATCACCTACACCGACCTCCTCCGCGTCTTCTGGGAAGCCCACGACCCCACCCAGGGCATGCGCCAGGGCAACGACGTAGGCACCCAGTACCGCTCAGCCATCTTCTACCGCACCGAAACCCAACAAAAAGAAGCCGAAGCCTCCCGAGCCGCCTACCAACAGGTCCTCACCAGATCCACCTACGGCCCCATAACCACCGAAATAACCGCGGCCACCCCCTTCTACTACGCCGAGCACTACCACCAGCAGTACCTCTCGGCCAATAAAAACCCCGGAGGATATTGCGGCCTCGGCGGCACTGGGCTGAGCTGCCCCGTGGGCGTCGCTCCGGCCGAATAGGGTCTGACCTGCTGGAACGACCGTTAGGCGGCGTGACCGTCGAGCACTTCGCGCACTTCGGGGATGTCCCGGTACGGCTCCAGCTTCGAGAGGACGATCCGGGCTCGCTTGGCCGTTCGGTCGCTCGCGAAGTCGGCTGTGAGGTCGAGCATCCGCCGCGCCGCCTGGGCGGCCTCCTCCGGCTCGTTGGCGTCCACGAGTGCGACGGCCAGCCACGAGAGGTAGAGGGCCAGCTCACGGGTGTGAGTCGAGTCGTAACGGCTGAGCACCTCTTGCAGGAGCGGGACGGCGCGCAAAGGTCTCCGAAGCTCGGTGTAGACGCGGGCGTCCATCACGTCGAGTTCCTCGGGCGAGACCCAGTAAGCCCAATCGGGGGCCTCTTGCGAGTCTTCAGCGACCATGGCCTCGTGGGCCTCGCCGAGAGCCCGCATCGCCGGACCCGCTTCGCCCGCTTTGGTATGGGCCCAAGCGACACGGTCAAGGTAGAGCGCGCGGGCCTTGGCTGGGGCGCTTGACCCTGCTTCGTCCAGCGCGGCACGGGCGAGACCTAGCCCGGCGTCTTCGCGACCGGTGTTGGAGAGCTGGTAGGCGAGACTCCCCGCAAGGTTGCCAACCAGGGCGAGATCTTCGGCTTCTCTAGCGGCCGAGATGCCGAGTCTGTAGGCGCGTTCGGCCTGGTCGTGCTCGCCCGCGTCGCTGGCGATCCATCCGGCGATCTGCGCTATTTCTCCGATGCTGCTGAGAAGCGAACGGCCGGTCTCTTCCGAATGCGTCGACTCCCGATAGAGCCGGACGGCTCCGTCCAACTCCCTGAGCGCGGGGACGAGGAGATCACCCCCGGCAATGAAGTCGTCGGCGAGCCGTAGGCCGTGCGCCCGGTCGGTCAGCGCGGCCGCGGTGGAGGCTCCTACCCGGCGGCCCGCGTTGCTCGCCAACGGTCCGGGGTCCACCCGGTCGGGCAAGAAGTAGGCAAGCGCCTCGGCCGGACTGGGCCGATCGGTACCGGTATCCGTGCCTCGCGCGTGGGCGGCTCCACGCTCAAGGGTGCGAAGCGAAACGCTTAAAGCCGTCGAAAGGGCGGGAAGCCATCCATCGGGAACGCGCTCGCCTCGCTCCCACCTACTCACCTCGTTCCGTGTCACAGACGCGGTCCCGGAAGCCCGACACAGCGCCTCCGCGAGTTGCCTCTGACTCTTGCCCGCGTCCCGGCGCAACTGTGCGAGGTACGCGCCGAACCGCTTCCGTTTCGCATCGCCCACGCTGGCCCCCTCCTTCCTCTCCAGTCTGGCCCCTCCTCGGCTCCCTGGTCGGTGCCTCCGGGAGATCCGGTGAGAAGACAGGCTCGAAGTCATGGAACGGTGGCGCCTGGTGCCGCTTCCGTTCAGCCACTCACCCGACGGAAGTGCATCTCATGGCAGCGAACATCTCGCAGACGGCAGAGGCTCAGCGGTTGCGGCTCTGGGCGTTGACGCAGGCGCTCAAGTCGCACGGGTACGCGGTGGAGGTCGCCGAATCTGACCCGCTGCTAGCGGTCCCGGACGCGCTCGGGTCGCCGGTGCTGGTGCGTTGCGATTCGCGGCCCGACTGCGACGGTGAACTGTGGTTCACCTTCCCCGGAGGTACCGCGATCGCTCCAGCCGACGATGACCACATCCCTGATGTGGTGGTGGCAATCAAGGGCCAACTTGCCGCTCAGGCCGATGGGTGAGCACTCCGCGCCCGGCGCGGTCACCTGGTACGGGCGGGCTGCAGGAGCGTGGTGGGCGCTGGTGCCGTTGGTGGATGGCGCACGGCTAATCGAAGCGTCCAGCCCGAGCGAACTGCGGGACGCGCTAAAGAACCCGGCGGCCTGGCCGTGGCCCCAACGCAAGTTCCTGGCTCGTCCGCCCAGCCGGTAACCGCGCGGGGCTGCCCCGGCTTACGCGACGCGGTACGTGCGGGCCGTCCACAGCGTTACCGGGGGCTGTGGGCGGCCGCCGGGCTGCGAACGGCGCCCCAGCGCCGCACGCGCAAAGCGCGTGCGGCCGTCCACCGGCCCCGGTCGGCTGTGGTCGGGCCCAACCACGCACCCGGCCCCGCGCTCTGCCTGGCGTATGACCTTGTAAGCGTCAATGACCTGCGCGTTGAAGCTGGACGGTTCCGGACTTGCGCGGGGGCGGGGGCAGCTAGCCTGATCGGCGAACGGGTTGGCTCCTTGCCTGCCCGCAATGGCCCGATGGCGGCCCCCGCGAGGGGTCCCCGCGCAAGTACGGAACCGACCAGCGGCACCGACCCCGGCCCCTGCCTGCGGCCCGTAGGGCGGCCTTGATTCCAAAGAGTTGAATTCAGTAACGCTTCTCTCCGTTACGCGGTCAGCACAGCATGTGACGGTGGACACTCGGTCCCATGGTTATTCCTCCTTTCCCCGTGACGCCGCTGACGCTCCTGCTCCTCAGCCTGGCGGGCCTCGCAGGGGGCGGCTTGTACCTGCTCACCCTCATTTCCGAGCACGAAGGTGGCAGCGGTGCGCTGCTCGGCCGCGGGATCGTAGTGCTCCTAGCAGGCGTGTTCGCGCTCGTGGGGTTCGTCGTGGCCCGCCGGAAGGGATACGGGTGGTTGGAGCGGATCGAATGACCTGACCGAGCGGCACCGGCGACGTGGACGTTTTCGGACATGCTCGTCCGGCTGGTCCTCGTCGCGGCGCGCCCTCTTCGCTCAACCTCACGGCCTTTCGACGACCCGGTTACTGTGCTCCTGGCCGCGCTCGGCGCGGCCCTTGACCCTGTAGAGAAAGTCCTCGACGCCGGGAGGTCCTGGCTAGCTCGCCTTGCGCTCCTTGTCACGTTCTGTGTGCTGGTTGCGGATGGCTCGGGCTTGTTGGATGCGGTTGCGGGCTTGCTCGGCCCAGAAGTGTTCGCCGTGTAGGAGTCCGCTGCCGAGGTACTTCCATTGCCCGGTGGTCACGGTGGTGCGGTTCGGGTCGGGTTCGGGTTGTCCTGCGGTCTGGTGGGCGGCGTGGTCGGCTCGGGCTTGGCGTAGTTTGGTGAGAGTGACCGAGTAGCGGCGGGACTTGGAGGAGAAGTGTCCGCCGTATCCGAGCATGTGTGCCCACCCTCGTAGCCGTAGGTCGTGATAGGTGGGTAGGTCGGCCAGTGCGAAGCACGTCCAGATCATGCGGCGGGCGTGCTCGGACACCTTCAACGCGCTGATCTGGCTCGTGTACCTGATCGGCCGGTCAACCGTTCCCGAATCCTCGGCGCCCTTGGTGGCGTACTTGGCGATGTAGCGGGCGACGTGCTTGTCGGCGATGCCGTCCAGCTCGGCGGCTACTCCGATGGGCTGGGTGTCGAGTTGGCGGCCCCACCGCAGGATGAGCGGCGGGCTCGTCCCGTCCGGGTGCGGGGCTGGTACCTCGACCTGAGCGGCGGCGTTGTGAAGGGGGTGCGCTCTAGGAGTTCGGCGGTGGCCCATGTGGGCGGGGGCTGGTCGGGGCCGTCCGGGCCGTCCAGGCGCACGACGGCGTGGAAGTGGATGAGGCCGCGTCGTTGGTACTCGATGACGCGGGCGTATGACAGGCGGGCTTGCTCGCGTAGGGCCTTGTGGGTGATGCCCAACTCGGCCGTGATCAGCCTCGGGACGGCGAGACTGAGGCGTCGCCAAAGCTCGGGGGCGTGGGCGTTCCACAGGACGGCGGCGCGGGAGTCGTAGCAGTCGACGCAGATCGGCTGCCCGGCCTGCTTGTCGTCGGGCTGGTGGCGGGCTCGGCATCCTTCGGGGCGGCCGTGCGGACACACGGGGTCGTCTCGTCGGGGGCGGCATGGCTGGGGTTTCCCAGCCTTGGCGCGGTGGGCGTGGACGGCACCGAACGAGGGCGCAGTGAGGGTGAGGAACACGCGCGGGTGCTGGCTGACCTGCTCGGGTACGCCCTTCCCTCCGGTCAAGCCGGAGATGATCAGGTGATAGGTGTCGTCTCGGTAGACCTCGGCGCACGCGGCGCAGCGGGACGCGCGGCGGTTCCCGCACGCGATGATCAGATACCCGGTCGGCTCCTACGGCGCCCCCGACAGCACCCACAAAGGGCCCAAGAGCTAATACGGTCCAGGAACCCGAGCGATAACGATCAGTGACGGCTCCGATTTCAAGATTCGGACCCTCGCAGGAGCACTGAGGACGTGAAGAAAGACCAGGCGCAACTGATGGCGGTTGAGTGTTGTGAACCCTCGTAGGGCGTCAAGATTCGTCATCAAGTCCAGGGATGACGGCGAAAGAAGTGAGCTTTCGAAGCGATCGCCTGGTGCCTCTAATGTCCAAGTCGCCGGTGGCGCTAACCTGTAGCCCATTGGTGTGTGCCCTTACCGCCTCACTGTAATCAGGCTCGCTCAGTTCGATCCGGTGTCTACGGGCCTCACCGGAATCGTCGGCCACCCCCTGAATGACCGCCTCGCCTGGGCCATAGCTACCCTCTCGGAACAGGCGGACAATCAGGCCGGCAACTGTGACTCCAGTCCTCGGTTGCTTGGTTCGCAGGTAATCTGCGGCCTCGCCGAGAATTCGCTGCTGTCCGGGGGTGATTCTTAGGAGTGCGGGTTCGAAATTTCCGCCGGCCAGTGGCGATTTGGCAAATCGTATTTGATAGATGCCGTGGTCCGACCCGCCCAAAGAACTTAGCGACGCCAGTTCTGTGGCGTTGGGAGCGTCCGGTACGAACTCTCCGAATGAGGAGACTCGCGAACTTCCCTCACTGACTGCCTGGGCCAACTGCTGGGCTTTGCGGGTGGTGGCCAACATCCGGTTCGTGACTCTGCGGCCGAAGGGCTGAGGCGGTACTTGGACCAGCGCTTCCTGGCCCGGCGGAGTTGGACGATCGGGCTCATCGGAGTATATGTCTGCCAGCGGGAGTGCCAGCGACAGGATAAAGCTTCCTGGCTGAGTGGAGAGTCGCGCTTGAGATGCGTACGCTTCAGCGCGATGTGGCCGTCTTGGCGGTAGAACGAGCGTGTTGAAATCCAAGGCAGCGGCAGAAGCCACTACGAAGTTCTTCAAGGCAGAAAGCGCCGAGTATGCCAGGAGTAGTGGCGCTTCACCCGTCGGGGCATCCGGCGTAAGGTGGACGGCGACGTTGTCCGCCCCACCAAAATTGATATCATCCAGTATTTCTCTGGGGAGTCGTTGCTCGACGAAAGCAAGCGCCTTAAGCGCATCGTCCACATGTTCTAGGTAGTCTCGAACACGCTGACTCACTGGCAGAACAATACGAATCTTTTCATGGCTGTCAGTGCGCTGTGGACGCCACAAACTAGTGCGGCTATCGGAATCTTCGAGAATCCAGCCGGAATTTGCAAGGTAACTTGAGAACGCTACAAGGTCTGGAGCCTTCCAGGTCCCATTCTCATTGACGAAATTGCCTTGATTCACGACTGCCCCCATATATTGACCGGGGGCACCGGAGTCGATCGCCGGGTTCCGTGTGTTTTGAGCATTCTGGACAACCCTGCCCGATCCAGGGTATTTTCGGTGGGGAGATGTACCGTCTGGCTTGTCATATTCTTCGAAGGCTTCATGCCTTCAAGTGACACCCATGCTCCGCGACCGCACAGGAGCGTCCCTTCGCTATGAAGGCGCACGTTCTCACCTTCCTCAGGAACGCCGATTACGGCGAGTACCCTACCAACGGCGTGATCGGTGCGCCTGAGTGCGTCGTACGTCTCTAGGTCAAGGTCATAACTGAAGTCGCCAGACGCGAGCTGCTTCAGGTTGATTGTGGTCTTGACCTGAACGTTCACAGTTGGGTAGTACGTCCCCAGTTCCGTCCCTTGATACACAAGGTGTGAAGGTCCACGGTGGTGGGCCGACCATGGAGGAGGCCGCACCCGGCAGCGACCGCCTCTAGCCAGGCTTCGCCGAAGTCGCCTTGCAGCGTGTTCTGGTCCTGGTCCCGCACGAGGGTGATTGTGCCGCATTGCAGGATGGAGCGCGGCGAGTTGGGTTTCTTAGCGTCATGGGCCCCCAACGTCCGGTACTCACGCTAAGTCCCCGCACCGCGCACGCCGCCTGCTGAGCGGCGGGTGTACTCTTCGGCGCCGCGGAGCCCGGACGGCCGGGTGGCTGCTGGCCGACCGAGACGGCGCGGATGCCCGATCTTGGGGCCTTGAGGGGAGACCGTCTGCCTGGGGGAGGCAAGCCAAGGTTGCTGCGGGTTCTCGGATGGCGCTCAGTTAGCAGCGGCACCGGTCCAGACTCCGTTGCCGTCTTTCCCTGATCGCAACCCATTGGTCAGGACGCCGTCGCGAGCAGGACGATCACCACCGCTATGGCTACGAAACCGGCGATCGCCAACGGGATCCGGTAGGGGTGCCGTTCGACCCGCGAGACCAGGCCCGGATAGGTCTTGTCGAATTCTTTGGCACTGGCGAAATAGTTAGGCCCGTCGCATGGAACGCCGAGCGCCTCGACCAGCCGGTCGACGTCCTCGCGCTTGTAGCCGCCGACGTTCACTCTGATGAGCGACTGGCCGTGTGCGTCGAGGAGGAACAGGCTTTCGCTGCCCACTCCGTTCGGTAGGTGAATCGTCGCACGCACCACTCTTACGACACCCGAGCGCGACCGGCGCTGGCGGATGAACAGCCCCCGTACGACGACCTCGTGCGGGGTCAGGGTGACGCTGGAGGTCAGGAAGGCCACCGTCCCCAGGGCGATCAACACAGCCCAGACGCCACCCACGATCGGAGCGAACACGGTGGGCGCGTCGCCGACCAGTATGGCGGCGACGATGCCCACGCCGCTCACCGCGGCAGCCGTCAGCATGATCAGCCCGGTCCTGGAACCCGGCCGCAGTTCGAGGCTCCCCTGAACATCACGCACGCTGACCTCGCCCTTTCCAACCAACCCGCCGCCAGAGTGCCACAATCAACGAGGCCAGCGAACACGCGGGTAGGGCTTGACGGGCGAGAACCCCGTTGGGCCGACCCGAAAGCCCTGCTCCGCATGGTGGAGCTGCTGTAGGCCTCGCACGCGCCGCGCCGCCGATATTGTGCGTTAGTGAACGAGGTGTCGCTCGTCCGGGAACTACTGGGCCCGCTGGAGTTCGACCGAGGTTTCTACCCGAATATCTATGTGAGGGTGGGCGACGAACCGAGGTGTCCGCCCGCTGAACTGCTCCATCCGATGCTCTTCGACCCGTCGTTCGACCGTGGAGAACACCTCGGTCCTGGTAGGGGCATACCCGAAACGGTGGACGAGTTGACCGAGGTTCTCCAGGTCCTGCCGGTGACCGCGACTCAGATGATCCCGTTTCTGGTGCACACCTGCACGCGAGACCTCGCGTTCGAGGCGCTCGGCGGGCCCTGGTCTCCGCAGGTCGCAGGGCATGTCATGGAGCGGGTAATGGAACTCATAGGACCCGGGACGCAATGGTGGAGCAACGTCAGCTACCCCGAATGAGCATGGGAACATGGCGACTTCTCAGATGGCCAGACATGGTCTCCGGTCACTGGCCACACATTTGACCGCGCCGTAATTGGCATCGGACGAGGCGTCACCGTTGCCCTGTTGGCCATAGCGAACCCGTAAGCGCTGGTCTCGTAGGTCGACGACGTCCGTGAACGTCAGGTAGATGCGCGCCAGGGTCAGGACTTCACCGGCGATGCCGATCAGCAGGGCCAGTCCGGCGATCCAGAAGGAGGGGTGCGAGCGAGTGAAGCCCTCGCCCACGGAGCCGACCATCACCGCCAGCGCCCACGTGCCGAAGGTGGTCAGGCAAAGAACCTTGGCGAGGCTGTCACCCTGCCACCGCCAGCGGTAGAACATCACCATCATGCCGCCGGCGCCCAGGAAGAAAGCGATTCCCTGCGAGGCTTCGTACAGGGACCCACCAGAGATCCAGATGACCTGCGCCAACGCAACGACGATCACCGTTCCGATCACGGGAAGCGGCGGCGCGGTCGGTCGACCTCTGGACATACCCACCTCGCAAGATCAGCACAAGTATGCCAGACAGCGATCATTCGCCAGATGTACGCACATCGTCCGACCTCGCCAAACTGGAGCCGTATCGGACCGTTTTCAGGTACCCGAGGTGCTGGATCATCTGGACCGACAAGGGTCGGTGGTGGGCTACCCGAGGGCCCCTGGCCAGCGAGGATCTCAACCGGGAGGCGTGTGTTGACGCCGACACGGCCGAGGACTCGCGGCGAAAATCCGGGCGGTGAACGGTGTGGATGACTGGTTACCTGATGACACTGCGCGCATTGACCCCGTTCCGATCCGCGTCGCGGAGGCGCATTTTGATTCTTAGGGGGCGGGTGGGGGGAATTTTGTTAGGTAGTGGAGGGCTCGGGGCCAGGGGTCGTAGGCGAAGAGGTGGCGGGGGCGGTGGTTGTGGCGGGTGCAGAAGGTTTCTAGGTTTATGTGGATTTGGGCCGGGGTGAATTCTGAGTTTGGGGTGGCGGCCAGTAGTTCTGGGTGGGGCGTCCAGCCGTCGTGGTCGAATGCCCAGGTGTTGTTGGTTACGTAGATGTGGGCTGGGTCACGAGCTCCGCGGGGCCAGAGGCCTACGGGGTGGAAACCGGCGTCTGGGTATGTTTCCAAGAAGGCGTACGCGAGGATGTGGCAGGCTCCGGCGGCGAAGAACGCCTTGTCGGGACGGTTCCATGAGAGGTGTTGGTCTCGTCGTTCTTCGGGGGTGCGTTTGTACTGGGTGCTTGGGTGATACATGATTTGGGGCTGTACGTTTTGGGGGCTGCGTGTCAGGATGGGGGTGGTCCGGAGACGTCGGTGGGACGCTTCGAGATGTGTCGCATTGGAGTTTTGGTATGGCTGGTATTTTGCCGGACGGGGCGCGTCGGCGGGTTACGGTGCGGGATATCGCGGCGGCCAAGGGGCGTGAGCGGTGGGCGATGCTCACCGCGTATGATGCTATGACCGCGTCTGCGTTTGATGAGGCTGGTATTCCGGTGATCTTGGTCGGGGACACCATGGGGGATAATCATTTGGGATATGAGTCCACCGTTCCTGTTACGTTGGATGAGGTGGCTATTCTCGCGGCGGCTGTGGTGCGGGGGACGGAGCGTGCGCTGGTTATTGGTGACTTGCCGTTTGGTAGTTATCAGGAGGGGGCGACGCAGGCTTTGCGTAGTGCGGTGCGCCTTGTTAAGGAGGCGGGGGTTGGTGCGGTCAAGTTGGAAGGGGGAGAGCGGAGTGCGGCCCAGATCGGTGCGCTTGTGGCTGCTGGGATTCCTGTGATGGGGCATGTGGGGTTGACACCGCAGTCGGTGAACGCGTTCGGGGGTTATCGGGTTCAGGGGCGTGGGGAGACGGCGGCGCGGCAGTTGGTTCAGGATGCTTTGGCCGTGCAGGACGCTGGTGCGTTTGGGGTTGTTTTGGAGGCGGTTCCAGGGGAGTTGGCTTCGCGTGTTACCGAGTCGCTGGACATTCCTACTGTTGGGATTGGTGCTGGTCCGGGGTGTGATGCGCAGGTTCTCGTGTGGACGGATGCGGCTGGTATGAGGTCGGGGCGTCCGGCGCGGTTTGTGAAGCAGTATGCCGGGGTTCGCGACACATTGGTGGAGGCCGCTCGTGCTTATGCCGAGGATGTGGCTAATGGCTCCTTTCCTGCGGAGGAGCATGTTTATCGTTGAGGTTGGTTGAAGTTGTAGGTGGTGTGGGTGAAGGTGCCCTTGCCGAAGGCAAGGATTTTGGCCGGGCGGACTTGGAAGACCAGGGCGGTGCCGCCGTTGTGGGAGAAGCCGGTTTCGGTTGGTTGAAACTGCCACTGGCCCTCCCACTTGGTGGCCCAGGCGGTGGCTAGGCGTTCCAGGGTCGGGCGGTCGGTGACGCGGTGGGCCTCGCCCTCGACCATCACGTCCAGGCCCTGTGTCCATTGGTTGCAGCCGGTGGTCAGGACGACATGAGGGTTGGCGGTGAGGTTGCGCGCTTTCTGCTCGTCGGGGCCGGTGCAGAAGTGCAGGGCGTCGTCGAGCCATACCGTCACCAGCGGTGTGACGTGGGGGCGGCCATCCGCTCGGACTGTGGTGACCCAGGCTAGTTGTGCTGTTTCGAGGGTTTCGCGTGCGGTTGCCCAGGGGGTGGCCTGGGTGTTGGGGTCGCTGAATCGTTCGTCCAGGTGGGTGGATGGGTCGCTCATGGTTGCTCTCCGGTGTCGACGTTGGGTCTTACGTTTCCCTGGTCGGGGATCGGAGGGCAACGGACACGCCGGGGGACGGGGAGGTACGGTCGGGGGCATGGGGTTTGAGGTGGTGTGCGAAGTGGAGCCGCCCACGCGGCCGGATTTGACGCGGGTGCGGCATCAGATCGGGGTGTTGAGTCCGGTGGCGGACTCGTTTCTCATTCCCGACAACCACATCGGCCGGGCGACCGTGTCGAGTGTGGCGGTGGCCAATGAGGTGCAGGCGATGGGCGCGCGGGGCATCGCGTGTCTGAACTCCCGTGACCGTAATCTGCTGGGTTTCCGCCGGGACCTGTTGACGGCCGCCGCGTATGGTGTCGACCGGTTCCTGTTCGTTTATGGGGACAAGCCGTCGGTGGGTGGACGGACGAGTGAACTGACCGTCCGCGCGATGATGGACGAGACGCGCGCCGCGGCGGAGGACGCTGTTTTCACCGGTTGCGCGCCGTTCCAGGTCGGGGTGACGTCGGGGCTGCGGAGCGTCCCGGAGTGGAAGCGGTCGGCCGACTTCACGTTCGTCCAGGTCAGCTATTCGGTGGAGCGGCTGGTGCGCTGGCGGGAGACCGTCGAGCTGGACGGTCCCGTCTACGCGGGCGTGATGGTGCTGGCGAGCGCCGGAATGGCCCGAAACCTGGCGGCCGCCATTCCGGACATTCAGATTCCGGACGAACTCGTCGACGCCGTCGAACGAGACCGGGCGGCGGGTGTCGCGGCGGCGTGCGAGCAGGTGCTCGCGCTCCGGGACAGCGGCGCGTTCGACGGGGTGCATCTGGTGCCGGTCAGCCGGTACCGGGAGGTTGCCGCGCGGCTCGAACGCGAACTGTGACCGTGGAGCCGGGGGTGCGGGCGACGACGTCCATCCTGGTCGGGGACGCGGACACGGCGTCGAGTGTCGGCAGCGGTGATGTGCCTGTTCTGGCGACGCCCAGGTTGCTCGCGGTTGCGGAGGCCGCGACGGTCGAGGCCGTCCGGAAACATCTGGGCGAGGGACGGACGTCGGTCGGGACGCGGGTGGAGCTGAAACACCTCGCGCCGAGCCCGGTGGGCGCGCGGGTGACGATTGAGGCGGAACTGCGCGAAGTGGACGGGCCCCGCCTCGTCTTCGCGTTCAGCGCCGTGGACGACGGCGGGACGATCGTGGGCTCCGGCGTCGTCCACCGGACGATCGTCGATCGGGCGAGGTTCCTCGCGCGCCTGACGGCGAGCGGTCAGTAGGGCAAGAGGCGGCCGGAAGGAGTCCGCAGGTCGGGCGGGCTCGGTTGACGCGGGGGCCTGGGGCGCTTGATGAGCTGCTGCCGTGCCATGTTGATCATCTCCCCTCGCCGGGCCCGGATGTAACCCGGCGATCGAGCTGATGTCGCCGCCGCACTAAGTAGGACGCCCTCGCGGTGTGCGAGGTTCGCCGAGACTATGCGACAAAGTCGTCCGGTTCGACCGATTTTCGAGCTGCGATCACCGCGATGTGTGCCTGACCGGACACGATGGGTCCCGCTTCCGGGTTTTGCGCTTTGTGGAAAATTGCCATCGTCGGAGGCCGCTGACCGTCCGTTCAGTCGGGGTGGACGGTCGGGGCGCTGCGATAATGACCGCCGTGAGCAACGTGCGGAACGGCCGGGACGGGAAGGCGAACCGGCGCGGGCGGCCCGGGTACGACCGGGAGTCCCTGCTGCGCGTCGCCGTCAAGGTGTTCAACGAGCGCGGCTACGACGGCACCAGCATGGACGAGTTGTCGAAGCGGCTCGGCATCAGCAAGTCCGCGATCTACCACCATGTGTCCGGGAAGGACGAGCTTCTGCAACTCGCGGTCGACCGCGCGCTCGACGGGCTGTTCGCCGCCGCCGACGAGGCCGGGGCGTTGGACGGGTCCGCGATCGACCGGCTGGAACATCTCGTCCGCGCCAGCGTCGCCGTTCTGGTGGCGGAGCAGCCGTTCGTCACGCTGTTGCTGCGGGTCCGTGGAAACACCGCCGTGGAGAAGCGGGCGCTGGCCCGCCGCCGGGAGTTCGACCGTCTGGTGTCGGGGCTGGTCGAGCAGGCCGAGGCGGACGGCGACATCCGCCCCGACATCGACCCGGCGATCACGGCCCGGCTGCTGTTCGGCCTGGTCAACTCGTTGATCGAGTGGTACCGGCCGGGGGCCGGAGCGGGGGCGGACGAGATCGCCGACGCGGTGCGCAAGGTCGCGTTCGACGGGCTGCGCCGCCGTCCCGCTACAGGTGGGTGACGAGCGCTTCGGGGTGCTCCACGCAGTCGGCGACGAAACGCAGGAAACCTCCGGCGACCCCGCCGTCGCAGACCCGGTGGTCGAACGTGAACGACAGCTGTGTGACCTGCCGGGATCGGACCTTCCCCTTGTGTATCCAGGGTTTCTCTGAGACCCGGCCGACGCCGAGCATGGCGGCCTCGGGGTGGTTGATGATCGGGGTGGAGCCGTCCACGCCGAAGACGCCGTAGTTGTTGAGCGTGAACGTGCCGCCGGTGAGGTCGGCGGGGGAGAGCCGTCCCGCGCGCGCCTCGTCCGTCAGCCGCGCGAGTTCGGTGGCGAGTTCGGCCAGCGTCAGGCGGTGCGCGTCGCGGACGACCGGCACCACCAGGCCACGGTCGGTCTGCGCGGCGAAACCGAGGTGGACGCCCTTCACCTGGACGATCTCGTGCCGCTCGGCGTCCACGTGGGCGTTCAGTTCGGGGAAGCGCCGGAGCCCGGCGACGCAGATCCGGGCGAACAGGGCGAGCATCCCGACGCGGGCGTCCGGGTCGGTGTTCCGGATGTTTCGCTTGAGCTTGACCAGGCGGGTCGCGTCCGCGTCGACCCAGGTGGTCGCGTCGGGGATCTCGCGGCGGCTGCGCGACACCCGGTCCGCCATCGTCCGGCGCACGCCGGTGAGTGGAACACGCACCTCGTCGACGGTTTCCGGTGGGCGTGCCGCCGCGGCGATGGCCTCTTCGACGTCCTTGCGCAGGACGATCGCCCCTGGGCCGCTCGGGGTGAGGGCGGCGACGTCGATGCCGTGCTCCTTGGCCAGGCGGCGCACCATGGGTGAGATGACGCGCGGCACCCGGCCGTGCGGGGGCGGTGCCGTTGGACGAGCCCGGCGACGAGAACGGTGGGCCGTGCTCGTCCCGTAGCCGACGAGCACGTTGCCGGATCCCGCTTGTTCTTCCTCCCGGTAGCGGGCTGTTTCGCTGTTTTCGGCGACGCCGACCGCGATGAGCGGCTCGCCCACGCTCACAACCGATCCAGCCTGCGCGCACAGTTCCGTGACGACCCCGGCGATCGGGACGGGCACCTCGACGGCCGCTTTCGCTGTTTCCACCTCGACGACGGCCTGGTCGACGGTCACGACGTCGCCGACCGCCACCTTCCACTCAAGGATCTCCGCCTCGGTGAGACCCTCGCCCAGGTCGGGCAGCCGGAAGACGGTCATGCGGCACCGCCCACGGCGACGTAACGCGGGTCGGGACGATCATCGCGCTGGAGCCGGTCGAGCGTGTCCAGAATGCGGTCGACGTCCGGTAGATGGTGGTGCTCCAGCATCGGCGGCGGATACGGGACGTCGAACCCCGTCACCCGCAGCACCGGCGCGAGCAAACTGTGAAAACAGCGTTCCTGGACGCGGGCCGCGATCTCCGCCCCGACCCCGGCGAAACCGGCGGCCTCGGCGACCACGACGCAGCGTCCGGTCTTGCGCACCGACGCGGCCACGGTGGCGTCGTCGAACGGGACGATCGTGCGCAGGTCGATGACCTCCAAGTCCCAACCCTCCGCCGCCGCGGCCGTGGCGGCCTCCAGGGCGACCGGCACGCCGGGACCGTAGGCGACGACGGTCGCGTCCCCACCGGGACGCCGGACCGCCGCGTGCCCGAACGGTTCCGTGTGTTCCAGCCGCTCGATGTCGGCCTTCGACCAGTACAGCTTCTTCGGCTCCATGAACACGACCGGATCGGGGTCGTCGATGGCCTCCATCAGCAGCGAATAGGCGTCCTGAACCGTCGCGGGAGTGACGACCTTCAGCCCCGGAGTGTGGGCGTAATAGGCCTCGCTGGAGTCGCTGTGGTGCTCGACGCCGCCGATCCCGCCCGCGTAGGGAATGCGGATGACGAGCGGCAGCCCGACCCGTCCCCGGGTGCGGTTGCGCATCTTGGCGACGTGCGAGGCGATCTGCTCGAAGGCCGGGTAGGCGAAGGCGTCGAACTGCATCTCGACGACGGGCCGGAAACCGCCCATCGCCATTCCGACGGCGAAGCCGACGATGCCCGACTCGGCGAGCGGGGTGTCGAAGCAGCGGTCGTCGCCGAATTTCGCGGCGAGCCCGTCGGTGATACGGAACACGCCGCCGAGCGCGCCGACGTCCTCGCCGAACACGACGACCCGTTCGTCGCCGTCGAGGGAGTCATGGAGCGCCGCGTTGAGGGCCCGCGCCATCGTGATCATGACAGTGCCTCCCGGGCGTCGAGTTCGGTGCGCAGCAGCTCTCTCTGCTCGTCGAGCTGCGGCGTCGGGGTGCCGTAGACGTGGTCGAACAGGTCCATGGGGGCGAGTTCGGGATCGGCGTTCATGCGGGCCCTGAGGCGTTCGGCGAACTCCTCGGCCTCCGCCGCGAACGCGGTGACATCGGCGTCGGAAAGGTGCCCGCGCCGCCGCAGATAGGCCTCCAACCGCGCGATCGGATCGCGCCGCCGCCATTCCTCGGCCTCCGCCTCCGTCCGGTAGCGGGACGCGTCGTCGGCGTTCGTGTGAGCCTCCAGCCGGTAGGTGTGCGCCTCGACGAGGAACGGCCCCTTGCCTTCCCGGGCGTGCTCGACGGCCGCGCCCAGAACGGCGAGCACGGCGACTGGATCGTTCCCGTCCACCCGTTCGGAACGCACCCCGAACCCGACTCCCTTGTACGCCAGGGAGGGCGCGGCGGTCTGGCGCTCCAACGGCACCGAAATGGCGTACCGGTTGTTCTGGACGAGGAACACCACCGGCGCCTTGAAGACCGCCGCGAAGTTGAGCGCCTCGTGGAAATCGCCCTCGCTGGTGCCGCCGTCGCCGACGCATACGAGCGCGACCTGTCCCGTCCCCTTGCGCAGTTCCGCGTAGGCGAGGCCCGCCGCGTGGAGGGCCTGCGTCGCCAGCGGCGTGCACTGCGGCGCCGTCCGATGCGCCCGGGGGTCGTATCCGCAATGCGAGTCGCCCCGGAGCAGGGACAGCACCTCGACCGGGTCGATGCCGCGCGCCACCAGCGCCATGGATTCCCGATATGTCGGAAAGAGCCAGTCGTCCTCGTCCAGCACGAGCGCGGACCCGATCTGGCACGCCTCCTGCCCATGGCTGGACGGATAGACGGCGAGGCGCCCCTGTTTCGTGAGCGCGGTCGCCTGCGTGTCGAACCGGCGTCCGACGACCATCGCCCGATAGGCCCGGCGCAGCAGCTCCGGATCGGGCGTCGGGTAGCCGGTCCGTCCGCGCGCCGCCGCCCCGCTGTCGGTCAGGAACCGCACGGGTTCCGGCGAGGGAAGCAGTGCTTCCGCCCGTTCCGCCATGGACGCCACCTCCGCGCTCAGCTGATGTTAGAAATATGGACCGAGCGGGACATTAGTCTCAAGACACCGGCCGAACTCGGGACGCTTGGCCAGAATCAAGGAGCTTTCATGGACCAACTGTCCTCCGAGGGGCCACCGCCGCCCGGCCCCGCCGGACGAACGCCGCCGCCCCTCGACGACATCGACCGCGCGATCCTCCGCGAGCTCGCCGCCGACGGCCGGCTGTCCATGCGGGCGCTCGCCGAGCGGGTCAACGTGTCGCGCTCCAACGCCTACACGCGCGTCGAACGGCTGATCGCCGATGATGTGATCACCGGTTTCACCGCCCGGGTGAACCCCGTCCGAGCGGGCCTCGGCACCGCCGCCTACGTCCTGATCAACATCGAGCAGAACTCGTGGCGCAAGGTGTCGGCGCAGCTCGGCAAGGTCCCCGGCATCGAGCACATGGCGTTCGTCGGCGGCGACGTCGACCTGATCATGCTCGTGCGCACGCCCGACAACGTCTCGCTGCGCGAGATCGTCCTGTCCCGCATCCACACGATCGAGGGCGTCCGCTCCACCCGCACCTGGTTGATCTTCGATGAGACCCCGCCACGACCTGCGAGAACACCGTCCGCCTGAACAAATTTTCGATGGGGCGATGAGTTTTCGCGGCACCGCTGGTCCAACCGAGCATGACGACCACAGCCGAGCCCGTGGCCCCCGAGCCCCCGACCGCCGCCGCGCCCCCGATCGCCGAGCCGAGCCGCCGGACACCCGCCGTGGTCCGCCTGCTGGTGCTGGCGACGTTCGTGGTGATCCTCAACGAGACCATCATGATCAACGCGATCCCCCGGTTGATGACCGACCTGGACATCACCGAGCAGGCCGCGCAGTGGCTGTCGACGGCGTTCATGTTGACCATGGCCGCGGTGATCCCGGTGACCGGCTGGTTCCTGCAACGGGTCACCACCCGCCGCGCGTACGCCATCGCCATGAGCGTCTTCCTCTGCGGGACGGCGCTGGCGACGGTCGCGCCGGTCTTCGAGGTGCTGCTGGTGGCGCGGGTCGTCCAGGCGTCCGGCACGGCCGTGATGATGCCGTTGCTGATGACGACGCTGATGACCGTCGTCCCGGCGGAGGATCGCGGCCGCGTGATGGGCAACGTGACCATGGCGATCTCCGTCGCGCCCGCCATGGGCCCGGCTGTTTCAGGGCTGATCCTGCAACTCGGCTCGTGGCGGCTGCTGTTCGCGGCGGTCCTGCCGATCGCCGGGCTGATCACCTGGCGCGGCCTGGGCCAGCTGGAGAACGTCGGCGAGCCGCGGTCCAGCGCCATCGACTGGTTCAGCGTCGCCGCCGCGGCGTTCGGCTTCGGCTCCCTCGTCTACGGCCTGAGCCGCTTCGGCGACGGCGGGACGACGACGCCCGCCGCGATCGTCCTGATCGGCGTCGTCACCATCGCGATCTTCGTGGCCCGGCAGCTCCGGCTCCAGCGGCGCGGCACGCCCCTGCTCGACCTGCGGATTCTTCGCCGTCCCACCTACAGCCTGTCGCTGCTGCTGATGTCCCTGGGGTTCATGGGGATGCTGGGCGCGATGATCCTGCTGCCGATCTACCTCCAGAACCTGCGCGGCCTGAGCCCGCTGGAGACCGGCCTGCTCGTGATGCCCGGCGGTCTCGCGATGGGGCTGATCGGCCCGTCGGTGGGCAAGCTGTTCGACCGTTTCGGCGCCCGGACGCTGATCATCCCCGGCTCCGTCGGCATCGTGCTCGCCCTGGCCGGGCTCACCCAGATCTCGCTGGCCATGCCGTACTGGCAGATCCTCGGCCTGCACGCGCTGCTCATGATCTCGCTGGCCACGACGTTCACCCCGGTGTTCACCCTCGGCATGGGCGCGCTCCCGGCCGACCTGTACTCGCACGGCAGCTCGATGCTCGGCACCCTCCAGCAGGTCGCCTCGGCCGTCGGCACCGCCCTGGTCGTGACGGTGATGGCGGGCCGCGCCGAGTCCCGCGTGGCGGACGGCGTCAGCACCGCCGTCGCCCAGCTCGACGGAATGCGGCTCGCCTTTGTCATCACCGCCGCGCTGTCCGCCGCGATGGTGGGGATCGCCTTCCTGCTCCCGAAGCGCCCCGCCCCTGCCCCTGACCCCGCTCCCGCCTCCGAGTCGCAGGGGCCGGACGCCGTCAGTTTGGAAAAGGAACTCGAACCCGCCTGCTGACAAATCTCGCACCCCGCGCCCGCTGCCACGGCCTAGGCAGCGGGCGTTTCCGTCGATCACGCTGGACATATCGCGGGACGGTTGTAGCGTTGTTCGTACCCGCTGTGGAAAGGGCTCCCGGAGGTCGACGATGGGACAGGAGCGCTTCGTTCGTCGCGAGACCGCAGAGGTATTTGAGACGTCCGAAACGTCCACTATCTGGGCCGCTACCGTTCCGATCGCCGCGTATCTTCGCAGCAAATTCACTCGACGATGGGTGCGGCGACGGCTGAACAACGAAGTCGATGAGCTCCTGTCGCACACGCGGAGCCTGCAACGGCTGGCCATGTCCCCCGACCCTCTGGTGGCGTCGCTGCATACGGCCCGATCTGCCGTTCGGAGCCTGCGCACCGAGTTGGACGTGTGGGGGCTTCTGGAGGTCAGGCCGGGGCGAGGAGACGCGGCCGTCGAAGTGCTGCTCGAAGTCGACATCACCGAAGAACTGCGAAAGCACGGGCTCGTTCTGGAGCCCGCGATGGCCGTCCGTCTGGCGAGCCTGCGGCGGGGCCTCCTGGACGAAAAAGGCCATTACGTCCAGGGCAGGGACCGAAACCGCGACCGACCCGACCCGCCGAGCGGTGACGACGGACTACCGGGCCTGCTCGACCTGGCGCTGAAGGTGATCGACGATGTGCTGCGGGACGCCGACCCGGACGACGCCCGGTGGCAGAAACGGGCGAAGACCGTCCTGAAGCTGATCAGTGACCTGTTGTCCAATCTCGTTCTGGCCATTGTCGCGGTCGGTTTGTCCATGCTCGCCGTCGACGACACCTTCGGAAAGGAAATCACGAAGAAGGTCATCGAGATCCTCACCGCGATGGTCGGGTTGGAAGCAGTCAGGGCGGTGCGGGAGAAGACGAGACCGCCCGACATCGCCGAGGTTCTGGCCCCCGCCGACCGTGGAATCCGCGCTCAGTCCCGCGATCTGCTCGCGGCCATGCAGAACATCGCGTCCAACGAGGGGCGCCCCGCTGGGGAGAGGGTGAACGCCAGGCGCGCGTTGACCTGCCTGCACGGTCATGTCTACACCGCGCGACGGCTGCTGGAACTCGCGGACACGAGCGAATGGCCGCAGTTCGAGGGCTATCTGGAGACGTGCGGGGAACTGCTCGATCTGGGAGAGGAGGCCGTCGAAGCGGCGCGGGAGACCTCGCTCCTCAACCGGTGGCGAATGCGACGAGGAATCGTGAGGCGACTCGACCACGCGGTCGTCACGCTGGCCACCTTCGACATCCCCGACACCCTTCCCCTCCAGCTCGGCGACTAGCCGCCGTCTGCCTCCCCGAACCCCGCGCGCTGCACGGCCGACTGCCCGCGCGTACCTGTCCCTAGGGCCATCGGTCGCGTAGATACGAACTGTCTACGTTCCCTTGAGGAGATGGCCTTGCGCGACCATGTGGACCCCACAACGACCAACAAGGTCGAGAAGAAGCCGGACGCCGCCGGTGCCGCGAAACACGAAACGTCGTCCCAGGGTCTTCTCGCATTACAGGCGAAGGCGGGGAACGCCGCGGTCAGCCGGATGCTTCGCCGTGGCGGAGGGGCGCCGGTTCAGCGTTCGGCCGTCCCGTCCGTCCTGCGCGGGCGGGGCCGTCCCATCGACGAGCGGACTCGCACGGACATGGAGGCCCGGCTGGGCGCCGACTTCTCCGATGTCCGCGTCCACGACGACGCCGTCGCCCGCACCTCCGCCGCCGAGGTCGGCGCCCGCGCCTACACGTCCGGCAACCACGTGGTCATCGGCAGGGGAGGCGCCGGCCGGCACACGCTCGCCCACGAGCTGGTCCATGTGATCCAGCAGCGGTCGGGCCCGGTCGCGGGCACCGACCAGGGCGACGGGCTGCGCGTCTCGGACCCCGGCGACCGCTTCGAACGCGACGCCGAGACCCGCGCCACCCGCGCCCTTCGCGGCAGCGCCCCGGCCGCCCCCACCGTGCCCCCGCCGACCGGGGCACCGCACGCCGAAGCGACAATTCAGCGAGCGACCATTCCCGGGACCGCGCAGCAACAACTGGCCCAGTACACGCAATTGGACAATCTTCCGGCGATGTGGGTGCCGCCCGAAGAGTTCGACGAGAACGGAAGGCTCGAGCAGACACCGACCCGGGCCTCCGTCGTTCAGCGTCCCGAATGGGTGAACGCGCCGCGCATGGAGCGTGAGATGAGCCTGCCCAGGCGGGAGGCATCGCGAAGGGGCGGTGTTCTCCAGACCAGCTGGAAGTTCTCCTACCAGACCTCGTTCCACATCTACGATGTGGAGGCGATCAACAACCCGCAGGGGCCCAGTCCCATTCTGATCGACAGGACCGGGTGGTTCAGAATCCTGGCGGTCAGGCCCAAGGGGTCGAAGGGCCGGTCGATGGGACGGACCTACCGGTTCGGCGACTACTGGGACATCAACCTGGACTTCCTGACCTGGATCCGGAACGAGGTCCCGGATACCGACGAAAGGACAATCGAGCAACTGGCCGAGAGACGGGGCCTGAAGCAGGACGATCGCGTTCCCGCCAACCGGGATGCGTTCGTCAGGCTGCCCAGCGAGCAGACCCAGCCTTTCGTCTTCTACACCAACAACGTTCTCGACGAAGCCTTCACACACGGGGACGGGACGCGCAAGGACGATCGCCGCTTCAAGAGCGTGGAGGATTTCTCCGCCCAGTTGGACGCGGTGACGGCGGCCAACAAGGTGCGCGAGCAGGTGGGGCTGTCCCATGCGCCGGTAACGGACAGGCAAACCGGCGGGCGCAATCCCATCGCCGCGATGAGCGGCTTTCCTGCGCACAGCCTGATGTCACAGAGCGGCCGTGGGGGCCGTTCGGGGCGCCCGGCCTCCCACGAATGGTGTCACCTCATCGGCGACAACGACGGCGGCCCCACCATCTTCCAGAACCTGGTGGTCGGAACCAACGCGGTCAACACCGAACAGTTGGCCATGGAGTCCGCCCTCCGCGATTTCCGGGCGAGCATGGACGGCCTCGGTCTCGCGATCCGGTTGAAGGTCACCGCGCTCGTCGAAAGGACCGAGGCGGAGAACCCGGTCGTCCCCGGCAACCCGTACAACAAGGCGGACTGGATCAGGTTCGTCGTCGATATCGTCAAGAAGGACGGCGGTCCCGACGTGTCCGCCAGGCAGTCGTTGCGTCCCGTCCATCGGCAGATCATGGACGCCAAACGCGGCACCATCACCGAGTCGGAGTTCACCAGCCTGCACCACCAGGTGCGCAACGCAATGAGGAAAGCGCACGAAAAGCTGCTGGAAAGGCAGAGGGAAGAGGAGGAGCGCGAACGCTCCGGATCCCCCATGTCCGTCGACGCCTAGCGGTCGCCCCGCGGAGGGGGTGGCGTGCGGTCGGCTCTCGCGCCATAGAGCCGACCGCACGGTCTGGGGTGTCAGGGTGACGAACGGTCCCCGCCGGGGCATGCCCCGCCGGCGTCGGACGTACGAACCAGATTCGCGAAGTGAAGCTCGAACGTCCGTGGCCCGAACGGCGGGGACCGAGTCCATTCACCCGGTGCGGCGGCGGCCGGTCACGAGATCGAAGCAGCGCCCGCCGGGTCGGCGTCCGGAGGCCGCGTCGGCGTGGCCCGGATGCCTTTCGCCATGGCCGCATCCGCGGGTCGTCACGGTCGGTGCGGGGCCGTCTCTTTCGCTGATGCCGTAACGCCCTCTGCCAGATCGGCAATTCGTGGTGCTCATCCGCTCCCCGTGCTCGTGGGGCTTTCCCGACACCAGGATCCTTACCGGTGTCAGCCGCCTTGGCAATCTTTTCAACGCTCCCTAAAAGGAAGGCGAGAGTCCCGGTGAATCGGACGTGAGCGGGTCAGGTCTGGCGTGGCAGGTCGCCGGAGAGGAGCGCGTCGCCGGTCGTCGTGGTGGTGTGCAGGACGGCCTTTCCGGTTCGCCGGGTGGCGATGAGTCCCGCGTCCCGGAGCACGCCTGCCTGCTGGCTGGCGACGGAGATCGAGACGCCGGCCCGGCTGGCCAGGCCGCCCGTCGTGACGGGCCCGGCGGCGACGGCGCGCAGCACTGTCGCCCTGGTCCGGCCCAGCAGTGTGGCGAGCGCGCGTCCGTCCGCGACCTGATCCGTGGGCAGCTCGGAGGACGCGGCGGGGACGTCGGCGGCGGGGACGAAAAGCCACAACTCCGGAGACTCGTCCTCGCCCTCGTTGTAATCGAGCATCGGGGTCGGCAGCGGACGGCAGAAGACCGACGGGATCACGACCATTCCGCGTCCGCCCAAACGGAATTCGCGATCCCAGCTGCTCGGAATTTCCAGCACCGGGGGACGCCACCGGACCGCGGGGTGCAGGTTCGCCAGCAGATGCGCGGCGCCGAAGTCCGCGAGGGCCCGGCCGTGCCTGCCGCGTTCGGTGCTCAGACGGGCCCGGATCTGCGGCCAGTAGGGAGCCACCGTCGCCTGATGGGCCCCGTGAATGGCGACTCCGAGCTGGTCCATCCATTCCCGGTCGGCCTCGGCGATGTGCCGTATCCAACTGGGCAGCGCGTTCACCACACCGGCATGGGCGACCTCGGCTGCCAGACGTTCGGTCGGACGGCCGCGCAGGTTCTCCACAGCGTCATCGACCGACCCGGTGAGCCCGCACAGAGTGAACAGGTCGAAAACTATTGTCCGCGGGGACAATAAGGGTGCGAGCATGGCCGTGCTCGGGGAATCTGAAATCCGGGCGCGGACGTCGGAGCGCCACTCCCGGAACATTCCACGCTCGCCGCGCTGCTGAAGAAAACGGAACGCGAACAGCGCTTCCGTAACCGGATCCGGCGCAGCGACCCGGACTCGCGCAAGGTCTTCAAATGTAAAATGGAAACGCGTCGTCCCCACAACTCTCACCCCGGCCGATCGTGGAAGCGCTCACACGCTACAACACCCTGATCGACTCCGACCGACCACCCGGCGAGACCGGCCCGATGACCGATCCGACCGACCTGCTGAAGACCCACGTCACCGACGGCTCGCCCCCAGGCGCTCGCGGCCTTGGTGGCGCAGGGTGAGGAGGCGGAGGTCGTCCGCGCCTCGCGAGCCCGGTGAAGGTCGTCGCGTCCGCTTCACTCAGCGTTCAGAGAAAGGATGGCTTGGCGCCATCCGTGCCGGGCTTGTCCACGCCCAGATTCGAGCGCGACCACAGGTCCGGTGAAATGACGATGTCGGTGACGACGGCGGCCACGCTCTTGCGGGAGACCTCCGTCCCCCTGAATGGTTCGTCCCTCCGCGTGACCTCGTAGTCGATCTCGTCGACGTCGGTGAGCCAGGCGGGACGCAGGATCGTGTAGTCGAGGGCGGACGCCTCGATGGCGTCGGCGGCGGCTCTATAGGGCGGGAGCATTCCGCCGATCTGCCGCCGGTTCCATTCGCCGAAGGCGCCTGGAACCTCGTCATAGATGCCCAAGGACGTGATGAAGATCAGGCGGGAGACGCCCTGCTCCTCCATCGCTTCGACCACGCGCTCGGCCTGAAGGTCGAGATCGCCCGCGAGGTTGGCGTAGACGATGTCCTGTCCACGCACGGCGTCGGCGAGACGATCCCGGTCCAGCACGTCGCCCTCGATGATCCGGGCCGATGCGGGCGCGCCGGTGAGGCGTTTCGCCTCGCGCAGAAACAGGGTCAGAGTGGCGTCGTTGTCGGCGAGCATGCCGGTCGCCCACCGCGCGATTCGTCCACCGGCGCCCAGTACGAGCACGTTCGGCATATCAGCGTCTCCCGATCAGCTGGTCGTCCGCGAGCCGTTGCCAGCTCGGGCAGCGGTCCAGCGGACTCGTCACAGCCCTGCCCGCGATCGCGCCGGGCACGCGCGTGAGGGACAACCGAGATGAGCGTGGCCGAGCCGGTGGGGCTCCGCCGCGCGGTGTTCCCGCTGGAGTTGTTCTTCGACCTGCGTCCACCGCCGGACTTGCTGGCGTTCGCCCAGCACACCGGCCTGCCCGAGCAACCAGACGACAGCGAAGCCGATCCGCTCAACGCGTCGGGCGCATGCACATCCGTTATCGTCGGGCCGCACGACCGGACGGCCGTCACCGTCCACGCGGGAATCCAGCACGGAATTCAGATCCGTCTCGATCCATTCGGCGCGTACTCGCTGCTCCGAATGCCCCTGCACCTGATCAGCAACCAACTGCTGGACTTCGACACCGTCCTCGACATCCGGCTGTCGGAGCGCACCGCCGCCGCCCGGACCTGGACGCGGCGCGCCGCCGTCCTCGACACCGTCCTGGCGCGGCGCATCGCACGCGGCCCCCAACCCGACCGGGCGGTCGAGTGGGCCTGGCACCGGCTCCGCGCGACGTCCGGCCGGGCCCGGGTGGCCGCGCTCGCCGACCGGATCGGGTGGACGCCCCGGCGCCTGACCCGCAGGTTCCGCGACCAGGTCGGCCTGCCGCCCAAGACCGTCGCCCGTATCTTCCGCTTTGAACGCGCCGCCGCCCTCCTCGCCAGCATGCGCCCCCTGTCCGACATTGCCGTCGAATCGGGATACAGCGACCAGGCGCACCTCACCCGCGAGCTGCGCGCCCTCACGGGACGCACGCCGTCCGACCTGAGGTCGCATTCGTTCAAGCCGGGACTGCGTCCGTCTGCCTAACGTGCGGCGCATGCACCTGCGTGATCACTATCGTTCCGGCACGCCGTTCATCGCGGTCCACGACGCGCTCGCCGCGCTCGACTTCTACCGGACGGCCTTCGACGCCGACGTCCTCGCCCGCCTGGCCGCCCCGACGGCCGCGCGATGCACGCCGCCACCCTCATCCACGGCTCCCTGATCGTCGTGATGGACGAGATGCCCGAGGTCGGCCTGCACTCGCCCGACTACTACGGCGGCGCCGCGTTCTCGATCCTCCTGAACTGCGACGACGCCTCAGCCGCCACCGCCCGCGCGGTCGAGGCGGGCGCCGAGCGGCTCGCCCCCGTCCAGGACACCTTCAGCGGCGACCGGCACGCCCTCGTCCGCTGCCCTTACGGGCACCGCTGGATCCTCTCAACCCGCACCGAAGGCCTGACGTTCGCCGAAACCCAATTCCGCTTCACCACCTGGCTGGCGTCCGGCGCCCCCACCGAAACCACCAACTGAAACGGGTTGCGTTGACACCGCGCACCCATGTTGCCTTGGCGCGATGGCTGAACTACGCACCGACCGCCTAATCCTCCGCCGATGGCAGGACTCCGATCTCGAACCGTGGGCGGCGATGAACGCCGACCCCGAGGTCCGCGAGCACCTGGGCGAGTTGCTGACCCGAGAACAGAGCGACGCGTCCGTGACACGTTTCCAGTCCGCGTTCGACGAGCGAGGCTACGGCTGGTGGGCGGTCGAAGTACTGACTACTGGCGAGTTCATCGGCTTCGCCGGTTTGGACCAGGTGGACGACGGCGTCCGTCCTCTTGCGGATGATGCGGGGAAGGTCGTCTTCGCGGTGATCGATCCCGGCGTTTAGTTCTGGGGGCGATATGTTTGGGGTGGCATAACTGATGCGGGGTGCCCCTGTGTGGGGAGAATCGGGAAGCCGGTGGAAAACCGGCACGGGCCCGCCGCGGTAACCGGGGAGCCTTCGTCCATGCGCGATTCGCGCGGCCACTGACCGGCAGGTTGGGAAGGCGGACGATTCGGCGTCGATCCGGGAGTCCGAAGACCGGCCTCGCTACGGCGGCCACCTTTGATGGTGGCCCGAGCGGCGGGAGCCTGCCTTGGATGTTTACGACGTGATCCACCGTCGGCGTGACGTGCGTGCGGAGTTCACTGGGGTGCCAGTCCCGGAGGACGTGCTCGGACGGGTTCTGGCGGCCGCACATGCCGCGCCCAGTGTCGGGCTTTCGCAGCCCTGGGATTTCGTGTTGGTGAGGGACGCCGGGATTCGGCGGGATTTCTACGACCATGTTCAGGTCGAGCGAGCGGTTTTCGCGGCGAGTTTGGCGGGGGTCGCAGCGGAGCGGTTCGCGCGGATCAAGGTTGACGGGGTTCTGGAGTCGAGCCTCTCGATCGTCGTTACCTACGACCCTGAGCGTGGTGGTCCGGCCGTTCTGGGACGGCATGCCATCGCGGACGCGGGCCTCTACTCGGTGTGTCTGGCCATTCAGAATCTGTGGCTGGCCGCTACGGCGGAGGGGCTCGGGGTGGGGTGGGTCTCGTTTTATCGGGAGGCTTTTCTGCGGGAATTGCTTGGGGTTCCGGAGGGGCTTCGGCCGGTGGCTTGGTTGTGTGTGGGGCCCGTCGGTCATCTTGAGGACGTGCCGGATCTTGAGCGGCACGGGTGGCGGAGTCGCCGGGCGCTGGAGGAGGTTGTGCATCACGATCGGTGGTGAGTGACATCGTTGTCGCTCTTTGTCGCGGCCCTTGACGTTCCCAGCGAGGTCAACCGATACTCGGGCGGCGATGGGGTGACAACGATGTCAGTCGCTTACCGACCAGTCGATGGAGTGCTGATGCGCGACGACCATGACCACGGCACGGCTCTGTCCAGGCGGGGCTTTCTCGTCACGGGTTCCACGCTGCTCGCGAGTGTCGGGCTGGCTGGAGTGACTCAAGGGCGGGCGTCCGCCGCACCGGCCCAGCCGGGGAAGACCGATCTCGCGCTCTACCGGCCGGTGCACGTCTCGTCGACCGCGTATGCGCCCACACCGGGGCATTTCGTTGTCGATCGGATGGCGCGTCGGAACGTCCAGGGAAGTGGGTGGCGGGCCGCGGTCGGTGGCACGCAGTGGGTCGCCGTCGATCTTCAGGGGTCCTGCCGGGTCGAGTCGGTCGTGCTCGTGTTCGAGGCGGCGGAGGGCGATGTCGTCTTCAAACCGGGCGAGGACACCAACAATCCGCGTCGCGACACGACCGGGTGGGAGGTTCTGTCCAGTTACGCCACCGAGTTCCGGGTGGAGGTGTCGGACGACGGGCGTAGCTGGAAGTCCGTGCATGACGGGTCTACCAAGACGGGTGGTGTTGTCGAGGTCGTCCTCGATGAGGCGGTGACAACGCGGTGGGTTCGGCTGGTTGGGACGAAGCAGTCGAATCCCAATCCGCTGGGACTCAACTCGTTCCAGGTGTACGGGACGGCGCGGGGGCGGCGGGCCGACGTCACCGGGTGGACTGACTGGACGAGCGGCGCCCGCCGCGTCCCGGCGCTGCGGGTCGAACGTGATGGGACCGTGCCCGTCGAGTCGGGCTGGAACGTCACGTTGCAGGAGTTCGCGGGCACGGGAGATGGTGCCGTGGTCTCGGCAGATGGGGTCGATACCTCGCGTTGGTTGCGGGCGCGGGTGCCTGGAACGATCCTCGCTTCGCTGGTTGAGGAAGGGCATCTTCCGGATCCGGTGGAGGGATTCAACAACCTGCGGGCTCCGGAGGCGCTTGGGAAGAACTCGTGGTGGTATCGGCGAGTTTTCCGGTTGCCGCATCGGTTTCCGGAGCGCGGGCACGATCGCGTCTGGCTGGAGCTGGACGGCATCAACCATCGCGCCGAGATCTGGCTCGACGGGGTGAAGGTCGGGGAGCTGGAGCATCCGTCCGCGCGGGGTGCCTTTGATGTGTCCGCGCAGTTGGGGCGGGGCGGTGAGCATGTTCTCGCCGTCCGGATCGACCCGATGCCCTTCCCCGGGAGTCCGGGCGACCGGGGGGACGACGGGCAGCCCTACCACGACGCGGGCTCGTTCATGATCATGCGCAATGCGCCCACGTATCTGGCCGTGACCGGGTGGGACTGGATGCCCGCGGTTCGGGACCGTGTGATGGGGATCTGGAACCACGTCCGGCTGCGGTCGACCCGCGCGGCGGTTGTGGGGGACCCGCTGGTTGAGACGTCCCTACCGAATCTGCCTGATGTGTCTCGGGCGGACGTCACCGTCACCGTGCCGGTGCGGAACGCGGCGTCTTCGCAGCAGAAGGTGAGAGTCAGGGCGGCGCTTGGGCGCGTTCGTGTTGAGAAGGACGTGGACGTTGACGGTGGCAAGACCGTGGACGTGGTCTTCTCGCCGAAGGAGTTCTCCGAGCTGCGCCTGACCGACCCCGAGCTGTGGTGGCCCAACGGGTACGGCGAGCCTACGCTGCATGACCTGGACGTAGTCGCAGAGGTCGACGGTGCGCGCAGCGACCGCCGCACACTACGGGTTGGGTTGCGGCAGACGAAGTACGAGTCGGAGAACCCCATCAAGTTCGAGCCCGGTGCCAACAGGGTGCAGCAGGTCGTCGAGCTGGAGCGGCAGCAGGCGCGGTTCGTCCGGATCCAGGCGGGGCGTCGCGCGACGGGCTACGGGGTGTCGTTGTGGACGCTGTCCATCGTCGACAAGCAGAACCCGACCGTTGACCTGGCGCGCGGGGCCCAGGCATCGGCGTCGTCGGTGGACAGTCCTGATCGGTCGCCGGAGAAGGCCGTCGACGGCGACCCGAACACGCGGTGGTCGTCGTCGTACAACGATGACCAGTACATCCAGGTCGATCTCGGCAAGGCCGCGAGCTTCGACCAGATCACCCTTGTGTGGGAGGTCGCCTACGCCAAGACCTTCAAGGTTCAAGTCTCGGCCGACGGCGACAAGTGGACCGACGTCAAAGCGGTGAACAACGCGCCCACGCAACTGAAGATAAGCGTGAACGGCGTTCCGGTGATGTGTCGCGGCGGCAACTGGGGCTGGGACGAGCTCCTGCGCAGAATGCTGGACGGCCGCATGGACGCCGTCGTCGAATACCACCGCGACATGAACTTCACGATGATCCGGAACTGGCTCGGCAGCAGTAACCGGGAGGAGTTCTACGCCCGCTGCGACGAGAACGGGCTGTTGGTGTGGAACGACTTCTGGAACGCCTGGTTCCTCGACCCACCGGACCATGCGCTGTACCTGCGGCACGTCCGGGACACCATCCTTCGGTACCGGTCGCACCCGTCCATCGTGGTCTGGTGCGGCGCCAATGAGGGGACGCCGTCCGGGGAGGTCGACAAGGGCGCGCGGCAGGCCGTCGCTGAGGTGCATCCGGACGTCCTGTACGTCAGCAACTCGGCCGCCGACATCGTCAGCGGCAGCGGCCCGTACGCCTGGATCGACCCGGCGTTGTACTTCTCCGCCGAGACCTACGCGCAGGACACGTTCGGCTTCCACACCGAAATCGGTATCCCAACCGTCCCGGTCGCGGAGAGCATGCGCAATCTCGTCGGTGACGAGAAGGGTTGGCCTATCGACACGGTCTGGGCCTACCACGACTGGGCTACGCGCGGAGGCCAGTACCCACAGAGCTACAAGGCGGCGATAGACGAAAGGCTGGGTGAGTCACATTCGCTGGAGGAGTTCTGTACCAAGGCGCAGCTAGTGAACTTCGAGAGCATGCGTGCCATGTTCGAGGCGTGGAACGCGAACCTCTGGCAGGACGCGACGGGTCTGCTGCTCTGGATGTCGAACCCGGCCTGGCACAGCGTGGTGTGGCAGACCTACGACTACGACCTCGACGTCAACGGCACCTACTACGGCGCGAAGACGGGATGCGAACCGCACCATGTCCAGGCCGATCCGCGTAACTGGAACGTCATCGCCGTCAACCACACACGGGACGCGCTACGCGGTGCCGTTGTCGAAGCCGACGTACTCGACCTGAAGGGGCGTCCACTGGCCGACAAGCGGTGGAAGACAGTCGATCTGATGGCGTCGTCTACCGCAGCGGCGTTCACGGTCGATCCGCTGGCCGGTACGGAACATCCTCTGCATCTGGTGCGGCTTCGTCTTGCGAATGCCGACGGGGACACGTTGTCGGAGAACACGTACTGGCGTCACACCCAGCCGAAGGATCTGCAAGCGCTGAACGAGCTGTCCGGCGCGTCGTTGCGGCTGACCGGTAGCCGCGTCACCGACTGGCATGGGCGGTTGAGCCTCACCGTGACCGTCCACAACAGGGGGAACGTGGTCGCCCCGATGGTGCGGCTTGCGCTTCGTCATCGCAGGTCAAAAGACCGGGTTCTGCCTGCCACGTACTCCGACAACTATCTGTGGCTGCTACCCGGAGAGCGGCGCAGGGTCACGATCTCCTGTCCGCGTCAGGGCGGCCACCCGTCCGACCTGGAGGTCACCGCCCAGGGGTACAGGACGTCGCTCGTCTCCAACCACGGGCACGGCTGAGCGCCGCGCGGCGTCAGGACTTCAGGAGTTCGATGCCGCGCCGGACGAGTCGTGTCGGGATCATGAGCTCGGACGGCCAGGACGTGTCGCCGCCGATCCGCTCGAAGAGGCGGTCGGCGGCGGCGCGGCCCAGTTCCTGCACGTCGTAGGCGATCACCGTCAGCGGGCGCGGCATCAGCGCGGACAGCTCGAAGTCGTCGAAGCCCATCAGCGCGGCGCCGTCGTCGCGCCGGTACAGCTCCTGCATGGCGCCGATCGCGATCCGGTTGTTGCCCGCGAAGAACGCCGTGGGCGGGTCGTCGCCGTCCAGCATGGCGGCGACGGCGTCGGCGGCCTCGCCGGGGTCCGCGACACCGACCCTGACCAGGGAGTCGTCGTAGGGGACCGCCGCGTCGGCCAGCGCCGTCCGCACCCCGGCGAGGCGCTCGCGCGCGGTGTAGATGGCGGGGGAGTCGACGATGACGCCGATGCGGCGGTGCCCGGAGTCCAGCAGATCCACGATTCCGGCGCGGGCGCCCGCCGCGTTGTCGATGACGACGCTGTCGGCCAGGATCCCGGACGGCGGGCGGTCCAGGAACACCACCCGCATGCCCATCTCGACCTCGGTGCGAGCGAAGGAGTGGTCGGAGCCCGCGGGGACGATGATCAGCCCGTCCACCCGGCGCTGGCACAGGTCGAGGAACTGGCGCTGCTCCAGCTCGGGGTCCTCCTCCGAGCTGACGGTGATCAGGTGGGTGTCGTGGGCGCGGGCGACCCTGGCCACCGCCGCCGCGATCGTGGAGTAGAACGGGTTCGCCAGGTCCTCGATGATCAGACCGATCGTCGCGGTCTGCCGTCCCGAGCGCAGCGTGCTCGCCATGTCGTTGCGGCGGAACCCGAGTTCGCCGATCGCCGCGAGCACCTGTTCGACCAGTTCCGCGCGGACGTTCGGCTCGTGGTTGATCACCCGGGACACCGTCTTCGGGCTCACCCCGGCCGCGGCCGCCACGTCCGAGATCGTCGGCCTGCGCCGCCTGTCCTGCCTGTCCACCGAAGCCCTTCTACCTGAGATGTTCATGACCAACGTAGCGTCCCCATGCTTTCCGACAACGTTATCAATAACCTCGCTGGCTCTTGTTGGCCAGGGGTGCCTGGCCGAAGTGTCACGCCAGCGAAGACGAGTCTTGTTTTCCCAGCTGGGCGCCCATCCGGTGGTCTGGTACGGCGCGAAGATCGAGTCACGAAGAGGTCACGGCGGTCGGCGAAATCTTGACAACGATGTCTCAGAGCGGCGACCTTGAGGCGCAACGTGCGGTGCGCCGCAGCCGACCATCCCCCTCGGCGAGGACGATGTCTGAACACCACCTCATCCCCCTGACCGCGAACCAGCCCCGGCACTTCTACCGAGGCGGCGCGAACATCGGCCGCTTCCGGGGCGGCCCGCCACCCGACGACCACCGTCCCGAGGACTGGGTCGGGTCGACCACCAGCCGGTTCGGCGGCGGCGACGCGGGGCTCACCGTCCTGCCGGACGGGCGGCCCCTGCGCGCCGCGGTCGCCGCGGATCCGGACGGATGGCTCGGGCCCGAGCACGTGCGCTCCTGGGGCGACACCCCGGCCCTGCTGGTCAAGCTGCTCGACGCCGGGCAGCGGCTGCCGGTGCACGTCCACCCGAGCCGCGAGTTCGCCCGCGCCCATCTCGGCAGCGCGTTCGGCAAGACCGAGGCGTGGCTGGTCATGGGCGTCCCGGACGGCGGCGAGGGCCGGGTCCACCTCGGCTTCCGGGAGGACGTCGGGCGGAGCCGCCTGCGCGAATGGGTCCGCGTTCAGAACGGCGCGGCGATGCTCGCGACGATGAACCCGGTGACAGTCCGTCCCGGCGACTCCGTGCTGGTCCCCGCCGGGCTCCCGCACGCGGTCGGCGCCGGGGTGTTCCTCGTCGAGGTCCAGGAGCCGACCGACTTCAGCGTCATGCTCGAATGGGCGAACTTCTCGCCGGACGGCGCCGACTCCGACCTGCGGCTCGGCTGGGACACGGCGGTGACCTGCGTGGACGTCCGCGCGCACTCCGCCGAGGAGATGGCCGGGCTCGTTCGGCGGCCCGCCGAGCTGCCCGAGTGCGAGCCGGGCGTGCGACGGGTGTGGGCCGAGGACGCCGACGCCTTCTTCCGCGCCGAACTGGTCGCGGGCGGCGCCGAACTGGCGGCGAGCTTCGCGGTGCTGATCGTCCTGCGCGGGGCCGGTGAGCTGCGCGGATTCGGTGAGACGACGCCGCTGACGAAGGGGCAGACCGTCCTCGTCCCGTACGGGGCGGGCCCGCTGGAGGTGCGCGGCGACGTCGAGATCCTGCGTTGCCTGCCCCCGGTGCCGGACGGAGTCCAGGCGAACGGAGGCGCGCCATGACGGAGCCGCTGCTCGAAGCGCACGGCATCACGAAGAGCTACGGGCACGTGGACGCGCTGCGCGGCGCCGACTTCACGCTCCCGGCGGGCGAGGTCGTCGCGCTGATCGGCGACAACGGCGCGGGCAAGTCGACGCTCGTGAAGATCCTGTCCGGGGTGGAGGCCCCGGACGGCGGACGCATCCTGGTCGACGGAGAGCCGCACCGGTTCGAGTCGGTCGAGCAGGCCAGGGCGGCGGGCATCGAGACCGTCCACCAGGACCTCGCGTTGTGCGCCGACCTCACCCCCGCCGCCAACTTCTTCCTCGGCCGCGAGGTGCTGCGGCCCGGGCTGCTCGGACGGCTCGGCTTCCTCGACAACGCCGCCATGCGCGCCCGGGCGCGGGAGGAGTGCGAGCGCCTCGGCGTGCGGCTGAAGTCGGACGCGGTGTCGGTGTCGACGCTGTCCGGCGGGCAGCGGCAGGGCGTCGCGGTGGCGCGCGCCGTGACCTGGGCCCGCCGCGTGGTGTTCATGGACGAGCCCACCGCCGCGCTCGGCGTCGTGCAGACCGCGCGGGTGCTGGACCTGATCCGCACCGTCCGCGACTCGGGCGTGGCGGTCGTGCTGATCACCCACAACATGCAGGACGTCAAGGCCGTCGCCGACCGGATCGAGGTGCTGCGCCTCGGCCGCCGGGTCGCGCGGTTCACCGGCGCGGACGTGTCCATGGAGGAGCTGGTCGGGGCCATGACCGGAGCGCTTGAGCAGGAGTTGGAGAAACCGTCCGACACCGGTTCCGCGGAGGGGGAGAAGCGATGAGGGCGCCCAGCCGTCCGACGAGCCCGAAGAACGCCGGGGCCGACGTCGTGGAGTCCTCGGGTTCGGGTTCGTCGGTGCTCGGCGGCGTCTTCGGGAGGTTGGCGTCGGCGCAGGAGGTGTGGATCGGGTTGGTCCTCGCCGCGCTGCTCGCCGGGTTCTCGATCCTCGACCCGGACAGCTTCGCCAGCTCCTTCAACCTGCTGAACCTCGTCGCGGACGCCGCGATCCTGCTGCTCCTCGCGATCGGGATGACGTACGTCATCATCACGGCGGGCATCGACCTGTCGGTCGGCGGGATCCTGGTGTTCTCCGGCGTCACCGCCACCAAGACGATGGAGGCCACCGGCGCGACGTCCACCGGGTCTCTGCTGCTCGGCGCCCTTGTCGCCGTCCTGACCGGGCTCGCGTGGGGTGTTCTGAACGGGGCGCTCGTCGCGTACGGGAAGATCCCGCCGCTGATCGTCACGCTCGGGACGCTCGGCATGTCGCTCGGCGGGGCGCTGCTCCTCACCGGCGGCGTGGACATGCGGGCGCCGAGCCGTCTCAACCTCGGGCTGGGGCTCGACAAGTTCGCCGGGGTGCCGCTGATCGTCTGGATCGCCGTCGCGGTCACGATCGTGCTCGGGATCGTCCTCGCGCAGTGCCGGTTCGGACGCCACACGTACGCGATCGGCTCCAACGAGAAGGCGGCGCGCAACTCGGGCGTCCAGGTCAACCGGCACCTGGTCAAGGTGTACGGGCTGGCCGGGCTGCTCGCCGGGCTCGCGGGCTACCTGTCGCTCGCCAAGTACGGCATCACCGGCGTCTCCGCGCATTCCACCGACAACTTGCAGGCGATCGCGGCCGTGGTGATCGGCGGCACCAGCCTGTTCGGCGGCGTCGGGACCGTCACCGGCACGGTCATCGGCGTGTTCATCCCCGCCGTCCTGCAGAACGGCTTCCAGATCCTCGGCGTCAAGCCGTTCTGGCAGCAGGTCGTGGTGGGGGCGGTGCTCATCGCCGCCGTCTACCTCGACCAGTGGCGCCGCAAGGCGCGAGATCACTGACGGCCGAGCCGCGGGACCGACCCGGCGGCACGACGAAAGGCACAACGATGCGCAGAGCGATAGGGCTGGCCCTGGCGGCGGTGGTCGCGGCCGGTGGCGTCACCGCGTGCGGCGACGACGGCGGCTCCGGCGGGTCCGGCGGCAAGATCGAGGTGACGCTCGTGCAGGGCATGGCGGGCGAGGAGTTCTACGAGACGATGGCGTGCGGGGCGAAGGCGGAGGCCGCCAGGCTCGGCGTCAAGCTCTCGGTGCAGGGCCCGCAGAAGTTCGACCCGACCCTCCAGACCCCCATCGTGAACTCGGTGGTGGCCGACAAACCGGACGCGATGCTGATCGCGCCGACCGACACAAAGGCGCTGATCGCGCCGCTCACCCAGGCCAAGTCCGCCGGGATCAAGATCATTCTGGTGGACACCGAGGTGGAGGACCCCGGCATCGGGCTGTCGCGGATCAGCACCGACAACACCAAGGGCGGCGAGGCCGCGGCGGCAGCGCTGACCAAGCAGATCGGCGACAAGGGCAAGGTGCTCGTCGTGTCGACCGACCCGGGCGTCAGCACCGTGGACGCGCGGGTCAAGGGCTTCGAGCAGGCGATCAAGGCGTCGCATCCGAACGTCCAGTACGTGGGCGTGCAGTACTCGCACAACGACGTCGGCAGCGCGAGCAAGATTCTGAACTCGGCGCTGGCGAAGGATCCTGATCTGGCGGGCGTCTTCGCCACGAACCTCAACTCCGCGACCGGCGCGGGCTCGGCGCTCCAGCAGGCGGGCAAGCTCGGCAAGGTGAAGATGATCGGGTTCGACGCGGGCCCGGCGCAGGTCAAGCAGCTGCGGGACGGCGTCGTCCAGGGCCTGATCGCCCAGCTGCCCGGCGAGATCGGCGCGAAGGGCGTCGACCAGGCCGTCGCGGCGGTGAAGGGGCAGCCGGTGACCAAGTCGATCCCGACCGAGGCCACCGTCGTCACGAAGGACAATGTGGACACGCCCGAAGGGCAGAAGGTGCTCTACAAGGCGGGTTGCTGACCATTGTCAGAGGGGGACGCGATGGCCCGGATCGTGGTGTTCGGCGAGGCCCTGGTCGATCTGGTCGGGGACCCCGGCGGACGGCGCTTCCGAGCCGATCCCGGTGGCGGCCCGGCCAACGTCGCGGTCGGGCTCGGACGGCTCGGCGACGCGGTGACGCTGGTGACCGGCCTCGGCGACGACGCCTTCGGGCGCCTGGTCACCGGGCATCTGGCCAGGTCGGGGGTGACGACCGAGCTGTGGGACGCGCCGTTCACCCCGCTCGCCGTCGTGTCGGTCGACGAGCTGGGCGTGCCGTCCTACGACTTCGCGATCTCTTGGGAGCCCGCCGGGGCCGGGGTGTCGCCGGACGCGGCCGTCCTCCACACCGGGTCGCTGGCGGCGGCGCTGGCGCCCGGGGCGGTCGAGAAGGCGATGACGGCGGCGCCGACCGTCTGCTACGACCCGAACATCCGTCCGCCGCTGCTCGGTGCCCGGGAGGTCGAGCGGCGGCGGGTCGAGCGGCAGGTGTCGCTCGGCGACGTGGTCAAGGCCAGCGACGAGGACCTCGCCTGGCTGTATCCGGGGGCCGACCCCGTGGAGATCGCCCACCGGTGGCTCCGGCTCGGCCCCGCGCTCGTCGTCGTCACCCGGGGGCCCGGCGGCTGCGTCGCCGTGACCGCGTCCGGGCAGGTCGAGCGGCCCGCCCCGGTCGTGGAGGTCGTCGACACCGTGGGGGCGGGGGACGCCTTCATGTCGGGGCTGCTGTCCGGCCTGCTGGCGGCCGGGCTGCTCGACCCCGCGCGCCGGGACGACCTGACCCGGGCGGACGCGACATCGTTGTCCGCACCGTTGGCGTCGGCGCTGGCGTGCGCGGCGATCACGTGCGCTCGGCCCGGGGCCGATCCGCCTACCGCTGAGGAGCTCGACGCGGTGCTTTAGACGAGCGGTGTTGTAGAAGAGACGAACGGGCCGTCCTCGCTAAGCGGGGACGGCCCGTTGTTGTGTGCGCTCTATCTGGCGAAACGTATGCGGAGGTAGCGGGCCCGGTTGTTGTTGATGTCGGCGTACAGGTCTTCGATCTTCGCGCTGTTCACGTTGTAGGAGATGACGAGTTCACCGCGGCGGCTCAGCTCCGGGTGCGCGGCGATGTTGTACGGCGCGAAGATGTTCCCGCCGCCCTCAGGCGCGGTGTAGACGGCCTTGCGGTTCGTGAACGGGCCGGTGGGCGACGGCGAGGTCGCGACGTACACCTCGTGGCCCAGGGTCGCGTTGCTCGTCGTGAGAACGAAATAGCCGTTCATCGGGGTGACGCTGTAGGACGAGCCGATGTCGTCCATGACGCGCGCGGACGCCGTCGGGTCGGTCGACCAACCCGAACCGGTGTAGAACTCCCAGGAACGCTCCACCAGGTGTCCGACGCGGGCGCGCGCGATGTGCATGTACTTGTTGAAGGGGACGCCTTCGACGCCGTAGATGTAGATGTAGCCGTGGTGGCGTATCAGCTCGACGCCCCACTGGACGTTGCCCTCGTCGTAGCTGTGCGTCACTTTGGCGGAGCGCAGGTCGTGCGAGAACGACGCGATGTCAGTGCCGACCCACTTGAAGTTGAACGGTGGTGGGTCGTCTGACGGGCCCTGCTCCAGCTCGAACAGGCGGAGCTTGCCGCCGTCGACGATCCCGTCGGCGTTCCAGTACCAGTGGTCGTTCGTGCCTCCCGGATCCCACGGCGGCTTCGACGGCGTCGGGCCGACGAGCGACTCCGGCTTCTCGTGCGTTCCTCTTGTCAACGTTGTCTGCGGAAGCCCGTCGCGGCCCGCCAGGACGATCGAGTTGTGCACGAAACCGGCACCGCGGGGGAGGCTCTCGTCGGGGTTGACGGGGCCGAGGAAGGTGTCGTTGAAGAGCCAGGCGATGCGTCCGCCCGGCAGCCGCGTGGAGTACGTGCCGTCCGCCGCGGCCCAGCCGCCCTGGTTCCGCCAGCCTCCGCCACCGTTGCCGAACCGGCGCCAGGCGCTGTCGAGCCGCTGGTCAGGGGTGGCGCTCACGACGACGGGGGCATGCCGCCCACCGCCGCCGCGCTGCGCCGGACTCGCCAGCGCGCCCGGCGCGAGGACGCCCGCGCCGAGGCTCACGGCGGCGAGCGCCACCGCCGCCAGCGCGATACGTGGACCTCTGCTGCTCACTGTTCAGTCGCCTCCTGCACATCGAGGGGGTGTGACAACGTTGTCAGCCAGCGATGTGATTAGACCAAGGTCGGACAAACCCGGTCAAGAGGCGCGCGGTCAGGGATGAGACCGATCGTGGACGCGAAGCGCGATCCACAGGTCGTACCGCACCGAGGGGGCGCCGAGCAGCGAGCGCTCGGTCAGCTCCTCGACGCGCAGGAGACGCTTGCGCACGCCCGGCACGGAAATGCCCAGTCGCGTCGCCGCCGCCTTGAGGCTCGCGTTGTTGTCCAGCCAGCAACGGAGCGTGTCCAGGAGCAGGAGCGACTCACGCTGGAAGAACGGGCGGAGCTGGTCGTCCGCCCACTCCCGGACGTGGTCGTGGTCGAGGAGGCCGTTCAGGGTGATGTCGGTCGGACGTTCCTGCTCGTCGGAGGTTCCCAGCAGTTGCATGGCGAGGTTCAGCTCTGTCTGCGTCACCAGGTCGGCCAGCTCGCAGCCGAGGAGGCTCTCGATCCGGCGGAGGCGGGAGGACAGCGTGTTTCGGTGGATCTTGAGAAGTCGCGCCGCGCTGCTGGAGAAGGTGAGCCACGAGCGCAGTGTTTCGGTGAGTTCCCCGGCGTCGGGGTCCTGCGGACGGTCGGGGCGGTAGTGCAGGAGCGGGCGGAGTTTCGCGCGCGCCCACTGGTCGCCGTCCGGGCCCAGCAGGTCGGCGATCGACGCCTGCGGGTTGAACCGCGCGAACCGCTCGGCGCTGTTCCGGGCGACGGCCAGCGCGTGATACGCCTGCCCCCATCCGACGGGCGTGTCGGCGAGCGAGACCGGCAGGCTCGCGCCCACGGAGACGTCGTCGTGGAGGGGGACGAGTTCCCGAAGCGCCCGGCTCAGCCGGTCCAGCGGCATTCCGTCCTTGTCGTCGTGGTACGGCGGCGGGAGCAGGACCGGCGCGAGGACGATCACGTGATTGGAGTACAGCGGGCATCTGATGATCCACGCCTGGTCGTCGGTCGCCTCGACGCAGCGGGAGACGAGCTGGTCCCTGGTCTCCTTGGGGCCCTCCACCAGGTGGACGCGGATGACGTCGGCGAGTTCCGGCCGCAGCGCGCTCGCCGCGCGCCGGGCGGCTGGGAGATGGCCGGTCATGAGGAGGTGGAGGACGACCTCCCGGTTCTGGAGGTCCACCTCGCCGACGCGCTGTTGGGTGCGGGCCAGCTCGTCCAGGCGCCTGCGCATCCCGATCAGCCTGGCCGCGTCGGCGACCAGACGCCGTTCCGCCGGGGTGAACGAGCTTCTCCTGCCGACGACCAAGACCACCGGCGGGTCGACGGAGTCGATCGGCAGGACGTGCACGGCGGCGCCGCGGAGGCTGACCGACGCCGAGCTGATCCGCCCGGCCGCGACCCGCCGGATGTCGTCGGCGACCTGGGTGAGGAGGCCGTCGGGTACCCGCGAGTGGTCCGATTCCGGGTGGCCGGACCGGTCGACCAGTACGGCGTATCCGCCCACGAGTTTCGCCACCAGTTCGAGCAGGCGCGCGAGGCCCTCCGGCCGCGCCGCCTCCCGTTGCAGGTCGCGCAGGAAATGCGAGGTGTGGTGGTCTTCGTGTCGGCGCTCGTCCAGGATCGCGACGTTGATGGCCGCGGACGCCCAGATCCCGTCGTCGGGCATGACCAGCAGGGGCAGCCCGTGCCGTCGCGCGGCGGCCGCCCATGGGGCCGGTGGCGGATCGCCCGACTTCCAGTTCGAGCGCAGCACGACACCGGCGACACCGAGATCGGCCAGAAGGCCGAGGAATTCGTCCTCAATGGCGGGGGACAGGAGGACGAGAAAGGCTCGGAGCGGGCCGTTGTCGGAGACGAGTTCGCTGCGTCGGCACAACTCGTCCAGTGGCAGATCCGGCTGGACGGCGCCGTTCACCTGCCGGTCTCCGTACCGTTGTTCGTCAGCCGCGGTGAGGAAGCGCAGATTGAGGTCGGCACGGCCCACCAGCGCCCTCAGGGTGGTCATCGGCTCTTCCCTTCACCTCAGCCGTCCCGTTGGATGCGGGCGGCCCGAAACGGGTCTGAGTCAGTTTCGCACTATGGCGCCTATGCTTTGTGCTCCTTTTCGCCCCGCCGGAGCGGGATCCGTCCGACACCGGCATAGAACCACGCCTCTCCGCCGGGCAAGGGTGCGAGGTCGGGCTGCCAGCCGGACACGGGCACGACACCCGGCGGCTCCAACGCGAGACCACGAAAGAGGGCCGTCATCTGTTCTCGCGCGAGCGGCGGCTGTGACCCTCCCAGATGTTCACGGAACAGGTCGGAGATGAGCAGTGTCTCCGGTCGCGTCGCCGGATGCGTCAGCACCAGGTAACTGCCGGGCGGCAGGGCGCCGCACATCTGGAAAACGGCTTCGCAGGGATTGGCGGTGGACGGGACGAACTGGAGGCTACCGGCGAGCACGACCGCGACCGGACGGGTGAAGTCGATCAGCTCACGAGTGTTCTGGTGGTTCAGGAATCCGTACGGGTCGTGCGCCTGCCCTTCGACGACTTTCACCCGATCGTTGGTCGCGAGAAGGGCTCGCGCGTGCGACAGCACGACCGGGTCGGTGTCGACGTAGACGACGCGGGCGTCCGGGTCGATGCCTTGCGCCACCTGATGCAGGTTTCGCTGCACCGGGAAGCCCATGCCGACCTCGATGAGCTGCCGGACACCGCGCCGCGCCACGAGATGGCGCGCCGCGCGTGTGACGAACGCGCGGTTGGCGTGGAGCGTCCGCTTGTGGCGGGGGGCGAGTTCGAGAATTTTGTGGGCGAAAAGGCGGTCGTCCGCGAAATAGTCCTTTCCTCCGAGGAAGTAATTGTGCACGCGAGCGATGTTGGGGCGTTCTCCGAGGTCGGCGACGGTGGGCCGATCGGCCGCCTCCGACGACCCCGTGAGCGAGTCATGGTGGGGAGGGGCGACCGAATGGATGCGGTCTGGGAAGAGTTCCCGGCAACGTGCGGTCGGTCGCTGGTTCACGTCTGTCTCTCAGGCAGCGGTTCGCAGCAGGACGTGGACCCTTCAGGGCCCCATACGGCTCGACCCTAAGTCCATGATCCCGCCGCCTGCCAGGTTCACGCTGCACAGTGAGCCCGGCATTCGGTACAAATCTGCTGAATCAGACGTGGCGTCGATCCGGGATTGTGGTTACTTGTGCGGCTTAAATGGACGTATCCGGGGGTGCCCAGTATGGTGTGGCCCGCCCCGGAGAACTCGCCTTCCACCAAGGACGCCTATGCCTGAGTCTCCCCTGTCTTCCTCCGTTCCCGAACGTCGAGACGAAGATCATGATGCTCAGTCGGGTCGTGGTGGACGTCGGCGTCCGCCGACCGGTTTCGGCGCCTTCTATCTCGGCATTTCCGTCCTTCCCGCCGCCCTTATATCGTGCCTCGGATTGCTCGCGGCCGCATTACTGCTCGCCGAGGGCTCCGGGTCGCGAACGGTTCGGCTGATTCTGGTCGCCTGCGCGGCGGGGACGGTGGCGGTCCTCGGCGCCGCGATGGTCGGGGCGCACCAGGCGACCCGGCGGGAGCGCCGGATCATCGAGCGTCAGGCGTTCCACTTCGAGGACGCGCGACGGCGGCTGGCCGCGCTCGAATTCTCGCTCGCGCAGGGGCGACGGGAACTCCAGGAACTGGTCGGCCGCGTCGCGGCGGGGAAGGTGCCTCCGGCACGGGAAGGCGTCGCGCCGCGTCCGGCGCCCGGCGACGCCATCGCGCATCTCGCGCACAGCGTCCACCAGGCGCACACCGAAGCCTGGAACGCGGTGGTGGGCGCGGCGAGTGTGAGACCCCCTGTGTCGCCGGTGTCCGAGTCGCCGCCCGGGCGGCAGGTGGGGGTCTTCGTCAGCCTCGCCCGGCGGATCCAGTCGCTCTCCCATCGCGTGATCCAGGGGCTCGACGAGCTGGAGGACGAGGTCGAGGACCCCGATCCAATGGCGACGGCGGCGAGGAACATCAGCGCCGGGGCCACATATCGCTGGGAGAGAAGGAATCCGGCCAGGGTGTAGCGGTAGAGCCCGAACACGGTGCGGTGCCGTCCTCTCACTTCTCGTTCACGACGGTGTTGATCGACCAGCCGTTCTGCAATGCGGCCCAGAGAATGTCCTCGCGATGCTCATGGAGTACATGAAGGACCACTTGGTCTTCGTCCTGCTGAGTCCGCACCACACCGCGCATGTTCGCCCAGTCGAGTTCGTGCGCGGTTTCCGGCCCCTTGGGGGTGACCTCAACGCGGACGATTTTCCGAGAACGCTCGCTCTCCGCAAACGGATCCGCCGCTTTGAGGGCACCTTCGTTCAGTGTGCAGATCCGGGTGGCGTTCTCCCGGACGAAAGCCGCGTTATGTTCGGTGAAGACCACGGCGCCGCCCGACGACGCCTCCCGCATGAGGTCGGCCAGCGCCTCGTGCACCGACTCGGCCAGGCCGGACGCCGGTTCGTCGAGAACCAGCAACCGGGGCGGAACCAGCATGGCCTGGGCCAACGCGACCCGCTGGGCGTTCCCCTTCGACAGCCGTCGCAGGGGCGTGCGGCTCCCGCCGACCAGCGACAGCCGTTCGAGCAGCTCGTCGGCCCGGCGCCGCGCGTCACCGGTGCTCAGCCCACGGATGCGTCCGAGATGCCGCAGATAGGACGCCGCCGACATCCGGTCATGGCAGGGGAATCGCTCGGGAACGTAGCCGATCGCGCCGTCCGGCACCCGGACCGTTCCCGACGAAGGACGCGACAGCCCGACGATCACCCTGAGCAGGCTGGATTTACCGGATCCGTTTCCACCCACAATGGCCAGACGCTCTCCCGCGGCCACCTCAAGATTAATGTCGCGCAGAACCGGGCGATCTCTGTCGTACCGTTTGGAGACTTTCTGTAGCTGCAACACCACGACGCCCTCCGCCCGGTCTGGGACTCGCTTCACCATACCGTCCGAGCAAAACCATTCAAGTAATCCGTGCTCGGCCACCGCCGACACAAAGAGTGACGAACGCGTCGTGCGGATCGAGGCCACGTCCAGGCCCGTGCGCGCCCCCGCACATGCCCTCGCGCGGGCCCCCGCGCGGGCCCTCGTGGCCAGGCTGAACGGGAGCGGAACAGTCCTTGACTGGCAAGCAGACGTATGTTCTCATTCATCAGACAAAGTACGAACTGGCAGCACGGTGACACCAAGGCAGCCCCGCAGGGACCCCTGCGGACGATCGGGCCCGTCTCCGCCGAACGCAGGAACCCTGCGAGCGACCGGGTCCGCCTCCTCCATTTCCCCCTCTTCCGGCCGTCCACCGCCCGCTTCACCGGAGGGCATGGCAACCCCCCGTCTCAACACCACACTCCTTGTTCGGAGGACCCCTAGATGCGGAAACAGCTCATCGTTGCGGCTGCCGCAACGTTCCTGATGGTCGCGAGCGCGTGCAGCGCAGACAACGGTGAATCGGGCGGCGGTGGTGGTGAAGCGTCCAAGCCGAAGCAGAACGTCGCCTGTCCGCCCGTCGACCAGGCCTCCGTCGACAAGAGCGCCACGTTCACCTGGATGTACAGCGTCGCGAACACGAGCTTCGACCCCGACAAGATCACCACCAGCAACAGCTGGATGTACCTCTATCCGGTCTACGACACGCTGGTGCGCATCGACGCCGACGGCGAACCGGTGCCGATGCTGGCGAAGAAGTGGACGATCGGCGACGGGGGCAAGAGCCTCACCCTGAACCTCATCGACAACTGGAAGTACCACGACGGGACGCCGTTCGACGCCGCGTCCGTCAAGGCGAACATCGACCGGCACCGGGCCGACAAGAGCTTCAACAAGCAGGCCCTCAGCGACGTCACCGGGGTCGACGTCGTCGACAAGGGCACCGTGAAGGTCAGCACGAAGAGCGGCGCCGCCCCGCTCGTCGGGATCCTCGCCAGCTCGGCGGGCATGATGATGAGCCCGAAGGTGTTCGACGACCCGAACCAGGCGCGGATGCCCACCGGCGGCTCCGGCGCGTTCAAGGTCACCGCGTACGAGCCGAACACCAAGGTCGAGTACACGCCCGTCCCCGGCTACTGGGACCCGAAGGCCGTCAACGTCGCGAAGATGGTCTTCCTCATCTCCAGCAACGACAACGCGCGCCTGAACGCCACCATCACCGGCACGGCGGATTCGACGTTCCTGCGGTCCAGCATGTACAAGCCCGCCAAGGACGCCGACCTGGTCGTGTGCCAGAAGCCGAGCCTCGCCAGCTTCACCATCGCGTTGAACGTGAAGAAGACGCCGTTCGACAAGAAGGAAGTGCGGCAGGCGCTCAACTACGCGATCAACCGTGAGGCGGTCAACGAGCTTCAGGGTGGGTTCTGCCAGCCCGGCGTGCAGATGTTCCCGTCGTCCTACTACGCGGCCGACCCGTCCCTCACCCCGAACGCGTACCCGTACGACCCGAAGAAGGCGAAGGAACTGCTCGCCAAGGCGGGCCTGGGCAACGGCTTCTCCTTCACCTTGGAGACCGACAACCTGGACGCCTACCAGCGGGTCGCGGAGCTCATCCAGGCCAACCTCCAAGAGGTCGGCATCAAGATGAACATCCAGCCGGTCGAGCTGCCCAAGCTGATGGAGGGCTTCTCCGTCAACAAGACCGTCGACGCGATCATGGTGCAGCAGAAGGCGGACGCGGACCCGAGCATCCAGGTCGCGTCCTACTACCTGCCGGACGGCTTCAGTAACCCCGGCGGCTACTCGAACCCGACGATCAACGACCTGGCCACCAAGGCCAAGGCCGCGGAGAGCCGCGACGCCGCGTCGAAGATCTACCAGCAGCTGTTCAAGACGGCCCACGATGACGCCGCGCAGCCCGTCACGCTGTGCCACCTCAACACGCCGCTCGCCATGAACAAGAAGGTGATGGGGGTCGAGATCTACGTCGACGGTTCGCGCCAGTTCCGCGGCGTCGCCGTCAAGAAGTGACCCGCCGATAGCGGAGCGGGTCCCGGCCGTCGCTGCGGCCGGGACCCGCTCAGAGAGAACGGAGGCTCAGGGTGCTGCGGCTGCTCTGCGTCCGACTCCTGGCGATGGTCCCCCTGCTGGTCATCGTCAGCTTCCTGATCTACAGCCTGATCGCGTTGGTGCCGGGCGGCCCGGAGGTGGCGCTGGCCGGGAGCAACCCGACGCCCGAGCGGATCGCGCAGATCCGCGCGGAACTCGGACTGGACGACCCCTTCCTCGTCCAGTACTGGCACTGGCTGACCGACGTCCTGCACGGTGACCTCGGCACCTCGTTCGTCGACCACCAGAGCGTCTGGTCGGCGGTCGTCGCCGGGTTCCCGGTCACGCTCTCGCTGGTCGGCCTCACCCTGCTCATCGCGGCGGTCGTGGGCCTCGCCCTCGGGCTCGCCGCGGGACTGCGGCCCGGCAGCTGGCTGGACCGGCTGTCGACCGTCACCGCGAGCGCGTTCATGGCGCTGCCCTACTTCTGGGTCGGCATGATGCTCGTGCTCGTCTTCGCCATCGAGATGCGGGCGCTCCCGGCGGTCGGCTACGTGCCGTTCTCGGACGGCCCGGTGGAGTGGCTCCAGCACCTCATCCTGCCCGCCGTCTCGCTCGCGACCGTGCCGACGGCGGTCGTCGCCCGGCAGACCCGCGCTGCGGTCACGTCGGTGATGCAGGAGGACTACATCCGCACGGCGAAGGCCAAGGGGCTCCGTCCGCGGCGGGTGGCCGTCAAACACGTCATGAAGAACGCCGCCGTCCCGGTGGTCACCGCGTTCGGCGTCGAGGCCAACCGGCTGATCGGGGCGACCGTCGTCATCGAGCAGCTGTTCGCGCTGCCGGGGGTCGGGAAGCTCGCGTACTTCTCGGTGTTCTCCCGCGACTTCCCGATGGTGCAGGGAATCCTGCTGATCACCGCGGTCCTGATCATGCTCGTCAACCTGGCGGTCGACCTGTCGTACGGCTACTTCAATCCGAAGGTCAGAATGTCATGACTCGAAGTGAGAGCGTGGACGTCCGCAAGAAGGTCGGGGCGGGGGCCGACGGTGCGCCCGCCGAGGACGGCGACGACCTCGCCGTACCCGTCGCGCATGGTCGCGGCGTCGTCCGCCGGTTCCGGTCCAACAGGTCGGCCGTCGTCGGTGTGGTGCTGCTGTTGCTGATCATCGTCGTGACGGCGGCGGCGCCCCTCATCGCCCCGTACGGGCCGGCGCAGGTCGACATCAGCGACCGCCTGTCCGGGCCGACGCCGGGACACTGGCTCGGCACCGACACGCTGGGCCGCGACACCCTCAGCCGCCTCATGTACGGCGGACGGGTGTCGCTCGCCGCCGGCGGGCTCGCCGTGCTGATCGCGACCGTTATCGGCCTTCCGCTCGGACTGGTCAGCGGCTACTTCGGCGGCGTGGTCGACTGGTTCCTCGACCGGGCGGCGGACGTGCTGATGTCGTTCCCCGCGATCGTCCTGACCATCGCCATCATCGCGGCGGTCGGACCCGGGCTCACGACGGCGATGGTGTCCCTCGGCATCGTGTACGCGCCGCGCATGTTCCGCGTGGTGCGCGGCAGCACGCTGGAGGTGCGGCGGGAGGTCTACATCGAGGCGTCCACCAGCATCGGGTCGCCGAGCCTGCTGATCCTGCGGAAACGGGTGCTGCCGAACATCATGCCCGCCGCGCTCGTCCAGCTGTCGTTCCTGCTGGCGTCCGCGCTGCTGGCCGAGGTGACGATCAGCCTGCTGGGCCTCGGCGCCCTGCCGCCGACCGCGAGCTGGGGCAGCATGCTCGGCCAGGCGTTCCAGGAGATGCGCAGCCAACCCTGGCTCGCCGTCTACCCCGGCATCGCCATCGCCATAGCGACCCTCTGCTTCAACCTCGTCGGCGACGGCCTGAGGGACGCCTTCGGCCGAGAGCAAAGGAAGGCCTGATGGGTGGGAAGAAAGGCGTGACGACGGAGAAGAAGGACGCGGCTGAGTTGCTGCGGATTGAGGATCTGCGCGTTGACTTCCTCACCGATCGGGGCTGGACGAACGTTGTCGCGGGTGTGTCGTTCGACGTCGGGCCCGGCGAGATCGTGGGGCTGGTCGGCGAGTCCGGGTCGGGGAAGAGCGTCACGAGCCTGTCGGTGTTGCGGTTGTTGCCGGAGTCCTATTCGCGGACGTCGTCCGGGCACATCCACTACCGGGGGCGCGACCTGATCAAGATGCCGCAGCGGGAGTTGCGGGACGTCCGCGGCAACGAGATCTCGATGATCTTCCAGGAGCCGATGACGAGCCTGAACCCCGCCTTCACCATCGGCGACCAGATCGCCGAGGTCTACCGGCGGCACAAGGGCGGGTCGCGGCGGGCCGCGTTCGCGCGGGCGGCGGAGATGCTCGACCTCGTCGGGATCCCGGACGCGAGCAGCCGAGTCAAGGACTACCCGCACGAGTTCTCCGGCGGGATGCGGCAGCGCGCCATGATCGCGATGGCGCTGGCCTGCGAGCCGAAGCTGCTCATCGCGGACGAACCGGCCACCGCGCTCGACGTGACGGTGCAGGCGCAGATCGTCGCGCTGCTGTCGCGGCTCCGCGACGAGACCGGATGCGGGATCCTGTTCATCACCCACGACCTCGGGCTGGTCGCCGAGCTGGCCGACCGGGTCGTGGTGATGTACGCGGGCGAGGTGGTCGAGACGGCGTCCGCGCTCGACCTGTACACCCGGCCGAAACATCCGTACACGGCGGGATTGCTGAGCGCCATGCCGCATCTCGGGGTGCGCGGGAAGGAGTTGCCCACGATTCCGGGCCGCACCCCCGAGCCGTGGCGGATGCCGGAGGGCTGCCGGTTCAGCCCCCGGTGCGGGCACACGAGCGAGGAGTGCGTGGCGGCCCCGCCCGCGCTCCGGATCGTCGAGGCGGGCCGCAGCAGCCGCTGTTGCCGAACCGAACAGCTGAACTTGGCAGGTTCCCCATGAGCGTCAAAGGGTCCGGCGCACCGTCGACCGAGGCGAAGGCGCCGTCCGAAACAGGGCCGCTCGTCGATGCGCGCGATGTCAGCGTGGTGTTCCGCAAGCGGCGGACGCTGGCGGCGGCGCGGCAGGTGCGCGCGGTCAACGACGTCACCTTCCACATCGACGAGGGCGAGACGTTCGGTCTGGTCGGCGAGTCCGGGTCGGGCAAGTCGACGACCGGGCGGGCGCTGCTGAAGCTGGTGCCGACGGTGGGCGGGTCGATCACGGTGGACGGGCACGACGTGACCCGGTTGCGCGGCGGCGAGCTGCGCAGGGCCCGGCGGAGCATGCAGATGGTGTTCCAGGACCCGTACTCCTCGCTGGACCCGTCGTCCACGGTGGCGGCGAGCATCGCCGAGCCGCTGCTCGTCCACGAGAAGCTGTCGGCGAAGGCGGCGCGCACGCGGGTGCACGAGCTGATCGAGATGGTCGGGCTCCGGGCCAGCTACGCCGAGCGGTATCCCTACGAGTTCTCCGGCGGGCAGCGCCAGCGTCTCGCCATCGCCCGCGCCATCGCGCTGAACCCGAAGTTCATCGTGTGCGACGAGGCGGTGTCGGCGCTGGACGTCTCCACCCAGAACCAGGTGATCAACCTGCTGGAGCGGCTGCGCGCGGAGTTCCGGCTGACGTACCTGTTCATCGCGCACGACCTGGCCATCGTGCGGCACATCTCGCACCGGGTCGGGGTGATGTACCTCGGCCGGATCGTCGAGTCGGGTCCGGCGGAACGGGTCTACAGCGCCCCGGCGCATCCGTACACGCAGGCGCTGCTGTCGGCGATCCCGGATCCGCGCCGCGAGTCGGAACGGATCGTCCTGGAGGGCGACCTCCCGGACCCGGCCAAGCCGCCGGTGGGATGCCCGTTCCAGACCCGGTGCGGGTTCGTGATGGACGTGTGCAGACAGAAGGTCCCGGAGCCCACGCCCGTCGAGGGCGGGGGAGAGGTGGCCTGCCACCTACAGACGACAGGTCCGACGCTGGCGGGCTCGCCGTTGAACGACCTGGTGCCGACCCGGTGAGACTCGCCCCACATTGACCGACATAAACTGGACGTCATAATCTGTACTATGTCAGACAAAAGCAAAGGACTGCCGTGACCGACCCGAAGCTCGACCTGATGATCGACCGCCCGGCCGAATCCGTACCGGAGATGGTCGTTCGCCGCATCCGCGACGCCATCGCCGCGGGGCTGCTCCCCCCAGGTCGTCAACTCACCGAGCGTGAACTCGTCGAACTGACCGGTGTGAGCCGGACGTCCGTGCGGGAGGCCATGCGGCACCTGCAAACCCTCGGCCTGGTGGAACCGTCGCCGAGCCGCGGCGTCCGCGTCGCGCGCCTGGGCAGCGCCGAGGTGCGCGAGATCTACGAGGTGCGGGACGCGCTGGAGCCCGCCGCCGCCGAGCTGTTCGTGCTGCGCGCGACCGACGAGGAAGTCGCCGCGCTCGTGGCGAAGGTCCAGCCGCACGCCTCCGGTGACGAGCGCCTTCAGGCGATATACGAGTTCGACGGGCTGCTCCTGGCGGGCGCGCGCAATTCGTTGCTGAAGTCGATGCTTGAGCCCCTGCACACGCGGATCCACGCGCTGCGCAGCCTGTCGGTGACCATTCCGGGCCGCCTTGAGTCGTCCATGCAGGAATACCTCGAACTCGCCGAGGCGATCGCCGCGCGCTCGCCCGAACGCGCGTCCGAGGCGTCACACCGTCACGTTCGGGCCGCCGCCAAGGCGGCGCTGAAGGCCGTGGAGAACCTGGAAAGAGAAAACCCCGAGTCCTAGGCCAACACGAAGTCCCACCTCATCATCGTGGCGCCAAGCCACGCCGACACGAGTGCGAGGGTGATATCGCCATGCCCACGAAAGACGTGGCAATCGTCGGCGTCGGGTCGTCGGATTTCGGACGCCTGTACGCGGACAAGAGTCGACCGAACGACGCCTACGAACTCGCCGCCGAGGCTTTCAGGGACGCCCTGGACGACTGCGGCGCCACGCAGCAGGACATCGACGGGCTTCTCTGCATCAACGTCAAGTACGGCCAGTTCGGTGAGACGGTCGGGCTGACCGGCCCGGACTTCGTCCACGATCTGGAGGGCACCGGCCGCATGAGCGGCGTCGCCCTCCAGGAGGCGTGCGCCCTGGTGCGCTCGGGCGTCGCCGACATGGTGGCCTGCGTCTACGCGACGAACGGACGCTCGGCGGGCCTGAAGTACGGCGGCGGCGACGCCGACCCCGCGGGCGCGTACGACGCCATGTACGGCATGACCTCCACCGGCGCGTACGTGTCGATGATGTACCAGCGGTACCGCGCCATGTACGGCGCCCCGGAGGACGCGCTGGCGCCGCTCGCCATCAACAACCGCGCCAACGGCGCCCGCAACCCGCTGGCGGTCTTCCAGAAGGAGATCGACCGGGACGAGTACCTCGCGTCGCGGTACATCTCCGAGCCGCTGCGCAAGCTGGACTACTGCATCATCAACGACGGCGCGGTCGCGTTCATCGTGACGTCCGCCGAACGCGCACGCGGGCTGCGCAAGAAGCCCGTACGGGTCGTGGCGACGGCTGGACGCGCCGAACTCAGCCGCAGCTACATCAGCCCCGACTTCTACTTCTCGACGGGCGCCGCCGTCGCCGAAAAACTGTACAAGAACGCCGGAATCGGGCCGGACGAGATCGACTGCATGCAGGTGTACGACAACTTCCTGCCGACGATCCTGTTCACCTTGGAAGGCTTCGGTCACGCGCCCCGAGGAAGCTCCTGGGAATGGGTGCGCGACGGCCGCATCGAACTCGACGGCGAACGGCCTCTCAACACGTCAGGCGGGCATACCAGCGAAAGCTACATGCAGGGTTTCGCGCTGCATGTGGAAGCGGTACGGCAACTGCGCGGCGAAGCCGGAGAGCGGCAGGTCAAGGATTGCAACACCGTGCAGTACATGTGCGTTTCGCCCATCGTGACCGCGCACATCTTCGCGGCCGACTAGAAGGGGTAAGCCGATGGACGTCGCGGCCTACGAGAAGCTTTTGCCGGACATCACCCCACGCAACAAGCCGTTCTGGGACGGTTGCGCCGAAGGCGAGCTCCGGTTGCAGCAGTGCTCGGACTGCGGCCGGTACCGCTTCCCGGACGCTCCCGTCTGCCCGCAGTGCCTTTCCAGCGCCGCCACCTGGCAGAAGGCGAGCGGCACCGGGACCATCTGGTCGTGGTGCACGATGCACCAGAAGTACTTCGCCGCCTTCGCCGACGAGGTCCCCTACCAGCTCGTGTACGTCCGGCTGACCGAGGGCCCGCTGGTCATCAGCGTCCTGGCGGACGAGCCGGACGGCGCTCCCGAGCCGCACCTCGACCAGCCCGTTCACGTGGTCTTCCGGCCGAACCCGGGCGGCCGGGCCATCCCGCAGTTCAGCACCGCCGACACGGTCACCGCAGGCAAGTGAGGTTGGAATCCCATGGACTCGATCGCTGATCACGACCTCATCCGCTACGAGGACCTGTCCGGTGGCGTCGCGCGCATCACGTTGAACCGGCCGGAGAAGCGGAACGCGATGAGCCGCGCCGCGCGCGCCGCCCTGATCGAGGTGCTGGACCGCTGCGAGGGACAGGCCAAGGTCATCGTCCTGACCGGCGCCGGACCCGCGTTCTGCGCGGGCGTCGACCTCAAGGAGGCCGGGGAGGAGGAGATCGACACCGACCGCCGGGGCGCGGGACGGCGGACGAGCTGGCTGGCCGTCCAGGAACGCATCCGGCAGCACTCGGCGATCATCATCGCGGCGGTCAACGGCTTCGCGCTCGGCGGCGGCCTGACGCTCATCAACTCCAGCGACCTCGCCATCGCCGCCGACGACGCGCCGATCGGGATGCCGGAGGTCGGCTTCGGCCTGTACCCGGGGCTCGCGGGCCCGTCCACGCAGCTCAGGCTGGGTGCCAAGCGCGCCGCCTGGATGGTGCTGACCGCCGACCGGATCACCGGCGCGACGGCGGCGGAGTGGGGCCTGGTGAACCTGGCCGTCCCGGCGGACGAGCTCCAGGACGCCGCGCTCGACCTGGCGCGCCGCGTCGGCCGGCACAACGGGGTGACGCTGGGGTGGGCGAAGCGCGCCCTGCACGAGATCCCCATGTACATCTCGGACTGGACGAAGGCGCTGGAGTACGGCGAGGACGTCCGGTACCAGATCAAGGCCCGCTCGGACGTGCTCGACGACGCGGCGGCGACGCACCGCAAGGCGGTCGGACGCGCGGGTGAAGGCACCCGATGAACGGTCGAACCCTCCGGGTGGTCGAACTCGCGGACGGTGTGGCGGGCCAGGTCTGCGGCCGCCTGTTCGCGGGCTTCGGGCACACCGTCACCAAGTGCGAGCCGCCCGGCGGCGATCCCACGCGGACGCGGGAGCCGGTCGACGCCGACGGCCTGAGCTACACGTTCGCGACCCTGAACGCCGACAAACGCGGCGTCCAACTCGACCCGGAAAGCCCGGACGGGCAGGCCCGCCTGGCGGAGCTGCTGGCGACCGCCGACATCCTGATCACCGACCTCGGCCCGGGCCAAGCGGCGCGGGCCGGGCTCTCACCCGACCACCTGCGTGCGGCCCATCCCCGGCTGGTCGTCGTCGCGATCACGACCTACGGCGCCGACGACGAACGCTCCGACTCCTACGGCGACAGCCTGCTTGCCGAAAGCTACGGCGGGCTGGCCGCGATGGTCGGCGAGGCCGACCGGGCCCCGCTCACCCTCGGCGGCGAGCAGGCCGCGCACGCCGCCGCGTTCGTCGGCTTCTACGGCGCGATGCTCGCGCTGCGGCGCCCCGGCGGCGACGTCGTGGACGTCGCGCTCGCCGACGTGGCCGCCTACATCGACTGGAAGAGCGACATCGTCTACGCGGCGACCGGCCTCATCCCCACGCGGACGGGCACGAGCACCGGACGCTGGCGGACGGTCCGCGCCGCCGACGGCTGGATCGGGGTCATCTTCACGCCCGAGCAGTGGGACGCCGTCGTCACGCTCATCGGCGATCCGGCGCTCGACGACCCCCGGCTGCGCGGCGACAAGGCGCGCTTCGAGCTGATGGACGAGTGGTGGCCCGCCGTCGAGCGGTGGGCCGCGAACCGTCCCAAGCGGGAGATCTACCGCGACGCGCAGCGTCTCGGCCTGCCGTTCGGCTACTGCGCCGACCTGGCCGATCTCGTCGCCGACCCGCAGTACCTGGCCCGGTCGTTCGTCTCGGACGGCGCCGCCGCGCTCGCCCCCGTCACGGGCCTGCCCTGGCGGTTCGGCTCCGCGCCGACCCTCGACGACGACGCTGGCGGGCACGTGCCCGAGCCGCGTCCGGTCGACGGCGTGGAGGCTGCCGCCGACCGGGCGCCGCTCGACGGAGTCGTCGTCCTGGACCTCGGCACCATCACCGCGGGCGCCGCCACCGGACGGCTCCTCGCCGACTACGGCGCCACCGTCATCAAGATCGAGTCGATGGGCCGTCCGGACGCCTTCCGCGTGTGGCCGGTGCCGACGGCGGGCGACGCCGAGGTCATCGAGGAGTCGCCGCTGTTCGAGTCGAACAACGCGGGCAAGTTCGGCATCACGCTCGACCTGAAGACCGAGGCGGGACGGGCGGAGATGCGGCGGCTCGTCGAGCGCGCCGACGCCCTGATCGAGAACTTCACGGTCGGGGTCACGCGGCGGCTCGGCATCGACTTCACGCGGCTGATCGAGGTCAACCCGCGCCTGATCTACCTGTCGCTGTCCAGCCAGGGACAGTCCGGCCCCGAGTCGGGCACCCGGTCCTACGGCTCCAGCCTCGACCTGCTGTCCGGGCTGGCGTCGCTGACGGGGTACGCGGGGGAACGGCCGATGTGGTCGTCGGCCGACATCAACTATCCCGACCAGCTCGTTTCGCTGTTCGGCGCCGGGATGATCGCCTACTGCCTCGCCCAGGACCTGCCGGGGACATATCTCGACGTGTCCCAGCGGGAGCTGGTGAGCTGGACGCTCGCCGACCGGATCATCGAGCACCTGGCCGTTGGGACCGTTCCAGAACCGGCCGGCAACCGGCGTCCGGGCAGCACCCCGCACGACGTCTACCGGTGCGCGGGCGACGACCAGTGGATCGCCGTCGCCTGCCACACCGACGCGGAACGCGCCGCCCTCGCCACGCTCATCGGCGCGGACGCGCTGGCGACCGAACCGGCCGCCTGGTGGGAGCGGAACCACCGGGAGGCGGACGCCGCCCTCGGCTCCTGGACGGTCCGCCGCACGAAACAGGACTGCCTGCGCGAGCTGACGGAGGCGGGCGTCCCGTCCGCCCCCGTCCAGTCGGCACGGGAACGCGCTGAGGACCCGCACTTCCGCGACCGCCGCGTCTTCATCGACGAACCCCGCAGGCAGAAGGGCTTCCCGCTGCGGCTGCTCGGCTACGAGCCGCCGCCGCCGAGCCCCGCCCCACAGCTCGGCCAGCACGACCCCGACCTACGCGATGGCCGTTGGCCGGACGCCGCCGCCGGGACCGCCGCGAGGCAGGTCCCCGCCAAGGTTCCGTCCCAGCGGCCGGGAGGAGCGCTATGAACGTCAACGACGCCGCCGTGATCATCGGGGCGTACGAACATCCGGGCCGGGAGCTGCCGGACAAGTCGCTCGCGCAGATCCACGCCGAGGTCGCGATCGGCGCCCTCGCCGACGCGGGCCTGACGCTCGACGACGTCGACGGCTACTTCTGCGGGCACGACGCCCCCGGCTACGGCGGCGGCTGGGTCTCGATGGCCGAGTACCTGGGGCTGACGAACCTCACCTACATGGACTCGACGGAGAGCGGCGGCGCCTCGCCGATCTACCACGTGTCGCACGCCATCGCGGCGATCGCGGCGGGCAAGTGCAACGTCGCGCTGATCACGCTCGCCGGCAAGCCGCGCACCGGCATCCAGCCCGGCGGGGGCGGCCCGGTCGCCCCGCAGGACAGCTTCGAGATGGGCATGTTCACCGGCGCCGGGCTGGTCAGCACCTACGCGCTGGCGGCCCGCCGCCACATGTACGAGTTCGGCACGACCAGCGAGCAGCTCGCCGAGATCAAGGTGGCCGCGACCAAGCACGCCTCGCACAACCCGAACGCCTTCCTCCAGAAGGTGCTGACGGTCGAGGACGTCGTGAACTCCCCGATGGTCGCCGACCCGCTGCACCGCGCCGACTGCTGCCTGGTCACCGACGGCGGCGGCGCCATCGTCGTGGTCAGCCGCGAGGTGGCCCGCACCCTGGACCGGCAGCCCGTGCGGATCATGGGCCAGGGCGAGGCGGCGAAGCTCACCAACGGCGGCAGGCTCGACCTGACGTACACGAGCGCCGTGTGGTCGGGGCCGCGGGCGTTCGAGCAAGCGGGCGTGACCGTGGACGACATCGACTACGTGTCGATCTATGACAGCTTCACCATCACCGTCCTGGAAATCCTTGAAGACCTCGGTTTCTGCGAGAAGGGGCAGGGCGGCCGCTTCGTCGAGGACGGCGCGCTCGTCGCCCCGCACGGCCGTCTCCCGTTCAACACCGACGGCGGCGGGCTGAGCAACAACCATCCGGGCCACCGGGGCGGCGTCACCAAGATCATCGAGGCGGTACGGCAGCTGCGGGGCGAGGCGAACCAGGGCGTCCAGGTGCCGGACTGCGAGATCGCCCTCGTGCACGGCAACGGCGGCGACCTCGGCACCCGGATGCGCAGCGCGACCATGATCCTTGGGAGGGACCTCTAATGAGCGAAGCGAACCGGGGGGCGCGGGGGGTCGTCCCCTCGCAGGGAGCAGGGATGAGCGAAGTCAGGAGCCCGGTGCTGCCCGCGGCCGCGCCGGTGGTCAACCCGGACACCGCGGAGTTCTGGAAGGCGACCGCGGAGGGGACGTTCCTCGGCCGCCGCTGCGGCGACTGCGAGGCGGCGATCTGGTATCCGCGTCCGATCTGCCCGTTCTGCCACAGCTCGAACACGCGGTGGGAGGAGTTCACCGGCCGGGGGGCCGTCTACTCCTACAGCGTCGTCCACCGGGCCGGGGGCGCGTGGAAGGGCGTCACGCCGTACGTCCTCGCGTACGTGGAGTTGGAGGAAGGCCCGCGCGTGATGACCAACATCGTCGACTGCGACGTCGACGCGGTCGCCATCGGGGACGCGGTCGAAGTGGTGTTCGAGGACACGGGGGAGGGCAGCGCGCTGCCACGTTTCCGTCCGGTGCAGAGTTCAGAGGAAGTTGGACAGGCATGACCATCAACAAGGTGTACGAGTCTCCGCAGGCCGCCGTCGCCGACGTCCCCGACGGCGCGAGCGTGTCGATCGCCGGGTTCGGCAAGACGCACAGCTTCCCGACGAGCCTCACCGTGGCGCTGCGCGAGCAGGGTGCCCGGCAGCTGTGCCTGGTCGCCAACTCGCTCGGCGAGGGCCAGTACCGGTCCATCAGTTTGGTGGAGAACCGCCAGGTCAACCGGTTGATCGTGTCGTTCTCGGCGCGGGCGGGCGAGGCGACGTCGGCGGCGGAGAAGCAGATCGCGGCAGGTGAGATCGAGGTCGAGCTGGTGCCGCAGGGCACCCTCGTCGAGCGGCTGCGCGCGGGCGGCGCCGGGATCGGCGCGTTCTTCACCCGCACCGCCGTCGGCACCAAGGTCGCCGAGGGCAAGGAGACCCGCGTGATCGACGGGGTCGAGCACGTCCTTGAGCAGGCACTGAAGGTCGACTACGCGTTCATCCGCGCCGCCCGCGCCGACCGGTTCGGCAACCTTGAGTTCGACGGCGTCGGACGCAACTTCATGCCCGCGTTCGCCAAGGGCGCCGAGATCACGATCGCCGAGGTCGACGAGATCGTGGACGGCGAGCTGCACCCCGAGCGGATCGGGCTGCCCGGCATCTTCGTCAGCCGCGTCGTCCGCAAGACGGTCGAGGTCCCGCACGACTTCCCGGTGGTCAGGGAGGGACGCGGCGCCGACAGCGCCCGCACCTACAACGGGAAGCAGGCGCTGACCCGGCGGCAGATGGCGGAGGTCGCGGCGGGGCTCGTGCCGAGCGGCAGCTACATGAACCTGGGCCTCGGCATCCCGACGCTGATCTCGGACTACATTTCCGGGCGCGACATCGTCCTGCACTCGGAGAACGGCGTCCTCGGGTACGGGACGATCGCGTCCAAGGACGACTACGACCCCGAGATCTACAACGCGGGCGGCCAGTACGTGCACCTGGAGAAGGGCGGGTCGTTCTTCGAGAGCGTGACGTCCTTCGAGATGGTGCGCGGCGGCAAGGTCGACTTCGTGGCGCTCGGCGCGTTCGAGGTGGACTCCGCCGCGAACCTCGCCAACTGGAGCACCCCGAAGATGGTCGGCGGCGGCATCGGCGGGGCCATGGACCTCGTCGCGGGCGACGTCAACGTGATGGTGCTGATGATGCACTGCGACTCCGCCGGACGGCCGAAGCTCGTCCGGAGCTGCGAGTACCCGCTGACGGGACGCGACTGCGTCAACATCGTCGTCACCGACCTGTGCGTGCTGCGCCGCGTCGGCGACGTCTTCAAGCTGGAGTACGTGGCGCCCGGGTTCACCGCGGACGAGGTCACCGCGCTCATCGACTTCGAGGTCGACGTCACCGACCACACCCCCGCGGCCTGAGGCCCGCCGTGTCGGATCTCGCTGGAATGAGCGCCGCCGAACTGGCGGCGGCGTACGCGGCGCGCGACGTCTCGCCGGTGGAGGCGACGCGCGCGGCGCTGACCGCGATCGAGGAGCGGGACGCCGAGCTGAACGCGTTCGTCCTGGTCGACGAGGACGCGGCGCTGCGGTCGGCGGCCGAGTCCGAGGCCCGCTGGGCGGCGGGGACGGCGCGCGGCCCGGCGGACGGCGTGCCCACCTCCGTCAAGGACCTCGAACGCACCCAGGGGTGGCCGACGCTGCGCGGCAGCCGCCTCGTCGACGAGTCGGGCCCGTGGCGGGAGGACTCGCCGAGCGTGGCCCGGCTCCGGGAGGCGGGCGCCGTTCTGATCGGCAAGACCACGACACCGGAGTTCGGCTGGAAGGGCGTCACCGACTCGCCGCGGACCGGGATCACACTGAACCCCTGGGACACGGCGCTGACGCCCGGCGGCTCCAGCGGCGGTTCGGCGGCGGCGGTCGCGGCCGGGATGGGCACGTGGTCGATCGGCACGGACGGCGGCGGCTCGATCCGGGTCCCCGCCGCGTTCACCGGCACGGTCGGCCTGAAACCGACCGGCGATCTCGTCTCGACGTATCCGCAGGGCAGCAACGGGCTGCTGTCGCACCGCGGGCCGATCACGCTGTCGGTGCTGGACGCCGCGATCCTGCTCGACGTGATCGGACGTCCCGACGGTCGTGACTGGGCGGCGCCCCCCGAAAGGGACGAGTCGTTCACGCTCGGCATCGAGTCCGGGGTCGCCGGGCTGTCGATCGGGTACTCGCCCGACCTCGGCTACGGCCGCACCGACCCGGAGGTCGCGGCGCTGGTCGCCGCGGCCGTCGGGGTGCTCGCCGACCTCGGCGCGCACGTGACCGAGGTCGCGCCGATGTTCGAGGATCCCATCGAGGCGTTCCAGACGCTGTGGTGCGCCGGGGCCGCGCGGACGCTCCGGCCCTACAGCCCCGAACAGCTCGACCTCGTCGACCCGGGGTTGCGGCAGTGCGCTGAGGAGGGCCGCGCGACCACCGCCGTGGAGTATCTCGACGCGATGGCGGTGTGCACCGACCTCGGGTTCCGGATGGGGCGGTTCCACCAGTCGTTCGACCTGCTGGTCACCCCGGCCGTGCCGACCGTCGCGTTCGAGGCGGGCCGCAACGGGCCAGTGCCTTGTGGGGGGACGACCCCCCACACCCCCCGGAACGGCCCGGGTCCACAACCGACGCACGTCTGGGCGTCGTGGACGCCCTACACCTATCCGTTCAACATGACCAGGCAACCGGCGCTGAGCGTGCCGTGCGGAGTCACGCCGTCCGGGCTTCCGGTCGGGCTCCAGATCGTGGGCCCGCGCCACCGCGACGGCCGCGTCCTGCGGGCGGGCCGCGCCTACGAGAAGCACACCGGCTGGTCGCCGGTCGCCGAGGCGTCGCGGACGCGGGCGGACGGGCCGCGGGCAGACGAGAGAGGACAGCAGACATGACCGACCTACCCACGGTCGCGAACCTGATCAACGGCGAGTGGCTGCGGAGCGACCATGAGCGCACCGTCCACCACAAGTTCACGGGGGAGCCGCTCGCGGTCGCCTACGACGCGACGCCCGCGATGGTCGCCGACGCCGTGACCGTCGCCCGCGAGGCGAGCCGCACCCCGCTGTCCCCGCCGAAGCGCTACGAGGTGCTGCGGGCGGTGTCGGACGCGATCGCGAAGAACCGCGAACAGCTCGCGCTCGACGTGGCCCGCGAGTCGGGGTTCAGCGTGAAGGACTGTCTCGGCGACACCGACCGGGCCGTCCAGACGATGCTGCTCTCCGCCGAGGAGGCCAAGCGGATCGACGGCGCCGTCGTCCCCATCCAGGCGGCGCCCGGGTTCGAGCACCGGTTGGCGTTCACGATCCGGCAGCCCGTCGGGGTGGTCGGCGCGATCACGCCGTTCAACTCGCCGCTGAACACCGTCGCGCACAAGATCGGGCCCGCGCTGGCGGCGGGCAACGCGGCGGTGGTCAAGCCGTCGCCGTTCACGCCGATCGCGGCGGCCGCGCTGTGCCGGATGCTGCTGGACGCGGGCCTGCCGCCCGGCCTGATCGGGCTGGTCCTCGGCCCCGGCGACCCGGTCGGGCGCGCGCTCGTCGACGACGAGCGCGTCGACTTCGTCACCTTCACCGGCAGCACCGCCGCGGGCAAGGCGATCTCCGCGCGGCTCGGCCTGCGGCGCGCGACGCTGGAGTGCGGCAACGTGTCCGCGACCATCGTGTGCCGGGACGCCGACATCGCGTCCGCCGCGAAGCAGTGCGCCCGGGGCTCGTTCCGCAAGTCGGGCCAGGTGTGCACCTCGGTGCAGCGCCTCTACGTCCACGCCGACGTGCTGGACGAGTTCCTCGCCGAACTGACCGCCGCGGCCGAGAAGTTCGTCCTCGGCGACCCGGAGGACCCGGCCACCGACATCGGCCCGATGATCAGCGAGGACGCCGCGAAGCGCGCCGAGGACTGGGTGCACGCCGCCGCCGACCAGGGCGCCAGGATCGTGACCGGCGGGACGCGCTCCGGCCCGGTCATGTCCCCGACCATCCTCGTGGACGTGCCGGGGGAGTCGCGGCTGCTCTGCGAGGAGGCGTTCGCGCCCATCGTGTCGGTCGTCCCGTTCGACGACTTCGACGCCGTTGTCGATGTCGTGAACGGCACCCCCTTCGGGCTCGCCGCGGGCATCTTCACCCGCGACATCGACACCGCCCTGGCCGCCACGCGCGAACTGCGGATGGGCGTCGTCGTGGTCAACTCGACGTCCAGCACCCGCGCCGACCTGATGCCCTACGGCGGAGTGAAGGACAGCGGGCAGGGGAAGGAGGGCCCGCACTACGCCGTCCGCGACATGACGGAGGAGCGGCTCGTCCTGATGGAGCCCATGGGCGGCGCGAAGTGACGACGCGGATCTCCGCCGACGACCTGCGGGACGCCGCCACGCGGATCTTCACCGCGTGCGGCGTGCCGCGGGACGACGCCCTGCTGGTCGCGGACAGCCTCGTCCAGGCCGACCTGTGGGGCCACCAGTCGCACGGGGTGCTGCGCGTCGGCTGGTACGTGGACCGCATCCGGTCGGGCGTCATGACCGGCGAGACGAAGGCCGAGATCGTGTCCGGCCGGGGCGCCGTAGCGACGTTGGACGGCCACGACGGCGTCGGCCAGATCGTCACGGCCCGCGCCGCGCACGAGGCCATCGACCGCGCCACCGAACACGGCGTCGGAGTCGTCGCCGTACGAAACTCCAACCATTTCGGCACCGCCGCGTACTTCACCAGAATGGCGCCGCCGCGCGGCTGCGTCGGCATCCTGACGACGAACTCCAGCCCGGCGATGGCGCCCTGGGGCGGACGCGGCAAGCTCGTCGGCAGCAACCCGTGGTCGATAGCCGCGCCCGTCGGCGGCGACCGCCAGATGGTGCTCGACATCGCCAACACCGGAGTCGCCCGAGGCAAGATCTACCTCGCCCGCAACAAGGGCGACGAGATCCCGGACGGATGGGCCGTCGCCGCCGACGGCTCACCCACCCGCGACCCGGCGACCGCGCTACTCGGCACGGTCCTGCCCATGGCAGAACACAAGGGATACGGCATCTCGGTAATGATGGACGTCCTGTCCGGAGTGCTGAGCGGAAGCGGCTTCGGCTCGGGCGTCAGCGGGCCCTACCAATCCGAGAAGCCAGGCCGCTCCGGACACCTCTATATGGCGCTCGACATCGCGTCGTTCAGCCCCGTGGCCGAGTTCGAGGAACGCATGGAGGCGCTGGTAGCCGAACTCAAGTCCGGCTCCCGTGAAGGCGAGGACGAGGTGCGCTACCCCGGTGAGATCGAGAGCCTGACCGAATCGGAGAACACCCGAGAAGGCATCCTCCTCCCCGAACGGACCATCGCCGACCTGCGCCGCGTCGCCCACGACCTCGGCGTCGACGTCCTGGAGGAGCGATGAGCGTCACCGTCAAGGCGATCCGCGTCGGGCGCTCCAAGAACGTTCCGCTGGCCGCCGCCGTCTACGGCTCCGCGAGTGACGAGTCCATCGACATCCACATGTTCATGTTCGTGATCGAGGCCGCCGGGACCCGCGTCGTCTTCGACACAGGCACCCTGGCGCCCGAATACGTCCGGGAACATCACCCGTACGCCTTCGTCCGCGCCCCGGAGGAACTGCCCGAGACCGCCCTGCGCGAATATGGCGTCGACCCCGACGACGTCGACTATGTGGTCAACAGCCACTTGCACTGGGACCACTGCTCCAACAACTCGCTGTTCCGGAACGCTCGAATCCTGGTGAACCGGCGCGAGCTTGAGTACGCGATGCACCCGCTGCCGCTGCACGAACGCGCCTACGAGAAACTGCCCGGCCTACAGGCGCCTTGGATGTCGGCCTGGGACCGAACCGAGGCGATCTCCCGGGAACAACAGATCTGCCCTGGCGTGAGCGTCGTCCCACTACCGGGCCATACTCCCGGCTCCCAGGGCGTCCTGGTCGAAACGGAAACCGGACGCTACCTGCTCGCCGGTGACGCGATCGGCGTCTACGAGAACTGGAACCCGTCCGACTGGCGCAAATGCATCGCGCCGACCATCCACACCAACCTCTTCGAGTGCTACGAGACTTTCGAGTTCGTCGCCGACCTCGGCTGCGAAGTGATCCCGAGCCACGACCACCGCGTTCTCGACAGCCCCCTGTTCCAGTAGAGAAGGGTCGGGCCCTCCCCCGGCGGCGATGCGAGGGGAGGGCCCGGGGAGCAACGCCCCGGCAGCGGTCCGGGGCGCCGTTTCACACGTGCCGGGTGATACCCGTCATCAGATCTGCTCCCACAGCGCCGGTACAGCGGCCGGGTTCCAGCCCTGCAAGGCCTGGTGGCCCTGGATGCACCGGTACTGGACGCCGTTGTAGGTCACGACGTCTCCGGTCGAGTACACGGTTCCGATGGCCCACGTGCCGGTCGGCGGGTCGCCACCGTCGTCGCCGCCACCGTCGTCCGGCGGGGTCCCGGTGTACAGGGTCAGGCCGTACACCTGGAGCAGCGGGTTGATCGGCTGGAAGAAGGTCGTGCCGCCACTGGTGCAGTCACCCGAACCGCCCGACGTCACGCCCTGCGCCTGCGTGCCCGCGATGTACGAGCCGCCCGAGTCACCGGGCTCGGCGCACACCGTCGTCTGGGTCACCCCGTAGATGGTGCCCTCCTTGTAGGTGACGCTGGTGTTGAGCTGCGTCACGTTCCCGCAGTGCCAGCCGCTCGTGGAGCCGGAGCGGCAGACCGGCTGCCCCGGCTGCGCCACGGTGGAACCTTCCACGGCCCTGTCGGCGACCGAGCCGTAGCCGTTCACGCGGGCGGTCGGCTTCCAGTTGCTGTTCGCCGCGACCCAGGCGTAGTCGTTGCCCGGGAACGTCGACGCCTGGAAGCTGCCCAGCGCGACCTGGTTGTACCCGCTGACGGACGTGCCCGCCCGGCCGCAGTGCCCGGCCGTCGCGAACCCGACCGTGGAACCCCGGGTCACGGGGAAGCCGATCGAGCAGCGTCCGCCCATGTAGTAGGCGTCGCCGCCGCGCAGGTCGTAGAACGTCCGCGGCTTCATGCTGGAACGCCGCACGGTCACCTGGCCGAGGCTGACCCCGGCCGCCTTCGCGAAGGCACGCGCCTTGGCGGGCGCCGAACTCAGGAGCACGACCTTGTTGCTGCGGACGTCCACGTACCACACCGGAGTGTGGGACGGAGCGCTCTGCCGCGTGGCACGGTCCAGCTTGGCCTTGGCGGCGTCCAGCTGGGCGAGGCTGTACCTGACGACTTCAGCCTTGGCGCCGAAGGAAGCGATCTGGGAGGCCTTGGCGGGGTTGGTGGTGGCGACATGTAGCGTTCCACCGGTCTTGCCGGTGACGTAGCTGCCGCCATAGCTGCCGGCGAGCCGGTTCTGGAGCTTCCCGGCGGCGGCGCCGGTGTTCACCTGGTTGGCGAGCGCCTCCTTCACCTGGGCCTGGTTGAGGCCGAGGTCGCGCTGCATCGCCTTCAGCATCGCCGCGGGCAGGTTCGCCGCGTGTGCCGCCGAGTAGGGCTGGGGGCTGGGTTGCTGGGCCGTCGCGATGCCCTGCGTGCCGGCGAGGCCCAGGACGCCGACGGCAAGGACGGCGACCCGAAGGCCGCGTCTGTGAGACATGGTCTCTCCTCATGTGGGGGTAGCGGCAAAGGTAAATGCCTTCACACAGGCGAGAAAGCCTTGCCATGACCATGTTCTGGCGAGTTGTCGCCCCTGTCGGTATTTGCCAGGGGGGCGACCCCCCTGACCCCCCGGGCGACGCAGGCGATCCTCACGACACCTCGCGGTTTCTGGGGCCTGTCGCGGTTTGCTTGCGTCGCTGCGGTCGCCTGCGTCGGCGGGTCGTGCGACCTCCGGCGCTGGGGCGCCTCCGGCCGCACAACCCGTGAAGGTGGTCGGGGTCCAATCCAAGCGATCGTGCCCGAAGGAGGGAGGGCTGCCTTTAGCACAGTGTGGGAACGGATTTTCTTGGAGTCTTGGCTGGGGTGGGTGGCTGCTAGATAATCCGGGCCATGTTCCCCGCGAGCGCAACCGGTGAGAATCCATTCGCGGCGCTCGGTGTCACCGCATCGCAACAGATTCTCTACTCTACGTTGCTCCACAACCCCGGCAGTACGCTGAGCGAGCTCGCGCAACTGTCCGGTGAGGCCGGGCCTCGGCTGGCGCGTCTGCTGCTGGACCTTGAGGCACTCGGCATGGTGGGCGTGGACGCCTGCGCCGACCCGAAGTATGTTCCCTATCCTCCGGACGCCGTCGTCGAGACGTTGATTCGCAAGCGGGAGACGGAGTTCATCCGCGCGCGGATCGAGGCGAAGCGGCTCAGCGGCGATCTGCTGGCCGCCGAGCAGCGGACGAACCCGCAGAAGCTCGTTGAGATCATCGACGGGTTGGACGCGGTCGTCCAGCGCTACGAGCAGGTGCAACGCAGCGCCGTCAAGCAGATCAAGGCCATCGACAAGCCGCCCTACGCCGTCGACCCGGCCAGTCCCAACGAGATCGAGCGCGAACGGCTCGCCAATGGCGTCGAGTATCGGGTCATTTACACTCCGGAGGCGCTGGCCGTTCCGGGGAAGCGTGAGATGGCGCGGCAGGATTCCTTCATCGGCGAGCGGGCGCGGGTCATGGAGAACCCGCCCGCGAAGCTCGTCATCGTCGATGATGAAATGGCTTTAATGCCGCTTCAGGGCGATGAGCCGGGTATTACAGCCATCATTCGTCCCTCGACGCTCCTCGACATTCTCATCAGCGTTTTCAATTCCTGCTGGGAGGAGGCCACGCCGCTGTACCCCGACCAGGAGTCCGCCGCCGTGTGGCCCCGGCTGTCGGACGCCGACCGGCATCTGCTCACCCTGCTCGCCACCGGGCTCAAGGACGAGGCGGTCGCGCGGCACACCGGGATGGGCGCGCGGACCGTGAGCAGGCACGTCGCCCGATTGCTCCGTACCCTCAACGCCCGCACGAGGTTCCAGGCGGGGGTGCACGCCGCCCGACGCGGTCTGGTCTGATCGGATGGGGTCCCCGTGACCTGAAATTGGGTCCACGACGTGGGAACTTCTGACGACGCTTGATCGCTTACGCATGATGATGCGACCGCGTTGACACGGTCGGTAAGGTGTCCGCCAGGTGTGCCGGGAAGTCTGGTCGGCATGGTGGTGACGGCTCGGCTCACGTGAGGGAGACCATGCTGACATTTCGGGGTCCGCCCCGCCATGGGCGCTATCGCGGTCTTATCGGGCCGGCCATCGCGTAAGGCGGTTCCGGTGCTCTGTTACACCCTGTACCACTGCTGGAGAAATGCATGCGTATTCTAGTTCTCGGCGGCGACGGATATCTCGGCTGGCCGACCGCCCTGCACCTGTCGCAGTGCGGCCATCAGGTGGCGGTCGCCGACAATTTCGCGCGGCGGCAGTACGACTTCGAACTGGGTGTGGAGAGCCTGGTCCCGATCGAGTCGCTCCAAACCCGCATCGCGGTCTGGAAGGACCTGACCGGCGAATCCATCGGCGTGTACGTCGGCGATCTCACCGACGCCGACTTCACCTACGAGATGCTGCGCGACTTCCGGCCCGAGGCCGTCGTGCACTTCGCGGAGCAGCGCGCCGCGCCATACTCGATGATCGACCGCAAGCACGCGGTGTACACGCAGGTCAACAATGTCGTCGGCACGATGAACCTGCTGTACGCGATCGGCGAGGTGGATCGCGACATTCATCTCGTCAAGCTCGGCACGATGGGCGAATACGGCACGCCCGAGATCGACATCGAAGAGGGCTGGCTGGAGATCGAGCACAAGGGCCGCACCGACCGGGTCCTGTTCCCGAAGCGGCCCGGGTCGTTCTACCACCTGTCGAAGGTCCACGACAGCCACAACATCGAGTTCACCTGCCGGATCTGGGGGCTGCGCGCCACCGACCTCAACCAGGGCGTCGTCTACGGGCAGCAGACCGCCGAGACCGTCCTGGACGACCGGCTCGCCACCCGCTTCGACTACGACGCGGTGTTCGGAACCGTTCTGAACAGGTTCGTCATCCAGGCCGTGCTCGGGCACCCGCTGACGGTGTACGGCACCGGCGGCCAGCGCCGCGGCATCATCGACATCCGCGACACCGTTCGCTGCGTGCAGCTCGCCTGCGAGAACCCGGCCGACCGCGGCGAGTTCCGGGTGTTCAACCAGATGACCGAGGCGATGTCCATCCAGGAGCTGGCCGACACCGTCGAGCGATGTTTCCCGGGCGCCGTCGAGATCGAGCATCTCGACAACCCCCGCGTCGAGCTGGAGGAGCACTACTACAACGTCGTCCACACGCGGCTGCTGGACCTCGGACTGACCCCGCACCTGCTCTCCGATACGCTGATCACTTCGCTGTTCGACGTCGCCAAGCGGTACGCGGACCGGGTGCAGCCCGAGGCCCTGCGTCCCAAGGTGAACTGGCGTGACCACGCCAGTCCCGTGCAGGAGACGTGACGATCGGGAGCTCCATGAGCGACGCACAGGGCGCCTTCACCCGCGCCACCGGCCGTGGCCTCGGCGACCGGGACGCCGAGGGGGCGGGCCCGGACAAGCCGCGCTACCGGCGCTACCAGTTCGATCTGATCGCGCCGCACTGCGGTGCCTCCGTGCTGGAGGTCGGCGGCGGGCTCGGCGAGTTCTCGGCGCAGTTCGGCGGCCTGCGGAGGCTGGTGGTCACCGACGTCGATCCGGACGCGGTCGCGGTGATGGACGAACGGTTCGCCGGTGACGCGCGTGTCGCCGACGAGATCGAGGCGCGCCGGTTCGACCTGGACGCTCACGACCGGCTCGACCGTCCGGTCGAGTCGGTGGTGGCCATCAACGTGCTGGAGCACTTCGAGGACGACGCCGCCGTGCTCGCCTCGCTGGCGCGTTCGGTCGTCCCGGGCGGCACGATCGTGCTGTGGGTGCCCGGCTACCAGAGCCTGTTCAGCGAGTTCGACCGCAAGGTCGGGCACTTCCGCCGCTACACGCCCGCGACGCTGCGGGACGCGATCCAGCGCGCCGGGCTTCGCTGCGAGCGGGTGCGGCCGGTGAACCTGCTGGGCGGTCTCGCCTGGTGGACGGCCATGCGCCTCGGCCGCGCCCAGACCCCGAACTCGGGGGCGGTCGGCGTGTACGACCGGTTCATCGTCCCGGCGACCCGGGTGCTGGACCGCGTCCTGCCGGTGCCGTTCGGCCAGTCGGTCCTCGCGGTCGTGCGGGTGCCCGAGGCGGGGACGTCACGGGACCGATGAGCGCCGACACCCTCCGATCCCCGGCCCGCGCGCGTCGCGGCTTCCGGCTGATCTTCACCCGCTACACGGTCGGTTCGGTGCTGGCCGCCGTGGCGAGCGAGGCGACGCTGCTGGCGACGTACGGGCTGGGACTGCTCGGCGCGGGCACGGCGTCCGTGGCCGCGTGGACGGCGGGCGCGGCGCTGAACTACGTCCTCAACCGATGGTGGGCGTGGGGACGGCGGGGCCGCGCGTCACTGTGGCGCGAGCTGGTCCCCTACTGGGTGATCGCGGTGGCGAGCATGGTGCTGTCCGCGGCGGCGACGGACGGGGCCGCCCGGATGCTCGACTCAGACTCGGGGAGTCTGCGCACGGTGGTCGTCGGCGGGGCCTTCCTTGCCGTGTACGCCGTGATGTTCGTGGTGAAGTTCGTCCTGTTCCACTACTTCGTCTTCGCACCGGCCCCGGCGACGCGGCCCTTGGAGGAGGCGGCGGCCGTCCCGGCGGCGCGTCCCGCCCGGCGCTCCCTCCACCAGGTCCCGATGACGACCCGCGAGTAGCGGCAGCCGTAGACGAAGTTGCCGCCCTTCTTGGTGGTGCCCGCGGCGCGCAGCCGCATCGTCGCGGGCACCTCGCGCACCCGGTAGCCCCGGGAGATGACGCCGATGAGCAGTTCCGACGACTGGTACTGCGGCTGCCGCAGCGTGACGACCCCGGTGACCTCGGCCCGCATCGCGCGCAACCCGAACGAGGTGTCGGTGATGCGCTGCCCGGTCAGCAGGCTCACCAGCCGTGCGAACACGTGGACGCCGACGCGCCGCACCCGGTCGTAGGTCTCCTGCCGTCCGAGCAGGCGCGACCCGGTGACGAAGTCGGCCTCGCCCTCCAGCACCGGGCGCAGCACCCGGGGGATCTGCGCGGAGTCGTACTGGCCGTCGGCGTCGGTGGTGACGATGAACTCGGCGCCGCCCTCGCGGGCGATGCGGTAGCCGAGGCGCAGTGCCGCGCCCTGCCCGCGGTTGACGGGCACGTCGCAGACCATCGCGCCGTTCTCGCGGGCGACGGCGGCGGTGCGGTCGGTGGCGCCGTCCACCACGACGACGACGGCGGTGTCGTGACCGCCGACGGACGCGGGGATGGACCGCACGACCTCGCCGATCCCCTCCTCCTCGTCGTAGGCGGCGACGACGACGGCGATCGGGGGCAGTTCCAGGCTGTTCCGGGGGGCGTGGGGGGTCGTCCCCCCACCGAGACCGGCGCCGTACTCGGCGGTGAAGGCGTCGACCGCCGCCCGGTCGACTCCGGTGTCGTCCCGGACGGTGGTCATGCGACCTCCACGGGCGCGAAGTCGGGCCAGACGGTCTCCATGCCGGAGCGCAGGTCGTGGCGCGGCGTGTAGCCGAGGGCGCGCGCCTCGGCGATGTCGAGGACGACGGCGGGCATCTCGCCCGCCTTCCCCGCCACGTACTCGGCGGGGATCGGCGCGCCGGTGACGTCCCGGGCCGTCTCGATCAGCTCGTTGACGCTGGTGGAGTGGCCCGACCCGACGACGAGCGGGCCGGTGTGCCCGGCCTGCCAGGCCAGCAGCACCGCCTGCACCACGTCGTCGACGTGCACGTAGTCGCGCAGTTGGGCGCCGTCGCCGTACACCTGGACGCCCTCCCCGGCGCTCGCCGCCCGCATGAGGCGCGGGACGAAGCTGTCCTTGTGGCGCATGCCCGGGCCGTAGACGTTCGCGAACCGCACGGCGCACGTCTGCATCCCGTACACGCCGGTGTAGGCGCTGAGGAGCATCTCCGCCGCCGCCTTCGTCGCCCCGTAGGGGGTGAGGGGACGCAGCGGCAGCCGCTCGTTGATGGCCGTCCCGCCGACGTCGCCCGTGACCGCGTTGGTCGAGGCGAACACCACGCGCGGCACCCCGCGTTCGCGGCACAGCTCCAGCAGACCGGCGGTGGCGTCGACGTTCAGCCGGTAGACGCCGGCGGGGTCCTCGATGGAGCGCAGGACGGACGTGAGGGCCGCGAGGTGCACCATCCCGTCGAGCCCCTCGGTGACGGCGGCGGCGCGCACGTCCGGGTCGCACAGGTCGCCGACGACGGACCGGACGGCCGGATCGGGGTGCGGGTTCTGGTCGACGACGACGGGTTCCGCCCCGGCGGCCAGCAGCGCCCCGACCAGGCGGCGGCCGATGAACCCGGACCCTCCGGTCACCAGCACCCGCCTGCCCGCGACGCCGACGTCCTCCCGCCGCTCCGTCGCCGTTCCTGTCATGGGCTCACCCGCCGTACGCTCGTGGGACATATGATCGCCGACCCTAACGGAACCTCGCCCCGGACACCGACTCCGGGCCGTGGTGGAGGTGTCGTGCGGAGTGACGACCGGCCGATGAGAGGAACGCGGTGACCCATGTTCTGGTGATGGGCCTGCCGCTCGCGGCCGGTCTCGCCCTGGCGCTGCTGGCCGGACGCCGGGGGTGGGCGCCGCCGCTCGCGGTGGCGCTGGCCGTCGGGGCGGTGCTGCGCGTCGTGGTGATGGTGATCGCCGCTCGGGACACCTTCCAGCCCTATGACCTGGACGTCGACTTCCGCGACACCGCCGACGCGGTGCTCGCCGGTCACGATCCGCTCGTCGTCCTGCGGGAGGGCGGCTGGCATTTCCTGCCGATGTTGGCCTATCTGCTGGCAGGCGTCCGGCAGGTGGCCGACACGCTGGGCGTGCCGTGGGAGTACGCGGGACGTGTCGTGCCCGTCCTCGCCGACCTCGCGCTCGTGCCGCTGGTCGCGAAGTTGAGCACCGACCCGTCATCGAATGTTCGCGCCCTGCGCGCTTTCCAGTACGCGTGCGCGCCGCCGGTACTGATGGTGAGCGCTCTCCACGGGCAGTTCGGGCCGATCACGCTGGCGTTGGGCGCGGCCGCGCTGCTGGCTGCGCGGGGTGGGCGGGCCCAGCTGGCGGGCGTGCTGATCGGGCTGTCGGTGACCTCGGCGAACTGGTCGGCGCTGTTGTTGCCCGGCGTCCTGTTGGCCCTGTCGGCGTGGCGGGGACGGGTGGTCGTCCTGGTCTGGACGGCGGTCGTCCCGCTCGCGTTCCTGCTGAGCGGCGTGGTGTTCCTGGGCACCCCGGTCGATCGGCTGCCGGACACCCTGTCGGCGGCGATGTCGACGCGTCCGGTGGCGGGGGACTGGGGCTGGTCCGCGGTGGTGAGCGGCGGTGACCAGGTGGTGTCCGACGGCTACGGGACGGTCGGTACCCCGCTACTGGCGGCGGCGGTGCTCGCCGCTCTCTGGTGGTGGCGCAGGTCGGATCCCGTCACCCTGACGCTCGCGCTACTGCTGGTCTTCCTCATCGTGACCTTCAGGTTCGGCACGCAGTATCTGGCGTGGCCGGTGCCGTATCTGCTGATGCGATCGGGCCGGGGCACGTGGCCCGCCATCACGGTGAGCGGTGTCTGGGCCGCGTTCGGGTATCTGTACATGTCGCGCCTCGAACCCGTCGAGTGGCGGGAGGCGCACGTGTGGTGGGCGTTCTCGTCGCTCGTGGTCGTGGCCCTCTTCGTCTACGCCCTCCCGGAACGGCGCCGTCAGGGCACCCCCGGGGCGGACGTCGGGGACGGCGGCGCGGACGCTGGTGGCCACGCGGTGCCGGGCACCATGGTGACGGCTGAGGCCAGGTCACGGAGCCGTGCCGTCCCGCCGAACGAGGCGAGAGCGGTGCGGTCGGCTGCCTGGGCGAAGAACGCCGTGGCCGCGTTCTCGCGGATGGTGACCCGGGTGTCGGTCACGGCGGCGGGACGTCCGCCCACCGTGGCGTCGGTCCGCAGGTCGGGCGCCGGGCGCTCGACGCCGATCGCGATCCAGCCGGGTTCGGGGGCGCCGATCCTGGCGGGCGGGCACTGCCGCGCGTAGCGCAGCGCCACACTCGGACGGGTGCCGGGCGTGGCCGCCGAGGCGACGGTCCCTACCAGGAGGACAGGGCCGGACCGCAAGGAGGTTGCATCGCCCGAGAAATCAGGGTTTCCGGCCGACCCCGCAGAGGCCGGGAACCAGGTCGGGCCGCCCGAAGGGGCTGTGGGGCGGCCGCCATCGCGAGTACGACACCACGCCGGGTTCGACCAGCTCCAGGCCGTCGAACAGGCGCAGGATCTCCGCGCGCGTGCGGCTGCGCATCTTCGGCGTGCCGTGCTCGTTCCAGAGTTCGATGTTGGCGCGGACCTGGTCGGCGTCCACGAGGTCCTCGGTGGCGTGCGCGATCGCGATGTGGCTGCCCGGCGGGACGGCGTCCAGCAGCAGCCGCAGGATCTCCCCGGCGCGGTCGTCGTCGGCGACGAAGTGCATGATTCCGAGCAGCATGATCGCGACCGGGCGGGTGAGGTCGAGCGTCCGGGCGGCGGCGGCGATGATCGCGCCGGGGTCGTCGAGGTCGGCGTCGACGTAGGTGGCCACGCCGGGCGGCCGCGCGGTCAGCAGCGCCGCCGCGTGCGCCAGTACCAGCGGGTCGTTGTCGACGTAAACGATCTTGCATTCGGGGGCGATGGACTGGGCGACCTCGTGGGTGTTGTCGACCGTCGGTAACCCGGTTCCGATGTCAAGGAACTGCCGGACCCCGGCCTGCTCGACCAGATAGTGCACGGCGCGACCGAGAAAGGCGCGGTCCTGTCGGGCGGTGTTGATGATGCCAGGGAAGACGTCCCGGGAGATCTGGTCGCCGACGCGCCGGTCGGCCTCGTAGTTGTCCTTCCCGCCCAGCCAGTAGTTCCAGATCCGGGCGGAGTGCGGCACCTCGGGGTCGATCTCCCGGGACGGTTGATCCTCGGCCACGATGAACTCCTCGGTGTCACGTGAGCTGTCGCGCAGAGGATATTGGCCTTCCCCGTAAAGTTTCTGTCAATGAGCGCCGTCGAGGACGTCGCGCAGCCTGTGCGCGAACTTCTCCGGCTGGCCGGGATAGCCGTACTCGCCGCCGAGGAATCCGCCGTGATGGCTCGGGAACACAGCCGCGTGTTCGCCGAGCAGCTCGGCCGTCGCCATCGAGGCGCGTCCGGTGAAGGTGCCCGCGGACTCCTCGCCGACCGCGATCACGACCCGGGTGGACGCCGCCTTCAGCGCGTCCGCGTCGGGACGGTAGGAGCTGACGGCCCACGACCGGTCGGAGAGCAGCGGGTCGTCGCGGGTGCCGTCGTCGTCGGTGGGCATCCCGAACGTGCTCGGGTCGGGGACCGGCTGGGCGAAGTAGGCGTCGGTGAACTCGCCGAGCCAGGACGTCATCGCGATGAAGGCCGCCATCCCGGCGTTGGAGCCCTTGGCCTCGTAGACGTCCCGGACGCCGTTCCTGGCGCGTTCGGCGCCCGCCGCGTCCGGGACCACCGGGAGCAGCGGCGGCTCGTGCGCGACGAGGGTGGTCACGTCATTCGGATGCGCGGTCACGAGGGCGAGCGCCGTCACGGCGCCGCCGCTGCTCCCGAACATCTCGACCGGGCCCGCGCCGAGCGCCTCGAAGAGCGCGTGCAGGTCTTCGGCCTGGGTCTCGGGCGTGTGGTCGTTCCTGCCGTCCGTGCGGACGCTGCGGCCGAGGCCGCGCGGGTCGTAGGTGATCACGGTGCGCTCGGGGAAGAGCCCGGCCAGGGTGGCGAAGCCCGCCGCGTCCATCGGCTGACCGATCATGGCCAGGGGAGGCCGCCCGTCAGTGGTCGGCAGCGGCCCGTGGACGTCGTAGACGAGTTCGACCCCGGGAATCGTGAGCGTGTGCGTAGTCATGCCGGTACTGACCACGGCCGCCATGAAAACTCATCGCTGTGATGACAGAGACAACACAGCCCACTGCTACGCCTGTAAATAAGGTAACGATGAGGGGTCTAGCTGTTGACTTTATCAACACTATGGCGGAAGACTGCGATACCCGGCGCGGCGCCGGTGGCGTGCGCGGCGGGACGGGCAGATCTCGACACGAGCACGGAGGAGAAGCTCGACATGGACGCCGACATGGACGCCGACCTCGTCATCCACAACGGGCGCGTACTCGTCCTCGACGAGCACTTCCGCACGGCCGACGCCATCGCCGTCCGCGACGGCCGGGTCCTCGCCGTCGGGAGCGACCGCGACGTCCGGCGCCACGCGGGCCCCCGCACGCGGTTGCTCGACGCGGGCGGCGGCACCGTGCTGCCCGGCATCAACGACAGTCACCTCCACCTCAACGCGCACGGTCTGGGCATCCCGCCGTTCAGTATCGACGTCGACACGGCGACGATCGAGGAACTCACCGCCGTCGTGCGCGCGGCGGTCGCCGAGGCGCCGTCCCCGGACGCCTGGATCCGCGGCCGGGGCTGGCAGGAGCTGAGGCTGCCGCGCCCGCCGACGGTAGCCGACCTCGACCCGGTCTCGGGCGGGCATCCGGTGGTTCTCGACGACTTCTCGTGGCACGCGTTGTCCGTGAACTCGGTCGTGCTCCGGATGGCCGGGATCACGCGCGACACCGTCCCGCCACCGGGCGGCGTCATCGACAGGGACGCCGACGGCGAACCCACGGGCGTCCTGCGCGAGACCGCGCAGGACCTGGTCCGCCGCGTGATCCCGTCCTTCACCCGCGAGGAGCGTTCGCGGGCCATCGACGTCACCGTCCGGATCCTGCACTCCCTGGGCGTCACGAGCGCCACCGAACCCGGCATCGACCTGGAGACCCTCGGCATCTACGCGGAGAAGGCCCGCGCCGGTGAGCTGCCCCTGCGCGTCACGGCCCTGCTGGGCGGCGGCGCCGGGCCGAACACGCTCCGCGACCTCCTGGCCGGGTACGAGCCACTGAACGGCGTCGATCCGAGGACGCTGCGCGTCGCGGGCGTGAAGATCTTCGCCGACGGGATCCCGAGGTTCCGGACCGCGTGGATGAACAAGCCGTATCTCGACGGTGGCAACGGCGGTCTCACCATCGACGGCGCGACGCCCGCCGAGCAGCTCGCCAACCTACACGAGATGATCGAGACGGTGGCGCGCGCCGGGCTCCAGGTCGGCACGCACGCCTGCGGCGACGCCACCACCGACGCGGTCGTCGCCGCCTACGTCAAGGCCGCCGGACACCAGTGGGGCCATCCGGAACTGCGCCATTACGTCATCCATTGCAATTTCCCGTCGGCGCGGACGCTGTGGAAGATGGCGCGGCACGACATCGGCGCGAACCTGAACGCGGAGATTCTGCATCTGCAAGGGCGCGTCCTGGAGCCGATCATCGGACGCGAGCTGACGGAATACCAGTGGCCGTACCGCAGCGCGCTCGACGCGGGCGTCAAGGTGGCCTCTGGATCGGACGCGCCCGTCGTGGGCCCGCACTGGCTCCAGGGCGTGGCGACGGCCGCGCTCCGCGAAGGGGCCGACGGCCGCGTCGCGGGGGAGGCGGAGCGCATCGGCCTGCCGGAGGCACTGGCCACCTACACCCGCACCGCCGCCTGGCAGGACCACGCGGACGGCTGGAAGGGCACGCTCGAACCCGGCAGGGTAGCCGACATCTGCGTCGTCGGCGGCGACGTGCTGGACGTGTCCCCGCGCGACCTCCCGAGCCTCCAGGTGACCGCGACCCTGGTCGGCGGCGAGGTCGTCTACGAACGATCCCATGGCGTCACGTCCACTTCGGCATTCACCCGTGACAGTGGAACGGGACACACCTGCGGCAATGGCGAGAAATGCTGCTGCCAACTGTCCGAAGAGATCCTCGGATGATCGCGGAAACTGTCACGGCATAGCTGAGCTGCGCATTCGTCCGTTACGTATAGCAGGCTGTACTCCGGTCGGGCAGCCTGCGGGGCTGTGAGCCCGGCGCGCGCTCGCGAGACTGGCCGAATGACGGCGATGTGTGATCACGGTGGCCTTTCCGGCCGCCGCGACGGGGGTGTCGGGGGACTACGGACTTCCCACGGGAGGTCGAGCGGAGCATGAGCGACGCTCGGCCGGGTCTGTTGCTGAGAGCCGGCGCGGTGTCCGGTGCGCTGGCGGTGGCCGCCGCGGTCGTGGGCCTTCCGGCCCCCGCGCGGGCCGACACGCCGTGCCGGGACGACGACGGCTGGTGGTGCCTGTACGGAAAGTCGGGGCTGGAGGACGGCGGCGGGCTCGTCGCCACCACCAACCCCGACACCGACGTGAGGATGGACGGCGACTGGTCGTTCTTCAACGACGCGACCCGCTCGATCAGCAACCGGACCGACAGCTTCGTCGGCCTGTACGACGACATCGAGTTCGAGGGGATGATGGCGTGCCTGCCGCCCGGAACGTGGATACCGGAGATCGGCTCGGGCATCAGCTCGCTGCGCATCCATCCCACCAGCGTCGATGCGTGCACCGGCGAGCCGGACGCCTCCCAGCCGGAGGCCCTGAAGATCGATCCCGATCCGCCCCCGACCGAGAAGCCCGAGGACGACGGAGCCGGTGAGACCCCGACCGAGTCATCGAAGCAGCCTGAGCACACCGACAAGCCCACCCCGAAGGCCACATCCTCCCTGGACCTTCCGTCGACCGTCGCGCCGGGTTCGCTGCCCGCGGCGCCGCGTGCCGGGACCGAGACCCGTCCCGCCGCCAAGGACGACGGCGCACCGGTGGCGATCGTGGCCGCACTGGCGGCGCTCCTGGCGCTGGCCGGGCTAGGCGTCGGCGGCTGGCTGTTCGGGCGGCGGCGCCACGCCGATCCGGTGCCGAGGACCGCCACCGACGCGGGGGCGGCGCACCGCGTCCACCGCGCGCTCCTCCTGCTGGAGGACGCCTGCGAACGGGAGGGACGCGACGTCCCGGCGGCCCGCGCCGTCACGATCGACAACGCCGAGGTGGCCCTGTACCTGGCCGCCGACGACCCGGTGGCACCGCCGCCGTGGCGGGCGGCCCACGGCGGCCGCCGCTGGACGCTGTTCGTCGCCGACATCGGCGGCCTCCTCGACGGGACCGGCCTGGACGCGCCGTACCCGCTGATGACCCAGATCCGGCCCGGCATCTGGGTGAACCTGGCGGCGTTCCCGCCGCCGATCGCGCTGACCGGCAACCGGAACGCCGCGCGCAAGGCCGCGGTCGCGATGGCGGCGGGGCTGCGGGAGAGCCCGTGGCACGAGAGCGTGCGGGTCCGGACGGTCGGCTTCGGGCCGGACGCGCCGGTCGGCCCCGAGGCGCCACTGGAACCGGAGATGGGAACCGAACGGGGGCGGGTTGTGTTCATCAACGACGGTATGCAGGTTCCGGCGAAGGTGCCGCCGGGGTCGGCGGTCGTCTCGGTCGGACGGCCGGACGGCGCCGGGACGACCTGGCGGGTGCGGTTCGACGGCACGATCGTCCCGCCCCCCGAGGTGCGGACGAAGGGCCGAACACCCGAACCGAGCGGGACGTACGGGGACGCCGACTCGTCGCACTCGTCCCATTCATCTCACTCGTCGCACTCGTCGGATGCCTCGGCGGACGCGGGCGGGGACTCCGGCGGCGGGGAGGGCTGAGCGATGGAGACGATTCCCGTCGCGGTGCACGCGTCCGACCCCATCACCTACGAGGGGGTGGTCGGCGGGCTGCGCCGCCGCCCCGAACTGACGCTGGTCGACGAGGCCGACGCCGTGGTGGCCGTGGTCGTCGCCGAAACCGTGGACGAGCAGCTCAAGGCCGTTCTGCGGCGGTTCTCCCGGTCGATCGGCGCGCACCCGGTGCTGATCATCAGCGACCTCAAGGAGGCGCACCTGCTGGAGATCGTGGAGTGCGGCGTGGTCGCGGTGCTGTGGCGGCGCGAGGCGGGGGCGGACGGCATCGCCCGCGCCGTCGTCGCGGCGGCGTCCGGCGGCGGCAGCCTGCCCGCCGACCTCCAGGGACGGCTGCTCAAGCAGGTCGCCCGGATCCAGCGCGGCATGAACTCGCAGGGGCTGTCCGCCACCGGGCTCGCCGACCGGGAACGCAAGGTGCTCTACCTCATCGCGGAGGGCCTGGACACGTCCGAGATAGCCGGGAAGCTCGCCTACTCGGAACGGACCGTCAAGAACGTCCTGCACGGCCTGATGACCCGCTTCCACCTGCGCAACCGGGCCCATGCCGTCGCGTACGCGCTCCGCGAGGGCTTCATCTGATGCTCCACGAAGTCGACGAGGCGCTCCGCGAACTCGTGACCAGCCGCGCGTTGAACGGCAGCGACGTGCGGCTGGTCTTCGAGGCGCCGACCCGCGAATGGGCCGCGCGCCGCAACACGCCCACCATCAACGCCTACCTCTACGACGTCCGCGAGGACGTGAAGCGGCGGGAGACCGGCGTGGCCCGCGTGTACGCGGAGGGCGGCCGGGTGGCGGCCTACCGGCGTCCGCCCCGCTACTACCGGCTCTCGTACCTGGTCACCGCGTGGACCAAGCAGCCCGAGGACGAGCACCGCCTGCTGTCGGCCGTCCTCGGCTGCCTGCTGCGGCACGAGACGCTGCCGGAGACGATGCTGCCCACCGGCGGGATCCTCGCCACGGCCGGGATGCCCGTCCCGGTCACCGCGGCGCTCCCACCGGCGGACCCGCGGTCGATCACCGAGCTGTGGTCGGCGCTCGGCGGCGAGCTGAAACCGTCGCTGGACGTCGTCGTCCTCGCGCCGTTCCCGGTGACGCCGGACCTGCCCGCCGGGCCGCCGGTCACCGAGCTGGAGGTCGAGCTGCACGACGGCGAGCCCACCGTGTCCGAGGTCCGCCGCAGGTCGCTGACGTGACCGACTCGACGGGCCACCTGCTGGCCCGGATCGAGTTGCTGCGCGCCCGGGTCCGGCTGCTGGTCGAGGAGCGGTCGGGCGCGGACCCGTCCACCGGCGACGAGTTCCGCGGCCTGCACGTCGCGCCCGAGACGGCGCTGCGGCTGGCGGACGGCCCGCCCCCCGAACCCGGCCGCGACCCGGAGTACGAACGGGCCGTCGACGACCTGGCGGACGCCGCGGGCGCCGACACCCGCGCGCACTGGCTCGCCGCCGCGTTCGGGCTCACCGGCTTCGACCTGGAGATCCTGCTCATCGCGCTCGCGCCCGACCTGGACCGCTCGTTCGAACCGCTGTACGGCTTCCTCAACGACGACGTGAGCCGCCGCCGCGCGTCGGTCGGGCTCGCCCTCGACCTGTGCGGCGCGCCCGTCACCTCGGCGTGGGCCCGCGCCCGGTTCGCGGCCGGAGCCCCGCTGATCGCCGGGGGCCTGATCGTCACGCAGGACGCGGACCGGCCGTTCCTGAGCCGCGCGCTGCTCGTCCCCGACCGGGTCGCCGCGTTCCTGCTCGGCGACGACGCGGTGGACGACGACCTCGCCGCCGTGGTCCGGCTGGAGGACGCACCGCCCGCCGACGCACCGCCCGCCGATGCACTGCTCGCCGACGCGCCGCCCGCCGACGTCGTCCCGGATCCGGGCGGTCTCGCCGGACGGCTGCGCGACGGCGACCCGCCGCTGGTCTATCTGCACGAGGACCGTCCCGGCGCGGGCGTCGCGGCGGCCCGCTCCGCCGTGGCCGCCGCCGGGCTGCCGGTGCTGGCCGTCGATCCGGCCCGGCTGGACGCGGCGCAGGTCCCGGCCGTCCTGCGCGAGGCCACCATGCACGGCGCGGCCGTCATCGCGGGCCCGCTGCCGGACGGCGCCCTGGTACGGCCGTTCGCCGAGGCGCTCGCGACGGTCCCGGTGCTGCTGGCGGGGTCGCAACCGTTCGATCCCGGCTGGTGCGACGTGCAGCCGCTCGTCCTGGACGCCCCCGCACGTGAACACGCCGCCGACGTCTGGCGCGCGGAACTGCCCGGCGACCTCGGCTTCGACCTGGACGCCGCCACCGCCACCTACCGGTTCGCCCCGGATCAGATCCGTCGCGCGGTGTGGGCGGCGCGTGACTACGCCGCGCTCGAAGGCGCGCCCCTGTCGGCCGCGCACCTGCACCGGGGAGCCCGGCTACAGAACGCCGGTGGCCTGCACAAACACGCCCGCCGGATCGTGCCCGCCGTGGGCTGGGACGATCTCGTCCTCCCCGACGAGGCGGCCGGACGGCTGCGCGAGCTCGTCCAGCGGGCCCGCCACCGCGACCGGGTGCTCGGCGAGTGGGGGCTCCGCAGCGGCGGCGGCCGGGGCCGGGGCGTCGTCGCGATGTTCGCCGGGGAGTCCGGCACCGGCAAGACCATGGCCGCCGAGGTGCTCGCCGCCGAACTCGGGCTGGACCTGTACGTCATCGAACTGTCCGCCGTCGTCGACAAGTACGTCGGCGAGACCGAGAAGAACCTGGAACGGATCTTCACCGAGGCGGACCGGATGGACGCGGTCCTGCTCTTCGACGAGGCCGACGCCGTGTTCGGCAAGCGCTCCGACGTCAAGGACGCCCGCGACAGGTACGCCAACCTGGAGAGCGCCTACCTGCTGCAACGGCTGGAGTCGTTCGGCGGGATCGCGGTGCTGACCACCAACCTGCGCGCCAACATCGACGACGCCTTCACCCGGCGCCTGGACCTCGTCATCGACTTCCCCTTCCCCGACCGGACGCAGCGCCGCGCGTTGTGGGAGCACTGCCTCGCCCCGCCGGTCCCGGTCGCGGGCGACGCCGACTTCGACCGCTGCGCGCGGGAGTTCGACCTGGCGGGCGGCGCGATCCGCAGCGCCGCCGTCACCGCCGGGTATCTGGCCGCGGCGGCGGGCCGTCCCATCACCATGGCCGACCTGCTGGCCGGGGCCCGCCGCGAGTACCGCAAGCTCGGACGCCTGCTGCCCGGCGACATCCCGTCCCTGTCCGACGGGGCGGGCTAGGAGACGGGGTCGAAGGGGATGCGCATCGCCGAGATCTGGTCCTGACCCTCCGGCACGTTCGAGCGGACCTCGATCGGGGAGTCGCCCGACCTGACCCAGAACCCGACGCTCAGCTTGCCGTTCTTGAGGTCGGCCCACTCCTCGCCCTCCTCGAACTCCAGGCCGACCTCTTCGGTGTACTTCTGCCATTCCTGGTTCGGCTCCAGCTCGAACGCCTTGAAGACCTGGCGGCGCTGGAGCACCTCCTTGTCCCCGTCGAAGTTCCAGTCGAAGATCACGGAGATGCTCGCGTCGGGGTCGCCGTTGGACTTGACCCAGAAATCGAACGTGGTCTGGCTCTCCGGGTTGTAGGTGTCGTTCATGGCGCAGAGGGTGTAGCGCACGGGGCTGTAGGTGCAGCCCCACTCGTCGCCTACTGCCTCAAAACCCGGGCTCTTCACGGGGAAACTCCACGTGGCGGGTTCTTCACCCTCCCCGGGCGGGTCCGGCCACGGGCTCGACTTCGCCAGGTACAGCAGATGGTTTCCGGGCCCGCCGAGTGGACGTTCCTCGCCGCCGCCTCCGTCCGTCGCGGGCGGCGGATCCTCGGTGGCGCCGTCATCGGGCTGCTCCGTGGGCGCCTGCCGGGGTTGCTGGTCGGGCGGCGGGGACTTGCCGTCCGGGAGGGTCAGCGGGTTGCCCACCGGGACCATCCCGCCGTCATGCGCCTTCGTGTCGAAGTTCGGCTTGAACACGAACCACGCGATCGTGAACGCGACCGCCGACGTCAGCAGGAACCCCGTGAACCCGAGCAGCCAGCGCGGCATGACCGCCCGCTGGACGAACACGCCGCCGACCTCGACCGGCTCCGTCCCGGATCGCAGCACGTTCAACGTGTACGGGTGCGACTCGCGCTGGCCGAACCAGGTGATGCCGCCCGGCCTGATCCGTCCCTGCACCCAGGCGGCCCGGCCCGGCTCGACCTGCACGTTCGCCGGGTGCAGCTCGAAGCCGAGCTGCCCGCTGTTGTCCTTGCCGGTCAGCGACGCCGTCAGCCGGGTATTGCCGAGGTTGTCCACGGCGAACTTGGGTTTGGCGCGGAACCGTCCACGCACGGTGTGCGGCAGCAGCTCCGCCCGGATCTCGCTGAACGGCGTGACCGTCAGATGGCCTTCCACGACCGTCTTGCCCGCGGGCTGCTCGGTCGGGATCACCTCGATCGCGAACGGATGCCCACCGGCCGTGGCGTCCGGTGTGCGCGGCGGCCGGAAGGTGATCTCGGCGGTGCCGGTCGTGCCCGGGTAGAGCCGCATCGTCCTCGGCTCCACCCCGGACCAGACGGCGGGCGTTCCGGCGACCGAGATCCGGTACTCCTCCACCAGATCCGTCGTGTTCCGCAAGCGCAGCGTGACTGTCACGGCGTCGCCGGGATCCACGGTCGCCGACGCCGGATCGAGAGAACTCCAGATGCTCACCGATCGGACGCTAGCCAGCCCCGGACGTGCCCGGAATGTCCGCGCGTGCACCCCCGCGTGCAGCACCCTCTGCCCGCGCGGCGCGCCCGTCCCGGATCACCGGCGCCGACCACGCGGCACGTCGTCGTAGTCGTCGCGCCCCCTCGGCCGGATCGTGACGGTGTTGGCATCGTCCGCTCCCGGACCCACCGAGGGTGATCGGTACCGTGACGAGGAGCGGACCTGCGACGAGGAGCGGACCTGCGACGACGAGCGGACCTGCGACGACGAGCGTGAACTCGGAAGGGGACCGCGAGACAGCGGGCTGGACGCCAGCGCGATGCTCGCGAATCCCCGCTGCGAGGGGGGCGGACCGAGGTTCGGACGCCGCCGCGGCGCGATGGTGGGCGCGTCGTCGCGCGAACGGATCGGCAGGGGGGCGACGCGGGGGCTGCTCGACCGGTCCCGGGACGCCGACCGCACGGAGCTCCCGTACCCCGGCGGCAAAGATGATCGTGAAGAGGGGACCGACGGCGGCCCGAGAAGGATCGGGTCATCGCGCCGCCCACTCGGCGGTGGGAGGACGGCGGGACTGTTCGACCGGCTCCGCGACCTCGACCGTTGCCTGCGGCTGTTCTCCCAGTCCTGGTACTCGCTGGGCACCGCGTCCCTGGGGAGATCACGCATGAGCGCATGGGCGGCGGAGGCTTCCACGTTCCTGCGAATCGTGGAATTCTCCACGTATTCGCCGGCCTTCCGCCGCGTGGGGGCGCTGCGATAGTCATGGAAGTCCAGTTCGACCTCGTTGATAGTCCTTCCGCTGGGTGAGTAGATCCCATAGGTTCCCCTGTCGTACACGGTCGTGTCATAGTTGCCCGCCTTCCGCCCGCCGGTCATGCTCATCTGCGTCACGGCCAGGCCATGCATGCTCTTGACGGACCTGTCCCCCCTGGGATCGTACGGTTTGTCTTTCTTGGAGGGCTTCTTTTTTGGTGCCGGCGGAGCGATGTCCTTCCCCGCCGCCTCCTCGTAGTTCAAGTGCGTGAGGTTCGCCGCCTGCGAAGTCGCAGTGAGATTCGACTTTCGTTGCGTGTTCCCTCCGTATCCGTCGCCGAACCTGTAGTTGGCAGCGGTGTGAGAAAGGGCGGGTACGCCTTTCGGTCGCCTACCGGCGGCAACCAAGATATCTCTTGCGCTTCCCCCCATGACTGTTTCCTCGGGGAGGGGGTTCTTACTGCGATTCTTCGGGTTCTGATATTGCGTGTCCTCGGTCATGTAGCTGATGTCCACGCGTTCCGGGGTCCGGCTGCGGGCGCGGGACGAGCTTCGGGCGCGGGACGTGCTTGGGGCGCGGGACGAGCTTCGCCTCGCGCCGCACAGGTAGCCGTGGCGACACATGGGGTTGTCGCAGCTGCGACAGCGCTGGATCGGGATCTTGGATCCGCCTCCGGACGGCGACGAGGGGCGCGCGGCGGCGAGGCGCTGGACCGGTGCCGGGCCGCTCATGGCTCGCGCCGCGCCCGCTTCGGCCTCCCGCTCGTACCGGTCGCCCGGGTCGCTGACCTTCGTCCCGTCGCCCATGTCGGTCCCGGCGACCGGGCCGCTGTGCTGCTGCTTCACGTGGATCAGCTCGTGGGCGAGCATCTGCTTGCCCGCCGTCGACGCGGTGTCGTAGCGACCGCGTTGGAACACGATGTGGTTGCCGGACGTGTAGGCGTGCGCGTTCAGCTGCTCCGCCGACTTGTGCGCGGTGCCGTTCGTGTGGATCCGGACGCCGGAGAAGTCGTGGTTCAGCCGGGCTTCCATCTCCGTGCGCACGTCCGGCGGGAGCGCCTTGCCCGGTGCGCGCAGCGCGGCCTCGACCGTCGACCGCGCGCCCGCCGTCTCGGTGTGCCCGCAGCCCGGCCCGTGCCGGTGCGTGTCGTCGTCGTGCGCGGCCTTGCGCTGGATCGGCGCCAGCGCGGCGTTGACCGCCGCGTTCCCGGCGTCCCGCTGGAGGGCGAGCAGCGCGGCCGCGGCCGGGTCGACGGGCCCGGAGACCGCCTCGGACGTGGTGTCGTCGGATCGCGTGCCGATGCCGCGCCGTTTGGTCTTCTCGGCCTCCTCGGCCGGAACTCCCCGTGCCCGTTGAACGCGCGTCATCCCCAGTACGCTCCTTCGCGACGGTCCTGTGCACGGCCAGGCTGTCCTGGGCACACGTGGGTGTGAAGGACCGCGCGGGCAGTCCGACCGGCCTCGGGGGTTGCCCGTCCGGACATCGCCCCACCGGAAAGGGCGTTCGCCGTGGCACGACCGCACCTTCACCCCGCGTCCGCTCGCGACAGGGCGCCGCGTTAGGTGACATACCGGGCAGAGGACGGTGCCCTCCGGAAGGGACGGACGGACGTTCCGGGACGGCCGGGCGGCGCGGCAGGGTGACTGAGGAACCCAGACCGCACCTAATCGGGGGAGTAGCTGCCCAATGCCCACATACCTGTCGCCCGGCGTCTATGTCGAGGAGGTGGCCAGCGGGTCCCGCCCGATCGAGGGGGTGGGCACGTCCGTGGCGGCCTTCGTCGGATTCGCTCCGGAAGGCCCGCTGAACGAGCCCGCGCTGGTCACCAACTGGTCGCAGTACGTCGCGTCCTTCGGCGACTTCACCGACGGCTACTACCTCGCCCACGCCGTGTACGGGTTCTTCAACAACGGCGGTACCACCTGCTACGTCGTCCGCGTCGGCGGGTCGTCGCAGAACGGCACGGGCGACGCTCCCAAGCAGATCGCGGCGGCCGCGCCCACCCGGCTCGGCGGGTTCCATGTCGCGGCGATCCCGTCCGCCGGCTCCGGCACCGTCACGGTCGAGGTCGCCGACATCGAGAGCGGTGACAAGGGCGGCGAGAAGGCCGCCGACGACCGGTTCAAGCTGATCGTCAAGGTCGACGACACGGTGGCCGAGAGCTTCAACGTCTCGACCAAGAAGAACACCCGCACCTACGTCGTCACGCAGGTGAAGGAGCGGTCGAAGCTCATCACCGTGACGGAGGCCGCCGCGTCCGGGCAGGTGGCCAGGCCGGACAACCAGAGCGTGACGCTGGCGGCCCCCGCGGCCCCCGCCGCGCCCACCGCCGACGGCCGGGACGTCGGCCCCGAGCACTACCTCGGCGACACCGCCGACCGCACCGGCTTCGGCGGCCTGGAGGCCCTCGACGCCGTCACCATGGTCGCGGCGCCGGACCTGATGAGCGCCTACGAGCGCGGCGCCATCGACATGGAGGGCGTCAAGGCCGTCCAGCTCGGGATGATCGCGCACTGCGAGCTGATGGGCGACCGGGTCGCCATCATCGACCCGCCGCCCGGTATGAACGCCCGCCAGATCCGCGAATGGCGGCAGGACACCGCCGGGTACGACTCGCGCTACGCCGCCCTCTACTACCCGTGGATCAAGGTCTTCGACCCGTCGTCCGGGCAGTCCGGGATGATCCCGCCGAGCGGTCACCTCGCCGGCATCTGGTCCCGCAGCGACACCGAACGCGGCGTGCACAAGGCCCCGGCCAACGAGGTCGTCCGCGGCGCCGTGGACCTCGGCCTCCAGGTCACCAAGGGCGAGCAGGACCTGCTCAACCCGATCGGCGTCAACTGCATCCGCGCGTTCCCCGGCCGCGGCGTCCGGGTGTGGGGCGCGCGGACGCTGTCGTCCGACCCGGCGTGGCGGTACCTGAACATCCGCCGCTACTTCAACTACCTGGAGGAGTCGATCCTGCTCGGCACCCAGTGGGTGGTGTTCGAGCCGAACGACCACACGCTGTGGGCGAGGATCCGCCGCAACATCTCCGCCTTCCTGGTCACCGAATGGCGCGACGGCGCCCTGTTCGGCGCCACCGAGGAGCAGGCCTTCTACGTCAAGTGCGACGAGGAGACCAACCCGCCCGAGTCGGTCGACCTCGGCCGTGTCGTCTGCGAGATCGGCATCGCCCCGGTCAAGCCCGCCGAGTTCGTGATCTTCCGCCTGGCGCAGATCTCCGGCGGCGGCGAACTAGAGGAATAGGGCATTCCCCTACTTAACAAGGAGCAGAAATGTCATTCCGAAAAGAAGACTCCTCGGTCTCGCACATCTTCGCACTCCAGATCGACGGCGTGTTGGTCGACTACGTGCACAGCGTCAGCGGACTGGAGCAGAAGCAGAGCGTCATCGACTACTGGCAGAACGACAAGCAGGGCGGCGGCCGCATCGGCAAGATGCCTGGCCCCGTCGAGTCCAGCGACGTCAAGGTCACCCGTGCCACGACCGGCAACGACGCCTTCTCCAAATGGCTGAAGGACTCCTTCGAAGGCAAGATGGGCTCGGCCCGCAAGAACATCACCTTCATTCAGATGAACCACGAGAAGCAGCCGATGCGGCGTTTCAACCTCCGCAATGCCTGGTGCTTCCACCGCGAGTTCGGCGACCTGGAATCCGGCAGCACCACGCCGATCGAGGAGACCGCGCACATCACGTACGAAGAAATGAAGGTCGAAGAGTCCTGATGCGCCGTTCAGCCCCCACCGTGGAATCGGCGTCCCGGGTGAGAACCGAGTTCGCCTTCGAGCTGCCGCGCGGATACATGGACGACACCGGAACCATGCACCGCGACGGCGCGATGCGCCTCGCCACGGCCAAGGACGAACTGATCCCCTTGCAGGATCTGCGCGTCCGGGAGAACCCGCCGTACCTCTCGGTGGTGCTGCTCAGCCGGGTCATCACCCGGCTGGGCACGCTCCCGCAGGTCCACGACGGCATCGTGGAGGGCATGTTCGCCTCTGATCTGGCCTTCCTTCAGGACTTCTACCGCCAGATCAACACCGAGGGCCACACGCTGGCCACCGTTTCGTGCCCCTCCTGCGCGGAGTCCTTCGAAGTGGACCTCGCCGGGAGCCGCCTGGGGGAATCGTGACGTACCCGCCCGAACGCCTGCACCGGGAGATCTCCTACATCGCGTACCACTTCCACTGGTCACGCGAGGAGATCCTGGACCTGGAGCACCCGGACCGGCGCCGGTACGTCACCGAAATCACGTCCCTGGTGGACGGCTGACCCATGGGCATCCGCGACCTGTTCTCCCGCCGTCCCGGCCCGACGGCGGGGCCCGGCACCCCGGCCGAGGGCGCCCGCGACCCCGGCTGGCGCGCGACACCGCCCCCACCCGCCGCGCCCACGCTGCGAACGGTCGCCGACCCGTCCTTCGGCCTGACCCTGTCCACCTGGCAGTCACCCGCCCTCTCCGGCGAGCTGCCCCGCCAGATCAACCCCACCGCCCCGAGCAGCATCCCCCCGAACGCCCCAGACCCCACCGACATCACCCCACCCCCGCCGGAACCCCTACCGGACGCACCACTGCCCAACCCGGCCCCACGTCCCGCGACCCCCTTGACGGCTGCCCGACAGGTGCCCCGCACCCCCCGTCCAGTCCGCGCGGTAAAGCCACGCCCCACGGCCCCTCCCGCAGACCGCCCCGTCCAGCGCAAACAAGCCGCGCCAACCACGCGCCCCCAACCGACCGACCCCACCCCTCCGCCCCAGAGCACGGCGGACGAGCCCCCCTTGCCCGTTCGTCCCGCCCCAACGGAGAACGACGAACCACCGCGCGCCGCCGAGGACGCACCGTCCACCCCTCCGCCACCGCGCCCGCGACGTCTCGGCCTAGGCGCCCCGCTGCCACCAGCCGACCTCCCCATCCAGCGCAAGGCCACCACCCCCAACCCTTCGCCCCCGGCCGTCCAGCGCCCAGCAGAGCAATCGCCGCCTGACAAGCCCGCGAGTCCACCACGGCCTTCGGTGAGCAGCGCGCAATCGTCACCATCACGCCCCTCGCGCGGGACGCCGTCGCCCCCGACCAAGGCACCGCCTTCGTCGCCGCCGGGAGTGGCGCCTTCCCCACCTGGGGACGCGCCGGAGTCTTCACCGGGGGTCTCGCCAGCGCCGCCTGTGAATGTGCAGCGATCAGCGGAACCGCCGAGGTCTTCGCGTGGCGCATCGCCGCCTGCTAAGCCCGGGGATTCATCGTCTTCTTCGACGAGCAGCGCGCCACCTTCACCGTCGCGTCCTTCGCGTGGGACGTCGTCGTCGGTGCCCACGGAGCCGGGTTCGTCGTCGTCGGGTGCGGTGCCTGTGAGGCCTGTGGGTCCGTCGCGTTCTTCGTCTGAGGTGCCGCCTTCTTCGCCTGCGGTTGTGCAGCGTTCGGCGGAACCATCGAGGCCCTCACGCGGGACGTCGTCGCCTTTGTCCGAGGCACCGCCTTCGTCGCTGCCGGGAGTGGCGCCCTCCCCACCTGGGGGCGCGCCGGAGTCTTCACCTGGGGCCTCGTCATCGCCGCCTGTGAATGTGCAGCGATCGGCGGAGCCGCCGAGGTCTTCGCGTGGCGCATCGCCGTCTGTTAAGCCCGCGGGTTCATCGTCTTCTTCGACGAGCAGCGCGCCACCTTCGCCGTCACGTCCTTCGCGTGGGACGTCGTCGTCGGTGCCCACGGAGCCGGGTTCGTCGTCGTCGGGTGTGGCGCCTGTGAAGCCTTCGGGTCCGTCGCGGTCTTCGTCTGAGGTGCCGCCTTCTTCGCCTGCGGTTGTGCAGCGTTCGGCGGAACCGCCGAGGCCCTCACGTGGGACGTCGTCGCCTTTGTCCGAGGCACCGCCTTCGTCGCCGCCGGGAGTTGAGTCATCCCCGCCTGAGGGTCCGCCGAGGTCATCATCTAAGGGGCGGCAGTCGGCGCCGTCGCCGTCGCCCGAGGCCTCGCCTTCTCCGCCGGTGGTCCAGCGTTCGGTAAAGCCGTCGCGGCCGTCGTCACCTCCGCCCGAGGCGCCGCGCTCGTCACCTGAGCCTTCGCCGCCTTCGCGTGGGACGTCGTCGTCCGTGCTCACAGAGCCGGGTTCGTCGTCGGGTACGGCGCCTGTGAAGCCTTCGGGTCCGTCACGGACTTCGTCTGAGGTGCCGCCTTCTCCGTCGTCGTCGCCTGCGGTTGTGCAGCGTTCGGCGGAACCGTCGCGTCCTTCGCGGGGGACGTCGTTGCCTTCGTCAGGGGCATCGCAGTCTGCGTCGGGGGCGTCGCCCGAGGCCTCTCCTTCTCTGCCGGTGGTCCAGCGGTCCGTTAAGCCGTCGCGCCCGTCGTCGCCTCCGCCCGAGGTACCGGGTTCGTCGTCGGGAGTCGTGCCTTCCCCGCCTGCGGGTCCTTCGAGGTCTTCGTCTGAGGCGCCGCGATCTTCGCCGGAGCCGTCGTCTGCGGCCTCCCCGGCTCAGCCCACGGTCGTGCAGCGTTCGGCGAAGGCGCCACGGCCGTCGTCGGGTGCGGCGCCCGTGAGGCCGGTGGGTCCGTCGCGTTCTTCGTCTGAGGTGCCGCCTTCTTCGCCTGCGGTCGTGCAGCGTTCGGCGGAGCCGCCTTCGCGTGGGGCTTCGCCGCCCGCGCCGAAGGCCCCGGGATCGTCGGCTGTTCCTTCGGAGGGGTCGGCGGCCTCGGTTCGTTCTGCTCAGCGTCGGGTGGTCGATTCGCCCGGCGATGCTCGTCCTGGTCCTCGTCCTGCGGTTGCGGGGCGGGCGGCGGCTGAGTCCGCCGCCGATCAGGGTGGGCACATCAAGCCCCGGGTTCCGGGGACGACCCCGCCCGCCGCACCGCCGTCGCGGCGGGCGGGGTTGGGCGCACCTGTTCAGCGGTCGGTCGCCGGGGTTGGACCCCCGGCGCCGCCGTTGGTGCGCGCACCCGAGAACACGGAACGACGGCAAGTCGCCGCAGCTCCGGCGGCGCCCGAGTCTGGGGCGCCGCCGGGTGGGCGGGCCTCGCCTTCCGGTGATCGGGCCGGGCCGGTTCGGCCGGTGCCGGGTGTCGCGCCCGCCGCCAGGACGGGGACCGTCCTGCCGGTGCAGCGGGTGGTGAGGACGCTACCGGTCGTCGGGCATCCCGCCCGGGGACCGGCACCCCGCGCTCCGGGCGTGGGGATTCCAGCGCGTGCTGCCCCGGACGAGGTGTCCGGGACGGGGAACGGGCCGGGCGCGGCAGCGCCCCCCGTTCCCCTCCGGCGTGCCGAGGCCCCTCGGCCGACAGCCCCCGCGCGGGCACCGGTTCAACGTGCCGCGGTCACACCGCCCAGTGCCGTGGTGCCGGAACCGGTGCACCGGGTCCCCGGGACCGAGAAGGTTCCGGGGACGCCTGCCGCGGGTCCGGCGGCCTCATCCCACTCCCTCGTGCAAGAGGCCGCCGGGCCCGCTCCCCGTCCCGCGTCCGGTCCGACGGTGCAGCGTGACGCGACGCCCGTGCAGAGGGCGCGTCGTTCGGCGCCACCCGCGCGGCGGCGCGCACCGGAGCGGCGGGAGACCGAGCGGCGGGAACCGGAGCGGCGGGAGGCGGCGCGGCGGGAGCCGGAGCGGCCGGACGAGGTGGATCTGGACGAGTTGGCCCGGCGGCTGGTGGGCCCGCTCTCGCGGTTGTTGCGGGCGGAGCTGCGGATGGACCGGGAACGGGTCGGGCGGTTGCGCGACTCGCGAACCTACTGAGGAGTGCGATGACGGCGAGAAAGGATCCGGGCTCGACGGCCTTCTTCCGGCTCACCATCGACGGGGAGAGCCTGGGGAGCTTCACCGGCTGCGACGGGCTCGCGGCGCAGGTGGACATCGAGCAGCGGGAAGAGGGTGGCAACAACGGGCACGTGTGGCAACTGCCGTCCCGGGTGCGGCACTCCAACGTCCGGCTGACCAGGCCGATCAACGAGGAGACGACCAAGGTCACGGCCTGGATCTCGTCGGTGGCGACGGGGATCAAGCGGCCGACGGCGCAGATCGAGGCGTTGCGGGCCGACGGTTCGCTGGTGGCGCGGTGGGGCCTCATGGACGTGGTGCCGGTGAGCTGGACGGGCCCCACGCTCGACCCCAACAGCCCGGCGGTCGCGACGGAGGTCCTGGAGATCGCGCATCACGGGTTCACGAGCCGATGACGAGCAAGACGAGCCATGTCCGCGCGACGCTCAGCATCCACAACCCGCCCGCGGGCGACGGGACGCGCCCCGGCGGCCTGATGAAGCGGGTCAAGTTCCAGTTCAACCCGGCGCAGCTGGAGCTGTCCAAGTCGACGAACTGGGAGTACACCCCGGCGATCGCGACGCGGGCCGGGGCGAAGGTGGAGTATCTGGGCAGCGGGCAGCAGAGCCTCGACCTGGAGATCTTCCTCGACTCCTCGGACCGTCCGGGCAACGCCAAGGTGCGCAAGGACGTGGAGGCGCTGTTCTCGTGCCTGCGTCCGGCGCCGTCCAGCCTCCCGGACCGCTCGTCGCCACCGTGGGTGATCTTCGAGTGGGGCGGGTTCACGACCGTCCGGTTCGTCGCGTACGTGCGGCAGTTGAGCGCGTCCTACACGCTGTTCAGCTCGACGGGGGCGCCGGTCCGCGCCGTGTGCAAGCTGTCGCTGGAGGAGATCCCGCAGGCCACACCGGCACAGAACCCGACGTCGGGGGCGTTGACGGCGCGCAGCGTCCACCGGCTGGTGACGGGTGACACGTTGCAGTCCCTGGCGTGGCGGGAGTACGGCGACCCGACGGCGTGGCGGGTGATCGCCGAGGCCAACGAGATCGACGACCCGATGCGGCTGGCGCCGGGACGGGAACTGTTGCTGCCCGCCGCAGAGGACATCCGGGACTAGGGGGAAGCCGTGTCGAAGGGCACCTACACCAATCAGCTCGCCGTGACGATCGACGGCCGGGTGCTGACGCCCGAGCAGAGGCGGAGCCTGGTCGAGGGCTGGGTGGACACCAGCGTGAACGTGCCCGCCACCTTCCAGTTGACGTTCCGCGACCCGGGACGGCGGCTGCTGAAGCGCCTCGGGGTCAAGCTCGGCTCCAAGGTCGTGCTGCGCGCGATGGCGATCGGCAAGGACGGCGGCAAACCGCTGTTCACCGGGGAGGTCACGGCCCTGGAGGCCGACATTGACGGCACCGGCAAGTTCAGCGTGGTGCGCGGCTACGACCCGGGGCACCGGCTGCTGCGCAGCAGGCGCGTCGCCGGGTACGAGAACATGACGGCGTCCGACATCGCCCGCAAGCTCGCGACGCGGAACCGTCTGAAGGTCGGCCGCATCGACCCGACGAAAACGGTGTACGAGCGGGTCACCCAGCCGAACGTGACCGACTGGGACTTCCTGGCCAGGCTGGCCGCCGAGAACGGCGTCGACATGTACTTCTCCGACGAGGGGGAGTTCAGGTTCGTCCAGCCGAAACCGGCGTCGGGCGCGCCGGGCGCGGGCGCGAAGGCGGAGACCAGCCCGTTCGTGCTGGAGTTCGGGGCGAACCTGCTGCGCTGCCGGACGGGGGTCACCGCCGCTGACCAGGTCGACACGGTCCAGGTGCGGGGCTGGGACGTCCGCCGCAAGGACGAGGTGATCGCCGAGGCGCCCGCCATCAAGAACAAGGAACTGGCGATCGGGATGGCCCCCGGCGCGGCGACCTCGCCGTTCGGGAAGACCGAGCTGGTCGAGACCGGCGTCCCCTACGACACGCACGCGCAGGTCAAGGAGGCCGCCAAGGCGCTCGCGTCCGACGTGAGCGCCGCGTTCGCCGAACTCCAGGCCGAGGTGCTCGGCGACCCGAAGCTGCGCCCGGGGCTGCCGGTCGCGCTGAACAGGATCGGCTGGCCGTTCGAGGGCAAGTACACCGTCACCACCGCCCGGCACGTGTTCATGACGGGGGAGCGGTACGAGACGTGGCTGACGGTGTCGGGCCGCCAGCACCGTTCGCTGTTCGGGCTGGCGTCCGGCGGCGCCGCGTCCGCCCCGCCGAAGATGCCGGGGGTCGTGACCGCGATCGTCACCGACATCCAGGACCCGCAGCGCAAGGGGCGGGTCAAGCTGCGCTTCCCCTGGCTGGACAAGGACTACGTCAGCGACTGGGCGCGGGTCGTGCAGTACGGCGGGGTGCGCGGCGGCGGGCTCCTCATGCCGGAGGTGCAGGACGAGGTGCTGGTGGCGTTCGACCGCGGCGCCCTCGACCACCCGTATGTCATCGGCGGCCTCTACAACGGCAAGGACAAACTGCCCACGTACCGGCGGCTGCCGGTGGTCGGGTCGTCCGGACGGGTCAACTGGCGCAGCGTCGCGTCCCGCACCGGGAACCGGCTGGAACTGGTGGACGCCCCCGGCCAACACGGCGTCAAGGTCGCGACCGGCGACGACCGGATGACGGTCGAGATGCGGGAGACGGGCACCCGGCTCACCGTGCACAGCGACGGCAGCGTCGAGATCTCCGGGAAGCGGACGGTGACGCTCACCGGCCCGGTCGTGCGGATCAACGCCGCCACCCGGCTCGACCTGCGGTCGGCGAGCATCGGGATCAACGCGGCCAACATCATGCTCAGCGGCGCGAGCATCGGGCTCAACGGCGCGAACATCAGGCTCACCGGGATGACCGAGGCCATGGGCAAGCTCAACGTGAACGGGCTGCTCACGATGGGCAACAAGCTCGTCATGATCGTGCCGACCTGATCGGGGGGAAGTGATGGGCGAACAGTTCGTTGGCGCGGGATGGGGTTTTCCGATGCGGGTCAGCGCGTCGGGCGGGATCGTGCTGGTCACCGGGGAACGGGAGGTCGAGGAGGCGATCCGGCTGGTGCTGGCCACGGCGCCGGGCGAACGTCCGACCCGTCCCGACTTCGGCTGCGCGATCCACGACATGGTGTTCGCGCCCGTCAACGAGGAGACCGCGGGACGCATCGCCTACGAGGTGCGCACCAGCCTGGACCGCTGGGAGCCGCGCATCGAGGTCTCCGACGTGGTGGTGACCGTGGCCCCCGACGAGGGCGCCGCGCTGTTCATCGACATCCGCTACGAGATACGCGGCACGAACAACCCGCGCAACCTCGTCTTCCCGTTCTATGTGATCCCGTCGCACGACGACCCGTCCACCGAGAGCGAAGACTCCTGATGTCCCTGCCCGCGCCCAATCTCGACGACCGGCGTTTCCAGCAGTTCGTGGACGACGCCAAGCGCTACATCCAGCAGCGCTGCCCGGAGTGGACCGACCACAACGTCTCCGACCCGGGCGTGACGCTGGTCGAGGCCGTCGCGCACATGGTCGACCAGCTCGTGTACCGGCTGAACCGGGTGCCGGAGAAGAACCACATCGCGTTCCTCGACCTGCTCGGCATCACGCTGCTGCCGCCCGCCGCCGCCCGCGCCGACGTCACGTTCTGGCTGTCGGCGCCGCAGGAGCAGGACGTCATGTTGCCCACCGGCGTGGAGATCGCGACCCAGCGCACCGAGCAGGAGGAGGCCATCGTGTTCACCACCGAACGCGACCTCCGGATCGTGCCGAGCGAGCTGACCGCCGTCGCCGTGCAGCCCGGGGGCGGCCCGGCCGTCGACCACACCGCCGACGTCCAGAGCCAGGAGGACTTCTCCTGTTTCTCCGAAGTGCCCCGCCCCGGGGACGTGCTCGCGATCGGGTTGTCGGCGGCGGTCCCGTCGTGCGCGGTGCTGATCACGCTGGACAGCCGGGTCGACGGCGTCGGCGTCGACCCCCGGCAACCACCACTGCGCTGGGAGGCGTGGACCGGTGAGGGCTGGCGGTGGTGCGAGGTCGAGTCCGACGGGACGGGTGGGCTGAACCGTCCGGGCGAAGTGATCCTGCACGTTCCGGACGGGCACGTCATGTCCCGTGTGGGGACGCAGGAGGCCGGGTGGCTGCGCTGCCGGGTGACCGAGCCGCAGTCCGGGCAGCCGTTCTACTCGGTGTCCCCGACGATCCGGGCCGCCGAGGCCGCCACCATCGGCGGGACGACGGGCGCGATCCACGCCGAGACCGTCGTGGACGAGACGCTCGGCGAGGCGGCGGGCGTCCCGGGGGAGCGGTTCCACACCGAACGCGCCCCCATCGTGGCGGACGATCCGCCGCTCGTCCTCGAGTCGTCCGACGCCGCCGCCGACGGGGACGGGGACGGGGAGGGCGGCGGCTGGCGGGAATGGCAGATCGTCGACCACTTCTCCGCGTCCGGGCCGGGCGACGCGCACTTCCGGCTCGACGCGTCGGTGGGGGAGATCTCGTTCGGGCCCGCCGTCCGCGCCCCGGACGGGCGGCTCCGGCAGCACGGCGCCGTCCCGAGGAAGGGCGCGGTGCTGCGCGCTCGCCGCTACCGCACGGGTGGTGGACGCACCGGCAACGTGGCGCGCGGAGCGTTGAGCGTGCTCCGCACCTCGATCCCGTACGTCGCGCGGATCGAGAACCGGGAGGCCGCGCGCGGCGGCGTCGACGCCGAGACCCTGGAGGAGGCGAAACTGCGCGCCCCGATCGCGCTGCGCGCCCAGGACCGTGCGGTCACCCCGCGCGACTACGAGGAGCTGGCGCGGCGGGCCGCGCCGGACGCCGCGCGGATCCGCTGCCTGCCGGTGGACGGCTCGGGCGCGGGCGCCGTCCGCGTCCTGGTGGTGCCGCAGGCCGTGGCCGACCCGGGCGGACGACTCCGGTTCGAGCAACTGGTGCCCGGCGACGACCTGCTGCGCCGCGTCACCCGCCATCTGGACGACCGGCGTCCGATCGGGATCCGGCTCGCGGTCGGCCCGCCGTTCTACCAGGGCGTCACCGTCGTCGCCACGATGCACGCCTTCGGCAGCACCGAGGCCGAGCGCGTCCGCAACGCCGCGCTCGACGCCCTGTACGCCCATCTCGACCCGCTGACCGGCGGCTCGGACGGCCGGGGCTGGCAGTTCGGACGCCCCCTCCAGGCCGGGGAGGTCTTCGCCGTCCTGCAACGGGTGCCGGGCGTGGAGTTGGTCGACGAGGTGCGGCTGCACGCCGCCGACCCGCTGACCGGCAAGCGCGGCGACGCCGTCGACCGCATCGACCTGGACGCCACGGCCCTGGTCTTCTCCTACGACCACAAGGTCAGGGTGCTCGGGGGAGCGTCATGAGGGGCGCCGTCGACGGCCTGCACTCGCCGCATCCGCTGGGCCCGAGGCTCCCGTCCGTGTTCGCCGAGGACGACCTCATCCAGCGGTACGTGAGCGGCCTGGACGACCTGTTCGCGCCGCTGATGACGGTGCTCGACTGCCTGGAGGCGTACTTCTCGCCGGACCTGGCGCCGATCGACTTCGTCGGCTGGCTGGCGGACTGGGTCGGCGCCGAGCTGCACGGCGAGGAGACCGAGCGGCAGGCCCGGGGCGCGGTCGCCGCCGCGACGGCGCTGCACCGGCTGCGCGGCACCCGCCGGGGCCTGGCCACCGCCGTCCGGCTCGGCTTCGGGGTGACGCCCGAGATCGCCGAGAGCGGCGGCGCGGCCTGGTCGGAACGGCCGCGCGGGCAGTTTCCCGGTGAGAGGGAGCCGCGCCTCGAAGTGGTCGTGAGGGTCCCCGATCCCTCGAAGGTGGACGAGCGGAGGTTGGACGCCCTGGTCGGTGCCGTCCGTCCCGCCCACGTCCCCTACGCCGTACATGTCGTGAAGGAAGGGACACAGCAGTGACGACGGCCGGAATCTGCGCGAACTGCGGGGCCAGCAACCAGAGCGGCTCGTTCTGCGACCGGTGCGGCGCGGTGCTGAGCTGGACACGGGACCACACCCCGCCCCCCGAACCCGCGCCCCCCGCTCCTCCGCCCGCACCCCAGACGGGCGACGTCCACGTCGCCGGTCCGCCGGAAGGCCCTCCGCCGCAGGGACGCCCCCCACACCAGCCACCCCAACACCAGGGCCCGCCCCAACACCAGGGCCCGCCGCAATATCAAGGACCGCCGCCACAGCAGGGACGCCCCCCGCAGGCAGGACCGCCCCCGCAGGCGGGGCCTCCACAGCAGGCAGGGCCGCCGCAGCAGATGGGGCCGCCGCAGCAGCGGGGTGGGCGGGCGCAGGGCAGGGAGGAGCGGGCGCGGCGGTTGCTGATCCCGGTGACCCCCGAGAGCCCGCCGCCCCCGCCGCAGGGCCCCACCCCGGTGCTGCCGGGACGTCCCGACCCCGCCAGGCCGCAGGTGCGGCGCACCGAACGTCCGGCCGCGACGGGCGGCGTCCCCTGCCCCTGGTGCGACACGCCGAACCCGCCCAACCGGCACTTCTGCCTCCAGTGCGCGATGCCCCTGGCAGCCGCCGACAAGGACGGGTACCGCACCCGCACCTGGTGGCAGCGCCTGTTCGGCGGCGGCACCGCCCGGGACCGGGAGGCGCCCTGGGCCGGGGAACGGCCGCGGATCCGCCGCGGCCCGAACGGCCTGCTGCTCATCCCGGTACTGCTCCTGCTGGTCGTCCCGCTGGTCTGGCTGGCCGCGGTGAAGACCGACGACGCGGCCAACGGGATCGTCGACCACTTCGTCAAGCGGGCGCCCATATCGGCGAACGCGTGGAAGGCGTCGCACTCCGACCCGAACCACGGGCCGCAACTCGCGTTCGACGGGCTCAGCAACACGTTCTGGGGCAACGGCTACGGCGGCGGCGGCCAGGACGTCAGTCTGGAGGCGTCCTTCGTCCAGCCGCGCCGGCTGCTCAACCTGATCATCACCTCGGGGATCTCCCCGCAGCCGGACAAGTACGCCACGCAGGCCCGTCCCCAGATCCTGGACGCCACCGTGTTCTCGTCCGACGGCAAGAGCAGGACCACGAAGCTGCACCTCGACGACGCCCCCGGCCCGCAGAAGCTCAAGCTGCGCGGCGAGAACGTCGTGCGGGTCCGGCTGACGATCAGCTCCGCCTACGGCGTCGCGGACAACCGCCAGGTCTGCATCGCCGAAGTCGAGTTCTTCACCCGCTCCACTCTGAAGACCATGTGACCCCCAGACCCGTGACCCCAGACCATGTGACCTCGGGCCCGCGTATCCTGAGGTGACGGAGTTCTCGTCAGTGGCGGCGGCGCGGTCGGTAGCCGGAACCAGGGGTGGCTACGCAAGGTGACAGGTAACAAGGGCTCGGACCGTTCTGTGCGCAGGCCCACCCTTCTCGACGTCGGACGTCTCGCGGGGACGTCCACGGCGGTCGTCAGCTACGTCCTGAACGGCGGGCCGCGTCCGGTCTCCGCGAAGACCAGGGTCAAGGTCGAGGAAGCCATCCAGATGCTCGGCTACCGGCGCAACCCGCTCGCCGGGGCGTTGAGCGGCGGCCGGTCCAACCTCGTCGGCCTGCTGGTGCCCGACACGGCGAACGCCTTCTTCGGCGAGCTGTCCCGCCACATCGAGGCGGAGGGACGCCGCCGCGGCCTGCTGACGCTGCTCGGCAACATCGGCTACGGCTCGTCCCTCGGCGACGAGTACAGCGAGGCGTTCTCGGAACTGCGTCCGCGCGGGATCTTCGTCACGACCGGCGAGGAGCCGCACCCGGAGGACGAGACGCCCCGGGTCTACGTGCAGTGGGCCGGTCCCGACAGCACGTCGCCGAGCGTCGTCTTCAACGACTTCCAGGGCGCGCGGCTGGCCGTCGAGCATCTGCTCTGGCACGGCTACGAGGACATCTTCTGCGTGGCCGGGGAGCTGGAGGAGGGCCCGGCGGAGGGCCGGGAGGGTGGCTGGCGCCGCGCGATGGAGGACGCGAACCTCCCCACGGACGGACGGCTCGTCCGGGTCTCCTTCGACCGGGTCGAGGCGGAGCGGGCGGTGCGACCCGTCCTGGAGGCGGCGGACCGGCCCCGTGCGATCTACACCACCACCGACGAGCAGGCGTTCGTGACGATCCGCGCGGCGACGAGCCTGGGGTTGCGCGTGCCCGGCGACCTCGCGGTCGTGGGCTTCGACGGTATTCGGGAGGCGCGGTTCGGGAGCTTTCCGCTCACCACCGTCAGCCTGCCGCTTGAGGATCTCGCGGTCAGCGCGTTCGACGTTCTGGAGAAGAGCTTCTACGACGGTGGGGGAGCGGTGCCGCCGGTGGTCCTGGACGGGACGCTCAGCATCGGCGTGACCTGCGGCTGCTGAGCGTCCCGTGGAACGCGCGTCTTGCCAGGGAAGGCGTGTCCTGCCAGGAGTGCCCGCCCCGCCGTACGCGCGCGGACGACGGGGCGGTGTCTTAGTCGCCCTGAGGCGCGGTGTTTCCGGGTGTTTCAGTACGCCCTACGGCACGGCCGCGATGGTGGGCTTGTGCTCGTCCGATCCGTAGGTCGGGCTCAGTGACAGGGCACTGAACCGGAACGGGCGGTCGACGCGGACGAAGCCGAGCGGGCAGTGCCGGATCCCCGCGGGGAGGTACACCGAGCCGCTCGTCGTGATCGTGTGCCGGACGCCCTCGATGTCGAGATAGATCTCCGCGCCGAGATCGTCCACGTCGTCGGGGTTGTTGCCGTGCCAGATCAGGATCTCGTCATAGTCGTGCTGGTGTTCCTTGACCCACTGCACCGGCTCCGTGCACGGGTGGATCCAACAGTACGTCAGATGGATCTTGCTCTCGGGCACCTCGTTCACCCGCATGAGCGCGAGCGCCTCGCCCACGTTCGCCGGTTCCTCCGTCCCGGCGGCGGCTCCCTCGTTGACAAGGTCGTCGAGGCAGTTCTGCATCTTCCTGACGAACAGGTGCTCGTACGGACTGGTCATCGTGTGTCCCTTCCCTGTGGCCGCCTTGCTGAGCGGCCTGGGCCGAGAGTAACAGGGTCTAATCGCTTAGAGCACCCCTCTGTTTGGCTACAAACGGATTTGCCGGCCCCCCTTCCCCCAGGCCAGAGACCGTCGTAGTCTGCTGAATAGCTCCTCCAGTCCCGATCCACGGGGCTTGGTCTAATCGATTAGATCGTCCACCACTCGGGATGGGAGTGACCGGTGCCGCACATACCCCCACGCTCCGGAACCGCCGTCATGTCAGGCGCGTCGACCGGACGCCTTCCAGTCAGGCTGCTCGCCGCCGCGACCGGCGCCGCGCTCACCGCGTCGGCCCTCGTGGGCTGCGCCCCCTCGGATCGGTCGCGCGGCGCGGGGAGCGGGACGCTTCGCATCGCCGCGTCCACCGACGCGGGCGAGAGCCTCAACCCCTACGCGAGCAACCAGAGCCCCACGCAGGAACTGCGCAGCTCGCTGCTGTACGAGGGCCTCACCGCCCTCAGCCCCACGGGGGAATTCGAATGGCGCCTCGCCACCGACATGACGCCGAACGCGGACCTCACCGAATGGACGATCAAGCTTCGTCCCGGCGTCACGTTCACCGACGGAAGCCCCTTCACCTCCGCCGACGTGGTGGCGAGCATCGCGTATCTGCGCGACCCCGAGCACGCCGTCCAGGGCCTGGCCCTGATCGAGATGATCGACCCCGGCAAGGTCAAGGCGGTGGACGACCTGACCGTCCGGGTCGGCCTGAGCAAGCCGTTCGGCCCGTTCAAGGACATCTGGGCCAACGTCTTCCTCCCCATGACGAAGGCGGGCTCGGCGCCCGCGAAGCCGATCGGCACCGGGCCGTTCGCCGTCAAGGCCTTCACCGCCGGACGGCAGTCGTCCCTGAACCGTTTCGACCGTTACTGGGGAACCAGGCCGAAGCTCGGCGCGGTCGAGATCATCGAGTACCAGAGCCAGCAGGCGCAGGCGAACGCCCTGCTCTCCAACGAGGTCGACGTCGCCTCGGGCGCGACCCCCGCCATCGCGAAGTCGCTCGGCGGCAAGGACGACCTGAAACTGCTCGACAGCAAGGGCGACTTCACACTGCGGATCGGTCTCAACACGGCGGTGGCGCCGTTCGACGATGTGCGGGTGCGGCAGGCGCTGCGCCTTCTCGTCGACCGGCGGCAAGTGGTGTCCAACGCCTTCGGCGGATATGCCCGCGTGGCGAACGACCACGAGGCCGGAACGCCGCAATGCCCCGCTCCCGACATGCCCCAGCGCACCCAGGACATCGCCCAGGCGAAGAAACTTCTCGCCGACGCGGGCCAAAGTGACTTGTCGTTCTCCATCGCGACGGACGGCCTTCTGCCCGGCATGCAGGAACTCGCCCAGGTGTTCGCCGAGAACGCCGCGAAAGCGGGCGTGAAGGTCGCCGTCAATGTCGTCACGCCCCAGGAGTTCCTGTCGAAATGGGGCAAGTGGCCGGTGTTCATCGACTTCAACACGCTGCCCTATCTGCCGTACGTGATCACGTCACTCCTGCCGCGCCGCGTGGCGAACGCCGCCCACTGGGAGAACTCCGAGTTCGCCGACCTCGCGGGCAAACTCTTCGCCGCGCCCGAACAGCGGCAGTGCTCGATCATGAACCAGATGCACAAGATCGAATACGAGCAGGGGCCGATGATAACGCCCGCGTTCGCGAACGTGCTGCTGCCTTATCGGAGCAAGGTCCACGGACTGGTGCCGGACGTGAGCGGACGCCCGCTCACCTTCCTGACGAACGTGACAGTCGGAAGCTGACCTCCGTGCAATCGACGGACTCACAACGCGCGTCCTTCGGGTGGCTGCTACGCCGCCTCGTCATCGGCGTCATGTATCTCGGACGCCTGGTCCGCGCCTCGTTCATCGACGCGATGGACAGCGAATACGTCCAGACGGCCCTACTGAAAGGGCTCAGCGACCGGCGGATCCTGTTCCGGCACGCCCTTCCCAACGCCATCGCGGCGAGCCTTCCGGCCGCCGGGCTGGTCGCGGCGATCACCATTACGGGTGTCGTCGTGGTCGAGGAGGTCTACTCCTATCCGGGGCTCGGGACGGCGGTGGTCAGCGCGGTGAACGCCCATGACCTGCCCGTCATGCAGGCGTGCATCCTCGTGCTCGCGACCACCTACTACCTGTTCAACCTTCTGGCGGACGTCTTCGCGGCCATGACGAGGACACGATGAGGGAGAAAGCGGTGAATCAGAGAACCGGCCCTTCGACGCTCGGCCGCGTCGCCCGCACCGGGCAGGCCCGCCTGGGGATCGCCCTCCTCACCCTGATCGGGCTTCTGGTCGTGTTCGGTCACTTCTTCGCCCGCCACGCGCCCGACGCCATCGTCGGACGACCATTGGAGGGCCCGGGCTCGCGCTTCCCGCTGGGAACCGACATTCTGGGCCGCGACGTTCTGAGCCGTCTGCTCAACGGTGGCCTGAGCCTGTCGTGGATGGCGATCCTCGCCGCGGGCATCGGCGTTTTCCTCGGCACCCTCGTCGGCCTCACCGCGGCCTACAAGGGAGGGGCCGTCGACGCGCTGCTCATGCGCGCCATGGACGTCCTGCTCAGCTTTCCGGAAATCATCTTCGTGCTTCTTTTCGTGTCCATGCTCGGCCGGAGCACCCTGCTCACCGCGGTCCTCGTCGGGGTGGCGTTCGCGCCCGGCGTCTCCCGCGTGCTGCGGGGCGCCGCCCTTCCGGTGGTCGGCAGCGAATATGTGCTCTGGGCCAGGGCGAACGGGCTGCCGCCGACGCACATCCTCGTCCGGGAGGTGCTGCCCGGCGTCATCTCACCGCTCATGGTGGAGGCCGGAATGCGGCTCGTCTGGGCCATCGCGGCGATCGCCTCGCTGAGCTATCTCGGTTTCGGAATCGCGCCCCCCGCCGCTGACTGGGGCCTCATGGTCGGCGAGAACCAGGACGGCCTTTCGGTCGCCCCGCTCCCCGTCCTGGCACCGATCGCGCTGATCCTCATGATGGCGCTCGGCGGCAACCTGATCGCCGAGTCCCTCTCCAGAACGGTCGGCCGCACGGAAGGGAAAGGCTGAGAATGGCGCAAGAAGTGGAGGTCTCAGGCGTCACCGTGACGGCCGACGCCACGGGGAACGACATCGTCCAGGACGTCTCCTTCACGCTCGGCCGGGGCGAGGTCATGGGCGTGGTCGGCGAGTCCGGCTCCGGCAAGAGCACCCTCGCGCTCGCCCTGCTGGGATTCTCGCGGAAGGGCACGACGATCACCAGCGGACGGGTCGTCATCGACGGCGTCGACCTGCTCACCCTCCCAGAGGGACAGCTGCGCCGCGCGCGGGGAAGCACGGTCGCGCACGTTGCGCAGGACCCGGCGACCGCGCTGAACCCGAGCCTGACCCTCGCCACCCAGCTCACCGAGGGGCTGCGGACGCCGAAACGCGAAGCGCTCCCGCGCGTCCGGCAACTGCTCGACACCGTGGGCCTGCCCAGCGACGACGCGTTCCTGAAACGCCGTCCCCGGCAACTGTCCGGCGGCCAGCAACAGCGCGTCGCCATCGCCATGGCGATCGCCGCCGGACCACGCCTGATCGTGCTCGACGAGCCGACGACCGGACTCGACGTCTCCACCCAGGCCCGCGTGCTGAAGCTGGTCCGCGAACTCTGCCGGGACCACGACATGGCGGCGATCTACGTCTCCCACGACCTCGCCGTGGTCGCCGACGTCGCCGACCAAGTCACCGTCATGTACGGCGGGGAGATCGTCGAAAGCGGGACCGACCGGGACGTTCTCATCCACGGCGCCCATCCGTACACGCGGGCGCTGCTGGCCGCCGTCCCGTCCGCGACCCACCGGCACCGGCTCGTGCCGATCCCGGGCCGCGCCCCCAGCATCGCCGACGAGGCCCGGACGGGCTGCGTCTTCGCGCCCCGCTGCGACCACGCCGTCGCCGAGTGCCGGACGACGCGTCCGAAACTCGTATCCGGGCCATCGGGAACGCTGACCCGATGCCTGCGCACAGACGAAGTGCTGCGAGAACCCCGGGCCATGCCACGTGAGCCCGAGACACGAATGGCTCCCGAAGAGGGCCGCGACGTGCTCTCAGCCTCCGCCCTGAACGCCGCCTACAGCGGCAGGCAGATCCTCTTCGACGTTTCGTTCAACGTGGCCCGAGGCGAATGCCTCGCACTCGTCGGCGAATCCGGCAGCGGCAAGACCACACTCTCCCGCTGCCTCGTGGGCCTCCACGAAGAACAAAAGGGAGCCCTCACCTTCCAGGACCGCCAGATCCCGGCCAAGGCAAGCGAACGCCACAAGGAAACTCGCCGCGAATTGCAGTACATCTTCCAGAACCCCTACGGCTCACTCAATCCTCACCGCAGTGTCGAGAGCAGCCTTCTCGTACCCCTGCGACACTATTTCGGATTGGGCGCCGCCGAAGGCAGAAAGCGGGTGCTGGAGGCGTTGGACCGCGTGGAGATACCGGCACGGCTCGCCGCCCGCCGTCCGGCCGAACTGTCCGGCGGCCAGCGCCAGCGCGTCGCGATCGCCCGCGCCCTCGTCTGCGAGCCGAAACTCCTCATCTGCGACGAGGTGACCTCCGCGCTGGACGTGTCGGTGCAGGCGTCCGTCGTGGAACTGCTGCGCTCGCTCCTGGCCGACGGACTGTCGATGATCTTCGTGACGCACAACTTGGCGGTGGTGCGCAGCCTCGCGGACCGCGTCGTCGTCCTGAACCAGGGCCGGGTCGTCGAGTCCGGTGAGGCGGGCCCGGTGCTCACGGCCCCCGCGCACCCGTACACGCGGGACCTGATCGCCGCCACGCTGGACATACCCGAGCAGCCCCCGTCGGCGCCGTTCAGCGGTCGGCGGAAAACGTAGGCTCCACGAGGCGGCCGACTTACGATGTGCGCATGGCCGAGACCACGCGCCCACGGATTCCCGCCGACGAGAAGCCGCACGAGCCGCACGAGCCGACCGCGACGCCCCGTCCGACGGAGCCGTTGTGGCGCGACGCCCTGGGCCAGTGCCTGCGCGGCCTGCGCCTCGACCGCGGCGAGACCCTGGTCGAGACCGCCCAGCGCGCCGGGGTCTCACCGCAGTACCTCTCCGAGATGGAACGCGGCGTCAAGGAACCGTCCAGCGAGATGATCGCCGCGGTCGCCGGCGCCCTGGACGTGACGCTCGGCGACCTGACGCTCGCCGTCGCTACGGGCCTGCTGTCCGCACCGGCGACCACGGGCCCCCACACCGCGTACGCCCTGGCCGCGTAGCCCACTCCCTACCTGGGGAACGGCTGCTTCTCCTCGATCACGTGGTCGATGAGGCCGTACTCCAGCGCCGTCCGCGCGGTGAACACGCGGTCGCGATCGGTGTCGGCGCGCAACGTCGCGGTGTCCTGCCCGGTGTGCCGGGAGAGGATGTCCTCGATGTCCGCGCGGACGCGGACGACCTCGTCCGCCTGGAGGATCAGGTCCGGGATCGCCCCGCGCCCCTGCCCCACCGGCTGGTGCAGGACGACCCGGGTGTGCGGCAGCGCGGACCGCTTGCCCGGGGCTCCCGCGGCGAGAAGCACGGCGCCTACGGCGACCGCCTGCCCGACACACGTCGTCGCGACCGGCGAACGGATAAAGCGCAATGTGTCGTACACGGCCAGCATCGCGCTCGGGTCTCCACCCTCGCAGTTGATGTAGAGCTCGATATCGGCGTCCGGACTGTCCGCCTCCAGATACAGCAACTGCGCGACGAGAGCGTTCGCGACGCCCGCGTCGACGGCGGTGCCGAGATAGATGATCCGCTCCGTCAGCAGATGCGAATAGACGTCCATGATCCGTTCACCGCGCGGGTGCTGCGCGATGACGTTCGGAATTGTGTAGGTGCTCATCGGACGCCCTCCTCAGCGGGAACGCCGAGCCCGATGGTCCGATGAACCGTGGGCACGACCTCGTCGAAATCGGTGACGACCGTGTCGACGAACCCGTACTCGATCGCTTCTCGCGCCGTGTACCAACGGTCGTGCAGCGAGTCCTCGAAGACCCGCTCCAAGGGCTGGCCGGTGTCCTCGGCGATGAGCCCGAGCACCGTGTCGCGGGTATGCCGCAGGTCGTTGGCCTGCAACTCGATGTCGACGGCGGCCCCGGCGATACCGGCGGACCCCTGGTGCATCAGCACCCGCGCGTGCGGCATGGCGCGGCGCTTTCCGCGCGTTCCGGACGACAGCAGGAACTGCCCGGCGCTGTACGCGATTCCGAGCACCATTGTCGCCACGTCACACGGGACGAGCCGCATGACATCGCGGATCGCGAGCATCGCCGGAACCGACCCGCCGGGAGAATGGATCCACAGCGCGATGTCGCTCGACGCGTCCTCCCGCGCCAGGGTGATCATCTGCGTGGCCAGCAGCGTGCCGTTGTCGTCGTCGAGCGGGCCGTCCAGCACGAGAACGCGCTGCTGGTAGAGCTCACGCCGCACTCGTTCGGCGAACAACGGAATTCTCTGTTCATCGCTCATGCCCCCACCCTGCGCTCCCACGACCACCGCTCACAGCCATATCCGCCTGCGGCAGATCCGCCCAGAGCAGCAAACACCGCTCGTCGCCGACCAACACGATCGCGACCCCCGCAGCGATCGTGCTGGCACTCGGAGCGTCCAGGCTGGCGTCACCTTCTGTAAGCGACCTCGAAGGTAAGAGAGGTTGTCAGGCGGCCGTGGGGACGATCTTGCCTTGGATGTGGCCCTGGGAGGCGCGTTCGTGTGCCGTTCGGGCGTCCGCGAGCGGGAACGTGCTGTCCACCGCGACGCGGAGTGTGCCCGTGTCGAGCCAGCGTCCCAGTTCTGCGAGTTGCGGGCCGGACGAGCGTCGGACGCGGCGACACCAAGGGCGAACGCCACCCCCGTCCCTGAACCCTCGCGGGCGCGGGCGGCTCTGGGCAGGTCGTTACGCTGCACCGATGCCGTTCCCGGACGCCGCATGGACCGGGCATGGAACAGGCATGGACGGCCTCCCGCAAGCTACTCATTGAGAGACGCCTACCCATACGGGGGCGCAGGCGTACGACGAGTAGTCCAGGGGCATGGGAGTGAATCGAAGCGACGGGGAGGGCGGCTCCTGCCGTATTGGACGTGATGCTCAAAGAGCGTCACATTGTCCATGCGCATGGCCTGAAGCTGTAACAGTGGAGTCGGGTGTGGGTGTGCTCGACATCACTGTCGCTGCGATTCCCGAACGCTGCTTCACCCCTGTTCGCGTGCTGGATGCGCCATTTCTCCATGGCGTGTCCGACGCGCTACCTACCGATTTCGACCCCGCGCGAAACCGCCGTGAACACTGACTGGCCATGGGCGGCTTCGATGAGTGATAAGCGATGGATAACTAGCAGGATAAGCACTCAACGAACCGGTTAGTAGGGATCTTCCTCGTTTGCCCAGATGTTGTCTCCTGAAGTTGAAACGCGCCAACCCTTCAAGGAGTGACCGTGTTCGAGAACGAACTGAGGCTTGTAGTTTCCGGAACTCGCTCGACCGGAAAGTCGACCACGGCTGAGGTGCTGTCCATTGCCACGGGCATCCCGCTCGCACGTGCCATGACCGCGCACGAGTTCTTGCACGACCTGGTGCCAGGAAACCAGCTGGCGGAACTGTCGGCGAGTGAGCTGTCGACCCTGGGCATGCGGAGGCTGGAAGAACGCATGCACAAGGAAGCCACTCGGTCCGGTTCCTTCATCGCCGACGGGTCCGTTATCCACGAGTGGATCTACGGTGTCGTCCGGATGCAGATCGGCGTCCATCCGGGCCCGGTGCTGCCGGAGAAGCTGCTCAAGAGCGTCGCTGGCCTGCCTCGTCGCAGGGTGTACAGGCAGTACATGGAAGCGTACGGGACGGTGGCCAAGGCTTATGCGAAGAGCTCCTGTGACGGCTACATCCATCTGCCGGTGGAGTTCCCACTCGTCCCGGACGGGCACGGCCCGGTCTCCGAGGAGTTCCGGAAGCTGTCCGACGAGCTGTTCGTCCAGACCCTCAACGAACTGAAAATCCCCTACCTGGTGGTCGGCGGCACGATCCGTCAGCGTATCGACAAAATCATCGACCTCTTCGGGCTCCCTTTGAAGATGTCGCTCGATGACGCGATCAGTATCGGCAAGGGTCGAGTACGAAGGGCTGCGGAGCTACTCGAAATAAAGACCCGCCCACGTCCCGCGCAAAGGTGCCCCTCGAAACTGCGTCGCATCAAATGTGCTCTCCGCTGACGCCCTGGGAGGCTACACGACCGCGAGCGCATCTGGGCACGCCCGCTGGGAGGGACTCGAACGCTCTCACGCCGATCTCGCACGGGACGCCAAGCGTGGAATCGCCAAATAATCCTCTTCAGTCTCCGGCCGTTGTATTTACTGTCGAATTGGAGGTGATCCACGCTCACGTGGTTCCGTCGACCTGCGGGAGCGGTGTGAAATTAAAGTGCAATTTGTGTCCATGTCCAGAACTGCCGTTCCCGCTGTCACAAGATGGCGTTAAAGGAAGAAACGGACGGTGAATCCCGGCCACATATATGAATTGTGAGTTCATTGGCCTGCGGCGGCACTTGTTTGTACCCGTGTTGCATCTGGCGTCGGTGTCGAGTTGGGTGGTGCTCGACCTTGCCTGCTGGGATGCCGAGAGTTGATGTCGTATGGCCGGAGAATTCAAGATCTTGGGCCCGTTGGAGGTCTGGACCGGTGGGGAGCAGCTGCCGCTGCGGGGCGCCGGGCCGCAGAAGGTGCTGGCCGCCTTGCTGCTGTCCGCGGGCCAGGTGGTGCCGCTGAGCCGTCTAGTGGACGCGGTGTGGCCGCAGGATCCACCCCCCACCGCGGAGAAACGCGTCCGAAATCTGGTGTCCGACCTGCGCAGGCTCCTCGCCGAAGACGTATCGTCCGAACTCGTCGCGGCCGGAGCCGGGTACCGGCTGGAGGTCGGAGAGGACGCCCTCGACTCCGCCGTGTTCGACCGCCGGGTGAGGCGTGCCCGCCAGCTCGCCGCCGACCAGGAACCGGGGGAGGCGGTGGCCGAGTTCCGCGCGGCCCTGGGCCTGTGGCGGGGACCGGCGCTCGCGGGCCTCGACTGCCCGGCGCTGGAGCCGCAGGTCACCAGCTGGGAGGAACGGCGAACGGCGGCGCTGGAAGAGGACATCGAGCTGGAACTCGGCCTCGGACGGCACCACAGCGTGATCAGCGAGCTGACCGAACAGGTGGCCGCGCACCCGCTACGGGAACGGCTGGCCGGGCAACTGATGCTCGCGTTGCACCGAGCCGGTCGGCGGGCCGAGGCGTTGCAGGTCTTCCACGACATCCGCGGAACGCTGGCCGAGGAACTGGGCCTGGACCCGGGCGACCAGCTGCAACAACTGCATCAACAGATCCTGGCCAGTGACCCCGATCTGGAAGCGCCGCCACCGGCGCGGGCCAAGCGCGTCCAGCAACTGCCCCGCGACGTCCCTGACTTCACCGGCCGCGCCACCGAACTGAGCCGGCTCGTCTCGGCCCTGCCGGACGAGGGGGAGACCGGCACCGCGGTGGTGATCAGGTCTATCGACGGGATGGCCGGGATCGGCAAGACCGCGCTGGCGGTGCACACCGCGCACCAACTGGTCGACCGCTACCCCGACGCGCAACTGTTCATCGACCTGAAGGCGCACACGGCCGACGACGAACCCACCACCGTGGCCGCCGCGCTGGACGCGCTCCTGCGCGCGTTGGGCGTGCCGGGGGAGCGGATCCCCGACGACCCGGACCAGCGGGCCGGGCTGTGGCGGGACGAACTGGCCGGTCTCAAGGCGGTGATCGTCCTGGACAACGCCGCCTCCGCCGAGCAGGTCAGGCCGCTGTTGCCCGGCAGCCCCAAAACACTGGTGCTGATCACCAGCCGCCGCCAGCTCACCGACCTCGAGGCCGCCTTCACGCTGTCCCTGGAGGTGCTGCCGCCCGCCGACGCCGCCGCGTTGTTCACCCGGATCGCCGGTGACGCTCGCGCCGCCAGCGAACCGGAGGCCGTCCACGAGGTGGTGCGATTGTGCGGCCTGCTGCCGTTGGCGGTCCGGATCGCGGCCGCGCGGCTCCGCACCCGTCCCACCTGGACCCTCGCCCACCTGGCGGAACGCCTGGGCGACCAGCGACGACGGCTGGGCGAACTGTCCACCGGAGACCGCAGCGTGGCCGTCGCGTTCGCCCTCTCCTACCGGCACCTCGCGCCCGCCCAGCAGCGGCTGTTCCGGTTGCTGAGCGTGCACCCGTCCACCGACTTCGACGCGGGCGTCGCCGCAAAGATCGCCGACATCCCGCTCCAGGAGGCCGAACAGATCCTGGAGAACCTCCTGGACATGCACCTGTTGCAACAACGCGCCGTGGATCGATACCGCTTCCACGACCTGTTGCGCACCTACGCCGCCCACCTCACCCGGGAAGAGGACTCCGAGGCGGACCGGAGCGAGGCCCTGCGCCGCGTCCTCAACCACTACCTCGCGTCCGCGCGTAACGTCTACCGGCTGGAACGCAGCGGCTGCACACTCGCCGACGCGCTGGCGGCCACCGACTCGGAAGGGCTGGCCTTCGCCGACCTGGCCGAAGGACACACCTGGGTGCTGGACGAACTCGACGGCATCGTGGGAATCATCCGCAAGGTCGCCGCGGACCCCCGCCTGCCGATCGCGGTCGCCGCCGACCTGCTGGTCGCCCTGGACCCCGTGGGCGACCTGGCGTTCCTGTGGCCGCGGCTCAACGGTCCCGCCGCCGAGGTCGCCGACGCCGCACGGGCCCGCGGCGAGCTCCCCGCCGAGGCCCGCGCGCGGTACATGCTCGGCGGCGGACTCTGGCAGGTCGACCGGTTCGACGACGGCGAAGCGCAGATCCACCGCGGCATCCAGGTCGCCCACGAGGGAGGCGAAACAGCCATCCTGGACCGTCTCCTCAACGTCTCCGCCCTCCTCGCCCACGCCAGGGGGCACGACGAGGAGGCGCTCGGGATCTTCCAGGAGAGCCTGGCGGCCAGCGAGAGTTCCGGAAACTGGTCGGCGCACCTGGAGGTCCTCAACAACATCGGCAGCCTCTACCGCACCGGGATCGAACGCCCCGAGGAGGCGTTGCCGTGGTACGAGCGCGCGCTGGCGCTCGTGGACCGGGTCGGAGGCCAGCCGTACGCCTGGCAGGCGCTGACGATCAACTGTGGACGAGTCAAACTGGCGCTCGGCCGTCCGGACGAGGCGATCGAGGACTTCCGCACCGTGCTCTCCGCCAGCCGCGCACTGGCGTTCCCCTTCCAGGAGGCGGCGGCCCTACAAGAACTGATGAACGCCGCCTGGCGACTCGGGCGACTCCAGGAAGCCCTGGACCACGGGGAAGCGAGCGTCGCCATCTGGCGCCAACTGGGCCAGGAAACCAGACAGGCCCAGGTCCAAACCTCCCAGGAAGCGATCCGCGCCGAACTGGAAGGCCCTCGTCCAGCCCCCAAAGTACGCCTCCCCTGACCAACCCACCGTGAGCTCCCGAGCAAGCCACACCCCGCCCGCGCCGGACAGTGTCTCGCCGACTGGAGACGCCTTCGTGATCGCCCGCGCACGGGTGGACAGGTAGGCGCCACAGCCGCGACGAACGCCGAAGCAGCAAGCGCCGCGCCGACGCCTTGGACCAGCCACCCCGCGATGAGCGTCCCGGCACCAGTAGCCAACCCGCACGATTGCGCTGGTCAGGACGCTGGGTCACGTGACGCTCGAAGCGACAACCTATGGCTGAAGAGTCGGCGGCGGCCCGAGGATCTCGATGTGGTGGCGTGCGGCGGTGTGGCCGAGGGCGGCGGGATCGATCGGTCCGGGGTCGGGGAGGCGGCGTTCGAGGGCCGGTGTGCCGACGTCGGCGGCGAAGTCCTCGAAGCCGGACGGTGTGCTGATTTGCAGGCAGCGCAGCGGTTCCTCCGAGCCGACGACGAACGTGTGGGGCAGGCCGACCGGCAGAAGGACGAAGTCTCCAGGTCGGGCCGTGAGTTCCTCCCCGTCGCACAGGAAGCGGGCCGTGTCGGACAGGACGTAGAACATCTCGTCCTCCTCCAGGTGCCGGTGCAGGGGCGGAGTGAACCCGGCCGGGTTGAGGAACTCGGCCACGGTGAGCCGACCCCGGGTCTGCGCTCCCGCGGCCTTGACGGTGACGAGGTTGCCGAGGAACCACATCGCCCGTCCCTCATCGCTTCCCAGGACGTACGGACGATCGACGGACGCCATGGCCGCCTCCAATTTGGTGAGACGCTGTCTAGTCAATAAGACGCTAGTATGCCGGTTTATGGGCGTCAACAGCAGTTCGGCAGGCCGTGGACGGCGCCGCTACGACTCGCCGCTGCGTGACCAGCAGGCCAGGCAGACCCGGCGGGCGATCGTCGCGGCGGCGACCCGGCTCTTCATCGCCCGCGGCTACGCGGGCACTTCCCTCGCCGACATCGCCGCGGACGCCTCGGTGGCGCGCCCGACCGCCTTCGCCGCGTTCGGGTCCAAGGCCGCGTTGCTCCAGGAGGTGGTGGACCAGGCGCTGGCGGGCGACGACGAGCCGGTGCCGGTCGCCGAGCGCCCCTGGTTCCGGCCGGTCCGCGAGGGGCGGACGCCCGAGGCGGTCCTGCACGCCTACGCCGAGGTCTGCCGCGTGATCGGCGGCCGTGCCGCGGACGTCTTCGAGGTGGTGCGCCAGGCCGCCGACGAAGGTCCCGAGTTGGCCGCCCTGTGGGAGACGACGCAGCGCAACCGGCGCGCCGGAGCCGCCATGGTCATCGACCGGTTCGAGGAACTGACCCCCCTGCCGCAGGGCCTAGATCACGAGCACGCCGTGGACGTCGTCTGGATGTTCAACGACCCCGCCCACTACCGATCCCTCGTCCGAACACGTGGCTGGAGCGAGCAGGAGTACACCACCTGGATCGCCGACCACCTCCACCACGCCCTCGCCGAACCTCGCCGGGCAGTCGGATCGGGCGCGACGCCCTGAAACGAACATGCCAGCGCCTCAATGACTCCAGGCGGGTGCACGTTCGAGGTGAAGGGCGCGTCCGGCGGTCAGCGCCTTCGCCGCGTGGTCTGCGGTGATGCCGGTCAGCCCCGTTCCGAGCAACAGCGCGCGGAGGCTGAGGACCTGCGCCGCCATCATGGCGACGACCCGCTCACCGGACGTGAGGTAGGGTTCGCAGCCGGGGTCGGCCAGATCGTCGGGCTCCAAGCGGCGTCCGCCGACCAGTTCGGCGACGAGTTCCTCGATGCGCGCGCGCAAAGGAGGAGGCGCCTCGTCTGCGGCCCAGCGCAGGTACCTCTGCTCACGTAGGCCCATGGCCACCACGACGATCTCCGCCATCCGCCGGACGACCGGATCGGGGTCCAGCAGCCGGTGCGCCTGACAGACGGGAATGCAGGTGCAGACCTTGTTGCACGTACAGATCTGCCCTCCGCCGCCGCCACCGTCTGGCGGGTCGTACGTCGGCGGGTCGTACGTCGGTGGGTCGTAGGTAGGAGTGTCATAACTGGGCGTTTCGTCGTCCGGCGGCTCGGACGAGGCGTCGTCCGACGGATATGGGGAGGAGCCGGGACCGGAACTGGGTCGTCGTCCGTCAGACCCCCTCGGCCGGCACGCTCGTCAAGGCCGACGCCACCATCACGCTGTACTCGAAGAAGATCGGCGAGTAGCGCGGCGCGGACAGCGGAACGTGCGCCGCCGCGTCGCGCCCACACCTACGCGCGTCCAGCAACCGGGCGTCCGTCCATCCCACTGTCACAAGCGTGCCGCGTGGCCTCGTGTGTGGTCATGGTGCCGCCGGTGGGTGTCGAGAAGCGTGTTCGTGCAGGTGAGCGGGACAGAACAGGGTTGGCGAACCGCAGTTGACGCCCAGCATCGAGGTGCCGCTCTTGCGCTCTTGGACGCATGGCGCCGAGCCACAGGTCGTACGCTGGTCGGCGATGGGAAAACGAGGCGTGGAGGGCGCATATCAGGGTGCGCTTCGGGCGTTCCAGAACCCGATGCTCGATCTGCTCCACCGGACCTACGCGCCGTTCGTGGTGACGGTGCTGGCGATGATGTTCACGCCGGAGCGGCCGACGGTGGCGGTGGCGGATGCCCATGCGGAGATCGCCGACGCCCTCGACCGGTTGCGGGCGGCGGGATACGGCGACGAGGGCGACCAGCCGTTGCCCGCGGGGAACGCCCGTGACCTGTGCAGGCAGTGGGTGCACGCGGGCTGGCTGGTGCGGCAGGTCTCTGATGACGTCGAGGTGTACCGGCTGTCCGCGCACGGCGTCGGCGCCCTCGAAGTGGCAGGCAGGGTCGGCGGTGGACGGACGAGGGTGTCGGAGTCCCGGGTCCGGACGCTGCTGGAGGCGGTCGAGCGGCTCGCGCAGGACGCGGACCCGGACGTGATGGCCCGGATGGCGCGGCTCCAGACGGAGATCGACCAGCGTCAGCGCGAACTCGACCATCTCGAACGGGGCGGCATCGTCGACACCGTCGGCGACGACCAGTTGCTCGAAGCGGCGGAGAACGTGCTTCATCTGGCGCGGGAGCTGCCCGCTGACTTCGCCCGCGTCGCCGAGTCGATCAAGGCCATGCAGCGGGACGTCGTCGCCGACCTGCGGCAGGACGTGCGGCCGACCGGGGAGGTGCTGCGCGAGTATCTGGAGCGCGGTCGGCAGATCATGGACGCGACGCCGGAGGGCCGCGCGTTCGCCGGGGCGTTGCGTCTGATCGGCGACCCGGCGCAGATCGACGACCTGTGGAACCTGCTGCGGACCGTGCTGCGGCACAGGTTCACCGAGCTGATGCCGGAGCCGCGACGGCGGGAACTCGCCGAGATCGCACGCCGGATCGAGCAGGGCGTCAAGGAGGTGCTGGCCGCGCAGCGGCAGGCGTCGCACGTCATCACCACCCAGGTGCGCGACCATGACCCGATGCGCGACCGCCAGGTGGACGAACTGCTGCGGGACGTGATGTCGGGGTTCCACATCTGGGTGCCGAGGTCGCGCCGTGGCACGGTCGTCGCCCCGCTGCGCCGCCTGCCGGTGGCCGAGGTGCGGCAGTTGCGCCGGTCCCTGAGCGACCTGCGTCCGCCCGAGCCGCCCACGCCGCTGCGGGAATGGGACGAAGGGGAGGACATGCCGGACGCGGACACCAGGGCATGGGGCGGTCCCCAGTACGCCGAACTGCACGCGCATCTGGCGGCGTTCGCGGGGGACGCGGACGGCGTCGACGTCGCGGCCGCGTTCCGCGCGGCGGCCGAGCGGATACGGCGGCCGGTGGATCTGCTCGGCCTGCTGGAGATCGCTCATGGTTTCGGCATGACCGACACGGCCGAGGTCGCGGTGGTCGACGCGGTCCGGCCGGACCAGACCCGGCGGCGCCTCGCGTTCGGCGGAGTGCTGGCGGCGAACCCGGCGGCGTCCCGCACGACGGAGGCGTCCGGCGCCGTGGACGAGAGGCCGGGGAACGACGGTGAGTGAACCGGACGGCGCGGACGAGGACTGGTCGACCGGCGAGGCGGCGGGCTTCATCGACCCGGTGGCGATGGAGGACGACCCGTCCGAACTGTTCGCCGGTGACACCGGCACGCTGGACGTGGACGTGCGACGGTTGCTGGTACGGCTGCTGCAACGCAGGTTCCTGCTGGCCGAGAAGAACCCGGGGCAGTGGCGCACGTTGCTGGAGAACCAGCAGCTCATCGAGTCGCGGTTGCACGACCTGTTCGTCCGGCTCGTCGTCGACCACGACCGGGGAATCGCCTACAAGCAGCAGGTGCGTTCGGCGGAGACGGACGTGCCAATCCTCCTGAAGGACGACCCCTACAGCCGCGCCGAGACTCTCGTCCTGGTCCATCTGCGGACCGTCTTCCAACGGGAACGCGGCACCGGGGAGACGTCCGCGCGGGTCGACATCGAAGAGCTGGAACAGACCGTGCTGACCTATTTCGATCCAGACGACCACAACCTGGCCCGCGGCCAGCGCGACATCCGCAACGCGGTGCAGCGGCTGTCCAGCGAGGGCCTGCTCGCGGAGGAGTCCGCGGGCCGGTACCGGATCACGCCGCTGGTCGAGGTCGTCTTGAGCACCGAGAAGCTCACCGAGCTGAGCGGGTGGCTGCGAGAACAGAACGGCGAGGCCGCGCTATGAGCATGATCGACACACTGTTCGGGCTGATCCCGGCGGCGTCGCGCGGGCAGCAGTGGGTGGCGGGGGACCTGCAACTGGTCAACTGGGGCGGCTACGACGGATATCACCGCATCCGGTTCGCCCCGGGGGCGACGCTGTTCAGCGGCGGTTCAGGGTCGGGCAAGTCGACGCTGATGGACTCCTACATCGCGTTGCTGATGCCGCACACCACGCCGTTCAACGGGGCGTCCAACGGCGGGGTCGTCGGCCGACCACGGGGCAAGGACCAGCGCAACATCCTCTCCTACGCGCGGGGCAAGCTCGACGAGTCGCGGACGGACGGCGAGACGAGGGTGCGGGTGCTGCGCGGGGACGCCCGCGACACCTGGTCGGCGATCGCGATGACCTGGGTGGACCGGAGCGGCGTGATGTTCACCGCGCTCCGGGCCTGGTACGTGCCGTCGTCCGCGCGCACCCTCGAGGACGTCGTGGTGGTCCGCGCCGTCCGCGACGACGCCTACGACCTGCGCGAGCTGGACGGCCCGGCGGGCGGCAGGTTCGCCCGCGAGGCCGTCAACGCGACGGGGCTGACGTGCTTCGGCACCGACCGCGACTTCACCGCCCGGCTGCACACCACGCTCGGCATCGGCGCCGCCGGGGACGGGCACAAGGCGGTCGGGCTGCTCGGCAGGATCCAGGCCGGCCAGCAGATCACCACCGTCGACGCGCTGTACAAGACGATGGTCCTGGAGGAGCCGTCCACCCTGACGACGGCGGACGAGGTGGTGCAGCAGTTCGACGAGCTGTCCGGCACCCGGGAGCGAATGATCACCGCCCGCCGGCAGGTGCGGGCGCTGACCCCGATCCGCGAGTACCGGAAGGCCATCGACGACTCGGCGGCGCGCCTGCGGGTAATCGAAGCCGTTGGATCGTTCACCGACCCGGCGTCCCCCGCGGCGCTGTGGCGGTACGAACGCCGGCTCGACCTGTTGCGCGCGACGGAGGGGGACCTGAGCGAGCGGCGCCGCAGGGCCGAGCAGGAGGTGCGGGAGACGGCCGCGCTGGTCGGCGTGGCGGAGTCCCGGCGGGACGCGCTGCTGGAGACCCTGCGCGCGTCCGGCGGCGACCGGCTGGAGACCGCGCTCCGGGAGATCGGCAACGTGGAGCGGCGGCTGGCCGACGTCGAACGCGGACGGGAGCGTCTGGACCGGGCCCTGGAAACCATCGGCGTCACCGTCTCGACCGGGGACGACTTCGCCGCGCTGGTCGACAAGGCGCGCCGGGCGCTGGCGGACTCCCAGGCCAGGAAGGCCGCCCAGAACGAGTTCGCCAGGGCTTCGGCGGAGGCCACGACCGCCCAACGCGAACTGGCCGACCTGCGCGCCGAGCACACGGCGGTCAAAGCCCGCCGGGGCAACATCCCCACCGACCTGCACACCGCCCGTGACCTCCTGGCCGACGCAGCCGGGCTCACCCCGGACGACCTGCCGTTCGTCGGCGAACTGATCGAGGTGCGCACGGAGTTCGAACCGTGGCGGGAGGCGTTCAACCTGGCGCTCGGCGGGTTCGCCACCCGGATGCTGATCGACATCGGGCGGTTGAACGCGTTCCGCGAGGCGATCAACACGGTGAAGCTTCCCAGGCGCATCCATTTCGAGGGCGTCCGCACCGGCACGCACGACGAGATCGGGCTGAACGACAAGAGGCTTCCCGGCCGCCTCGACTACCGGCCGTCGCCGTTCACCGCCTGGCTCAAGAGCGAACTCGTCCGCGGCTTCGACTTCGTCTGCGTCGAGACGCCCAAGCTGCTCATGCAGCACTCGAAGGCGCTCACGATCACCGGCCAGACGTCGCAGGGGGGCCGTGGCGCGCACGGCGGCCACGGCCGGGCCAACCTGCTGGGATTCACCAACACCAGGCTGCTCGCCGACCTGGACACCCGCATCGGCCACGCCCGCGAGCGCCACGACGACGCCGTCGCCCAAGCGGCGAAAGCGGAGCTGACCCTCAACTCGTTCGAGGAGCGACGCACCGCCTACCGAACCGTGACCGAACTGTCCTGGGAGCAGGTGGACGTCGAATCCGTCTCCGCCGAACGGGATCGCTGGGAGAAGGTCATCGCCGAGGTCCGCGCGGGCAACCCGGAGATCGACCGGCTCCAGGAGGAGGCGGACGAGCTCAAACAGGAGGTCAAGGACCTGACCGAGCGCATCGGCGGGCAGAAACGAGAGGTCGAGCACCTCGATGCGTCCTGGAAGTCGATCGTCGACGAGGTGGACGGCGCCCAGCGGGCACTCGACACCGCGGCGGCGACCGGCACCGAGGTGAGCGCGGAGCACCGCGAGTACCTCGCGAAACTGTTCGACGACGCCCCCGACGGCGCCGACCCCGCTGCCGCGCTGAGGGAGTTCGACGCCGCGCACCGTCGCGGCTCCGAACGGATGCGCGCCGACCGGACGTCCGCGGAAGAGGAGATCGGCCGGTCGCGCAAGGCGCTGCGGGACACGTTCTCGACGTTCGTCGAACGCTGGCCGAACCCGAATCTCGGCACCGAACCGGAGGACTCCTACCGCGACTTCGACCGCCTGCTCACCGATCTGGAGACCAGCGGCCTGCACGAACTGGAGAGCGAATGGCGCGACAGCCTGCTCAAACTCTCCGGCAACGACCTGACCAGCCTGGACAGCGAGCTCGCCGCCGCCGTCCGAGAGATCCGCGACCGGATCGACCCGGTCAACCGGATCCTCGCCGAACTCCCGTTCGCCGACGACGGCCACCGGCTGCGCATCGACCCGCAGGAAAGCCATTCGGCGGTGCGCGCCCGGTTCCGCAAGGAACTGCGCGACGTGCGCGCCGTCATCGGCAAGGCGGCCACGGACGTCGACAGGGAACGCGCCTACCACCGCATGGCGAAGGTGATCGACCGCATCCGCCGCACCGCGCCCGACTACGCCGACCTGATCGACGTACGCAACCACGTCCGGATCAGCGCGGAGAAATGCGACCTCGACGGCGAGCATGTCGCGATCTACGACCACATCGGGGAGAAGTCCGGCGGCGAGTCCCAGGAGCTGGTCGCGTTCATCGTCGGCGCCGCGCTGCGCTACCAGTTGGGCGACGCGGGCGCCGAACGCCCCCGCTACGCCCCCGTCTTCCTGGACGAGGCGCTCATCAAGGCGGACGCGCACTTCACCGGCCGGGCCATCGGCGCCTGGCGCGGGCTGGGCTTCCAACTCGTCATCAGCGCCCCCAACGACAAGCACAGCGCGATCGAACCCCACGTGGACGCCGAATACCTGATCCTCAAGAACACCGAGGGACAGTCGTGGGCGAAACCCATCGTGGCGGTGCCCGACGCATGACTCCCCGGCTGGTCACCCCCGCCGAAGCGGTCGAGTCGCTCCGTCGTAAGGTCCACCGGAAGTGGGCCACGGCCGTGTGCGCCGACCTCGGCATCGGCGAACCGGTCACCTTCTCCGTCCCGCTCCGTCCCGGGGTGTCGACCGGCAGCGCGGTGGCGCGAACCGGGCACGCCGCCTGGCACGAGTGGCACATGCGCTGGCGCGAGTTCGCCGACCGGTGTCCCACCGGCGTGGAGATCGTCCGCAGGCCGGTGTCCGTCCAGGGTGTGACGGACGACTATCCCGCCACGCTCGTCACGAGCCTGGACGCCGCCGTCGCCCTGGTCTCCGAATCCGGGCCACCCCCCGTGGACATCGGCCGGGCCCGCGCACTCGCGAGGTCGCTGCGCGCCACCGGCGCCGTCCTCTCCCAGGCCACCGTCCGCGCCGCCTACCAACTCGCCGACGATGACACCGAGGTACTGCTCAGCGCGGTGGCCTGGTTACGTCGAAACCCGGACGCGAGTGCATGGACCGCACGCCAACTCGCGGTCCCCGGCATGCACACCAAGTGGCTCGACACCCACGGCACGTTGCTGCGCGACGTCGCCGGACGCGACGTCCGGAACGAAGTCCGATCCCGTCCGGCCGTGCTGCACCTGACCTACGTGGACCCAGGTCACCTCGCGTCGGGACGTCGCAGACACGACGCGTGGACCACCGGCGACACACACGACGTCGCCTACCGGCCGCGAATCGTTCTCGTCGTCGAGAACCGCGACTCCCGGCTCTGGTTCCCACCCGTGCGGGACACGATCGTGGTCGAGGGGAGCGGCAAAGCAGCCGCGGCCCTGCTTGCGAACGTGCCGTGGATCCGCGCTGCCGACCACATCGCCTACTGGGGAGACATCGACGCGGACGGATACGCGATCCTCGACCGGTTCCGTGCCGCACTGGCAAAGCCCGCACCGGACGACGCGCCACCGAAACCGGTCACCTCGATCCTGATGGACGCCACCGACCTGCACACCTACGCCCGGCACGGCGTGAACCACGACAAGTCAGGCCGCCCCCTCGGCCCGTCCGCAACGGTCCTCCCACACCTCACCGAAGCCGAAGCGACCGCCTACAACACGATCGCAACCGCAGGCCCCACCCCATTCCGCCGTATAGAACAAGAAGCGATCCCCCTGCCCAACGCCGCAACCCGCCTCCTGGCCGCCTTCCCAGAACCGCACCCATAACCAGCCCCGGCGGGGGCGCCAGGGGTCACGCCAAGCAGTGTGGCGTAGTGGTCGAGGGACACCACGCGGCGGGGATGGACACCACTGTCAGCTTCGGGCGGGGGCGGGCCTACGGCCAAGTCGGTTGGGGCCTGAGCGGTCTGGGCTCCGACAGCGCTGGGGCGGTCCGGCTGGTACCGGGCCGCCGTCGCAGCGTGACCGCGCGGGTGGGTGCCCGGGTTCCGTGGCCCCTACGCAAGTCGGCGGGCGCCGGACCCCTTAGGGGGTGCGGGCGTGTGGTGGAGAGCACAGAACAGGGGTTTGCAGGCGGCGGTGCGCACGTGAGAATTCCCGCAACGGCCCGACTGCGTGAGGGGGAACAGTGCAGGTGGGGAGCGAGACGTGGCCTCCAAGGCTGCGCCCGGTGGCCGGGCAGCGGGGGCTGCGCGACGTCTTCGGAAACTTTCCCAGCGGGGTGGTCGGGCTCTGCGCGCTCGACCCGGACGGGTCCGTCGCGGGCATGGCGGTCAGCTCGTTCACCTCGGTGTCGCTGGACCCGCCGCTCGTGTCGGTCTGCGTGGCCGACTCGTCGCGGACGTGGCAGCGGGTGCGCGGCGCCCGCACCGTCGGGCTGAGCGTCCTCGGGGAGCGTGACGGGGCGCTCTGCCGGGCGCTCGCCGGTCCGGCGGACAGCCGGTTCGACGGCGTCGACTGGACGGCGGGCGACGGCGACGCGGTGTTCCTGCGCGGCGCGGTCGCCTGGCTGGAGTGCGCCGTCGCCGCGGTCGTGCCCGCGGGCGACCATGTGATCGTCCTGCTGGAGGTGCGGGCGGCGAGCACCGTCCCGTGGGAGCGGCCGCTGGTCTTCCAAGGCGGCAGGTTCTGGACGCTCAGCGAGGGCGGCGGCCGGCTCGTCGACCGGCTCGACGGCGCGCTGCTGGACGAGATGGTGGGCCTCGCCCAGCACGGGGACGTCGCGCGGGTGCTGGCGCTCCCGCGCTGGCAGGTCTGGCGGACGGGCTGACCCGCGAGGGGCGAGGGGAGGACGGTCGGACGGTCGGGGTCAGGCGGGGGTGCCGAGGGCCTTGGCGAGATTGGGGCGGCGGGACACGTTGAGCTTGCGGTAGACGCGGGTGAGGTGCTGCTCGACGGTGCTGACCGTGATGAACAGCTCGCTGGCGATCTGCCGGTTGGAGAAGCCCGCCGCCGCCAGCGAGGCGACACGCTGCTCGGCGTCGCTCAGCTCCGTGGTGGGGCTGGCGATCCGCAGCGGCTTCTCCCCGCCGTCGCGGTCCGGGGCGCCGCCGGGCAGCGCCGCGGCGAGCGGCTCCAGCCCGCACTTCTTGATCAGCGGGCGGGCGCTCCGGGCGGCGTCGCGGGCGCCGTCCTCGTCGCCGAGCGCCGTCCGGGCGAGGCTCAGCTCGGTGAGGGTGGTGGCCAGCCCGACGCGGTCGGTCGTCCCCTCCAGGGCGGAGACGGCCTCGGCGAGCAGGGCGGCCCGTTCGTCCGGGGCGGCGAGCTCGGCCAGCACCCGCAGCGAGGCGCCGCGGGTCCGGGCGTCCCAGGACATGGTCCGCGCCATCTGCTCCTCCACGAGCGTGCGGGCCCGGTCGGTGCGGCCGAGGCGCAGGGAGGCGCGGGCCGCCTCGCCGCGCCAGGGGACGAGCGCGGGCTGGTCGTTGCCCCAGTCGCGCATCAGGTCGCCGCAGGAGCCGAAGTCGGCGAGCGCGGTCCGATGCTGCCCGATCGCGGCGTGGTAGTGGCCGCGCGCGAACATGTAGTAGAGGCCCGGCAGTGTCTCGAACATGCCGTCGGGCAGCGGGACCCGCAGGAACTTGGCCGCCTCGTCGTAGCGGCCGCGGGCGGTGGCGATCTGGATCGAGCTGGACAGCGGCAGGCCGAGCGCCATCCCCCAGCTCCGGTTGGACAGCAGGGCCAGGGAGCGCTGCGCGTGCCCCTCGGCGGCCCGCAGGTCGCCGCGCCGCACGTCGATGATCGAGCTGGTGGTGGACAGCAGCGCCTGCCAGGTCAGCGATCCGCGCCGCTCGGCCGCCTTCAGCAGGATGTCGATCCACGCCGCGGCGTGGTCCAGCCCCTCGGTGTAGACGAGGACGGCCAGCGCGGTGAGGGCGGGCACCAGGACGGAGTCGTCCAGGCGGGTGCTGAGCAGCACCTGCTCGGCCGCGATGAGCAGGTCGTCGTCCATCTCGCCGCCCGTGATCACCGCGACCTCGACGGAACGGTCGTCGGGCGGCGCGCCGCCGAGGTCGGCCAGCAGCGTCGGATACAGCCAGGAGCGGAACCGGGACGCCCAGCCGGTCGCCGCCAGCCGGTCGGTGCCGCCGGTGAGCAGCGCGCGTGCCTGCTCCCGCCGGCCGTGCCACAGCAGGTAGGTGACCAGGTCCTCGGTCTGGCGGTCGGTCAGTCGCCCGGCCGCCGCGGCGGCCCGCAGCTCGGGCAGCAGCCGGACGACCTGGAGCGGGTCGACCTGCCATTCGGTGCTGGCCAGCTCCGCGGTGAGCTGGGCCTCGTCCCCGTCGTGCGCGCTCGCGGCCTGGCGGGCCAGCCGCAGGTAGCGGATGGCGCTGGTGAAGTCGCCGTCGTGCTGCTCGTGGTCGGCGGCCTGGCGGAGCACGTCGATCATCCAGCCGGCGCCGACCGTGCCCGCCTCGGCCAGCGGGCGGGCCACCCGCGCGGCGGGCTCTCCGTCCTCGCGCAGCGCGCGGGCCGCGTGCAGGTGCATCGTGGCGCGCTCGCGGGCGGGGACCTTGGCGTACAGGGCCTCGCGGGCGGCCTCGTCGCGGAAGCCGCCGTCCTCCAGGAGGCCGATCGTCTCCAGGCTCTGTAGCGCCAGCGCGATGTCGGCCGGGTCGGCGTCGAGCATCCGGCCGAGCAGGGCGGGCGTGGGCGTGGCGTCCCCGCCGAGCACGGCGACGGCCCGCGCGCAGTCCACGACCGCGGGATGGGCGCGGTGCAGGCACTGCCAGACGGCCTGGACGTAGTCGTTGCCCGCCACCGCGTGCGGCCTGGCCGGGCGGGCGGCGCGGGCGTCGGCGACCAGGGCGTCGAGCAGCAGCGGGTTGCCGCCGCTCAGCCGGTTGAACGACTCCAGGCAGTCGTCCGGGACGGCGGCGCCGAGCCCGCGGGTCACGATCCCGGCCACCGCGGGCGCGGCCAGCGGCCGCAGCCGGATGTGCCGGCAGTGCGGCTGGCTGCGCAGCTCGGCGGTGAAGGACGCGCGCTCGTCCAGCGAGCAGGACGACAGGGTCAGCACGACCACGATCGGCGACGTCTCCAGCCGGCGGGTGAGGTGGAGGAGGGAGCGCAGCACCGCCTCGTCGGCGTGGTGGACGTCGTCCACGCCGATGACCACGGGCGCCTCGGCGGCGAGCTCGTGCACCGGCTTCCACATGCGGTGCAGCGCCGAGCTGGACGGGGCCGGGTCGCCGTCCGCGGGGAGCTGCGCCGGCGGCCCGGACGCGGCGGGCAGCCGTGGGTGTCGTGCTAACTGCCCGAACAGCTCCGGAACACCGTTCTCGGTGCGCGCCGCGGTGGCGCTGATGAACACCGCCCCCTGCTTCTTCGCATGGTCGGCGAACGTCCGCAGCAGGGTCGTCTTGCCGTAACCGGTGGGCCCAGTGATCACCGCCACTCGGCCCCTGCCCTCCAAGCTCGCGGAGAGAAGGGCGGACAGCACGGCCAATTCCGCTTCACGTTCCACGTTCAAGTCACCCCCGTGGTGGCATGAGAACAACTGGAGTTGTCGTTCTGCGGGGATTGACGCTGAGTCTCTCACCGGCTCGGCGGGACCGGCAAGGACGGCCGCCCTCGGATCGGGAGGTACCCTCCGGCGGGTGGTGGGGCGGCCAGGTATCATTTGCCGCCCGCGCGAATCAGCGGTGCTGCCGCCGCACCTCGTCGAGCCGTGCCAGCCCGTCGAGCGCCACGTCGGTGTCGAGCCCGAAGTCGATGAGGCACGCGAGGTCGTCCACGCCGATGTCGGCGAGGGTGGTGACCATCTTCGCCGCGTCCTGGACGGTGCCGAACAGTCCTCCGGTGTCGAAGTAGCGGTCGAACGAGCGGGCGACGAGGAAGTCCAGGTCGGCCGGGGTCAGCCGGTCCAGGTCGATGCCCGGCATGTCGGCGCTGATCGCCCGCGCGAACAGCCCGATGGAGCTTCGCAGGTACGCGCTGAACGGGTCGCGCACCAGCTCCCTGACCTCGTCGCGGTCGGTGCCGATGTAGGTGTGCAGCATCAGCGCGACCGTGCCGCGGTCGCCGCCGTGGTGCGCGGCGTGCGCGTCACGGTAGACGCCGATCTTGCCGGCCAGCGTGTCCAGGTCCTGTCCCAGCAGGTGGGTGAGGATGCCGACGCCCAGCTCACCGGCCTTGCGGAAGGTCTCCTCGGAGCCCGCGCTGGTGAGCCAGACGGGCAGCTCCGGCTGCACCGGCGGCGGGTAGATCCGCACCGCCGAGGTGGCACCGCTGCCGTCGGTGAACTCCAGCTCCTCCTGCCGCCACAGCCGCCGCACGGCGTCCACGGTGTCGATCAGCACCCGCTTGCTGTCGCGGAAGTTCTCCGCCCGCAGCGTGAAGTCGACGGCGTTCCACCCGGACGCGAAGGAGATGCCGACCCTGCCCCCGGACAGGTTGTCGACGACCGACCATTCCTCGGCGATGCGCACGGGGTGGTGCAGGGGCGCGACGACGCTGCCCGCGCGGATCGCGACGCGCTCGGTGATGGTGGCGAGGGCCGCCGAGGTCACCGCCGGGTTCGGGTAGAGCCCGCCGAAGGAATGGAAATGACGCTCCGGTGTCCAGATCGCCGTGAAATCGTTCGCGTCGGCGAACCTGGCCCCCTCCAAAAGGAGCTGATATCTGTTCTCTGCGGCGATTCCGGTGTCGGCGAAATAGAACAGACCGAAGTCCACGGCTATGCCCCCTTGAAGATGGATCGCTATTTTCCGACCGGCCGCCCGTGATTATCGGCTGCCGAATCGAGCGCTTCTCACTCGCCGCTTCGCAAGATAACTCGTCGATCGACTCGACGAACCCCTATGCCACCCCCTATCCGGGACCGCGGTACCCCCTATTAGCGCTCGGTCGATTGTTGTGGTGCTGCTCGACATATTTCTGTTCACGCTCATTCACGTTTCGGTCACCGGCGGCGTCCGGCGGCGAATCGGCCGGACCGCCCGGGCGGGCGGTCCGGCCGATTCCGGAGCGGCGGACCCGTCGGGGTCAGTCCGCGACGCCGGTGCCCAGGCGCGCGTCCTGCGGGTCGTCGGAGGCCGCTCCGGTGTGGGCCGCGGCCGGGCTCTTCTGGCCGCGGGGCATGAGCAGGATGGTGATCGCGGCGCCCAGCAGCGCCACACAGCCGCTGGTGATCGCGGCCGCCCCCATGCCCGTGCCGAACGCGTCGGTGGCCTGGGCGGCGAGCTGCTGGCCGTTCTGGCCGAGCCGCGCGGTCGTGGCGAGCGCGCTGCCCAGCGAGTCGCGCACCTGCGACCGGTCGTCGGCCGACAGCCCGGCGAGCGACGGCAGCGCGCCCTGGTAGGCCGAGGTCATCGCGGTGCCGAGCACCGCGACGCCGATGGCGCCGCCGACCTGTAGGGCAGTGTCGTTGACGGCGGACGCCGTGCCGGCCTGGCGCGAGGGCGCGTTGGAGAGGATGCCGTCCACCGACGGCGGGATGGAAAGGCCGATGCCGAAGCCCATGACGGCCAGGCTGACCAGCACCGTCGTCTCGGCGGTGACGTCGGCGGTGGACAGCGCGAACGCGCCCGCCGCGATGATCAGCAAGCCGGTGATGATGGTCAGCTTGTCGCCGATGGCCTTGACCACGTAGGGCGCCAGCGGCGAGGAGATGATCAGCGTGCAGATCGCGAGGATGCGCAGCCCGGACGACAGCGGGTCGTGGTGCCGGGCGATCTGGAAGTACTGGGTGAGGACGAACAGGCTGCCGAACAGCGCGAACGCCTGGCAGGTCAGGGCGGCGGCGGAGCCGCTGAAGCGGCGGTTGGCGAACAGCGACAACGGCAGCATCGGGGTGCCGGTGCGCGCCTCCCAGGCCACGAACGCGACGAGCAGCACCACGCCGGCGATCAGCCCGACCAGGGGCTGCGCGCCCGTCCAGCCGTGCACCGGGACCTCGATCAGCCCGTAGACCAGCAGGACGAGCCCCGCGACGGCGAGCACCGCGCCCACCGGGTCGAGCCGGTTCGGCCGCTCCGTGCGCCAGTAGGGGATCAGCAGCATCCCGGCGGCCAGCGCGATCGCCACGACCGGCACGTTGATCAGGAAGATCGAGCCCCACCAGAAGTGGTCCAGCAGCAGCCCGCCGATCACCGGGCCGAGGGGGATGCCGATCCCGGCGGCGCCCGACCAGACGCCGATGGCCTTGGCCTGCTCCTCGGGCGGGAAGATGTGCTTGATGATCGCCAGGGTGGCGGGCATCACCATCGCTGAGCCGAGCCCCATCCCGGCGCGGAAGCCGATCAGGGTGGCGGGCGTCCCGGCGAACGCGGCGGCGACGGAGAAGCCGAGGATCAGCACCAGCCCGCCGAGCAGCATCGGTTTGTGCCCGAGACGGTCGCCGAGGGTGCCGGCGAGCAGCAGCAGCCCGCCGAAGGTCAGCGTGTACGCGTCGACCGACCATTGCATCTCCCCGACGGTGGCGCCGAGATCACTCTGGATCTTCGGCACCGCCATGGCGATCACCAGGGCGTCGAGCCCGCTGATCACGAGGCAGAGACTGAGGGTGGCCAGGGTCAGCCATCGGCGTCGATAAACGGTGGCGGCATCCATGACTGGCGGATCTCCTGACGGACGTTAGTGCGGGATTCGTTTGGTCGTTCGGGTCGTTCGGCCGTTCGGTGGTGCTGACGTGCATGGTGCTGACGTGCATGTCGTGCATGTCGTTCACGGCGTCCCAGCGGGCACGGGTTCGGGGGTGCCGAGCCCGCGGACGGTCAACTCCACCAACTGGCGCAGCCGCCGGTGCAGCTGGTCGGGCGTGCCGTCGGCCTGGCTGATCCCGACGACCGCGTCCAGCAGCAGGTCGGCGCACTCGTAGGCGGTCATGCCGGGGGCGAGCTGGTCAGGCCCGCCGGTCGCGGCGGCGAGCAGGTCCGCGACGAGGGCCGCGAACCGGTTCTTGAACGACAGCATCAGGTCGGGGGCGATCACCCCGGCCTCGGTGAGCAGCTCGGCCCGGTGCCCGGCGCCGACCGAGCCGAGCACCGTCCGCAGCTTGATCGCCAGGGCCGCGTACAGCTGGTCGGCCAGCGAGCCCTCGGCCGCGGCCGCCTCCCGCGCGCTGCGCAGCACCTCGTCGAGCATGTGGGTGCCCATCGCGCGGAAGACGTCCTCGCGCCCGCTGAAGTGCTGGTACAGCGCGGGCCGCGAGATGCCCGCCGCCTTGGCGATCATTTCCATGGACGTGCGCCGGTAGCCGTAGCGGCCGAAGACCGTCATGGCCGCGGTGAGGATCTCGACGCGTCTGTCCTCGGCCGGCTTCTTGCGTGTCATAGTGACATCCTGACGTCAGAATGTCACTATGTCAATCATCGTCCGGCGGCGGCCGGGATCCGCAGGCCGCGCAGCCCGCCGTCGATCACGTGCACCGTGCCGGTGGTGGCCGCCGACAACGGCCCGGCCAGGTGGCAGATCGCCTCGGCGACCTCGTCGGCGGTGATCAGCCGCCCGTTGGGCTGCCGCGCGTGCACCGCCGCCAGGGCCGCCTCCGGGTCGGGCGCGGCCGCGAGCTCGCGGCGCACCCACGGGGTGTCGACCGGGCCGGGCGCCACGCAGTTCACCCGGATCCCCTCGGCCAGCAGGTCGGCGGCCATCGACAGGGTCAGCGAGTACACCGCGCCCTTGGACGCGCCGTAGACGGCCCCGCCCGGCATCCCCACCAGCGCGGTGATCGAGCAGGTATTGACGATCGCCGGGTTCCGCCCGGCCCCGGCCGACTCGCGCAGCCACGGCATGGCCGCCCGGCTGACCCGGACGAGCCCGAGGACGTTCACCTCGAAGACCCGCCGCCACTCGTCGAGACCGTTGTCCTCGAACGAGCCCCTGGCGAGCGTCCCGGCGTGGTTGACCAGGACGTCGATGCCCCCGAGCCGCTCGGCCGCGGTGCCGACGGCCGCCGCGACGCCGTCGTCGGCGAGGTCGCCGCGCACCCCTATTAGGGGGTCGGCGGCGGCGGACGGGTCGAGGTCCACACAGGCGACCTCGGCGCCGCGCGCGGCCAGCGTGCGCGCGGTGGCGAGGCCGATGCCCGAGCCGCCGCCGGTCACCACCGCCGTCGCCCCGGCGAACGGGCGGGCGTGGTCGAGAGCGGCGGCGGTCATGTCCGCCGGCCGGTCACGGGGAAGCTGCCGAAGATCCCGGCCTTGGTCTTGCCGGTCATCTCGTCGCCCGCGACCTGGACGGTGAACGTCAGCGTGATCCGCATCGGCTTGCGCACCTTGAGCTTCCAGGACGCGGTGTCGCCGTCGAGCGTCCCGCCGATGATCTCCGGGACCACCTCGCGGCCCTCGGCCGACCCGGTGCCGGTCAGCCCGTCGTCGTCCGCCTTAATGTCGAAATCGAACTCCTGCTTTCCCATGGCGCTGTCGAGAGTCAGATGCCAGGTGCCGTCGACGCCCATTCTCTCCCCTTAATTCATGCTCGTTCCAGGCGGACTGAATTGAGTCCGGCAGGACGGAGCGTAGGTGCGCCGGGGGAGGTGGCAGAAGCCCCTACTGGCCCCTACCGGTGCGACAGGACGTCAAATCGCGGCAGGCTGCGACGTGGATAGGGGTTCCGGTTCGCGGAACCGGATGCGAGCCTTGAGCTCGATTTCACGCATGCCAATCGGATTAAATCAAGAGGGGACATGGAACATCCTGCGGCGTACAACGTCCTTCGGGGTTCCACCACGGGGGACCTCATTCTCGCATCCGACTTCTCCGCCACCACGGGCCGAACCGTGGGATCCTTCAGCGACCTGATCCCCAAGGTCGAGACCGGCTGCGCCGTCTGGGAGACCGCGCCGCCCGACCCCGCCGACAAGACGGCGCGCGACCACCTGGACCGCTGGACCGCCGACGTTCGCGCGTCGGGGCACAGGGTGACCGCCGTGCTGGGCTACTGCGTCGGCAGCGTGTTCGCGGCGGGCCTCGCGGCGCGCGTCGCCACCTGGCAGGACGCCCCGCGGCTGATCGTGTTCGACCCGGAGCGTCCGCACCCGGAGCTGCTGCACCGGCACTACTACGACGCGATCGGCGCGCTGGCCGGGTTCATGGGGCCGGGCCGCCCCGCCACGGCCCGCGCCGACGGCGACCGAGCCCTACGTGACATATCTAACATGCCGGATCTGGCCGTCACGCTGAGCGATCTGGTCGTCGCCTACGGCGAACCGGCCCTCACCGGTGTCGGGCTCGCCGCCGACCGCACCGCCGAGCTGCTCGGCGGCTTCCGCGCCTTCCTGTCCTACCTGGTGTCGGCCGCCGAGCTCGACCCGCGCGAGGGCTGGGCCACCGCGACCGCCATCACCTCGGCGACCCCGAACAACGGCCTCAACACCCTGCCGCCCGGCGAACGGGACGGCACCGTCGCGCGGGAGGTCGTCTTCGACCTGCCGCACGCCGAACTGCTGCGCGACGCGAACGTCGTCGCGACCGTCAGCGACCTGCTCGGGGAGGTGGACCGGTGACCGCGCCCGTCCAGAACGCGCCCGCCGCACGACCCGCCACCGTCCGGGAGGAGGCGCTGTGGCTCCTCGACCGGATGGTCCCGGGTGTGCCCAACAACCTGGTTTTCGCCTTCCGCACCAAGGGACGGCTCTCGCCGCCCGCCGTCCGCGCCGCGCTCGCGGCGCTCCTGCGCCGCCACGAGTCGCTGCGCACCGGCTACCGCGCCGAGGGCGCGAAGCTGACCCGCACGGTCCTGCCCGTGGAGGCGGCCGACCCCCCCGAGGTGGCTCGGCTGGCGTCCACGGGGGGCGAACCGGAGGACGAGTTCGCGCCGTTCGTCGCGCGGCCCTTCGAGATGACCGGCGCGCCAATGCTGCGGGCGGGCCTGCTGGCCGGGCCGGACGGCGACGCCCTGTGCTTCGTCGTCCACCACCTGGTCTTCGACGCCACGTCCATCCCGGTGTTCGTCGAGGAGTTCGCCGCCGCCTACGAGTGCCTGGCCGCCGGGCGCCCGCTCCCACCGGAGCTGGCCGCCGTGGCGCCCGCGCTGCCCGACCCGCCGGTCCGGGCGGAGAGCGAGGAGTACTGGCGGAAGCGGTTGGCCGGGTACGCCGCCGCGCCCGCCGCGCTGCGCTGCGGGCGCGCCGACGTCCCGGCGCCGACGCTGGCCGGTGACCACCTGGTCCGGGCGCTGCCGGAGTCCGCGGTCGCGGCCGTCCGCCGTCTCCAGCGCACGGTCCGCGCGCCGGAGACGGTCGTGCTGCTGGCGGCCTACCTGCTGATGCTCGACGCGCACGGCGCCGGGCCCGACCTCGTCGTCGGCGTCCCTGCCGACATCCGGCCGCGGGACGCGTCCCGCGCGATCGGCTACCACATCAACGTGCTGCCCCTGCGGATGCGGCTGGACCCGGGCGAGAGCGTCCGGGACTTCGTGCGCCGCACCCGCGACGGGTACTTCGACGCGTTGACGCGCGCCGACGTCCCGGTCGACGAGCTGACCCGCCGCACCCGCCGCACCCGCGACACCTGGCGGAACACGCTCTTCCAGCACGCCTTCAACTATGTGAAGGGCTTCGGCGTCCCGGCGTTCGCGCTGGCCGGCACCAAGGCCGAACCGCTGCACCTGGAGAACGGCTCGGCGAAGTTCGACCTGGAGTTCTTCGTCATGTCCGCCCCGGACGGCATCCGAATCCGCGCGGTCTACCGCTCGGAGCTGTTCGACCGGGACGACGTCGAGCTGATGTTCGAGCGCTTCGAGCACCTGCTGCTCGCGCTGGAGCGCGACCCGGACGCCGCCGTCGGCGCCCTGCGGGCGTGGGGCGAGCGCGACCGGTCCGTCATCGGCGCGGCCAACGACACCGCCGCGGCCGACGCCCCCGCCGTGCTCACCTCCGTGCACGCCCGTGCCGCCGCCGACCCGGCGGCGACCGCCCTGGTCGACGGCGACCGCGTGGTCACCAGGGGCGGGCTCTGGACGGGCGCGCTCGCGGTCCGCGACGCGCTGGACGGCGTCGGGCCGGGCGACATCGTCGCGGTCGCGGCCCCCCGCGGCCCCGAACTGGCGGCGGCCGTCCTGGGCGTGTGGCTGACGGGCGCCGCCTACCTGCCGCTCGACCCCGACCACCCCGCCTCCCGGCTCGCCTACCAGGTCGACGACTCCGGCGCCGGGACGCTGCTGTGGTCGGGGAAGCGGCCGGACGTCGAGATCCGGCGCGCGGTGGAGGTGCCGCCGGTCCCGGCGACGGGCACGCCCGGCCCCGCCCCGGACGAGGCCCCGGACGCCCTCGCCTACCTGATGTACACCTCGGGTTCGACGGGACGCCCGAAGGGCACCCTCGTCGGCCGCCGCGCGCTGGCGAACCTCGTCGCGCACTTCGCGGACGAGCTCGGCACGGGCGACGGCCACGCGGTGGTCTGGCTGACCACGTTCGCCTTCGACATCTCCGGCCTCGAACTGCTGGTGCCGCTCGCCTCGGGCGGTCGCGTCGTGGTCGCGCCCGACGAGGCGCGGCTGAACGGCCGGGTCCTCGCCGACCTCGTCACCCGGCACCGGGCCGACGCCGTCCAGGCGACGCCCACCACCTGGCGGGCCGTGCTGGACGACGCGGGCCGGGCCCTCGCCGGACGGCAGGCGCTGTGCGGCGGCGAACCGCTGCCGCCCGAGCTGGCCCGCCGCCTCCTCGACACCGGCTGCGAGCTGCACCACGTCTACGGCCCGACCGAGACGACGATCTGGTCGACGTCGGCGGCGCCGGTCGGCCCCGTCGACCGGCAGGTGGACGTGGGCCGCCCCATCCGCGACACCCGCGTCCACGTCCTGGACGACCGGGACCGGGAGCTGCCGATCGGCGTGCGGGGCGAGCTGTGCGTCGCCGGCGCCGGGCTCGCCGACGGCTACCACGGCCGTCCCGAGCTGACCGCCGAGCGCTTCCCCGACGTCCCCGGCCTCGGCCGCGTCTACCGCACGGGCGACACCGCCTTCTGGCGCGCGGACGGCAGCCTCGTCCTGCTCGGCCGCGGCGACCGGCAGATCAAGCTGCGCGGCAACCGGATCGAGCTGGGCGAGGTCGAGGCGACGCTCGCCGAGCACCCCGCCGTGCGCGCGGCGGCCGTCGTCCTGCACGGCGACCCGAGCGAGGACGGAAGGCTGGTCGCCTTCGTCACCGCGACCGGGACGCCGCCGGAGCCCGAGGAGCTGTGGCGGTGGGCGGGCGAGCGGATGCCGCGCTCGATGGTCCCCGCGCGGTTCACGGTGGTCGAAGCGTTCCCGACGACCGCCAACGACAAGGTCGACTATCCGGCGCTCACACGGCTCGCGGGGCAGGAGGAGGCGGCGGCGGCCCGTCCGGCCGCCGCGCGTTCGGACGCGGGCGACGCGGGCGACGCGGGCGACGCGGGCGACGACGAGCTGGTGACGGAGCTGCTCCGGCTGTGGCACGACCTGCTCGGCGTGCCCGACCCGGAGCCCGGCACCAACTTCTTCCTCAGCGGCGGCGACTCGCTTCAGGGCGCGCTGCTCGGCCAGCGGGTCGAGGAGCTGACGTCGGTGGGACTGCCGCTCGCCGAGATCTTCGGACATCCGACGCCCCTGGCTCTGGCCGCCCGCGTGCGGTCCGAGCTCGCCAAGCAGGACCCGGCGCACGAGTGACCGGATCCGGTGGAGGAGACGACGCATGAAGTACCAGGTTCTGGGGCCGGTCCGGCTGGTGGACGGCGGTACCTCGCACATCATCCGGGCCCAGAAGATCGAGACCGCCCTCGCCGCGCTGCTGGTCTGCCCGAACCGGGTGGTGTCGACCAAGCAGCTGATCAGTGAGATCTGGGACGAGGAGCCGCCGCTCCGGGCGGTCGCGGCCCTGCACGTCTACATCTCGCAGCTCCGCAAGCTGCTGTCGCGGTTCGGCGCGCCCGCCGGACCGATCGTCACCCAGGCGCCCGGCTACCTGCTGCGCGTCGACCCCGCCGACGTCGACTACCTGGTGTTCCAGGAGCACGTCAGGACGGGCCGGACGCTGCTCATGCGGGAGCGCTGCGAGGACGCCAAGGCGGTGTTCGAGCGCGCTCTCGGCCTGTGGCGCGGGCCCATGCTGAGCGGCCTCACGCTCGGCCCGGTCGGCCGCAGCCTCGTCGCCCGGGTCGAGGAGACCCGGGTGGAGTGCCTGGAGATGGACGTGGAGGCCAGGCTGATACTCGGCCGCCACCGCGAGGTGGTGAGCCCCCTGTACGGGCTGATCAACGACTATCCGCTCAACGAGGTCTTCTACGAGCAGCTCATGCGCGCCCTGTACGGATCGGACCGCCGCGCCGACGCGCTGGGCGTCTACCGCATGGCGTGGGAGACCCTCGACCGGGAGTTGGGCCTCGAACCGGGGCGCAAGCTCCGTGAGGTCCAGCGGACGATCCTGGCGCGCGACGCCGGAAGGGTCCGTGTCGCCGGCTGACCGCCTTCCTGTGGGAGTGGGCCGTGGGCCCGGGGAGATCCCCGGGCCCACGGCCTTTTCCTCGCTCATCTCGTTCAGTGCCCGTCGTTCTTTCAGTGCCCGTCGTTGTCGAGGAAGGCGAACATCTCCTCGTCACTCGCGGCGGTGAAAGGCTCGTCCGTCCGGGTGTCGGCTGATGTGCCGTCGATCCTTGCCAGGAGGTCGCGGAGGCGGCTGACCGCGGTGTTCCGGATGTCTCCGTTCTCGGGGACGGCCGCCAGTGCGGCCTCCAGCCCGGCGAGCGCTGCCAGCGGATCGCCCGCGCCGTTCGTCGTGGTCGCGGTCGTGTGGCTGTTCAGGCGCTCGTGGAGGAAGTCGCCCAGCTCGCGGGTGGTCGGGTAGTCGAACAGGAGCGTCTTCGGGAGGCGCAGGCCGGTCGCCTTCGACAGCCGCCGGTGCAGGTCCAGTGCCATCAGGGAGTCCAGGCCCTGGTCGAACAGGCCGCGGTCGGGCACTACGGCGGAAACGCTGTCGTGTGCCAGAACTTCGGCCACCATTCCCGCGATGAGGTCGGCGAGCACCTTCGGCCGGTCTTCGGGAGAGCGTCCGCTGAGCCGTTCCGTCCACTGGGTGCCGTTCGCCGCGCCCCGTCGTGGGGCGGTCCGGCGGGACGGGAACAGGTCGCGCAGGACGGCCGGGATGCCGGCCGGGCCCGCCCCGTTGAGGGCGATGGCGATCAGTTCCGTCCGTTCGGTGGTCAGCGCCGCGTCGAACAGCGTCAGCCCGTGTTCCGTGGTGAGCGGGTGGAGGCCGGACCTCGCGAGCCGTGCCCGGTCCGCCTCGGAGAGGGATGCCCCCATTCCCGCTCGCTCCCAGAGGCCCCAGGCGATGGACGTCGCCGGGAGGCCGGTGTGGTGGCGGTGTCGGGCGAGAGCGTCCAGGTAGGTGTTGGCGGCGGCGTAGTTCGCCTGGCCCGGGGTGCCGAGCACGCCGCTGGCGGACGAGAACAGGACGAACGCGTCCAGGTCCAGGTTCCTGGTCTGCTCGTGCAGGTTCCAGGCGGCGTCGACCTTGGGACGGAACACCGCGTCCAGATGCTCGGGCGTCTGGTTCTCCAGGAGCGCGTCCCGCAGGACGCCCGCGGAGTGGACGACGGTCTTGAGCGGACGGTCGTCCGGGACGGCGGCGAGGAGTTCCGCGACCGCGCCGGGGTCGGCGGTGTCGCACGCCGCGACGGTGACGTGCGCGCCCAGGCTTTCGAGGTGTCGCTTGAGCTCGGTCGCGCCCGGGGCGTCGAGTCCTCGCCTGCTGGTGAGCAGGAGGTCGGTGGCGTCGTGTTCGGTGATCAGGTGTTCGGCGACCAGGGCGCCGAGGATCCCGGTGCCACCGGTGATCAGGACCGTGCCGTTGGACGCCGCCGCGCGGCGCGCCTGGCCCGTGGCGGGAACGGGGGCGAGCCGGGGGATCAGGACGTGTCCCTCGCGAAGCGCGAGCTGCGGCTCCCCGGTCGCGAGCGCTTCGCGGAGCGCCCGTGCGGAGGCGGGATCGCGGTCGATGTCCACCAGGACGATCCGGTCGGGATGCTCGGCCTGCGCGGAACGGACCAGCCCCCACAGGGAAGCGTGCCCGAGCCGGGGAGCCTCCGTCGCGACGGCCCCGGAGGTCACGATGACGAGCCGGGCGTCGGGGTCGTGGTCGCCGGTGAGCCAGGCGCGCAGGTCTTGGAGGACTCGCGTCGCCGTCGCCCGCACGGCGTCCGGGGTCTCACGGGCCGTCTCCGGGACGATCAGCAGGGCCGTGCCTGACGGGGGCGCGTCCGCCAGGCCCGTCGTGGTGGTCGCCTCCTCGATCTCGGCGGCGATGTCGTTGCCGGGCTCGGACGTCACGACCGTCCAGGGGCCTCTCGGGTGGGGAGTGGTGGCCGCTGGAGCCGCGACCCATTCCTGTGCGTACAGGACGTTCGGGGTGCTGCGCGACGCGGCGGTGGCCAGCGCTTCGGCCGGCAGCGGGCGGATGGTCAGCGCCGCGATCGTCGCCACGGGCGCACCGTCCGGAGCGCTCAGGGTGATCGCGAAGGTGTCGTCGGCCGTCCGCTCGATCGCCGCCTGGACGTCGGTCGCGTCCATAATGTGCAGTTCCACGCCCGACATGGTGTACGGGACCGACAGGCTTTCCGGCTCGGCAGCGTCGTCCAGCGCCAGCGGGTGGAGGACGGCGTCGAGCAGCGCCGGGTGCAGCCCGAACCCCGCACCGGCCGTCTCGGTCTCGGTGTCGAGCCTGACGCGGGCGTAACGCGTGGCGCCGTGCTCCCACAGCTCGCGCAGGTTCTGGAAGGCCGGTCCGTAGTCGTAGCCGCGGGCCGCCAGGGTGGCGTAGGCGTCCGAGACGTCGAGGGGAGTCGCGCCGGAAGGCATCGGCGGGACGGGCTCGGTCTCGGATTCGGCGGCGGTGAGGACGCCGGTCGCGTGTCGCGTCCATCCCTCCTGGTCGCCGTGGCGGCGGGAGCGGACGGTGAGCGTCCGGTCCCCGTCCTCGCCGGGCGCGTCCACGGTCACTCGCAGGTCGCGGGCCTCGTCCGGGGAGAGCGCCAAGGGCGCCTCGAACGTCAGCTCCGCGACGCCGGGACGCCCGGTGAGACGTCCCGCGTGCAGCGCCAGATCGACCAGGGCCGAGGCGGGGAGGAGCGGCGTTCCGTGGACGGCGTGGTCGAGCAGCCACGGATGGGCGCCGGGCGAGAGCCGCGCCGTGAACACGACGCCGTCATCGGGAAGCTCCACGGCCGCGCCGAGAAGCGGATGCTCGGCGGCCGTCAGCCCCAGCCCCGACGCGGTCCCGGTCTCCGCCTCACCCGTCAGCCACAACCGGCGGCGCTGGAAGGGATAGGTCGGCAGCGGCTCGTCGAGCTGCTTACCGGACGGCTTCCAGCCGACGAGGCCGGGGACGTGTGCGAGCGCGTTGTAGAAGGCGGTGGTGTCGGTCTGTTTGGGGTTGAGTGTGGGTTGGATGGTGGGTGTTGTTGGGAGTGTTTGGTGGGTGAGTGTGGTGAGGGTGGGTCGGGGCCCGATTTCGAGGTAGAGGGCGGGGTGCTGGGTCTGGTCGAGATGGGAGATGCCGTCGTGAAAGCGGACGGTGTCGCGGATGTGGCCGGTCCAGTAGGCGGGGTCGTTGAGTTGGTCGGGTGTGGCGGTGGTCGCGGTGCGGTTGGAGGTGATCGGAATGGTGGTGGGGTGGTAGGTGAGTCCGGCCGCCACTTTTTGGAATTCGTCCAGGATCGGGTTCATCAAGGGGGAGTGGAAGGCGTGGCTGACTTTCAGCCATTGGTACTTGATTCCGCGCTCATCGAGTTCGCTGGTGATCTGTTCGAGCGCGGTGCGCTCTCCGGACAGGACGGTGGAGTTCGGCGAGTTGGTCGCGGCAACCGAGATCGTGTCGTGCTTTTCGGTTATGGGTTTTAGGGTTTCTTCGGTGGTGTGGGTGGTGAGCATGGCGCCGCCTGTGGGGAGGGAGGCCATGAGGCGGGCGCGTGTGGTGATGAGGGTGGCGGTGTCGGTGAGTGTCCAGAGTCCGGCGAGGTGGGCGGCGGTGAGTTCGCCGATGGAGTGTCCGATGAGGTGGTCGGGGGTGATGCCGTGGTGTTCTAGTAGCCGGTACAGCGCGGTTTGCAGGGCGAATAGTGCGGGTTGGGCGTAGCGGGTGTTGTTCAGCAGTTCCGCATCGTCACCGAACACCACGGTCTTGAGGGGCCGGTCCAGGTGTGGGTCGAGTGCCTCGCACACCGCGTCGAATGCTTTGGCGTAGATGGGTGAGGTGGTGTAGAGGTCGTGTCCCATGCCGGGGTGTTGGCTGCCTTGGCCGCTGAACATGAACACCACGCCGCCGTTGTTGTCCTGGACGGCGTTCGTGACCAGGGACGGATGAGCCTCACCAGCGGCCAATGCGGTGAGGGCATCGGAGAGAGCGGACCGGTCGGCACCGCCGACGATGATTACCGCGCGGTGGTCGAACTGAGCACGGGCCGCGAGTGATGCCGCCACGTCCGCCGGGGTGAGGTCGGGCTGCTCGGTGAGGTGGTCGCCCAGTCGCGTGGCGGCGTCCCGCAGTGCCTCGGCAGTCTTGGCCGACAACGGGACGGCGAGAACGGACTCGGGACGTTCGGCCGACTGGCTCGCGCTGCCGGGTGCGGCTTCCAGAATCAGATGCGCGTTGGTGCCGCTGATCCCGAAGGACGACACCGCCGCCCGACGCGCACGCCCCGTCTCAGGCCAGGGGCGTCCCTCGTCCAGGAGGGCGACGTGCCCAGAATCCCAGTCGATGTGGGTCGAGGGCTGGTCGATGTGCAGGGACGCGGGGAGCGTCCCGTGCCGCATGGCCTGGACCATCTTGATGACGCCCGCGACTCCGGCGGCGGCCTGCGTGTGTCCGATGTTCGACTTGATCGATCCCAGGTGTAGAGGCCGCTCGGCACTGTGGTGCTGCCCGTAGGTGTTGAGAATCGCCTGGGCCTCGATCGGGTCGCCCAAGGTGGTGCCGGTGCCGTGCGCTTCGACCGCGTCGACCTGGTCGGCGGTGAGACCGGCATTGGCGAGGGCCTGCTCGATCACACGCTCCTGCGACGGCCCGTTCGGTGCGGAGAGCCCGTTGCTGGCGCCGTCCTGGTTGATCGCCGAGCCCTTGACGACGGCGAGGATGTGGTGGCCGTTGCGCTGGGCGTCGGAGAGCCGTTCCAGCAGCAGGACGCCGATGCCCTCCCCCCAGCCGGTTCCGTCGGCGGAGGCGGAGAACGACTTGCAGCGTCCGTCCGGGGACAGGCCGCGTTGGCGGCTGAATTCCAGGAACACCGAAGGCGTGGCCATCACGGTGACGCCTCCGGCGAACGCCATTTCGCATTCACCAGAACGCAGAGCCTGTGCCGCCAGATGCATCGCGACCAGCGACGACGAGCACGCCGTGTCCACCGTCACCGCTGGACCCTGGAAGCCGAAGGTGTAGGCGATCCGTCCGGACGCGATGCTCCCCGCGCTTCCGCTGACCAGATAGCCCTCCAGGCCACCGGACGAACGGGCGACACGGGAGCCGTAGTCGTCGTACATGACGCCCGTGAAGACGCCGATCTGGCGGCCGCGCAGGGCGGCCGGGTCGATCGCGGCGCTTTCCATCGTTTCCCAGGAGGTTTCCAGGAGCAGCCGGTGTTGCGGGTCCATGGCGAGGGCCTCGCGCGGGCTGATGCCGAAGAAGGCGGGGTCGAAGTCGCCGGCGTCGTACAGGAAGCCACCGTGCCGGACGTAGGACTTCCCGGTTCGCTCCGGATCCGGGTCGAACAGGTCGTCGCCCCAACCCCGGTCCGCCGGGAACTCGCCGACCGCGTCCGTCCCGGAGGCCACGAGCCGCCACAGGTCGCGCGGGGAGCGGACGCCGCCGGGGTAACGGCAGGCCATGCCGACGATCGCGATCGTCTCGTCGGACGAGGTCCGTGTCGAGCGCGGGACGGCGGCGGTGCGCCCGGCGCCGCTCAGTTCGTCCCGCAGGTGGGTGATCAGTGCGCTCGGGGTCGGATAGTCGAAGACGAGCGTCGTCGTGAGCCGCAGGCCCGTGGACTTGCCGAGCAGGTTGCGCAGTTCCACGGCGGCGAGGGAGTCGAAGCCGAGTTCCTGGAAGGAGACGTCGAAATCCGGGGCGGCGTCCGCGTCGAGCCCGAGCACCGCGACGATACGGGTGCGGAGGATCTCGGCCAGCAGGCGTGTCTGCTCGGCCTCGGGCAGCCCCGCGACGCGGCGCGCGAGCCCCGTGCCGTGACCGGTCGTCCGGCGACCCTTCCGGCGTGGCGTCCCGTCCGTGAGGGGCGAGACGAGAGGCGCGGCCATGTCGATCGGCGTGGCGACGAGGTGGGGCTCGGCGGAGCCGAGCGCGGCGTCGAGAAGCGCGAGACCTTGCTCGTCGGTGAGCGGTGTGATGCCGGACCGGCGTAGCCGTGCGTGGTCGGTTGCGGTGAGTGCGCTGGTCATGGCGCTGGTGTGTTCCCAGAGTCCCCAGGCGATGGAGGTCGCGGGGAGTCCGGTGTGGTGGCGGTGTGCGGCCAGGGCGTCGAGGTAGGTGTTGGCGGCTGCGTAGTTGGCTTGTCCGGGGTTGCCGAGGGTGCCCGCGGCGGAGGAGAACAGTACGAACGCGTCGAGATCCAGGTCGCGGGTCTGCTGGTGCAGGTTCCAGGCGGCATCGACCTTGGGCCGGAACACGGCGGCGAGCCGTTCGGGTGTCTGCCTTTCCAGTGGCGCGTCGTCCAGGACGCCTGCCGCGTGGACGACGGTCCTGAGGGGCTGGTCGTCCGGGATACCGGCCAGCAGTTCGGCCAGTGCGTCGGGGTCGGCGGCGTCGCAGGCCGCGATCGCGACCTGCGCTCCCAGACCTTCCAGGCGTTCTTGGAGTTCGGCCGCGCCCGGGGCGTCCAGCCCGCGCCTGCTGGTGAGGAGCAGACGAGCGGCGCCGTGCTGGGTGATGAGGTGTTCGGCGACCAACGCGCCGAGGGTTCCGGTGCCGCCGGTGATCAGGACGGTTCCTTCGACGGAGTGATCCCGGGGCGTGGACGAGGCCGCCACCAGGCGCGGGGCCACGAAGCCGTCGTCGCGGCGCGCGAGTTGGGCCAGTCCAAGCGCGAGGGCGGCGGCGACGACCTCGTCGGACGCCCGGCCGTCGCCGACGTCCAGCAGGACGATCCGGTCCGGGTGCTCGGACTGGGCCGCGCGGACGAGCCCCCAAACGGGTGCCTGCGCGAGGTCATAGGCTCCGGGCCCTGCCGCGCCGTGGGTGACGACCACCAGGCGAGCATCCGCGGGACGGTCCTCCGCGACCCACCGCTGAACGGAGTCGAGGACGAGTTCGGAAACGGCGAGCGGCGCCCCACCGGACGGGACGTCCAGCATTTCGTGCTCGGTGACCATTCCTCCGGCGTCGCCCGTGACCGGGACCCACTCGATGCGGAACAACGAGTCGTCGCCCCGCTCGGTGAAGGCGCGGCGGAACTCCTCCGCGGAAACCGTGCGCATCGCCAGTCCGCTGACGGACGCCACGGGTTCCCCGAAGAGGTCGGTGACGTTCACCTCCACCGACCCCGGCCCGTTCACCGCGACGCGGACCAGCAACTCCGTGGCTTCGGACGGGGAGATCCTGACATCGCGCCAGGAGAAGGGCAGCGGCGTCTCTCCGTCGCCCATGCCCTGGATCGCGAGCGGGTGCAGCGCGGCGTCCAGGAGGGCCGGGTGGACGCCGTGACCGGAGGTGGCGAGGTCGGGCGACAGCCGCACCCGGCCGTAGAAGGTGGAACCGTCGCGGTGCAGGTCGTGCAAGTTCTGGAACGCGGGCCCGTAGTCGTAGCCGTGCTCGGCCAACCGCTCGTAGATCCCGGTGAGATCGACGGGCTCGGCACCGGCCGGTGGCTCCGTCACGGGCACGTCCGGAAGTTCCCCGGCCTGGGCGAGGACACCGGTGGCGTGCTCCGTCCATTGGTCCGCGCCGTCGGTACGCGCGTGCATGCTGATCCCGCGGCGCCCCGCCCCGTCCGGAGACGTGACGCTGATGTGAAGGTCGCGCGGACGGCCGGGAGTGAGGAACAGCGCCGCGTGCAGCGTGAGTTCTTCGAGCGAGGCGCACTGGACGGCCTGCGCCGCGTGAAGCGCCAGATCGACGAACGCGGTGCCCGGCAGGAGCGCGGTCCCGTGGACGGCGTGGTCGGCGAGCCACGGCTGTGTTTCGAGGGAGAGCCGGGCGGTGGCCTGCCAGCCCCCGTCGGGGAGCGTGGTCGTGGTGGCCAGCAGCGGGTGTTCCGCCTCTTCGAGACCGAGGTTCGCGACGTCCGCGGCTTCCCCTGACGTGCTGGAGAGCCAGAACCGCCGCCGCTGGAACGGATACGTCGGCGGCGGAGTCTCCAGCGGCGGCCGAGCGGGCGTGGGCACCGCCTGGACACGGGTGGCCACATGGGCGAGCGCCGTGTGGAAGGCGATGCTGTCGGGCTGCTGGTGGTGGAGCGTCGGCTGGATGGCCGGGCCGGTGGGGAGTGTTTGGTGGGCGAGCGTGGTGAGGGTGGGCCGGGGCCCGATTTCGAGATAGAGGGCGGGGTGCCGAGTCTGGTCGAGATGGGAGATGCCGTCGTGAAAGCGGACGGTGTCACGGATGTGCCGGGCCCAGTAGCCGGGATCGCCGAGCTGTTCGTCGGTGACGGCGGACGCGGTGCGGTTGGAAATGATCGGAATGGTGGTGGGGTGATAGGTGAGCCCGGCTGCCACCTCTTGGAATTCGTCCAGGATCGGATCCATCAGCGGCGAGTGGAAGGCGTGGCTGACCTTCAACCACTGATACCTGATCCCCTGCTCGTCCAGGACCCCGGCGATCTGTTCGAGGGCGGCGCGATCTCCCGACAGCACGGTGGAGCCCGGCGCGTTCGTCGCGGCGACCGCGACGTCCTCATGCCCTTCCACCAGCGGCAGGAGGGCGTCCTCGCTCGTGTGGACGGTGAGCATCGCGCCGCCGGAGGGAAGCGCGGCCATGAGGCGGGCACGGGCGGTGATGAGGGTCGCGGTGTCGCTCAACGTCCACAGCCCGGCCAGGTGGGCGGCGGTGAGTTCGCCGATGGAGTGCCCGATGAGGTGATCGGGAGTGACGCCGTGGTGCTCCAGCAGCCGGTACAGGGCGGTCTGTAGCGCGAACAACGCGGGCTGCGCGTAGCGGGTGTTGTTCAGCAACTCCGCGTCGTCCCCGAACACCACGCTGGCGAGCGGCTGGTCCAGGTGCGCGTCGACCGCCTCGCACACCGCGTCGAACGCCTCGGCGTAGACGGGTGACGTGCTGTGAAGCTCCTGCCCCATGCCCGGGTGCTGGCTGCCCTGACCACTGAACATGAACACCACGCCGCCGCTGCCGTCTCGGGGCGTGCCAGTGACCAGGGACGCGTGCGCCTCATCGGAGGCCAGGGCGGTGAGCGCCTGGACGAGAGTCGCCGTGTCGTCATTCCCGGCCACGATGACGGCCCGGTGGTCGAACGACGTCCGTTGTGAAAGCGCCCCCGCCAGCTCGGACGGAGTGGTCTCCGGACGATCCGCGAGGTGGTCGCCCAGCCGAGCGGCGGCGTCCCGCAAAGCCTCGGGAGTCTTCGCCGACAAAGGCACGGTGACCACGGGACCAGCCGACGCCTCGACAACGCTCTCGTCCGATGTCTCGGGCCCGGCTTCCAGGATCAGATGCGCGTTGGTCCCGCTGATCCCGAACGACGACACCGCGGCCCGGCGCGGCTCCCCCGTCTCCGGCCACGGGGCGCTGTCGGCGAGCGGCGTCACGTGCCCGGTGTCCCAGTCGACATGAGGCGACGGCTCGTCCAGATGCAGCGACGCCGGAAGCGTCCCGTGCCGCATCGCCTGCACCATCTTGATGACGCCCGCGACTCCGGCGGCGGCCTGCGTGTGGCCGATGTTCGACTTGATCGACCCCAGACGCAAAGGCAGCTCGGCGGTGTGGTGCCGCCCATACGTGTTGAGCAGGGCCCGCGCCTCGATCGGATCACCCAGGCTGGTGCCCGTCCCATGCGCCTCGACCACGTCGACCTGTCCGGCCGACAGCCCGGCGTTGGCGAGAGCCTGCTCGATCACACGCTCCTGCGACGGCCCGTTGGGCGCGGACAACCCGTTACTGGCACCGTCCTGGTTGATCGCCGCGCCCTTCACGACGGCGAGCACGCGGTGACCGAGACGTTCGGCGTCCGACAGCCGCTCCAGCAGCAGCACGCCGGCGCCCTCGGCGAAGCCCGTCCCGTCGGCGGCGGCGGCGAACGGCTTGCAGCGTCCGTCCGACGAAAGACCGCGCTGGCGGCTGAACTCCAGGAACATGCCGGGTGAGCTCATCACCGTCACGCCCCCGGCGAGCGCCAGCTCGCACTCGCCCGAGCGGAGCGCCTGCGCCGCCAGGTGGATCGCGACCAGGGACGACGAGCACGCCGTGTCCACCGTCACCGCCGGGCCCTCGAAGCCGTAGGTGTAGGAGACCCGGCCGGAGATGGCGCTGCTGATGTTGCCGGTGAGCAGGTAGCCGCCGACCTCCTTCGGGCCCTGGTGCATCCGGGGCCCGTAGTCCTGGGAGACCGCGCCGACGAACACGCCCACGGGACGGCCGCGCAGCGTCGTCGGGTCGATCCCGGCGTTCTCCATCGTCTCCCAGGACGTCTCCAGCAGGAGCCGCTGCTGCGGGTCCATGGCGAGGGCCTCGCGCGGGCTGATGCCGAAGAACTCGGCGTCGAAGTCGCCCGCCTCGTACAGGAAGCCGCCCGACCGGACATAGGACGTCCCCGGACGGTCGGGATCCGGGTCGTACAGGCCACCGCTCCAGCCCCGGTCGTCCGGGAACGGGCCGATCGCGTCGACCCGGTCGCGGACGAGCCGCCACAGCGCGTCCGGCGTGTCCGCGCCGCCGGGGTAGCGGCAGCCCATCGCGACGATCACGACGGGATCGGTCTCGTCGACGCGGGCGGTGACGGAGACCGGGGCGGGGGCGCCGCCCGCGACCTCCTCGATCAGGAAGCCGGTGATGGCGTGGATCGTCGGATGGTCGAACACCAGTGTCGTCGGCAGCCGCATCCCGGTGCGCGAGTTCAGCCGGTTGCGCAGCTCAACGGCGGTGAGCGAGTCGAAGCCCAGCTCCCTGAACGCGCGCCGGTCGTCGAGCCCGCTCGGGTCGGCGTGTCCGAGGACGACGCCGACCTGCGCGCGGACCTCGTCCAGCACCCGCGGGTACCGGTCGTCGGCGGGCAGCGCGGCGATCGTCTCGGCCCAGGTCGCGTCGGCCGCCGCGGCGCCGGAGGCGGCGGCGCGGCGGCGGGCGGCCGGGGCCAGGTCGCGCAGCAGCGGCGACGGACGGTGCGCGGTGGTCGCCGTCGGCAGCGGCGTCGCGACCAGATGCGGGCGGCCGAGCTGGACGGCGGTGTCCAGCAGCGCCAGCGCGTGCTCGTCGCTCAGCGGGGTGAGCCCGGCGCGCCGGAGCCTGGCGAGGTCCGCGCCGGTCAGCTCGCCGGTCATGCCGCTGCTGTGCTCCCACAGTCCCCACGACACCGACGTGGCGGGCAGTCCGTGCCGGTGCCGCTGGTGGGCGAGGACGTCGAGGTAGCTGTTGGCGGCGGCGTAGTTGGCCTGGCCGGGGTTACCGAGGACGCCGACGGCGGAGGAGAACAGCACGAACGCGTCCAGGTCCAGGTCGCGGGTCCGCCGGTGCAGGTTCCACGCGGCGTGCGCCTTGGGGCGCAGCACCTCGGTGAGGTGGTCGCCGGTCAGCCCGGTCACGGGCGCGTCCCGCAGCACCCCGGCGGCGTGCACGACGGCCGTCAGGGGATGCGCGTCGGGCACGTCCGACAGCAGGGCGTCCAGGGCGTCCGCGTCGGCGACGTCGCAGGCCGCGACGGTAACGTGCGCGCCGAGTTCTTCCAGCTCCGCCGCCAGTTCGGCGGCGCCCGCGCTGTCCGGGCCGCGGCGGCTCGTGAGCAGCAGCCGCCGCGCGCCGTGCTCGGTGACCAGATGCCGGGCCATGAGCCCGCCGAGCGTGCCGGTGCCGCCGGTGATCAGGACCGTGCCGTCCGGGTCCAGCGGCCGCGGCGGAGTCAGCACGACCTTGCCGATGTTGGCGCCCTCGCGCAGATGGCGCAGGGCGGCACGCGCGTCGAGCAGGTTCCAGCACCGCACCGGCAGCGGCCGCAGAGCGCCCGAGGCGAACAGAGTCATCAGCTCGTCGAGCATTTCCCGGACGCGCTCCGGCGGCACCGCCAGGAGATCGAACGCCTCGTAGACGACACCGGGATGTTCGGCGGCGACGGCGGCCGCGTCCCTGATGTCGGTCTTGCCGATCTCCACGAAGTGGCCGCCGCGCGGCAGCAGCCGCAGGGAGGCGTCGGCGAACTCGTGGGCGAGCGAGTTCAGCACGACGTCGAACCCGGCGCCGCCGGTCGCCTCCTGGAACTCCTGCTCGAAGACGAGGCCGCGCGAGTCGGACGTGTGCGCGTCGTCCAGGCCGAGTTCCCGCACGGCGTCGCGTTTCGCGGCGCTCGCCGTCCCGTACACCTCGGCCCCGAGGTGCCGGGCGAGCTGCACCGCCGCCATCCCGACGCCGCCGGCCGCCGCGTGCACGAGCACCGACTGCCCGGGACGCAGCCCGGCGATGTTCACCAGGCCGTGGTAGGCGGTGAGGAACACGATCGGGACGGACGCGCCCTGCTCGAACGTCCACCCGTCCGGCAGCGTCGCCAGGTGGCTGCGGTCGGCGACCGCGACGGGCCCGAAGGCGCACTCGAACAGGCCGGTCACCCGGTCGCCGGGCGCGAGGCCGGTGACGTCAGAGCCGACCTCCAGCACGACGCCAGCGCCCTCCAGGCCGAGGCCGGTCTCGCCCTCGCGCATGGCGAGTGTGACGAACACGTCCCGGAAGTTGACCCCGGCCGCGCGCACCGCGACCCGCACCTGGTGCGGGAGGAGCGCGACGTCCCGCGCGTCGGACGGGACGACGACGAGATCGTCCAGGCTGCCCGTCCGGGCGGAGGTGTCCAGCCGCCACGCGGACGGCGCGGCCGGGAGCGGCCCCCGCGAACCCGCCCGGACCAGCCTCGGCCGGTACACGCGGTCGCCGCGCACCGCCAGCTGCGCCTCGCCGAGCGCGTGCGCGGCGGCGACGGCGGCGGAGATCCCGGTGGTGCCGGACGCCGTGGCGTCGAGGAGGTGGAACTGGTCCGGGTGCTCGTTCTGCGCGGTGCGGACCAGGCCCCACACGGCGCCGTGCGCCAGGTTCAGCTCGTGGTCGTCATCCGGCGTCGCGTGCGCGTGGCGGGTGCAGACCGTGAGGGTGCCGGTGTGCAGGTGCGGGGCGTCCAGCCATTCCTGGACGAGGGCGAGCGCCGTGGCCGAGGCGGTCTCGGCGGCGTCGGGGCAGGTGCCGTCTTCGTCCAGGTCGTCGCCGGGCGACGCCGCGAACAGGACGGGCAGCGCCACCACGTCGGCCGGGGCCGGGAGCGTCCCTTCCGCGACCGCGGCGCTCAGCTCCGCCAGCGTCCCGTAGCCGTTCTCGGCGTCGCCGACGAAGACCGGCGTCCCGGTCTCCGCGGTCGTCGTCTCGGCGGGCCGCCATTCCAGGAGGAACAGGTCTTCGCCGACGGCGCGGGTGGGCGCCGCGGCGGCCGCGAGGTCGGTGCTCAGTGGGCGGAGCGTCAGCTCCTCGACGGTGAGGACGGGCCGTCCCGCCTGATCGGCGGCATGCAACGCGATCGTTCCGGGCCTCAGTGTCGTCAGCCGGACGTGCAGCGTGTCCGCCTCGACCGCGTGCACCCGGACACCCGACCACGAGAACGGGAGGCTCACCGGGCCGTCCTCACGCAGAACGGTCGCCGCCAGCAGGGCGTGGAGCGTGGCGTCCAAGAGCGCGGGGTGGACGCCGTAGCCGGTGACGGAAGTGTCGGGGGCGAGCTGGACGCGGGCGTGCAGTGTCGCGGCCCGCTCCCGCATCTCGCGGAGGTTCTGGAACGCCGGGCCGTAGTCGTAGCCGCGCTCGGACAGGGCTTCGTAGGTCCCGGCGAGATCTGTGGGCGCCGTGCCCTCCGGGGGCCAGGCGGCGTCGTCGTCCGGGGCGTCCCCTTCCGCCGGGGACAGGACACCGCTCGCGTGCAGGCCCCAGTCGCCTTCGCTGTCGTGCGGGCGCGAATGCACGCTGATCTCGCGAACGCCTTGGTCGTCCGGTGCGGTGACGTTGATGTGCAGGTCGCGGGGTGTGTCGGTGGTGAGGGGCGTGTGGAGGGTGAGTTCTTCGAGGGTGGGCGTGTTGAGGGCGTGGGCGGCGTGGAGTGCCAGGTCGAGGAACGCGGTGCCGGGCAGGAGCGGGGTTCCGTGGACGGCGTGGTCGGCGAGCCATGGCTGCGTGTCCAGGGAGAGGAGCCCGGTGGCCTGCCAGCTCCCGTCGGGCAGCGCCGTGGTCGTGGCGAGCAGCGGGTGCTCGGCCGCGCTCAATCCGAGCCCGGCCGCGTCCTTCGCCGCTGGGGCCGGGCTCAGCCAGTACCGCTCACGCTGGAACGGATAGGCGGGCAGCGGGACGGCGGGCCGCTTCGGCTCGACGTGCCAGGTCGGCTTGGCGGCATGGGTGTGGTGTGTGGCGAGTGAGGTGAGGAATTGGTGGTATCCGCCGTGGTCGCGGCGGAGGGTGGGGTGTGCGGTTGCGGGTGGGGTGATGGTGGCGTGGATGGCGGGGGTGAGGATGGGGTGGGGGCTGGTTTCGATGAAGGTGGAGTGGTGTTGGGTTAGGTGGGTGAGGGTGGGGTGGAATTGGACGGGGTTGGCGAGGTTGTCGTACCAGTAGGTGGCGTCCAGTCCGGTGGTGTCGGTGATGAGCTGTGCGGTGAGGGTGGAGTGGAACGGAACGCTGCCCTGCCGCGGGGTGATGCCGTTCAGGCTGGTGATGAGGTGGTCGCGTATGGGGTGCATGTGGGGGGTGTGGGAGGCGTAGTCGACCGGGATGGTGCGCGCGTCGATGTTGTGGGTTTTGCAGTGTGCGGTCAGTGTTTCGGTGTGGGTGGTGGCTCCGGCGACGATGGTGTGTT
>NZ_BAABAS010000002.1:0-17568 GCF_039537545.1 Actinomadura meridiana
GTGCGCGCCGCCGTCCGTGCGGCCCCGTGCGCGCCGCCGTCCGTGCGGCCCCGTGCGCGCCGCCGGGTAGAGATCGGGTGATTCGTCCGTGGAGTTACGTGGACTCGCAGTTGTAAGCGGGTGCGAGCATGACGGCGATGTGGTTAGTCAGCGCGATCAGGTTCAGGGGCTCGTCCTTCTCTTTCCCCCAGAACGCGAGAAGCGCGAGCTCGGGGATGTAGTAATGGCGGTGCTGGCCCGGATCGCGGATGACGCTGATGACTCCTCGCTCGGCCCATCGCCTGAGATTGGCCGCGCGGACTCCTGACAGATGTGCCGCGTCTTTGGCGCCGATCCACCCCCCGCCGCTTTCAAGGTGAAGGACAGCGATCTAGCCCCATCGCTCCCGCTGGTGCTGCTCCTCGGGACTCTGTAACGGCAACTTCCTCTACCCTTTCATCGTGTCGGTGGCCTGAATCCCACCCCTCCCCGTGTGCGCTGCCGTGCGTGCGGCACTACCGTTCGGTGTCCCGTCGCGCTTCGGTGAAGATGGTTTGGCCGCGCCGTGAGCATTGCAAAGTGAGTCGGATTCGTTCGGCGACGGCTGGGTGAAGCCATTCGTCCAAGGCGCCTTCGTTGCACCATTGGAACCCGATGATCTCGTGGCCGTTGGTTCTCATGTCTCTCGCCTGCTGGGGCGTGAGTTTGGCCGCGTAGTACAACAGGAGCCGGTCACCGGCGTGCGGCGCCCACGCTATGACCGACGGCGCAGGCGGAAGGTGCGGCGAGATACCTAACTCCTCGAGGATCTCGCGAGCGAGCCCGGTGGATGGCAGTTCGCCCTCGTGCACATACCCGCCGGGCAAGTGCCATCGCTTCTTGTAGGAGGGGTTCACTAGCAGGACGAATCCGCGTGGATCGATCAGTACCGCATGAGTCGCTGTTTGCGGCGCGGCGATGTCGGGCGTCATCGCGTTCAGTGCAGACGAGTACCGGCGATGATGCTTCGGGCGTTCTTGCGGGTCAGGCTCGCCGCGACGAAGGCGCCCAACTCGTATGCGTGATCGAGGGTGTCCCACTCGTGGGCGTAGGCGAACGTCGCACCGTCCCGGCTGAACACCATGCCAATGAGGCTCAGCTGGCCGTCGTCGGTTGTGTGACAGTGGCCAGCTATCGGACTGTTGCAGTGCCCTTGAAGTGCGTGCAGCATGGTCCGCTCGGCGAGGATATGGGTTCGGGTCTCGGCGTCGTCGATGACCTGGAGAAGCTCCACGAGTCCTTCGTCGGCCTTGCGGCACTGGACGCCGACGACTCCCGCCCCGATGGCCGGGCACATCTCCTCTGTGTTGAGAAGCTGCGAGATGCGGTGTTCCATGCCGACCTTGGCTAGGCCGCCTCCCGCCAAGACCAGCGCATCCACCTCTTGCTCTTCGTCGAGACGAGTCAGGCGCGGCACGACGTTGCCGCGAAACCGCTGGACGTTGAGGTGTGGCCGCTTTCGGAGGAGCTGAGCCTTGCGTCGGACGGAAGACGTTCCGATACGTCCTCCTGGTGGAAGATCGTCGAGGGTGCTGTACTTCGAGCCGTCGGGGAAGACCACAGCGTCGCGTACGTCGTCCCGTCGGAGGTAGGCGGCGAAGACGAACTCCTTCGGCAAAGGAACGTCGCCTGGGACGTCCTTCATGCAGTGCACGGCGGCGTCGATCTGACCCATCATCAAGGCCTTGTCGATCTCCTTCATGAACAGGCCCTTGCCGCCCAGCTCCGACAGGTCGCCCTTGTATCGGTCCGCCGAGGTCTCGATGGGGACGTACTCGACCTCCAACCCGGGTACGACGGCCGTGAGGGCGGCGATGGTGCGCCGGGCATAGGCGCGGGCGAGGTGGCTGGTGCGCCCACCGAGGCGTAGCGCCTCCGCGGGCAGCGCGTCTCGGAAGTAGGCGGTGGCCGGGGCCAGGGAGGTGCTCGACTCGGTGCGAACGACGGTCATTGTGAAGGCTTTCGGGACGTTGGGACGGTGGGCCGCGCATCACGGAGCGTATCCACGAGTGTCAGCGAGGCGTGGCTGACCACTCGTGAGGCTCCGGCACGTAGGAGCATGCAGTACTCCTCGGCAAGTAGCGCGGGTGGTAGGGCGGCGCACTCGCCAGAAACGGAGAAGGGCAATAGTGGTACGTCGGCCTTGGCATATAGGCCGTTGAGAATGTCGGTCGAGAACAGGGCGGGCTCGATCAGGAGCGAGTCGGCGCCTTCGGCCACCATCATCAGGCCGCGCTCAACGGCTGTGGCCGTAGGCCCTGTCATGGGGAGTTGGAAAGGCCGACGCGCCTGCTGGGGTCGGATGCCCATGGCTGCCCGGTATCTGCTGTAGAGACGCGAGTTCACGATTAGATGCGGCATGACGCGGACTTGATCGAACCCGGCGGCGTCGAGTGCGCTCCGGCACGCCGCGACCGAGCCGGGGATCATGGCGGCGGGGCCTATCACGTCGGCACCAGCCTTGGCTTGCCTCACAGCCTGGTGTTCCAGGGCCGCAATCGTCGCCGCTTGGTCGGGCAGGCCAGTTCGTCCAACGAGATGACATTCGCCGGTCGAGACGTACGCGCAGAGACATGTCTCTGTCATTACCTCCATATCCGGGCTCGTCGACTTGATGACTCGGATTGCACGTGACATCACCGAGTTGTTGGATGCGGCCCGTGTCCCTGTGGCGTCACGCCGATCGGTGGCAAAGACCTTCAGCGCGGTTATCCCGGCTGCGCGGACGCGTGCTGTAAGACATGGCAGTTGATCCAGGGAGTAGGTCGGTACGGAGCCGCCCGCCCTACCGTCTTCGCGGACGAGCACGACCATGGCCAGATGCTCCGTGGAGAGCTTCGGCGGTGGACCATTAAGCACGCGGTGCCTTCCTTTCCCTGAAGACTTGCTGAAGGACCGAACAGCGGGTGGACGTGATGGTGCCCCGGTGTCCGGATGGGTCCTGGAATTGCTGGCTCACGACGATTCCCAGGACGTGAGCTCCTTGAGAGGAGGCCCTGGCCTGATCTCCCGAGGCGTCCTCTTTTGTGTCCCGATCCCCGCCGCCTAGCAGGGATCGGGACACAGGACGCACGACGGATTGCTGGGGGCAGAATCCGCCGCCTTGCGCCCTCATCACGCGGGCCCACCCCTCCCGCGTGGTCATCCCCCTACTCGGATGGCTCCGGTAGGGAACTCGGCTCTGCCTCGTTGAACATGTCCGAGATCCTGTGGTGAACGGTGGCGCCGATCGCGTCCACCGTCCTCGGCGGCAGGCTGTGGTTTTCCAGCGCCTCACCGCACGCGGTGGCCACGCGTCCGACCAGCGCAAGGTGTTCGTCTATCGGGCGGTGCGCGTCCGTCACGACGCCGTCCCCTTCCTGCCAGATTGATGGGTCATCGCTGAGGAGGTCCTATCCAGGGACGCGCATGGCCTGAGACGTCCTGAGACAGCTCGCGACGTGGCTCAGTGCGTGGTCGAGGTGGTGGGCGACGGCTGCCGCCATGCTGGCCGTCTGTGGTGAACGACCTTCCGGCGACGTGCCTACCTGGCTGGCCTACACGGCGAGTTCCCCACAGGGCACCCATCAGAAGGCCGAACAGGAGGAAGGCGACGGCGACGATTCCGAAGGCGGCCGCCATGCGAACCAGGTCATCTGGACCGTTCGACGTGGTGAGTACACCGGTCGCGGTCACGGTCGACACGTGGAGTCCCGCATCACGAGTCGGTGACGGACTGCGCCGAGCGTCCCGGCGATGTCCTCAACACTGCCGATCGTCCCGTGGTCTGTTGTCCATGCGAAGAGCTGGAGCCCGTCGTGGAGGATCGCCGTCACTTCAGTTGTGTGTCCCGAGCGTGACTCGCTGATCCTGGCGGACATCTCGCCATCGGGGCAGATCAGATATGACTTCAGGTCGCCGGTGTCGTTTGCGGCGGCGGCGAGCTTGACGACGTGCTCCCGCCTTACCTCCGGATGGATCTTCGGGCGGGGGCCTTCGTTGGGTTCGGTGCCCATAGCCGTCATCACCTCCTGGGCAGATGTTTGTGTCACCAGCCACAAGCATGTGCCTTCTCGGGGTACCTTCGCTACGTTCGCGCAGCAAGCGCAACAGACGGAGGGTCACGCATGGGAAGTGGAGAGTCACCAGCGCCAGTCGGCACACTCTGGCAGCTCATAGCTATTCAAGTGCGTAGACACCGCCAAGAGCATGGGATCTCCGGAGAGGCACTGGGCAGGCTTCTGGATCTTGATCGGTCCACTGTTTCGCGTCTTGAGTCTTGGGATCGGCCAGGCGCGATCAAGCTTCAGGAGAAGCACGCCGTCAAGCTCGACGCGGAGTGGAAGACGGCGGGCCTCTTCGTGACCCTTGTCCGTTTCGCCAAGGAAGGTCACGACCGGGAGTGGTTCGCCACGCATCTGGAGATGGAAGCCAGGGCGACTGAGGAGCGCATTTGGGAAACCTCGTGGGTCCCTGGGCTCTTCCAAGTGGAGAGCTACGTCCGCGCGCTAGTCGAGTCGGCGGGTCTGCCGGATGTCGAGGATGAGGTGGCGGCCCGCATGAAGCGGCAGGAGATGCTCGACCGCACGCCCGTACCGCTCTTCTGGGTAGTCCTTCACGAGAACGTCATCACCGAGGAAGTTGGATCTCCGCAAGTGATGCGGGAGCAACTCGCGCGCCTCCTGGAACTCGCGGCGCGCCCGAAGATCTCTATTCGAATCGTCCCCCGGACGGTCGGCGCGCATGTCGGCCGGGACGGCGCATTCAAGATCATGACCGTGGACGGGACCGATTCGGCATACGTCGAAGCCGCCCAAGAAGGGCGACTAGTCCAGGACGCAACGGATGTACGCTCATACCGCGCACGGTTCGACCGCATCGGGGACGAGGCGCTTCCCGTGCGCGCATCGTTGGAATTGATCAAGCAGGTAATGGAGGGTCTTGCATGACTCCCGTATGGCGGAAGTCCACATACAGCGGTACAGGTGGCAGCCAGAGCGATTGCGTGGAAGTTGCGGCGCTCGCACGCAACATCGGCGTGCGGGACTCCAAGAACCCAGAAGGTCCAGGCGTTGCGCTCCCTCCTCAGACCTTCCGCGACCTAGTGGGCGCGATCAAGCGCGGCGACTACGACGTGCCCTAACGGGTGAACAACCGCCCCGATCACCACGTGTGGTCGGGGCTTTGAACTGTCCGCGCAGGGCTTCGGCACGTGTCCTATGGACGTCCTGGGTCGCCGAGGTTTGAGAGCGAGTGATGCGGTGGGACCTGCTGCGTTCGTGGCTTGGCCTGCCCGACCTTGAGGAGAGGACGGGTGGTGCCGAGCCAGTCATGCCGACGGTATGTTTCTACGCCGATGGCTGGGTGGCAGGTGGAGCAGCGGGCGGCGATCATTTGGCCGTGGCCGATGACGAGGCCGACGTGGCCTGGGGTGTTGGTGGAGGTGCCGGGGCCGGAGTTGAAGAAGACGAGGTCGCCGGGTTGGGCTTGGTTGTTGGGTATGCGGACGCCGAAGGGCCATTGGGCGAAGGTGGTTCGCGGGATGGTGAGTCCGGTGGCTCGGTAGGCGGCTTGGACGAGGCTGGAGCAGTCCCAGGCGTTGGGGCCAGTGGCGCCGAAGACGTAGGGCTTGCCGCGTTGGGCCATGGCGAAGGCGATGATTTGCGCGATCGTGGCGTTAGGCGCGGTGATGGCGGCGACCTCGGCGCACTCGGCTGGGGGTGCGGTCGCGGTGCTCTCGGTGGTTAGCGCTGTCTTGTACTTGTGGGCGCGGTTGAGGACGTTGTCGACGTAGGTGCTGCTGTGGTTGTAGGCGAAGAGGGCTGCGCGCATCCGGGGCGGGGCGCCGTTGTGGCGGAGGTAGTTGGCGGCTGCGGGGATGGCGTCGGCTGGCTTGTAGCGGTCCTTTCTGCCGTCGTGGTCTCCGTCGACGCCGAAGGCGGTCCAGGTTCCGGGTAGGAACTGCATCGGGCCGCCAGCTCCGGCGTGGTTGGCGCCGGAGTGGACGCCTGGTGCGTTGGAGCGTCCGTGGTCGGACTCGATGGATCCGACGGCCGCGAGGATCTCCCAGGGGATGCCGTAGTCGGTTGCGGCCTTGCGGTAGAGGGTGAGGTAGGTGGCCGGGATTCCGGCGACTGGTGGTCCGCTGGCCTGTGGCGCGCATGCGTCGGAGGTGGGCGCCAAGCCGGTGACGGCGCCGATGAGGACGACCGCCAGGACCACGAGGGCGACCAGGAGCGCGATTATCGGCAACCGGTGTCCCCCGTCCTGGAGGTGCGGGTTGTGGACGGTGCCGGTGGTGTGTTGGTCAGTTCGGTCAATCGGCGGCGGGGGCCGTCGTTTCCTGCCGGGAGCCAGACGGGCCCGGCGGGGCCGCCCGTAGCGTCGGCGGGGGTGTGGACGGCCGTGGCGACCGGTACTGGTGGTGTTCCCAGCAGGGCGCGGAGGTGGGTTTCGCGGCGGGTGTTGGGTAGCCAGAACAGGACTGGGGTGGTTATGCCGGTGGCCTCGGCGAGGGCTTGGTAGCCGTTGAGTTTGGCGGCGACTTTGGCGAGGGTGACGCTTCCGGTGTCGTGTTCGAGGAAGAAGTCGATCGTTGTCGGGGCCGGGCTCGCGGGGGTGGTTTCGGTCCATCGGCCGTAGGCGTCGGGGCGGGCGAGGTCTCCCCATAGTTGGGTGCAGCGCCGTTCGGGCCACCATTTGTCGAGGCGGGTGCCGGGTGTGCGGCGGGCGTGGGCGTGGAGTTGGGTGAAGAACTCGTTGACGCCGACCTGGTGGGCCAGGTGCCGGGAATGGCTGATCTGGAGTGCGGTGCTGCGGCGGTAGCCGAGGCCGGAAAGGGTGGTGTCGCGGTGGGCGGCCAGGTGCTGGGCGCCCAGGGGGCCGAGGACCCAGTGGTAGGGCGCTGCTCCGGCCGGAACCCAGGGTTGGAAGCGTTCGAGTGCTTTGAGGCGGAACAGTTGCAGGAGACGGTCACGGGCCTTGCCGGGTGTGGTGAAGAAGATCGTTGCAAGTTGGTGTGTGGTGAGCACGCGGTGTTCCCAGACCAGCCCCAGGAGTGCTCGGTCGCGGTCGGTGAGGCGTGCGCGTAGTTCGAGGAAGAGTTCGGGTGTCGCCCTTCTTGGTGTGCTGGGCGTCTGCCGGTGACGGATCGTGTTCTTCAACGCGGCTGGTCCTCCTTGGCGGTGGGGTGCTCGGCGCGCGGGTCGCCTGATACGGGTTGGGCCCTGCCGGTGCTGGCCTTGGTTGTCGTCACGCGGGGTGTGAAGCGCTGGCGCGAGGCGGCGCGAATGCGGTCCGCGCGGCCGGGGATCGGCTCGTGCAGGGGGCGGGTGCGGAAGGTGAAGGCTTGGGTGGGTTGGCCTGCGGCGACGAGGCGTCCGGTGGCTTGGTAGGCGCCGAGGTGGGCGAGGTCGTGTGCGGACAGGACGGGGCCGACGTGGCGGGCGAGGTCTGCGGCATCTTCGGGTGATGCGGCGAAGTAGATCTTGTTGCGGGCGTCGGCGGAGACCGCGTCGCGGAGGTCTTTGGGCAGTTGGGACAGGTGCTGGTGGGCCAGGACGAGGGAGAGCCGGTAGCCGCGGGCCTCGGCCAAGATGTCGGAGACTGAGCCGGGCAGGTTGAGGAAGTTGTGGCACTCGTCGATGAAGGCGGCCGAGTCAGGGCGTTCGTTCTCGGGCAGTGCGGCGCGGCGGGTGATGCCTTGCCAGGTGTGGGCGAGCAGGAGCGAGCCCATGAGGCGGGCAGCGTCCTCCCCCAGGACGCCTTTGGGAAGCCGGGCTAGAACGAGGCCGCCGTGGTCGAGATGGCGGGCCAGGTCGACGGTTGAGCCGGTCGCCGAGAGGGCCTGATGGACGAAGGGGCGGAGCAGGACGGCGCGGAGCTTGTTCATGACGGGGCCGATCGCTGCTGATCTTCCGGCCGGTGACAGTTCGTCGTATCCGGCCCAGAAGCCGCGTAGGAGATCGTCGGAGAGCCGTCCGACTACGCGAGCCCGGAAGGCCGAGTCAGTGAGGAGCTGCGGGACCTGGGCGAGGGTGGCGCGGGAGCCGTGGGCGTGCATGAGGCTCAGGCAGGCCGAGCGCAACAGGTCATCCAGGCGCGGACCCCAGGACGAGCGGAAGCAGCGGTGGAAGATCGACACGACCGAGTCCACCGCGAACGCCGGATCAGGGCCGGACAGGACTCCGACCGAGGGAGGCGGTGCCGGGTCGGACGGGTCGAACACCACTGTCCGGCCCGCCATGCGGCTGGGGAGCCGGTTGAGAACATCGGCGATCAGATCGCCTTTGGGATCGATGACCAGGGCGCCTCGCCCGTCGTGCGCGTCGGCCAGGACGAGGGAGGCCAGGAGGGTGGATTTGCCGACACCGGTCTGTCCCAGCACGTGGACATGTTGCCGCGCCCCGACGATCGGAAGTGCGACGGGGCGCGGGTGGCCCGCGTCGGCGTCGCCCAGCAGGCGCGCGGGTCCGGTGACGGCGTCTGGACCGGTGGGCACGTCGGGAGACGGTGCGACCGGGCGGGCGCCTGCGCGGATGATGGCGGGCGCGTCCGGATCCAGGGGCAGGTGCGCGAGCGCTGCCAACTCGGCGGTGCCCAGCAGGTAGCCGCGGCCCAGCCGCCGCTCGTCCAGGGCGAGGGCGGCGTCCGGTAGTCGGCGGCGGCGAAGGTGCTGGTGGCCGGAGGCGTATAGCGCGGCGACGGAGGCGAGGGCATGGGCTCGTCCGCGTAGCCAGTCCCGCGAACGGTCGGTGTCGGGCGCGGCTACGGCGTATCGGATGTCGACCGCGAAGCGCGGCTGTGTTGCCTTGGCCAGGATCGCGCGGACCTGCTCGGCGCGTTCGGGGTGTGTGCTCGCTTGGAACTGGGGTGACCGGTGGCCACGTGGCCTGGTACCGGCCCCCGGGGTGATGAGGTCGAACAACAGGCCCCGCGAGGATGCGGGGTTTCCGCCCTTGAGCGCGGCGGCCACGCGGTGGGCTCGTGCGAGGCGGCGGCCGGTGACGGGGCGGGCGAGGATCTGGAGCGCGGCGTGCTGCCCTTGGTCGAGTCCGGACACCGCGCCGAGGAGTGAACGGATCGGGTCGGTGTGGTGATCGGTCTTCAACGGGTGCGCGTCGTTGCGTGACAGCACAAGACGGCCTCCGATCGCCGCCAAGTCCAGCGGGACGGGAGATGTTGCGGGGCGGGTTGTGGTGGTGGCTCCTGGCCAGGCGGCCCGGATGGTCTCCTCAACCATCCCTGGCGGAATGGCCCCGGGAACCCAGACTTGGACGCGTACTCCGGCGGCGTCCGCGACGTACTCGAAGGCCAGGTGGGGTTGGCCGACCAGCCAGCGTTTCCACGCCGGGGCGAGCAGGCCGGTTTGGTGGGCCCACCACGCGGGGGCGCTCGCCGGGTCGACCTGCGGTGGCACAGACACCGTGACCAGGCGGGCGTCGCGCGCGAACCGTTTGGCCTGCCAGCGCCACAGCACACCACGCGCGGCCCGGAACACCACGGCGGCGGCTCCCACCCCGAGGACGACGACCGGGCCGTCATGGGCGGCGAGCGCCGGAATGTGCCGCGTCTGGTCGAAGATGTGCGTCCAGCGCGGGACGTCATCGAGCGCGATCACAGCGGGCCGCTCTCCCCGTCGTGCTGGTCGAGCAGCTCAGCGGGATCGGAGGTGATGACCTTGTGTTCGGCGGGTGAGGAGATGGCGGCGAAGGCCGCCCTGTCACCGGTGTTGCCGCCACACAACAGACCCTCGCCGCGCTCGGCCGACAGCAGGAACGCGCGCTCGCCCTCCGACAGGCCGAACGCCTCACCGACTGCGCTGATCGCCTGGGGTGCTTGGCGGAGCAGGATCTGGGTCGCGGAGTTGGCGACCACGGCGCGGCCGAGGTCGGAGGCGAGCAGGTCGGCGGCGTCCTGGGTGACGACGGTCAGTCCGGCCCAGTGTTTGCGGGCGGACTTGGCGAGCCGGTAGAGGAACCGGGCGCCTTCGGCTTCCTTCATCAGCATCCACGCCTCGTCGACGATGACCAGGCGGGGACGCCGGTCGGCGGGGTTGGCGACCTTGCGCCAGATCGCGTCCAGCGCCAGCAGCACCCCGACCGACTTGACCTCCTCGGGCAGATCCCGCAGCGAGAACACCACCAGATGCCCGTCCGGCCGCGTCGTCGTCGCCTGCGCGAACAGCTCCTTGTAGGAACCGGTGACGTACGGGATGAGGCGGTCGGCGATCGCCTCGCCCTCCGGGTGCGAACTGATCGACAGATGTTCCACGAGATCGGCCAGGAGCGGAGCCGGACGCGACCACGTCGACGGGGCGGAGTTGATCCCCTTGGCCGCGTAGGCCGCCAGCACCGCACGGTCCAGGACGGGCCGCGCGGACGACTTCAACGGCTCGCCGAGCATGGCGGCGACCAGCGTCTGGACGAACAGCGCCCGCCGAATCAAGGTGTCGTCGCCTTGGTCGACGGGCAGGTCGAACGGGTTGAATGCGACTCCGTGCGCGCCGAGGCCGAGGTGGGCGCCGCCGGTGGTCTCGGCCAGGGCCCGGTACTCGTCTTCCGGGTCGATCACCGAAACCTCAACACCGTGGTACAGCATGCGCAGCGCTTCGAGCTTGGTGAAGTAGCTCTTGCCCGCACCCGACCGGGCCAGGACGACGGAGTTGTGGTTGTCCTGGGCGAACCGATCCCACACCACCACCCCGGAACTGGCGACGTTCACGCCGTAGAGCACGCCGGTCGATCCGGCGGGCGCGTCCAGGTCGGGGGAGGCGAACGGGAACGAGGCGGCCAACGCCTGGGTGTCGAAGGTCCGGCGTTGCCGGATCGCGTCGGCGCCGAGCGGGAGACTGGTCGTCCAGCCTTGCAGCGCGCAGAAGGTGGTGGGCTGGGCGTCCAGGAGCAGTGAAGCGGCCAATGCTCGTACCTGCTGGACCTCGCCTTGTAGTTCTGCGGCGTCCAAGGCGTGGACGGTGAGGTAGAGCCCGACACGGAACAAGCGGCCGTCGCCGCGGGCCAGCGAGGAAGCCAGCTCGGCTGCGTCGTCGGCGGCGGCCTCGGCGTTGAAGTCGGCCAGGCGTCCCGCCTCGGCGTTCGCGCGTGCACTGGACTCCAGCCGCGCCAACTGCCGCCGGAGACGTTGCGCGGCGACCATCGGCGGGATCGGCTCGATGTGCATGGAGACGTCCAGGCGGCCGGGGTAGGTGAGCAGCGGCTCCAGCCAGCCCGCGCCGACCTCGCGCGGATACCCGGCGACCGCGAACGACGCGCAGCACCCGTCCGGCAGATCCAGCGACGAGGCGTTGATCCGCAGCGCGGACGGCCCGAGCAGATCGCCCGGGTCAGCAGACCTCTCCTCGCCGGTGTCCCGGCCCGGGGACGGAACGGTGCCGGTTATGCGGGAGAGGGCCGCGCGGGCCAGTGAAAGGCGAGTCGTCGTCATCGGATCTCCACGTGGGCTTTGGTGTAGCCGCCCGCGCGGACGGTCGCGGTCAGGACCCTGGCGAGGTTGTCGCGGTCGAGACTGGTCAGCGCGGAGGCGGGGAGCGATCCGCCGGTCGCCAGCGCGCCGGCGATGTGCAGGACGGCGGCCTCGCCGGACGAGCACGCCAGCCGCCCGAACTTCAGGGCGGTGGCGGCGCCAGTCCAGTTCACCCATGCCGGGATGGGCTCGTCGGTGCCTGGTGGGGTGGTGTCGGTGTGGATGAGGCGGTCGCGGAAGTCGGCGCGGGTGAGCCAGAACCGGTGCGCTATCAGCAACTCGACAGCGGCGAGTTCCGCGCAGCACCCCTGGGCTGTCATGCGGAGCCCCGCGACGAGACTGGACAGGTCAAACTGCTGGGACTGGGTCATGACTGGCGCCCCTCGGTCGGATGGTCGCTGGTGATGGGTCGCTCGAAGTCCGAAGAGGGGACGGGACGCGCCTGGCTGGGCGATAGCGCTTCGGACAGGACACGGACGCACTCGTCGGCGTCCAGAACGTGGGCGGTGATCCCGAAACTGGTCAGGGCGCGGACGGTGTCGATGGCGCGGCGCGCGACGATCGAGGCGCTGGCCTCGCGTGCCCGGCCTCGGCGCCCGGTGCCAGGTGTTGCGGGTATGGGCTGGTCGCGTAGGACGATCAGCACCTCACGCATCAGCAGGTTCCGGGACGCTCCCAGTTCATCGAGGTAGGCGGCGTGCCCCTCGGCGGCTTGGCGCAGCGCGGGATGCGGCAGATCTCGCGCGGCCTCGGCTACCCGGTCGGTGAGTTCGGTCAGGTCGACGGGCCGTGCCTGCACAACGATCTGCACCGGGGATTCCAGGGAGTTGAGCCACCTGCCGAAGGACCCGACGAGCGCGGTCTGCTCGGCGGCGGTGCGGAGTCCGAGCGAGATGGTTCCCGCCCGGACGAGCGCGGCCGTCGCGCCTGCGTCCAGGTCCATGACGCCGTCCTGCCGGATGGCGCGGACCGGGAACCGCAATGGTCCGGGGAGTCTTCCGCGTACTTGGCACCACGCCGGTGGTCCGGGCACTCCCTCGGGCGCGGACACCAGCGTCCGGCGGCGCCGCAGATGATCGAGGGCGGCCAGCGCGAACCGGTCCAGGCCCATGCCGTCGCGGCGGCCGAGTGCCATCGAGCAACCGGCCGCCACCAGCGGGAAGCACACTCCGATGACGATCGGGACCGGCACGACCGGCGCGGCCGCCATGAAGACCGCCACCGTCACGGCGGCGGTCGCGCCGAGGATGGCGACCTGACGGCCGGTGAGCCCGTACATGATCTTGTCGGGTTGTTCGATGTCAGCGGGGATACGCGCCGACATCGGCTCATACTCGTCGTTCATCGGTTTCTCCTGCCGTAACGGCGCCGGTGGGGCGGATCGAGGCGCACGACCGCCGGCGGTGCCGGGCGGCGCGGCCTGTCGGCACGCCGGTACGGGCGGGCCGGTTGCTGCGGCGGTCCGGGCGGCCGTGCGCGACCGTCGCCGGTGGGTCGGCCTGGTAGGCCGGACGGGTGGGGCCGCGTGTCCGCCCGTGGGGCCGCGTCGTGACCGCGCCCGTGGGACGGGCCGGTGCCCGCGCGTCCTGCCGTGTGCGCGCCGGTGCGGGGCGCCGGGTTGGGCGTGTGGCGCGGCCCATGTCGACGGTCTGGGCCGTGCCGTCCGCCGGAACCGCCACCGTGCGCGTTGGACTGGCCGGGCTGCGGACCAGGCCCGCCGTTGGGGCCGCCGTGGGGGCCGTGGCGTTGTCGGCCTCCTCCGCCGGGGCCTGGGCCGGGGCGTCTGGCTCTCGCGCTCGCGTGCGCGGTGCGCGAGTTGCTTCCACCGCGGGCTCGGCGGGACGCGCTGGTGACGGCGCCGAGCACCTTGTAGAGGATGAGGGTCTTGACGAGTTGGCGCAGCGTGCGCGACTGCGCGGACTGCCACACCGTTCGCGCGACCCAGCGGGGAATGCGGATCAAGATGAACAGCAGCGCGATGATCAGCAGGAGGTCGACCAGATCGGCCTGCTTGGTGGGGAGCCCGACGAAGAACTGGTCGGTGTCGCCGTCCTGGGACAACAGCAGTCGCAGCGCGGTGATGAACACAAACGATTGACAGACCTGGATCGCCAGCGTTCCGGATATCCCTCGCCACCACAGCCGGGCCAGCCCGTCGGTGAGAGGCAGAGCGTGAAACATCAACGCGACCGGGGCCAGTCCGACTAGGACCATGGTGATCGCCAGCCGCATCACGTACTGGAACAGCAGGATCGTCGCGAGGACGACGGTGATCAGAGAGACGATGGTGTAGAACGCGCCGCCGGTGTTGATGGAGGCTTCGATGCCTCCGGCGAGCACCCCTCCGGCCTGGTCGGGGTCGATCTTGTCGGTGCCGTTCATCAGGATCGCTGAAGCGAGCCCGTTCACGAACTGGATTCCGTAGCCGATCCATACGAGGCTGGTGTTCATGGCGATGAACGCCAGCACCATGCGCGGGATGATCTGACTCGGTGACGTCTCGCCCGTGATGGTCTGACCGGCCATCAACATCACACCGGCGAAGGTCACCAGCAGCACGAAGCAGGTGTCGGCGATCACCAGCGAAGTGCCCCAGATCTGCTCGGCCCGCTTCATCGGCCCAGACCCGATCTCCGGCGTCGCGAACTGTGTCGCGGCCAAAGTGCCCATCACCGGCTCCAGAGCGCCGCTGGCCAGCGTCTGGAACCAGCCGGTAATCGCCTCCCTCGCCTTACAACCGAGGTCGGCCCACCCGCAGCCGTCCTCGTCGTCGTCTCCGGTCGAGGTTCCGCCACCAGGACCATCGGGCGCGGTGGACGGAACCACGCTCGGGGAAGCCGAAGGCGCGACCGGCGCCGCTGGAGGTGAGGTGAGGCTCGGTGTCGCGGACGGCTGGGGCGGGGGTGGTGGCTCGGCCGCTCCGGCGAGCCGGGCCAGGCCCACCATGCAGGCCCCCGCCACCAGGACGACACCGAACACGACCGCCACACGCGAACCGTTCATGGGGAAGGCGCGCACGTTTCAGGTCCCGACGATGTATTGCAGGACGTGCACCAGCACCGGGGCCATGGCCGCGATGCCGTACCCGATGGCGGCGTTGCGCAGGGTGCGTTTACCGGCCTCGGCCTCGCCGGGATCGCCCCCGGCCAGCAGGTAGCGGACACCGCCGATGGTGGCGAACAGCGTGGCCAGCGCGACTAGCAGACCGACGATGACGTTGCGGAGATTGCCGATCACCCGCTCAAGCCGGGGATCACCCGCCAACACGGCGGGACCGTCACCGGCCTGGGCCATCGAGGTCAGCGTGACCGTCACCACCGCGACGGACAGCAGCACACCGATACAGCCGACCAGTACAGCGACGATCACACGGGCCCTGCTCACACGGGCCTGGCGGCACGGTGAGCGAGGCAGAAACAGATCAGACGGCGGGCGGGTGCTCAACGGTGAGCCTCCAAGCACGGACACGATGCGGCGGATGGTGCGTGAACGCGGAGCGCGAGTAGCGCCAGGAGAGGGAAACCCGGGGAAGACGGAGCGGGGCCTTGCGGGTGTCCTCCTTCGAGGGCACTGGGCGGATGGTCGGACGGTGGGGACCGGGTGAACATCCGGCCCCGCGCCCGTCTTGGCCCCCGGGTTCCTCTCTCACTAAGGAAGAGACAGCTCAGACCCCGGTTGTGGACATCAGGTGCTCGAAGTCGTCGCGCAGACCGCCGTCGCACATCGCTTCGACCAGCCGCATCTCGGCCCGCCGTCGCCGCTTCATCAGCGCGTCATACGACGCCCCCATACGCTCGGCCAGAACGGCGGGAGACGCGCGCTCCAGCCGGGTGACCGCGATGATCTCGGCCTCTTCTGCCGTGATCACGCCCTGCCGGACCGCCGCGTCCAGCAGCAGTTCGGGGTTCCCTCCCGCCGAGTCCACCGCCGGGTCGAGCGCGGCCATGACCGACGGGTCGACGTAGACGGTCCGCGTCTTCGCGTGACATGCACGCTCCACGGCCTTGACCGACTGCGACACCAACCGCCGCGCGATGCGCGGCTGGTCCAGATCGACGCGCTGTAGCGCGTGGAAGAACGCCGCCAGCAAATCACCCGCAACGTTCGCGGTACCGCCCTTGGCGCCGGTGTCCAGGTGGGCGAGACGGTCACGAACGGCTGCCTTCAACCCGGGCAACGCCACCCCCACGCACCCGACGACCCAGGCCGAGCCGTCGCGGCGGGCCCGCGTGACCAGCTCCCTCCACACCAGGTCGCGGGTCTGGTACGCGGTCGCCGGGTGCAGCAGGATCGCCCGCAGCTCATCGAGCCTGATCAGCCGCGCGGGCAACCCGTGCCCGAGCGCCGCGCCATCCACTGACAACGCGCCCGGCCCCCGCGTCAACGCGGCGAAACTCCTTTCCGCGACGTCCAGGGCGTGCCCGCTCCCGGTGGCGGCGCGGCGGGGCCGCTTCCCGAGGGACTGGACCGAACGGGTGCGTGACCGCGACACCTCGCCGGTTCGCGGGCGGCTGATCGGACGGACGGCGCCGCTGGTGAGGCTGACGTTGGTGACGGTGTGCATGTGGACCCCCGAGTGGTCGGTTCCGGATCGGACGCCGACATCACCTCAGAGGCCATGTGCAGATCATGAACACATCCCAGGCGCGCACCGTGTGCAGCCGCATACACGGATCTGCTCACGATCTGCTCAAAATCGCTGTGACCAGCCAGAACACGAAGTGTTCACCATGAGCACGCCGTGACAGGCTCGGCCGGTCAAGCCCGAACATGTGCTTATAACCGCTCTGACCTGCGTGAACACGGAGGCGGAGGTGGACGCGCAAAGGAAGATCAAAACCGTGAAGCGGTCTCCCGCGTACCACCTCACAGCTGGGATGTCCCTCCGGCGGCCGCCGTGTTCACGGCGGCTCGAATTCCCGCTGTCGCGCCTTCCCGTCGCGCGACCTTCGCCGGTGCGGCCGGACCGTGCGAGCGGTGAGAGACCTTTCGTTTGTCCAAGTCGTCGATGCGGTGGGTCTGTTACTTAGTGAGACAGGGGACCGGGTGGCCATCACGGGTCACCCACCATGAACAGCATCAATGGACCGGCTCCGACACCCGCCACCCGCGCGCGGCACCTGTTGCCGCTGACCGTCTGGCTCTGCCCCGACGACACCACCAGCCCACCAGCCCGACCCACCGTCCAGCCACGCCAGACACCAGACCGCCGCGCCGCGCTCACCAAGATCTGCGACCGGCACCGCACGAGCATCAACACCACCCTTGCCCGCCACATCATCAGCGCCACCACCGGCGAAGGTGACGTGATCACCGAAGCGTTCACCACCAACCACGCCATCCTGAGCGCCGCCGCCCAACTCGATCGCCGTGCCCTGGCGTGTGTCCCGCATCCGCCGATGGCCCAGTACATCGGCGCGCAACTGCGCGCCACACTGCCCCAAGAGTTCCTCGGCCGGGTGCAGATGCGGCCGTGCCGCGCCGACCAGATGCACCGGGGCGTCGCCGACCACCTCGGCCGGGTCTCGCTCGTGATCGCGGCCCCACCGATACCCCGAGCGGCGAGCGCCCGGACCGGGCCCAGAACCGCGAGCGCCCCGGGCGGATGCCCGGCCTGTTTGTCCGATGTCCTGGCCAACACCGCCTTCCAGACCCGCTCGTTCCTGCCCGCCGCCTACCGGATCCTGCGGCCGGGCGGGCACTTGGCGGTCGTCACCACCGCCAGACACCTCAACGGGCGGCTCGTCGATCCCGCTCCGGAGATCATCCGGCAGGCCCGCGCGGCCGGGTTCCGGTACAGCCAGCACGTCATCGCCGTCCGCGTCCCCGTCGAAGGAGACACACTCCTGGTCCAGGCCAGCCCCGTCAGCATCGGGCAACTCCGCGACGTCCGGTCCCGGGCACTGCCCCCAGCGGCCCGCGTCCACGCCGACGTCTGCCTCCTGACTCGACCGGGCGACACCAGCCGGGGAGGTAACCGATGACCGTGAACAGCCACACCGAACCCCGACCGTTCACCTCGGTGCTGCTCACCGGGCAGCAGCCCTCACGCATCCAGCGCAAAGGCCGCTACACGCCCGAGTCGATGGC
>NZ_BAABAS010000003.1:0-164214 GCF_039537545.1 Actinomadura meridiana
CCCGACACACCGCCAGCGATCATGACGTGATCAGAGCCGTCCTCACCGCAAGCGAAAAAGGCTCAATGTGTGGAAGCACATGGCGCTGATCGGCGACCAGTACGTGATCTTCAACGACTCCGGGATCATCCAGGGGCCGGCGTCGATCAGGGGCAAATGGCCCTTCTTGCCCGAACAGTTCACCCATGACGTCGACTCGGCCGCGGTCTCCTTCAGCGGCCCGGGGTTCCGCTGGCGGAACACGTTCACCAAGGGCTCCCTGGCGATCGTCTTCGAGGACACCGGTATCGTCTCCGGGCCCACCTCGATACCCAGTCCCTACGACGGGCTCAGCGACGTCAACCGCAGCGACGACTCGCGCATCTTCCACTTCGCGGTGCGAGGCGGCAACTACACCACCTTCTGGGGCTACGACTACGCGTTGCCGACGACCCCGCTGTCCGACTTCAGGTTCCTTCCCGAACGCTTCCAGCACGACCTCGACGACGTGTCTCTCGAATACGAGTCGATAGGGGCGAAGTACAGCTTCTATCAGGACAATGAACGCATCATATTCGACAGTCACGGAAACATCATGGAACTGGCCACCCTCGACTACAAGTGGCCTTTCCTCAACGGCTGGCGGGCAGCGATGGCCAAGCGCATTCGTTGACCGTCCCGGCAGCGCCGTCCCTCTCGGCGGCGCTGCCGGAGCCCGTCCTCGGGCGCCGAGCGAGCGGCCTATTATTTCCCGCACTATCCATTAATGTAACACCACAGGCAGGCAGGGCCACCCGAGGCCAGGCAGCTGGACGTAGGCGGCTCAGTCGTGGGGATCCAGCGCCCAGAGAGCGGAGATCGGTAGTGCCGAGAACCGCTCCCCGAAGGAGAGTTGTTGTTCTCCCGCATACAAGACGATGCCGGCGAGGAACCGGTCCCCGAGCCGATCCCCCAGATGGCGCAGCCCCCGGAAGTCGTCGCGGCGCACCGTCTCCGCGGCCTTGACCTCGATGCCGATGACACTGCCTGACGCATGCTCCAGAACGATGTCGACCTCGACCTTGTCGCGATCTCGGTAATGGAACAGCTGCACGGGTTCTTCCGCCCAGGTGAGCTGCCTGGCGACCTCCCCAATGACAAAGTTCTCCAGCAACGGCCCCACAAGAGCGGTCGGGTCCTTCGCCCGTTCCTCCGACAGGCCGATGAGCCTGCCGCCCAGGCCCGAGTCCGTGACGAACAGCTTCGGTGTGGAGATCGCTCGGGTCGTGAGATTGGAAGACCAAGCGGGTACCCGCTTGATCACAAAGACCAGTTCCAGCAGGTCCAGATAGCGGGTAAGGGTCATCCTGGGCAGGCTGACGTCATTGGCCATCGACTGGACGACGGCCAGAGTCCCCATCCGTGCCGCCACCACGCTCAGCAGACGACGCATCTCAGCCGGCCGCTCGATGTCGGAGATCTGACGCACGTCCCGAGTGATCAGATCTGTAACGTAGGAGTCGAAGAACCGAGCACGCCGACGGCCCGGATCACGACGCACGGCCTCCGGATACCCGCCCCGCAACGCCCTGGCCACATAATCCGGTTTGGTCAGACCAGACGGCCCCACCGTCACCTGGCCGTCCTGCTGGAACAGCGCGTCAACAAACCCGTCAGGAGCCGAATCGATCTCTCCCTGAGACAGCGGCCACAGCTCGATCGTCTCAGTCCGTCCCGGGAGCGCGTCGGGCAGATCCCGCAACCCCAACAACCGTGCCGAGCCCGTCAACAGAAACCGGCCCGGACGAGTATCCCGATCGACCTCCCGCTTGATCGACAACAGCAGCTCAGGCACCCGCTGAATCTCATCGATCAACAACAACCCGTCATGACGCACGAACGCACTCGGATCCGTCTCCGCCGCCGACCGCACCGCAGGATCATCCAGATACAGCTCGCGCGCCCCCGCCGAACGTTCGACGATCAGCTTCGCCAGCGTGCTCTTGCCCACCTGCCTGGCACCGTTCACCACCACGACTCGGGTATCCGCGAGAGCCTCCTGGGCCATCCGCTCGGCGTGCCGGGAATAGAGAAACTCGCCTTCCATACCAGCGACGATAGCGCGTGAGCGTTGTCGTCGTGGGCGTTTTGCCGACGATGGGGTGGGCATCCTGCCGCAACAATGCTGGGCGTTCTGCCGACAAGGTGATCAAGGCCCCCAGACCCAGAACGAGCACCCGTAGCTCTCCTCATGCGCCTGTCCCAGACTGGGGCGAGGGTCTGGCAGAGCTCCCGTCCTCCGTCATGGAACGCTCACCACCGGAGACATGGCAGCGGCCACCCGAGGTGCTGTGCAGTCTGTATCTGCTTCCCAAGAACGGCAGCGGCGTAGCAGGCGAGAGCGTGACCGCGGACTCGAACATTGACGGCCTTCCAGCTGTAGGCTCCCGAAGACGATCAGCGGGTATCCATCGGAGGTTCCGGGTGGACGAGGAGCGTCCTGCCGACTGGCCAGGCGTGCCGGTCACAGTCATCGACGCGACGCGGCGCATGCGCTACCTCCAGGAGGACCTCACCTGGAGAGACTCGCCCAGCTTCTCGTTCGAGAGGTGGGACCAGGATCAGCTCGCGTACAAGCAGCGCCACCTCGCGGTCTTCGTCGGCCCAATCGAGGCTGCGCACTGCGTGTTCGGCATCGGCATCGTCTACTCCGAAGGAAGATCCGGAACCTACGAGGAAAAGATCGTAATCAAAGAGTCCCACGCGCTCTCGGAACCCGTGCCGACGTCCCTCGTCACTGACGTCCTCGGCAAGGCGTACGCCGATGCCGCCGCTCCGGGCCAGCGTCTCTCCGATGCCCGGGGCAGGCGCCTACTCGAGGCCCTGCTGCAGCTTGACGGGAACCTCGCACGGCGCGTTGACCTGCTGATCGCGGCCATCAAAGACCAGGCCATCGAGGGGAGGAACGCGCTGATTCGTGGATTCGAGCGAGACGCCGCCTACATGGCCTACCAGGCAGTGTTCGGCAACCGCGTGATCGCGGACGGCGTCCCCGCGAAAGTGAACTTCGAAGAGCCGTTCGTGAGTTGTCTCCCCGACACCAGATCGCCCGCCGATCTCGACTGGCTGCAACTCGACGACTGGGATCTGCGCGACGTCGGCTATGCCGCCCGGTTCTACGAAGGGCGGGAAGCCGACCAGAAGCTCCTACTCGTCAACATGGCGAAGCGGCGGGCAGAGGACGTCTCAGGAGTCGACCTCGTCTACTACAACCCCGTACACAGTTCGTTCGTCATCGTCCAATACAAGGAGTTCACCCAAGGTGGAAGCCTGCTGGCGTACGAACCAGAACCCGGACTCGACGAGGAACTGGCCCGTCTACAAGCGATCGATGACCAGTGCAAGGATTCGACGGATCTCGCGCATTTGCGCCTCCACGCTCAACCGGTCTTCCTCAAGCTGTGCGAGCCCTCTCCATTCCGACACTCGTCGTCGGAGCCCATCCGAGGGGCGTACCTTCCGCTCCCGCATTTTCGAACCGCGCTCACCAGCCCGCCTCCGCAACCCCCTCAGTACAGCCGCTACCGGGTCGGAACAGGCGACCTTCCCCGCCACCTGAACTCAACGACCTTCACCCAGCTCCTGAGCGACGGCTGGATCGGAAGCTGCGGAGTCGGAAGCAGTTTCGTCCGGGACCAGATGAAGGCCAGCCTCAGCGGCCGTGGCTCCCTGGTCTTCGCGATGCACACCGGCCCCCAAGGGAACTCTCTCCTCAAACAGCGGTCGGCCACCTGAACCGTTCACGGTTCTTGGACGTCTCATGATCGTGCTGGATTCCACCACCGAGATCGGGTTCCATGCCATCCGCCTGCTGGACTGGCTTCGGTCTTTCTCCTCCCGCGAGCCCACGGTCATACCAGACGTCAAGGACTTCCTCCCAACCATGGGCAAACCAGCGGTGGACGACGAGGACGTCGCGCCGCGGTGGCTTCCTGAAGTCCTGACGGTTCTCGAAACCGACGGCCACGTGGAGCTGCTTCGGGTCTCCGGCTCCTACCTCGGCTACGGCATCCGCCTCACGGGCACCGGCTTGCGGGACGTCCACGAACGCGAGCGGAGGCGAAAGTGCACCGTGCTGCGCCGCCAAGCGAGCCGCGCCAACATCCTCAACTGGCTCGGAGAGCTGTCCGCCGACCTCGACTATCACCCCGAGATCCAGGTCATCAGGGACAGCCCCTGGGGCACGTACGAAGGGCTCTTCCTCACACGCGAAGACCTGATCAACGCCCTCGAGTATCTCGTTGACCGCGGCCTCGTAGATCTGAATCCCCTACGCCTCACTCGTGAAGGGGTCGACTGTGTCGAGAAGCACGCCGGGGCGGTTCACACCTACGAAGACACCACGCGAAGGACCACGATGAACACGTTCAACAACTTCTACGGTGCGGGCAACCCGCAGATCAACCAGGGCGGCGACAGCGTCCAGCAGATCCAGATGACCGCTGGCCTACCGGTCGACCAAATGCTCCAGGTCGCACGAGCGCTACAGCGGAGCAGCGGTCTGCTCGGGCTCTCGGAGGCCGAACGGTCGGCACTCGTACAGACGGCCGCCGACCTCGAGGGTGCCGCCGGACGGGCGAACCCTGACGAAACCGAGGTTCGCGGCTTACTCGGGCGACTCGTCAACCTGCTGAACCGGCCCGGCACGACCGAACTCGCCACCACGATGGTCGCCACGATCGGCCAGTTGGCCGGCTGATCAGCTCAGAACTCGCCCGCAGGACGTTATCCCACACGAACTCGGGCAGAGACCTGCGGTACCACCAGAGGACACGCTCTGGCGGTGCACCGTGAGCGCGCCCAGAGCATCGGCGATCACTTCGCGATCCCACTCGAAGCCCAACTGACGCTGCACACCCAGCCCGCCGTGTCAGGTTGGCAGATGGTCAACGAAGATCCCGACGAGGATACGTGGCTGGAGTTCCATCCCGAAGGCGAAGTGGATCCGGTTCACGTTGGGCCTGAGCTTCATATGCCATTCACACCGAACCACTTTTCCGGCGTATTCAACGTCACGATGCCTCATGGCGGCAGGATTCCCTCTGGTACCCGGACTTTCCGGGGAGACTCCGTCGCAGCCATGCTCTGCCAGGGCCATCGCCACTTCCCGGGCGATTCCGTGGCGCTCGGCGTAGACTCCGAGGAAATGGTCGTTCAATACGGCCAAATGAGTCACGACCAATGCACGGAGATCACGGTAGCCGCCCTGGAACCTCCGAAAGGCGAGTTCCTCATGCAAAATCAGTTGCGGAAACGCCTTCTGCGCTAAGGGAAAGAAGTCGGGCTCGGGTACATTCTCCAGAGTAAAGAGCGATCTCCAGAAGGGTGGCAGTTCGCTGGAATCCGCGAAGAAGTAGATCTCGGCCTCCGCCGCTGCCGCGGCGGACACGAAGCCCCGACGTTCGTGGGCGGCAAGGACGAGGCAACACACACCGATGCCGCCGAGAACCATGGTCAACGCGTAAGCGACCGACCATGCCTCGAATGGTTCGCCGTCATCCACCGACACGTTTTGGGTCTCGGGCACCGCCGCGTCCCATTCCGGGCAGCGGTCGACGAGCGTGTAGAAGCGGTTGCGTATGTCCCGGTCAACGCTCTGACCAGGCTCGGAGGACAGGTATTCGTAGAGCCCGAGCTCGTCATCGCAGGACATCGACTCGAAGCACGGTGGCTTATGCGCCGAGCTGCCCTGGGCACGCAGATCATCAAGCACGTCATTGAATCGGTCCAGACAGGCGGAAAGCTGCCCGGGAGGCAGCTCCCGAAAGTCGAAACTCGTCTCATCGATCACGACGCGGGGTAGGTCAGCGCCGCTGGGCACGGGCCAGCCCTCCCAGGTCCGTCTCCAGTTGGTCGAAGAAACCGACAGGCCATTGGCTAAGGCCACCACGCTCGGTCATCTCGATGGCGATCGGGGCGCCGCCCTCGAAGTAGTGCACGACAACATCTGAGAAGGGGACGCTGCGGTCGTCCATGGCGGCCAGCCTGATCCCGTTCAACACGTGGTCGCTGTGGGTCTCCACGATGACTTGGACACCGCTACCGGCGAGGCGTCCGAGGAAGCGTCCGATCCGGCTCTGCCCCGCCGGATGTAGATGTGCCTCGGGGTTCTCGACGATGAACAGCCCTCCCTCCGGACAGAGCAGCCCGGCGACGATGATCGGCAGGGCGTAGGACACCCCGAATCCCATGTTCGGTGGCCGGATGCCATCGAGTAGAGATCCCGGCTCCGCGAATCGGATCACACTGGCGGCGATTCCGGGTGGCCACTGGGCGCTCACCCGGATCGGACGCACGATATCCCCGGTCCATTCCTCAACCTGCGTACGCACCGTGGTGACGCCGTGTTCAGCGGTACGCGGATGCCGCAACGGTTCACGAACCACGTCGTTCTCGTGTAGAGCGAGCAGCTGCCCGGTGAACTGCCCCCGCTCCCCGATCCCCAGTTGCGCGGTGTCGTCGGCCGTGACCTCGAGCTGATCACGGGGGCCCAGACGTTCGGCGCAGAGGTAGGTGAACGCCGTGCCATGGCCTTGAAGGATCGCGGGCCCGGACGGCCGAGGGGAGCGGATGGCGAGGTTGAGCGCACGGGGACCGGATGACTGGAGGCCGAGACGGACCCGCCCAGCCCCTCCGGCTTCCAGTTCGATCACCACCTCGGCGGACTCCTCCGCTTCGGGATGCTGGATATCCTCGGCCTCGCCCAGTGCCAAGCCGAACACCCCGTTGAGCGCGACCACGTCGTTCTCAACTCGGTAGACCGCCTGACGCGCCAGCAGAAGCGCCTGGATCAGAGTGCTTTTGCCCGCCCCGTTCAATCCGGTGAGCACAGTCAACGGCCGCAGCGGTACAGAGCATTCAAGAAAACTCTTGAAATTCCGTACGCCCAACGAAGTGATCACGGCTCGAACACCAGTTTGCGCGCCGCCGCGAACCGATAATGGACCTTGGTCCGGCCTCCGGTCGACGAGCTGATGGCGTCGTAGTAGGTGCGGTCGTACTCGACCAGGTGCTGCACGCCTTCGGCGACATGCGCCGCGTCCGGCCGTCGCCGTTTGTCGGCGGCCTTCGCCAGCGTGACCGAGAGGCTCTCGAACATCGGACGGTTGAGCGGGGAACTCTGGCTCTTACGGAACGGACGTGGCCCAAAGATCTCGGTCGCGGTCGCCATCGCCCTGGCGAAGTCACGTTCCAGGATGTTCAGGTCCTTGGCCGTCAGCCGCTCCACATCATCGAGGAGCGCAGCCGCATCGTCCAGGAAAGGGTCCATGGCCCGGTATTCCTCCAGGCTTTGCAGGCGGAAGGCGCAGAACCGCAGGACCAGCTCACGATCGGCCATCCGCACGTGATCGCGGAACGTCTTCCCGACCGCGGTGAGGAACTCGGGCCGCGCGGCACAACGCTGGAGAAACTCCCGGCACCGGTCGGTGGTCAGGCAATGCCTGATCTCCTGGGCGTTGAGCGGCGTCCCACCGGTGTTGATGCGTTTGAAGATGTCGTACCTGATCTGACTCGGCGTCTGCGGATCGATCACATGAACCGAAAGCTGCGTCTGGTTGAATCGCCGCCGCCAGAGGGGTGACAGGTCATCGAAGCGCCGCCCCTCCAAGTCGAGATACTCCAGCGGCCCCAGCGCGAATTCTCCTTTACGGAAACCATAGGCAGTCGACAGGCGCTGCAACCCGTCGATCACCTTCATACTGCCGTCCTTGTCCTGGGCGAAGTAAAAGGCTGGCAGGGGTATTTGCAGAAGGATCGACTCGATCAGCCCGGACTTCTGTTTGAGCTTCCAAACCCGGTTGCGTTGGAAGTCCGGGGCGAGTTCCAGCTCCCTCTCCTCGATCATGTCGATCACGTTGCGCAGGGAGAAGTTGCGTGAGCTGACCCGGATGTCCTCGGGCTGCCACGGCAAGCCGTAGTCCCCCTCGCCTTCGTCGAGATCAGCCTCGACATCCAGCGGTCTGTCCAGGTAATGCTCTTCGACCACGTCCGAGCGACGCACTGGCTCCTTCATCAACTCCCGCCCTCCGCAGGTTCCCCCAATCCTATGGTCCGGTACCTACCGGTGTGGTCATCCCGGGCAGTCGGATCGTGGCGTACTGCGGGGCTCGATCTCCGCGCTCGAGCAGGCCACCGCGTGCCAGGTCGGGCTATATGCCCATACTGCGGCCTATTATTTCCTTCATTATTTCGGTGGTGCCGCCGAAGATGGTGTGGACGCGGACGTCCTGGTAGGCCCGGGCGATGGGGTATTCGGTCATGTAGCCGTAGCCGCCGTGGAGTTGGACGCACCGGTCGACGACCGTCTTGAGGAGTTCGGTGTTCCAGTATTTGAGCATCGCGGCCTCTTCCGCGGTGAGGTCGTTCTCGCTCTCCTTGAGGACGCACTGGTCGGTGAAGGTGCGCGCGATGGTGAGTTCCGTCTTCATTTCGGCGAGGGTGAAGCGGTTGTGCTGGAACCTGCCGATCGGACGGCCGAACGCCTCGCGCGACTTGCAGTAGGCGAGGGTGTGCTCGAAGGCGGCCTCGGCGGCGGCCTGCGCGGTGACGCCGATGGAGAGGCGTTCGCGGGCCAGGTTCTGCATGAGGTAGATGAAGCCCTCGCCCTCTTCACCGAGCAGGTTCGTCGCGGGGACGCGGACGTCCTTGAAGAACAGTTCGGCGGTGTCCTGGGCGTGCAGGCCGATCTTGTCGAGATTGCGGCCGCGTTCAAAACCGTCCATGCCGCGCTCGACGACCAGGAGGCTGACGCCCTTGGCGCCGGCGGACGGGTCGGTCTTGGCGGCCACGATCACCAGGTCCGCGAGGATGCCGTTGGAGATGAACGTTTTTGAACCGTTCAGAACGTAGTGGTCGCCGTCCTTGATGGCGGTGCTCTTGATGCCCTGGAGGTCGGAACCAGCGGCCGGTTCCGTCATCGCGATGGCGGTGATGAGTTCGCCGGAGCAGTAGCCGGGGAGCCAGCGGGCCTTCTGCTCGTCGGTGCAGAGGCGACGCAGGTAGCCGCCGTTGATGTCGTTGTGGACGGCGAACCCCGGGCCGTGGATCCCGGCGCGGGCCAGCTCCTCGCCCAGGATCACGTAGTAGCGGTAGTCGGGGTTGCCGCCGCCGCCGTGTTCCTCCGGCATCTCGATGCCGAGAAGGCCCGCGCGGCCCGCCGCCAGCCAGACCTCGCGGGAGACGATGCCGTCCTTCTCCCACTGCGCGTGGTGGGGGGCGGCCTCCTTCGCGATGAAGGAGCGCACCAGCTCGCGGAACGCCTCGTGGTCGTCGGTGTAGATGTCGCGGCCCATCCGGCGGTCCCCCTTTGTCAGTGTCGCCTGATAAATCTAACGACAGGTCGGAAGGTCAGGAGTCCTTCCACTCCTGGCGCTCGTAGTCGACCAGGCGCGGGTGGACGAGCGTGTTGACTTCAACGTCCCGGACGCGGCGGTCCTTGGGGAACACCGTCGCGGCCTGGAGGAGGGGGGCGTCCAGGAAGCGGAGTGACGGCGCGTCGGGCGCGAGTCGCAGTGCCGGTTTCGTCGTGGGCGACGCCAGGGTGAAGCCCCAGTCGCCGAAGCTCGGCACGTCCACGTGGTACGGGGTCGTCGCGAAACCGGCGGCGGCGATCGACTTCTCGATGCTCCAGAACGACTTCGGCGCGAAGTACGGCGAACCCGACTGGACGACCATCCGTCCACCGGGCGCCAGCGCGCGCTTCACCAGGCCGTAGAACTCCACCGAGTACAGCTTGGCGGTGGATACGTCATCGGGGTCCGGCATGTCGACGACCACCGCGTCGTACTGCTGGTTGAGGCCGCGCAGCCACGAGAAGGCGTCGGCGGCGACGGCGTGCGCGCGCGGGTCGTTGAACGAGTGGTGGTTGAGGGAGGCGATCGGCCCGTAGGCGCGGGCCAGGTGCAGCATCTCCGGGTCGAGCTCGACCAGGGTCGCGCTCGCCACGTCCTTGTAGCGGAGCACCTCACGCAACGCGAGCCCGTCCCCGCCGCCAAGAATGAGCACCCGGCGGTGCGGGCCCGACATCAGCGGGTGGACGAGCGACTCGTGGTACCGGTACTCGTCCACCGACGAGAACTGGAGGTCGCCGTTCAGAAACAGGCGAACGTCGGGGTTCCCCGACAGCGACACCGCCCGCGTGATCACGATCTCCTGGTACTTGGTGCGTTTCGACAGGGCGATCGGGTCGGCGTACAGGGCCTGCCGCGCCGACACCTCGAAGCCGTCCGCCAGCACGAACGTCCCGCAGAGGACGGTGAGGACGGCGACCATGCCGAGGGCGAGCGCGGCTTGGGCCAGGCGGCCGATCTCGCGGCGGAACAGCCACAGCACGACCGCGACCCCGGCGACCGCGTTGACGACGCCGACGAGCAGCGCGCCCTTGATGTGCCCGAACGCGGGGAGCAGCAGGAACGGGAACGCCAGCCCGCCGATCAGGGCTCCGACGTAGTCGGCGGCGAACAGGTCGGCGACGGCGCTGCCCGCGTCCTGCCTGCGGATGCGTTGCAGCAGGGTCATCAGCAGCGGGATCTCGGCGCCGATCAGCGCACCGACCGCGAACGACACGACCACCAGCGCCGGGACGTACAGGTTGAGCCACGCGAACGCCGCGTACAGCGCCAGGACGGAGAGCCCGCCGACCAGGGCGAGCACGCCCTCCACGACGGCGAACGCCACGACCGCGCGGCTTTGCAGCGGTTTGGCCAGCAGCGAGCCGATGCCCATGGCGAACACCATGACCGACAGCACGATCGACGCCTGGGTGACGGAGTTGCCGACGAGGTAGCTGCCGAGCGCGACCAGCGCCAGTTCGTAGACGAGGCCGCAGGCCGCGCAGGTGAACACGGCGGCGAGGATCAGCGCCCGCGCCACCCGGGCCGGGACGCCGAGCCGCACCGGCCCGTCCGGCGGAGCCGTCTCCGCGGGACCGGCCGGCGCGGCCTCGGCGAGTTCGCGGGACGTCAGGAGACCGCCCCGGCCACGATCGCGGCGACGCCCAGGTCGGCGGCGGCGACCACCCAGCCGGCCGGGTGGATCGCGGTGCCGCCGCCCGTGTCGACGAGGGTCGCGCCGAGCTTGCCCGGCGTCATCACGTCGAGGAGGAAGAACGCGACGACCATCAGCACGACGCCGATGCCGCCGAAGACCGCCGTGTCGACGATGCCGTCGCCGAGGTCGTTGTCACTGGTGACGATCGCTGTGGTGACGATCGCGCCGATGCCGAGCAGTTTGGCCGACAGCAGCAGCGCCGCGCCGCGGTTGCCGTCCGTCCAGATCTGTTTGCCGAGCCGGCCGGGGGTCGTCACCTCCACCACCAGGTAGCCGATCGCCATCAGCGCGATGCCGACGGCGCCGTAGGCGAAGGTGGCGCCGATCTCGTCCAAGAGGTCGTCCATCGAAATGCTCCTTATTTGCCCGACCCTGGCCCGCCGCCGCGGAACGAGGCGATTCCGCCGTTGGTCCAGCCGTTGCTGCCGGGCCTGGCCCAGCGCCCGCTGACATGGGAGTAGTAGCGGTTGTAACCACTGCTCGGGGTGGACAGGGTGATCCGGCTGCCCGGCCCGTTCGGCAGGACGCCGACGACCAGCTTCGGGTAGCGCAGGAAGATGCCGCCCGCCGCGCCCCGGGTCGCCAGGTCGTCCACCCGGTCGATCGCCTTGAACTTCTTGTTGATCTCCGTCGCCACCACGGGGGGCGCCTTCGAGGACCGGTAGGAGCCCGCTCCGTCCTTCTTGTACTTGTCGCCGATCCAGGACTCCTTCGAGGTGCCGCAGCCCCCGAGCGCCAGGACGGCGAGGGCGGCCGCGCAGGCGCCGCCGATCATCCGATGTCTGCTGTTCACGTTGGTCTCACCAGTCGGCTCCGCGTCATCACGATCTCCCGGGTCTGCGGGTAGGCGTGCCATGTTCGCCAGCCGATCCCGGTCTCCTCCCGTGGGGGGGTCTGGGCGGGGTTGTTCTGTGTGGGGTTGCTCTGTGCGGGACGGGTTCGCGCCGCGTTGGCGCGTTCGTGGACGGTCTGTTCCAGGGCGAGCGCGGTCACGGCGTGCCGCGACCCGGGGAACGCGCCAGTCAGGGCGTCACCGCGATCGGCGAGCCGCGCGCACACCGCCTCGACGGCGCGGCAGAACGCCGTGTCGTCGCTGAGGGCCGCGGTCGTCGCGGCGAACTCGTACGTCCAGCCGGGCACGTCGGTGCTGGCGCGGCCGGGCAGCGGCTCGGCGCCGCCGGGCAGGCACGCCACGGTCTCGCTGAGCGGTCCGGCGATGATCTGGTGGGACGCGCCCAGCAGCCTCAGCTCGACGGTCAGCCCCGCGCGTTCCAGCGGCAGGACGGCGAGCGCGTCCAGCGGCGGCAGTCCGAGGGCGAAGGACAGGGCGTCGGCGCGCGCGTCCGCGTAGGGGGTGTCGAGGGTCGTGCGCACCGTTCAGCCACCGCTGCCCGGGTAGATCGTCATCGAGCCGGTGGGGACGCGCTCGCCGAGACCCGCCTCCCATTGCCCGCCGCCATACTGCTCGAACGACAGGTACTTGCCGCGCGGGCCTTCGAAGTCGACGTACTCGACCCGCCCCTGGACGCCTACGCCGGTCGTGCCTTCGCTGGTGTAGTCGGCGGTTCCATGTTCGTCGCGGCGATACTCCACGCCCTCGACGGTCAGGGTGCGTTCGTTGGGTGACAGGTCGCCGATGTCGTACTCCGTCCACCAGACGACCTCAAGGTCGGGATCCTCCTCGACGGAGACCCACACCTTGGTGCCCTCGATGGTGTCGGCGTCCAGGAGGTGCTCGCTCCAGGTGTAGCCGCCCTCCCGCAACCGCAGCGAACCGCGCACGAAGTAGCGGGTGCCGAGGTACTCGACCATGTCACCGGCCTTGAGGGTCCGCGGATCGCCCGCCACCTGGTCCTCCGGCGCGAACGGGTCGCGCGGGACGGGCGGCGGGGCCGCGGGCGCCTTGGGAGAACGGCGCCGCAGCAGGACGACGATCAGCGCGATCAGGGCGACCAGGATCAGCGCCAGCAGGATCACTATCGCCGCTCCGCCCACGGGCACCTCCATCGTTTCGTCTGTCGCACGGCCAGGGCCAGCGGGATCCTACCGACTGTGGCCTCTCATGCCCATACCGCGTTCAGACGTATCAAATGAAACTTTGGTTGCATGCAAAAACGGCGGAACCGCAACGAAATCGGACTGGAACCGATGGACGCGGCTTTGCCCAGGGTCTAGGCCTGGCGGCCCGGGGTCTAGAGCCGGGAGACGGCGGCGGCGACGCGCTCGTCCGTGGCGGTGAACGCGATCCGGACATGCCGGGCGCCCGCCGGGCCGTAGAACTCGCCCGGGCCGACGAGGACGCCGAGGGACGCCAGGTGCGCGACGGTGTCCCAGCACGGCTCGTCCCGCGTGGCCCACAGGTAGAGCGACGCCTCGGAGTGGTCGATCCGGAAGCCGTGCTTCTCGAACGCGGCGCGCAGGTCGGCGCGGCGCCGCGCGTACCGGGCCCGCTGCTCGTCGACGTGCGCGTCGTCGTCGAACGCCACCGCCATCGCGGCCTGCACCGGCGCCGGGACGATCATCCCGGCGTGCTTGCGGACCTCCAGCAGCCGCGCGACGAGCGCGGGGTCGCCGGTGATGAACCCGGCCCGGTAGCCCGCCATGTTCGACCGTTTGGACAGCGAGTTGATCGCGAGGATCCCCTCGTGGGAGCCGTCGCACACGTCCGGGTGCAGGATCGAGATCGGCGGCTTCTCCGCGTCCCAGCCGAACTCCAGGTAGCACTCGTCGCTGACGAGGATCGCGCCGCGCCCGCGCGCCCACGCGACGACCTTGCGCAGGTGCTCGGTGGGCAGCACCTTCCCGGTCGGGTTGGACGGCGAGTTCACCCACACGATCTTGGGCGAGACGGGGCCGAGCGTCAGCGTCCCGTCCGTCGAGATGGACGTGGCCCCGGCGATCCGCGTGCCGACGTCGTAGGTCGGGTACGCCAGCGCCGGGAAGACGATCTTGTCGCCGGGCCCGGCGCCGAGCAGCGTCGGGAGCAGCGCGACCAGTTCCTTCGTGCCGATCACGGGGAGCACGGCGGCCGGGTCGGCGCCGGACACCCCGGCGCGGCGGCGCAGCCATCCGGCGACCGACTCGCGGAGCCGGGGCGTCCCGTAGGTCTGCGGGTAGCCGGGCGCGTCGGACGCGGCCGCGAGGGCGGCCCTGACGGGTTCGGGCGTCGGGTCCACGGGCGTCCCGACCGACAGGTCGACGATGCCGCCCGGATGGGTCAGCGCCCGCTCCTTGTACGGCGCCAGCCGGTCCCACGGAAAGTCAGGCAGCGTGAACACGTCCCAGCCCCTCGTCCTAGATCTGGCAGGGCCGCGGCCTCCTGAGCGAGGAAGCCGCGGCCCGAAAGCTGTCCGCGCGGCCCTCGGGGGGACGCGCGTCCCGGCTCAGTCCTCCTGGCTCTGCGGAGGCAACGCGGCGACGATCGGGTGATCCTTGTCGATCTTCCCGACCTTGGCGGCGCCACCCGGCGAGCCGAGATCGTCGAAGAACTCCACGTTGGCCTTGTAGAAGTCCTTCCACTGCTCGGGCGTGTCGTCCTCGTAGTAGATCGCTTCCACCGGGCAGACCGGCTCGCACGCACCGCAGTCGACGCACTCGTCCGGGTGGATGTACAGCATGCGCTTGCCCTCGTATATGCAGTCGACCGGGCACTCCTCGATGCATGCCTTGTCGAGTAGGTCAACGCAGGGCTGCGCAATGACGTAGGTCACGTCAGTGACTCCTCTCGGATCTCCGGCCCCACCGCACGTCACGGCTCACCGCAAGCTCGCTGTGAATAGTATGGCCACCACGGCGCCGTCGATTCGACACTGGGGGTGCACACGTGTCCGGCCGATTCGTGGCACGGCTGGTGGTGACCATCAGCGCCGCCGACGTGGGCCGGCGGATCTCGCTGCGCCGTCGTCTGCCAACGGGAGAGTACAGCGACGTCGTGGGCGTCCTCGAATCGTGGTCCGACAACATCTTGTCAGTGCGCCGCAGGGACGGGGAGCTGGTAGAGGTGCCGGAGGCCGCGATGGTCGCGGCGAAGGTCGTCCCGCCGCGCCCGCCGCCGCGCCGCCGTCCCCGCGACACGACCTGACCCCGCGGCCTGACCCTGTGCTCCGGTGGTCACGGTGTTCTGGCCGTCAGTGAAAGGTGGTCATGGTCAGGGCCTTGCGGGCGAGGGCGTCGGCGGCGTCCACGGTCTCCTTGACCGGACGCCGCGCCTCAAAGTGGACTTCGACGAACACGTTGGCGCGCAGCACCAGCAGCCGGACGTCGACCTCGTTCTTGTAGCGCGTGTCGACCTCGACGATCCGCCAGGCGCGGTCGCCCAGCCCACGCACGTCCCCTTGGTGATCTGACGCCCTTCGGGCGAACCCTGCTCGGTGATGTTCGTGGCGACCTCCTTGGCGCTCTCGTACTCCGCGCGGGCCTCGTCGGGGCCGCTGGACGATGCCGTCCGGCGGAGCCAGCCAGGGACGCCACAACCCCACCCCGACGACGAGCGGGATGATCATCGCCACCCACAGGACCAGCCTGGCCGTCCCGACCAGCTCGCGGTCGACCGGGACGCGCTTGGGGGCGGCGTGCGCGGCGATCGCGTCCACCGTCGCGTCGAACTTGTGGTCCACGCCCAGAAGGCCGCTGCGGGGCGCGGCCAAGTGGAGCTTCTTGCCGCTCTCCAGGCGCACCACTGTGATGCGGCCGAACGGCGTGCCCGTCACGCGCAGACTCTCGACCAGCGCGCTCCCGGATGATCGCGACGAAGTCGGCGATCCGGAGGCCGTCCGGATCGGGGACGACATCGTCGCGGATGGCCATGAGCGTCACGGGACGTCCGCTGTGGCGCACCAGTCGGATCCTGCGGGGAAGGGTGACGTGGGCGATGTCCTGGATGTCGCCCCACGGGACGAAGGTCTCCTTGCCGAGGACGCGGTTCCTGACGCCGTCCGGGCCGATCTCGGTGCGGGCGCGTGTGACGACCAGCACGTAGTACGCGACGACGGCCAGCACCACCGTCACGGCGCCGTAGAAGACCGGCGCCGGGCTGTTCAGCAGAAGCAGACTCAGGACCATCCCGGTGAACAGCGGGGCGACGACAAGGAGACGGGGCTGCCGCCGCCAGGTCAGCCGTCGGACGACCGTCCGCGCCGGGTCGTCCGTGCGGGGACGCGAGTCCGCGGGTGGTAACGACATGCGTGCCTCCGGAGGGAGCTTTGTGGCGATACTTCTTGATCGCGCAAAGTACCGGAGACACCCGGCCGGAGCAGGGATTCCGCCGGGACGGCCGTCAGGGCGCTCTCACGGGCTCGACGTGGGGCTGGCGGACGGCGCGGGTGGCGGCGGGCTCGCGGTCACGGCCTTGGCCTTCTGAGCGCGTTCGGTGTAGGTCTGGCCGGGCTTGAGGGGCTGGCCCTGGAACAGCTCCGACACGGTCACGAGGGTGAAGCCGCGCTTTCTCAGGCCGTCCACCACCTTGGGGATGGACTCGACGCTCGGCTTGTGGATGTCGTGGAACAGGACGACGCCGCCGCTCTGGGGTTCCTTGATCCCGACCCTGGTGTCGCGGGTGACGCTGCGGTAGCGCCAGTCGAGCGTGTCCACACTCCAGAGGATCAGAGGCATGCCGGTGGCGCTTCCCACCGTCTTGTCCGTGGCCCCATATGGGGGACGCAGGAGCGTCGGCGCTACGCCGGAGGCGTCCTTGATGGCCTTCTGGGTCTGTTGCACTTGCGAGCGGACCTCTGCGGGCGGCAACCCGGTGAGGTCCGGGTGCGACCAGGTGTGGTTGGCGACCTCGTGCCCCTCCATCACCATCCGCCGGACCAGGTTCCGATGCGCGTGGACGTTCTCGCCCAGCATGAAGAACGTGGCACGGACGCCACGGCCCTTGAGCGTGTCGAGCAGCCGCGCCGTGTAGGGGCCGGGCCCGTCGTCGAACGTCAGCGAGACGCATTTCACCCGGTCGCAGTTGATCTTTCGTGGTGGAGGCGGCGCCGGTGGGCGCCGGGCCTGGGCCTTCTGTCGCAGCTCGGCGTTGTTCCCGGCGGTCCTGGCCTGCTTCTCGTCCGGGCCGCCGCCGCACCCGGCGACCAGCAGAATTCCTGCCCCGATGACGGCGATTGTCCTGATCCGCACGGTGCACCCCCGAAATGGACGATCTTGGGGCGCTCCATACCCTCCGTCACAATCGCAACACATGCCGTCAAAGCCGGGTTCTTCGGGACGGACGTCGGGGCGGCCGGGACGGTGGTCCCGCATGCCCCCGGGAACGCCTCGCGTCGGAGGATTGTCCGATAAATTGGGACAGTGAATTGGGCCGTGACGACGTACGACTCCGCCTTCGGGTACGTCTCCGCGCACGGCGCGCCCCTGGTCGACCTGCTCGACCCCCAGCCCGGCGAACGGATCATCGACCTCGGGTGCGGCACCGGGGCGTTCAGCGCGGAGATCGCCGAGCGCGGCGCCGAGGTGCTGGGCATCGACGGCAACCCGGACATGGTCGCGCAGGCGACCACGACGCACCCGGGGCTGTCGTTCGTGCACGGCGACGCCCACGACTTCACCGTGGGCGAGTCGTTCGACGGGGTCGCCTCGAACGCCGCGCTGCACTGGATGACCCGCGACCCCGACGCGGTGATCGTGCGCGTCCACGCGGCGCTGCGCCCCGGCGGCCGGTTCGTCGGCGAGTTGGGCGGCGCCGGGAACTGCGCCGAGCTGATCGTCGCGATGCAGACCGCGTGGCGGGTGTTCGGCCTCGGCGAGCCGGAACTGCCCTGGTACTTTCCGAGCCCCGCCGAGTACGCGACGAAGCTGGAGGACGCGGGTTTCACGCTGCGGCTGCTGGAGCACGCCGACCGTCCGACCCGGATGACGGAGGGGCCGAACGGGGCCGCCGACTGGGTTCGTGCCTACGCGGCCCGCGCGCTCGCGGACGTCCCGCCCGAACTGGTGGACCCGTTGCTCTCCCGGGTGAACGATCTGGCCGCCCCGGCGCTGCGCCGCGAGTCGGGGTGGGTCGCGGACTATGTGCGGCTGCGGTTCGCGGCCGTCCGTAAACCAGACGGTGCCGCGCCGCTCCCCGGGTCGATGCCGTTCGGGCCCGCCCCGTCAGGGCCGCCGCTCTAGACCGAAACCCCCGAACTAGGGTTGGGGGCATGCTGCGGCTGTACGACCATCGCACCGGGCGGCCTGAGCCGCTTCCAACTGGACCTGGCCTGCGCGTGCAGATCCTGGACGGCGCCGGGTACCGCATTCCGGTGGTCGCCGACCTGCTGCGCCGCGTCGCCGAACGGGCCCGGGGCCATGTCGCGGTCGCGTGCACGGCGGCGTTCCCCATGGCGGACGACTGGACCGACTACAACATCGCGCCGTTCGAGGTCGTCGACACCCCGCTGGCGGACGCGGACGTCGAGATATCCGAGGGCCGTGCTGACGGGCTGTGTCTGACCGTGCCGCGCGAGACCGGCGACCCTGGGACGGCCGACGCCCTCGTGGTGCGTCTCGCGATGCTGGAGGTCCCCTATCGGGTGCCGCTGGAGTTGTCGGCGGCCAGGCTGGCGGGGGCCGGGGAGCGGCTGGCACGGTGGCGCAGCAATGTCGCGGAGTGGGCGACGGCGCCGGGACGCCCCATGAACCGCGAGTACGCGACGCGGGCCGAGGGCGCGCTGGCCGACGACCTGGACGCGCCGTCCGCGCTCGCCACCCTCGACCGCCTCGCCGACGACGCGGACGTGCCGCCGGGCGCGAAGCTGGAAACGTTCATCCACCTCGACCTGCTGCTGGCGCTCGGTCTCGTCGCGGCGATCGGCAGCGCTTGACCTAGTTCTCCACCTCGGTGAGGACGCCGTCGGCAAGCAGTTCGGCGATCGAACGACCGAACACGTACGCCTTGCCGCCGCCGGGCTGCCCGAACCACGGAACGGCTGTGCCGGTCAGCGCGTCCACGGGCCGTCGCAGGCGGTAGACGTGGTACGGACGGTCCTGCCATTCGCGGGGCAGCGAACGGTACGGATACGGGGTGCGCGCCGTGTACGCCACGTTGCCGTCGGGGTCGCCGTACCGGTCCACTTCTGTTCCCGTGGGCAGTTCCGTCACGTGCCGGTCGCGGAGGAGGGAAAGCGGGGGTTCGCCCTGGAGGGGCTCGAACCGCTCGGCCGGGACTGTGTTGCCCGGTTGGAGAAGGAGCTGTCCGAGAAGGTGCGCGGCTGCCTGCTCGGTGTCGTCGAACGAGATTTCCTTGTGCCGCTCACCGTTTCGCCACTGGAACACCGTCCAGCGGTCCTTTTCTGGGACGAGGCACCAGGCGCCTTCTGCCGTGCCGTCGATGCGGTACGCGGCACGATCCACGCGGAGCTGGTCGAGACGGTGTTGGAGTGTGGTCGTCCAGTCTGGTTGTGGTTCTTCGGGGAGGATGCGTTCGGGGACGTCTCGTCCTGTCACCACGGCGTTGGCGGCGTTCATGGTGTCCTCATCCACCTCGGGCACCTGGAAACCGTTGGCGCGTATGTGCGCGACCAGGTCGGCCTCTGGGGCGACACCATGCTCGCTCAGGTAGTAAGCCACCGCTCCTGACCAGACCCAAGTCCCGTCTGTGTGGAACGTCAACGGGACGGCCTTGCCACGTGACCGATCGAGCCTGTCAGGGGCGTTGGAACGGGCCGCCATCACGATCGGCCCCTCCCGCAGGTACGCGGTGACGCGCTCGACCTCGTCCGGCGGGACGTCCGGGCGCGACACGCCGGGAGGGCCTCCGTCCGGCCCCGCGTGGTCGAAGATGCGGGCCTTGCGCAGCCCGCCGGGCGGCGGAATCGGCTCGTCGGCGACCGTCACGGGCTGCGGACGGGTACCGAGCAGCCGCGTCATCCACTCCGGAACGTCGTCGCGCGGGAACCGCTCCAGCTCGCGCCGCACGTCGGCGGCGGACGGCGCCACGTCCCACCGGGGCTCCTCGTCGTTCGTGAAGCTCGCCTCGCAGCGCACCTGCCCGCCCTCGTAGACGACCTCGACGTCGATACGGGACCAGGTGGAACCCTGGAAGGCGTGCGTCCCGGCGCGGAGCCGGTCGAAGAGGCTCGCGGCGGTGGCGGGCGGCGTCCACGGCGTCACGGCGCCGTCCTCCCGGTGGCACGTCATCGCGGGGAACTCCACCTGCCCGCCGACCGCCTGGTAGTGCCCGGAGACCGTCCGCCACAGTGGCGGTGCGTGGTCGGCGATCACCAGCGTGACCTGGTTCGACAGCAACTCCATCTGCTCGACTGGGTTCAACGGACCGGGGTCGGGCGCGGGGCCACCCTCGGGTTCACGCCCCTCCAGCCGGTCACGCAGCCAGCCCGGCACGTTCGCGCCATCACGCGGCATGACGATCTGGTCGCGCCGCCAGTACTCCACCGGGATCGGCGGATCCCACAGCGGATCGAAGTCGTAGTTGTACAGAGGCCGTGCAGACTCGGGCTCTATGACGGCGACCATCGAAAACCAGGTTCCCTGCTCGGACAGGTAGTGCGCACGGCGCAGGTCCATCAGCAGACCGGTCAGCTCTTGCGGGACGGTCTCGGCCGTGACCGTTTCACCCTCGCCGGTCAGCACGGTCAAAGCGACGTCGTTGACGGCGACGGTCGCGATGCAGTGCAGGTCGATCCGCCGCCACCCGGACGGCGCCGTCCCCCGCGCGAACGCGATGACCCGGCCTTCGATCTCCGCGATGCGATCGTTCTGAACCGTCACGCCGCGAGCCCTCCATGCGTCCGGTCGATGGCACCTTTCCGGCAGGTTAACCGGGATGATCACCATTTGCGGAGTGGCGGTCACCCCAAAGGCCCGAACCGGGTTACCTTCCATGTTGTGTCGACCACCGTTCCAGAGACGCCCGCTCCCGCCGCCTCCGAACCACCCGTCCGGCACGCGTGGCGCCGACGCGCGCTCCTGCTGGTCGGCACCCCCGTTCTCGTCGTCAGTCTGCTGATCGGGGCCGTCGGCAGCATCAGCTGGCACTTCTCAAGTGTCGCGTTGAGGGTCGATCAGTCGATCGACTTTCCGCTCACCATCGAGAACGTCGCCGGGCCCGGCCAGTCCCCGGGCACGGTGACGCTGCCCCGCGACGCGGCGACGGCGCGTCCCGGAACGTGGGCGCTCATCTGGAAGAACGGGCGCGCGCTGCTGGGTCCCGTCGTCGGCGGAAACGACGAGCACGTCGAGCGGAAGGTCACCTCCGTCGTCGAAGGGACGCTGGTGAAGGGCGCCCACGCCGCCATCGACCACTGGGTCTACGACGGCGACCCCAAGAAGGCTCTGGGTCTCGACTTTCAGAACGTCACGTACATGACCCAGGTTGGCCCAATGCCCGCCTGGCTGCTGCCGGGTGCCTCACCCAAGAGGACCTGGGTCATCGCCATCCACGGACGGAACGCCGACAAGGCCGAGACGTTCCGCGCCATGAAGGCCGTCCATGCCCAGGGCCTACCGATGCTGTCCATCGCGTATAGGAACGATGTAGGCGCGCCACCGTCCGACGACGGAAAGAACCATCTCGGCGACACCGAATGGCACGACGTCAACTCTGCCGTGGGCTACGCCCGCGCACATGGAGCGACAGGCGTCGTCCTGTACGGATGGTCGATGGGCGGTGCGATGACCATGAGAGTCCTACCCGGGCTTACGTCGTTCGTACGCGGCGTCGTCCTCGACTCCCCCGTCATGGACTGGAACGCCACCCTGAACAAGCAGGGCGACGAACGCCACCTGCCGCGTTTCCTCACCGGCACCGCCAAGACCGTCCTGGAGCAGCGCATCGGAATAGACCTGTCCGACTACGACCAACGCCGGTACGCGCCCGAACTGAGCACACCGGTGCTCCTGTTCACCACCAACGACGACGAGACCGTCGCCAACGGCCCCTCTTACACCTTCGCTAGGACGGCCCCACCGGGCATGGTCACCCACGTCCGCACAGCGGGCGGCCACACCGAAGCGTGGAACGTGAACCCACCCGCCTACGAGAACAACCTCGGCACCTTCCTCAAGAAGGTCGCCTGACCTCCAGCAGCGTCTTACCGACCGTGGCCCGCGACTCGATGGCCCGATGCGCGTCGGCCGCCCCGTCCAACGGGAAACGCTGCCCGATCACCGGCCTCAACCGCCCGGCCGCCGCCTCCGCAAGGGCGCTCTGGGTGAACTCCCGCAACGTCTCCGGGGTCGCCTGCGGCCGCACCAGCGTCACGCCCCGCTCGGCCGCCTCCGCCTCCGGAACGGCGGCCCACTCACCACTGGCCAGCCCGAAACTGACCATCCGCCCACCCGGCCTGAGCAGCGTGAACGCCTCCCGCGCCACTTCGCCGCCGACACCGTCGAACACCACGTCAACGCCACCCACGGCACCGGCCCAGCCGGGCTCGCGGTAGTCGACGGCCTCGTCCGCACCCAACCCCACCGGCACCTTCAGCTTCCGCTCCCCACCGGCCGCCGCGACGACCACGGCACCCGCCGCCTTCGCCAACTGGACGAGCAACGTCCCGACCCCACCGGCCGCGGCCTCCACCAACACCCGCTCCCCCGGACGCGGCTTCACGGCGCGCAGCATCATCGTCGCCGTCCGCCCGTCCGCGAGCAGCGCCACCGCGTCGTCGAGCGCCAGACCGTCCGGCACCTCGAACAGCCCGCTGGCGTCCACGGCTGCCAGCTCCGCGTACCCACCCGTCCCGCCGGTGCTACTCACGACCCGGCGTCCGACCAGCCGCGCATCGACACCCGGCCCGACCGCCGCCACCACACCACCGACCCCATTGCCGGGAATGACTGGCAGCTCCCACCGCACCGGAGCCGGACCGGTGCCCGACCGCAGCTGCGTCTCCACGAACGTGATGTTGACAAACTCGACCGCGACGAGCGCCTGCCCGTCCCCCGGCACCGGATCCGGAGCCTCCCCAACGGCCAACACTCCCGGCCCGCCAAACTCCTTCAACCACACAGCACGCACGAAAATCCCTCCCATCACGTCCTTCACCAGCAGCGTGCTACCTCAAGCGCAGTGCAGGTCAATCCGTTCCGAACGAATCTCTTTTCTCGCCACACCGGCCTCTGTAAGCTTCTGCGCGTATTCCGCCCCGTAGTCAGCTGCCAGGGATAGCGATGCGCGCCCGGTTGGTCAGTACCCCCGCCGCAGGGTTCGTCCTGACCGTCTGCCTGGTCGCCGGGTGCGGCACGTCCGGCTCGTCCTCCAGCGGCGAACTGGCCCCCAACGGCTCCCTCAACGACGACGTCCCCGCCGCCACGCCCGCCGCCGCCCCACCGTCCGGCATCCCACCAGAGCAGCTCTACAAAACGGTCCTCGACCGCTACCGCGCCTACCAGGCCGCCTACAAGAAGGCCTACGAGACCAACGACCCCGCCGAGCTCCCCGCCGTCACCATGGACCCCCTCCTGAGCCAGGTCTCCAACGACCTCGAAGCGACCAAGGCCAAGGGCGAAATCTGGCGTTTCACCAACACGCTCAACCCCCGCGTCTACGCCCGCGCCAAGGACAGCACGAAGATCTACGTCATCGACTGCGTCCGCACCCTCGCCGCCTACCGCTACTCCGCGAAAACCGGCAAACGGACGGGTTCGGTTCCCGGCGGGGCCTTCGTGTACCGGGCCACGGTCCAGTACGACTCCGGCACCTGGAAGGTCGCCGCGACTGTTCGGGATCGCCCATGCTGACGAGCAGCAGGGAAGGACACTCGATGTCTCCTCACACTCCCACCGGACGCCGCGTCGCCACCGCCGCGATCACGGCGACAGCACTGATGACGCCCTTGGTGGCGGCCGTTCCCGCGCAGGCCGCGCCCTGCCACCTGACGAACCCGAGAACGGGAACCTGCAATGTCACGTCCCACAAACCCGGGAAGGGCGGCGGCGGAGGTGGAAACGGCGGCGGCGGCGCCAGCGGCCCCATCCTCCCTCCACCCCCGGAGGGCCTGACCGCCAACGAGGCACAGGGCTTCGTCTCGGTGCCCGGCGGCGCGGCACCGCTCGGCGCCGCACCCGCCAGCACGGCCGATCTGGTCGCCACCGCCCGCGCGGCGACCGCTTTCCCCGTGCCGATCGTGCACACGGCCCCAGCGGACAAGACCTATGTGGGGCTGCGGACGTCTCTGTGGGTCGAAGGCTTCGGCAATGTGCAGACGGAACCGATCGAGGGGGACGGGCAACTCGTCCAACTCGTGGCGACACCCAAGTCCGTGACCTGGGATCTCGGCGAGAAGAAGATCACGTGCGAGGACGGGGGCAGCAAGAACGGCAAGACCTGCACCTATCGCTACGCGCGATCGTCCGCCTCACAACCCGGCGGATCGTACAAGATCACCGCGACCATCACATGGGACGTCAGCTGGACGTGCAGAGGCGCCGGATGCGACGCGCAGGAAGGCGATCTCGATCCCAACACCGTGTCGTCCGCGCCGACACCGTTCATCGTCGGTGAGATCCAGACGAACACTGGCCAGTGATAGCGCGCGAGCATCGACTGCCCGGATTCGTCGAACTGGCGGAACTCGGGACGGGGTCGCAAGGCGAGGTCGTGCTCGCGCGACACGAATCAGGTGGCCCGCCTGTGGCGATCAAGTACCTCGCCGCGGAGCTGCTCGGCGACACAACAGCGCGCAACACTTTCCGGGACGAGGCACAGCTCCTCAAACGCGTGGTCGATCCGCACGTCGCGCGGCTGCTGGACTACCGGGAGTCCCCCTGGGGTGCGGCGATCATCTTGGAGGCGGTGCCCGGACGCCCGCTCCGCAAGATGCTGGACGAACACGACGGGCCACTCGCACCAGAGGCCGCTCTCGCGACGTTGAAAGGCTCACTGCTCGGCCTGGCCGCGGCCCACGCAGTCGGGGTAGTGCATCGCGACTACAAGCCTGGAAACGTCCTCGTCCAGGACGACGGGCAGAGCAAACTCATCGACTTCGGCATCGCCGTCCTCATCGGACAGGGCGGCCAAGCCGGAACTCCCGCCTACATGTCACCCGAGCAGTGGACCGGCGAGCCCGCCACCCCCGCCACCGACCTGTACGCGGCCACCTGCGTCTTCGTCGAATCCATCACGGGCCGAAAGCCGTTCCAAGGGTCGACACTGGACGAGTTGAGAACCGCGCACACCGAACGTCCTGTGCCATTGGACCAGGTGCCCGAGCACCTGCACCCATTAGTCAGACGTGGGCTGGCCAAACGCCCGTCCGATCGCGTGTGGAACGCCTTCGAATTCGTCAACGAACTAGAGGCCATCGCCGTCCAGAACTACGGACCCAATTGGGAGCGACGGGGTCTCATCGCACTCGGCGCCGTCGCCGCGACAGTCGCGACCGCGATCCCGCTGGCAACGTTGGGAAGCGCACTCCTGACACCCGGCACCTCGGGCCTGGCCCACACCGGCATGTCGGCGTCAAAGGGCTTCCTGACCAAGATCGGTGGAGCCAAGGGAGCGGTCAGCATCGGGGCCGTGGGAGCAGGCGCCGTGATCGCTGGCTGGTTCTTCTGGCCAGGCCCGAGCGTCGGCGGGACGAGTCACGCCGGTGTCCACTCGTACTTCAAGAAACCCGGTGTCCTCCTCAGCCAGGCCAATATGCCCGCCGCCGAGACCCCGTACATCGACCTCAAGTACACGCTCAGACCAGCCAAAGCGAAGGTCGGGACAGAGGTTCGCCTCATCGAACAGTTCCACGCACGCACACCGGAAGGCGTCTACTACCCGCCGGGCGGCGGACGCCAATGCTTCGGCCAGGGAACGAAGTCACCGAAGACCCACTTCTACAAGTGGAGCATCGGCCTCGACGATGCTTCCAAGCACGGCGAGAAACTCGGCTTCTACCGGATGCCTCCGCTCAAGCGGAAGGACATTCCTCAGAAGACGACGAACGCGATCACGCTCCCCGTTTCGGGCGACACCACCGGCGAGCGTCAGCCATTCGTCCAGGCCGAGTGCGCCACCATGAGCAGCTGGACGACGACGTACAGGATCGTCCTCCCAGATCACGACCTGCTGCCACCGGGCAAATACCTGGTGACCCCGCGCGTGCCCATGAAGATCACGACCACCTTGCGCGAACAGACCGCGATCCCACCAGAATCAGCAGGCGCCACCATCAACGGCACCCTGCCCGTACTTGAGGTGCTGGACGGCTGAGCCCCTGCTCACGCGGCCGGATCGCGAAGCAGCGCCCAGACGGCTTTCCCACCGCCGCCGAGCGGCTGGGCACCCCACTCCTTGACGAGCGCCCCCAACATGGCGAGCCCCCGTCCTTCCTCACTCAGCGGACCGGCCGTCCCGACAGCGGGTATCGCATCGGACGAGTCGAGCACCTCAACGACCGCCCCCTGATCCGCCTCGACGATCCGCACGGTCACCTCCACGCTGTCGGTGTGCTGGAGAACATTCGTCACCAGCTCCGACACCACGACCTTCGCGACATAGGCTTCCCGCCCCAGCCTCTCCAGAACACCCTCCACCCAGTCCCGTGCCACCTTCACGGACTCGCCCTCCACCGGAACGACGATCATCGCGGGGACCTGCATAAACGATCACCTCCTGAATTCTCGTTACTCCCCGCAGGTCTACGGCCTTCTGCAACACGAGGACTACATCAGAGCACTACTATCCGGTGAAGAGGCGGTCACCGCACGCATGCGCCGACAGTCGATCCTGAGCGGCGACAACCCACCCACCCTGTGCGTGGTCCTTGACGAGAGCGTCCTGCATCGGGCTGTCCGGGGGACCCGAAGTGATGCGGACCCAGTGTGAACGCCTCCTGGCCATGTCTGAATTGGAGCACGTGAACCTCCAGATCGCGCCCATCGCCTACTACCCCGGCGTGCACGCACCCTTCACGTTGGCTACCCAGGACAACGGTGACGAGGTCGTCCACATGGCCAACCTCAACGGTGGGCACACGTCCAGGGACCCCGCCGATACGCTCTACGCAAGCAAGGCTTTTGCCACCCTTCAAGCGAATGCCCTTACGGTGGCAGAATCCCGGACTCTCATTCGAAAGGTTCTGAAGGAACGATGGAGCTGACCTGGCGAAGGTCTAGCCACAGCGACAACCTCGGCGGCAACTGCGTGGAGGTGGCAACGCTGACCAAGAGCGTCCACGTGCGGGACTCCAAGGACCCAGACGGACCCAAGCTCCTTCTCGACCCGACCGCCTTCCGTGCCCTCCTGACCCATCTCAAGCAGCAATAGCCCCCGGCAAGCCGCAGAGCCCCGGTCTACCAGCCGGGGCTCCCTCACGTCCGCATCAGGACACGCAAGCCGACCAGACAACACACTGCCGCGTACGTCACGTACTTGACGTACTTGACGTACGTGCGCGACACTGGGAGGCGAGTTCGATGGGAGGTACTGCCATGGCCGCCGTTCACTATGACAGCTACACCGAGGCCCGGGGGCACCTCAAGGCGCTCCTGGACGCAGCCGAGAGAGGGCATGTGGCCACGGTGCGTCGCGATTCAGCCACGACAGCACTCGTTGACGTTGAGAGGCTGCGACACTACCTCGCGATGGTCACTCCCTCTCGCGCTCAGGTGGTCTCGGAAGGCGGTGGCTGGTCGATCTTCATCCCCGGGTTGCCCGTAGCCGCAGACGGCGCGACCTTCGACGAGGCGGTCTTGGAGATGGCCGATGCGCTCCGCGAGTACGCGGAAGACTGGCAGGATCATCTGCTTGATGCGCCTAACCATCGGGAAAACTGGGGGCTGGTCCAGTTGATCAGCCTCAGCGACGATGACCAGTTGCGTGAGTGGTTGGTGGGACAGACTCGGTGACCTGGCCCCAGCCCACCCGCCAAGACCATGATCGTTTCTGCCGCACTGAAGGCTGGCAACCTGTACGTGACGCCCGTGGGAGAACCGGCACCCACCATGTCACCTATGAACTGGGGCTTCTTGATGGCCGAATCCTGAGGACGCGGATCTCCCATCCAGTCGATCGAAGCACCTACGGCGCCGCCATCTGGAGTCACATTCTCCGCGATCAACTGTTGGTGGGCGAGGATGCCTTCTGGTCCTGCGTCAAGGACGGTGTTGTACCCGATCGCGGGATGCCCGAGCCGCCCGCAGAGGCACTGCCCGCCGACCTCGTCCACCTGTTGATCACGCGGGTGGGACTCGACGAGGCCGAAGTGGCGGCCATGAACAAGCAAGACGCCGTCGCGAGGCTGCAAAGGTACTGGACCGAAGGCGCCTAGCTGCTCGTCTTCGGGACGACGACCCTCACCAAGAGTGGCGGCTTCCGCATCGAAGGCTGTTGTCGACTCGGCAGAGGACTCTGTCGATCAGCTGGGGGTCTGCGTGATGGCTCTTGGGCGGGCGTTGCCCGGGAACTGGTCGGGGGCCTTGTCTTTCATCTGGTGGCCGAGGTATGGACGCGAACCTATGTGTCGCGCGACCACGTCCTGAAGCACGGACTGTTCCGGACCATCGCGACACCATGGCAGGCGGTCCAGGGCATCGAGATCAAGGCGTTCCCCAGATACCGGTTCGTGGTGATCTACGATTTTGAGGGCCGAAGAATTTATCGACCTCACCTGATCTCCAACGAGGTCGACGACGACAAAGAGGTTCGCGTCCTCCGCGAGATCCGGGAGAAGCGACGGGGCCCCCGCTGGAAGCCGATCCCCGAGATAGCCGCCAAGATCTCGCCTCAGGAGTAGTCGGGCTGCATGGAGCCGGTGGCCGACCGGGCAACACGACGCGGTCTACTCTGGTGATGTGGCTGAGGTCTGGAGCAGAGATCGACTCATCGCCGAAGGCTTCGGGCCCGTCCTTTTCGAGCCGGACTGGTGGGACGGCATACGCGGGGGTCTTGCTGAGGTCGATGGCATCGTGCACTACTTCGAGAGCCTCAACTATGTCGACCTGGTTGATGAAGTCGAGTACCACGTGTGGCCCGCGAGCGATGACGCTGTGACGATGGAGCGAGAGCAATGCGCGATCTACCGGCGCTATGAAGCCGGGCTGATCAAGCATCCAGGGTACGGAGGGGTCGACGCGCGGTATGACGAACTGACGTCGTTACTCGCACCACACCGTGAGGTGCCGGACGACGCTCGGCAGTTCCTGGCCGAGTGGCGGTCCGGCCCGGCTGCCCCCGACCCACGCGACGGGTTCGCCACGTGGGTCCGGTGGAAGGCGAGCAGATAAGCCAGCCACGTACGCGACAGGCCGCCTTCCGGTGACGCGGTGTTCGCTGGCTTAGGAGTCGAGTACGGCGGCGGTGGCTTCGATCTCTACGAGCTGGCCGTCGTAGCCGAGCACGGTGACGCCCATCAGCGTGGAGGGCACGTCGTGGTCGCCGAACGCGGTCCGGACGACCCCCCACGCCGTCACCAGGTCCTCCCGCCGGTGGGGAGGCGACGAGAACGCGGGTGCTGATGACATCGTGCAGGGACGCGCCGGAGTCCGCCAGCGCGGTCCGCATGTTCTCCACGGCCTTGGCCGCCTGCCCCGCGACGTCTCCGATCGCCGCGGTGGAGCCGTCCTCATTCAGCGGGCATGCTCCGGCCAGGAAGATCAGCCGCGACTCGGCCGGGGCCGTGGCCGCGTAGGCGTACTCAGCGATATCGGACAGGGACGCGGAGCGAATCAACGTGACGGCACTCGGCACGGGCTTCCTTTCGCGGTAGATCCGGGACGCTCACGACCCTCCCAAAGATCGACTCCGTGTTCGACGCATTTTTGTGTCCGCCGACTCCTGCGATGGGCCGCTGTCGTAGGCGTGCTGGATCCCCGGGTTGCCCAGCGCGGGGAACGGCTCGGCCTTCGGCGACGCGGTTGGAGAGGTGGGGGCGGAGCCTTCTGGTCTTGGGGCGAGGACGGTAAATGGTGGTCTGGTGACAAAGGCGGGCGGGGCGATGCTGAGCGTTGGGTGGTGGGGTCGTCGGGCAGCAAAAGTGTCTTGGTTCGTTGGTCGGCGGTTTTTGGCTGCACAGTGATGGTGGCGATGATCACCTGCGCTTCCGTCTGATGCGCTGAAGATGTGAGCGTTTATGGCGAAAACGATGACGAAACCATCCTTCTCATGATTGGCTGACTGCTGCTCGGTCTGGGGACGGCGTGGCACATCGGCCTCTTTGGACGATCACGCCGTGTTCCGTGTCGTGAGGTCGGGATCGGCATTCTTCAGGGGGGCGCGGCTCCGGGGGGATGCCGACCTGGGGTGCGAGGTGCGGTCGTCGCCGGCACGGTCGACGCGGATCGTCCACAGCCGAGCGGAAGACGCCACAAGGCCGCTCCCCCTGTACACGGTCAAACAAAAGAGAGAGTTGTGATGAAGAAGCTCCTGGTAATCCCCGCCATGGCCGCCGCGCTCACGGTCAGCGTGAGCGCCTGTGGAGACTCGGATGACGGGCCCGGCCCGGCGCCGGTGGCCGGAGCCAGCACCTCGGCGAATCCCGACGGGGGCGGCACGATCACCGGCAATGGTGGTGGCGGCGGCTCCATGAACGGGGGCGGCGGCACCAACGGGAGTGAGCTCACTGATGCGCAGAAGAAGTCGCTGATGAAGGTCGTGGAGTGCATGCGGCAGAAGGGCTATGACATGCCGGAGCCCACGTCGCCCGTCATCCGGCCGAAAAACGCCAACAGCCTGGACGCCGACAAGCTCAACAAGGACTCTCAGGAGTGCGCGACTCAGGCCGCAGGGTAGCCACGTTCCGCGTTCGCCGTATCGGCTGACAGAGCCCCGGCTTTCCGGCCGGGGCTCCGTTGTATCTCGGTGTGGTCGTCGATTCTCTCCGGGCGATTTCGCGCCAGTGAATCTTGCTGCCGCGCTTGGGCTCGCGTGCAGCGTGGAGTGTCGTGTTGTTTGTTCTGTCTCCTGACCAGCGTACTTTTGATGATCTTGATCGAAGGGATTGCACGGGCGGCTGGGACAGTCATCGTTTACTCTTCGGGCCGTTAGAAGCGCTACTAGGATTGACCTATGTCAGAGAATTTTCCACCGCAGGGTGCATATCCCGGGGGCGGTCAGAGCCATTTTCCGCAGGGGCCCGGGGGGCCTCCGCCGGGGGGACCCTGGCCTGGGCAGGCGCCGCCGGGGCCCCAGCCAGTGCCGCCGCAAGGTGGGGGTCCCTGGCAGCCTTCGCCGCATCAGGGCGGTCCGTATCCCGGGCCCCCGCCGAACCCGGGGATGGGGCCTCCCGGGCCGCCGTTCGGGGTGCCGCCGGGGCCGCCCGCGAAGCGACGTAAGCGGAAATGGCCGTGGGTTCTCGTCGCCGTCGTGGTCTTAGGGGCGGTTGTCGCCAGGGTCGGAGTGTTCGTCCTGATGGGCCGTGGTTACAACGGGCCCCACCAGGTGGCCGCGGGCGTGCCAACGCCCGGTGCCGGGTCGCCGAAGTGGGACGTGCCGAGCCACCGCTGGGCGGGCTTCAACGAAGACTGGAGAGTGCCGCAGGAGGACGAAGTCCCCCACATCTACGGCATGACCTCCGATGGGCAACGGGCGTTCACCCTGCGTAAGAATTTCAACGGTCCGCTCGGGAATGCGGAGAAGGGCCCCAACGGGGAGATGACCGCCTTCGACGGGGCGACCGGCAAGCGGCTCTGGCGGAAGATGGTTCCCTGGCTCATCAACTCGTCACCGGTGGGAGGCAACGGAATCGTCGTCGTGGCGGGCGGCAAGACCGACGACACCGCTCTCGATGTGCAGCCCGCCGTGTACACCGCCCTCGACTCGGCGACCGGGGCCCAGCGGTGGCAGGTCAAGGTGAAGGCGCGGAAGAACTATCCGCAGATCCACGCTCGCGTGAAAGAGGCTCCTGGTGTCTTCTACAAGGGCGTGTTCTACTACGGCGACGGCGCGAAGATAGTCGGCGTGGATCCGGCGACCGGTCGTGTCCGCTATCAGACGGTGGGCAAGAAGAAGGTCATCGTCGCCGGGCCCATCGTGGCCGGGGGACGCATCGTCGTGGTCACCAAGGAGCCCACCAACTACAGGGAAATAGGCTCGCAAGTCCAGACGGCATGGGCGTTCACTCCCGAGCTGAAGGCTCCGGTCTCGTGGGACTTCCCCCGGCTGGAGAAGGTGGACACGATCATGTCCAGTGGCGACATCGTCGTCAGCCTGGGCTACGAGAAGATGTGGGCGACGGACGTCCGCACCGGTCGCGGTCTGTGGGTCAAGGGCCTGCCCGACACCCTGGTGGAGGTCTCCGGCGTGCTGGGCACGGTCATCGTCGCGCAGGACATGCGGGTCAACGACAACAAGAAGTTCCTCGGTTACGACCTCCTCAGCGGAAACCAGCTCTGGCTCACGAACTCACGCGGGTGGAACGACGAGTTCAAGACGGACACCTACAAGGTCGGCATCGTGGACGGAACGTTGATCGCACAGGGACACGGGATCAACATCCTTGACGCGACCAACGGCAAGAAGATCTTCACCCAGGAGACCAACCGTGGAGGTGGGCTGGTCGCCGCGGCGGCCGGGCACATCGTCATCTACAACCACGACGGGATCAGCGCCTACAAGTGATGCGGCCCGCCCGCGACCGGCCCGTGGGACGGCTGGTCGCGGGCGGTGGGGCCTGGTCTGAGGGGGCGGGCGCCGCCGCATCGTCCGGGTGGGGGTTGGGGGGCGCTGGTAAGATCTCGGCCGATGAGTGGGCGGTAGGGGTGACGAGCCCAGGTCCCCGCCCCGGGTGTGGCGCGGCCGAGCCCCGGTCGGCGCAGGATTGATGTCCGCCCGCACGTCCACAGTTAGGGTCCCGGTGTTGCTCTCCCCTCTGGTCGGTCGCCTTCCCACGGTGCGTGGGGTGATGGGTGTGGTCAGGGGTAACCGGCTCTTCTGCGTGGTGCTGCTGGCCGGGGTCGTTCTGCGGGTCATCACGATGCTGGGGTTCCGGGGCGTGCTGTGGTTCAACGACAGTTACGACTTCCTGCGAATCGCTAACGATCCGTTTCCGCATCCGCTGCGACCATCTGGTTACGGGTTGTTTCTGTGGGTGCTGAAGCCGTTCCACAGTCTGGCGTTGGTGACGGCGCTGCATCACGCGGCGATCGTCGGGATGGCGGTGGTCGGGTACCGGATGCTGGTGCGCGACTTCGACGTGCGGCGGGCGTGGGCGGCGGTGGCCGTCGCGCCGGTTCTGCTGGACGCCTACCAGATCGAGCTTGAGCAACTGCTTCTGTCGGACACACTGTTCACTGTTCTGGCGCTCGGCGCGATGCTCCTACTGGCGAAGCCAGGGGCGACGGGGTGGCAGCGGGCCGCGCTGGTCGGGGCGTTGCTCGGGGTGGCGTCGGTCACGCGGACGGTCGGGGTGCCGCTGTTCCTCATCGCCGTGCTGTATCTGCTGGTGCGGCGGACGCGGTGGCCCGTGTACGTGGCTCTCGCGGTGACGTTCGTCCTGCCCGTGGGGGCGTACGCGACGTGGTTCCAGCAGGAGAATGGCCGGTTCGCGATGACCGGGGTGGACGGCATCTTCCTGTGGGGGCGGACGGCCGCGTTCGCCGACTGCGACTCCTTCAAGCCGCCCCCCGACCTGGCCAGGTTGTGCCCGCATGGGCCGAAGAACCATCGGCCGTCCTCGTCCCACCAGATCTGGCAGGAGGGGTCGCCGACCGGGTGGTCCAACGGTGAGGCGTTCGACGCGAAGACGAACGCGGACGCGCAGCGGTTCGCGTTGTGGGCGATCCGGAACCAACCGCTCGACTATGCGCGGGTCGTGTCGTACGACTTCTTCGTCCGGACGTTCTCGTGGCACCGCAGCCGGTATCCGACCGTGGGTACAGAGGCTCGGTATCACTTCCCGACTCGGCCCACTGCGCAGAAGCCTGAACTGCCCGTGCTCGGTGGGGGTGACAGGCGGACGGTTGTACGTGAATACGCGCACGGCACGGGACGCACTCACATCGTGGGTCCGTTCGCCGGTGTCATGCGCGGTTACCAGGAGCATGTGAGCGTGCCCGGCACGGTGTTGGGGGTCGTTCTGCTGGCCGGGGCCGCCGGGATCGTTTGGCGGCGTGCGCGTGCGCGGACGGCGCTGTTCTGGACGACCGGCGTGATGCTGCTGGCGATTCCGCCCGTCACGGTGGATTTCGACTACCGCTACATGCTGCCCGCGTTGCCATTCGCGTGTTTCGCGGCGGCTATGGCGTGGGGGCGCCGGATCCCGTCCGACCGGAAGGCGGCGCCAGTCGAGGACGTCCCGGACGGGAAAGAACCGCAGCCCGCCTCGGCGAACTGAGTACGAACGCGGATACCGCCAGGTGGCGGCTGCGTCGATCATGGCCGTATGCGACGGATCGTGATCGTGCTGGCCGGGCTGCTGGTGACGGGGTGCATGCCGAGCGTCTCGGCCGAGGATCGGGCCACCGATGACGCGCGGGACAACGCGCGCAAGGTGGGCCAGCGTCTCGACTCGGCCCGGGTTTGGCCCGCCCAGGACGTGGCGCACCGCGCGGCAGACCTTGATGGGGTGGAGGTCATGCGCTTCAGCGGACGCACGACCGTGGGAGATGGGGTGCGGGTCGTCGTCCGGGTGGCCGGGACGGCGGTGGAAGACGGGTGGTCCGGCGAGCGGGTCAGCGTGAAGCGGTGTTTCGAATTGCGGATCGCGACGAGCATCGGCTGGGACGACATCAAGCCGTCCGACGTGACCTGCCCTTCCGGGAGCCCCCTGACGTTCAAGCCTTGGCCGAAGACACCGGATATCCCGTATGAACGACTTGAGAAGGCGCTTCCGCACGTTCCGGCCAAGGGCAGGGCGGACGAGACCAAGATTCGTGCGGTCGTCGCGTCACTGCGTCTAGACCCGGCCATCCGGAGCGAGTTCAGGACTGAGGGCGCCAAGGTGGGCCTGGCTCTGTGGGTCAAGCCGTATCTGTCGGAGGCGCTCGACTGCGTTCTGGCGCGGGTGGAGCCGGGCAGGACGACCGTGTGGGTGCCGTCCACGATCCAGCGCATGCCCGGCGAGGGCGGGTGCACGGTGGTCAACGCCCTGCATCCGATGGCGCCGCCGCACTAGGACGGGCCGAGGCGGGCGGCGGCGACCTTCTTCGGGACGACCATGCGCCACGCCTCCATGACCAGTTCGCGCATTTCCGGTTCGTCGAGCGCCGCCGTCCGGGCCTCAACCCAGTTGAAACGCAGGTCGGATTCGCGTGGAAGGACGAATTTCTCCGGTTCCGATTCGATGAGGGCGGCGCGTTCCTCCTTGGGAAAGGCGAACCCCATCATGGTCTCGTCCTGGGAGAATGCGACGTAGACGATCGAGCCGACGCGGAACTTCACCCGGTCCCTGATCAGGTGCTCGGACGTGCGCGGAAGCGTCCGCGTGAGCTCCCGCACCTGGTCAACAGTGATCACCGTGTCCTCCTGTGGCCGTGTTCGCGTGGCCGCCGGTCCGTCCGGTTCAAGCATCACACATTGCATGATCTTGATAGATTTCCGTGACGAGGGGGCGGTAGTGAACGAACTGGTGCGCTGGCAGACCGAGCACGGGACCGTCATCGTGGAGACCGACGACCGGGAACCCGGATTCCGGTCGGTGTCCCGGGGAAACGGGATCATCCACGACGCCGCCGAACGGTTCGAGGACGCCTTTCAGAACGTTCGGAACGCGGCGGAGTCGGCGCTGGCGGCGCTGCGCGGCGGTGAGCTGAACCCGGACGCGGTGGAGCTGGAGTTCGGCGTCAAGCTGAACGCCGCCGCCGGGGCCGTCATCGCCAAGACGTCCATCGAGGGGCAGCTCAAGGTCAAGCTGGTCTGGGGACGGCCAGGAATCGAGGCGGCCCCGGAGGAGGGGTAGCCGGGTGGACGGCTGGCAGTGGCGCGCCTGGGTCGGTCCGCCGGAGGGCGGCAAGCTGGGTGCCGCGTTCCTCGTCACCCCGACACGGCTGCTGACGTGCGCGCACACCGTCCAGGGGCTGGACGAGGCGCGAATCGGGTTCCCGGGGCTCAGCGAGGGTCTGCCCGCGCGGGTCGTCCGGTGCGGCGACTGGCGGCGGGAGGGCGACATGGGGGACATCGCCGTCCTCGAACTGCGCGAGCCGGTTCCGTACGCGCCCGCACGGCTAGCCGCGCCCGACGAGTTGCACGAGTATTCCTCGCGTGGTCGGACGTTCGGTGTGTGTGGCTTTCCCAGGCGGTTCGACGAGAACGAGCGGCACGCGACCGTGACGACGTCCCCGTCCCGCGTGATGCGGCAGGAGTGGCTGGAAATCAGGACCGCGCGGGGCGAGTGGCTTGAAGAGGGTTACAGCGGTTCCGCCGTGTACGACACGGCTACCGGTGAGGTCATCGGCATGGTGACGAACGCCGAACTCCGGGATGGCGACCGTGCGGAACTCGGCTGGATGCTCCCCCTCACCAACATCCGGAAGTACTGGGAGGAGCTGGACGACCTGCTGCCACTGCGGTGGGCGTCCGCGGAAGCACGACGCGAGCTGCGGGAACTTCTGGACGGCGTGCGCTTCACCGAACCGATCGGCGCCGACCTGGAACGGGCCGTCGGCCGTCCGGTCTCCGCCGGTTTCCGGTCTGTTTGGGCGTCTGTGCGGTATGTCGCCGAAGGGTTGGCGGAGGAGCGGCTCGTCCGGTATCTGGCGACGCTCGGGCGGCATCTGCCGGAGGAGCGGCGGCAGCGGCTCGCCGGATGGTCGGCGCGGCGGATGCCCGCCGCGGCGCCCGGAACATCCGGAACGTCTGGGCCCGCGCCCGCGTCGGTGATCGTGCGGTTGGAGCGGGTGACGTTCGACAACGCCTTCGACGTCACCGTGCACACCTGGATCGACGGCGCCGAGGGACCGTCCCGGCCGACGATGCGGGTGCCGGAGCGGCGGGTGCGGACGGTGGTCGAGGAGGGCGTCTCCGCGATGGTGTCCACCCTGTACGCGCGGGACTGGATGATCGAGTTCGCGGTGCCGGAGAGCTGGCTCGGCAAGCCGTTCGAGCAGTGGTACCTCGACGCCCGCAACAAGATCCGGATGCGGCAGCGTCCCGTCGTGGTGCGGGACGTGGACCGGCTGCGCCCCGACTCGATCCGCCGCGACCAGGCCCACCACCGCTGGCGGCTGCTGAACGCGCGCGGGCGCAGCGAACCGCGTCCGATTCCGTGCGACGAGCCGCGCAGAGGGAGCGAATTTCAGGACTGGTTGGAGGCGCACGTCGATTTCTGCGTGCTCGTGTACGGGTCGCGTCCGGTCAAGAGCCGGTTGACGGCCGCGCTGAACAACGGCATCCCCGTCATGCTGTGGGCGCGTACTCCGTGCGAGGGGCCGTCCCACGACGACTGCCGTGGACACCACGTCCTTGACGCGCTGACCGCCGCCGTGGACGAGACCCACCCCGGCGACCTCCCCCGAGTAGCGCTCGCCTTGCGTAAAGAAGCGCTGCTTGCTCCCAAAGACAAACCGCATTGCGGACGCGACCTGACTCTGCTGTGGGACGATCCGTCCCGGCTTCCCGATCCCCCGCTCGCCATGGAGGTTTAGGTGCCCGACTGGCTGCTCTACACAGGGAGCCGTCGCCCACACGACGGCATCACACGGCTTCCTCCACCGCCGCCTTGGCGCGCGTTCGACGGCGAGCCCGCCTTGCACTCCCCGGAGGGTTCTTCGGGTAACGAGCACCAGGCGACGACGTACCGGCCGTCGGACGACGCCGTACAGCAGGTGAACGCAGCGTTGTATCTGCGTCGTCCGCTGCTGGTGACGGGGCCTCCCGGTACGGGGAAGTCCACGCTCGCCTACGCGGTGGCCCACGAACTGGGGCTCGGACCCGTCCTGCACTGGCCCATCACCAGCCGGACGACCCTGCGCGACGGCCTCTACCAGTACGACCCGCTGACCCGCCTCTACGCGGCCGGACGGGACGACGCGCCCGCCGACGAGGACATCGGCCGATATATCCGGCTCGGGCCGCTCGGTACCGCGCTGCTCCCCTATGAACGGCCGCGCGTCCTGCTGGTGGACGAGATCGACAAGAGCGACATCGACCTGCCCAACGACCTGCTCACGATCTTCGAGAAGGGCGAGTACGAGCTGCCGGAGCTGACCCGGCGTGCCGATCCGTCCGCCGACGTCATGACCGCCGACGGGCCCGGCTCCCGCGTCACCGTCACCGCCGGGACGGTGCGCTGCCGCGCGTTCCCGCTGGTCGTGCTGACCAGCAACGGCGAACGGGAGTTCCCGCCCGCGTTCCTGCGGCGCTGCGTCACCGTCGAGCTGCGGCAGCCGTCCGGCGAGGCGGAGCTGGCGGCGATCGTCCGGGAGCATCTGGGGACTCTCGCCGACGAGAGTGACGACCTGGTGCGCCGGTTCTTCGAGCGCTCCTCGGCGGGCACCCTCGCGACCGACCAGCTCCTCAACGCCGTCTTCCTGTGCCGTCACGCCGACGCCCACGACCGCCGGGCCCTGGCCGACCGCGTCATGCCGTACCTGTCGGAGCCCATTGATGACGATTGACCGCCTCCGCGAGGCGCTGTCGGCCATCGGCCCGCCGCCGGACGCCCGGGAACTCAGCGAGATGCTGTGGCTCGCCTGCCACATCTCCCCTCCCGAGCGGCAAGAGCCCTCTCACCCGCCGGATGTGCCGAGAACCGTCGAGGAACCCGCAGAGCCCACCACCCCCGGGCCGCCCGCCCCCGCCGTTCCGTCGCCACCGTCCGCGCCGCTCACCCGTGTTCATCCGCATCGCGGACCCACCGATGCGCCGGTCGGCGAAGCGTCCGAGGTGCTCCTGCCCACGGCGCCGATGCTCGCGGACCCGCTCGGCGTGCAGCGGGCGCTGCGTCCGTTGAAGCGGCGCGTCCCGTCCAGGCACCGTTTCGAACTGGACGAGGACGCGACGGCCGCCCGCATCGCCGACACCCGGATGTGGACGCCGGTCCTCGTCCCGGCGGCCGAACGCTGGCTGACGCTGAGCCTGGTCGTCGACACGGGCCCGACGATGCGGCTCTGGCAACCACTGGCCCGCGAACTCGCCGAGGTCCTGCTGCGCCAGGGGGCATTTCAGGACGTTCACCTCAGCCATCTCGACACCACGGGCCGCGTCTTCTCGGCCCCCGGCGCCCCGCTCCAGGACCCCGGCACGCTTCTGGACGCGTCCGGACGGCACGCCGTGCTCGTCCTGTCCGACTGCTCGGGCCCGCACTGGTGGGACGGACGCGCCGCGCAAGCTGTCCGCCGCTGGGCGCGCACCGGGCCGACCGCGATCCTGCAACCCCTCGCCGAACGTCTGTGGCGACGCACCGCCGCGCCCGCCGTCCCCGGCCTCGCCGCCCTGCCCCGCCCGGCCGCCCCGAACACCGACCTGCGCTTCACCCCCTACGACGGCCCGGAGGGGAACGGCCTGCCCGTCCCCGTCCTGGAGGTCGCGCCCCGCTGGTTCGGCACGTGGGCCCGGCTCGTGTCGGCCTCCGGGCCCCAGCCCACCGCCGTCGCCACGTTCCCCGCGCACCCGTCCGGGACGGCGCCGCTGCGCCGCGAACGCGAACTGCCGATCGCCGAGCGCGTCCGCCGGTTCCTCACCACGGCCTCCCCGGACGCCGCCGAACTCGCCGCGCACGTCGCGGTGTCCGTCCCGTCCCTGCCGGTGATGCGGCTGATCCAACACCGCATCCTCGGCGGTTCTGGCCCGGGCCAGCTCGCCGAGGTGCTGCTGAGCGGCCTGCTGCGCCCCGTCGGCGGCGTCCGCTACGAATTCGTGCCGGGTGCCCGCGAGGCCCTCCTGGACACACTCCCGCGCCCCGAGGCACTGCACACGCGCAGCGTCCTCGAAGCGGTCTCCGCCGAGATCGAACGCCGCGCGGGCACGTCCGCCGACCGCTTCCGCGCCCTCCTCCCCACCGACGGCGGCCCGATCACCCTCACCACCGACACCGACCACTTCGCCCTCCTCACCCCCAAAACCCGCTCCCACCTCGCCCCAAGCCCGCCGCTCCCCACTCTCGACCTCTTGCCCCTCCTCGGCGCACCAGTCGAAGAACTGCTCGGGGACAACTGGAGCCACGGTCCCCCACGGCCTGTCCCCCTCGGCGTGGACGGCAATGGCGAAACGGTCTGGCTCGACGTCCTTGGCAGCGCCGGGGACGCACAACACGGCACGATTCTCGGTTCGGCTCCCGCGCGTCACGAAATGCTCAAGACCCTCATACTCAGCCTTGCCGTAAGCCACTCGCCGAACAGGGTCGCTTTCGCTCTGTTCAACTGCTCCGACTTTTACGAGAGCCAGCCCCAGGTCGGTTTGGATCGCCTCCCCCACACGGTGGTCAAGGATCCGATGGAGCTCGTGTCCGACTCCGGCACGATGTCGAGGCTCACGAACGAACTGTGGCGGCGCGCGGCCACGCTCCGCGAGGCTGGTGTACGGACCTGGGGCGACTACCAAAAGGCCATCGCCGACGGACGGGAACTCAGCCCACTCCCCGCCCTGGTCATCATCCTGGGAATGGACGGCCGGTCCACCAAAGTAGACCTTGGCCTGAAAGACCGTGTTACCCAGCTGAGCTCCGAGGCCTCCGGCCAAGGCATCATCTTCATCTTCTATCTCAAGGAGACGCCCGCGGAAATCGAGCATCTCGATGATCCCAGCGGGTGGGAGGTCCATTTCACCGGTTCATCGGACGGCGCCCATGCCACCCTCCGAACGAGACGGAGAACGACTCGCTTCCGCCCTGTGCGGATCGACTCCGAAGCCACCGACTGGCTGCTTCTCCAGATGAGTGACCGCGAGCCATCCGCCGTCATGCCCGAACTGGAGCCCGTCACAGCGTCGAACATCGACGTGCTCATGTTGAACGGCTCCGGTACCAGTGGGATGTTCGAAGGAACGTGGGCGCAGCCCACATCGACGCCTCGCCACCCCGCGATCGGGTACAGCCGCGATGGAAACGTCGTCACCCTCGACTCGCTCGACGTTTCGGCCGAGATCTCGCACGGCCTGATCGCGGGCGAGACCGAGGCGCGCCAGCGGATCGTCCGAGCCATCACCCTCGCGGTGGCCGCGGTCTACTCACCCCCAGATGTCACCTTCGCCTTCGCTGGCCTGGGCGAGCACCCGCTCGGCGAACCCCTCGATCTGCCGCACGTCCGCTACTCCGAAGAAGAACTGCTCGGACGGCCGGACGCGCTCCAGCAATTCATCGAGTACTTCTCGAACTCTCGCGTCAACGTCAAGTCGCCTGAGAGCCTGCCACGACTCCTGATCGTGGTGGACATCTCGCTGACGTTCCCGTCCAGCAGACGCGAGGTGGGCGAGATGCTCCTCTCACTGGCCCAACGCGGAAAGTCTCGCGGCATTCAGCTCATCCTCACCTCGTCGATGGTGGAGAACACCACGATGTGGAACCGGTTCCTGCCGTACCTCGACTGGCGCATCGCGGCAGGCGGCCTGGCACCCGCCGAACTACAACGCGTCCTCAAACGGGCGAGCCTGCCATTCCCGGACAGCCGGACGGCGTACCTGCTCGCCAAAGGCGACGCGCCACGCCGCTTCAGCGTCACGCACGCACCTCCGGACGCGGTCATCAACGACTTCGTCCACCGAACCAACGAAAGCCAGACGACAAGGACGGAAAACGCGTCCACTGCCCTTCCGCTCGACGAGAACGTCGAAGACGAGGCAGAGGCCGTAACCGCCCTGTCGCCGGTGGATCGTCACGTGTTCATCCAAGGCTCGGACCGGAACGAAATGGTCAGAACGGCGCACATGTATGGGCGGATGCTCCAGACCCTAGGGGCGGTGGCCAATGGGAACGTGCACGAGGTGCCCCGGTATCGGGACACGGTCGGTCGCGCTCCAGACCTCGCGACGCAGCTTCACAGCTTGTTCCGAAGAAGTCGCGGCGGTGTGCTCCTCTTCGATCTGAACGAGCTTGCCCACGATCTCGACGATGGTCTCGACCCACAGCTGCCCGGAGTGATCCGCAGGTTGATGGAAGAGCACGGCGACGACCCCGTCGTCGTCTTCTGCGGAGATGCCGATCGCCTGCTCGCCCTCCGCGAGAGCGACCCTTTCTTCGCGACACGGTTCCGGACGATCGTAGATTTCGGGGAGACGCCATCGCCATCGGAGCCCAGCGCCGACACCAGCGGGGCCGACCCGCCCACGAGCGCGCATGTCGGCCAGTCGCCCGCGGTCACGGACGCGCGCATCCCGATCGGGTTCGAGAGCGGCACCCGTGAGAGGGTGTTCGCCGACTTCGGCACCGATCGGCACCTGCTGATATCGGGGCCGCACGGCACGGGAAAAAGGTTCGTGACGCGCATGATCATCGAGCAGCTGGCCGCGCGCCCCGACCCCGACCACGGCGCCAAAGCGCTCATCTACGTCCTCGACGGGCAGGGCAATCTGTGCAAGCCATCTCGCGTCGAACTCTGGGAGCGGTTGGGCATCCACCACTCCTCTTCCCCCGACGACTTCGGACAGCTGCTGAACAAGGCGATCCAGAACGCCAAAGTTCGCGAGTTCGACGACACGAGACCTGAGGTCTACCTTTTCGTCGCCGACCGACGCCGTTTCCTCTCTCAGGACCCTCTGGCGCAGATCCTTCCGGAGTTGAGGACGCTCCACGAACACGGCCTGCACCTCATCCTGACACGGAGGCTGATCTCCTTTGGCGACCCGCCCGACCCCGTGGTGGCCGCCATGCGCGAGTTCGGCACCCCGGTCCTGCTCACCAGCGAGGCGTCCGGACAAGAGGTGGACCTGTGGGACGTGCCGCCTTCGCTGCGAGGTGCACTACCAGAGGGCCTTGCTCTGTTGGCACACCCCGGACGTCGGCGGTACATCCGGCTGCTGGGGCCCGCCGACTATATTGGATCGGATGGTCCATAACGTGTTACGGTGCGGGGATGGCGCGGCCGAGGAAGTTCGAGGAGGAGCGGGCGGTGGAGGCCGCCATGCGGGCGTTCTGGGCGGACGGGTACGAGGCGACCTCGACGCAGGCGTTGTGCGAGGCGACGGGGCTTGGGCGCAGCAGCATCTACAACACGTTCCGGAGCAAGCACGACCTGTTCAAGAAGGCGCTGACCCGGTACATGGACGTCAAGACGGCCAACATCATCGAGGTCCTGGCGGACGGTTCGCGGCCGGTGCGGGAGCGGCTGCGGACGGTCCTGGGCTGGGCCGCCGAACCCGGGGCCGATGATCCGGCCGGGTGTCTGGTCGTCAACGCGATGGTGGAGTTGGCGCCGCGCGACGCGGTGACCGCCGAGCGGCTCGGCAAGGATCAGGCGCGGCGGCTGGACGCGCTGGTGGCCGCCATCGAGGAAGGCGTGCGCGCCGGGGAGATCGAGCCGGGCAGGGACGCGCGAGCGCTGGCGCACTACGTCATCTCGACCGTTAGCGGCATGCGCGTCGCGGCGCGTGGGGGTGCCGACCGGCGGACGCTGACCTCGATCGCCGACACGGCCATGCAGGCCATCTGAGGCATGACATCGCTCGACCTCGTCCAGCCATGACCCTATTTTGGACTGATCAATACAATAGGAGGCGGCACGATGCCGGTGGCCGTGTACGTGCTGGGGGCGGCGATCTTCGCGCAGGGGACGTCGGAGTTGATGCTGGCGGGTCTGTTGCCCGGCATGGCGGACGATCTCGGGGTGTCCGTGCCGGACGCCGGGTTGCTGATCTCGGCGTTCGCGATCGGGATGCTCGTCGGCGCGCCGGTGCTGGCCGTGGTCACGTCGCGTTGACCGCGTCGGCGGGCGCTGCTCGCGTTTCTCGGAGTGTTCGCCGTGACGCACACGGTCGGTGCGTTGACGTCGGATTACGGGGTGTTGTTCGCCACGCGGGTCGTGGGCGCGTTCGTGTACGCCGGGTTCTGGGCGGTGGCCGCGGCGACGACGGTGAGTCTCGTCCCGGCGACGGCGCGCGGGAAGGCGATGGGGATCGTCGCCGTCGGGCAGGGCCGTTCGCGGGCGGCGGCCCCGGCCAAGGAAAGGACGAAGGTCGCCGTGTGACAACGGTCGCCGCGTGACGAAAGGTCAGGCGCAGGAGTCGGTGCGGAAGGACCACAGGGCGCGCTTGCGGGCGTACTCGGCGACCGTCCAGACGCGGTGCTGTCCGCGGAAGCACGACAGGTCCTCGGGGCCGTGCGAGATGGTGCGGTGGGTGACGCGGTTCCAGTCGAACAGGCTGCGGGACGTGCTGAGAAGGTGGCCCCGCTTCTTGTTGCGGCTCTGGGTGAACCACCAGTGGCCGTTCGTCCTGACACCGCCCTGGATCCGGTCGCCGGGCAGTTCGGCCGCCCAGTCGGCGTGGACCGTTCCGCCCTCGGACAGCGCTCCCACCGGCCAGGTGACGACGCGGCCCTGCGGCGCCTTCGGGCGGCAGTACTCCCCGGCGATGAGGACGTGGTGCCAGGTGGTGCGGTCGACCGCGACCCAGGACATGCGGAGCGGGCCGGAGCCCCGGCAGGTGCCGCCGGTCGCGCCGCCGACGAAGTGCCAGCTGCCCGTCTGCGGCATCACGTAGCGGAAGCCGTGGCCGTAGTACTTCTTGCCGTGCAGCCCGACCCAGGAGGCGTGGCCGGTGGAGCCCGCCTTGCTCCGGCCGAGGTCGTAGATCTGCCGCATGTCGAATTCGCGCAGTCCATGCCTGGTGTCGGCCACGTACAGCTTGTCGCCGTACCAGGCGATCCCACCCGCGTGGACCCCGATGTCGGAATAGGTGGCCCGGCCGTTCTTCACGGTCGGCGCGACGAGCAGGACGTGCCGGTACGAGTGCCGGTCGGGGTCGACGAACGTGAGCCGGATGCGGCCGCTGTCGTGCCAGGACACCAGCATGGGCCGGACGCCGCCGGCCCACCGCTCGCCCTCCGTCGCGTCCGAAACGGTCGAGACGCCCTGCGGGACCCACGCGTTGGTCGCGGAGTCCTGCTTGTCGAAGCAGTACACGAGCGAGTGGGCGGGCACGGCGGCCGGTTTCCCGCAGCCGCGTCCGAACCTGCCGAGCCCCGACGAGGTGAGCAGCCCGCTGACGCTGCTGCGCTGGAGTCTGCCGCCGAGCGCGCGCAACGCCGGGCCGCGGTCCGAGCCGCGCCGCAGATCGAAGTCGCTCAGGTTCGGCGCCTTCGCCGCCGACATCGCGACGGGAGCGGCGGTCGCGGGCGTGGGGTGGACGGCGCCCGGGGAGAGCGCGGCCAGCGGGACGGCGACCGCGACGGCCGCGATAGTCCGCTTTCGGGTTCCGGTCACTGTGCGCTGCGAGATGATCACAATTCGCAACGTATCCCGGCCGAGGATCACTCATAGTGAAGAGTAGGTCTCGGTAGGTACAACTTAGTTTTCGTAGATCATTACGCCCGGGGAGGTGAACCCTCGGCCAGACCCGGACGTCATGGACGGGACGGCCCACCGGCCGCCCCGTCCACGCGATCGGGTCAGTTCAGGTCACACGACCCGGTGTCGGACTTCGACGGGTCACTCTCCGAGGTTCCCGTCAACTGGAGGCTCGCGAGCCGGTTGGCACCGGGCTCGGCCTTCGCCCAGACCTCGACCTTCGTCCCGGCTCCGGCCTGCGCCGTGGCGAGGTCGTTCGGCAGCCAGGTCTTCCAGCCGCCGCCCGGCACCGCGGCCTTGAGCCGGAACACGTCGGAGCCGTAGTAGCCGGTGCCGCCCTTGCCGGTGTTCTGGAGCGTCACCGTGCACTTCTTCCAGCCCGCGCTGGTCTGCTCGGCCTTGCCGTCATCGACCTGCACGCCGCGCTGCTGCGTCCCGGCGCCGTCCAGCGACCGGATCGCGACGGTGTACGACAGGACGCCCTTGGCGTCACGCTGGAGGTCGAGCACGTAGAAGTGCAGCTTGTTGGCCTTGTCGACGTACTCGTACTCGCTGCCCGAGTTCGTGCCCGCGTGGTACAGGGCGTCCGACAGCTGGCGGTAGTCGCCGATCGTCATCTTCACCGGGGTGCCGTTCGGCAGGACGAAGTCGACCTTGTCGATGTCCTGCGGGTTGGCGTCCTCGACCCAGATGAACGGGGCGTCGTCCTGGTCCTTGGTCTTCGACAGCAGGACACCGGAGTCCGGGGTGAAGGAGTCGGTGCCCATCCGGTCGACGACTTCGAGGGTGTAGTTGTTGTAACCGCCGCCGTCGCAGAGCGGGTCGGTCTGGGTGTTGCACCGCGGGCTCTTGTCGCCGCCCGCGCCGAGCTTCAGGTTGACGCCCGACAGGCCGCCCTTCCCCGGCTCGACGGACCGGGCCGTCACCCGCGCGACGAGCGTGCCGGACGAGGCGAGCCCGTCCCTGGTGACCTGGAGCACGTTGTTCGGGTCGACCATTTCGAGCTTCAGCTTGTTGCGCAGCATGTGCTGCGCGCCCATGGAGCCGCCGCCGGACGCCGGGATCGTCCACCGGCTGTGCGGGCCGCCCGGACCGTTGAAGGTGCCGCGGCTCAGCATGTCCCAGGGTCCGCTGTAGGCGCGGCGCGCCGGGTCGCTGTACGGGTTGTTGTAGTTGTCGCCGACACCGATGATGTGGCTGAACTCGTGGGCGAACACCGACATGCCCGAGCTCTCCGCCTGGATGGACGACTCACCGGGGTTGGCGTTCGGCCAGAGAGTGGATCCGGCCTGCCAGGACGTCCACGGGACGTACCGGGTCTTCACCCAGTTGGTCAGCCTCGAGTCGCCGGGGCCCCATTCGGCGGGCACCTTCTCCTTGGTGCCGAACTTCATCTCGCCGAACTCCTGCCAGGTGGACGACTCGTCCTGCCCGGCGCTGAGGTAGAAGACGAAGTCGTACTTGCTCGCCGTCTCCTCGCCGACGTCGGCGACCCACGCCGAGCGGGCGTCGCCGCGCAGGTCCCGGTTGCACCTGTCGCCGGACGGGCAGCCGGTTCCGCCCTGCATGCCGTCGACGCCGTACTCGTGGTCCTTGCCGGGCATCTTGTAGACGCCGAAGCCGGTGAGGTCGACGCCGTAGCGGCCGCCGGAGTCCTCCATCCAGTACTCGTGGATGGTGTGGCCGTGGTTGAGCTTGCCCGGCGTGTTGAGGAAGTCCTGGTAGAACTTGGGAACCTGGGCGCGCGGCACGTCGCTGACCTCGACGGGGTTGCCGAAGATGGTGGAGTTCTTCGGCTGGGTCACGACGAACGGCTGGTTGGAGTAGTCGACCATGACGACGGCGCCCTTGAAGTTCTTCACCGACCCCTTGCGGGACGGGTCGGCCCAGGTCGCGTCGGGGATCGACTTGTAGTCGTCCCAGGTCATCGTTTCCGGGAGCTCGTAGTTCTGCGGGTCGATGGGGCTCGGCTCCCCCGGCGCGAAGCGGCGCGGGGACGGCTGCGCGCGCTGCCAGGGCTGCGTCTGCGGCCAGTGCCGCATCTGCCAGGGGTTGGCGGTCGGTTTCGGAATCGTCGGGCTCGGCTGCGCGGACGCCGGTGCGACCGCGAGGGCCACGACCAGCCCCAGTGCCGCCGCGGGCACCAACAGCATCTTCTTGGCGGGCATGTCTCCCCTACCTCTGGTGGGTTGCGGGGAGAAAGGTAAAGAAGGGGGGATACGTCCCGCTAGGGCCGACTTAGCCGATCTCGTGCTGTTTGCCCTGGCATGTCGGACGATGCGCCCAGGTCACCACCGCCGTCCGGGGCGGCACCACGGCCGTCCGGCGCGTCGATGGGACGGCCGATCAGCCGGGACAGCACGATCGACGTCTTCGTCGCCGTGATGTTGTCCTCGCGGCGCAGCCGTTCCAGCGCCTGCTCCAGATGCCGGATGTCGCGGGCCCGGACGTGCACCAGCGCGCTGGCGTCCCCGCTGATCGTGTACGCCGCGACGACCTCGGGATGGCCCCGGACGCTGGAGTGGATCTCCTCGGGGGACGTCGCGCCCGTGCAGAAGATCTCGATGAACGCCTCGGTCGTCCAGCCGAGCGCGGCCGGGTCGACGACGGCCGCGAAGCCGGTGATGACGCCGTCCGCGCGGAGCCGGTCGACGCGCCGTTTCACCGCCGGGGCCGACAGTCCGACCGCGGTGCCGATCTGCGCGAAGGAGGCGCGACCGTCCTCCAGGAGCCGCGCAACGATTCGACGGTCAAGCTCATCAAGACGCAACAAACAACACCCCCAAAGTCGGTTTTCGTCATTGGGCGACGGTCGATCCCGAACATACGCTGGACAGTGGACCGGCGGCCACTCGCCCGCCCGGCCACTTCCCCGTCGGCACCGGACCCCGGTCCGGTGTCCCCGTCATGCCCGGACGCATCCGGCCGGGCCGAGCCGCGAAGGAGCGCCGTGACGACCACCCAGAGGCTGCGGGCGATGTCCGACGAGCACAGCGCGCACAACTACCACCCGCTCCCCATCGTGGTCGCCGAGGCGGACGGCGTCTGGCTCACCGACGTCGAGGGACGCCGCTACCTCGACATGCTGGCCGCCTACTCGGCCGTCAACTTCGGGCACCGCAACCCGCGCCTCACCGCCGCCGCCAAGCGCCAGCTGGACCGCGTCACCCTGGTCAGCCGCGCGTTCGACCACGACAACTTCGGTCCGTTCGTCACCGAGCTCGCCGAGCTGTGCGGCAAGGACATGGTGCTGCCGATGAACAGCGGCGCCGAGGCCGTCGAGACGGCCTTGAAGACGGCCCGCAAGTGGGGGTACGAGGTCAAGGGCGTCCCGGCCGGGCAGGCGAACATCATCACGTTCGAGGGCAACTTCCACGGCCGCACCACCACGATCGTCAGCTTCTCCACCGACCCCGACGCCAAGGACTCCTACGGCCCCTACACGCCGGGCTTCCGCACCATCCCGTACGGGGACGTCGAGGCGTTGAAGGCCGCGATGGACGGCGCCACGGTCGGCGTGCTGATCGAGCCGATCCAGGGCGAGGCCGGGGTCAACGTGCCGCCGAGCGGGTTCCTGCGCGCCGTCCGTGACCTGTGCACGGCGAACGGCACCCTGATGATCGCGGACGAGATCCAGTCGGGCCTCGGACGCACCGGCGCCACGTTCGCGTGCGAGCACGAGGACGTCGTCCCCGACGTCTACATCCTCGGCAAGGCGCTCGGCGGCGGGATCATCCCCGTCTCCGCCGTCGTCGCGGACGCCGACATCCTCGGCGTGTTCAGGCCCGGCCAGCACGGCTCCACGTTCGGCGGCAACCCGCTCGCCTGCGCCATCGGACGCGAGGTCGTCGCGATGCTGAAGACCGGCGAATATCAGGAACGCTCCAGGACGCTCGGCGCCCACCTGCACGAACGGCTCGGCGGCCTGCCCGCGGGCGTCGCGCGCGAGGTGCGCGGCCGGGGGCTGTGGGCGGGCGTCGAACTGCACGGCAAGGCCCGTCCGGTCAGCGAGCGCCTCATGGACCTCGGCGTCCTCGTCAAGGAGACGCACGAGACCACCCTGCGCCTGGCCCCGCCCCTGACCATCGAACGCGACGACCTCGACTGGGCCCTGGACCAGCTGGACATCGCACTCAAGGGCTGACCCGCTCATGGGCTGACCGGCACTCACGAGCTGACGGCGTCCCGCCCCAGGCGACCCGCCGATTTTGTTCACTGCAAACCCGAATCTCGTCAAAGAGTCATCATTCGGCCGCATGGCGTGGCGGGGACGGAGCGGGTCGCCGGGCAGGGTGGGCGCATGCTGCGGATCAAGAACAGGCGCCGGGTGGTCGTCGGATGCGGCGCGCTGGCGCTGGGCATGTTGGTGCTGGTCGGGGGCGGTCTGTACCTGTTGCAGCGCAAGTACGACGGGGACGTGCGGCGCGTCGCCGGGGCGCTGCCGACCCAGGACCGGCCGTCCACCGGGAGCGGCGAGAACTGGCTGCTGATCGGGTCCGACCGGCGGGAGGACATCCCGTCGATGGGCGCGCGGGCCGACGCGATCATGCTGGTGCACCTGTCCCGGCGCGGCGACCGGCTCTCGGTGATCGCGATCCCCCGGGACGGCTGGGTGCCGATCCCCGGGCACGGCACGTCGAAGATCAACGCGGCGTTCGCCTACGGTGGGCCGCGGCTGCTGATCAGGACGGTGGAGCAGCTCACGAACGTCCGCGTCGACCACTACGCCGCGCTCGACTTCAACGGGTTCGTGCAGATGACCGACGCGCTCGGCGGCGTGGACGTCACCATCACCAAGCGGACCCACGATCCCAAGCACGACCGCACCTGGGAGGCGGGGCACCAGCATCTGAACGGCGTCGAGGCGCTGGACTTCGTCCGGCAGCGCTGGAACCTCCCGGCGGGCGACCTCGACCGGATCAAGCGGCAGCAGGCGTTCCTGCACGCGCTGGAGGCCAAGGCGCGCGACACCCGCAACCCGATCAAGATCGACCGGTTCATCCGGGCCGCGACGCGCTCGATGACGGTGGACGACTCGGTGTCGTCCGGCGCGCTGCGCGGGCTGGCGCACCGGCTGCTGAAGACGTCCCAGATGGAGTACGTGACCGCCCCGGTCGCGGGGACGGCGTCCCGGGGCGACCAAAGTGTCGTACTCCTCGACGATGCTGGTGTGCGGGCCCTGTTCACCGCCGTCCGGGACGACCGGGTCGTCGACTATGTGAACCGCGCCAACGCCAAGAACTCGGTGGACGCCGTCCGCTGACCCGCCGATCCTGCGGTGTGACATGTCGGACATATAATGAAGTGGCGGCAAACCATCTATCTGGATTAGTCTAAGTGGACTAATCCAAGTCGATCGTTAGGTCGCCCCATGTCCCGCCCCCTCACGCCGCTGGCGCTGACCGTGCTGCGCATGCTGTGCGACGGGCCCATGCACCCGTACGAGATGCAGCAGCGCATCCGCGACCACGCCTACGACCACGCCGTCAAGATCACGCACGGCGCGCTCTACCACTCGGTGGAGCGGCTCGCGAGCGGCGAGCTGATCGAGCCGCTGGAGACGAGCCGGGAGGGCCGCCGGCCCGAACGCACCGTCTACGCGGTGACGAGCGCGGGACGCGACGCGGCGCACACCCGCCTCGCCGAGCTGCTCTCGCGTCCGGCCGAGGAGTTCCCGCTGTTCGGCACCGCCCTGGCGTTCATCAACCTGCTGCCCGAACTCGAGGTCGCCAGGCAGCTGCGTCGCCGCGCCGTCGCGCTGGAGTCGCTGCTCGCCGGGCAGCGGACGGCCGACGACTCGCTCCAGAAGGCGGGCATCGAGCGCTACAAACTGCTCGACCTGGAGTGGCACATCGCGCGGGCCCGGGCCGAGCTGGAGTTCACGCTGAGCATGGCGGACGACCTGGAGTCGGGACGCCTCACCTGGCAGGACCGCGAGGGAGTGACGACCTGCCACCCGCCCCGCGAACACGAGCTTCGCGACGACTACGACTCACAAGCCGCCTCACAAGCCGATTCACACACTGATTCACGTACTGGCGCACGCATCGACGCGCGCACCGAAAACAGGGGGACCACATGAGCAGATGGCGCGGAAATCCGTGGGCGATCCTGCTGACACTCTCGCTCGGATTCTTCATGACGCTGCTCGACCTGACGATCGTGAACATCGCGATCCCGAGCATGATCGACAAGTTGGACGCCTCGCTCGACCAGGTGCTGTGGGTCTCCAACGCCTACATCCTGGTGCTGGCCGTCCTGCTGATCACCGCGGGCAGGCTCGGTGACCTGTGGGGGAAGAAGAACCTGTTCATCGCCGGTGTGGCGTTGTTCACGCTGTCCAGCCTGGTGTGCGGGCTCGCGCAGGACCCGACGCAGCTGATCGCGGCCCGCGCCGTGCAGGGGCTCGGCGCCGCGCTGCTGATGCCGCAGACCATGTCGATCCTGATCGCCGTGTTCCCGCCGGAACGGCGCGGCACCGCCCTCGGCATCTGGGGCGCGGTCGCCGGGGTGTCCACCATCGCCGGGCCGACGCTCGGCGGCCTGCTGGTCACCCACCTCGACTGGCGGTGGATCTTCTTCGTGAACCTCCCGATCGGCGCGATCGTGCTGGCCATGGCCGTGCCGATCCTGCCCGGTCACACCGGCGGCGTCCGGCACCGGTTCGACGTGCTCGGCGTGCTGCTCGCGTCCGCCGGTCTGTTCTGCCTGACGTTCGCGCTCACCGAGGGCCAGAAGTACGAGTGGAACGCGACGATCTGGGGTCTGATCGCGGCGGGCGTCGTCCTGCTGGTGGTGTTCGCCGTCCAGCAGCGCACCCGGCAGGACTCCGAGCCGCTCGTCCCGTTCTCGCTGCTCAAGGACCGTAACTTCACGATCCTCAGCCTCGTCGGCGCGGCCGTGTCGATCGGCATGGTCGGCATGATCTTCCCGCTGACGATCTACATGCAGTCGGTGCTCGGGTTCAGCGCGCTCAAGGCGGGGCTCGTGCTGGCCCCGATCTCGATCATGTCGATGTTCCTCGCGCCCGTCGCCGGGCGGCTGTCCGACCGCATCGGCGGCAAGTACATCCTGATGGCGGGCCTCGCCCTGTACGGCATCGGGATGCTGTGGCTCGCGGCCATCGCCCAGGTCGGCAGCGACTGGCCCACGTTCATCGCCCCGCTGACCGTCGCCGGGATCGGCGTCGGCGGCGTGTTCGCGCCGATGGCCACCGAGGCGACCCGGAACGTGCCGCCCCGGCTCGCGGGCGCCGCGTCCGGCGTGAACAACACGGTCCGGCAGGTCGGCTCCGTGCTCGGCACGGCGGCGGTCGGCGCCATCCTGCAGAACCAGCTCTCGTCGTCGCTGCGGGACGAGGCGACCAACCGCGCGTCCACCCTGCCCGAGAACGTGCGGCCCGGGTTCGTGGACGGCTTCGCGAACGCGGCCAAGGGCGGCCTGGAGGTCGGCGCCGGGCAGACCGGCGCGAAGGAGCAGCTCCCGCCGGGCATCCCCCCGGCGGTGGCGAACCGGGTGCACGAACTGGCCTCGCAGGTGTTCTCGCACGGCTTCGTCCACGCGATGAAGCCGACGATGGCGCTGCCGATCGCCGTGATGTTCCTCAGCGCGGCGGCCTGCCTGACCCTGAAGGGCCGCAAGGCCGGGGCGCCGGGCGACGTCAAGGCGGCGGAGCCGGAGCGCGTCACCACCTGAGGACGTGCGGACGGGCGGGCAGCTACCGAGGGGTGCGGCCCGCCCGGCCGAGCAGCCACTGCCCCGACGAACCGGACGGGCGGACGCGCAGCACCGCGAGCACGGCCGCCGCCAGCCCGCCGATGATGTAGACGTATCCGGCGTAGTCGGTCTTTCCGCCCAGTTCGGCGGGCATGACGAGATCGCCGCCGGGACCGTTGTTCGACATGATGAACACGACGACCAGCCACGTCAGCGCGATGATCGTGGGCCCGGCCCGGCCGCCCATCCCCCAGCCCGCGAGCCGCACCGCCGCGAACAGCAGCAGGACGAGCACGATCGCCGCGACCGGGAACCGGTTCACCGTCCAGCCCTGGAGGAACGAGCCGACCAGGCCGTACAGGGCGCCGAAGAGACCGAGGACCGCGTAGGACGCCCCGGACACCACCGCGTCGAGCGCCTCGCCGCCCGGACGGCCCGGCCCATCACCCGCGAGAACGCCCTGCTTGGCGAGGCTCACCCTGGTCTCGTCGTCGTCTTCCACGGAGGTCAGGTTACCGGGACCCCTCCGGCGCGCCGGGCGCCCCGCCGGGCCGGTGGTCCGCGCCGACCGTCAGGCCCGCGAACAGGTCGAGTTCACGGCGTCCCGGACCGACCGGGCCGCGCTCGCCGTCCTGGAGGATGAAGTACTCGGTGCCGAACGCCTGCTGACCCAGATTGTTCGACAGCGCGAAGAACGGCCCGATCTGCTCGGGCGCGACGACGATCTGGGTGCGGTGGGCGCGCAGCGCGGCCAGCTTGGCGGGCAGGTGCGCGCGGGCGTCCACGACCGTGGTGACCTGCCCGTCCGGGACGCCGGAGCCCAGCTCGTCGAGCCCGGCGACGCGCGCGAACGGCAGCCGCGCCTCCCGCATCACCGCGATGGCGCGGGCGAGGACCGTCCGGGGCGTGGCGTAGGCGTAGAACTTGGCGGCCCGCCACGGTTCGGCGCCGTCGACGTGGGACGGGTCGGCGGCCAGTTCGGCCGCCCGCCGCGTGACGCGGTGCGCCTGGATGTGGTCGGGGTGCCCGTAGTTGCCGCGCTCGTCATAGGTGACGATCACCTGCGGCCGGACCTCCCGAATGACGGTGACGAGGTCGAACGCCGCGGTGTCGACGTCGGCGCGCCAGAAACAGCGCGGATCGTCGTTGGTGGGCGCGCCCATCATCCCCGAGTCGCGCCAGCGTCCCGCACCGCCGAGGAAGCGGTGGTCGGCGACGCCGAGCGCCTCGCAGGCGGCGGCCAGCTCCCCGATCCGGTGCTCGCCGAGGCGGTCCTCCTTGTCGGACGCCAGATGGCGCAGCCCCTCGGGGATGACCTCGCCCTCCTCACCCAGCGTGCAGGTGACGAGGCAGACGTGGGCCCCCTCGGCGGCGTACTTGGCCATGGTCGCCCCGGTCCCGATGGACTCGTCGTCCGGATGGGCGTGGACGAACAGGATCCGCGGCTCCTTCATAGGAAACGAGCCTACTCAGCGCGGGACGCCCGGTGGATGACCGCCCTGCCCGGGCGGGTTACCCCAGGTCATCAACCACCGGCGGGCTGACCGCCGCCAACTCCGCCGCCACCGCCGCCGCCGTCATCGTCGGTCGGGGTGCTCGTCGGGGTGTTCGTCGGCGTGTCGTCCTGGGTCGGGGTGCGCGTCGGCTGGGTGCGCGTCGGGGTGCTCGTGGGCGTCTCGGTGTCCTGCGTGGGGGTGTTCTCGTGGGTGCGGCTGCGGGTCGGCGTCGGTTCGTCCTCGTCCTCGGACGTCGGCGTGTCCGACACCGACTGGGAGTCGGTGACCGACGGCGAGACCGGCGCGGACGGCGAGTTGTCGCCGCGCGTCGCCATGTACAGCCCCACCACCACGGCGAGGACGACGATGGCGGCGACGGCCGCGAGGACGGGCAGCTTCGACTTGCGCTCCGGCTCCCAGTCGTCGTACCGGCCGCGCCGGGCCCCGGTCGGCGGGCCCGCGGGCGGGATCCGTCCGGTGTAGTCGGCGGGCGACACGCGCTGGGTCGCGCCACCGGGACGGGTCGCGCCCGCCATGCCCGCGCCCGCCATGCCCGCGCCCGCCATCCCGGCGGCGGCCAGACCGCCCGCCGCGAGCGTGGAGCCCTCCGCGAGCATCGTGTTGGCCTGCGCGGGGTCGTCCATGCGGGTCTGTCCGGCGCCGCCGGGGCCGCTGCCGATCAGCGCCATCATCAGCTGCTGCGCGGTGGGCCGCCGTTCCGGCTCCTTGACCAGGCACGCCGAGATCAGCCGGTGCAGGTCGGCGGGGACGCCGTCCAGCGACGGCGGCTCGTGCATCACCCGGTTGATCACCGCGACGACGGTGTCGTCGCCGAACGGCGGGCGGCCGGTCGCGGCGAACACGATCGTGGTCGCCCACGCCCACACGTCCACGGCCTCGCTGAGCGTGGCGCCCGCCACCTGCTCGGGCGCCATGTAGGACGGTGTGCCGATCGCCTTGGTCGCGTTGGTCTGGTCGGTGTCGAAGGCCCGCGCGATGCCGAAGTCGATCACCCGGGGGCCGTCCGGCGCCATGATCACGTTGTGCGGCTTGAAGTCGCGGTGCACGATCCCGGCCTGGTGGATCGCGACCAGCGCGGTCGCGGTGCCGATGGCGAGCCGCTCCAGCGCCGCCCCGGCGATCGGGCCGCCGTCGGTGACCTGCTTGTACAGCGACGGGCCCGGCACGTACTCGCTGGCGATGTAGGGCTGGTCGCCCGCGACGTCGGCCTCCAGGACCTGCGCGGTGCAGAACCGCGCGACCTGCTTGGCGGCCTGCGCCTCGCGGACGAACCGGTTGCGGGCCATCGCGTCGGCGGCCAGGTCGGCGCGCAGCAGCTTGATGGCGGCCCTGTTCCCGGAGGCGTCGACCCCGGCGTAGACGACCCCCTGGCCGCCCTCGCCGAGCCGCTCGACGATCTCGTACGAGCCAAGCCGCCGGGGATCACCCGGCTGCAGCTCCGGCATTGACCACTCCTCAGCCCGCTACGACGACACTGCTTGGGGAAGCTTTGAGCTTACGCGAGGCCAGGCACGGGCACGTGCCATTCCCCCCCACGCGACGACCCGTGATCATAGGGGAGATCGCCCGCCTGGCAGACTCGGATGACATGAGCATCAGCTATCCGCGGCAGAGCGCACGCACGCGCAGGTTCAGCCTCGGCGTCCCCCGCGCCTTCCAGATCGCACCGGACGAGTCACGCGTCGCCTTCCTGCGGACGCGGGCGGGCGACGACCCCGTCACCTGCCTGTGGACGCTGGACACCGCCACCGGCGAGGAGCGGTGCGTCGCCGACCCTGCGGCGCTCGACGTGCCCGGCGAGGAGAACCTGCCCGCCGAGGAACGGGCCCGGCGCGAGCGCGCCCGCGAACAGGCGGGCGGCATCGTCGGCTACGCGACCGACCGGGGCATGCGGCAGGCCGCGTTCACCCTGGGCGGGCGTCTGTACGTCGCCGACCTCGACACGGCGCTGGTCCGGGAGCTGCCCGCCCAGGCGCCGGTGTTCGACGCGCGTCCCGACCCGGCCGGGCGGCGGATCGCGTACGTGTCCGGCCGGACGCTGCGGCTGATCGAGATCGACGGCACCGACGACCGGGCGCTCGTCCAGCCGGAGACCGCCCAGGTGTCCTACGGCCTCGCCGAGTTCGTCGCGGCGGAGGAGATGGACCGGATGCGGGGCCACTGGTGGTCCCCGGACGGCGGGACGCTGCTGGCCGCCCGCGTCGACGAGACGCCCGTGCAGCGCTGGCACATCGCCGACCCCGCGAACCCGGAGTCGCCGCCCACCGAGATCGCCTACCCGGCGGCGGGCACCCCGAACGCGCTGGTGTCGCTGGTGCTGTTCAGCGTCGACGGCGGACGCGCCGACGCGCGGACGGCCGTGGCGTGGGACCGCGGCACCTTCCCCTACGTCGTGACGGCCTGCTGGGACCGGCACGGGCTGATGATCGTCGTCCAGCCGCGCGACCAGCGGTCCCAGCGGGTGCTGGGCGTCGACCCGGCGAGCGGCGAGACGACGATCCTGCACACCGAGCACGACCCTGTGTGGACGGACATCGTGCCCGGCGTGCCCGTCCGGACCGACGGCGGCGCCCTCGTCTGGGTCACCGAGGACCGGGGCACCGGCACGCGGCGGATCACCGTCGCGGGCGAGCCGGTCACGCCCGGCGGCCTCCAGGTCCGGTCGGTGGCCGGGGTGGACGGCGACTCGATCCTGTTCACCGGCTCCGAGGAACCGACCGAGATCCACCTGTACTCGGTCACCGGCGGCGAGGTGATGCGGCACACCGAGGGGCAGGGCGTCTTCGGCGGCGTCGCGCTGGGCGAGACCACCGTCGTCGTGGGCGCGCGGCTGGACCGTCCCGGCTCGCAGGCGGAGGTGCGGACGCCGTCGGGCACCCATCCGGTCGTGTCGTTCGCCGAGACACCGGTGATCACCCCACGGGTGGAGCTGCTGCGGTCCGGCGACCGCGAGATCAGGACGGCGGTGCTGCTGCCCACCGGATGGAAGCCGGGCGACGGGCGCCTGCCCGTCCTGATGGACCCCTACGGCGGGCCGCACGCGCAGCGGGTCCTCGCCGTCCAGCGGATGTACTGCGAGGCGCAGTGGCTCGCCGACCAGGGCTTCGCCGTCGTGATCGCCGACGGCCGGGGCACCCCGGGACGCGGCCCCGACTGGGACCGCGCCGTCCGGGGCGACTTCGTCGAACCCGTCCTGGAGGACCAGGTCACGGCGCTGATCGAGGCGGCGCGGCGCCATCCCGCCGCGTTCGACCTGGACCGGGTAGGCATCCGCGGCTGGTCTTTCGGCGGCTGGCTCGCGGCCCTCGCCGTGCTGCGCCGCCCCGACGTGTTCCACGCCGGGATCGCGGGGGCGCCGGTCACCGACTGGACCCTGTACGACACCCACTACACCGAGCGCTACCTGGGCCATCCCGACGAGGAGCCGGAGAACTACACCGCCCACTCCCTCATCGAGCGGGCGGCGGAGCTGAAACGCCCCCTCATGATCATCCATGGGCTGGCGGACGACAACGTGGTGGCGGCCCACACGCTGCGCCTGTCGTCGGCGCTGCTGGCGTCGGGTCGCCCCCACACCGTCCTGCCGCTGTCGGGCGTCACCCACATGACGCCGCAGGAGGTCGTCGCCGAGAACCTGATGCTCCTCCAGGTGGACTTCCTCAAGTCCTCGCTGGCCCGCTGACCTCGCCTGTCATGGGGCGGCGGCGCCGTTCAGGTGGAAGGTGACGCTGCCGCTGACGTCGGCGCGGACGTCCAGCGTCCGCCCGGCCAGTTCGCGGGCGGCGCGCGGCGCCAGGAAGAGCCGTGCGCCGCCGTCGTCGAGCAGCTCGTCGCCCGGCTCGGGCGCGTCCGCCAACCGCAGGACGAGCGAGGCCGGATCGTCCGGTTCGGGGGCGATACGCAGGCCGGTCCCGGGCGCCAGACCCGGCCTGCTCGTCATGGTGCGGATCGCGGCGACGGCCCCGTCGGTGAGCGCGAGCATGATGACCTCCCTCATTGGGGGTCCGGGTTGAGGACCCAGGCGGATTCGTGGCGAGTGAAGCCGATGTGCGGGTAGTACTCGGTGGCGGCGGGTGCCGAGAGCAGAATGATCTTCGCGGTGGGCGTCTCCGCGCGGATCGCGTCTATCAGCGCGCGGCCGATGCCCCGGCGCTGCCACGCCTCCGTGACCGCGATGTCGGACAGGTACGTGACGTACGAGAAATCGGAGACGCATCTCGCGATTCCCGCCATGGCCCCGTCCACCCGGCAGACGACGACGAGGTTGGCGTTGCGCAGCATCGCGGCGAAACGGGCCCTGTCGTCGATGGGACGGCGCTTCCCGAGCCCCGAGGCGCGGTACACCCCCAGGACCTCGTCCACGTCCAGGAGCGCGCCGTCGACCCGCTCAACCTTCCATCTCATCAAGCCCCTCCAGCCGTTCGAAGATCACGTCATCGCGGACCAGCGACCGCTCCGGTGTGACGAACCCGGCCACCTCCACGCCCGCCTCACCTAGGGCGGTGGTGAGGTCGACGCCCGTCCGGGCGGAGCGGTCCGCCGCGGCCTGCACCAGGCGGTAGGCCCGTTCCCGTTCCGTACCCGCTTCCAGCAGGTCGGTCAGCACGGCCGAGCTGTAGACCAGGCCGGACGTGGCGTCGACGGCGGCGCGCATGCGGTCGGGGAACACCTCCAGGCCCTCGACGAGGTCGGCCGCCGCCGACACCTGGTAGTGGCCGACGGTCAGGCTGTCGGGCAGCACGACCCGCTCGACCGGGGAGTGGGCGAGGTCGCGTTCGTGCCAGAGGGCGACGTCCTCCAGCACGGTCGTCGCGTGGCCGCGCAGCAGCCGGGCCAGGCCGCACAGGCGTTCGCTCGTGGTCGGGTTGCGCTTGTGGGGCATGGCGCTGGACCCCTGGTAGGCGCCGGTGCGAGGCTCCTCCACCTCCCGCACCTCGGTGCGTTGCAGCAGCCTGAACTCGACGGCGATCTGCTCCACGCACGCGCCTAGCGACGCCACGGCCAGCACCAGTTCGGCGTGCCGGTCGCGGGCCACGACCTGGGTGGGCGCCGGTTCGACACCGAGGCCCAGCTCACCGCACACGTAGGCCTCGACGAGCGGGTCGATCTGGGAGTAGGTGCCGACCGAGCCGGAGATCGTGCCGACCGCGACGGCCTCGCGCGCCGCGCGGAGCCGCCGCAGCGAACGGTCGGCGGCGAACGCGAAGACGGCGAGCTTGTGGCCGAACGTGGTGGGTTCGGCGTGCACGCCGTGCGTCCGCCCGACGCAGACGGTGCGCCGGTGCTCGAACGCCTTCGCCACCAGGACGCGGCGCAGCCTCGCCCCGGCGTCGACCAGCACGTCGGACGCGCGGGCCAGCGTCGCGCCGAGCGCCGTGTCGACCAGGTCGTAGCTGGTCATGCCGAGATGGACCCAGCGCGCCGACTCGGCCGGGACGTTCTCGCAGAACGCGGCGAGGAAGGACAGCACCTCGTGGTCGCGGTCCCGCTCCAGCTCCCGGACGCGCTCCGGGGACGGCGCCTTCGCCCGCTCGATGTCCTCGGCCGAGTCCTCGGGGACCCGTCCGAGGCACGACTGCCCCCGTGCCGCGAGCGCCTCGACCCTGGCCCACGTCGTGTAGCGCGCCTCGTCCGACCACAGCTCCGCCATCTCGGGAAGCGAATATCTGGCGATCACTCCGGTTCCTCCCTGCCCGTCGTCAGTAGACCTCGAAGTACTCGCGGTGCTCCCATTCGGTGACGCCGTCGCCGGACGGCCGCTCCTTGGCGCACCACGTGTCGAAACGCGCGAGCTCGCTCCGCTTGAGCTTGGTGAGGCACGCGGTGAGCGGCGCGCCGAGGAGCCGCTCGGCGCGGGCCGCGCCGCCGGTCCGGAACGCCTCCAGGGCCTCGCCGAGCGACTGCGGGAGCAGGTCGCCGGGGCCTTCGGTGGACGGTGGCCGCGCGGGTGTGGCGGCGCGCCCGTTTCGCCGGTCGAGACCGTCCAGCCCGGCCGACAGTTGCGCGGCGATCGCGAGGTACGGGTTCGCGCACGGCTCCCCCACCCGGTTCTCCACATGGCAGCCGCCGTCGCCGCCGACGACGCGGACCATCGCGGCGCGGTCCTCGAAGCTCCAGCCGGTGCGGGTCGGCGACAGCGTGTACCCCGGGCCGAGGCGGCGGTAGCCGTTGACGGTCGGCACCGACAGCAGGCAGAGATCGCGGGCGGCGTCCAGCAGCCCTTCGACGTAGGCCATGCCGTCCGGCGACATGCGTTCCGACGACGCGCCGTCCGGCGTGAACAGGTCGCGGCCGGTGTGGACGTCCGTGACCGACTGGTGGACGTGCCAGCCGCTCGGGTCGAAGCCGTCGAGCGCGGGCAGCGACATGAACGAGGCGTGGAATCCGCGACGCGCGCAGTCCTGTTTGACGATCGTCCGGAACAGCAGCATCGCGTCCGCCGCCTCAAGCGCGGGCATGGGCGCGAACGTCGTCTCGACCTGGCCGGGACCGGACTCGTGCTCCATCGTCCGCAGCGGCAACCCGAGCCCGACCAGCAGCATCGCGAGCGGGTCGGTGACGTCCGCGACCGAGTCGTAGAACGTGTCGAGGTTGAACTGGTAGCCGGAGTTCACGGCCTCCACCGCCGGGGCCGCGCCCTGGGAACCGAAGCCGTTTCCGACGTTTCCGGGCGCCCCGGGGAGGCGGCGGGTCAGGTACCACTCGACCTCCAGGCCGACGACCGGGGCCAGCCCGCGCACCGCGTAGGACGTGCAGACCCGGCGCAGGACGTCGCGCGCGCCGAGCGGATGCGGCGAGCCGTCCCGCAGGAACTCCTCCCCCAGGATCCACGCCGTGCGGGGGCCGTTACGCGGGAGGAACTGGAACGTCAGCGGATCGGGCACCACGACGAAGTCACCCGCGCCCGCGATCTCGTCGACGCCGACGCCCGGCTCGGCGAGGAAATCGACCGCGACCGCATGACCGGTATCGAACAGGAACGGCCCGGGGCTGAAGTCCATGCCGTTGCGCAGAACCGTCCGGAACGTGTCCACGGTCAGCGTCTTCGACCTGGCCAGGCCGTGCGGGTCGCAGAACGCCACCCGGACGAGGTCGATCTCGTCCAGGCCCGCCTCGATCTGCTCGGCGGCGGCGGACTGCCGGTCGTCCCACAGCCCGGTGACGAAGCCCGGACGTCCCACACTGTCCTGCGGGCGCGACCGGGGCCAAGACCGCGAGTACATCGTTCAGCGCGTCCTTTCGGGGGCTCGGGCGGGCAGCGGGGGCGGCGGGGGCAACGGTCCGAGGTCCGCCTCGACGCGGCGGGCCACCGACAGGACCAGGTCGTCCGCGCCGACGCGGCCCACGAACTGGACGCCCACCGGGAGCCCCGCGCGGGTCAGCCCCGCGGGCAGCGACACGGCGGGCTGGCCGGTCATGTTGAACGGGTGGCAGGCGGGCGCCCACGCCAGCCACAGCAGGTCAGCCGGGTCGGCCGCCCAGTCTGGGCCGATCGCGTCGACCCCGGCGGGCTCGACCGGCACCGTCGCCATCGCGAGCAGGTCGTGGCGTTCCATCACCGCGTGCAGTTCGGCGCACAGCGCCAGCCGCGCCTCCTCGGCCCGGACGAGCGCCGCGCCGCCCACCGTCCGGCCGTGCCGGACGACGGCGAGCCTGCCCGGGTCGCACCGGCTTTCGTCGCCCGGCTCGGTCGCCGCCGCCTCCCCCGCGCTGAGCACGTCGACGAGCGCCGGATAGGTGTCGCCGAACGGGACCGGTAACCGGTCGACCCTGGCGCCCTGCCCTTCGAGGATCGGCAGGACGCGCTCGCTGACGTCCCGGACCTCGGCGGACGTCCCGGGGAACTCGATCCAGCCGATCCGTGGCGGCGCGGGACGGGACGACATGCCGGGCGCCCGGATGGGCTCCGTCCACGAGCCGGGGTCGTCTCGGTGCGGGCCGGACAGGACCGCCATCAGCTCGATGACGTCCGCGACGGTGCCCGCGATCGGGCCGAGGTGCGACAGGCCGTCCGGGCACGGCGGAACGTAGGGAACGCGCCCGAACGACGGCTTGAACCCGACGACCCCGCAGTACGCGGCCGGAATGCGGATGGACCCGGCGCCGTCGGTGCCGAGCGCCGCCGGGCACAGCCCGGCCGCGACGGCGGCGGCCGAACCGCCGCTGGACCCGCCCGCGGACCGCTCCGGCGCGCGCGGGTTGCGGGTCGGCGGCGCGATCCCGCCGACCGTGCTGGCACTCCAGCCGTACTCCGACGTGGCGGTCTTCCCGACCACGATGGCACCGGCGGCGCGCAGCCGCGCCACGGCGGGCGCGTCCACCCGGGGACGCCGGTTCGGCAGCAGGGACCCGCGCGTGGTGGGCAATTCCGCGGTCTGAATCAGATCCTTCACCGCCACCGCGACGCCCAGCAGCGGACGGTTCCACCACGCCTCGGAGCCGAGCGCGCGGACCCGGGCGTCGGCGGCCTCCGCCGCGCGCAGCGCCTCCGCGTCCGCGACGGTGAAGAACGCGCCGAGATCCGCGTCCACCCGGCGGATCTCGGCCAGCACCCCGTCGATGTGCTCGGTGACGGTGGTCTCGCGCCGAAACAGACACGCACGCGTCTCACGAATCCCACCCCGAATCACCGGCCCTCCCCGTCCGGGGGCGCGGTCGGGGGCTTGGCGCCGGTGATCGTCTTCCAGTGCCATTGGGGGTCGAACGCGGTCACCTCGACGGCGGTGCCGTCGGCGACCAGGGCGGCCGCGAGGCTCGTGGCGGTCGCGACGCAGGCGGAGACGCGCTGGGCGAGGAGCAGGTCCTGCTCGTCGAAGGGCGGTCCCGAGCAGCGCATCAGCCGCAGGTCGACGAAGCCGTCGAACGTCGTGTCCAGCACGCGGACGGGTTGCGGGCTGCGGATGCTGTACCGCACCCGGGACGCCACATGCCCGCGATGGTGCAGGTCGGAGTGGTACGCCAGGTCGGGGATCGTGGGCGGCACGAAGTAGTCGCGGGCCCGCACCGCCGGGACGCCGGGCAGATTGCCCGCGATGAAATGCCACGAGTTGTACTGCATCCGCGCGGAGATGGCCCACGCGACGTCGGCGAGGCGCGCGGTGGACCCGTCGAACAGCTCGTGGGCACCCGGCGACGGCACGACGCAGCAGAAGTACTCCGCGATGCCCCAGCGGGTGATCTCGGCATAGTCGCGCGCCCGTAACGCCCTGACCAGGGCGGGCAGCGACCGCATGCCACGGCTCATGGCGAAGTCGGCGTCCGCGACGTCGGCGGCCTCGGTCACGGCCGCGTGCACCAGCGCCTCCAGCCCCGTGCCGAAGCCGTCATGCGGACGCGCCAGCCATTCCGGGGCCTCCGCGAGGCAGGACTCCAGGTCGTCCGGGGCGCCGTCCGCGACGGGCAGCCGCCCCCGCAGCCGGGCGCGGAGCGCGTCGTGGCGCCGCCGGGCCACGGCCCCGAGCCGTCCGGCGGTGCGCTCGGTCTTGTGCATCAGCGCGCTGTGGATCTCGCGGTACAGCTGGACGCGTTCGCCGACGTGGCGGCGGCGCGTGCGGAGCGCCTCGGCGAGGCCGTCCAGCTCCTCGACGCGGGTCGTGAGGGCGGGCGGGACGGGACGTCCGCCCGGCACGCGGTTGTACTCGCGCCGCGTCCGTTCGAGCAGGTACGCGACGTGGTCGACGCTGAGCTGCGTGCCGTTGGCCTCCTCGATCCGGGCGAACCCCGCCGACCGGATCAGCAGGGTGAGGCACACGACCATGACGGCGTCGGCGTCCGACCACAGCTCCAGCGGCAGGCCCAGGAGGACGCTCAGGGCGCAGTCCGGATGGCCGGGCCACAACGTCTTCCCCGTGAGCGTGTTCCGGTCGCGGAAGTTCGTGTACATCCGGCTGCCCTGGTAGAAGACGAACGGAGCCGTCCGCAGAGCGGCCTCTTGGAGCTGTTCAACCAGGTCGTCCCGGCCGGGCGCGCCCGCGTCGGCGAGCCAGCGGCGGCAGTCGGCGGCGGCGCGGGACGCGCGTTCCCGGGCGCGGCGGCCCCGGCGGCCGTAGTCCAGCAGCGCCGCCGACGACCAGGGCACACGGAGGGCGGCGCCCGCGAGGTCCTCCTCGACGTCCAGCGGCGCGCCCGAGGGGACGCGCGCCACGACCCGTCCGGCCGAGGTCAGGCCCAGCTCGCCCACGAAGGCGGGACGGTCGCCGGGGGCGAGCGGGGACGCGGCGGGCCGGTCGCCCTCGCGCCACGACACGCCGCCGAGGACGGCGAGCGCGGCCTCGTCCTCGATCCGGAGCGCCCGCAGCTGGACGTCGGCGGGAACATGGCCGTCGAGCGTGAGCAGCACCCGCACCGCCGCGTGCAGGGTGGGCGCCGCGGACGCCGCGTCCACGACCCGCGCGAGGAGACCGGGGAACCCGGCCTCGTCCGGAAGCACGCGGTCGGGGCCCGGCGCGGCGCCCGCGCGCGTGCCGAGACGGCTCGGACGGCGGCTGAGCCGCATCCCGGCCAGCTCCGCCCGGCGCGACGATCGACCGGGCTCGGCGGCCGACGACATGGTCCTACCCCCCGGCCGTCAGCGCGACGTGGTTCCACATGACGCCGCCCGTCGGCGCCCACTCCGCGTCGACGTAGATGCAGTCGACCGGGCACACCAGCACGCACACCGGGCATCCCGAGCACAGTTCGGGCACGATGACCACGTCGAGGCCGCGGTCGAATATGGCACCGAACTCCGGTGGGCAGTTGCGCACGCACATGTCGCACTGAATGCATTCCGACGGTTCGATGCGCCTTGGCGGTTTACGCCAGACCTCGCTTCGGGACCGCGACTCGATCCGGGTGGAACGCGCGGCCGGACGACCGGCGGGCGTCTCCTTTTTCCAGGGCATCCGGAACTCCCCATCCACATTTTCGCGAAGACGGCGGCGGCATGCCGAAGGCGGGCGTTCAACCGCGGAGCTCCGCAGTCGAACGCCCGCGTTCTCCCGCGCCGTGCCGTTCTGCACGGTTCCGGCGGCGAACGTGTCGAATGCCACTGAATCACACGTCGGGCGTCGCCGTACATATTGCGACAGGCGCGGAACGGGGCCCATAGTCATTACCGGAGGTAGCCAAAGTTAAAGCGATCACCCCTGTGCGAGAATTCATGGAAGGAGCCGGAGGATGAGCGAGACTCGCGCCGGCGCGTACGATGCGATCGTCATCGGTGGCGGACCGGCAGGATCCAGCTACGCAATGACCCTCGCCCGGGAGGGGCACAGCGTGCTCGTCCTGGACAGGGAGGAGTTCCCGAGGTTCCACATCGGCGAGTCGCTGCTCACCTACACCGCGGACGTGCTCGACCAGCTCGGCGTCCTCGACCGGGTCGGCGGCGGCGGCTTCGTCGTCAAGCACGGCATCGAGCTGACCGGCCCCGAGGGGACGTTCCGGCGGCTCGACCTCGCCCAGGTCGGCGACGACCTGCGCACCTCGACCTTCCATGTCGAGCGGGCCCAGTTCGACGAGATCCTGCTGGACGCGGCCGCAGCCGAGCCCGGCGTCACCGTCCTCCAGGGCACGCGCGTGACCGGGCTCCTCCGCGACGGCGAGCGCGTCACCGGCGTCCGCTACGACGACGGGAACAGTGACGGCGAGGGCCGCGAGGTCACGGCCAGCGCGGTCATCGACGCCAGCGGTCGCGCGGGCGTGATCGCCCGCTCCCTGCACCTCCGCAAGACCGACGACCAGCTCAAGATGGCGGCCGTCTTCAAGCACCTCGGCGGCCTGGACGAGAGCAACAACCCGGGCACCGCGGGCGACATCCAACTCGGGCTGCACGAGGACGGCTGGGTGTGGGCCATCCCGATCCGGCCGGACGCCATCAGCATCGGCACGATGGCCCCGGCGTCGGTGCTGCGCGCGTCCCGTCCGGCCGAGCTGTTCGAGGAGCACGTGAGCCGCATCCCCCGGATCCGCGAGCGGATCCGCGGCACGACGGTGGTGCGCGATCTCACCGGCGAGAACAATTTCGAGTACCACTGCGACACCCTCGCCGGACCCGGCTACATGATCGTCGGGGACGCGGGATGCTTCACCGACCCGGTCTTCTCCGGTGGCGTCCTGCTCGCGCTCACCACCGGCCGCAGGGCGGCCGAAGAGACCGCGCGCCGCCTACGGGGAGAAATCTCCGAGGCCGAGGCCGGACGGCGATATCAGGACTTCTACAAGACCGGATATGAGAGTTATTACCGTCTCATTCGGGCGGTCTATGACAACCGTTATCCGGCGTCGGGGAAGACGATGCGGTTCATGCCCGAAACGGATGAGAAGCGGCTCGCCGGCGTCGGCTGGTGGGGCATCCAGGAGAGGCTCCAGGCCACCTCCGGTGGCCCATTCGACACCAAAGAGGCCATCGAGCACAAGTGGCTCGTCCGCGCACTCAACGGCGACTTCTGGACGAAGGAGAACCGTTTCTTCACCCGGCTCAGAGAAGAACCGAGATGGCGGCTCTTCGACAGCTATGAGCCGATGTACGGGTGCCCGGTCCAGTGAGCGCCGGGAGCGCGGTTCCCGCCGCGAACGGAAACGTCCGGCGGCGTCCCGACCCGGCGGAGACCTACGACGTCGCGCTGCTGGGCGCGCACCTCGCCACCGGGCTGCTCGGCGCGATCCTCGCCGGGCAGGGCCTGCGGGTCCTGCTGGTCCGGTCCGCCGCCGACGCCGACGAGCTGTCCGGCGAGACCACGGTGCCCTACACCGCCGAGGTGTTCCTGCTGCTGGCCCGCCGGTTCGGGGTCCCGGAGATCGCGGAGTTCGCCCGCTTCGCCGACCTTCCCCTCCCGGTGCGCCGCAGCAGCGGGGTCAAGCGCAGCCTCGGCTTCCTCTACCACCGGCGGGGCGCGCGGCAGGACCCGCAGGAGAGCGTCCAGTTCAACGTGCCGGGCGAGCACACCGAATGGCACCCGTACCGGCCGGACGTCGACCGGTACGCCGTCCAGCTCGCCGAACGGTACGGCGCCGCCGTCGCCGAACCCGGGGTCGAGGTCGCCGACGCCTGGGTGGAGAGCCACTCGGGCCGTCCCGAGGGCCGGATCCGGGCCACCGACGGCAACGACTACCGGGCACGGTTCATCGTCGACTGCGTCGGCGCCGCTTCGCCGCTGGTGCGGCGCGCCGGAGGCGACGACGCCGAGCCGCGGCTCCGGCACCGGGCCCGGGTGCTGTCGGCCCGGATGAGCGGCGTCTCCCGCACCGAGGACGTGTTCGACACGTCCCGGTACTCCGGGGCGTCGGCCTGGTCCGGCGGGACGGTGCACCACCTGTTCGACGGCGGCTGGCTGCAACTCGCCGACTTCGGCAACCACGGGCAGAGCGACAACGACACCGTCGGCGTGACGCTCAGCGTCAGCCCGTACGCCTTCGGCGACCTGCCCGACGACCCGGACCAGGCGTTCCGGGCCGTCCTCGCGCGCTTCCCCGACCTCGGCAAGCAGTTCCGCGCGGCCAAGGCCGAGGCGTGGCGCGGCGAGACGCTCGTGCAGCGCACCGCCGTGCGGACGCACGGCCCCGGCTGGTTCGCGATGGAACGCTCGGCGGGCCGCAACGACCTGCTGCTCGCCCGCGACGTCACGATGACCGCCGAGATCGTGCACGCGGTCGCGGGCGCGCTGATCCCGGCCGCGCTGGACGGCGACTTCGCCGACGAGCGGTTCGCCCGGATCGCCGAGTTCCAGCGCGAACTCGGCGCGTTCCACGACCTGTGGCTGGACGGCGCGCGCACCGCGAGCGCCGACTTCGCGCTCCTGAACGCCTTCAGCCGAGTGTGGCTGCTCTGGCAGATCCTCGCCGACCTGTCGCTGAAGCGGGCGCGGCTCGACTGCCGCGCCGCCGCCGACGGCGACGGGGCCGGGCGGGCGGACTGGTCGCCCGTCGAGCGGTTCGACCTCGGCGGCATCTGGTTCCCGGTGCCCGCCGGGCTGCGCGAGGTGATCGACCACACGATGGGCACGCTCGCCCGGGTCCGGTCGGGCACGCTCACGCCGCGGTCCGCCGCCGACGAGCTGTTCGCGTTGCTGCGCCGGGAGCCGTTCGTCCCGCCGCTGTACGCCTTCGGCGACCCGGACGCCCGGATCTACCGCTTCACCTTCCGCAAGCGCCTCCAGATGCTGTGGTGGGTGAAGACGAAGGCGCCGCACGACTTCCGGCGCCTGCTGACCCGCGACAACGTCACGTCCGTCAGCTCCAGGTCCGTCCGGTAGCGGACGACAGAACCACACTGGATACCCCCCAAAGGAGGCGGCCCGGCGCGGATTCCCATCCGCGCCGGGCCGTCGCCCTTTCACCGGCCGCTCAGGGTGTCAGCCGGGCGTAGTCGCCCCGCCAGTACGCCAGCGGCGACTGCTCCGAGACGGCGCCGCCGACGATCCGTCCCAGCAGGACGGTGTGGTCGCCCGCCTCCACCGTGCCCGTCAGCTCGCACTCGGCGTGCGCGACGGTCGCCTGGAGGAGCGGCATCCCGGTGACCTCGCCCGGCTCCCAGCCCACCTGGTCGAACTTGCCCTGACCCTCCCGGGACGCGAACAGCTGCGAGATCTCCTGGCCGCGCACGCCCAGGATGTTCACCGCGAAGCGTCCCTGCCCGACGATCGCGCGCATCGTCCCGCTCAGGGAGCTGACGCACGTCAGGAGCAGCGGAGGGGAACTGGACACGCTGCACAGCGCGGAACAGGTGAACCCGCGCGGTTTCCCGCCGTCGTCCAGCGTGGTCACCACGGAGACACCGCTCGCGAACGAGCCCATCACCCTCCGGAACGTCATCGAGTCCACCGACGGCAGAGCCGAGCATCCGGTGGACGGGGCGTGCAGGTCCTGACTCGGCGTCCTCGCAGTCACCTCGGTCCGTCCCCTTCGACGACCGCCCGCAGGCGGGCACGGTCCAGCTTGCCGTTCGGCGTCCTCGGGAGCTCCGCCACGCTCCGCACGCGGTCGACCGTCATGTACGCGGGGAGCCGCTCCGCGCAGTGCCGCTTGACCGCCAGCAGCGACGGCGCGGGCCCCCCGGCGGGGACGACGAAGGCGTGCAGCCGTGCGCGCGTCCCCGAACCGGCCACCACCACGGCGGCCTCGGCGACGGAGTCCATCGCGGCGAGCGCGGCCTCGACCTCTCCCAGCTCCACGCGGTGTCCGCGAAGCTTGACCATGCCGTCGCGGCGTCCCAGGTAGTGCAGGTCGCCGTGCTCGTCGCGGCGGGCCAGGTCACCGGTCCGGTAGGGGCCGGAGTGCGGCTCCTGCCCCCAGTAGCCGAGCATCACGGTCGGGCCCGTGACGACGACCTCACCGGTGTCGTTCAGTGGAGTGCCGTCCGTTAAGGACTCGCCGTCCGGGTCGAGGGTGATCGTGTCGCCGGAGCACTCCCGGCCGATCGGCAGCGGGTCCGTCCGCGCGAGGTCGGCCTCGGTGACCTCGTAGCTGGTGCAGACGTTGGTCTCGGTCGGGCCGTACCAGTTGAGCAACCTGACCTGCGGCCATGCCTTGCGCAGCGCTTGGACGTGGTGGACGGCGAACGCCTCCCCCGCGAACACGCAGGCGCGCAGATCCGGCGGCGGCGGACCGTCGAGCAGCCCGCCCTGCCGGAGCATCAGGCTCAGCGCGGACGGCACCGAGTACCAGACGGTGATCCGCCGTTCCCGCAGGAAACCGACCAGCCGCTCCGGCGCGTAGGACATGTCGTCCGGGACCAGATGGACCGAAGCGCCCCCGACGAACGCCGCGTAGATGTCGAAGACCGACAGGTCGAAGTTGAACGGCGCGTGGTTGGACAGCCGGTCGTCCGGCCCGATCTCCAACTCGCCCGCCGCCCACTCCACGAACGCGAGCGCGTTGCGCGAGCTCAGGCACACCCCTTTGGGCTCACCCGTCGACCCGGACGTGTACAGGATGTACGCGGGATCGTCGGGCCCCGTGGGATGTGGTTCCGGAGGGTCCGCGCCCGCGTCGTACAGCTCGGTGAAGGTCGTCGGCCGCGGCCCGTCCCACGGCGCGTCGTGGTTTCCGCCCGCGACGTCCCCGCCCATCACATCAGGGCCCATCACGACCAGGCGCGGCGTCGAGTCGCGCACGATGAGCCGCACTCGGGCCGGGGGGTTGGCCGCCGCGACCGGGACGTAGACGGCGCCGATCTGCAGCGCCGCCTGCATCACCGCGATGGTGTGCACGGTCTTCCCCGCCCAGATCACCACCCTGTCGCCGGGCTCGACGCCCCTGTGCCGCAGGGCGGCGGCGTAGCGTCCGGCGAGCGCGTCCAGCTCCCGGTAGGTCGTGGGCCCGGAGGCGTCGTGGACGGCGACGGCGTCCGGATGGCGCCGCGCCGACTCCGCGAGCAGTTCGTGCAGGTTCACAGCCCCATCTCCTTCGCGATCAGTTCACGTTGGATGTCGGAGGTCCCGGAGAAGACGACGGACGGCACCGCGTCCCGCAGCGCCGCCTCGACGCCGTCCGGCCGCAGGTAGCCCCGGCCGCCGAACAGGCGCACCGCGTCAACGACGCTGGACAGGACCCCCTCGGACACGGCCAGCTTGGACAGCGGGGTGAACACCGTGGCCCGCCCGTTGCGGTCCAGCTCCCAGCAGGCGCGGTAGAGCAGCAGGCGGGCCGACTCGACGCGCAGCTTCATCTCGGCGAGCCGGTGCGACACGGCCTGGAACGACGCGATCGGACGGCCGAACTGGCGGCGTTCCCGCGCGTGCTCGACGCACTGGTCGAGGATCCGGTCGGCGAGGCCCACATACCCGGCGAACAGGCAGGTCCGTTCCCAGCCCATGGAGTGCTGGAAGATCCCGCCGCCCTGGCCGGGCTCGCCGAGGACGTCGCCGTCCGGCACGAAACAGTCGGTGAAGCGGACGCTCCCGGCGGGGCATGCGAGCAGCCCCATCTTCTCCAGCGGCGCGCTCACCGTGAGCCCGGCCGTCCCCGCCTCGACGACGAACGCGGTGACGCCGAGGTGCCCGGCCTTCGGGTCGGTGGTGGCGTAGGTGACGAGCAGGTCGGCGACGGGCCCGTTGCTGACGAAGCTCTTGTCGCCGTTGAGGATCCAGCCGCCCTCGGCCCGCTCGGCGGTGACGGACAGGCGCGCGACGTCCGAGCCCGCGCCGGTTTCGGTCATGGCGTTGCCCGCGACGAGTTGCCCGTCGCACATGCCGGGCAGCACCCGGTTCCGCAGCTCGTCGGCGCCGAAGTCGGCGATCGGCATCGCGCAGGCGAACAGGTGGGCGCCCGCCGCGAACACGAGCCCGGTGCGCGGGCAGCCGCGGCCGAGCGCCTCCATCGCGAGGGCGGTGTCGAGGGCGCCGAGGCCGCCGCCGCCGAACTCGCGCGGGACGCTCGCGCCGAGCAGGCCCAGCGCGCCGAGGGCGCGCCACTCCTTCGGGCCGAAGAAGCCCTCGGGGACGGGCTCGCCGTCCGCGAAGACCTCGCGTACTTCGTCCAGGGTTCGCCGGTACAGCTCGCGTTGCCGGTCGCACCAGCCGAAATCCATCGTTCCTCCAGCGTCACTGGTCGGGGCGGGGCCGTCCGGTTCCGGCCGCGGTCCCCTGGAGTTGCGGTCCGGGCGCGAGCGAGGCGTTCCCGCCGCGCAGCAGCCCGGTGATGAGCGGCGACGTCATGCCCGTGGTGAGCAGCGCCATCAGGACCATCAGCGTGAACAGCTCGGTGCTCAGCAGCCCCAGCCCGTATCCGATGTTCAGCACGACCAGCTCCGTGAGCCCCCGCGTGTTGAGCAGGACCCCCAGCGAGGACGAGTCCCGCCAGCTCATGCCGGTGAGCCGGGCCGACAGTGTGACGCCGCCGAGCTTGCCCGCGCACGCGACCAGGATGATCAGCAGCAGCTGGGCCAGCCCGCCCACCGTGATCGAGGTGAGGTCGACCGACAGGCCCGTGACGACGAAGTACACGGGTAACAGCAGTTTCGCGGCGTTCTCCAGCGGGATCAGCACGGTGCGCTTGGCGCACTCGCGGCCGCCGCGCGGCATGATCGCGCCGAACACGAACGCGCCGAAGATGGCGTGGATCCCGATGGTGGACGTCGCGTACGCGGACCCGAACACGCCCGCCGCGATGAGGGCGGGCAACTGCGCGGAGGTGGCGAGGCCCGGCCGCGCCACCAGCCAGGCCAGCAGCGGCCGCGCGAGCCACCACATCGCCGCGAAGTACACGATGCTCCAGAGCAGCATCCCCCCGAGGTCGCCGCCGTCGCCTGACGTCACCAGCGCGGAGACGAACGCGAGCATCGTCCACGCGTAGATGTCGTCGAGCGCCGCGACGGCCAGCGACAGCGAGCCGAGCGGGGTGCGGTGGATGCCGTGTTCGGTGAGCAGCCGGGCCAGGACGGGGAAGGCGGCGACCGACACCGCCACCCCGATGAACAGCGCGAAGTCCAGGAGCTCGACGTGCCGCCCGTTGACGGTGTCGTGCCCCTGGTGCAGGACGGCCGCGAGCCCCAGCCCGAGCGTGAGCGGCACCGTCACGCCGCCGAGCCACAGCAGGAACGTCCGCTTCCGCCTGCCGTCCAGCACCCCCCCGTCGAGCTCCCACCCGACGATGAACATGAACAGCAACAGGCCGACCTGGGCGACGGCGCTCAGATACGGCCTGATCTCGACGGGGAACGCCCGGTCCGACAGGTCGCCGGGCAACAGGCCGAGCAGGCTCGGCCCGAGGCAGACACCGGCGAGGATCTCGCCGACGACCGGCGGCTGCCGCAGCCGCGCGGTCAACGCGATGAACACCGTCGATGTCACCAGCAGCAGCGCGATGCCGCTGATGGACGTGGAGTGGATCCACTCCAGATGCTCGGCGCCTTTCACTTCACTCCCTATCGCAGACGTCACCGGGCCGGGCGCCGGGCGGCGCGGGCGGGTTCAGGCGATGATCCGCGGGGCCTCGATGAGGCGCAGGAAGGCGTCGTCGAGGTCGGCCGTCCCGGTCACCGCGCGGATCTTCTCCGGAGTGTCGTCGGCGATGATCCGGCCGTCGCGCATCAGCAGGATCCGGTCGCAGCGGGCGGCCTCGTCCATGACGTGGCTGGACACGAGGATGGTCACACCGTCGACGCGCGCGAGGTCGTGGAAGTACTCCCACAGCTCGCGGCGCAGCAGCGGGTCCTGCCCGACGGTGGGTTCGTCCAGGACGAGCATTCGCGGTTCGGCGACGAGGGCACAGGCCAGGTTGGCCCGGGTGTGCTGCCCGCCGGACAGGGTCCGGACGAGCTGTTTGGCCTGCGGGCCCAGGGACACCCGCTCGATCGCGGCGGCGGCGTCCCGCTTGGACTTGCGGTGCAGCGCCGCGAAGTGCCGGACGTTCTCCTGCACGGTCAGGTCGGCGTACACGCTCGGGGACTGGGTCAGGTAGGCGACCTCGCGGCGCAGCGAGGCGGTACCGGCCGGACGTCCCAGCACGGTCACCTGACCGCTCTTGATCTTCTGTACGCCGACGACGCACCGCATCAGCGTGGTCTTGCCGCTGCCGCTCGGGCCGACCAGGCCCGTCACGGTCCCGGTGCCGACGGTCAACTCGACGTCGTTCAGGATCGGGCGGCCGCCTCGGTGCACGACGAGATTTCGGATCTGCACGGCCGAACTGGTCATGGTCATCTCCATTTCGGGGGTCGGAGCTGAGATGGGTCGGGGCTTGCACGGGTCGCGGCGGGGCTAGGCGGTGCGGCGGCGGACGACCATGGCGACGCACACCAGCGCGACGACGCTGATCGCGACCATGCCGATGCCGTTGCCGATCAGGGCGGTTCCTCCGTCGGCGTGTTCGCGGGTCGCCGTCATCGAGCGGGTGACGGTGGACAGGGGCACGTACCGTTCGACGCTCTGGAGCCAGTCGGCCATCTCCGCCACCGGCCAGGGCACGCCGCAGATCATCAGCTGCGGCACCATGAGGCCGGGCAGCATCTGGGCGGCCTGCTCCTCCGTCCGGCAGACGGCGCTGAACGCCAGGCCGAGGCTCATCCCGAACACCCCGCAGAGCGCGATGACGGGGAACAGCAGCCAGGGCGAGGCCGCCATCTCGATGTCGCTGAGCCGCAGCCCCAGCGGAACGGTGATCACGGCCTGGACGACCGAGACGGTCACCGCGGCGCACAGGTACCCGGCGACCAGGTCGAGCCTGCTCGCGGGCGAGGCGAGGACCGTCTCCAACGTGCCCCGGAGCCGTTCCCGGATGACCATGGTGCTGCCGACCAGGTACAGCGTCAGCATCGGGAACGTCCCGAGCATCATGGCGCCGGTCGGGGCGAACTGCTCGGGCGTGTCGAACAGGTAGCGGACGAAGATGATGAGGACGCCGGGCGCGACCAGCAGGAAGAGGAGCGAGCGCGCGTCGCGGAAGATCTCACGCAGGACGCGGTGGGTGATCGCGGCGGTGATCCGTGGGGAGAACATGTCACTTCCTTTCCAGCTCGTCCGGTCAGGCGGTCCGGCGGTTCAGGACGGTGAGCAGCGTCATGACGGACGCCAGGAGCACGATCCCGAGCGTGACGCCCAGGTTCCGCGCGAAGGTGGCCGTGATCCTGGAGTGCGTCTGGAACTCGCCGACCGCGCCGACCAGGTAGCGCCACGGCGCGACGAGGGCGATGGCCTGCATCCACTCCGGCAGATCCTTGACGGGCTGGAACAGCCCGCTCACCATGACGTGCGGCACGGCGGTGGCGGGCAGCATCTTGGTGAGTTCGAACTCGTTGCCCGCGAGGTTGATGGCGAACATGCCGAGCAGCACGCCCAGCACGCAGCTGAACAGCGACATGAGGCTCACCGCCCACCACGCCCCGGCGCTGTCGAGCCCGAGCAGGCCGTAGCTCACCGAGACCATGAGCGCGACCTGCGCCAACGCGGGCACGCAGAAGGCCATGACGTAGCCGACGAGCACGTCCATCCGGCTGACGGGCGCGGTGAGCAGGTACTCCAGCGAGCCCTGGTGACGTTCCCTCTGGAGGCTGAACGCGGCGAACAGGAACCCGGGGGCCGTGGGGAACATCCCCATGATCAGCAGCCCGACTCGGTCGAACATCTGGGGGTGGCGGGTGAGCATCTCCGCACAGAGGATCATGACGAACGCCGGTGACCCGATGAACAGGAACAGCGTCCTGTGGTCACGCCTCAGACCCCGGAGCACCCGCCCCGCGATGAGCAGCGATCTCCCAGAGAGCATGGATGACGACCCTTCTGTCGGGCGGGTCCGCTACCGGACCCGGGGAGCTGTCACGCCGTCCGACGGCGGATGAACAGAGAGGCGAACGCCAGCGCGCCCGCGGCGACCGCGAGCATCGCGATGAGGTTCGTGACCAGGGAGGTTCCGCCATAGGAGTGTTCGCGCGCGGCGGTCATCGCGCGGGTCACGGTGGACAGCGGCAACGCCCGCTCCAGCCACTGGACCCAGTCGGCCATCTGCGCGACCGGCCAGACGATGCCGGTCACCAGCATCTGCGGGATCATCACGCCGGGCATGAACTGGAACGCCTGGCCCTCGTTCGCGCACGCGGCGCTGATGAGCAGGCCGAGGCACATCCCGAACATCCCGCTGCACATGGCCAGCAGGCCCAGCAGCCACGGCGGGCTCGCCGTCGAGATGTCGCTGACCCAGTACGCGACGGCCGTCGTCACCACCGACTGGGCGGCGGCGAGGACGGCGCCCGCGCAGACATAGCCGAGCACGAGCTCCGGCCGGGTCACCGGCGTGGCGAGGATCGACTCCAGCGACCCCCGGGTGCGCTCCCGGACGATCGACGCGCTGCCCACCAGCGTCATCGTCATGGCCGGGAACAGGCCGATCATCATCACGCCCGACGGATTGAACGCGGTGGCGGACTCGAACAGCGCGGGCACGATGACCAGCAGCAGCCCGGGGGTGACGACGAGCACCACCCGTGACCTCGGATCTCGTAGGAACTCCTTGACGATGCGGTGCGTGACCACACCCGTCCTGTGTGGGGAGAACATGTCGTACCTCCAGGGGTGACGTGGTCTAGGCGGTTCTGCGGCGGAAGATGGTGATGACGCTCACCGCCGACAGCAGGGCGACGATGAGGAGGGTCGCGCCGAGGTCGCCCCACATCCCCGCGGTCATCGAGGCGTTCTCGTGCAGGCCGGACACCGCGCCGACGGCGTAGCGCCAGGGCGCGACGCTCGCGAGGACCTTCATCCAGCCGTCCATGTCGTCGAAGGGCTGGAAGATCCCGGAGAGCATGAGATGGGGCGCGGCCATCGCGGCCAGGACCTTGGTGAGCTGGAGCTCGTTGTGCGCCAAATTCGCCGAGAAGAGCCCGAGGCCCACCCCGAGCACGCAGCTGAGCAGGGCGAACAGGGCGACCTGCCACCACGCGCCCGCGATGTTCAGGTCGAGGAACCCGTAGGTGACCGCCAGCATCCCGGCGATCTGGACGAACGCGGGCAGCGTGAACGCGATCACGTAGCCCACGTACACGTCCAGGCGCCGCACCGGCGCCGTCATCAGGTACTCCAGGGTTCCCCGGTACCGTTCGCGCTGCACCGCGAACGCGACGAACAGGAATGCGGGGGCGGTCGGGAACAGCCCCATGGTGATGAGCCCCACCCGGTCGAACGTCTCCGGGTGGTCGTACAGGATGCCCTTGGTCAGGACCATCACGAACGCCGGGGAGACGATGAACAGGAACATCGTCCTGACGTCTCTCTTGAGCTCCCGGAGCATCCGGTCCGCGATGTACAGCGCGTTCCTTGAGATCATCGGTTTCACCGCCTTTCGGGGAGGGGGTCGCGGCGCCGGCTACAGGACGCGGCGGCCCCGGACCATCTCTCGGGTGCTCTCGCGCAGGAAGCCGAGCATCAGGCGGCGGACGTCCGGCGGCGCCTTCCGCGCGGCCCACCACATCGTTCGCGCGACCCGCGGCAGGGTCGGGTTGATGAACCGCAGCTCGCGTTCCGTCCAGCCCCAGTGCCGGGGGACGAACGACGCGTTCTCCATGTGGTCGTACACCGCGTCGGCGGCCTCCAGGCCGCTGATCTTGCCGGCGTCGTAGGCGTCGCACTGGGCGACCATCTCGTCGAACAGCTCGGCGTAGCCCTCGTGGTCGGACCAGTGCAGGCCGGGGTTCTCGACCTCCTCCAGTTCGAGGAGGTGGTTGGAGCCGCCGTCCTTGCGCCAGCGCCGGAGCGCCTCCAGCGCGCGGAACGTCCCGGCGTTGGAGCCCCAGGCCCAGACGCGGAAGACGGCCGACCACAGCTCGTGGCTGGAGAACGACTGGTAGGCGGCGTTGACGAGCTTGTCGTTGCCGTCGAACAGCGCCTGCTGGCGGCGGTCGACCACGTCGAACCGCTCGGCGGAGAAGTCGTCGTCGGTGACGGCGCGCAGGATGCGCCAGGCGACGATGTTGATGGCCTCGCACGTGTTGTGCAGGCCGCGCGAGAACAGCGGGTCGATGAACGCGGCCGCGTGCGCGAGCAGCATCCAGCGGTCGCCGACCGTGCGGGACGACGAGTACTGGATCCGGTCCGTCGAGACCCACTCCCGGACGGGTTTCACGCCCTCGAACTGCCGTCGCAGGTCGGGGAACCGGTTGACGTGATGCCAGAAGTCCTCTTCGGCCGTCATGTCCTTCGGCCTCGGGTACGTCCGCTCGTCGAGCGTGAGCCCGACGCTGCACAGCGGGTTCCGCGACGACGAGTGGTTGTCGAAGGCGATCAGCCAGAACCAGCCGTGGTCGAACAGGTGGTGGACGGTGCCGTCGTACCAGGGCACGGGCGGCGTGTCGGCCCGGCGGCGGCGGAACACGTCGTCGGTCTTCGGGGTGTCGAGCATATGGTTCCACATGGACCGCGAGTGGTGCCGGTAGCGGCACGGGTCCTCGCGGAGCCCGAACTTGTTCGCCACCACCGACTTGAACCCGCTGGCGTCCACGAGGTAACGGGCGCGCAGCTCCTCACCGCGGGACGAGCCGATCGTCACGCCCGAGCCGTCGACGTCGATGTCGTCGGCGGTGAAGTCGGTGCGGGTCGCGCAGCCGTACTTGACGGCGACGTTGTAGAGGTAGGCGTCGGTGTCCTGGCGCAGCATGTGCGCCGCCGGGTGCAGCAGCAGCTTCGGGAAGTTGAACATCGTGAGCTGCCGCGGGTCCTGCGGTTGGCCCTCCTGGTGGTTCATGAACCCGAAGTGGAGCTTCTGCCCGTGCGACGCCGAGATGATCTTCTGGCAGCCGGTGAAGGTCGACAGCGTCATCAGTTCCGGCACGTCGTAGCGGAGCGCCATCGTCCGCAGCGTCACCAGCATGTTGGGGATGGTGGACTCGCCGATGGCGAACTTCGGGTGGGACTTGGCGTCCAGCAGGAGCACCTTGGCGCCGTTGCGCGCCAGGATGGCGCCGAGCATGGACCCGGCGAACCCGGAACCCAGGATCGCGACGTCGTACAGCTTCTGGTCGTTGGCGGTCATCGGTATCTCTCCGCTTCCGGTCGAGGGCCGCTAGTACTTCAGCGGGTCGGGGACCCGCAGGTTGCGGCCGAGGACCGCCCGGCCGGCGAGCATCTGCCTGAACTCCTCGCCCAGCTCGAACTCGCCCTTGGCGAAGCGCTTGCGCATGAAGAGCGTCAGCCCCTCGCGTGTCAGCTCCCCGATCTGCGGCGGCGCGTCCTTGCGCGCCCACCGCAGCGCCCGCAGGACGCCCGTGAACGGCAGGTCCAGGCACGCGACACCGGGGTCGGTGAGGCCGAACCCCGGCGGCACGAAGTCCGCGTCGCGCAGCCGCGCGAAGATGGCGTCGGCGGCGTCGCCCGCGTCCCGCGTGCCCTGCCGGACGCCCTCGCACTCGTCGCCGACGTCGCGCAGCAGCTGCACGAGCGGCGCGAACGCCGAGTCGTCCGGTGTCCGTCCGCGCCACCAGGCGTGTTCGAGACGGGTGAGCACGGCCGTGTCGCGGGTGTTCAGGTACTGGGCGTAGGCCCGGTTGACCTCGAACGTCGCGATGATCTGGCCGAGCGCCCAGATGCGGAACCAGGCGTTCCACAGCCGCCAGTCGCCGAACGACGCGTAGGCGTTCGCGCACAGGTCGTCGTTGAAGTCGAGCAGGCCCTGTTCCAGGTCCTGCATGAAGGAGAACCGCTCGACGGAGAAGTCGTCGTCGCGGATGGCGTCCAGGAGCCGGTGCGTCAGCGCGTGGACGGTCTCCATCGTGTTGGACATGCCGCGGGAGAACAGCGGGTCGATGAACCCGGCGGCGTGGGACGTCAGGCACCACCGGTACCCGACGGTCTGCCTCGGCGAGTACTGGAGCCGGCCGGTGCGCACCCAGCTGCGCACCGGCCGGGCGCCCGCGAACTGGGCGGCGATGTCGGGGTACTTCGCGAGGAAGTCCTCGAACTCCTGCTCGGGCGAGCAGTCCGGCTGGGGGTGCAGCCTCGGGTCCATGAGGAGGCCGACGCTGCACAGCGGGTTCGTCGCCCGCGGATGGTTGTCGAACGGGATGATCCACATCCATCCGCCACGGAACATGTGATGCAGGGTGCCCTCGTGCCAGCGGGTCGGGAAACCGCCGTCCGGCCGCGCGACGTCGTCGAACGGCCGGACGCCGATGAAGTGGTTGAACATCGACCGCGAGTGGTGCCGGAACCGGCACGGGTCCTCGCGGAGCGCGAACTTCTCGGCCAGCACGGACCGGTGCCCGCTGGCATCCACGACGAACTTCGCGCGCAGCGTCGCGCCGGTCGCGAGGCTCAGGGTCGCGCCCGCGTCGTCGATGTCGACGTCGACGACGGGCTGCTGCTGGCGCAGCTGCGCCCCGTACTTCGCGGCGATCGACGCCATCCAGGAGTCGACGTCCTGGCGGAAGTAGTGGTTCTCGGTGTTGAGGATCTTGGGGATCTGGAAGTGCGTCCGGTGCTTCGGATCCTGCCGCTCGCCCTCCTCGTGGTGGACGAACCCGAAGTTCTTCTTGATCCCGCACTGCGTCGTGACGTTGGCGTACACGCCCTCGAACGTCGACAGGTGCTTGATCTCGGGGACGTCGTACCGTTCGGCGATGAGCCGCAGCATCATCGAGGTGAACGGGATCGTCGACTCGCCGATGGTGAACTTCGGATGGGTGCCCGCGTCGACCAGCACCACGGCGGCGCCGTTGCGCGCCAGGCACGCGGCGAGGACGGCCCCCGCCACGCCGGAGCCGATGATCGCGACATCGAATCCGTCCCGGTCGTCCGCGCGGTCCGCGGAATACGCTCCCGGCCGCCCGCTGTCCTTGACCATGTTCTCCTCCTCCGCGCCGCCGCGGAACGCTCAGTTTCCGGCGGCCACAGACGGTGACTTGAGGGTGCCCAGGTAGGGGTGCCACAGATGGTCGGGGTCCTCTTCGACCGCCTTGACGATCTCTCGCATCCGGCTGAGCGCGGCGGGCTCGTCGTCCTCGTAGACGTCGCCCTGGAGCATCTTCAGGACGTCGATCCGGTACCGCTCGTCCTGCACGAACGCGGTGAAGAGGATGTTGAGCCGGTAGTAGATCGTGATGAACTCGTACCAGTTCGACACGCCCCGGCGGATCTTCGTCTCGTAGGTCGCGAACCGCTCGCGGCCGTAGTCGCCGGCCTTCGCCGCCTCGACGATGTCCTGGCAGGCGAGCCTGGCGCTGTTCATCGCCACGCTGACGCCGCTGGAGAAGATCGGGTCGACGAACCGGGCGGCGTCCCCGATGAGGACGAACCGGTCGCCGCAGATCTCCTTCATGCCGTAGCTGTAGTCGCCCTCGGTCTTCAGCGGGCGGACCTGGTCGGAGTTCTTGAGCGCGTCCAGCAGCTCGGGACGGCTGGCGACGGTGTCCCAGAAGAACCGCTCGCGGTCGCCGCCGTACTCCTTGAACCGCGACTTCTGGCTGACCACGCCGACCGACGTGATGGTGTCGGTGATCGGGATCTGCCAGACCCACGTGTCGGACACCGGCAGGAAGTGGATGAAGATGTAGTCGGCCTTGGACTTGTCGACCGCGAGGGCGGTGCGGTCGAACCCGTCGAACCAGGCGTGCACGGCGTACTGGTTGAACACCGGGTCGGGCACCTTGAGCTTCAGCTGCCCGCCGAGGTGGGTGCGCCTGCCGCTGGCGTCGACGACCATGCCGACGGGCACGTCGATCGTCCGGCCCGCCATCCGCACGCTGAGGACGGCGTTCTCACCGGAGAAGTCGACCGAGCGGACGTGCACGCCCTGGTGGACGGTCGCGCCGAGCTCCTCGGCGTGCTTGAGGAGGATCAGGTCGAGCTTGCCGCGGTCGACGTGGAAGGTGTAGTCGCGGTCCACGCCGGGCTGGTCGCGCTCGCTGAACAGGATCTCGGCGGCCCGGAAGTCGTGGGTGAGGCCGCTGAACCCCATGTGGTCGATGTCGCGGTTCTCCGCCGACGTCCACGCGGCGCCGTACTTCTTGGGGAAGCCCGCCGCCTCCACCTTCGCCATCGCCCCGGTCTCCAGCAGGACCGGGGTCGTCGCCGGGACGAGCGACTCGCCCACGTGCTCGCGGGGGAAGTTCTCGGCCTCGAAGACCGCTACCTTCAGACCCGCCTTGGCGAGGTAGGCGGCCGCCGTCGAGCCCGCGGGCCCGCCCCCGATGATGCCGACATCGAACTCTGCGCGCACGAGGAACTTCCCTTCCGGCCCGGTTTCCGAGCCACCGATTCTGCGATTCAGCAATGGACTGAATTCGCTCTCAGGCCGCCTGCACGTACAACTCGCGCACCATTTCGGTGATCGAATGCAGGTTCCGGAATCGTTTACCGGTGATGTGGGACGGCGGGATCTCGACCCCGAACCGCTCCCGGATGTGCGAGATCAGGACCGCCGTGTTCATGGAGTTGAGGACCCCCCACTCCAGTAACGGGGTGTCCCGGGTGAACTCGCCGTTCTCCTTGCCGTCCAGGAAATTCTCCGCGATATACGCGCGGAGCTCCGTGTAGATCTCCTGAGCGCTGGGCGCCATCGGGTGGATCCCTTCGATTGGCTTTTCGCCGGTGCCGTGGCGGCCGGCTTCCGAAGACACCATTACCGCCGACGCTGAAAGCCTGGTCGAAGCCCGCTCTACAAGCGCTCCACAACTGGTCAGGCGTCTGCCGCCGCGGCCGACGACGGGCAAAAAGAGTGAAATTTGAGCGAGCCGAGAGCGCGCGACCCCATCGTGTGACGGGTCGGGGCTGACCCCCGAACCAATTCGGCCTTTGACGAATCCGGGCCTCGTCGGGAGGTGGGCGGAATGGCGGAAGACCAGCTGACCGATATCGCCGTCGTCGGTGTCGGTTGCCGGCTGCCCGGCGGAGTCCGCGATCTGGAGTCGCTGTGGCGGATCCTGGACGGCGGACTCGACGTGATCGGCCCGCTTCCGGCGGACCGCTGGGACGGCGAAGGAGACCAGGGTTTTCGCGGCTGCTATCTGCCGGACATCGACCGTTTCGACGCGGGGTTCTTCGGCATCACGCCGCGCGAGGCGCGCCAGATGGACCCGCAGCAGCGGCTTCTCATGGAGGTCACCTGGGAGGCCATGCAGGACGCCGGGGTGCCGCGCGACCGCTGGTACCGGTCGTCCACCAGCGTCCATTTCGGCATCCTCGGCTCCGACTATCTGGTGCTGCACGCCAGGAACACCGGGCCCGGCGGCATCGACCCGTACTTCGCCAGCGGGAAGGAGTTCAGCTTCGCCGCGGGCAGGGTCGCCTACACCTTCGGCCTGCACGGCCCGTGCATGGCGCTGAACACGGCCTGCTCCTCGTCGCTGGTGGCCGTGCACCTGGCCTGCCAGGGGCTGCGGTCAGGGGAGGCGGACACCGCTCTCGCCGGGGGCGTCAACGCGATCGTCGCGCCGGAGCTGTCGGTGTACATGGACAAGGTCGGCGCGCTGTCCCCGAACGGCCGGTGCCGCCCGTTCGACGCGTCGGCCGACGGCGTGGTCAGGGGCGAGGGCTGCGGCGTCGTCGTGCTGAAACGCCTCGCCGACGCGGTGCGCGACCACGACCAGATCTACGGGGTCATCCGCGGCTCCGCCGTCAACCACGACGGGCACAGCGCGGGCCTGACCGCGCCGAGCGCGCCCGCCCAGGAGGCGCTGCTGCGTACGGCGCTGCGCTCCGCGCGGGTCGACCCGGAGGACCTCTGCTACGTGGAGGCGCACGGGACGGGGACGCCGCTCGGCGACCCGCTGGAGCTGTCGGCGCTCGCGTCCGTCATCGGCGCCGGACGCCCCGCCGACCGGCCGCTGCCGGTGGGGTCGCACAAGGCCAACTTCGGGCACATGGACTCCGCGGCGGGCATCGCCGGGCTGCTCAAGGTGCTGGCCGTGCTGCGGTGGCGCTCCGTCCCGCCGCAGGCCGGGCTGAGCGACCCGTCCCCGCACGTCGACTGGGCGGCGTCGGGGCTGACGGTGCCGACACGTCCGCTGCCGCTTCCCGGGTCCGGGCCGTTGACGGCGGGTGTCAGCGCCTTCGGCCTGTCGGGGACGAACGCGCACGTCGTCCTGTCCGGGGCGCCGGAGACGGCGGCGCTTCCAGATCGGGGCGCGGACGCTCCTTACACCTTGGCGCTCTCGTCGTCGACGGAGGCGGGGCTGCGCGAGCTCGCGGCGGACCACCTGCGCCTGCTCCGGGACGCCGGGGCTCAGGTCGGCGACATCGCGGCGGCCAGCACCGTCCGCCGGACGCACCTCGCCCACCGGCTCGCCGTCGTCGCGGACGACCCCGCCGGGCTCGACACGGCGCTCGGCGCGTTCCATGACGGGCGGCGCCATCCGGCGGCGTTCTCCGGGACGTCCACCGACGAGCCGTACGAGGACGAGCCGATCCCGATCGTGTACGTCTGCTCGGGCCAGGGATCCCAGTGGCCCCGCATGGGCATGGACCTCTACGGCTCGGAGCCCGTCGTCACCGAGACGCTCGACGAGTGCGACGCGCTGATCGCCGAACACGCGGGCTGGTCGCTGATCGACGCGCTGCGCGACGAGGACCCGGCCCGGCTGCGCGCCACCGAGGTCGCGCAGCCCGCCATCTTCGCCGTGCAGCTCGCCCTCGCCCGGCTGTGGAGTTCCTGGGGCGTCCGGCCGGACGCGGTCGCCGGGCACAGCGTCGGGGAGGTCGCCGCCGCGTGCGTGGCGGGCGCGCTGACCACGCGGGACGCGGCGCGGCTCATCGTCGACCGGGGCAGGCTGATGCAGCGGGCCGCCGGGACGGGCCGGATGGTCGCGGTCGAACTCGGCCCCGACGAGGTCGCCGACCGGCTGGCCGGACGCCATCCCGACGTGTGCGTGGCGACCGTCAACGGGCCCCGGTCGGTGGTGCTGGCCGGACCGGCGGAGCCGATCGAACGCGCGGTGTCCGAGCTGGAACGGGACGGGACGACCGTGCTGCCGCTCGGTGTCGACTACGCCTTCCACAGCCCGCTGATGCGCCCGTACGGCGACGAGCTGGAGCGCCTGTCGGCGGACCTCGTCGCGGCGGAGCCGGACCTGCCGGTGCTGTCCACGGTCGTCCCGGGTGAGACGTCCCCGGTGATGGACGCCGCGTACTGGGGCCGGAACCTGCGCGACGCCGTGCTGCTGTGGCCCGCCGTCGACGCCTTCCTGGCCGAGCGGGACGCGGCCTTCGTCGAGATCGGCGCCCATCCGGTGCTGACCCGTCCGCTCCAGGCGGCGCTCGCCCATCGGCATCGGCGCGGGCCGGTGGCCGGTTCGCTGTCGCGCGGGCGTCCGGGCCGTATGACGTTGGCCCAGGCGCGGGCGCGGCTGCACGTCCAAGGCGTCGGCGTCGACTGGGCGTCGATCGCGGGCGGGCCCGTCCGCGCCGTCCACCTCCCGCCGCCGCGCTGGGCGGACGACCGGTTCTGGCTCCCCGGCGTGCCCCGAGGCGGGCGGACGAACACCCCGGCCACCTCGAACACCCCGGCCAGCTCGCCCGCCAAGGCCCCGGAACCCGAGCGCGCGGTCGTCGCGAACGTGGCGGCGGCCGGTCCGCCGGATCGGGAACGTGTCGCGGTGGTCGTCCACCGGACGCTGCTCGCGATGCTGGAGCTTCCGCCGGGCCACCGGCTGCCCCGCACGGGCGGCTTCTTCGATCTCGGCCTGGACTCGGTGTCGACCGTCGAGTTCGCCCGCGAGCTGGGCGAGGCGCTCGGCTGCCGGGTGGCGGCGGCGGACGTGCTGTCCCACGCCTCCATCGACGCCCTCACCGACCACGTCCTCTCCCTCGACCCGAAGGACTGGACCGCGAGAACGGCGGCGCCTCGAAAGGCGGCCCCCAAGAGGCACGAGGCGCCGAAGGTGGTCGAGGAGGCCCCGCCCACCGGGCCCGAACCGGTCGCGATCATCGGGATCGGCTGCCGTCTGCCGGGCGGGGTGCACGATCCGGCCGGGTTCTGGCGGCTGCTGTCCGGCCGGGTGGACGCCACGACGGAGGTGCCCGCCGACCGCTGGGACGGCGCCGCCCTTCGCGCCGCGAACGGCAAGGTGAAGCCGGGCGCGACCGCGACGTCCAGGGGCTCGTTCCTCGACGCGGTCGACGGCTTCGACCACGCCTTCTTCAAGATCTCGCCCGTCGAGTCGCGGAGCATGGACCCACAGCAGCGGCTGTTCCTTGAGGTCGCCTGGGAGGCGCTGGAGGACGCGGGCCTCGCGGCCGAGCGGCTGCGCGGCGGACGGACGGGCGTCTTCGTCGGCCTGAACACGACCGACTACCAGCAGCTCGTCACCGCGCGGGCGTCCGACATCGACCTCTACTACGGCACCGGCAACTCTTTCAGCGGCACCGCCGGGCGCCTGTCCTACTTCCTCGGGCTGCGCGGCCCGAGCATCGCCGTGGACACCGCCTGCTCGTCGTCGCTGACCGCCGTGCATTTGGCCTGCCAGAGCCTGCGGGCCGGTGAGAGCGAGACGGCCGTCGCGGGCGGCGCGAACGTGATGTGCACGCCGACGGTCTTCCTGTCCATGTCGGCGGCCGGGGCGCTGGCCCCCGACGGCCGCTGCAAGACCTTCGACGACTCCGCCGACGGCTACGGCCGAGGCGAGGGAAGCGGGGTCGTGGTCCTGAAGACGCTGTCGCGGGCCCTGCGGGACGGCGACCGGGTGTACGCGGTGATCCGCGGCAGCGCCGTGAACCAGGACGGCGCGAGCGGCGGCTTCACCGTGCCGAACGGCGAGGCGCAGCGCGACGTCGTCCGGACGGCACTGGACCAGGCGGGCGTCGCCCCCGGACAGGTCGGCTACGTCGAGGCCCACGGCACCGGCACCCGCCTCGGCGACGCGATCGAACTCCGCGCCCTCGCCGCCGAACTCGGGCAGGGCCGGGGCCCGGACGACCCGCTGCTGGTCGGCTCGGTCAAGACCAACGTGGGCCACCTTGAGGCCGCGGCGGGCATCACCGGACTGATCAAGACAGTGCTGGCGCTCCAGCACGAGGAGATCCCGGCGCATCTGCACGTGACGACGCCCACACGGCAGATGGACTGGGACGAGCTGCCGCTCCGCGTGGCCACCGCGCCCGTGCCGTGGCGACGCGGCGGCGGCGGTACGCGGACGGCCGGGGTGAGCGCGTTCGGGTTCACCGGGACGAACGCGCATGTCATCGTCCAGGAACCACCCGTCCAGGAGCCGTCCGAGGGGGAGGCGCGAGGCGGTGGGCGCCCCCTGTTGCTCACCGTCTCCGCCGCCTCCCGCGAGGCCCTGGCGGATGTCGCCGCCCGGATTGGCTCGGCACTCGCCGTCGTCCCCGAACCGGACCTGGCTGACCTGTGCTGGACGTCCGGAGCGCGGCGCACGCACCACGAGCACCGCGCCACGGTGGTCGGTGCCGACCGGCGGGAACTGGTCGCCCGGTTGGCCGCCGTCCAGGACGGATCGGACGGAGGCGTCCACGTCCACGTCGGCACGGCTCGTCCAGGCGAACACAAGCGGCTGGCGTTCTACTACGGCGCCGAGCCCGCGTACCCGCCCGCAGGGCCCTGGTGCGCGGAGCCGCTGGCGGCGCTCGACGCCGAGGCGCGGACCCTGGCCGGGATCGAGCCCTTCGCGCTGTGGCTCTCGGGAAACCGGCCCGAACCCGGCTCCCCCACCGCCGACCTGGTGACCCTCGCCGGACACCTGGCCATGACCGCGCTGTGGGCGTCCTTCGGAGTCACCCCGGACGCGGTCGTGGGCGAGGGCGCCGGGGAGCACGCGGCCGCGTGCGCGGCGGGCGAGCTGACCGTGGCCGAGGCCATCCGGCTCGTGCTGGACCAACGGGCACCGGCGGACGGCGCGCGGACCGGCATCGTCCGCTACCGGGCCCGTCCGAGCTGGCCGGACACCGCCGCGCCGCTCACCGACGACGGCATCGAGGCCGTCCTGGACATCGGCGGGCTCCCCGTGAAGGACGGCGACCTGCTGGTGCTGCCCGGCGTCCAGGAGACCCCTCCCCCGGACATGGCCGCCCTGCTGCACTCGCGCGGTTTCCGCGTCGACTGGGGTCTGGCCGTGCCGTCGCGGCGCCGCCTGGTCACGCTGCCCGGCTATCCGTGGCAGCGGCGGTCGCACTGGATCACCGCCCGGTCCGCCGCACCCGCCGTCCAGCGGCAGCCCGCGACGACGGTGGTCGAGCCGGAGCCCGAGACGGGGATGCTCGCCGCCGAGCTGACCGCGATGTCGGCGGGACGGCGCCGCGACCACACGATCGAAGCGTTGATCGACATGGCCTGCGCCGTGCTCGGCGAGGTCGACGACATCGAGCCCGACCAGGGCTTCTTCGACCTCGGCATGGACTCGGTGCTGTCGGCCCGCCTCAAGGCCGACACCGAACACCGGCTGGGACGCGAACTCCCCGGCACCGTCATGTTCGAGTGCCCGAACGCCGCGTCCTTCGCCGACTTCATCCTCACCGAGATCCTCACCCTCGACACCGAGGACACCGCCCCTGAAGACCCCGCCCACGAAGACCCCGACGAAGACGACGTAGACGGCGACGACGACCTGGACCTCACGGACCGCCTGCTCGCCGCGATCGACAGCGCCGAGTCGATGCTGACCGAAGGAGACCCGCGATGACCGAGACCGACAACGGCCACCGCCGCCATCTCGCCGACGCGGCCCGCACGATCGAACGGCTCCAGCGGCGGCTGAACGACCTGCGGAAGGAACCGCCGCACGAGCCCGTCGCGATCGTCGGGCTCGGGTGCCGCATGCCCGGCGGCGCGGACTCCCCCGAACGCTTCTGGACGATGCTGACCGAGGGCGTGGACGCCACCCGCGAGTTCCCGTCCGAACGCGGCGACGCCGCCTCGCTCTACCATCCGGATCCGGACGAGCCGGGCCGCGCGTACACGGTCCGCGGCGGCTTCCTGGAGGAGGTCGACCGGTTCGAACCGGCCGCGTTCGGGATCTCGCCGCGCGAGGCGCTCGGCATGGACCCGCAGCAGCGGCTCACGCTGGAGGTGGCCTGGGAGGCGCTGGAGCGTGCCGGGTACGCGCCGGACGGTCTCGTCGACAAGCCGGTCGGCGTCTTCATCGGCCTCAGCACCACCGACTACGTGCGGATGCGGCAGAGCGAGGGCGACATCCGCGACGTCGACGCCTACCAGCTCGTCGGCGAACCCAGCTTCGCCGCCGGACGGCTCTCCTACACGCTCGGGCTGCGCGGACCGAGCAAGGTCATCGACACGACGTGCTCATCCTCGCTGGTCGCGGTGCACGACGCCTGCCAGGCGCTGCGTCTCGGCGAGTGCGACATGGCGCTCGCGGGCGGCGTGAACATGATGCTGTCGCCGTACGGGTTCGTGCTGATGAGCAAGTTCAGCGCGCTGTCGCCGGACGGCCGGTGCAAGACGTTCGACGCGTCCGCCGACGGCTACGCACGCGGTGAGGGCGCGGGCATCCTGGTGCTGAAGCGCCTGTCGGACGCGGTCCGCGACCGTGACCACGTCGTCGCGGTCGTGCACGGCTCGGCGGTCAACCACGACGGCCGGTCCAGCGGGCTGACGGTGCCGAACCCGGCGGCGCAGCGGCAGGTCGTCGAGTCGGCCATCGCGCAGGCGCGCATCGACCCCGGTGAGATCGACTACGTCGAGGTGCACGGGACGGGCACGTCGCTCGGCGACCCGATCGAGCTGCGGGCCCTGGAGGCCGTGATCGGCAGGCACCGTCCCGGCGGGTCCCCGCTGCTGGTCGGGTCGGTCAAGACGAACATCGGGCATCTGGAACCGGCGGCGGGCGTGGCGGGGCTGCTCAAGCTCGTGCTGTCGCTCCAGCACGGCTTCATCCCGCCGCACCTGCACTTCACGACGCCCAACCCGAACGTCGACTGGACCGGGCTGCACATCCAGGTCACCGCCGAAGGAACGCCGTGGCCGGAGGCGGAACGGCCGCGCACGGGCGCGGTCAGCAGCTTCGGGGTCAGCGGCACCAACGCGCACTGCATCGTCCGCACCCCCGAACCGAACGGGTCACGTCCGTTCCGCCAGGAAGACTCGGCACCGGGCGTGCTGCTGCTGTCCGCGCGCACCCCGGAGGCGCTGACCCTCCTGTCGGAGCGATACGCCGCCCACCTGCGGGAGGCCACCGACCTCGACCTGGCCGACGTCTGCTACACCACCCAGGTCGGACGCGCCCGGCAGCCCCACGGCCTCGCCGTGGCGGCCGACTCACTGACCGGGCTGGCGGACGCCTTGTCGGCGCACACCCGAGGCGAGCGGCACCCGGGCCTGCGCACCGAGGAGATGCCAGGACGCAAGCACCGCAAACCGGTCTGGACGTTCACCGGCCAGGGCTCAACGCACGCCGACGCCACGGCCGGACTCGCCGCCGAACCCGCGTTCGCCACCGCCTTCGACGAGTGCACCGCCCTCTTCAAGCCCCTCATCGACGACCAGCGCCGCGACCGGTGCACGTTGTTCGCCTTCCAGTACGCGATGGCGGCGCTGTGGCGGTCTTGGGGCGTGACGCCGGGCGCCGTCATCGGGGACGGCGTCGGTGAACTAGTCGCCGCCTGCGTCGCCGGAGCGCTGCCGTTGTCCGACGCGATCCGTCTGGCCGCCGACCCGGACGAACCAGAGTTCAAGGCCGAGAAGGCCGAGACGTCGATCCGGCTCGTGTCCGGCACCGGCTTCGAGGCGGGAATCGCATCGCTGCACGCGGACGGTTTCCGCACGTTCCTGGAACTGAGCCCCGCCCCGGGGACGCAGCCGATCGACGGCCCCGACTGCGCGTGGATACCGGCGGTGCAAGACAGTCTCGACGCCCGTGTCTCCGTCCGGCTGGCGCTGGGAGCCGCCGCACTGCGCGGCATCACGGTGAACTGGGAGAAGGCGCACGGGGACACCAAACCCGGCCGGGTGCCGCTTCCCACCACGGTCTGGCAGGGCTCCCGCTACTGGTTCACCAGCAAGCAGCCCACCCAGGCGTCGTCACCTGAACCTGCTTCCATGTCCGCGTCCGCGCCTGTGGTGAACGATTCGTCCCAACACCTGCCGGGTGGGCTGCGGCGGCTGAGGTCCGCCGTCCCCACCTACCAGGCCGACCTGACCCCCCCGTACTGGACGGAGCGTGCCCGGGACGGCCGCCTCACCCTGGGCTCGCTCGGCGAAGCGATCGACACCGCCGCCCGTGACGCGCTCGGCGGCGCCTGGCGGACCATCCGAGACCTGCGGCTCGACCAGCCCGTCCCGGTGGACGGCGAGGGCCGGACACTCCAGCTCACCGTCGCGTCCGACGGGCCCGGAGGCTGCGCCGTGAACGTCCACTCGATGTCCGCCGCTGAGGAGGCCGCCGGTGCCCCTTGGCGGCCACACGCGCACGCCATGCTGCGCCGCCGTCCCTCCGAAGAGCCCCCAGGGGACGCGCACCACGACACCGAGGGCTCCGTCATCACGGCAGGCGCGGGCTGGGCCGCCCTGCTCGACGCGTCGGTCGCGGCACTCGCGAAGTCAGGCAAGGCATGCGCGCTGGCGGAGGCGACGGTGGACGACCCCGGCCGCGTCCGCCACGTCAAAGCCGTCGCGGACACGGGCGATGTCGTGTTCCTCGCCGAGGACGGTTCGCGCGTCGGCGGCGTCCGAGGGTTGGAGATCACCGACGCGGGGGCGAACCAGCCGCAGGGCTCGGTGTGGCGGCCGCCCGCCGAGCTGCTCTACGAGGTCGCGTGGGAGCAGTGTCCGCTGCCCCCGGCGCCTGACGTCCACGACGAGGACGTCCTCCTGATCGCGGACCGGGGCGGCGTCGCGTCCGCGCTGGCCGACGAGCTGCGGCGGCGCGGCGCCCGATGCCATGTCGCCGACCCCGGCGGCTGGGACGGGCCCGCCGCGCCGGGCCGGATCATCGTCCTCACCGGCCTGGACGCGCCGGACCCGGAGACGTCCGACGCCGCCGCGATCACCGAGTACCACCGGAACGGCGAGCTGACCATCGTCGCGCTGATCCAGCGCCTGATGGCGGATCCGGCGTGCGCCGACACCAAGCTGTCGATCGTGACGCGCGGCGCCGTCCCGGCCGAGAACGGCCTCACCTCGCCGTTCGCGGGCACGATCTGGGGGCTCGCCAGGGTCATCGCGCTCGAAGACCCCGCCCACTGGGGAGGCGCCGTCGACCTCGACCCCGCCGCACCCGCCGACGCCGACCCCGGCGCCCTGGTCGCGGCCCTGCTCGACCCGGCCGAGGACGAGCAGGCGCTACGCGGCGGCCACCGGTATGCGGCCCGGCTGGCGTCCCGCGACATCGAGCCGAACGTGCCCCGCCGCGAACCGCCGATCAGCGCCACCGGCTCCTATCTCATCACCGGCGCGTTCGGCGGGATCGGCCGGTCCGTCGGCCGCTGGCTGGCCGAGCGTGGCGCCGGACGGCTCGTCCTGCTGAGCCGCACGCCGCTGCCACCCCGCGCCGACTGGGACGCCGCCGACCTCGCCGCCGACGCCGCCGACCGCGTCGCGTGGGTGCGGGCGCTGGAGGATCTCGGCGCGCGGGTCGAGCCGGTGACCGCCGACGTCGCCGACCCCGCCTCGATGGAACCGGTCATGACCGCGCTGCGCGCCGACCCCGTCGCCTGTGGGGGGGCAACCCCCCACACCCCCCGGAACGGGCCGTGGCCCCTGCTCGGCGTCGTCCACGCGGCCGGTGTGTCGCGGCCCGAGTTCCTGAAGGACGTGCCGGTCGACGACCCGTCCGGCTACGACGCCGTCTGGCGCCCGAAGGTCGTCGGCGGATGGCTCCTGCACACGCTGACCCGCGGCCTGGACCTCGACTTCTTCGTCGGGTTCTCCTCGATCGCCGCCACCTGGGGCTCGCAGCACCTGGCGTCCTACTCGGCCGGTAACGCCTTCCTGGATGCACTGGCGGACTACCGCGCGGGCCGGGGCGAGGCCGCGCTGACGATCGCCTGGGGGCCGTGGGACCTGCCGTCCGCGCTGTTCGACGACGAGGTGCTGCGCTTCCTGACCTCCACCGGCCTGCGCACGCTCGCGGCGCCGCAGTGCCTGTCCCTCCTGGGCACGCTTCTGGCGGAGGGCGCGTCGCACGGCGTCGTGTGCGCGGTCGACTGGTCCACGTTCAAGCCCGTGATGGAGGCCAGGATCGACCGGCCCCTGCTCCGGGCGGTGGACGCCGGTGACGCGACCGACGGCCCGACCGCGCCACTGCTCGGCGAGCTGGCGGCCGCCGACCCGGGGCAGCGCACCGGCATGCTCACCGAGTTCCTCCGGGACGCGGCCGGGGGCGTCCTCGGGATCCCGCCCGAGGACATCGGCGCGGCCGACGACGTCATCGCGTTCGGCATGGACTCACTGATGGTGATGGACGTCGTCAAACGCTGCAAACGCGAGCTGGACGTCGAGATCCGCCCAAGCCGCTTCTTCGCCAACACCACCCTCGGCGAATGGGTCGAACTGCTCGACACCGAAGTCGGCGGCAGCACCACCGAGCCCACCGCCGCTACCACCGCCGAATCCGCGACCGACACGGTCACCGGCGACGACGTGACGACACCGGCGGGCCTGGCACGGCGAGTGGCGCTCGACCCGGCGATCCGCCCGCGCGGGCCGCTCGGCGACGGGCACCGCGACCCGCGCCGCGTGCTGCTGACCGGGGCGACCGGGTTCGTCGGCGGCTACCTCCTGGACGAGCTGCTCGCCACGACCGGCGCGACGGTGGTCTGTCTCGTCCGGTGCGCCGACGAGACCGAGGGACTCGGCAAGATCAGGCAGAACATCGAGCAGTATCTGCCCTGGCGGGACGACGCCGTGGGCCGCGTCACCGTCCTGCGCGGTGACCTGGCCGAACCCCTGCTCGGCCTGTCCGACGAGCGGTTCGACGCGCTCGCGCACGAGGTCGACGCCATCTACCACTGCGGCGCCCACGTCAACTTCTCCTACACCTACGAGCAGCTCGAAGCCGCCAACGTGCACGGCGTCGCGGAGATCCTGCGGCTCGCCTGCCAGGGCCCGCTCACCCCGGTCAGCCACGTGTCGACGTACGGGATCTGGGGTATCCCCGCCGACGGGCGGACGCTCATCACCGAGCACGACGACATCGGCACGGCGGGACGTCTCGTCACCGGCTACGTGCAGACGAAGTGGGCGGCCGAGCAGCTGGTCGAGGAGGCGCGGGGACGCGGCATTCCCGTGGACGTCTACCGGCCGGGCCGGGTCCTCGGCGACTCGCGCAGCGGGGCGTGCCTGACGACGCACTTCACCACCCGCGTCCTGAAGGGCTGCGTCCAGCTCGGGTTGGCGCCCGATCTCGACCTGGAGGTCGAGATGACCCCGGTCGACTACGTGAGCGCCGCACTGGTCCGGGCGTCCCGCCAGCAGCGCGCGGACGGCCGGACGTACCACCTGGTGAACCGGACGAAGATGCGGTTCGCCGAGGTCATCCGCACCGTCATCGAGCACGGGTGGCGGCTGGAGGTCGTCCCGGTCGACCAGTGGTGGAAGGAGCTGGAGAAGACCTTCGCCGAGCGGGACAACGTGCTGCACCCCGTGATGGACGTGGTCGAGGAGTTCGTGGTGGGCGGCGAGGAGGCCATCGACTACGACACGGCCGGGGCCGAGACGGCGCTGGCGGGCACCGGGGTCCGGTGCCCGCCGCTGGACGGTCGGCTGCTGGAGACCTACTTTTCCTGGATGGCCGCGACGGGATATCTCCCGGCGCCGACCCGCAGCACCCGCTGATGGATCTCCTGGATCTCCGGGGAGGGCAGCAGCCCGAGTTCGCGGTCGAGGGAACGCCGCAGGCTATCGAACACCTTGAGCGCCTCGTTCCTTCGACCGGCCCGGCTCAGCGCCATGATGAGCTGACCGTGGAACCATTCGTTGAACGGATTGTCCGCGACCAGCCACCGGAGTTCGCCGATGAGCTCCCGGTCGTGGCCGAGTTGGACGTCGGCACGGATCCGCGACTCCAGGCAGTGCAGCCGCTGCTCCCGGAGGTCGAGCGCGTGGGTCTCCAGGAGCGGGCCCCGGTTGACGTCGGCGAACGGCGGCCCCGTCCACAGGGACAGCGCGTGCCGCAGGAGCTGGGAGGCCTCCTCGGCACGGCCCGCCGCGAGCAGGGCCCGGCCCTGCTTGGCCTCCTCGGCGAACACGTGCACGTCCAGTTCGGAGGGCGGCACCCGCACGAGGTAGCCGGTGGGTCTGGTGACGAGGAACTCCCGGGTGTCCGGCACCAGCCGGCCGCCCTCGATGATCTTACGTAGCTGGTACACGTAGGTCTGGACGGTGGCGGGCGCGCTCTTCGGCGGCTCCTCCTCCCAAAGTTCCTGAACCACCGTTTCCATGGAGACCAGCTGGTTCGAACGCGCCAACAAAAGCGCGAAAAGTTGCCGCATTTTCGGAGTCATCGACTCGCACACATTTGTGCCATTGGAGATTTCGAACGAGCCGAGTAACGCAAACCGAGCCATTTGTGTGCCCCCTATCACCGCACGGTCTGAATTCTCTGCGCCGCCTCGGCATCGGCACACCCGATGTCAGCGATGCTATGAGGAGACTAATTTGTCGAATCCCGGCCGACAACACAGGGTCGGGTAGCCCGGGGTGGACGAAAGTGTTCAATCGAGATATCACGTACGTGGAGGTCGTTCTCATGTCCGCCCCCGGTCATCCGCGTTTCGAAGTTCTGGTCGACGTCCTGATCGCCGGAGCCGGTCCGGCGGGTCTCGTCATCGGGTTGTCGTTGGCCCGCGTCGGCGTCCGCGTCCTGGTGGTCGAGAAGCGTTCCCGGCTGTCCACGGTGTCCCGCGCGCTGGTGGCCAGTACCCGCACCATGGAGATCCTGCGGTCCTGGGGGCTGGAGGACGCGGTGCGCGCCGGGTCCGCCGACGCCGAGCCGTCCGGACGGCTGGCCCCCACGCTCCTGTCCGCGGACGGCAGGCGGTTCCCGCTCGGCTACCCCGACGCCCGGCAGGCCGCGCGGGTGAGCCCCACCGGCCCCGTGTGGGTGCCGCAGTCGCACCTCGAACCGATCCTGCTCGCCCGGTTACGGCCCCATCCGACGGCCGCCGTCCGGCTGAACTGCGAGCTGGTCGACCTGCTGCCGGAGCGGGACCGGGTGCGGGTGGTGCTGCGCGACGCCGCCCACGGCAGGCGCTGGGAGGCGACCGCCAGGTATGTCGTCGGCGCGGACGGGGCGCACAGCACCGTCCGGGAACGGCTCGGGATCGGGATGGACGGGCCGTCCGTCCACGGCGAGTACCACGGCGTGCAGTTCCGCGCCCCGATCTCCGGGTTCCTCCCGGGCCGCCCGTGCGGTCTCAACGTGATCACCCAGCGGGACGCGGGCGGCATCCTGGCGCCGCGCGGCCCGGACGACCGCTGGCACTACGGGCAGCAGCGCGGCCCGGGACGACCGGGGCTGGCCGACCTGCCCGTCGAACGGGTCACCGAGCTGATCGCCGCCGCGACGGGCGTCGCCGACCTGCGGCCCCGGATCGAGCGGGTCAGCGCGTTCGCGTTCGCGGCCCGCATCGCCGACCGGTACCGCCGGGGCCGTTGCCTGCTCATCGGCGACGCCGCCCACCAGATGACGCCGCGCGGCGGGACCGGCATGAACACCGCGATCCACGACGCCTACGACCTGGGGTGGCGGCTCGCGTGGGTGCTGCGCGGCTGGGCGGATCCCGAGCTGCTGGACGGTTACGAGGCCGACCGCCGTCCGGTGGGGCTGCACAACGTGCTGCGCTCCGCCGACCCGGACGGTGCCCGCCGCACCGTCGAGGAGGCCCTCCCCTGGGACCTGCACGGACGGGTCGCGCACCGGTGGCTGCCGCGCGGCGGGCGGCGACTGTCCACGCTGGACCTGCTCGGCGACGGGCTCACCGCACTCATCCGGCCAGGTGGCTCCACGGGAACGGGCGGCCCCGCCGAAGCGGAACCGCCCGTCGCCGGTCTTCACGCGCCGGTCACGACGCACGTCCTGGACGAGGACACCGCCGACGCGCTCGGCGTCCCGCCGGTGGGCTCGATGCTGCTGACCCCGGGCGGACGTCCGGCCGCCCGGGTGGGCAACGCGCCGCGCCACTGAGACGCCCGGTTCAGATCCTTTCGGCGGTGACGTGCCAGATCGGCAGCAGGATGCGCCCGGTGTCGTCCTCCTCCAGGGCGTCGATGTCGAACTCCAGCCCGCCGGGCGCGTTGTCGCGCTGCTTCACCAGGAACTCCCGGGTGAAGCTGGTCACGGACCTCTTCTCCTCGATGCCGAGGATCGTCCAGAGCCCGGCGAGGTCGGCGCGCAGGGCGTCCTCGGCGACGCGCAGCGCGGCGGGCGGCATGCCGGGCGGCGCCGTCTCGCTGAAGCAGAACAGCTGGACGCGGGCGGCCGGTTCGCAGATCCGGTGCAGGGCCTCCGCGTACTGCCGTCCCGCGTCGGCGGGCAGGCAGTGGTAGAGGCCGTAGTCCAGCACGGTGTCGAAGCGGCCGGGCAGGGCGTCCAGGCGGGTCGCCTCCCCCACCGTGAACTCGACGTCGGCGCCCGCCGCCCGCGCGCGCTCCCCCGCCTGCTCGATCGCGGCGGACGAGCTGTCGACCCCGGTCACCCGGTGCCCACGGCCCGCCAGATAGATGGCGTGCTCGCCACGGCCGCAGCCCGCGTCGAGCACCGCGTCCCCGAACCCGGCGGCCGCCTCCAGCTCCATCACCACCGGCTGCGGCCCGCCGATGTCCCAGGGGGCGAAGCGGAAGCTCAGCCCCAGCCCCTCGATCGGGGCGCGTCCCTCGTACAGCGGGTCGAACCCGGACTCTTTTTCAGCGGCGATATCATGCGTGCTCATCCGATGCCTCCCTGACGCGACGAGTGATCGTGATCTGTACGGCCGAACCAGCGGCCGAGCGCGGGACGGGGATCGGCGGCCCGGTCGCTGACCCATGCCACGTGACCGTCCGGGCGGACCAGCGCCGTGTCCAACCCCGCTGTCGGCTGGTCGGACACTACGAGATCGACCCGTCCGGCCCATGCCCGCGCCCACTCCCGCAGCAGGTCGCGGCGTTCTGTGTCGGCGGACAGGTCCAGCAGGACGCCCCGGCCGTAGCGCAGCGGCCCCAGCGCACCGACAGTGCCGACGTTGGGCATCCGCGCGCCGACCAGGGGATGCTCGGCGTCGCCGTACCGGACGTCGACGCCGCTGATCTGCCGGGCCAGCCGGTCGCGGGCCTCCCCGTGCGCCAGCAGCTCGGCCAGCACGGCGCGGACCGGCTCGACCTCGGGGCCGCCGAGCAGCAGCCGTGCCTGCGCCTCGATGGTGCGCAGCGCGCGGTGCCCGGCAGGATGCCGTTCGTCGTGGTAGCCGTCGAGCAGCCCGTCCGGGGCGTGGCCGGACGCCGCCGCCGCGAGCTTCCAGCCCAGGTTCACGGCGTCCTGGAGGCCCAGGTTGATCGCCTGGCCCCCGACGGGGAGCTGCCGGTGCGCCGCGTCGCCCGCCAGCAGCACCGGCCCGGCCCGGTACCGCTCGGCCTGGAGGCTCGCGTCGCCGAACGCGCCGACCCACAGGGGCACGCCCGCGCCGACGTCCTCTCCGGTGACTCGTTCCCAGGCGGCCGTGACGTCCTTGAACGTCACCGGCCCCGGGTGCCGACCAGCGACACCGCCGTGTTCGGCGACCATGACGCGGGTGACGCCGTCCGGACGTCGCGCCGCGATGGCGAGGCCGCCGGGGAGCCGTTCGAACCGCCGGTCGCGGATCCCGACACCCGCCACGTCGGCGCGGAGCAGCTCGCGGGCCGCCGTCCGGCCACGCAGCGCGATCCCGGCGAGGTCGCGGACGGCGCCGTCCTCCCCGTCGCAGCCCGCGACGTGGCGGGCGGCGAACTCGACCGTCCCGCGCGGCCCCTCGGCACGGACCAGCACCCGGTCGCCGGACGCGGTGAGCCCCACCACCTCGTGGCCACGCCGGATGTCCGCGCCGAGACCCCGGGCCCAGTCGGCGAGCAGCTCCTCGACGCGCGCCTGCGGCACCTTCCACAGCCCGGCGTGCGGGGACGGCGCCCCGCTCAGATCGAGCGGGATGCCCGCGAAGTGGCCCATGGCCTGCCGGGGCGGCGTGCCGAGTTCGGCGAGCAGGCCGCGCTGCTCGAAGATCTCCATCGTCCGGGCGTGCAGCGTGGACGCGCGCGACTCGGCGGTGGGCGTGACCAGCCTCTCCAGTACCAGGACCTCGGCGCCGCCGAGCCGCAGCTCACCGGCGAGCATGAGCCCGACCGGGCCCGCCCCGACGACGATGACCTCCGCGTCCATCGAACCCCCAGCCGGTCAGCCGTTGTCCTCGGCGTGTCGTTTGGCGTGCCGGAGCGTCGCCAGGCTGTTGGTGCCGAGCGCGTCGCGGACGAAGGCGAGCGCGTCCGCGACGCCCGCGTCCGCGCCGAGCACCGCCGTGACGTTCTCCTCGGCGATCGAGACCGTGTGGTGCGAGGTGACGGTCACGCCGTCCACGCCGTCGACGCGGGACGGCATCGTCCGCCACACTCCGGTGTGCAGGGTCAGCAGCGCGGGCAGCGTCGTCTGCTTGTAGACGATCTCCCGGTGCGGGAAGCAGACCCGAACCGACCGCGTCGTGTGCGTCGAGCCGCCCTTCGCCCGCGTGTCCATCTCCAGGATCTGGAGGCCGGGGTCGTCCTCGGTGAGGACGACGCGGGTCACGTGCGGGAGGCGTTCCTCCCACAGGTCCGCCCGGTCGAGGAAGGCGTAGACGCGCTCGCCGGTCTCCTCGGCGGGGCCCGCGACGAAGACCGAGTCCTCGAACGACAGGAATCCGTCGCCGTCGTCGCCCTTGGTCGCCCGTTCGGCGCCTGCCTTGAGCGCCGCCAGTTCGGAGCGGCTGTTGCCGTCCACCGCGCGGTCGATCCAGGCCAGGTCGTCCCGGTCGTCGCCATCCGCGCGGTAGCGGTGCGACAGCACGACCCGCGACCGTCCGTCGGAGACGCGTTCGACACGCCACGTCCCGCCCATCTCCCCGACGGGCGGCGCGCTCACCTCCTGCCGGAAGTCGATGCGCAGCGCGGCGGGGTCCAGCTCGCGCCGCGACGTCCAGGTCTTGACCTTGTCGTTGGCGCTCGCCCAGATCCGCAGCCGCTCCGCCTTCTCCGTCCGTTCCAGATAGCTGACGTGGACGGTCGGCGGGAACAGCCGTGGCCAGTCGCCGACCGCCGCCAGCAACCCGTAGACGGCCTCGGCGGGCGCGTCGACGACGATCTCGTGCTCCACCTCGCGCATGGCGCCTCCTAGAAGTTCCCGAGCCCGCCGCAGACGTTGATGGCCTGCGAGGTCATGGACGCGGCCGGTTCCGTCGTCAGGTAGCGGACGAGCCCCGCCACCTCCTCCGGCGTGCTGTAGCGACCGAGGGGGATCTTGGCCTGGAACTTCGCCAGGATGGACTCCTCCGTCGTCCCGTAGACCTCGGCGTAGCCCTGCCGGATCCGGCGGGCCATGGGCGTCTCCACATAGCCGGGGCACACCGCGTTGACGGTGATCCCGGTCGGCGCCAGCTCGTTGCCGAGCGCCTTGGTGAACCCGACGACACCGTGCTTGGACGCCGAGTACGGCGCGCCCAGCACCACGCCCTGCTTGCCCGCGGTGGACGCGATGTTGATGATGCGGCCCCGTCCCCGGTCGGTCATCCCACCGGCGGTGAGGACCTCTCGGGTCACCAGGAACACGCTGTTGAGGTTGGTGTCGATGACGTCGAACCACACCTCGTCGGTGATCTCGGCGGTGACGCCGCCGCCGCTGCGGCCCGCGTTGTTGACCAGCACGTCGATCGGCCCGAACCGCTCCACCGCCGATCCGACGAGGGCGCGCACGTCGTCGCCCGACCTGACGTCGCAGGCCGTCCCGTCCACGTCGAGCCCGTCCTTGCGGAAGCCCTCCACGGTGTCGCGGACGGCGTCGGCGTCGCGGGCGCAGATGTACACCCGGTCGCCGCGCGCCGCCAGGGCCGCGCACACCGCGTACCCGATCCCGCTCGTCGCCCCCGTGACCAGGGCGACCTTCCCACTGTCCTGCGGATTGTCCTGCGGCACTGCCCTCTCCTTCACAACCCTCTTCCCGGCGTTCGGTTCAACTGTCATTGACCAGGTTCAGCAGGAGCCTGGCCGTCGTCGCCCTGGTCAGCGCCTCGTCGTCGAGGTGCAGCCCGTACTCGCGGCCGATCAGCGCGGCGGTCTCCAGCAGCGCCACCGAGTCGACGCCGAGGTCGACCAGATCGACGTCGGCGGTGTCGGCGTCGAGCTCGACGCTCTCGTCGAGACCGGCGCCCGCCCGCAGGAGCCTGCGCAGGTCGTCGAGTTCGAGGTTTCTGTCCGGCATGGTGTGTTCCTCCCTGCGGCTGTGTCCGCCCCCGTCCTCGCCGGGGGCCCTACGCGGCGCACGGACGGCGAGCACGGAGTTGAACCCGCCGTGCCCGCGCGCGATGACGATCGCGGCGCGCACCGTGGCGCGGCGGGCGGGCCCGGTCACGATCTCGACCGGGTGGTGCCGCGCCGGTCGCACGTTGATCGTGGGCGGGACGATCCCGTCCCGGATCGCCAGCAGCGCGGTCGCCACGTCCAGTGCGGCCGACCCCGCGTCCATCCGGCCGACCATCGTCTTCGGCGCCGTGACCAGGACGGCGCGGTCGCCGAACACGGCGGCGATGGCCTCGCTCTCCGCCCGGTCCAGGCGCGGGACGGCCGCGGCGTCGGCGAACACGACGTCCACGTCGGTGGGGTCCAGGTCGGCGTCGGCCAGCGCGCACTCGATGGCGCGGCGCAGCGTCGGCGGACGGCCGCTGCCGGGCGCCGGGTCGAACGTCGCGGCGTACCCGGCGACCTCGCCGTAGACGCGGGGCGCGCCCCGACGCCGCGCCGCCTCGGCGCTCTCCAGCACGAGCATCGCGCCGCCCTCGGCGGGGACGTGCCCGGCCGCGCGCGCGTCGAACGGCAGGTAGGCCTCCGCCGGGTCGTCGCCCTTGGCGACCCGCCCGCCGGTGAGCCGCGCCACCCATCCCCACGGGCAGATGGACCCGTCGACCGCGCCGCACACGACCAGGCCGCTGCGCCGCAGCAGCCGCCGCGCCTGGGCGATCGCGTCGAGCCCGCCCGCCTCGTCGGTGACGACGACGCCGCTCGGCCCCTTCAGGCCGTGCCGGATGGAGATCTGGCCGGAGTTCACCGCGTAGAACCACGCGAACGACTGGTAGGCGCTGACGTACTGGCCGCCCCTGCTCCACAGCCGCTCCAGTTCCCGCTGCCCGAACGCGAACCCGCCCGCCGACATCGCGGTGACGACGCCGCGGTCGAGCGCGTCGTCCGGATCGGGTCCGACCCCGGCGTCGGCCAGCGCCTCGCCCGCCGCCACCAGCGCGAGCCGCGTCACGCGGTCCGTCTGCGGGAGCAGCCTGCTCGGCAGGTGGGCCGCCGCGTCGAAGCCGCGGACCTCGCCCGCCAGGCGGCTCGGGTAGTGGGAGGCGTCGAAACCGGCGACCGCCCCGATCGCGGGCACCCCGGCGCGGGTCGCGGCCCAGTACCGCTCCGTCCCGAGGCCGTTGGGCGCGGCGACGCCGATACCTGTAACGACGGCTTTGGGGGCGTTCATCGCGGGCCGCCCACGCGTTTCCGGGGGGTGCGGTGGGTCGTCCCTCCGCAAGAGTCCGGGCCGGTCAGGACCATGGCGCTCTGGAAGCCGCCGAAGCCGCTGCCGACGCTCAGCACCGTGCGGGTCGGCCACTCCCGCGCCACGCGCGGGACGTAGTCCAGGTCGCACTCCGGGTCGGGATGTTCGAGGTTCGCCGTCGGCGGGACGACGTCGTGCTGGATCGCCAGCACCGACGCGGCGATCTCCAGCGACCCGATCGCGCCCAGCGAATGGCCGATCATCGACTTGATGGAGCTGACGGGCGTCCGGTAGGCGTGCTCGCCGAGGCTCCGCTTGAACGCCGCCGTCTCGTGGCGGTCGTTCTGCCGCGTCCCCGACCCGTGCGCGTTCACGTAGTCGACGGCGTCCGGCGGCATCCGCGCCTCCGCCAGCGCGGACCGGATCGCCTCCGCCATCTCGGCGCCGTCCGGCCGCAGGCCCGTCATGTGGAAGGCGTTGCAGCGCGCCCCGAACCCGGCGATCTCCGCCAGGATGTCCGCGCCCCGGCGGCGCGCCCACTCCCGCTCCGCCAGCACGAACAGCGCGGCGCCCTCACCGAGCACGAACCCGTCGCGGGTGCGGTCGAACGGCCGGGACGCCCGCTCGGGATGTTCGACGCGCGGCGTGGTCGCCTTGATCGCGTCGAAGCACGCCACGGTGATCGGCGAGATCGGGGCGTCGGTGGCGCCCGCGACCATGACGTCGGCGGAGCCGTCCCGGATCAGCTCCGTCGCGTGCGCGACCGCGTCCAGGCCCGAGGTGCAGCCGGTGGAGATCACGGCGACGGGCCCCTCCGCGCCGCACGCCCAGGCGATCTCGCGGGCGAACGAGCTGGGCACCAGGTACCCGTACAGGTGCGGCACCGCGTAGGTGTGGTCGACGAGGGTGAGCCTGCCGTCGTCGCTGACGACGCGGTACTCCTCCTCCAGGCCCATGGTGGCGCCGACCGCCGTGCCGATCGTGACGCCGAGCCGCGCCGGGTCCAGGGTCTCCAGCACCGGCGCTCCGGCGGTGACGGCCTCCCGCATCGCGACGAGCGCGAGCTGCACGGCCCGGTCCGTCCGGCGGATCTCCTGCGGGGTCAGCCCCTGCGCGGCCGGGTCGAAGTCGATCTCGGCGGCGACCCGGGAGCGAAAGGGCGACGGGTCGAAGAACGTGATCCCGCGCGTGGCCGTGCGGCCCTCCTGGAGCAGGCCCCAGAACTCCTTCGTCCCGATGGCGCCCGGCGCGACGACGCCGCTGCCCGTGATGACCACTCGCCGCGTCATGCGTGGACTCCCTTTCCGGTGCCGCCGCCGCGCGGCTACGCCCCGGACCAGTGGTAGAAGCGGGTCGCCATCGCGTCCGCCGGGGACCGCCAGGTCTCCGGGTCGTAGGCCGCGATGAACGGCTTGAGGTCGTCGCTGATCCGCACGAACGCCGGGTGGGACGCGACGGTGCCGATGCGGTCGCCGCCGTGCTCGTCGTCGAAGTCCTGGAGGTGGAAGTACAGGCCGTTGTAGGTGAACAGCTCGCGGCGGCGGGTGCCCATGAGCCCCGGCATCTCGCCGCCGTCGAACTCGGCGAACAGGTCCGCGACCGCGTCGCCGTGCCGTGGGTCCATCCGCGCGACGATCAGAGTGCTATGCATCGTTCGCCCTTCTGCGATGTGGGTGCGCATCCGAACCAGCGGCGCAGCGCCGCGTCCAGGTCGCCGCCGCCCGGCTCGGCCCACACCAGGTGCCCGTCCGGACGGATCAGCGCCGAGTCGGTGCGGGGCCAGGGGTCGTCGTCGGTCTCCGGCCAGTCCGCGGTGACGATGTCGACGCGGCCCGTCCAGGCGGCGGCCTGGGCGTTCACCCGTCCCGTCCGGTCGGTGGTGACGAGCACGCCGCGCGCCTGGTGAAGCAGGTCGAAGATCCGGGTTCGGCGGCCGTCCGGCAGGATCAGCGGACGGTCGGGCATCCGCGCCCCGAGCAGCGGATGGTCCCCCGGTCCGACGTCGTGGCGGATGTCGAGCCCGCTCACCACGCCGGACAGATGGCGTCCCACCTCCGGGATCCGCATGAGTTCGCCCATGACGGTCCTGAGCGGCTCGATCTCCGCGTCGCCGAGGTAGAGCGTTCCCTGCGCCCGGGTGTTGCGGAGCAGGCGCGCGCCGACCGGGTGTCGTTCGGCGTGGTAGGTGTCGAGGAGGCCCGCCGGGGCGTGGCCCGCGACCGTCGCCGCCAGCTTCCAGCCGAGGTTCACCGCGTCCTGGACGCCGACGCTCATGCCCTGCCCGCCCGCCGGGAGATGGACGTGCGCCGCGTCGCCCGCGAGCAGCACCCGGCCCCGGCGGTACTCGGTGACGTGCCGGGTGGCGTCGGTGAAGGAGCTGACCCAGGGCGCGTCGGCGCCGTGCAGCGACTCGCCGGTGAGCCGCTCCCAGGCGTCGGCGACCTCGGCGAAGCCGGGAGTCCGCTGCCCGGCGGACGGCGGGGGCGTCCCGTGCGGGCAGACGATGATTCGGTCCAGGCCGTCGCCCAGGGGAGCCGACATGACCATGCCGCCCGGGACCCGCTCACCGGTGGGACGTGGGCGGATGCCGCGTCCGGCGACGTCCGCCAGATACATCTCGCGGGTCGCGTCGGTGCCGGGGAAGGTGAACCCGGCCGCCCGGCGGACGGTGCTCTGCCCGCCGTCACAGCCGACCAGGTACGGGGCCGTCCGTTCGACGCGGCCGTCCGGGCCGTCGATGACGGCGGTCACCGCGTCGTCGGTGGCGCGCAGCCCGGTGACGTTATGGCCGCGCAGGACGTGGGCGCCGAGTTCCAGGGCCCAGTCCTCCAGCATTCGCTCGATCCGGTCCTGCGGGAGGCCCCGGACGCCGAAGTGCGACCCTTCGAGCACCCCGAAGTCCAGGGGGATGCCGCCGAAGTGGCCCTGGCGGCTCGTCTCCACCTCGCCGAACCGGGCGAGCAGGCCGCGCTGCCGGAACACCTCGGCCGCGCGCGCCGTGACGCCCAGGCCGCGCGACTGCCCGCTCGGGGCGTCCAGCCGTTCGTAGACGGCGACGTCCGCGCCGCCGAGCCGCAGCTCACCGGCCAGCATCAGGCCGACCGGCCCGGCGCCCACGACGATGACGTCCGTATCGGTACCGCCCATGTCAGGGCGCTCCGTTTCCGGAGGGGCGGGCCTCGATGATCGAGACGGTGGAGGCGGTGCCGACGACGCGGGTGAGGGTGAACCCGGCGGCGGCGAGCAACCCGGCGTACTCGACGGACGTGCGCTCCCGGCCGCCGATGAGCAGCATCAGCCACAGGTCGACGAGCTTCGCCGGATGCCGTCCGCCACCCTCCGGCACGACGAACTCCATGATCAGCAGCCGTCCGTCGGGGCCGATCACGCCGCGGATGTTCCGCAGGATCTCCAGCGCCTTCGGCTCCGGCCACTCGTGCAGGATGTGCTTGAGGACGTAGGCGTCCCCGCCGGACGGCGGGACCTCGAACAGGCCGGTCGTGTCGATCTCGCACCGGTCCTCGACCCCGGCCTCGCGGAACAGGCCGGTCGCGGCCAGGTCCGGCGCCCGCTCGTCGACGAGGATCCCGCGCGCCTTCGGGGCGCGGCGCAGCAGGGCGGCCAGCAGCGCGCCGCGCCCGCCGAACACGTCGACGATCGTCCCGAACCGGGTGAAGTCGTACGCGGCGGCGACGGCGTCGGTCTCCAGGTTCGACAGGTTCCCCATCCCGGCGTTGAACACCTCGGCGAACTCCGGGTTCGCGTCCAGGTAGTCGTAGACGCCCATGCCGCGCAGCTTCGGGACGACGGGCTCGCCGGTGCGCACGGCGTCCTCCAGGTGCCCCCAGTCCTCCCAGTGGACGGAGCCGCCCATGAGCAGGGCCATGCCCCGCATCGACATCGGCGCGTCCGCGCGCAGGGCGGCGGACATCGAGGTCTGCCCGTACCGGCCGCCCGGCCGCTCCGCGAAGACGGAGTAGCCCCCGAGCAGCCGGAGCAGGCGTCCCGTCGCGTCCGGGTCGGCGTCCACCCGGCGCGCGATCTCGGCCACGGTCAACGGGCCGTCGACGACGGCGTCGGCGATGCCGAGCCGGGCGGCGACGTACACGGCCTGCGTGACCATCGAGCCCATGACCAGTTCCAGCAGCGCGATCGGCCCCGGGACAAGGCGCCGGTCGACGCCCTGAACCCCGGCCCTCACGGCCTCGACCGCGCGGACGACCCGGGCGGGCGGCACCTTCGGCGGCATGCGTTTCTCCTCCCGTTCCAGGCCGCGGGCTACTGCCCGGCCGAGCGGGTGTGGACGACGCGGTAGGTGTTCCATTCCAGGAACGTCGCGAGCGACCGGAGCTTGTCGCGCGTCTCCGTGCGCGCCGCCGACCACTCCGCGTCGGGACGGGACCGGAACGCCTCGTAGGAACCCTCGCCGTCCCACTGCGAGTAGCGCACGGCGAAGTCGCCGTCCAGGCCCACCGCGCCGACACCGCGCAGGACGGACAGGGAGCGGTAGCCCGGCTCGTCCACCAGCCAGTCGTGCGACCGCTCCAGGACGGACACCAGGTCGGCCAGGTTCTCCCGCTCGACGCCGAACAGCTCGATGACCGTGTGGTCGTCGCGGTCCGGCGACACCTCCGTCGCCCCACCGTTCGACGGGTGCCGTCCGGTGAAGGCCACCTCGGTGCGCAGCAGCCTGATCGAGGTCGTCATCTCCTCGAACAGCGGGACCGTCCGGTGCCTGAACTCGTCTCCGGCGTACCGGCGGTGGACGTCGCCCTCGCCGCGCCACTGGATGAGGTTCGCGGTGCCCGGCTTGTCGCTGCCGCTGTGCACGGTGCTGGAGATCCAGCCCTCGTACGCGGCGGCGTTCACGATCGTCCGCATCTCCTGGAGCAGACGGTCCTGCTTGTCGCGGGAGTCGGTGGTGAACAGGTTGAGAACCGTCAGGCAGGAGTCGCGCGGGGAAAGGATCGGCATGATGTCCTCGTCTCGGGAGTCAGCGTCTCGGGAGTCAGCGTCCGGGGGGTCAGCAGGTCAGCAGGGCCCGAACCATCGGGCGAGGGCGTCGGTCAGGCCGTCCGGGCCCGACCCGGCCGCCGCCACCCAGGCGGCGTGGCCGTCTGGGCGGACGAGCACGGCGTCGGCGGCGGCGAGCGGATCGCCCGCGCCGACCGGATGGATCGCCGCCGAGACGACGTCGACCCGGTCGGACCAGGGCGTGGCGGCGGCGCCGACGGCGTCGTCGCCCGCCAGGTCGAGGACGACGCCGCGTCCGGCGTGCAGGCATTCGAAGATCGAGGTCCGGTTCGTTCCGGGGGGTGTGGGGGGTCGTCCCCCCACAGGAGAGCGGCCCGGCTCGGTGAACGCGCCGACCAGCTTGCGGTCCGGGACACGGCGGCCGAGCAGCGGATGGTCGCCGGGCCCGACGTCGTAGCGGATGTCCAGCCCGGTCACCATGCCGACGAGGTGCCGCCGGACCGCCTCGTACTCCAGCAGTTCGGCGAAGACGTCCCGCACCGGCTCCATGTCGTCGCCGCCGAGGTAGAGCAGCCGCTGGGCGAGGGTGTTGGCGACGACGCGGGCGCCGACCGGGTGCCGTTCGGCGTGGTAGGTGTCGAGCAGCCCGGGCGGGGCGTGCCCGTGGATCTCGGCGGCGAGCTTCCAGCCGAGGTTCACCGCGTCCTGGACGCCGCCGCTCATCCCCTGCGCGCCGATCGGCATGTGGACGTGGGCGGCGTCGCCCGCGACCAGCAACCGGCCCCGCCGGTACTCGGCGGCGAGGCGGCTGGAGTCGGTGAACGAGCTGACCCACAGCGGTTTCCCGTCGTGGACGTCCTCGCCGGTGAGCCGTTCCCAGGCGGCGGCCACCTCGGGGAACGACGGGGCCGTCCGGTCGGCGCGCGGCTCGGCGGCCCGCTCGTACACCACGACGCGGTTCACGTCCGGGCCGAGCGGCAGGACCATGACCATCCCGCCGGGCACCCGCTCGCCGGAGAACCGGGGACGCAGCCGGGGGCCCGCGACGTCGGCGAGCCACATCTCGATGACGGGTTCGGTGCCCGGGAAGTCGATCCCGGCGCACGCGCGGACGGTGCTGCGCGCGCCGTCGCAGCCCACCACGTACTTGGCGCGCAGGCGACGCGGGCCGTCGGGGGTGGCGAGGTCCAGCTCGACTCCGGCGTCGCCCGCGTCCAGCCCGGTCAGCTCGTGGCGGCGCCGCACCTCGGCGCCGAGCCCGGTCGCCCAGTCGGCGAGGATGGCCGCGGTGCGCGACTGGGGAATTCCCCGCGCGCCGTAGGAGCCGCCCTCCAGCACTCGATAGTCGATGGACAGGCCACCGAAATGGCCGATCGGAATCGTCTGCAACTCGCCGAAGCGGGGCAACAGTCCGCGCTGGTCGAATTCCTCGATCGTCCGGGCGGAGAAGCCGAGGGCGCGGGACTCGCGCATCGGTTCGGCCAACCGTTCGACGACGATGGTGGACACGCCTGCCAAACGTAATTCTCCGGCGAGCATGAGCCCGGTCGGCCCCGCTCCGACGACGATGACGTCCGCATCAAGATCGCGCATTTCACCGTTCCCTCTGTCCGACTCACGACGGCGTCAGGACGGGCTCTTCGGCGAGAAGGCCGCTCACCGCGGTGATCAGTTCCACCAGTCTCGGCAAACCGACCAGAGCCCGACTTTTTACTGCTTTGCGCTTTTCTTGGTACGACACGGAAGCTCATCCTTGCAAGGGTCCACATCATGCGAGGGTCTTCGGGCACGCTTATTCGCGGGACGCCGAGGGCGCCGAGGGTGAGGGGGTGAGATGTCCCGGATGAGAGAACCGTCCCGAAGATCGGGCGCCGATGATCGACATATCACGGGTGTTCAACTGCGCCATCCCCGCAGTCGCGCAGGGGCGATCCGGGCAGAAACACGGAGCGTCCGCCACCAAGGTGAATACTTTTCACCTCGGGGCGCACGGTGCGGGCCGCTCAGAGAATGTCACAATGAGCGACTTTTCGCGAGCACACCGTCCACGCACACCGGGCATGTTCGGCACGGCCTATTCGGCACGGCATATTCAGCACGGCCGAAATGCGCGGCCCCGATTCGCTATCGGGGAATCGAGGTGACCACACCGAGTCGGCGCAACCGCGCGGGCTCGGCGAACACATGAATTCTCGCGATCCTCCTCTCCCGCACCGTAAAACCAAGAACCGAGAACGGAATTCCATGCGGCGCCACGACGACGCCCACGTCCCCATTGACGAGCACCGGGTGCGCGAACTGGGCGAAACTCGCGAAGCCCAGCGCCCGCCGCGCCACGTCCTCCGCGCCGCACAGCTTCATCGGCCCGCCCCGCGACACGGCGTTCGGATCGTGGTCGGCGTACAGCACGACGTCAGGATCGAGCACGCCGAGCAGGGCATCGAAATCACCGTCGCGGGCGGCGGCGAAGAAGGCGTCCACGACCTCACGGCGGCGGGACAGCTCCGGGTCGGGCCGCGCGCCGCCCGGCGGGGCCACCGCCTCACCCGAGGCGACCTGGCCCCTCCCCTGTCGGGGGACGGGCCCCCACTCCCCCGGAGACAGCCTGGACTCCTGGATCCGGCGGCGTGCGCGGCTGGCGAGTTGCCGGGCCGCGCCCGGGGTGCGTCCGATGATGGTGGAGATCTCGTCGTACGGCACGCCGAACATGTCGTGCAGCACGTAGGCGAGGCGTTCGGCCGGGGTGAGCGCGTGGAGCACGACCATCAGGGCGAGCCCGACGGAGTCGGCCATCAGCGCCTCCTCCTCGGGGGTGCCGCCGTCCACCCCCGTCACGATCGGCTCGGGGACGGCGAGGCCGATCGGCTCCTCGCCCCTCGTCCGGCGCCTGCGCAGCATGTCCAGGCACACCCGCGCGACGACGGTCGTCAGCCATCCGCCCAGGTTGTCGACGGCCTCGGTGTCCGTGCGGCTGAGCCTGAACCAGGCCTCCTGCACGGCGTCCTCGGCCTCACTGACCGACCCGAGAATGCCGTAGGCCACCGTCCGCAGATGGGGCCGGTGGGTCTCGAACCGATGGGCAAGCCGTTCGCTCTGGTCCACGGTCACATTCCTCGGTCGCGGGACGTCACATCTATGACGTACCGAAGACGCGTGATGTGACAGCGGCCAACGACTCACGACATCCGGAGGTAGTCAGCCATGACCCCTGACGGGACGGGCGTTTCCGCCCCGTACTCACGGCGGTGGATCGCGCTGTGCGTGCTCCTGGTCGCCGGTTTCATGGACCTGCTCGACGTGACCATCGTCAACGTCACCATCCCCACCATCCTCGAAGACCTCGACGCCGAGTACGCGAAGGTCGAATGGGTCATCGCGGGGTACGTCCTCGGCTTCGCCGCGCTCCTCATCACCGGCGGACGGCTCGGCGACACCTACGGGCGCAAACGCATGTTCCAGGTGGGCGTCACCGGGTTCACCGTGGCCTCGCTGCTCTGCGGCGTCGCCCCGAACATCGACTTCCTGATCGGCGCCCGGTTCTTCCAGGGCGCCATGTCGGGCCTGATGGTCCCGCAGATCCTGTCGATCATGCACGCCACGTTCCCGACCGAGGAGCGGGGCAAGGTGCTCGGCATCTGGGGCGGCGTCCTCGGGTCGGCGTCCGCCGCCGGGCTCGTCGCGGGCGGGCTGCTCCTGGAGTGGAACCCGGGCGGCCTCGATTGGCGCTCCATCTTCCTGGTCAACGTGCCGATCGGCATCGCGGCGCTGATCGTGGCGTGGGCGACCGTCCCGGAGTCGAAGTCGCCGTCCGCGCCGAAGCTCGACCTGGTCGGGGTGCTGCTGAGCGTCACGGGCATCCTCATGCTCGTCTACCCGCTGATGGAGGGGCGCGCCCTCGGCTGGCCCGCCTGGTCGTTCGCGCTGATGGGCGGGGCCGCCGCCGTCCTGGCCGCGTTCGTGCTGTACGAGCGCTGGCACGGCCGGACGAAGGGGTCACCGGTGATCGTGCTCAGCCTGTTCCGGGCGCGCGCCTTCACCGCCGGGATGTCGGTGTGGCTCCTGTTCTGGACGGTGCTCGGCGGCTTCTTCTTCGTGTGGACCCTCTACATGCAGGTCGGCCTCGGCTGGACGCCGCTGCACGCGGGGCTCACGTCCCTCGCCTTCGCCTTCGGCGGAGCCACCGGCGCGGGCCTGTCGGTCCAGGTCTTCACGCCCCGGTTCGGACGCCGCGTCCTGCTCACCGGCGCGCTCCTGAACGCCATCGGGTTCGCCACCTACGCCTGGGTCATCGCCGACCGCGAGCTCACCATCCACTCGTGGCAGATGCTGGTGCCCCTGGCCGTCTCCGGCTTCGGGTTCGGGCTGGTCGTCGCGCCGATGGTCGACGCCATCCTCACCGGGGTGCCCCGGCGGGACGCGGGGTCGGCGTCCGGCGTGCTGAACACCATCCAGCAGGTCGGGATGGCCCTCGGCGTCGCGCTGTCCGGCGTCCTGTTCTTCGGCTGGATCGACGACAACGCCGACCACGGCGTGGACGAGACCGTCCCCGCCCTGCGTCGCGACCTCACCGCCGAGGGGCTGCCACCCGCCGCGCAGGAACGCGTCGTGGCCCAGTTCCGCACGTGTGTGCGCGACCGGTCCGGGGCATCCGACCCGACGGCGGTGCCCGCGAGCTGCCGGACGGGCAGCCCGAGCGGCGACCGGCGGCTGGCCGAGCTGCTGACCAGCACGGGCGAGCAGGCCAACGGGCACAACTTCGCCCGCGGGTTCGCCATCACCGTCGGCTACGGCGCGGGCATGATGCTCGTCGTGTTCGCGGGGCTGTTCGCGATCCCCCGGCGGATCGAGACGCGCGACCTGGACGCCGAGATCGCGCCGTCCGGGGACCCGGTGTCCAGCGGCTCCGCGCCAACTCCCCGGGACTAGCGCGACTTGGCCGTGTCAGTGCGGGCCGGTGGCGGGCCGCACCACCAGGGCGCTGCCGCCGTGCCTGCGCACCGGTTCCGCCACCGCCTGGACCCTGCCGCCACCCAGCAGTTCCAGACCGGTGGCGGCGCCGATCACCGCCGCCGGGCCGTGCTCCAGGAACAGCTGGACGGTGTGCCCGCGCTCCTTCAACGCGGCGCCGTACTGGTCGATGAACTCCTGTTCGGCGTAGGTGACGGGCGTGTTCCGCTGGGTGGCGCGGGGCGCGGCCACCGCGGCGGGCAGGTCCATGCCGAGGTCGAGCCGGTTCATCAGGATCTGCAATACCGTCGTCGGGATCGTCGAGCCGCCCGGCGACCCGAGCGCGAGCACCGGACGACCGTGCCGCACCACCAGGGTCGGCGCCATGCTGCTGCGGGGCCGCTTCCCTCCGGCGGGCAGGTTCGGGTCGGGCGACCCGTCCGCGGGCGGCGCGGGGCTGAAGTCGGTCAGCTCGTTGTTCAGCAGGAACCCCCGTCCCGGAACGGTCAGGGCGCTGCCGCCGACCTGCTCGATCGTGACGGTGTAGACCGCGACGTTGCCGTGCTTGTCGGAGACCACGAGGTTGGTCGTCTGCGGCCCCTCGTAGGTCGTCGGGGTCCCGGGCCTCCGGGACGGCTCGCACTTCTGGTAGTCGCCGTCCGGGGAGCCCGGCGGCACCGGCGACGAGGCCGCGCGCGCCGGGTCGACGAGGCAGGCCCGCTCCTTGGCGAACCCGGTGGACAGCAACTCGCGGACCGGCACGTCCGTGTACGCGGGATCGCCGACGTACCGTCCACGGTCGGCGAAGGCGAGGCGTGACGCTTCGAGATACGAGTGCGTCGCCTGGACGGGGTCGGCGCGCGGCACCGGCACGTTCTCCATGATGTTGAGCGCCTCGCCCACCGTCGTAGCACCGGACGAGGGCGGCGCCATCCCGTACACCCGCGCACCCCGATAGGTGACGTGCGCGGGGTCGCGGCTCAGCGCCCGGTAACGCGCCAGGTCGTCCGTCCCCATCAGCCCGGGCCGGACGACGCGCTTGGACGCGGGGTCGACCGGCGGCCGCCGCACCGTGTCCACGATTTCGCGGGCGGGCCGTCCACGATAGAACCACCCGACGCCGTTCTGCGCCAGCGCCCGGTAGGTCGCGGCGAGTTCGGGGTTGCGGAACGTCGAGCCGACCACGGGCAGCTCACCACCGGGCAGGAACAGCTTGCGGGTCGGGACGATGTCGCGGAAGCGGTCGGCGTTCGCCTGCGTCTGGTCGCGGAACTCCTGGTCGACGGTGAAGCCGCGCTCGGCGACGTCGATCGCGGGCCGCAGCAGTTCGGGCAGCGGGCGGGTGCCGAACTCGCGCAGCATCCGGTCCCATTGGGCGGGGGTGCCGGGGACCCCGACGGACAGGCCGCTGGTCACCGCCTCGGGGAAGGGCAGCGGACGGCCTGTCGCGGGGTCGACGAACGCCTTCTCGCCCATCGTCCGTGGCGCCGTCTCCCGCCCGTCGTAGGTGTGCACGCGGTGGGACTTGGCGTCGTAGTAGAGGAGGAAACCGCCTCCGCCGAGGCCCGCCACGTACGGTTCGGTGACGCCGAGTGTCGCGGACGCGGCGACAGCGGCGTCCATCGCGTTGCCGCCGCGTTCGAGCACGCCGATCGCGGTGCGGCTCGCGTCGAGATCGACCGTCGAGGCGGCCCCGCCGTAGCCGACGGCCGTCGGCTCCGCCCGGGGACCCAGGGCGATGACAGGTTGGGCGTATCCCGGCGTGGCGGCGGCGAATGGTGTGGCGAGCGACGCGACGAGGGTCAGGGCGACCGCCCCGGCGCCCCACGGCAGCAGCCGGGCGGCGCCGCGGGGGGACGATAAGCACTTCAACATGATCACGCTCATCATTCGGTTCGCTGGCGGAGTCTCTCGGCGAGCGTGGTCCACGCGGTGGCGCAGCTCAGCGCCAGATCGGCGATGACCGGCGCGCAGTGGTCCGGGAGGTTGCGGCACAACCCCTCCAGGCCCTCGACGTCCACGGTGTAGCGGTGCAGGCATCGCAGGGTCTGCCGTCCGGTCTCGCTGAACCGCAGGGACGGATCGTTCCGCAGCCGGGCCAGCACCTCGTGCCGGTCGACCGGGAGGTCGGCGTGCCGGGGTCGCTGCGCGCCCGGGGAGCGGCGCGACGGCTCGTCGATGACCGGCTGCGGCTCCTGCGCGGACGCGGTCCGCCGCTCGGCGCCCAGGTCGGATCTCGGCACCGGCGGGTCGGGACGCCCCGCGGCCGAGTGCGTCTCGTCGCCGGTGGGCGGGCGGAGCTCGTCGCCGAACGACGGCACCGGCGCGGACCCTGCCGGGGACGAGGACAGGGACGAGGACAGGGACGCGGCGGACGGCCCGGGCCCGTCCGGACCGTTCCGGTACCGCTCGGGTACGGGATCCTCGCCGCGTCCGACCCGCTGCCGCACGTCGCGCACCGTCGCGAGGGAGAGCCCGGTGGCGCGGGCGATCGCGCGCAGCCCCGCGTCGGGCTCGTCGCTGATCATCGCGGCCGCCCGGCGACGTTTGGCGGCGCTGTCGAGCGGGCGGAGCCGGCCGTCCCGGCCCAGCCTGGCGGCGGGCTGCGCCGCCCCCTGGCCGGTGCGGTCCCGGAGCCGCGCGATGGTCTTGTCCGACAGACCGGTCGCCGCCGCCACCGCCCGGTCCGACCACTGCGGATGTGCGGCGATGATCCGTCCCGCGGCCGCCATCCGGTCCGGCTGGGACAGTGGTAACCCGTGGGCTACATTTGCCTTGACGGCAAGGACAAAAGCGACATTCAGATCACAGTCCAGTAGCCGTGCCTCGATGGTCTCCGCGTCATTCAATATCGCCGCCTGCACGCGATGAACTCCGTCGATCACGCGCATGGTCGGCTGGTGCACCATTATCGGCGGAAGTCCGCCACCCAATTCGGCCAGCAGCCGGACATGATCCCAATTCTCCCCGCCCAGCCGCGGCGAGTCGGTGATGACCAGCGCGTCCACCGGAACCCTCGCGATCGGATGTGAATTGATCCAGTAGGGCGACAGGACCGAATCGTCCGCATCGGCCGAGGGATCCGGCGAATAAACTCTGGCAGTTTCCTGATCGGCGAGGTCGGACATGCAGCGCCTCCTTTGCCCCTCGACTTCAAGGAGGAGTTGGCCCCCATACGGCACAGCGAACAAGGGGGACGGAAGCGTGTCAAGGACCCGCCGAACATCATTAATGAGGCGGCGCGCGGCGAACGAGGTTCGGTGCGCGCGCCCCCGCCGACCATCTGCGCCGACGCCCCGGGCACCCGGACGGAACCCGGCGCGCGCGATTCGGCCGTGATCCCGCATGATCACGCACGTGATCATCTCCCCGCCCGCCCGGCGGCCCGGCGGAACCCGCTCCCATGAAGATCAACAATGCGTCCCGATCGCCCCCCGAATTCGGACAGCCCTCAATAAGGCCGACAGTTTTCCTCTTTCACCGCACTGGCCGGTTAAGGTCATCAGCGCGGGAATGCTTGACGGTGACGGAATCCAGGAAGGCGTCGGCGAAAACGTCGACGATCTCGCCGGGGGTGGACTCCGCGGCCCCGAACACCGGCTCCAGCGTCGGACGGAGCAGCATGTGCGCCGTGATGGGCCCGACGAGTAGTTGGGCGAGGATCGGCAGCGGGAGCGGCTTGAACCGGCCCGTCCCGACCTGCTCGGAGAGCCACGTGCCGACGCTGCCGATCAGCACCGGCAGGGCCGTCCGGCTCCAGACGTCACGCCCCGGCCCGGACGGACGGGCCAGGACGTCCGCCAGGATCGCCGAGAACACCCCCCGCTCCTGGAAGAACCCCTCGACGAACGTGCGCAGGATGGCCCGCACCGTTTCCTCGGGGGTGCCGGGAGGGTCGGTCAGCAGGCTCCCCAGATCGTCCAGTGGCAGGTACCGCTGGAACACGGCGGTCAGCAGCCCGTCGCGGCCCTGGAAGATCGCGTGCAGGCTGGGCAGCGAGCACCCGGCCTCCGCCGCGACGGCCTCCAGGGTCACCGCCGCGAGCCCGTGTTCGCCGATCAGCGCGGCGGCGGCGGCGACGGCGCGGTCGCGGACGGGGAGCCCGCCCGGATCGACCCCCGCCGCGCGGACCGCGTCGTCGAGCGTCCGCCTCGTCCCCCGGAGCCGCCGCACGAGCGTGCTCCGCGACACGCCGGCGGCCTCGGCGAGCGCCGAGAGCGGCACGTCGGCGACGTCCACCCCGCGCTCCCCGGCCACCCGGATCGCGGTCCTCACCAGGTCATCAGGTACGTCCATGTCCTCCTCCATGTCCTCCTCGACGTCCTCCTCCACCGAAGCCGTTGAACACCACTATAGGATTGGTATAGCGTGATTCCATCAGGCGACCAATTATCGATGACGCTCCCGGCCGTCTCCGCATCGGACGGCGCACCGGGTCCACCACCGTGGAACGGAGGCTCACCCTATGTGGGCAATGATCGTTAAGGAGTTCCTCGAACTCCGCAGGGACCATCGCACGATGGCGATGATCATCGTGTTGCCGCTGGTGTTGCTGGTGGTCTTCGGGTACGCCGCCAGCTTCAACGTCGAGGACGTCTCCACCCACGTCGTCGGTCCGCGCGCCCAGCAGGTCGCCGCGCAGCTGCACGAGCCGCTCAAGGTCGACAAGATCGACCCGGCGGGGACCGCGGCGACGGCCCACGAGACGCTCCGCAAGAGCGACGCCGACGTCGTCGTCTCGACGACCGCGTCCGGCCCGAGCACCGTCTACATCGACGGGTCGGAGCTGTTCATGGCCAAGGCCGCGGCGGCCGCGGCCGCCGAGAGCGGCGGGCAGCTCAAGCCGGACGTGCTCTACAACCCCGACCTCAAGACCTCCTGGGTGATGGTCCCGGCGCTCATCGGCATGATCCTCACCTTCATCGGGACGATCATCACCAGCATCGGGCTGGTGCGCGAGCGGCAGGCGGGCACGCTGGAGCAGCTCGCGGTGATGCCGTTCCGGCCGTCCGACGTCATCGCCGGGAAGATCGCGCCCTACTTCGTGCTGGCGGCGATCGACATGGTCATCGTCGCGGTGGTCGGCTCCCTGCTGTTCGGGGTGCCGTTCAACGGCTCGCTCCTCATCTTCGCGGTCGGCGGCGCGGTGTTCCTGTTCACGGTGCTGGGCATCGGCGTGCTGATCTCGACGGTGTCGCAGAACCAGGGCCAGGCCACCCAGCTCGCGCTGATGACGATGCTGCCGCAGATCCTGCTGTCCGGAATGATCTTCCCGCTGGAGTCGATGGCCGTCGGCGTCCGCTGGATCGGCTACCTGCTGCCGCTGACCTACTTCATCAAGATCGCCAGCGGGACGATGCTGAAGGACGCGCCGTTCGAGTCGCTCTGGATGCCGCTGGCCGTGCTCACCGGCATGGCGGTGTTCGTGTTCAGCGCCGCCGTCCTGCGCTTCCGCCGCGACCTGGCGCCCAAGCAGCCGTCGACCAAGTCCGAGCCGCCGTCCGGGCCCGAGCGCAGCGAGCCGCTGGTGGGCGCGCGATGAGCCAGCGCGAGGACTGGGGCGCCTTCGGCGTGACGGTCGCCTACGGCCGCAAGCTCGCCCTCGACGAGGTGACGCTGGAGGTCCCGGCGGGGCAGGTCGCCGCCGTCGTCGGCGGCGACGGCGCGGGCAAGACCACGCTACTGCGCTGCCTCACCGGGGCCGTCCGGCCGCGCTCGGGCCGCATCGTCGCGCCGTCCCGCAAGGAGATCGGGTTCATGCCCGCCGCCACCGGCGTCTGGCGCGACCTGACCGTCGCGCAGAACATGGAGTTCGTGGCCTCCGCCCACCGCATCCGCGGCAAGGAGTTCCGGCAGCGCCGCGACCTGCTGCTGGAGGCCGCCGGGCTCGCGCACCTGCTGAACCGGCAGGCGGGCCACCTGTCCGGCGGGATGCTGCACAAGCTCGCGTTCTCGTGCGCCATGCTGCACAGGCCGCGCATGCTGGTGCTGGACGAGCCGAGCACCGGTGTCGACCCGGTCAGCCGCATCGACCTGTGGCGGCTGATCAGCCAGACCGCCGTGGAGGGCACCGCGGTCGCGCTGGCCACCACCTATCTGGACGAGGCCGAACGCTGCGCCACGGTGCTGGTGCTCGACGACGGCCGCGCCCTCCAGTCCGGCACGCCCGACCAGGTCATCAACGGCGTGCCCGGCACGATCACGGTCGTCCGCCGCCCACCCGACCCGGCGCTGGCCTGGCGGCGCGGACGCATCTTCCACGCCTGGCATCCCGGGCCGGTGCGGCCGGGCGAGGAGCAGGTGTCCCCCGACATGGAGGACGCCGTGGTGGCCGCGGCGCTGCACGCCCGCGTCGCGGGCTCCGGCAACGGATCCGCTCCCGAATCCGGCCACGACGAGGAGGCACACCAGTGAGTGAACCGCTCGCCCACGCCGACCGGGTCACCCGCCGCTTCGGCGACTTCACCGCCGTCGACAACGTGACGATGACCGTCGGAGCCGGGGAGATCGTCGGGCTGCTCGGCGCCAACGGCGCTGGCAAGACCACCCTGATCCGGATGCTGCTCGGCCTCGTCGTCCCGACCTCGGGCGCGGTCCGGTTGTTCGGGCGCCCGCCGTCGCGCGAGACGCGCGTCCGGCTCGGCTACGTCCCGCAGGGTCTCGGCCTGTACACCGACCTCACGTCCATGGAGAACCTCGACTTCGTGGCCCACGCCTTCGACCGCAAGGGGCGACCGGCCAAGTCGGACGTGACGCCGGAGGCGGGCGGCCAGCTCGTCGCCGACATCGGGCTCGGGTTGCAGCGCCGGTTGGCCTTCGAGGCGGCGCTCGGGCACGAGCCCGGGCTGCTGATCCTCGACGAGCCGACGTCCGGCGTCGACCCCCTGTCGCGGACCCGGCTGTGGGACACCATCCACGTCCAGGCCGAGAAGGGCGTCGGCGTGCTGGTGACCACGCACTACATGCAGGAGGCGCAGCAGTGCGACCGGCTGGTGCTGATGTCGCACGGCCGTCAAGTCGCCGCGGGCACCGACACCGACATCATCGGCGCCACCATCGCGGTCGAGGTCGATCCCGAGGCCGACTGGTCGCGCGCGTTCGCCGCGCTCGACTCGGCCGGGCTGCCGGTCACCCTCGCCGGGCGGCTCGTCCGCGTCGCGGGCACCCCGCCGGATCGGGTCGCCGAGGTGCTGCGCGAGGCGGGCGTCGAGGCCGGGGTCCGGCAGGTGCCCGCCACCCTGGAAGAAAAGATGATCATCATCGAGCGCTCGGCCGACACGGCCGAGCCCACCCCCGTGGCCCCGGCGAACGCGGCCTCGGCGAACACAGCGTCCTCGTGAACCGACCGGGTACCCGGCCCTTCGGCCGGGCGCCCGGGAGGGAGCGGACTCATGCCGATACCCAGGTTCGTCGCGCGGGCCAACCGCGCGGCGACCAACAAGCTCACCATGCCGTTCGCGGGGCGCCTGCCCGGGTTCGGGATCGTGCTGCACCGGGGGCGCCGATCAGGGCGCCCCCACCGAACGCCGATCAACATCTTCCGGGAGCCCGGCGGGCACGGGTATGTCGCCGCCCTCACCTACGGAACCGGCACCGACTGGTTGAAGAACGTCATCGCGGCCGGTGGCTGCGATCTCGTGGTGCGGGGTGAGCGCGTGCATGTCACCGACCCGCGGATCGTCCATGATCCGGCCCGCACGGCCGTCCCGGCGCCCGTCCGGCCACTGCTCGGCCTGGCCGGGGTCAACGACTTCCTCCACCTGTCCGCGGAGCGCCGCTGACGCCCGGAGCGCCGCTGACGCCCCCTGCCCGCGCGAGGCGGGTGGTCAGGCGCCGTGCCAGGAGCGCCAGAGCGCGGCGTAGGGGCCCTCCGCGGCGATCAGTTCGTCGTGGGTGCCGAGTTCGGTGATGCGGCCGTCCTCCACGACCGCGACGCGGTCGGCGTCGTGGGCGGTGTGCAGGCGGTGCGCGATCGCCACGACGGTGCGGCCGTCCAGGACGGCGGCGAGCGAGCGTTCCAGCCGCCGTGCCGCGCGCGGGTCGAGCAGCGACGTCGCCTCGTCCAGGACGAGCGTGTGCGGGTCGGCGAGCACGAGCCGCGCCAGCGCGACTTGCTGCGCCTGCGCGGGCGACAGCGACTCGCCGCCGGAGCCGACGACGGTCGCGAGCCCCGGGCCGTCCCAGTCGACCGCAGCGAGCACCCGTTCGATGTCCGCGTCGGACGCCCCCGGCCGCGCCATCACGAGGTTCTCGCGCAGCGTCCCCCGGAACACGTGGTGCTCCTGGGTGACGAGGGCGACGTGTCCGCGCAACACGTCCAAGGGCAGCTCAACGAGGGGTACGCCGTCCTCCCCCTCTGAGGAGAATTCGTCCTTTGTTCTGCTTGAGGTGTTTTTGCCGTTGGTGTCGTCCGGGACGGTGTCTTGGGGAAGGTGGTCTCCCAGGGTGATCGTGCCGGTGCGTGGGGCGTCTATCCCGGCCAGGAGGCGGCCCAGGGTCGACTTGCCCGCGCCGCTCGGGCCGACCATGGCCAAGCGTTCGCCTGGGCGCAGGTCGAGGCTGACGCCGTGCAGGACGTCCTTGCCGGGACGGTAGGCGTAGCGGACATCGCGGGCGGTGAGGCGTTCTCCCTCCGGACGGCGCCCGTTCGCGGTCCGGTCCGGCGGGATGTTCCCGACGCCGAGCAGCCGGGCCAGCGACGCGCCGCCGAGCTGGAGCTCGTCCAGCCAGGACAGCAGCGCGTCGACCGGCGCGATGAGCTGCTGCGCGTACAGGGTCGCGGCCGTCACCTGCGCGAGCGAGGCCATGTCGTGGATGTAGAGGAGGCCGCCGACCAGCAGGGTCGTCGCGACGGGCAGCACGAAGCCCAGTTCCGCGACCGGGAACAGCACCGTGCGCAGCCCCAGCGTGTACCGCTCGGCCCCGTAGGAGTTGGCGATGTCGGCGTCGCCGCGCGCGTGCCGCCGGTCGGCGACGCCGAGGGCGTCGACGGTCCTGGCGCCCTGCACGGTCTCGGTCAGGCCGTCCGCGATCCGTGACCACGACTCGTTCTCGCGCAGGTAGCCGCCGTGCGCGCGTGGCAGGTACCAGCGCATCACCGCCCACAGCATGGGGACGGCGACCAGCGCGGCCAGGGCGATGAGCGGGCCGTTGAGCAGCAGCGCGCCGACGGTGAACGCCCCGACGACGATCGCGATGAGCGTCTCCGGCATGGCGTACCGGACGGACGTGCCGAGCGTGTCCACGTCCCGGGACGCGCGGGTGACGAGGTCGCCGGTGCCCGCCCGTTCCACCCTGGACAGCGGGAGCGCCAGCACGCGGTCGACGAACTCCTCCCGCAGCTCGGCCAGCACGCGCTCGCCCAGCTTCGCGGACGCGAGGTAGGCGAACCTGATCAGCACGCCCTGCACGATCACGAAGGCGGCGATGGCGAGGCCGAACGTGTCGATGTCGGCGTGGCCGTCGCGGACGTCCTCGACGAGCGCGCCGAGCAGCCGGGGCGTGACCAGGCCGGTCACGGCGGCCAGCGCGTGCAGGGTCAGCACCCCGGCGAGGTCGCGTGGGTGCCGTACGACGAGGCGCCGCGCGTACGCGCGCACCTGCGCGGGCGTCGCGACCGGCAGTATCTCGGCGCTCATCGTCTGACCCCTTCGGCTGGTTCGCCTGTTCCTGCTACTTCGCCTGCTTCGCCCCTGGTCACGGTGGCGGCGTAGCGCGGCTCCGTCTCCAGGAGGTCGCGGTGCGCGCCTTCCGCGGCGACGCGCCCGTCCTGGACGAAGACCACATGGTCGGCGCGGTCCAACATGAGCGGGCTCGTCGTGCACACCACGGTGGTGCGTCCCGCGCGCGCTGGGCGGAGCCTGTCGGCGATGCGCGCTTCGGTGTGCGCGTCGACCGCACTGGTGGGCTCCACCAGGATGAGGATGTCCGGATCGGCCGCGAGGGCTCGGGCAAGGCGGAGACGTTGCTGCTGCCCGCCGGAGAACTCCCGTCCGGCCTCGGCCACGTGCCCGTCCAGTCCGGATGACTCGACGATGTCCTCGGCGCTCGCGGCGTGGATCGCCGCCGTGAGAACCGTGATGTCACCGTCCGGTGACAGTGATTCGGCCAGGGGTCCGGCGAACAGGCGGTCTTCGTTGACGGCCACGAGGATTCGTTTTCGGATGTCCGCGACGTCCTGGAGCGGAACGCCGCCGAAGTCGACCTCCCCGGGCGTGTACCGGCCGAGCCGGTCGGCGATCGCCTGCGCGTCGCGCGGATCGGCCGCGGCGACCGCGGTGAGCCTGCCCGGCCGCACGACCAGCCCGGACGCGATGTCGACGAGGTCGGAGTCCGCCGCCGGGCGGGCGGTCCCCGTGTCGGGCAGCTCGGGGTCGAGGCTCAGCAGCGCGGTGACCCGTCCCGCGGCCACCAGGCCCTTGGTGATCTTCCCGGCGGCCTCGCCGAGGGTCTTCAGCGGGATGATCAGGAAGACCGCGTAGCCATAGAACGCGACCAGCTCGCCAACGCCGATCGTGCCGTTCGCGGCGAACCGGGCGCCGACCCAGGTGACCAGCGCGATCAGCAGTCCGGGGAGCAGCACCTCGGCGCCGCTCAGCCGCGTCTCGGCGCGCGCGGCCGCGACCCCGGCGGCGCGCACCCGCTGCGACTCGGCCCGGTAGCGGCCCGAGAACAGCGGCTCGCCGCCGATGCCGCGCAGCACCCGCAGGCCCGCGACGACGTCGGTGGCGTGCGTGCTCAGCTCGCCGACGAGCTCACGGTGCGCCAGCTCCCGGTCGCGGTAGGGCCGCAGCAGCGGCGCCGCGATGGCGAGGATCAGCGGGACGCCCACCAGCACGATCAGGCCGAGCGGCGGCGACGCCGACAGCAGGATGCCCGCGACGACGACGATGGAGACCACGGCGCCCGACCCGCGGGCGATGATGTCCAGGGTGTCGCCGATGTGCGCGACGTCCGACAGGCCGATGCTGACGACCTCGCCCGCGCTGAGCCGCTTCGGCAGCGTCCCGCCGAGGCGGGTGGACTGCCGGGTGACGAGCTGGACCGTCCGGTACGCGCTCGCGAGCCAGTTGTAGACCGCGAACCGGTGCCGCCAGGTGCCGGTCACGGCCTGGAGGACGCCGAGACCGACCAGCACCCCGCTCCAGGCGAGCAGGGTGCCCTCGTCCCTGGCGGCGACCCCGTCGCCGATGGCGCGGCCGATCGCGGCGGGGATCAGCGCCTGGCTGACCATCCAGACCACGCCGAGCGCGGCGCCGCCCGCGATGGTGCGCCATTCGGCGCGCAGCAGCCACAGCAGGTAGCGTCCCGGTGATCGCCGGTAGGAGCCGAAGGGGCTGAGGGAGGGGCCGGAGGTCGTCGGTCCCCCGTCGACGGCGTGGTCGGGGCCACAAGGATCCTTCTCGGGCAGCGACTTCACGGACGAAGGTTATGCAGCCGATCACCCCAACTTCGACTGGTTTTTCCGCAGTGACGTCCCGGTTGCGGACTGTCCACAACCGCCTCTGCGGACGTGTTCCGGGGGTGCGGACGCAGGTAAGGTCGCGCTAAGGTCGGATCGACGGAGCACCGCTCCTTCGCTCCTTGAGCCGGGACCTCGGCGGCTAGGCCAACGCCGCCCCCCGGCGCGGCCCGTAGTCCCGCTCCCCTGCGGCCGTAGGAATACGGCGGGACGCCCGGGTCGTTGCCAAGTGAATGCTTCTCGTCCTCGGGGAGGCCCGAACGACCAGGTCTCTTGGACGGTCCGGACGAAAAGGATTCAGCCGTCGCACGCCCGACTTCGGAAGCCCTTGTGAGCACCATCAGTCATCAGACGCACTCGTACACGCCTGGGTCGGAGGACAGGATCGACCTGCTCCTCATCGACGACGACCCCGCGGACGTCCGCGGCGTCGAGAAGATGCTCGCCGAGAGCGGCATGGACGCCGGGATCACGGTCGCGGGCGATCTCGCCTCCGCCAGGCGGACGCTGCCGCGCCGCACCCAGTGCATCCTCGTCGACCTGTCCACGCCTGGCATCGACCGGCTTGAGGGCCTCCGGCAGGTTCTCGCGCTGTCGGAGTCGGCGGCCGTCGTCGTCCTGACCGGGCTCGACGACGCGCACCTCGGCGTGCAGGCCGTCGCCGCCGGCGCCGAGGACTACCTGGTGAAACAGGAGGTCGACGCGCCGCTTCTGGCACGCGCCATCCGCTACGCCATAGAGCGCAAGCGCTCGGAGGAGACCGAGCGGCGGCTGGTCGAGGCGCGCATCCTCGGCCGCGAGAACGCCCGGCTGGAGCGCGGGCTGCTGCCCGTCCCGCTGATCGACGACCCGACGCTGCGGCACCACACCCGCTACCGGCCGGGACGGCGGCGCGCGCTGCTCGGCGGCGACTTCTACGACACCGTGCAGACCGAGGGCGGCGCCGTCCATCTGATGATCGGCGACGTGGCGGGGCACGGCCCGGACGAGGCGGCCCTCGGCGTCCAGCTCCGGATGGCGTGGCGGACGCTCGTCCTCGCCGGGCACACCGGCGACCAGCTCCTCGGCACGCTCGACACCGTCCTCGGCCACGAGCGGCGCAGCGAGGAGATCTTCACCACACTCTGCATGATCACGATCGCGCCGTCGCGGCGGACCGCGCGGATGCATCTGGCCGGTCATCCCGCGCCGCTGCTGTTCCGCGAGCGGCCCGGCGACGGGCTGACCGGGACGGGCGCCTTCGAGGTGGCGGCGCTGCCGGAGTACGCGCACGGGCCCGCGCTCGGCCTGGTGCCGGGCGCGGAGTGGCCGACCACGGAGATCGACCTCGGCGAGTCGTGGAGCCTGATGCTCTACACCGACGGGCTGATCGAGGGCCGGGTGGGCGCGGGCTCCGACCGGCTCGGCACCGACGGCCTGGTCGAGCTGGCGGGGGTGGCGCGCGGCCGGGGCGTCACCGGACGGTCCCTGATCGACGAGCTGGTCGGCGAGGTCGAGCGGCTCAACGGCGACGCGCTGACCGACGACCTGGCGGTGCTGCTGTTGTCCCGCGTCCAGGCGGGCAACCCTGTCTGACCCCGGCCTGGCCCCGGCCTGAGCCGGGGCTTGATCCTGGGCTGACCTCGGGCTTCGCCCCGTGAACGTCACGCGGGTCACTCGCCACACGGGTCCCCGGACATCCTGTGAGGTCACTCACCTGCCTGTTTGTCGTAGAACGCGTCCGATGCCCGTTCTTCTCGGTTCATAGCCTGCGGCTATCGCATCGAGTGCTCTGATGACTTGGAACTCTTTCCCCAGGCAGACGTAGCGTCGAGGCGTGGCTGTAGCGATACCCGCGATCTATCGAACGACCGTCGGCAAGAAGGCCGTCATGGCGGTGACCGGCGGCATCCTGGTGCTGTACCTGGTCGCCCACATGGTCGGCAACCTGAAGATCTTCATGGGCGCCGACGACTTCAACCACTACGCGCACTGGCTGCGCACGATCGGCGAGCCCGCGGTGCCGCGGCGCACCGTCCTGACGCTGATCGAGGTGGTGCTCGGGGTCTCGGTCGTCCTGCACATGTGGTCGGCGGTGTCGCTCGGCAAGCGCGCCGCCCACGCGCGTCCGGTGAAGTACCAGTCCAAGAAGAAGTCGCACGCGCAGGGCTACGCCGTCCACACGATGCGGTACGGCGGCATCCTCATCGCCGTCTACGTCGTCTGGCACCTGCTGGACCTGACGTTCTTCGTCGTGAACCCCAAGGGCGCCGACGACACCCCGTACGACCGGATGGTCGCCGACTTCGACCCGTCCCGCTGGTACATCACCGTCTGGTACGTCGTCGCGATCGTGCTCGTCGGCCTGCACTTGCGGCACGGCATCTGGAGCGCGTTCCAGACCCTCGGCCTGCGCACCCCGCGTAGCGAACGCGCCCTGCGGGCCCTCGCCGCCGGTGTCGCGGGCGTGGTGACGCTCGGTTTCGCCTCCGTCCCCCTGTCCATCACGTTCGGGTGGGTGAGCTAGTACATGTACGACGACTTCTACAAGACCGGCGACCCGATCGCCGACGGCAAGGCGCCGTCCGGCCCCATCGAGGACCGCTGGACGACCCGCAAGTTCGAGGCCAAGCAGGTCAACCCCGCCAACAAGCGCAAGAAGAAGATCATCATCATCGGCACGGGGCTGGCGGGCGGCTCGGCCGGGGCGACGCTCGGCGAGGCGGGCTACCACGTCGTCCAGTTCTGCTTCCAGGACTCGCCGCGCCGCGCCCACTCGATCGCCGCGCAGGGCGGGATCAACGCCGCCAAGAACTACCGCAACGACGGCGACAGCGTGTACCGGCTGTTCTACGAGACGGTGAAGGGCGGCGACTTCCGGTCCCGCGAGTCGAACGTGCACCGGCTCGCCGACATCTCCCGGAACATCATCGACCAGTGCGTCGCGCAGGGCGTCCCGTTCGCCCGCGAGTACGGCGGGCTGCTCGACAACCGCTCGTTCGGCGGGACGCAGGTGTCCCGCACGTTCTACGCGCGCGGCCAGACGGGCCAGCAGTTGCTGCTCGGCGCCTACCAGGCGCTGATGCGGCAGGTCGAGGCCGGGAACGTGGAGCTGCACCCGCGGCACGAGATGCTCGACCTGATCATGGAGGACGGGCGGGCGCGCGGCGTCGTCGTCCGGAACCTGATCGACGGTGAGGTCAAGCACTACACGGCCGACGCGGTCGTGCTGGCGTCCGGTGGCTACGGCAACGTGTACTTCCTGTCGACCAACGCGATGGGCTCGAACGTCACCGCGTCTTGGCGCGCCCACAGGCACGGCGCGCTTTTCGCGAATCCGTGCTTCACGCAGATCCACCCGACGTGTATTCCGGTCAGTGGCGACCACCAGTCCAAGCTGACGCTGATGTCGGAGTCGCTGCGCAACGACGGCCGGGTGTGGGTGCCGAAGAAGGGCGGCGACGCCCGCAGGCCCGCCGACATCCCCGAGGACGAGCGCGACTACTACCTGGAGCGCGTCTACCCGTCGTTCGGGAACCTCGTCCCGCGTGACATCGCGTCCCGCGCGGCCAAGAACGTGTGCGACGAGGGACGCGGCGTCGGCCCCGGCGGGCTCGGCGTCTACCTCGACTTCGCCGACGCGATCGACCGGCTCGGACGCGACAAGGTCGAGGCCAAGTACGGCAACCTCTTCCAGATGTACGAGCGCATCACCGGCGAGAACCCGTACGACACGCCGATGCGCATCTATCCGGCCGTCCACTACACGATGGGCGGGCTGTGGGTGGACTACGACCTGGAGTCCAGCATCCCGGGCCTGTTCGTCATCGGCGAGGCGAACTTCTCCGACCACGGCGCGAACCGTCTGGGCGCGTCCGCGCTGATGCAGGGGTTGGCGGACGGCTACTTCGTCCTGCCCAACACCATCAGCGACTACATCGCGCGTAACAACCTCTTGCCTGTTGACAAGAGCGCCATCACCGAAGCGGAAGACCGGGTACGGGCGCGCATCGACAAGCTTCTGGCGGTGGACGGCGACCGCTCCGTCGACTCCTTCCACCGTGAACTCGGCCACATCATGTGGGAGTACTGCGGCATGGAACGCACCGAGGAGGGGCTGCGCAAGGCGCTCGACCTCATTCCCGCGTTGCGCGCCGAGTTCTGGGAGCGCGTCAAGGTGACGGGCAGGCCCGAGGAGCTGAACCAGCAGTTGGAGAAGGCGGGGCGTGTCGCCGACTTCTTCGAGCTGGCCGAGCTGATGGTGATCGACGCGCTGCACCGCACCGAGTCCTGCGGCGGCCACTTCCGTGCCGAGAGCCAGGACGAGGACGGCGAGGCCAAACGCGACGACGACCGTTTCTCCTACGTCGCGGCCTGGGAGTGGGCCGGGGAGGGCGCGCAGCCCGTCCTCCACAAGGAGGCCCTCGAATTCGAGTACGTCAAGCCGAGTCAGAGGTCGTACAAGTGAAGCTCACCCTGCGCGTCTGGCGCCAACGCGGCCCGAAGGACAAGGGCGCGATGGTCGAGTACGCGCTCGACGACATCTCCCCCGACGCCTCGTTCCTGGAGATGCTGGACGTCCTCAACGAGAAGCTCATCGCGTCCGGCGAGGACCCGGTGGCGTTCGACCACGACTGCCGCGAGGGCATCTGCGGCATGTGCTCCCTGGTCATCAACGGCACCCCGCACGGGCCGGAGCGCAACACCACCACGTGCCAGCTCCACATGCGCAAGTTCAGGGACGGCGAGGTCATCGACGTCGAGCCGTGGCGGGCGGCGGCGTTCCCCGTGGTCAAGGACCTGGTCGTCGACCGGTCGGCGTTCGACCGGATCGTCCAGGCGGGCGGCTACATCACCGCGCCGACCGGCACCGCCCCGGAGGCGCACGCGACGCCCGTCCCGAAGCCGGACGCCGACCGGGCGTTCGAGGCCGCCGAGTGCATCGGCTGCGGCGCCTGCGTCGCGGCCTGCCCGAACGGCTCGGCCGCCCTGTTCCTCGGCGCCAAGGTCACCCACCTCGGGCTGATGCCGCAGGGGCAGCCGGAACGCTGGGACCGCGTCGTGTCGATGCTGGAGACCCACGACGAGGAGGGCTTCGGCGGTTGCACCAACACGGGCGAATGCACCGTCGCCTGCCCGAAGGGCATCCCGCTCGACGTCATCGGGCGCCTCAACCACGACTATCTGAAGGCGACGGCCGGGGGCCGGAAGCGCTGACGCGAATCTTCTACTGTGGTCGCATGGCGATCACCTTGGTTCCCTACCACCAGGACGAACGGCTGCCCGATTCGTCCTTTCCGCTGCCCGAGTTCGACATCATCCCGGTGACGCGCGACCTGCCGGACGGCGACGTGTGGACGCGCGTCGCCGCGCTCTGCGAACTGGTCTCCGCCGAGGTCGCCGACCAGGTCAGCGGCGGGACGGTGCCCGCCGTCGTATCCGGTGACTGCCTCATCGCGGAGGCGTTGCTCGCGGGGATGCAGCGGGCCGGGGTCGACCCTGCGGTCATCTGGTTCGACGCGCACGCGGACATCCATTCGCTGGAGAGTTCCACGTCCGGTTACATCAGCGGGATGCCGCTGCGGCAGATGCTCGGCGACCATCCCGAACTGCTCGCCGACCGGATCGGGCTCCGCCCGCTCGCCGAGGAGCGCGTCGTCCTGGTCGACGCCCGCGACACCGACCCGGGCGAGGCCGAGTTCCTGGCGACGTCGAAGGTCCGGGTCTGTCCCGTGGACGACGTCGTCCTGCCCGACGGGCCGTTGCTCCTGCACATCGACCTGGACGTGATCGACAAGGACGCCCTGCCCGGCATGAAGTTCCCGGTCGGGGACGGGCCGTCCAGGGAGGCCGTCCTTGAGTCCGTGCGCCGCATCATGTCCACCGGCCGTGTGGCCGCGATCGACCTGGCCTGCCCCTGGGACCTTCCCGAGGGTGACGACAACACCATTCGCGCCCGCGTCCTGGCCGACCTGCTCTCCGCCTAGTCGTTGACGAGGGTCTCGACGCCTGCGGGAAGGCTTCCGGCGAGACCGGCCTCTACGAGGAACGTCTCCAGCGTGTCCTGGAAGGCGCGTGCGGCGTGGGTCAGTTCGACGTCCTTGCGGTGGGCGAGTGCGACCGTCCGGAGGAGCCCCGGGCCGTGACGGCCGCGCCGCGCCTCCTCGTCCGGCAGGACGAGCGGGGTGCCGCGCAGCCCGGGACGACCGGCCAGCACCATGCTCGGGACGACCGCGATACCGAGACCGACCTCGACGAACCGCAACACGGCGTCCATTTCACCGCCCTCCACCGCGAACCTCGGCTCGAACCCTGCCGCACGGCACGCGCCAATGGTCGCCTCGCGAAGGTCGTATCCGGGACGGAACATCACCAGCGGGCGGTTCCGCAAATCCTCGATGCGTAGAAACGCACGCCGTGGCAAGGGCGCGGCTTTGGGCGACCGTTCCGTCGCGCCCTGCCCCGGGCCCGCCGGAGACGCAACCACCAGGTTCTCGCGCAGTATCGGCGTCGTGTCCAGGGGCGGGTCGCCGTGCAGGGGGAGGATGACCAGCGCCATGTCCAGCGACCCGCGGGTCAGCTCGCGGACCAGGTCGCGTGAACCGCCCTCTTCGACGATGAGCTGAATACCCGGGTAGGTGTCGTGGAATCGGCGTAGAACGTCCGCCAGAAGGCCCGCGCAGAGAGAGGGAGTGGCCCCCAGCCTGACCCGCCCGCGTTTCAGACCCACCAGCTCCTGCACTTCCAAGCGGGCGGTGTCGACATCGGCAAGGATGCGTTTCGCCAGTGGCAGCAGCGCCTCACCGGCGGGCGTCAGCGTGATGTTTCCCCTGGCGCGGCTGAACAACGAGACGTTCAGCTCGGCCTCCAGCGCGCGGATCTGCTTGGACAGCGACGGCTGAGCCACCCGCAGAAGCTCGGCGGCCTGCGTGAAGTGGCGTACCTCCGCGACCGCGACGAAGTAGGCGAGCTGCTGCAACTGCATCCTGCACAGGGTACGGGCCGTGGCCGCACCCGCTTCGCACCGGGTCAGCGGGCGTGGCGGCGCAGTGCTTGCAGGTCGTGGACGATGAGGCGCCGCCGTCCCGTCTCGATCCAGCCGTGCGCCCGCAGCGTGCGCAGCGCCTTGCTGACCGCCTCACGGGACGCGCCGACCCAGCCCGCCAGCTCCTCCTGCGACAGGTTCAACGTGATGCGGACGCTCTGCCCGGTCGTCGTCCCGGGCCCAGTCGTCGTCCCCGGCCCGGTCCGCCGCTCGTAGGGGACGCCGAACCGTTCCGCCAGCTCCACGAGGCGTTGCGCGACGCGCCCGGTGGCGTCGAACATGCCGAACTCGGCGCGTTTGCGGTCGGCGTCGCGCCAGCGCTGGCACAGCATCCGCATGATGATGATGGAGACGCGGCCGTGGGCCTGGAGGAACCCCATGAACTCGTCGGCGGTGATGGCGAGCGCCCGCACCGGTTCGAGCGTGGCCACCGACGCCGAGCGCGGCAGCCCGTCGATGGCGGCGACCTCGCCTAGCAGGGCGCCCGGGCCGCGCACCGCCAGCAGCGCCTCACCGCCCTGCTCACGGTAGGAGAACGCCTTCACCCTGCCCCGCAGCAGGACGGCGACCCAGCCGGGGTCCTCGCCTTCGACGAAGAGGGTGTCGCCCCGGTCGAATTCGCGGACGCGACCGCGTGACTCAAGGTCCTCCCGTTCCGCCTGGGTGAGATCGGCGAGGAACGAGCCCGGTTCGAGGGCGCTCATGACCACCACGCTAGAGGGCCCTCACCGTCACCGGTCCCGGGAAAACAATCACGGTTCAGTCACGCGTTGTGTGTACAAATGCCTAGTGCGGGCGCCGGGCGTGCGCGACAGTTACTGGCGGCGTGTGCGGCCGGGAGGCCACCCGGCATCCCGCCCGGCGTCATGGCGTTCCCATCATGTTCGTGGGGAACGGCGAAACGGTGGGCGGCGGGCCGGGGGCACGCCGCCCGCCGTGTTCGGGGACGCCGCATGCCAGAGCGGGGCCCTCCAGGCGGAAACGCGAGCGTCCCCCGTCGCGCGGGGCGGCGGGGGACGATCGCGACGAACACTCCGGAACGGGCTGTTCCGGGGCCGTGGGGGCGTCACCTGGAACGGCCGTCACGCGGACGGCGTGTCCTGGCCCTTCTTGACGATGCCGAGCTTGCTGCCGAGCCACACCACCGGGTCGTACCTGCGGCCGACGACCCGTTCCTTCATCGGGATCAGCGCGTTGTCGGTGATCTTGATGTGCTCGGGGCAGACCTCGGTGCAGCACTTGGTGATGTTGCAGAACCCGAGGCCGTGGTCCTTCGCCGCGATCTCGCGCCGGTCCGACACGTCCGCCGGGTGCATCTCCAGCTCGCTGATCCGCATCAGGAACCGGGGGCCGGAGAACTCCGGCTTGTTCTCCTCATGGTCGCGGATGACGTGGCAGACGTTCTGGCAGAGGAAGCACTCGATGCACTTGCGGAACTCCTGCGAGCGCTCGACGTCCTCCTGCTGCATGCGCAGCTCGCCCGGCTTGACGTCGCCCGGGTCGAACGAGGGGATCTGCCGCGCCTTCTCGTAGTTGTACGAGACGTCCGTCACGAGGTCGCGGATGACGGGGAACGTGCGGACCGGCGTGACCGTGACCGTCTCGTCCGGCTCGAACGTCGACATCCGGGTCATGCACAGCAGCTTCGGCATGCCGTTGATCTCCGCCGAACACGATCCGCACTTGCCCGCCTTGCAGTTCCACCGGACGGCGAGGTCGGGGGCCTGCGTCGCCTGCAACCGGTGAATGATGTCGAGGACGACCTCGCCCTCGTTCACCTCGACGGTGTAGTCGGTGAGCTCACCGTCGCCGTCGTCGCCGCGCCAGACCTTGAACTTGGCCTCGTAGCTCATCGGCCGTCCTCCTCGCTCTTCTCGGCGGCCTCGTCAGCGGGCCCTTCGGCGGGCCCCTCGGCGGACAGGGCGGTCGCGCCCGACCCGGCGGCGGCCTCCGCCTCCTCCGACTTCGCCTCCTCGGCCAGCCCGGCGGGCAGTTCCTCGGCGGTCAGGTACTTCTTCAGCTCATCGTTGTCGAACAGTTCGAGCAGGTCGACCCGCATCGGGTTCATCGGCTGGTGCCGCAGTTCGACGTGCGGCGACGACGGGTCACCGGCCAGCGAGCACACCAGGTTGACCTTCCGCCAGTCGGCGGACATCCCCGGGAAGTCGTCGCGGGTGTGGCCGCCGCGGCTCTCCTGCCGCTCCAGCGCCGCCTTCGCGACCGCCTCCGACACCAGCAGCATGTTGCGCAGGTCGAGCGCGAGGTGCCAGCCCGGGTGGTAGCCGCGTCCGTCGTCGCCGACCGCGACCGGCTCGACGGCCACGTTCGCGACCCGCGCGCGGAGCCCTTCGAGCGCCTCGATGGCCTGCTCCAGCTCCTTCTCCTTGCGGATGATGCCCACCAGCGTGTTCATCGTCTGCTGGAGTTCGGCGTGGACGGCGTAGGGGTTCTCGCCGTCCTTGCGCTCGAACGGCGCCAGCGCCTCGGTGGTGGCCGCCTCGACCTCCGCGGCCGGGACGGCGGGACGCGCGTCGAGCGCGTCCACGTACTCGGCCGCGCCGAGCCCCGCCCTGCGGCCGAACACCAGCAGGTCGGACAGCGAGTTGCCGCCGAGCCGGTTCGACCCGTGCATGCCGCCGGAGACCTCGCCCGCCGCGAACAGGCCCGGCACGAGGGCCGCGCCCGTGTCCGGGTCGACCTCCACGCCGCCCATCACGTAGTGGCAGGTCGGGCCGACCTCCATCGCCTCCTTGGTGATGTCGACGTCCGCCAGCTCCTTGAACTGGTGGTACATCGACGGCAGCCGCTTGACGATCTCGGCCGCGCCACCCGGCATCCGGTCGACGACGGTCAGGAACACCCCGCCGTGCGGCGATCCCCGTCCGGCCTTGACCTCGGAGTTGATCGCCCGCGCCACCTCGTCGCGGGGCAGCAGCTCCGGCGGACGCTTGTTGTTGTCGGGGTCGTCATACCAGCGGTCGCCCTCGGCCTCGGACGTCGCGTACTGGCTCCTGAACACCTCGGGGATGTAGTTGAACATGAAGCGCTTGCCGTCGGAGTTCTTGAGGACGCCGCGGTCACCGCGCACCGACTCGGTCACGAGGATGCCCTTGACGGACGGCGGCCACACCATCCCTGTCGGGTGGAACTGCACGAACTCCATGTTCAGCAGCGTCCCGCCCGCGAGCAGCGCCAGCGCGTGCCCGTCCCCGGTGTACTCCCAGGAGTTGGACGTGACCTTGAACGCCTTGCCGATGCCGCCGGTCGCGAGAACCACGGCGGGCGCCTCGAACACGACGAACGTGCCCGTCTCGCGGACGTAGCCGAACACGCCGCAGATCTTGCCGTCGGCGTCCTTCAGCAGCCGCGTCACCGTCGTCTCGGCCCACACCTTCAGCCGGGCCTCGTAGTCGCCGTGCTCGGCGTGGTCCTCCTGCTGGAGGGCGACGATCTTCTGCTGGGTGGTGCGGATCAGCTCCAGGCCGGTCCGGTCGCCGACATGGGCGAGCCGCGGGTACTCGTGCCCGCCGAAGTTGCGCTGGCTGATCTTGCCTTCCTTGGTGCGGTCGAACAGCGCGCCCCAGTGCTCCAGCTCCCAGATGCGCTCCGGGGCCTCCTTGGCATGCAGCTCGGCCATCCGCCAGCTGTTCATGAACTTGCCGCCGCGCATGGTGTCGCGGAAATGGACCTGCCAGTTGTCGTTGGCGTTGACGTTGCCCATCGCGGCGGCGGCGCCGCCCTCCGCCATCACCGTGTGCGCCTTGCCGAACAGCGACTTGGAGATGATCGCGGTCTTCTTGCCCTGGAGGCGCGCCTCGATCGCCGCGCGCAGCCCGGCGCCACCGGCGCCGATCACCACGACGTCGTACGAGTGCCTCTCGATCTCAGTCATGATTCCTTGGCCTCAGTTGAAGAAACGCAGGTCGGAGATGGTTCCGCTGGCGACCAGCGCGACGTACAGGTCGGCGACCACCAGGGAGCCGAGGGTGATCAGCGCGTAGGTTCCGTGCTTCTGGTTGATCTTGGACACCCAGCCCCACATCCGGTACCGGAACGGGTGCTTGGAGAAGTTCTTCAACCGTCCGCCGACGATGTGCCGGCACGAGTGGCACGACAGCGTGTACAGCCACAGCAGGACCACGTTCGCGACCAGGATGAGCGTGCCGAGCCCGATGCCGAACCCGCCGTCCTTGCCGTGGAAGGCGCGGACCGCGTCCCACGTGTTGACGAGGGAGATCAGGATCGCCAACAGCCAGAAGTAGCGGTGCAGGTTCTGCCCGATCAGCGGGAACCGGCGCTCACCGGTGTACTTGCCGTGCGGCTCGCGGACGGCGCACGCGGACGGCGACGCCCAGAACGACCTGTAGTACGCCTTGCGGTAGTAGTAGCAGGTCAACCGGAACAGCAGCAGGAACGGCAGCGAGATCGCCGCGAAGGGGATCCAGCCCCGGGTGGACTCCGGCAGGAACGTCCCGAACTCCGCCGCGTTCCCGGTGTGCCCGTCCACCGTCACGTTGTTGCAGATCTCGTTGAAACATGGCGAGTAGAACGGCGTCAGGTAGTGGTACTCCGGGACGAAGAAGGCGGAGCCCCAGAACGCCCGGACGGTCGCGTACACCACCCACGCCGTGAAGATCACGAATGTCGTGACCGGATACAGACGCCAGTTGTCCTTCCGGAGCGTGCGGTCCTTTATCTGGGCGCGCGACCTGGCCGGCGCCTCCACAGTGCTCATCGATCGCTCTCCTGAGAGCTCGGGTCGTCGTGGCCCCGTACCACGGTCTGCGCGCACCCATGCGACGCCGTTTGTCCCCATGCGCCTGAACCGTTGGCCGCGTCCCCGGCCGGATCCGCGAACGGCTGCCGAAGACCGGGCCGCATGCGGGCGGTGACGCCTCGTGTGCGCTTCTAGCGAAGCGACCTTACGCCACCGGCCAGGGGCTGTGACATACATAACAGGGAGAACCCGCATGTGAGTCTGACCACAGACTTTAGCCGCCGAACGCCCCCTCGGCACCGACCGTCATCCATAACCAGTCGTTATTGCCAAGCGGAATCGAGACGAGCGCGCGACGGCATGACCAGGATGCTCCCGCGCACCCGATGCCCGCCCTACCCGTGATCGAGGATCGTCCGGATGAAATGAGCCTCGGCCTCACTCGTCCGGCCGTTCCCGTACACGCGCAGCACCTCGGCGAGGTCGGGAAACCGATCGGCGATCAACGCGGCCGCCGCCTCGATCTCCGCGGCGGACGCGACCTCGCGCAGAACCGCCTGCACAAGCCGCGCCGACTCAGCGGAGACCCGCCCCCGCGCACCACCCGCCGGACCGCGCTCGACGGCCCCCATCCGCACCCCCGACGTGGTCACGGCCGACTCGGCGCCGATCTCGGCCAACCGCTCCTTGACCTCGGCCGCCGTCAGCGCGTCGAACCCGGCCGCCGCGACGAACTCCTCGACCGCCATCAACCGATGCAGCACGGCCGGGTTGCTGATCTTCGCCCGCTGCCCGGACATCAACTGGGAGAGCATCGGCGGCGACAGCCCGAGCACCCCGGCGAGCCCCGACTGGGAGAGCCCGAGCCGGTCGAGCAGCGGCCGGACGCGATCACCGAGCGGCTCGCCGTACCACTCGGTCTGCAACGCGCGATTCCGGACGACCGTGTCCTCGGCGACGCTCACCCGGGCGACCCCCTTGACTGTTCGCAGATGCAAACGCTAGATTCTCGGATGCACACGCGGACGGTGCGTCCGGGTCCATGGTGTCACGGACGGCACCGTTTGCATATGCGACACCTCTGGAGGAAGCAACACATGGCTCTGTCCCATCGCGCGATGGCCGTCGCGGTCGCCGCACTGCTCCTGACCGGCGGGGTCACCGGCTGCTCCGCGTTCGGCAACGACTCCGACCCGGCGTCCGCCGCAGCGGGCTCGGCGACCGGCAAGGCGGGCGTCGACAACGCCACCGACACCGTCGCCAACGGCACCTTCGCCACCCCGGCCGCCGCGGGCGCCAAGGTCGACGTCGGGATCCTGGGCCTCAAGGTCAGCGGTCGGCTGGCCACCCTCAACTTCCAGCTCACGCCGCGCCTCCCCACGGGCGACCAGGGCGCCCTGAGCCCCTACGACCTCAACGGCAAACACGTCCTGGGCACCTCGCTGATCGACCCGGTCAACCTCAAGCGCTACGTCGTCGTGAAGGACTCCCGCGGCCGGGAGTTGGCGACCGACGACCTGTTCACCAAGCTCACCAACAACCAGCCCGGGCACCTCAACGCCACCTTCGCCGCTCCCCCGGAGAACGTGAAGTCCGTCGACGTGCAGATCGGCTCGTGGCCCACCTTCCGCAACATCCCGGTCGAAAGGTGAACCGAGTGCGCAGGCCGACCATCATCGCGGCCGCCCTGGCCCTGACCCTCGCCGTCCCGACCATGGCCCGGGCCGAGCCGGACGCGCCGGACGGCAACATCACCGACAGCGTCCTGTCCATCGACACGAACGCCGCCGTGCTCGGCATCGACCTGTCCAAATCGGTCATCCCGCTGGAAGAGGAGGAGACCAACGGCGCACAGATCACGGTCCGCCTCTCGGCGGACGTCCTGTTCGACTTCAACAAGGCGACCCTGACCGCCACCGCACGACGCCGCATCGCCGACCTGGCACCCCGCCTACGCACCGCCCGGGGCACCGTCCTGGTATCCGGCCACTCCGACTCCTTGGGCGACGCCACCTACAACCAGACCCTGTCCGAACAACGCGCCGAGGCCGTCAAGACCGAACTGGAGAACGCCCTGAAGGGCGTCACCCTCCGCTTCCAGGCCACCGGATACGGCGAGGCCAGACCGGTAGCCCCCAACGAGCTGGACGGCAAGGACAACCCAAGCGGCCGAGCCAAGAACCGTCGAGTAGAAATCACCTACGAAAAAGCCTGACCAGAAGACAACAGCCCCGATCAGGAGGCCGCAGACGAAGCCGTCACGTACGTCGGGAGCCCAGAACGAGCCGCAGACCCCACCGATGCCCAGCCGCCGCCCACCCCGCGGCCCGCCACCCACTGCCCGCCGCCCACTGTCTTCCATCCGCCACCCGCCACCCGCTGTCCGGCACACACCACGATCGACAACGACGTAGTCAGCTCACCATGGAGCGCGCCGCACATACCCAGGCGACCGGGGTCGCCGATCATTTCCACCAATCGAGCTCCGGCAGCCGCATCCAGATGTCTGGCGGCCCTTCGACCGACCGGGCATCTCGCGGCTCCAGCCCCGCATAGACGAAGCAGTGGGCGATTGCATTGTGCGGCGTCACGTAGCCGACCAGAACATCGCGGGGCGTCGCAGCGGACCCCGGATATCCGGGGCTGAGATCCCAGGCCGTGGTGGCGCCGTTCTCGGAGATGCACCCTTGGTCTCCGCTCTTGGGATTGGCGTAGAGCCCGTAGGCGAAGGTGCCCACGGACAGGCGCGCCATGACACCCGGCATCTGTGGTGCGTATCCCCAGGGCTGACTGAGGACGCAGCCTCCCGGGACATCGGTGACACCGATGATGTCGATGTCGTCTTCCTCTTGCGGGTCGATTTCGGCTGCGGTCAGTGTGCTCCCGCCGAGCGCTCGCACCGCCTCCTCCGCACCAACGCCCGCGACACACGCCAGGCTCAAGCCTTCGCTGTACCGATCGGCGTCGTCCAACATCTCGTTCAGCCGGAGAGCGGAAACGACCAACGCGGACTCCGCGGCCGAGAGCCCCGCCTCGCTCTCAGGGACCTCGAACAGGTCCGGCGTCGCGCCCGCGAGGCTGAGCCGTCCGGGCGACCACCCTCCCATCATCGTGCGCCACGGATCAGCACCCGCCTCGATCAAGGGACGCACGTTGTCCATACGGTGATGGCACACCGCGACCCACAGCGCGCTCCGCCCGTGATCCTCGGCGTCGATGTCGCTCACGCGCTCGGCGAGCTCCGCGACCACCGCCGGTGAGCCGTATTCCGCCGCGAGGTGCAGTGCCCGAACGCCATAGTTCGCCTCACCGTCCGGATCGGCACCGCCCTCTAACAGCGCCCGGATCTTCTCGACGTCCGTCCAGTCATGCGGGTGAACATACGGCCATCCGGACTCGTCCACGGCAGATCCTCCTTCTCACTGGAATGGCCACACCGTCCCATCCGCCACCGACAAAACGAACACCGCCAGCCCTCCTCAAAACCACCGGAAAACATCCCACTCCGTCCCCCGAACAGCCGCCCCGAGATCACCGGCGACCATCCGGAAGGAAGTTCGTCATACCGTCGCGCCAAACCGCCGCTGTCCAGGCGATCCTCACTCTTCACCCCCAGGTTGGAGGTTGTGGGGGTCAGCGAGGCGGTGGGCCCAGGTGGTCGAAGATCTGTAGCAGTTCGCCGTCCAGGGTGCGGACGGGGAAACGCAGGTCGAGGTGGCAAGCGGCAAGGGCTCGGCGCGCGGCGTCGGCGGTGTCGGGACGCTGTGCGGGGTCAGAGGCGCACAGTCGAGCGACAACTGCCCAGAGCAGGGGCGGCACATCGGCGGGCGGTTCACCGACCCGCTGACGCGGATGGGGATCACCCGCGCCGGTCAACATGCGCCAGCAGACCATGCCCGCCGCGAACAGGTCCTGGCGCGGGCCGGGCCTGTTCCAGTCCAGGACTTCGGGGGCGATGTATCCCGGCGTGCCCACCCTGAAGCCGGTAGTGGTGAACCGCATCCCGTCATCGCTCAACGCGATACCGAAATCGGCCAGCCGAACGTGCGGCGCGCCCACCGGGCTCGGCTCCAGCAGCAGATTGGCGGGTTTCACGTCCCGGTGCACCACGCCCGCGCCGTGGATATGGCTCAAGGCGGCCAGCAACTGGTCCAAGACCTCGGCGGCGTAAGCGGGTGGCAGCTTTCCGTAGTCCCCAAGCAGCGTCTCCAGCGAACCACCGCTGACCAGGTTCATTGCCAGGAGCACATCTTCGTCCGCGGAACATGACGCATAGGGCGTCAGCACATGCGGATGTGCCAGCTGAAACGCCCGTTCTCGGACGACCCGCAGTATCGACGTCGGCCCCCGCTGCCGAACGAGCTTGGCCGCGCAGTAACGCCGCTCCGCATGATCGTAGGCGCGCCATACACGGCTGGTGCCGCCGCTCCCAATGCGGTCCAGCATCGTGAACCGACCGCCGATCACCCACCCCGCGTTCACGCACCGATCGTACGGAAACCCGAACCGACCCCGTCCGACAGGAGACCAGGTTTCGCCCCTCTGTCAACAAAACGGACGTCTCGCGCATCCAACAATGAGGAGGTGCACGCTCCCTCGTGATCCCGCCACCTTCATAGACTGACGAACCACGCAAACCACGCGCCCTGACCAGGGCCTGCGCCGAGACGGGACCGATGAGCGACAAAGACCCCGGCCGCGACGATCTCGCGGGGGACGAGGCCGCCCACACCACCCCCGCCGCCTCCACAAGCAGCGGAAACGAAGCGACACCTGCCTCCACCCCGCGAGCCGGAGGCCCAGCGGCCACCGCACCGGAGCAACCCCGCGAAAACCCAGCATCCGGCCCGAGCGCGTCCGGCGAAAAGAGCAGGTCAGCAACAGCACGCATCGTGTTCGACGAGACCCGCATCCACGAGACCGCCGAAACCGACAAGCCATCCAACGAGTCTTCGCCGCAGACCACCCCCAAACCCGGCCAACCTCCCGCCGCTGCCGAGGCTCCCTCAGCAGACAACCAGAGCGAACAACAGGCGGCAACGCCCCCCGACTCCACAAACGCCGTCCAAGCGGGCGCCCCCAGCCACAACACTCTCCAGCCCGAAACGCAACAGCAGGACAATGGCGAGGGGGCCTCTACTCAGGCGGGACGCGTGTCCGCTGCGATTGGGCAGGACGTTCCAGAGGGCGGCGTGGTGGGTTCGGGTGGGGATGACGCGGCTGGGGATGTTGGTGAGTCTGAGGAGCGGGGGTCTGGGCCGGACGAGGTGGAGGGGGCTGGCGCGGCTGAAGGTGGTGGGGGGCAGGCTGGCGGTGGTGGCGGAGCTGGCGACGGCGGTGCTGGTGGTGGGGGGACGGGGAAGTCTCGGGGGCGGGGGCGGAGGGTTTTGCGGTGGGTCGCGGTTGGGGTGGGGGTTGTTGTGTTGCTTGGGGGTGCGGGAGCGGCGTGGCTTTATCATGATTTGGTTGGGGGGATTAAGACCAAGCATGTTACTGACCAGCTTGGTAGTGAGCGGCCTCGGAAACTCAACAAGTCGCTCAATATCTTGTTGATTGGGTCTGATACGCGTGCGGGAGACAACGCCCGGTATGGGAGTGCTGCCGAGATTTCGGGGGCGCGGTCGGATACGGCGATTATTCTGCATCTGTCGCCTAACCGGGATCAGGCGGTCGGGATCAGCTTTCCGCGTGACTCGATGGTGAAGATTCCGGAGTGCAAGAAGGAGAAGGGTGGGACCGTTCCAGGACGGTTCGGGATGTTGAACACGGCGTTCGCGTTCGCGGGGCCGACCTGCACGTGGAAGACGCTGGAGTCTCTTACCGGCATTCACATCGACCACTTCGTCCAGGTGGACTTCTCGGGGTTCAAACGGATGGTGGACGCCCTGGGCGGTGTGCAGATCTGTGTTGACAAGCCCGTGAACGACCCCCGGGCGGAGTTGTATCTGAAGGCCGGGAAGCAGACCGTCAAGGGTGAGCAGGCCCTGGGGTATGTGCGGGCCCGGTACTCGCTGGGGAACGGGTCGGACCTGGAGCGGATCGAGCGGCAGCAGAAGTTCATGGCCGCCGTCGTCGACAAGGCGACCAGCGGTGAGGTCCTCACCGATCCGAAGAAGACGTACAAGTTCCTGAAAGCGGCGACCAAGTCGGTGACGACGGATGATGAACTCGATCTGTCCGCGATGCGGAAGCTCGCCGACGGAGTCAAGGGCATGAGCGCTGGACAGGTGCGGTTCGTGACGGTGCCCGTCGAGCGGTACGCGCCGGACGCCAACCGCGTCCAGTGGAATCGGGAGCTGGCCGAGCCGCTGTTCGACGCGGTCCGTCATGACAATGAGTTGCCCGCGGCGCCTCCCGTCCAGGCCAAGCAGGCGCCGCCGCAGCCCGGCAAGGTGCCCGTCACCATCGTTGACGCGGGCGCGCGGGACAAGTTGGTCAAGCGCATCGTGAAGCAGCTTCGGTTGCGTGGTTTCAAGGTGACGAAGAAGGTCGAGAAGGGCGCGGCGGTGCCGGAGAGTCGCATTGTGTTCGCGCCGTCGGCGGAGGCGCAGGCGTCGGCGCTTGCGCGGGACGTCCCGGACGCGCTGCTCACCCCTGATGCCAAGGCTCCGGCGGGTGGGGTGCGGCTCGTCATCGGGAGGAATGGGATCCGGCTCGCTCCGCCGACCATTAACAAGATCGGCGGAGGCGTCAAGGGCGATCAGAACCTGTGCAAGGACTGATGTCCGTCAGCTCGTGGAGGCGAGGACGGCGATGAGCGTCCCGGCGAGCATAGCGGGGCCGAAGGGGAACTCGCCCTTTCGGGTGCGGCGGACGATCATAATCGTGATCCCGGCCAGGGCACCCAGGAGGTAGGTCGTCAGGAGTCCGAGTATCCAGGTGTCGCGGCCGAACCAGCCTAGGTAGAGGCCGAGGACTCCCGACAGTTTGACGTCGCCCATGCCGATCCCGGACGGCACGAAGAACGCCTGGAGGAAGAACAGGGCGAACAGTGCGACCATGCCGATGAGCGCGTGCAGGAGTCGTTCGGGCCCGTTGTCGCTGAATGGTGCGGCGGCGGCGAGCAGGGCCACGGCGGCGTAGGACGGCAGGGTGAAACGGTCCGGGAGCCGTTTGGTCTTGATGTCGATGAAGCCGAGCAGCGTCGCGGCGGCGGCGAGGTAGAGCAGTGCGGGCAGGACGGGCTCGGGCCCGACACGCCATCCGAGCAAGGAAAAGGTGACCGCCGTTAGCAGTGCCGTTGCCATCCGGTGACGGCGCGAAACGTCCTCCACGAAGGGTGCCGCGAGGGGGGTCAGCAGCAGGCCGACAGCGAACCCCACGGGCACTAGCAGCAACGCGACCATCGACCCTCGCCCCTACGATCTCGGCCCCCGCACGATACCGGGGGCCCGCGGCCGGCCGGTCCGTCGTCGCGTTCCGGCATGCGGCGGCGCGCAGGCTCTAGAGTTCCGGTGTAGGCGGCCCCACTCTGGAGACGACAGCGATGACGCACCAGCCGGATCCCGGTCATCCACCACGCCCGCAGGTTCCCGTCCATCCGGAGTCCGTTCGGCCGGAGCCCGACTCGGCCCGTTTCTATGGGCCGCCACCGCTGCCCGGCCCCCGCCCGCCGGGGCCGCCGGGGCCGCCGCCGGGCGGGCCGCAGGAACAGCAGCAGGGGTGGGCGCCCCCGCCACGCGTCCCGGCGCGCAAGGGTGTGGTCGGGACGTTGCTCGACCTGAGCTTCGACTACATGATCACCGCGAAGCTGGTGAAGGCCGTCTACGCGCTCGCGCTGGTCTCGATCACCCTCATGGACCTGATCCTCGCGTGGTACGGGCTGGCCCTGCTGGTGGACGGTTCGGGGCTCGGCCTCGCGCTGCTGGTCGCGACCCCGTTCATCTGGATCTTCCAACTGCTCGTCACGCGGCTGATCCTGGAGTTCGTGATCAACCAGTTCAAGATCAGTGAGTATCTGCGGATCATCAAGGACAAGACGTAGGCGGGGTCCGACGTGGGCGAGTTCGACGGGACGGGGTCCGATGGCGGGACGTCGTCGCGGGACACCCGGCGGGACGCGCGACAGGACGACAACGCGCGACAGGACGACAACGCGCGACAGGACGACAACGCGCGGCCGGACGACGACGCGCGGCGAGACAGCGGGGCCACGCGGCGCGACGCGCGGGTGCCGGGGCCGCGGGCGGCGGACGAGACGCGGCGGGAGGGGACGGCGCCCGGCGATCCGCTGCTGCGGCTGCCGGGGGCGCTGGGCGAGCGGTACCAGGTGGTCGGGGAGCTGCCGGTGCAGGGCGCCGAGTCCGATCTGCTGCTGGTGCGGGACGACGACGGCGACGAGTACGTCGCGAAGATCTTCCGCCGCGGGTACAGCGCCGACCGGGAGGTGTGGGCGAAACTTCCCGCGCTCGACTCCCCGCATGTGCTGCGGATCCTGGAGACCGGGCACGCGGACGGCCGCGACTACGAGATCGCCGCGTACGCGCCGGACGGCAACCTGCGGGGACTGCTGGAAGACGGGCCGCTGCCCGTGGCGACCGCCCGCGAGTTCGCGGCGCAGCTCGCGGACGGCCTGGCGGCCCTGCACGGCGCGGGCATCGTCCACCGTGACCTCAAGCCGGAGAACGTGCTGGTCCTGGGCACGGACCCGGTGCGGCTGGTGATCGCCGACTTCGGGTTGAGCCGGGTCCTCGACCAGAGCGTGGTGTTCGCGTCGTCGTCGCGGACGCTGGCCTACGCGGCGCCGGAGTCGCTGTCGGGGCAGGTGTCGCCCGCGCGTGACTGGTGGTCGCTCGGCATGATCGTCCGGGAGATGGCGACCGGCCGCTCCCCGTTTCAGGGCATGAGCGAAACAGTGGTGGTGGACCATCTGGCGACGCGGCCGGTGAGCGCGGACGACGTCGCCGATCCGGGGCTGCGGCTGCTGTGCCGAGGGCTGCTGGCCCGCGACCCGCGCCAGCGCTGGACGGGCGCGCAGGTGCGGGAGTGGCTGGACGGCGGTTCCCCACCGGTCGCCGAAGAGAGCGCTCGGCCGGACGCGGGCGGCGGGCTCGCGTTCAAGGGCAGGCGATTCACCCGCCGCGACGAACTGGCACGCGAGCTCGTCGACGACTGGGAGCACGCCGCGGAGCACTTCTTCGGACGCGGCGAGTCGGGGCAAGCGTGGCGAAGCCTCCGCGACTGGCTGGCAGAGATCCAAGACGACGGCCGCGACGACCTGGTGGACGGCCACCTCACGACGCGCCTGCCACCGGACGTGAAGCTGCTGCATCTGGTGCACTGGCTCGACCCGGATCTGCCACCTCATTACCTGGGCCGCCGGATGACGGCCGACGATCTGCCGAACCTCGCCGTCCTTGCCGGGGACCGCCGCCATCCCGACCACCGGCTGGCCTGCCGAATCGGCCTGGACCTGTGGGAGCGGGGCCTGCTGCGGGTGCTGGCCGGGTTCGGCGGAGGCCGCGAACTGGCCCGCGTCGACGACCAGTGGCGTGCCCACGCGGCGGAGTGGAACGACCTCGCCCGCTGGCTGCGCACACAGCAGGCCACTCCCCCGGGGCTCGACGCGCGGCTCCCCGACGCCGGCGCCGACGACCCGCCCGTCGTCCTGCTGACGTTGCTGGCGCTCGCGGCCCGTCCCGAGCAGTCGGGACGGCTGATCGCGGACGGCGCGGCACGAGCCCGCGCGTCCCTCCCCGAACCGGCGCCGTGGTTCGGCTGGATGGCGGACGGCGCCGGAGACGATCCGCTGCGGCTGCTCGCGGTGTCGCTCGCCGCGCCGGAGGCCGTCCTGGAGGCCGAGGTCCAGAAGCGGGACCGGCTGACCGCCGCGCGGCAGGACGAGGCGCTCCGCGCGCAGTGGGCAGACCACGAGCGAAAACGGCTCGCCGGAGTCAACGCCGCCATGACCCGGGCCGTGCTGTGGACGCTGCCGCTCCTCGGGTTCTGGCTGCTCGGCAGCTGGATCGTCGACGCCCTGTTCGGCGTGGACGACACGGGTTCCAGTTCCGTCGGGGGCTTCCAGCGGTCGTCCGGCGCGTCAGCCGGTCTCCTGGTCGTGGCGTCGGTGCTCGCGTGGGGGGTGCAGTGCGGCAGCGAGGTGATGCTCGCACGCACCCAGGGCACCGACTACCTGCCGGGCGGGCCATGGTCACTGTTCTCCACGGTGCTGTCGGCGGCCGGACGGGCGCTGTCGAAGGTGTCGGGCGCGACCCGGTCGGTGTCGGGAGCCGCGCGGCGCACCGGGCGCGGCGGCTGCGGCATGCTGCTGCTCGTCGGATTCCTCCCGGCGGTGGTCGTCCTGTTCCTGCTGGGCGCGGTGATGCCGCTCGGGACGCTGCTGTGGCTGCTGGTGATGGCCGTGGGCGCGTTCGCGCACGCCGTCACGGCGGGCATGCGGCTGCACCGGTGGCGGGAGTCTCGAAGCGGCGGAGGGAAAACGTGAGCAGTGGGGTCGAGGCGGAGATCGCCCTGGACATGGCGGTGGTGCTCACCCTGGGCATGAACCGCGTCCTCGGGCGCGGCGCCGGGATGGCGGGCCGGGGCGCGGAGGCGCTGGCGGCCCTCGCGGAAGGACGCGCGGAAACCCGGGCGGCGGCGCTCGCCGAGGTCGAGACGCAGGAGCGGGCGCTGCGGGAGGTCGTGCGACGCAACGCACGCATCGAGGCGCTCGCCGAAACACGGGCCACGCTCGGAGCCGACGTGACGCTCCCGCCGCCGCTGCCCCTCGACGACCGTCCCGCCGAAGAGCTGATCGAGTGGTGCGCAGCCACAGACCGGCTCCTTGACGAAGCAGAGCACCAACTCTCCGAACACCTGGCGGCCGAGGTAACCGCGCAGGTCTTCGCCGTCCCCGCAGAAGGGCTCCAATCCGACACGGCACAGAAACCACCTCCCCCCACCACCGACAGTAAAGAGGACGTCCGACAGAATCTCGCCCGCATCATGGCGCGCCTGCTCCCGGACGCCGACGACGAGGAACGCCGCGCCGTCGCCGAGGCCGCCGGGCTGCTCGCCGGGATCGAGACGGCAGAAGAGGTCGACGGCGTCCTGCACGAGGTGAGGCTGCGGATCCAGGACGCGAACCGCCGCACCGAGGAGCGCCGTAAAGAGGAGCAACGCCTGGCGGACGAGCTCGACGCCGCCGAGCAGGCCGAGGCCGAGCGCCGCTACGTCCTCGACTCGATCACCGCCGCGTTCGAGGACCTCGGGTACGAGGTGCAGCCGGGCTTCGAGACCCTGACGGCGGACGGCGACGGCGGCATGACGCTCACGAAGGGCGCCTGGCCCGACCACAGCGTCCGGATGCGGGTCGACGACGCCGCGCACGTCCGGGCGTCGATGGTGCGGACGCGACCCGCCGAAAGCGAGGACGACCGGCGCGTCGACGTCGAGCGGGAGCGGGAGTGGTGCGAGGCGTTCGAGGCCGCGCGGGCCCGCCTCCAGGACGCCGGAGTCCGCTCCGACGTGGCGTGGCGACTCGACCCGGGGGTCCGTGAGCTGCCGGTTTCGGCCACGTCACGGCAGACTGGGTCCCGCGCGGGGCAACATGAGCGCCGCCGCGAGCGTCGTACATGAGGTGCCGGACATGATCGGGAGTGAACCCGGGGGGCGCGGGGGATCCTCCCTCCGCGAGGAGCAGGTATGAGCATTGAATCGCCGACTCTCGGGGGACGGCTGCAAGGCTGGCCGCCGTTCATCCGCGAGATGGACGCGACCCTCTCCGTCCACTCCCAGTACGTCCTGTCGGGCAACCTGCACGACAGCTTCCTCGCGCCGCCGCCGGACGTCGTCGGGCCCGCCCGCCTACTGCCGCTGCGCGGCCTGCTGTGGGAGACGCTGCGTTCCAGCGGCGCGTCCTGCATGATCGTGTACGACCCGGTGGACGGCCTCCAGGTGTACCCGGAGGCCGGGGACGAGATCGGCGACGAGGCGGCCCGGTCGGCGGAGCGGCTGATCGGCAAGGTCAAGGCGGACGAGAGGCCGTCGCTGGAGGCGCTGACCAGGCATCTGGCCGCGGTCGCCCGCCCGAAGGAGGACATCCGCGCCGCGTTCGTGATCGACTCGGCGTCGCGGATCGCCCGCACCCCGACCGACCTGGAGCCCGCCGAACGCGACTTCTTCCGGTTCTGCGCGAAGCTGTCGCGCAGCGCGCGTCCCGTCCGGGTGGCGGGTCCGCGGCCGAAGCCGCTGTACAACCCGATCGTGTGGCTGGTGGAGCGGCCGGGCGACCTGCCGCCGTGGCTGACGACCGACAACGAGACGATCCGCGAGATCACGATCCCGCGCCCGCATCTCGGCGACCGGCAGGAGACGGCGCGGCTGCTGGCCCGCGCGTTCGGGGTCAGCGACGTCGGCGCGGACGAGATCGCCGCCGCGGCCTGCGACGCCTTCGCCGAGCAGGCCGACGGCCTGACCCTCCAGTCGATGATCGAGGTGACGCGGCTGGCGAAGGAGCGCAACGTCGACCTGGCCGACCTGCCGGACGCCGTCCGCACCTACAAGCTCGGTGTGCTCGACAACCCGTGGAGCCGTGGCCATCTGCGGCGGCGGGTGCTGGAGGGCGAGAAACGCGTCCCGGAGCGGGTGATCGGGCAGCCGCAGGCCGTCACCAAGACGCTCGACATCCTCAAGCGGGCGGTGCTCGGCCTCTCCGGCGCGCAGGCGACCCGGTCGGGCAGCCGTCCGCGCGGGGTGCTGTTCTTCGCGGGGCCGACCGGCACCGGCAAGACGGAACTGGCGAAGGCCATCACCGAGCTGGTGTTCGGGGACGAGTCCGCCTACCTGCGGTTCGACATGAGCGAGTTCTCCGGCGAGGGGTCCGGCGACCGGCTGATCGGGTCGCCGCCCGGCTACGTGGGACACGAGGCGGGCGGCGAGCTGACCAACGCCGTCCGCGAGGACCCGTTCCGCGTGATGCTCTTCGACGAGATCGAGAAGGCCCACCCGCGCATCCTGGACAAGTTCCTCCAGATCCTGGAGGACGGACGCCTCACCGACGGGCGCGGCAACACCGTGCACTTCTCCGAGTCGATCCTGATCTTCACCTCGAACCTCGGGATGTACGTCCCGGGCACCGACCTGACCACCCGCGACTCGAACCCCTATGGTTCGCCGAACCGTGTGCAGAACATCACACCGGGGATGACGTACGACGAGGTGGAGCAGCGCATCAAGGGCGCCGTCGCCGGCCACTTCACCGAGGTGCTGAACCGTCCCGAGCTGCTCAACCGGTTCGGCGACAACATCGTGGTGTTCGACTTCATCTCCGCCGAGGCCGCGCACAAGATCTTCGACCTCCAGTTCGCGAACATCTGCCGCCGCGTGACCGACGAGCACCGGCTCGTCCTCGCGGTGAAGAGCGACGCGCTGACCACGCTGCGCGGCTGGTGCACCGAGGAGCTGGACAAGGGCGGACGCGGCATCGGCATGGCACTGGAGTCGTGTTTCGTCAACCCGCTGGCGCGCGCACTGTTCGACCGCGAACTCGTCGCGGACGAGAAGATCACCGTCACCGGCGTCCGGCGCGAGGGCAGCATCGTCCATCTGGAACTTCAGTGACGTCCGGCACACTGCTGCTCGCCAAGGCGCACTATCCGGTGACCACTCTTGGCCCCGGGACCCGCGCGGGCATCTGGACGCAGGGCTGCACGCTGCACTGCCACGGCTGCCTGTCCCGCGACACCTGGGACGCCGATCCGGCCAGGGCCGTACCGGTCGAGGCGGTCCTCGGCTGGCTCGCCTCCCTGCCCGGACCGGTCGACGGAATCACCATTTCCGGAGGTGAGCCGTTCCAGCAGCCCGAGGCGCTGGCGGCACTGGTGCGAGGGATCCGCGCGTGGCGAGACGGCCTTGACCATGAGACGATTGCGTTGGACATTTTGGTCTACAGCGGATATGTCTACTCTCGGCTCACCCGTAGCGGTGAGTCCCGCGAGATCCTGGACATGTGCGATGCGGTGATCACCGGGCCGTATGTCGATCGGCTCAACCCGGGGGGGCGACAGTCCCAGGGCGGCTCCCTACTCTGGAGGGGGTCGGCCAACCAGCGCGTCGTGCCGCTGTCCGCACTGGGGCGGGAACGGTACGGGGCACTGGCCGACATCGGGAAGACTGGAGAAGGAACAGGGCCCCAAGTGCAGGTGTCCGTGGACGAAGGGCCGGAGGGAAGGCGGGTGTACTACATCGGGATCCCGCGAAGGGGTGACATGGAGCACCTCACGTCGAGGCTCTACCGCGCCGGGGTGCGCTCGGGGGATGTGTCATGGCGACCTTGAACTGTCCTGTCTGTGACGAACCGTTCCAGCAGGGCGATCTGCTCTGCATGAGCTGCGGGGCCAACCTGGCCCGGGCGGGCGGTGCCCAGCGCGGATTCGACGACCAGAACCGGGGCTTCCCGCCGCCCCAGGGCCCCCAGCAGGGGGGCGCGCAGTACGGAGGCCAGCCGGAGTACGGTCGTCAGCCGGAGTACGGAGGCCAGCAGCAGTACGGTGGCCCGCCCGCGCCGCCGCAGGGCGGCCAGCCGTCCTACGGCCAGGCGCCCGACCCGTACCAGCAGCAGGCCCCCCAGCACCAGCCCTCCCACCAGCAGGCACCGCAGCAGGGGCCGCCGCAGCCACAGGGCCCGCCCGGACAGTCGTCCGACCCGTGGGGCCCGCCGCCGCAGTCACAGCAGCAGCAGGACCCGTGGGGTCCGCCGATGCAGCAGCAGGCGCCCGACCAGCACGCTCCACAGCAACACGGCCAGCAGCAACACGGTCAACAGCAGCACGGCCAGCAGCAGCAGGGTCAGCACGGGCAACCGCAACATGGGCAGCCCGCGTACGGTTCGCCGCAGCCGCAGGGCGGCCAGCAGCCGATGCCGCAGCAGTCACCGGATCCGTGGGGCCTGCCCCAACAGCAGCCGCAACAGCAGCAGGACCCCTGGGGCGCGCCGCAACAGCAGCAGCCCCCGATGCCGGACTACCAGCAGCAGGAGCAGCAGTACTCTCCCCCACAGGACCAGTACTCGCCCCAGCAGGACCAGCAGTACGCGCCCCAGCAGGACCAGTACGGTCGCGGCGGCGACCAGCAGTACCAGCAGCAGGACCAGTACGGCCTGCCGCAGCAGGGGCCCGCCGACAACCAGTACGGTCCGCCGCAGCCCGGCGGCCAGCCGCCGATGCCGCCCCCGCACGGGCGCGAGGCGACGCTGCTGCCGCCCGACCACAACCAGGGGCGGCAGCCCGACAGCACGGCGTTCATGTGCCCGTACTGCGAGGCCGTCCTGCCCCACCCGGGCGCCGCGCAGTGCGACTCGTGCCTGCGTCCGCTGCCGCAGAAGGGCACGCCCGTCCTGCGGGTGCTGTTCCCCACCGGCGAGCTCAAGGTGTCGGTCGGGCAGCACCTGGTGATCGGACGGGACGCCGGGCAGTCCCCCGTCGCGTCCACGTTCACGCAGTACGACAACGTGTCACGGCGCCACTCGACGGTGTGGCTCGACCCGTCCGGGACGGCTTGGGTCCGTGACGAGGGCTCCACCAACGGGACGTTCGTCAACGGCGAGCGTCTCCCCCGCGGCGTGGAGGCCCCGCTCCGCGACGGCGACCAGCTCCGCCTGGCCGCCGACGTGACCGGGACCGTCCAGCTGAGCTGACACCCGCGAAACGGCGAACGGCGGCCCCGAGGGTTCTCCCTCGGGGCCGCCGCCATTTTGGTCACCGTCTGGTCACCGTTGCCGGGCCGGGAACAAGCGGGCCGTGGACAAGCGGGCCGTGGACAAGCGGGCCGTGGACAAGCGAACGGGGGCCGCCAGGTACCGGACGGCCCCCGTCCCTTCAGCGCTCGGTCGGGACGTTCGGTCCGCCGCGGTCGGCCGTAACGTCGGCCCGCCGTAACGCCTGGTTCTCGGAAGATCAGCCTTGCGGGGGTTCAGCCACGTGATTCGGCACGGTGTCGGTTCGGCACGGTGGGCTCAGCCCGTTCGCTTCAGACGTGCCCGCGTGCGTTCGCGTTCCCTGGCGTCCAGGACGACCTTGCGGATGCGGACGGCACCCGGCGTGACCTCGACGCACTCGTCCTCGCGGCAGAACTCCAGCGCCTCCTCCAGGGACAGCTGCCGGGGCGGGGTGAGCCGCTCCAGCTCGTCACCGGTGGAGGACCGCATGTTCGTGAGCTTCTTCTCCTTGGTGATGTTGACGTCCATGTCATCGGACCGGGAGTTCTCCCCGACGATCATGCCCTCGTACACCTCGGTGGTCGGTCCCACGAAGAACGTGCCGCGGTCCTGAAGGTTGGTGATCGCGTACGCGGTGGCGGCGCCGCTCCTGTCGGCCACCAGTGAGCCGGAGGGACGAGTCCTCAGTTCCCCGAACCAGGGCTCGTAATCCTCGAACACGTGGTGCGCCATGCCGGTGCCGCGCGTCTCGGTCATGAACTCGGTGCGGAACCCGATGAGCCCGCGCGCCGGGACCAGGAACTCCATCCGGACCCAGCCGGTCCCGTGGTTGGTCATATGCTCCATGCGGCCCTTACGGACGGCCATCAGCTGCGTGACCGCGCCGAGGTGCTCCTCGGGGATGTCGACGGTGAGCCGTTCGACCGGCTCGTGCTTCTTCCCGTCGATGGTCTTGGCGACGACCTGCGGCTTGCCGACGGTCAGCTCGTAGCCCTCGCGGCGCATGCCCTCGACGAGGATCGCCAGGGCCAGCTCACCGCGGCCCTGCACCTCCCACGTGTCGGGACGTTCCGTCGGCAGCACCCTGATCGACACGTTGCCGACCAGTTCGCGCTCGAGCCGGTCCTTGACCATCCGGGCGGTGACCTTGGTGCCCTTCTCGCGTCCGGCGAGCGGCCCGGTGTTGGTGCCGACCGTCATCGAGATCGCGGGCTCGTCCACGGTGATCAGCGGCAGCGGGCGCGGGTCGTCCGGGTCGGCGATGGTGTCGCCGATCATGATGTCGGGGATTCCGGCGATCGCGATGATGTCGCCGGGACCGGCCTCGTCGGCGGGCTTGCGGGCCAGCGCCTCGGTCATCAGCAGCTCGGTGATCCGGACCCGCTCGACGCTGCCGTCGTGGCGGCACCACGCGACCTGCTGGCCCTTCTTGATCGCCCCGGCGTGGACGCGGCACAGCGCGATCCGGCCGAGGTAGCTGGACGCGTCCAGGTTCGTGACATGCGCCTGGAGCGTTGCATCCGGGTCATAGGACGGCGCCGGGATCGTCTCGGTGATGACGCCGAACAACGGCTCCAGGTCGGGGCTGTCGGGCATCTCGCCGTCGGCGGGCTTGTCGAGCGAGGCCCGCCCGGCGCGGCCGGACGCGAACACGATCGGGAAGTCGATCTGGTCCTCGTCGGCGTCGAGGTCCATGAACAGCTCGTACGTCTCGTCGACGACCTCGTCGATGCGGGCGTCGGGACGGTCGGTCTTGTTCACGACCAGGATCACCGGCAGCCGCGCGGCCAGGGCCTTGCGCAGCACGAACCGGGTCTGCGGGAGCGGGCCCTCGCTGGCGTCGACGAGCAGCACGACCCCGTCCACCATGGACAGCCCGCGCTCGACCTCGCCGCCGAAGTCGGCGTGGCCCGGGGTGTCGATGATGTTGATCGTCAGCCCGCCGTGCCGGACGGCGGTGTTCTTCGCGAGAATCGTGATGCCCTTCTCGCGCTCGAGGTCGTTCGAGTCGAGCACCCGGTCGTCGACGTCCTGGTTCTCGCGGAAGGCCCCGGACTGCCAGAGCATGGCGTCGACCAGCGTCGTCTTCCCGTGGTCGACGTGAGCGACGATCGCGACGTTCCGGAGATCGTCGCGCGTGGAGATGGGCATGCGGGCTCGCCTTGCGTGAGAGTTCGGGATCGGCCGCACACACGCGGCAAGCACAGTCTACTTGGCCCTGCATACCACCCCATCCCGCCGTTTTCGAACCGGGCCTGTCCCCTGCGGGCGGCCGACCCGCCACACCCCCCGGAACTGCCCAAAGGCAGGGGTTTTGTCACCTTTTGAGTAGGTCCAGCGCGGCTATGGCGTCTATCACAGGGCGGTCGCCGGGGAGCCAGTCGACGTCGTACAGGTCGTCCCGGGACAGCCAGCGGAGGGCCGTGTGCTCCAGCGCGCGGGGCTCGCCCTCGATGACCCGCGCCGTCCACACGCGCAGCAGGGCCCGGTCGCTCAGGAACCAGTCGTCGCCGATCCTGCGGCCGAGCCGCACCTTGACGTCGAGTTCCTCGTGGCATTCGCGGACGAGCGCGTCCTCGTCCGACTCGCCCGGATCGACCTTCCCGCCGGGCAGTTCCCAGCCGCCCGCCATGTGCGGGGGTTCGGCCCGCTGCGCGGTCAGCAGCAGCCCGTCCGAGATGATCGCCGCGCCGACGACCGTGAGCTTGTCGGTCACGCTCCGACCGCCTTCCGTACGATCCGCTCCAGATGGTCGCCATGGGCGCCGCGCCAGTAGACCTTCCCGCAGTCGGCGCAGCGTCCGTAGACGTCGTAGCTGCGGCGCGTCCCCGCTTCGAGGTCGCGTTCGATCTCGCGCTTGTCGACCTGGACGAGTTCGCCGTTGCAGGCGGTGCAGCGCGTCCACGGCCGCAAAACGGGCGCGAACCGGCCCAGCACGTCGGCCAGCTGGTCGTCCGCACGGGAACCACGGACGTAGGCGCCGAACCACAGCGCGCGGCGGCGCAGCAGGCCCCGGTCCTGGGTGAACAGGACGCGGCGTTCCGCGTTGGCCTGGACGACCAGCGCCGGGTCGTCCATGTCGTTGTGGTAGGCGGTGTCGAGGCCGAGCAGCCGCATCCGCCGCGCCAGTGTGCCGAGATGCACGTCGAGGAGGAACCGGGGCGCGTCCTGACCGGGTTCCAGCGGGACGCGCTGCGGACGCGGCACGGCCGCCACGCGCACCTCGCCACCCGGATCGGGACGGTCGGCCGGGTCGGCGGGCTCGCCGCCGACGGTCATCGGCCCGGCCTCGGGCAGCGGGACGCCCAGCGACTCCACGAGATGCCCGAGCGTGGAGGTGCCGTCCCACGGGACGCGGCTCACCGGCATCCGCCGCGCGGCGGGCAGGAACATCAACAGCTCGTCGGCGACCCGGATGGAAATCTCGGACTCCACGACGATCAGCATGCCACGTCCGGGCCCGGCCCCCTCCGCATTATCGGCTTCCTGTAGGGGCGGCGGCGGCGCGCGTTCGGGGTGTCAGCCGCCCGTCTGACCGGCGGCCAGCTCACTGGCCTTCTTCTTCAGGTCGGGCCGCGCGAGCGGACGGGTCACGCCCACCCAGTCGGGCCGCTTGTACGACTTCACGCCGATCGCGGGGACGCATGTCGAGCAGCTCGCGACGATCATCTTGCCCTTGCCGACGACCATCCCGACATGCCCGGGATTGTTGGACGCCGTCCCCGGGCCCGAGTTGAAGAACACCAGGTCGCCGGGCTGCTCGTCACCCTTCTTGATCTTCTTGCCGAACGGCCACTGCTCGAAGGTCGTGCGCGGGATGTTCAGGCCGACCGTCCGGTACGCGGCCTGGATGATGCTGGAGCAGTCCCAGGCGTCCGGCCCGTTGGCGCCGAACACGTACGGCTTGCCGCGCTGCGCCAGCGCGAACTGGATGATCCGCTGGATGAGGGCGCTGGCGTTCGCCGGCAGCTCGTTGTCCTCGCAGTTGATCCCGTTCGCCTGGACGACCTCGAACGCGCCGCCCGCGTACCGCTTCGCCCACTCCAGGACGAGGTTCACGTAGTCCCACGAGTGGTTGTACTGGAAGATCGCGGTCCGCATCCGGGTCGGGGCGCCGTTGTGCTTGAGGTACGCGGCGGCGGACGGGATCGCGTCCGCCGGGTTGTAGCGATCCTTGTGGCCGTCCTTGTCGCCGTCGACCGCGAACTCCTTCCACGTCGCGGCCAGGAACTGCATGGGGCCGCCCGCGCCCGCGTAGTTCTCCCCGCTCTTGACGCCCGGCAGGTTGGACGTGCCGTGCCCCGTCTCCACCTTGCCGATCCCGGCGAGGACGTTCCACGGGATGCCGTACTTGCCGCCAGCCGTCCGGTAGAACTGGAGATAGTTCGCCGGAATGGCCTTCGCGTCGGTCGCCGCGGCGGGCTGGGCACCGGCCCCCGCGACGTTCACGCAGTTGGAGCCGCCTCCGCCGAGGCCGCCGCCGAACAGGAACCGGCTCGCCCCGAACATCATCGGGACGAACAGCAGCGCGGAGAACATCGCGGCGGCGATGCCGACCGCCCCGAAGATCACTACGCGGCGGGTCATCCGGTGTCACCCGCCTGCCCGGCGTCGGCGGGCTGGAACGAGTAGATCCGCAGCGAGCCGCCGTTCCGCGTCACGGTGACCGCGTACTTGCGGCTGTCGCTGGACTCGGTGGTGCCCTTGGTGACCTGCTGCGTGCCCGTCACCACGAAGATGATCGAGTTGTCCTCGATGGTGCGGACCTGGTCGAGGGACGCCGAGCCGCGCGCGACGATCTGCTCCCGGCGGCGCTCCTCCAGCAGGCCGGGGGTGGTGGCGTCCCGGGTGAGCTGCGTCCGCAGGTCGTCGGTGACGAAACCGGCCAGCCGCTGCGAGTACGTCTCGGGCGGCTCGTCGAACCGGTACGTCCCGTAGGCGGCGACGAACCGCTGCGCGAGGTCGGCGGCGGTCGCGAACTCCTGCCGGGTGAACGGCAGCAGCCGGTAGATGTCGAAGTCGTTCGGGTTCACGGGCGTCTGGATGCCGGGCGGCGGGGACGCCGGGCCGGTCGGGGGCGCGGTGGCCGACTCGCTCGACTTGGCCTCCGGACGGTCCGGCCCGTCGTCGGGCTTGGCGAACGTCAAGTACAGGCCCGCGGCGGTGAGCAGTACCAGGATCCCCGCGAACAGGAGCCTGCGCTGCCGGTCGTTCAGGTTCATCGCCGCTCAGTCGTTCTCACCGGGCAGGCGTTCGGCGGGATCGACCGGACGCAGCCAGAACGGCAGCGGCGGGCTCTCCTGCGAACCGGACCTGGCCCACAGCGGCGGCGGCTTCTGCCCACCGCCCGTCCCGGACCCCGGCACGGACCCGGAGGCCGTCCCGCCGCCGGTGCCGCGCTGCCTGGGAATGTCGCCCGATCCGCCGGACCGTCCGCCACCCGAGCCCGACCCGCCGGAACCACCGGAACCACCGGAACCGCCCGAGCCACCCGAGCCGCCATTGGAACCGCCACCGCGGCCACGTCCGCGTTCCACGCCACCGGAGGACCGGCCGTTGCCGAACCAGCCGCCCCCGCCGCCGCCGCCGGAACCGCGGCCGTTGCCACCGGCCGAGCCGCCGCCGGACCCACCGGCGCCGCCCGAACCACCGGAACCGCCGCCCGAGGCGCGGCCACCGTTGGAACCACCGCTACCGCCGCCTCCGCCGCCGGAACCGCCGCGTCCCGTCCAGGACGGTGGGCGCGACGACGCCCGGCCCGAGCCGGGGGCCGACTTGCCGCCGCCGACCACCACGCCCTCGGCGGGCTCGGACGGTCCGTCGTCCGAGCCGCGCCCGTTGAGCGCGCCCGCGCGGGACGGCAGGTTCAGCGGCGGTGCGCCCCGCCGGGACCGCGAATGCGCGGCGGCACTGCCACCGCGCGGCCTGGCCGCCAGCACCGGGGCGTCCTCCGGCGACGGGCCCTCGCCCGCACCGACGCCCCGGCGGTCGGCCGCGACCGGGGCGGCCGCCGAGGCGTCGCGCTGCCCGGCCGTCGCCGCGGACTCGGACGTCGCCTCCCGCTTGGCCCAGCGGGCGAACCCGCCCGCGCCGAACGGAGCGACGGCCGCGATCGAGTTCCGGCGCGCCGTGGAGACGGACCGGTCGAGCTGCGTCTCGCTCTTCTCCCGCGAGCCGACCATGCCGTAGCCGACGGCGGAGAACAGGTGCTGGAACGGCTTGCGGTACACGAACGCCGCGAACGTCACCAGCGCGATGAGCAGGATTTGCAGGCCCCACGGCAGCGTCTCGCCGAGGATCAGCCCGTACGCCCACAGCAACAGCGACAGCACGCCGATCAGCGCCGCCTGTTTCAGCAGCATGGACAGCAACAGTTCCAGCCAGCGGACGGCGATCACCCGTCCGATGCCCGGATGGATGCCGATCCCGAGGAAGATCGGTCCGGCCACCAGCAGCAACAGGAACGCGATCTTCACCACGATCAACGCGATCGCGATCACCATGATCAGCACGCCCGCGACCAGCGCCGCCAGCAGCCCGCCGAACGCGATCGCCAGCCGGTTCTCCCAGTTCTTGCCCTGGAAGAGCGGATACGCCTCGGGATGTTTCTCCTTGAGATTGCCCGCGACGTCCTTGTACGCGTCGGCCTTCTTCCCGAGGTCGGCGCTGTTGTTCTTGCCGTACGTCTCGGGCAGGTCGACGGCCTGCGACCACAACAGCTTGTCGGCGTTCTCCTTCACGACCTGCGCGTTCGGGTCGGTGGTGCCGAACTCACCCTGCAACCACGGTTTGCAGACCAGCGCCACCCACAGCCGGTTCGCGTTGCGGGTCGTGTCGTCCAGGTTCTCCGCCGCCGACGGGTCGGGTTTGCCGCCGGGTCTCGGCACGCACTCCCCGCCCTTGGTGTTGCTCTGCGGCAACGCGGCGTCGAACGCGGCGCCCGTCGCCTCCGACGTCTTCGTCCCGAGCGTGGTGAAGTCGGAGGGCCGCGCGACCAGCCAGACCAGCGCGGTCATCGCGACGACCATCCAGATCACGCCCTCGGTGACCTTGCTGGCGCGCTTGCGGACGAGCCCCCACCAGGCCAGCCACATCGCGCCGAGGATGACGACCCACGACCAGTAGCGCGCGTTGAACGTCTTGCCCATGTCGCTGATGACGCCGTCGACGGTGTCCTTCAGCCAGCCGAGCAGCGAGTCGGACGCGGCCGCCTGGTAGACGCTGATCGTGGTCCGGTCGATGGCCCGGACGGCGGTGAACACGGTGTTGGCGATGCCATTGCCCATCAACGCCATCGCGTCGGAGCAGCCCATGTCGACCGCGTACCAGTACTGCCCGGCCGTGCCGTACCGGTCGTAGTTGGTCAGCTTCTCGACCGGGGTGTCGCGCAGTGCCTTGTTCGGGTAGTCCGGCGGCTTGATCATGCCGTCCGTCCCGGACCCGTACTGCTCCGGCGCGGGATTGTCGGCCGGCTTGCACACGTCGTTGGGCGACGGGAACGGTTTCGGGATCGACGCGGACGCCGGTGCCAGCGGACCGGTCATGAACAGCGCCATGATGATCAGCAGCAGCGCCGAGCGGCGCATCCCCGGATGCGGGCGCCGCCGCCGAAGCCGCAGGCGGCGCCGACGCAGGACCGATGGGTCCAGGCCCTCGCCGGGTGCGCGCTGTAGGCGCGCCATCGGGTCGCGGGGACCCCTCATCGACTGACCTCCTCGACCTCGGCCCCCGCGGCGGTGAGTTCGGATGCGCCCGGACGTGACCGGGTCGGGTTGGTGTCCAGCCAACGCTGTAGTTCCTCGGAGATCAGGTCGACGCCGATCCGTCCAGCCCGGCCGTCGAGATCGCGGAAGATGCACTCGCCGTTGCCCAGGTTGCGCAGCACGGCCTTGTGCTCCTCGGACGCCTCCACGCCGAGGAGCGCCATCACGTTGCCTACCTCGACCCGTTCGGTGGAACGGAACGAGAAGACCGACGACAGGCAGTTCGTCACCTGTTCGTTCAGCAGGTCACCGGCGTTCTGCGACACCAGGATCAGCGCCGTGTTGCGGGACCGTCCCATCCGCGACACCTCGGGCACCAGCTTCGCGCCCTCCGGGGTCGAGGTGATGGCCCACGCCTCGTCCAGGAAGATGGCCTTCGGCATCCGCCGGTCCAGGCCGTGCATGAGGCGCCGCGCGAACTGCGACACCAGGTACATCAGCGCCACCGACAGCCGCTGCTCGTAGGAGTAGTCGTCCCGCGAGATCGCGACGTCCGGCAGGGTGAGGCCGCCGAGCGTGAACACCGTCGTCCACCCGGCGGTGTCGATGCGGTCGCCGCCGGACGGGTCGAAGCACAGCCGCGCGAGCCGCATCTCCGACATCGACCGCAGCACCGCGCCGAGGTTCTTGGACGCCGGGTCGTCCGCGCCCTCCAGGTAGTCGACGACGCGGCCGAGCGACGGCCGCTCGGCGTTGGCGACCGCGCCGACCGCCTGGATCATCGCGGACTCGCGCTCCTCCGACATCCGCGGCAGCAGCAGCCGCAGCGTCTCGGTCGCCATCGTCTTCATGGTGGCGAGGTCGTCGCCGAACGAGAACGGGTCGAGCAGGCCGGGCGCCGCCGACCCGAGCGGCAGGATCCGCGCCCTCCTGCCCCGTGACTTCAACAGCTCCACCAGCGCCTCGGCGTCGCCCTTCGGGTCGATCGCCGCGATCGTGACGCCGCGCAGCGCCATCTGGTAGATCAGCAGCAGCGCCAGCGTCGTCTTGCCGCCGCCCGGCTCACCCGTGATCGCCACCGCGGTCGGACGGTTCCGCGCCGCCGCGACCAGCGGGTCGAAATGCACGATCGACCTGGCCCGGCCCAGCGTCTCGCCGATGTAGGGGCCGATCCAGCCCTCGTCGTGCTCGTCCGTCCGGTCGCCGAGGTCGACGGTCGCGACCGGCATGCCGCCCGCGATCGTGCGCAGCGGCTGGCGCTGCGCGTAGGCGTTCAACCTGATCCGGTCGCCGGGCAGCGACTCCAGGAACAGGGAGAACTGGTCGCCGGTGGAGTTGACGACGTCGATGCCGATGTCGCGGTAGTGCTCGACGACCGCGTCCACCCGCTGCGCGAGCAGCTCCGCCGTCGGCGCCGACACGATCAGCCGGTTCCACCCGTAGACGAACGGCAGCCGCTCCTTGGTGATGCCGTGCTCCAGCATCCGCGCCGCGTCGATCTGCTCCGCGAGCGCGATCGGCGCCTCCGCGCCCGCCTCCCGGATGTGCTGGTCCATGTCGCGGGCGTGCGCCAGCTTCCGCGACACGTCCTTGGACGCCTTCGCGGGCGGGATCAACTTCATCCGCGCACTGATCTCCACCGGGAACGGGAGCGCGTCGGCATAGTGGAACCACGGCTCGCCGTCCGGGAACGGCATCAGGTCGGGGAACCGCGCGAACGACAGGTACGCGACGTACGACGCGGCCGTCGCTCCGCCGCTCGCGCCCGCGAAGTCGGGCTGCTCGACGCGCAGGTAAGAGCGCCCGTTGTGGATGGCGCCCTCCACCAGCGACTCGATCTCGCCCTTGCCCCACGTCCGGCGCGGGACGGCGGACGGCGGCGGATCGGCCAGCGACCCCGTCACCGCGTGCTGGAACAGCCACGCCACCTCCGTCGACGTGGCGTGCCTGGCGTACAGGGCCGACCCGCCGAGCGCGCGGCCGACGCGTTCGGCCTGCTCCGTCCAGCGGGCGGTCTCCTTCTTGTCGATCGCGTCGTCGTGGACGCCGAGGACGCTCTCGCTGCGCTTGTAGAAGCCGAGGAGCTGCGACAGCACGCCACCGGACAGGTGCGCGCCCATCCCGCGCGGGCCGAGCCTTACACCGAGGTAGACCTCTTTCGTCCAGAAATCCTTGGCCCACACGTGCGCGTAGGTCTCCTCCAGGTACTCCCGCCACCCGGCGCCGTCGTCGGACGTGCGGTCGAGCGCCAGCGCCCAGTCGGCCGCCGGGTACGTCCGGTGCGCGATCCGCAGGTGCACCTCGGCGTCCTGCATGCGGATGCCCGCGAGCGCGATCGTGATGTTGGTGGCGAGCGCCTCCCGCTCCTCGTCGGTCGTGAACTCGTACGACACCGTGGGCAACCGGAAGTACGCCCAGGCGGCGTTGTCGGTCAGCAGCACGCGGTCGTCGAAGTACCGCACGGCCAGCCTGCTCGACTTGCTCATGCCGTCCTCCCCACCCCGGTCCATTGTGCGGGCGCGGCGGCGTCCGCCAAGCGCCGTCCGGGAGAGTGTTCGCCGTCCGGACGGTCATCAAGATCAGGCTTGACCGCAAGCCCGCCGACGGTGTCCGCTCGATGCCCGCGAGGGGCGCTCATCGGCTGGCCTCCTGCTCGTGCTGGAACTCCTGGTAACGCTCGGGCATGACGGTGAAGCCGCCGGCGACCACACCGGCCAGGGCAAGATAGGCACGCCGCGTCGGCGTGCGCAACGACCTCAGCTCGTTGCGCGGCGCGCGGTCCATGCTCAGGTGATCATCCCATGGAATGCGCACCAGGGCCCGGCACCGGCCGCGCGCCACGGCCTCGGCCTGCTCGACGTCGTCCATGCTGCGGCGGCTCACCCCGTTGATCACCGTGACCGCGCGGGACCGCAGCTCCTCGTAGCCGTGCCCGTCGAGCCACTCGAACGTCATCGCGACCGCGCGCGGCGCGTCGGCGCTGGCCGGGGCGACCAGCACCAGCTGGTCGGCGTACGGCAGGACGCGCGCGACGACCGCGGCCGCCGCGTCCAGCAGCGTCACCGAGTAGAACCGGTCGATCGTGCGGATCGCGAGCGCGTAGTCGCGGTCGTCCAGCGCCTGCAACGGGTTCTTGCCCGCGGCGATCACGTCGAGCCCCGACTTGGCCTGCGAGGTGTAGCGGCGCATCGCGGTGAGGCTGCCGACCTGGTCGGCCCGGGTGATGAGCCCGGTCAGCGTCTCGTTGGTGTCGCTGCGCGTCCGCCGGGCCAGCGCGCCGGGGCCGGGGTTCACGTCGATGGCGACGACCGGTTCGCCGTTGTGCTGCGCGAACGTGTGGCCCAGCATCAGCGACGTCACGGTCTGCCCCGCGCCGCCGGTGCATCCGAGCACGACGACGTGCCGCGTCCCGTGGAAGGGCTGCTGCAACCGCTGCTCGTAGTCGGCGTCGACGTCGCCGTGCCCGCCGCCGACGGCGTGGAACAGCCGTCGCAACCCGCCGCCGGTGACCTCGTGCTCCGGGTCGGGCGGGGTGATCGCGGGCCCGGACGGCGGCGGCGCCGGTGGCGGCGGCAACGGCCGTGGCCGGACGGGCGAGGCGGGCTGCGATCGCACCTCGCGCGGCGGCGCCTGCTGCTCCGGCGGAGCCGGGGCCTGCTGCTGCGGCTGGGTCTGCGCCTGCACGGGCTGCTGGGGCTGTGGCCCCGGCTCGGGCGCGGGCGGCGGCACCTGCGCCGGACGCGACGGCTGGGACAGCCCCTCCGACCACGGTCGCGGCGGCTCCATCCGCGGCGGCGGCGCGGGCTCGACCGGCTGCCGCGCCGCGGGCGCCGCCGGAACATCGGGCCGCGTGTCGGGCGCCCGCCGTCGCGGCTCGGTCGGCCGCGGCGTGGACGTCCGCCATCCGGCGACCTTCTTGTCGCCGACCTCGCCGTTGGAGCTCTCCTGGGCGCCGTCGCGTTTGGTGAGGTCCTGCCGTCCCTGCTCGGGCGCGGTGGGGGGCTCCTGCCGGACGTCCCGCCGCTTCGCCCCCGGCGACCAGACCGGCTCGGCGGCACGTTCCCGCTCGGCCGCCGGAACCTCCGGCTCCTTCGCCTCTTCCCGCTCGGGTGACGGCACCGGATTCGGCCGCGCCACCTGCGGAGACTGCTGGGGGATGTCCGGACGGGTGGTCGGCGGCGCGGCGGCCTGCCACACCTCGGGCTGCGCGCCAGGACGTCGAACACCGGACGCCAGCGCACGCTTACCGGACGGCGGCGCGGGCGCGGCGGATGCCGGGGCCTCGGACGCGGGAGCGCTGGACTCGGGCGCGGCGGGCGCCGGGGCGTCGGAGGGTTGGGCCTCGGGCGCGGGGGCGTCTGCCCCGGGCGTCGCCGTGGGCTGGGCGAGTTCGGCGGCGGGCTGCACGTCGTCCTCGTGGGAGATGTCGCGATGCGTACGCCGCCACGGCTTGGGCGGAGCCGCCGGAGGCTCGCTCTGCGCCGCGTACTCCGCGAGCGGCGGCGGCGCAGCGGCGGCCGACGGCCGCGGCATCCGAACAGGCCCGCCCGCAGGCCTCTGCGCGGCAGGCCCCTGCGCCACGGCACGCCTCTGGGCACCGGCCGGACCCTGCGCAGCGGCGGGGTTCTGCACGGCCGGAGTGCGCGCGGCCGGACTTTGCGCGACGGGACTTTGCGCGACGGGACCTTGCGCGGCCGGACTCTGCGCGGCGGCGGGGCTCTGGGTGGCGGCCGGGGCCTGGGGCGGGGCGGGGGTCTGGGCGACGGCGGGGGCCTGGGCTGCGGCGGGGGTCGGGACGACGGTCGGGCGCGGCGCGACGGTGGGTTGGGCGGGTTCGGCGGCGGCCTGCTTGCGCTTGCGGCGGGACTTGATCGCGGCGCGTTCGGCGGCGGCGACGGGGGCGGGCGCTCCGGCGCGGCGCCAGACGCGGGCCACGATGACGACCTCGCGGGGTTCGCGGATCGGGGTGAGGCGGCACCAGGTGCGGGGCTCGGTCAGGTAGCGGCCCTGCGAGATCAGGAGTTCGGTGAGGCGCTTGCCCTCGATGACGGGACGGGTCGCCAGCCAGGTCAGCACGAACGGCGGCACGATGTACAGCACGTGCCACGGCGACGCGAACGGGACGCCGACGAATCTGAGCAGGACGATCCAGGG
>NZ_BAABAS010000003.1:164264-379936 GCF_039537545.1 Actinomadura meridiana
GGACCAGCGGCAGCGGCATGGGCAACCGCAGATCGTACAGCTTGTACAGCCGCTTCTCGATGCGCCAGATGTTCGTGTACGTGGGTAGGTCCACGCCCCTACTCCCCTAACTGCGCGAGCACGGGTCCGACTGCCGATCCTCCATCCGGGTCAGGAGACGTCCACGCCGAGGGCCTTGGCAATGGCCTTGGCCGTGGTCTCGATGATGTTGGGCACGTAGAAGACCACGCCGATCCCGATCGCCAGCACGATGAATTGGACGAATCGCGTGATCTCGCGGGTGAACAGGAAGAAGATCGCCACAATGGAGACGATCACCAGGAACAGCGGACCGAATATCTGCCGCAGCCAGTCGGCGAGCTGATCGGTCTTGAGTTCGTCGTTGTCGGCGGGCGCCGCCAGGATCTCGTGCGGAATCGACGCCATGATGTGGTGCAGCATCGACTGGCTACCTTCCTCGATCGGCGGAGTCGCTGGGGGCTGGTGTCGTCACGTCGCGGCCTCTCATGATGTGCTCGGTTCGGTGGTGCCGCGAATGTCGCGTACCAGCCAGGTCGTCCCCTTCTTGACCATCGCGATCTGGTAGGTCTGCTCCAGCTCGCCGCCGCCGCCCTGGGGCAGCTGCCAGACGACGGTGGCGGTGACGCTGCGCTCGCCCGGGGATCCCTTCGGCGCGACGACCTCCTTGACCTGCACGAAGGTCACGGTGTTGGCGAGGCCCGCGATGGCGGGGCCGCTGGAGAAGCGCGACAGCGCCGCCTGGTTGCCGGTCGCGTACTGCGGGAAGAAGGTGCCGAGGAACGGCTTCAACTCGTTCTCGAGCGCGGTGTCGCGTTCCTGGACGCCGCCCTGCGGAAGCTTCGCCTTCGTCGGCGGGGGAAGCAGCGCGGGCCGCGCTGACACGACGAGGGAACCGTTCTGGTCGGCGTAGACGGGAACGGCGAGCCGCAGCCACCGGTCGGCGGTCCGGGCGAGCAGCATCACGGTCGCGTTGCTCGCGTCGCGCGCTTCGACTCCCGCCACCTGAACGGACTGCAACCGCATCTGCCCGGCACCGTTCCAACCGAACTGGGGGTCGGCGCCGTCGGGCAGGAAGGTCTGCAACTGCGCCTCGCGGGCGGGGGCGGTCTTCTGGTCGTAGTTGAGGTAGACGTTGGCGAACTGGAGGGCGAACGCGCCCGCCGCGCTACTCGGGAAGCTCGCGCCCCGCGCGGGCCTCGGCCCGGTGACGGGATCGGTCTGGTCGTCGTCGGAGGTGAACCGTTCGAACGGGGCCCGAACGCCGTTGACAAGGATGACCAGGATGACGGCCCAGAGGACGGCGCGCCCGACCCAGACCCACCAGCGTCCGCCGGATCCGCCCCAGCGGCCGCCGCGACGTTGGCCGTCCGCCGCACCGGCGGGCCGGTCCCACGGGTCGGCGGACGAGGCGAGCGCCCGGCCGGGCGCCGCCGTCTCCTCGACTGCGGCGGTGTCACGGCCGCGTGCCACGGCCGACCTGCGAGCCATCCTGCCTCCGCTCGCGCCTCGCCCCCGGTCGGCGCGGTCCTTGTGCCTGGTCCCTGTGCGTACTGGTGCTGTGCGTACTGGTCGCTGTGTGTCTGGTCTTGTGGTGCCTGGTGCCGTGCGCGTGCTCGTGTCGCCTGGTCGTGTCGCCCGGTGGCCTTTCTGAACCCACCTCGGGCCCAGGGTAACCACGAGCGTCAATTGTTCCAGCGCATCCCAGCGAAGCACAGCCCCGGCGCGCGGGTGTGGATAATGCAATCCACCTCAGCAGGAACAGGGAGGATTGCCAAACGGTGACGATCCCCTATCCGAGGCTCCGAACGGCGCGCCACCCCAGGATCCGGACAAGTGTCGCGACTCGGCAGTTGCTTGGTTGCCAGCTGACCTCCCCGACCGCAATCTCTTCCCGAAGAATCCGGCACAGTGTCCGATTCGGGACATTCATCGCGAAAATCCGCAGCTCAGCGACCACCCACCCCCCGCACGCCCCACCCACCCCAGCGACCCCACCACCCGCCCACCTGTAGCCAACATCACACCCCCCACCCCCGCCTCGGACGGCTGCGGAGACTTCGGGGTCAGTCGGCCCAGGGGTCGACGAGCTCGACTCCGGTCCACGCGAAGTCCTTGGTGTTCCGGGTCGCGCACGCGGCGCCCCGGGCCCGGCAGATCGCGGCGATCTGGGCGTCGGCCGTGCTGATCGGCAGTCCGGCCCGCTCGCGCGCGGCGAGGACGTCCGCGTAGTGGTCGGCGGCGTCGTCGTCGAACGCGAGCACCGCCCGGGTCTCCCGGTAGGGCCGCAACGCGGCGTCGATGCTCGTGACCAGCGCGGCCTTACGGCGGCCCGCGGGGAGCCTGCGCATACCGGCCAGGAGTTCGGCGAGCGTGACCGCCGTGATGGCGACGTCGCCGGTGAGGGATTCCAGCCACGCGACGACGCGGGCGTCCGGGTGCGGCCTGAAGACCTCCGAGATGACGTTCGTGTCGAGAACGATCACTCGAAGTCCACCGCGCGCGCGACGTCGTCGCGCTCGGGCACGGGGAGATCGTCGATCCCGCCGACCTCCCGCGCCGCCCGCATGAGCGCCAGGCCGATGTGCGGCCTGCGCACCGCGTTGGTGAGGATGTCGCGGATCTCGGCCTCCATGGAGCGCCCGTGCTCCTTCGCCTGGGCCGCGAGCCGCGACTTCACGGACTCGTCGAGCCCGCGAACGACAACGGATGCCATCGAGACCACCTCCCAAAGTGCTATCAACGATGATAGCAATGAATCGGTACCCTCGGCCTGACGTGCGCGAAGGGCCCTTGCCGACGGCAATCCTTCGGGGCGTTAGACGTTGAAGCGGAATTCGACGACGTCGCCGTCCTGCATGACGTAGTCCTTGCCTTCCATGCGGACCTTGCCCGCGGTGCGGGCGGCGGCCATCGAACCGGCGGTGGTGAGGTCGTCGAAGGAGACGATCTCGGCCTTGATGAAGCCGCGCTGGAAGTCGGTGTGGATGACGCCCGCGGCCTCGGGGGCGGTGGCGCCCTTGCGGATCGTCCAGGCGCGCGACTCCTTGGGGCCCGCCGTCAGGTACGTCTGTAGGCCGAGGGTGTCGAAGCCGACGCGGACGAGCTGCGACAGGCCCGACTCGTCCTGGCCCATGCCCTGGAGGAGTTCGAGGGCCTCGTCGTCGGGCAGCTCGATCAGCTCGGCCTCGATCTTGGCGTCCAGGAAGATCGCCTCGGCGGGGGCGACGAGGTCGCGCAGGCGTGCCCGCAGGGCCTCGTCGGTCAGCTCGGACTCGTCCAGGTTGAAGACGTAGAGGAAGGGCTTCGCGGTGAGCAGGTGCAGTTCGCGCAGGAGGGTCAGGTCGATTCCGGCGGCTTCGGCGCCCGCGAAGAGGGTGACGCCGCCGTCGAGGAGTTTCTGCGCGGCGTTGACGGCGTCGACGACCGCGAGCTTCTCCTTGTCCTTCTTGGTGCGGGCCTCCTTGTCGAGCCGCGGCAGCGCCTTCTCGATCGTCTGGAGGTCGGCCAGGATCAGCTCGGTGTTGATCGTCTCGATGTCGCGGGACGGGGCGACGTCGCCGTCCACATGGGTGACGTCCGGGTCCTCGAAGGCGCGGATGACCTGGCAGATCGCGTTGGTCTCGCGGATGTTGGCGAGGAACTTGTTGCCGAGGCCCTGCCCCTCGGACGCGCCCTTGACGATGCCCGCGATGTCCAGGAACTCCATCGTCGCAGGAATGATCTTCTGCGAGTCGAACAACTCCGCCAGCACGGTGAGGCGCTGGTCGGGGACGCCGACCACGCCGACATTGGGCTCGATGGTCGCGAACGGGTAGTTGGCGGCGAGCGCGTCGTTCTTGGTCAGCGCGTTGAACAGGGTGGACTTGCCGACGTTGGGCAGCCCGACGATTCCGATGGAGAGGCTCACGGCGGTCAAGTTTATGGGCGCGGACGCACCCGTTGGGCTGCCCGGAACATCCGTTGGACCGCTTGATGTCCGGAGAGGCGGGTGGCCACGGCGCGTCGCGGTCGCCGTTCGCGGCCGCGCTGTCACGATGAACGGATGGACCTCGCGCTGTTCGTCGGCCTCGTCGTCGGCGCCGTGTTCGGCGTCGTCGCCGGATACGCGCTGGCCCAGGGGCGGCAGGGCGCGCTGATCGCGCGGGCGCGGGCGGCGGAGGAGAAGCTCGCCTACGCCGAGGACCGGATGGCCGAGCACTTCGAGAGCCTGTCGGCGAAGGCCCTGGACGCCAGCAACCAGCGGTTCCTGGAGCTGGCGGACGCGAGGTTGAAGGCGGCGGGCGTCGAGGCGGCCGGTGAGTTGGAGCGGCGGCAACAGGCCGTCGAGCATCTGGTGGCACCGCTGAAGGAGACGCTCGCCAAGGTGGAGGAGCAGCTCCGCGAGGTCGAGACGGGACGCCGCGAGTCGCACGCGATGCTGGCCAAGCAGGTCGACTTCGTCCGGCAGAGCTCCGACCAGCTGCGCCGCGAGACGCAGTCACTCGTCCGGGCGCTGCAACGGCCCGAGGCGCGCGGACGGTGGGGCGAGCTGCAACTGCGCCGCGTCGTGGAGCTGGCCGGGATGACGCACCACTGCGACTTCGACGAGCAGGCCAGCTCCGTGACCGTCGACGGGCGGGTGCGTCCCGACCTGGTGGTGCGGCTGGTGGGCGGCAAGAGCATCGTGGTCGACTCGAAGGTGTCGCTGGCCGCGTATCTCCAGGCCGCCGAAACAGGCGATCCGGTGCGGCTGGACGCGCACGCCCGCCACCTGCGCGACCATGTCGACCGGCTGGCGGCGAAGTCGTACTGGCAGGCGTTCAGCCCGTCGCCGGAGTTCGTCGTGCTGTTCATTCCGGGCGAGGCGTTCCTGGCGCCCGCGCTCGACCGCGACCCGGGTCTGCTGGAGTACGCGATGCGCAGACGGGTGCACATCGCCACGCCGACGACGCTGATCTCGATGCTGCGGACGGCGTCCTACACCTGGCAGCAGGCCGCCCTGTCGCGCAACGCGCGCGCGGTCTTCGACCTGGGCAAGGAGCTGTACGAACGCCTTGGCACGATGGGACGGCACGTCGACGACCTGGGCCGCGCGCTGACCGGTTCCATCAAGGCCTACAACCGGACGATCGGGACCCTGGAGACGCGCGTGCTCGTCAGCGCGCGCAAGCTGAACGAACTGGGCGTGATCGACGACGGCCTGGACGGGCCGGGCCCCGTGGAGGAGAGCCCCCGCGCGCTCTCCGCCGCCGAACTGACCGCGCACGAGGAACCGTTCCCCCCGCCTTCGGCGGGCCGGGAGGACGGGCGCGTGTCCGACGACGAGCCGTCTCAGGCTGGCCCCACCGTGGAACCGATAGGTTTCGGTGAGCGAGCCATCCCTGAGCAGAGTGACCGGCGCGACCTCCACGAGGGCGCGCCGGAGAGCGCGGGGAGCCGTCCCTCCACCGAGGGTCGTCCCTCCACCGGGAAGGGGTGGCGATGAGTTCATCGACGGTACGCGACGCGCCGGGCGGCGCCTCGCCGGCCCCAGGGGGTCCAGTGGCACGTGAGCGCGGCGGGTCCCCGCGGACGCACGCGGCGACCTCCTCCGGCGGCCCGATCAGCCTCACCGGGCGCGGCGGCATCGTCGTCATGTTCGGCGTCGGCGTGGTGTGCGGGCTGCTGTCGCACTGGTTCGGCGTGTCGCTGCTCGCGGGCGCGGGCTTCGCGATCGGCTGCGCGCTCGCCGCGTTCGCCACCCGTCCGGCGGATCTTCTGACGCTCGTCGTCAGCCCGCCGCTGGTGTTCTTCGGCGCCACGTTCACGGTGGTCGTCGTCACCACGATCGGCGACGGGTCGCTGCTGCGCGGCGTCACCGTCGGCGTGCTGACGGCGCTCGCGTCCACCGCGCCGTGGCTGTTCTTCGGCACGGCGCTGGTCGTGGTCGTCTGCCTGGCCCGCGGGCTCAGGACGAACGTCCGGGACCTGCGGGAGAAGCTCGCCGGGTTCCGCCTCTTCGAGAAGGAGGAGAACGAGAACCCCGTCCGCTGGGACGAGTCGCCCGCCTCCCACGAACCGCGCCGCCTCCACCACGGCGACGTCGACTGACCCGCCCGACAGATCCGGGCTGGGCTGATCCGACGGTCAGACGGGCGTGATGCGCAGGTCGCGGCGGAGTTCCTTCGGGAGCGAGAACCGCATGTGCTCCGGGACGGACTCGATCTCCTCGGCCGCACCGAAGCCGCGCTCGTACAACCAGGCCAGCACGTCCTGGACCAGCTCGTCCGGGACGGACGCGCCGCTGGTGACACCGACCGTGGTGACGCCCTCCAGCCAGGCCGGGTCGATGTGCTCGGCGTAGTCGACGAGCCGGGCGTCGTCCGCGCCGTGCTCCTTGGCGACCTCGACGAGCCGCACGGAGTTGGACGAGTTCACCGAGCCCACCACGATGACGAACTGAGCCTGCGCCGCCATCTCCTTCACCGCGACCTGCCGGTTCTGGGTGGCGTAGCAGATGTCGTCGGACGGCGGGTCGGTCAGATTCGGGAAGCGCTCGCGCAGCTTCTCGACGGTGGCGACGGTCTCGTCCACCGACAGCGTGGTCTGCGACAGCCACGCGACCTTCTCCGGGTCGCGGACGGTGATGTTGGCGACGTCGTCCGGGCCGTCCACCAGGTGGATGTGGTCGGGCGCCTCGCCGGTGGTGCCGATGACCTCCTCGTGGCCCTCGTGCCCGATCAGCAGGATGTCGTAGCCCTGCGCGGCGAACCGCACGGCCTCCTTGTGGACCTTGGTGACCAGCGGGCAGGTCGCGTCGATGGTGCGCAGCGACCGCCCCTCGGCCTCCTCGTGCACGACGGGCGCGACGCCGTGCGCGGAGAACACCACGATGGCGCCCTCGGGGACCTCCTCGGTCTCGTCCACGAAGATCGCGCCGCGTTCCTCCAGCGTCCTGACGACGTGGACGTTGTGCACGATCTGCTTGCGGACGTAGATCGGGGCCCCGTACTTCTCCAGGGCGATCTCGACCGCCTGCACCGCGCGGTCGACGCCCGCGCAGTAACCGCGCGGCTTGGCGAGCAGGACACGTCGCTCCGTGTTGCCGGTCATGCGTCTATCGTACGAGGGACGGGGCGGGGCCCGTGCGGCGGCGGTGACGGCCCGCCGGACGGGGTGAGAGCGCGCCGCCAGTGGGGACGACTCCCTGGTGAGGCTCGCCGTGTGATCCCCAGGGTGACCACGATCGCATCCATGGGGCAGAGTGACACCAACGAGACGACGCCGTTCGACCGGCCGCGTGAACAGATCCCGTGTTCGGGACGGCAAGGAAGAGGAAAGACGATGACGAGATCGCCGCGCCGCCTCAAACAGCAGGTCCAGGACTCGGTGGGCGAACAGGTCCGCGACCTTCCGCTGCACGCCGTCCGGCTGGCCATGTTCGGCGTCGGCCGCGCGCTGCTGCTCGGCGACCGGGTGAGCCGGGACTACAAGGAGATCACCGAGGGCGGCGGCGTCCGGCCGGTGCTCGGACGGCTGCGCGACGACGTCCAGGAGACCGCGGAGAAGGTCGTCGAACGTGTGGTGGAGCGGGTCCGCGGCGACCAGCCCGAGTCCGAGTCCGAGCCCACGACGTCCCGGCACGCCGAGGGCGAGGAGATCTCGATCGGCAAGCCGGACGACGAGACGCAGCACACGCCGAAGCACGCCCGTCCCGGCGCCCCGCCGAAGCCCGCGCGCCCCGGCGCCCTGGGCAGGCACCACGCCCAGTCCGAGGGCAAGTCGGCCGACACGGCGGCGGACAAGCCCGAGCCGCAGCCAGAGACCAAACCCGAGCCGAAGGCTGAGGCCGGGCCGCAGCCGGAGACCAAGCCTGAGCCGAAGGCAGCGGCCGAGCCGGAGAGCAAGCCGGAGCCGAAGCCGAAGACCAGGCCGGAGACCGGGGCGAAGGGCAAGCCCGCCGAGCCCGAGCGCGTCGCGAAAGACCTGCCGGTGCCCGACTACGACCACGCCACGCTGCCGCAGTTGCGCGCGCGCCTGCGCGGACTGTCCGTCGACCAGGTCAGGCTGCTGCGCGAGTACGAGCGCGAGCACGCCGCCCGTGAGGACGTCATCGGCATGTACGAGCGCCGCATAGCCAAGCTCAACGGCTCGAACTGACCCACGCGGAAAGGCCCCCGGCGAACCGGGGGCCTTTCTCATGAGCGGGGACGTCAGGCCGTGGCGGGAGCGTCCTGGAGGGCGTGGTCGGCGTCGACCCGCTCCAGCGCCCCGAGGTGGCGGCGGCGCACCGCGAGGACGCCGATCGCGACGGCGCAGCAGGCCGCCCCGACGAAGTAGGGCACGTTCGCGTTCAGCTCCTCGGCCAGCTTGGTCGCGATGTAGGGGGCGAGGGCGCCGCCCATCCAGCGGACGAAGTTGTACCCGGCGGACGCGACGGGCCGCGGGCTGTCGGAGACCTCCATGGCGGCCTCGGTGAACGCGGTGTTGTTCAGCCCGATCGGGATGCCGGACAGGATCGTGCAGACGACTATCCCGTCACGTCCGAGGACGGCGAGGCCGAGCTGGCAGACGATCAGCAGCCCGAGCGCCAGATACATCACTCGGACCGTTCCAAAGCGTCGTTGCAGCGCGGGCGCGCCGAACACCGACGCCAGCGCCACCATCACGCCCCAGCCGAAGAACACCAGCCCGATTCCGTGCGCGCTCATGCCGAGGACGAACGGCGTGAACGCCAGAATGGTGAAGAAGGCGTAGTTGTAGAACAGCGCGGTGAACGCCGTCGTGGACAGCCCGCCGTGCGCGAGCGCCCTGATCGGAGCGCTCAGCCGGGTCTTCTGCGCGGGCCTGGGCGGCGGCTTGAGCATCGTGCTGATGAGCAGGAAGCCGATCGCCATCAGGATCGCGGTCCCGAAGAACGGGAACCGCCAGTTCATGTCGCCGAGCAGCGCCCCGGCGAGCGGCCCGAGCGAGATGCCGAGCCCGAGCGCCGCCTCGTACAGAATGATCGCCGACTCGGCCCCGCCCCCGCCCTCCGAGGGGGGACGACCCCCCACACCCCCCGAAGCGCCTCCGGCACTGGTGGAGGCCGCCCCGACGATCACGGCGAGCGCAGTGGCGACGAAGAGGGCGTTGCCGAGCCCCCAGCCCGCGCGGAAGCCGACGAGCTGCCCGACGGTGTCGGACGTCCCGGACAGCCCCGCGAAGACCACGACGAGCGCGAGTCCGATCAGCAGCGTCCGCTTGCCGCCGATCCGGCTGGACACCCAGCCGGTGATCAGCATGGCCACGGCCGTGATCAGGAAGTAGCTGGTGAACAACAGGGACACCTGGCTGGGCGAGGCGTCCAGGTTCTTGGCGATGGCGGGCAGGATGGGGTCGACCAGCCCGATGCCCATGAAGGCGACGACGGCGGCGAAGGCGGTCGCCCAGACCGAGAGCGGCTGCCTGAGGATGCCGCCGCCCTTGGGAGCCGCCGAGGGCCTCGCGTCCATGGATTACCTCCGTGTGCGGGTTCAGGGTGCGCGTGTCTCCGAGGTGCCGAGGAGCTTGTCCAGGGCGGGAAGCGCCGCGGCGACGGCCGTGCGCTCCTCGTCCGTGAGGTTCGCGAACCGCTCCGCGAGGAAGCCGATCCGGCGTTCCCGTCCGGCGGCGAGCCGGTCGCGTCCCGTCGCGGTGAGCCGGACGGTCACGACGCGGGCGTCGGCGCCGTCCCGGCCGCGCGCGACGAGACCGTCCCGTTCGAGCCGGTTGATCTGCGCGGTCATGGTCGGCATCCGGACGCCGTGCTCGTCGGCCAGCCCGGTCATCCTGCGCGGTCCGTGCTCCAGGGAGCCGAGGACGGACAGCTGCTGGCTGGTGATCGGCTGGTCGGCCCCGGCCCGCCGGAGCATCAGCACGACATGCCGCAGGCGCAGGTTGAGCTGTTCGGCGAGATGGCGTTCGGTCGCGGTCACGATGACTCTCCTCGAATACTTAGCTAGACTAAGTTAGCTGGGCTAATGATGCGAAGGCCGGGCGGTGTCTACTCCGTCACACCCCGAAACCCCGTTCCACCCTCGGAGCATGGCGGGCACCGTAGGCTTCCCGCATGGCGATGGAGACCACGGCCGAATCTCCCGTGCCGGTGCGGACGGTCCTGCAAGCGGTGAGCGGCTGGATCGGCAAGCTCGGACGGATCTGGGTCGAGGGCCAGATCACCGACCTCAACGCCCGCGGCGGGACGGTGTACATGACGCTCCGCGACCCCGTGGCGAACATGTCGGTCCGGGTCGTCGGGCCGCGCGCCGTGGTCGAGGCGGCGGGCCCGGCGGTGACGGACGGGGCCCGCGTCGTCGTGCACGCCAAACCCGACTTCTGGATCAACCGCGGGACGTTCTCGCTCTCCGTCCTGGAGATCCGGCCGGTCGGGGTCGGCGAGCTGCTGGCCCGGCTGGAGCGGCTCAAGCAGGTCCTCGCCTCCGAGGGGCTGTTCCGGCCCGAGCGCAAGCGGCCGCTCCCGTTCCTGCCCGCCGGGATCGGGCTGATCTGCGGGCGCGACTCCGACGCCGAGCACGACGTCCTGCAGAACGCGCGGCGCCGGTGGCCGGCGGTGGCGTTCCGGGTGGAGAACACCGCGGTGCAGGGCTCGTACGCGGTCGGCGAGGTGATGGAGGCGCTGCGCGCGCTCGACGCCGATCCCGGGATCGATGTGATCATCATCGCGCGCGGCGGCGGCGCGATGGAAGACCTGTTGCCGTTCTCGGACGAGGCGCTCGTGCGCGCGGTGTCCGCCGCCCGCACGCCCGTGGTCAGCGCGATCGGCCACGAGCAGGACGCCCCGATCCTCGACCTGGTCGCGGACGTGCGCGCCTCCACCCCGACGGACGCGGCGAAGAAGGTCGTCCCGGACGTGCGGGAGCAGCTCCAGCTCGTCCGGCAGCTGCGCGACCGGGGGCGGCGCTGCCTCGCGGGCGGGCTGGACCGGGAGCAGGCGTGGCTGCGGTCCGTCCGGTCCAGGCCCGCGCTGGCCGACCCGGTGCGGGAGGTCGAGCGGCAGTCCGAGCGGGTCACCGTGATGCGCGACCGGGCGCGGCGCTGCCTGTCCGGCGCGCTGGACCGGGCCGGTGACGCGCTCTCGCACACCCGGGCCCGGCTGCTGGCCCTGTCCCCCGCCGCGACGCTGGACCGCGGGTACGCGATCGTCCAGCGGGAGGACGGGACGGTCGTGCGGGAGTCATCGACGATCAAGGACGGCGAGGACCTCCAGGTCCGGCTGGCCGCGGGCCGCCTCGGCGTGACCGTCACCGAACGCCGCGAATCAGAGGAGTCCTAGGGTGGGGCAGATGGCGCAGGACAAGGAGACGGCGGAGAAGCCGTCGTACGAGCAGGCGCGGGACGAGCTGGCCGAGGTCGTCAAGCGGCTGGAGGCGGGCGGGCTCACGCTGGAGGAGTCGCTCGCCCTGTGGGAGCGCGGCGAGAAGCTGGCCGCGATCTGCGAGGAGTGGCTCGAAGGCGCCCGCGCCCGGCTGGCCGCGGCCCTCGACCGCCCGGAGAACGGCGACGCCGCCGCCCCGTTCTGACCACCGTTCCAGCCGGGGCTCAGGGGCCGGGCGTCGCCGACGGGGACAGCGCCGCGTCCTTGGCCTGCGGCTTGAGCGCCCCGGCGAGGATCGCCAGCTCGGCGTAGGACGCGGTGCCGGTCACGACGAGGCTCGTCCCGTCCGGCAGGGTCCGGGCGAGCGAGTTGGCCTTCTTGTCCTTGCGGTGGTACTTCGTCCAGACGGCGCCGCCGACCTGCTGCGTCCCGATCGGCTTGCTGCTGTTGGCCATGCGCGGGATGTAGTCGGACGCCTTCTCGTTGCTCTGCTCCAGCGCCCCGTACTCGTCGCTGGGGGTCACGAACCCCAGATGCCACGCGACGGGCTTCTCGCCTTCGGACCCGAGGCCGGTGACACGGGAATTGGTCGGACGCCACTTCGCCGAAAGCCCCTCAGGCGCGTAGACGGTGAAGGGCGCGCCGTTGCGCATCGCCCACAGCTGCGAGCCGTAGTCGACCTTCGGCAGCACCTCCTTGCCGCCGCGCGGCGTGACGGCGTAGATCGCCAGCACGATCAGCAGGCAGGCGCCCATCGCCAGGGCGAAGCCGCCGAGCCCGGTCGTGAGCCGCTTGTACGCGCCCGGGCTCACCTCAACGACGGGCCGCCCGACGGGAGCGTCCCCGCTCGGGGCCGTTTCGTCGGAGGTGTCCGGGGTGTCCGTGGCGGAGGACGAGGTCTTGTCGGTCACCCCTCCAGGATCCCGCACGGTCAGCGCTGCCCCGTACGGGGGTTCCTGATCGTGCCGACGATGGCCATGATCTCGTCGGCGAGGCCGCGGGCGGCGTCCTCGTCGTCCATCAGCGAGATCTCCGACACGGCGCCCGCCATCGCGCCGGTCAGCACCATGACCAGGGCCTCGTCCACCCCGCCGTCGGCGGTGTGGAACAGCGCGGCGTTGCGGCGCGCCCACCGGCCGAGCCGCTCGCGCATGACGCGGTCGAAGCCGGGCGGACCGTCGCCGGAGATGAACAGCCGGGCGACGTCGCGTTCGGCGAGGCAGCCGTCCAGGTAGGCGCCCGCCCCGGCGATGAACTGCCGCATCGGGTCGGTCTCGCCCGCCTCCCGCACCGCGTTGATCGCCTTGCGGGTGCGCACCTGCTGCCCGGTCTGGAAGTCCTCGTACAGGGTGAGGTACAGGTCGGCCTTACCGCTGAAGTGGTGGTACAGGCTGCCGACGCTCGCGCCCGCCTTGGCGACGATGTCGGTCACCGCCGCCTGGGCGAAGCCCGACTCGCAGAAGACGTCCCGCGCCGCGGCCAGCAGCGCGCCGCGCGTGGCCGCCCCACGGTCGGAGGTGCGGGCCGGCGTGCCGGTGGCCCCCGCGTCCCCGTTACGGGCCACCCCGCCGGGCGGAACGTCAATGTGGCTGCTCATGACGCCTGAGATTACGCCGTTACCCGCTGTGTGAGCGAATGTGGGCATTCGCTGCTGGGGCAGCCGCCGCTTACGCGGCGACAGTCCCGGTCACCCACACCAGGTGTGGCGCCGGGTTCCTGCTTCACCGGCGGCCGCCCGGCCAGACCGGGACTCACGCCACCTCCACAGGCGTTTCGGCTCTCCGCCCCACTGGCGGCGAGGACGAGCAGATTACGGGCCGCGTTCACATCCCGGCCCACGACCAAACCACAACCCTCACACCGGTAGAGACGCTCGGACAGCGATAGGCTTGGCTTTCGCCGCCCACAACCCGAGCACGTCTTGGACGAGGGGAACCACCGGTCGGCGACCACCAGTTTCCCGGCGTTCCAGCCGGTCTTGTAGTCCAACATCCGCCGCGCCAGTTTCCGCAGACCCGCCCGCAACGCTTTCGGCCCGGCGACCTCGATCACCGCGCCTCGGTCATCGACGCCGGTCAGCAGCGTCCTGACACCCAGGTCGACGCCCACGGCACTGCCGGGCCGGGCGTGCCGTGTGGGAACAGCACGGTCAACCTGCACGGTGAAGGAGACATGCCAACGGTGCGCCGTCCGCGACACCGTCGCCGACAACACGCGCGCGGTGCCGCCCTCCAACCGCCGAGCGAGTTTGCGCGTCGACTCATGCGTGCCGATGGTGCCCAGGCGGGGCAGCGTGACAGTCCGGCCCGCACAGCGCATGGCACCGGTGGAGAACCGGAACGAGTCCCGACACCGGCCCCGCCTCTTGAACCGAGGAAACCCCAGGCGGCGCCCCTTACGCCGCCCATTACGGGACCGGACGAACTCCCGCAACGCCCGATCCAGATCCCGGAACGCCTCCTGATACACGCACTTGGAGTTCTCAGCCCACCAACCCAGCGCCGGATCGGTCTTCTTGGCCTGGTTCCACAACCGGTGCAGTTCGGTGCCCGACCACCATTTGCCCTCAGTCTGGTGACGAGTGATGCAGGCGGCCAGGGCCCAGTTCCACGCGAACCGCGCCGCACCCGCGTGCGACGCCAACGCCCGCCGCTGCGCGGGCGTCGGATTCAACGCGAACCGATACGCCTGAGTGACCCACACATCACCCACCGTAGCGTCTGGCGCTGACAGAGCCGGACCGCTCGCCAGCCCACTCACGGCCTGAGAGTTGGAACCCGTTTCATGGGGAAACATCCCTGCCTGAGCGACCGCGGGACACGGGAACGGGCCGGGCCGTGCTGGACGAGCCGGGACGGGGTGTCGCGGTTGGTCTGGTCCAATTTGTTGCTATGCGTCCCGTCCACGGAGAATCCGACCACTACCTGACATCACCCACAGCGAGGGGACCCGCGCCGTCATGACCGACGAGAACACCGTTTCTTCCCCGCTCACGACCGAGCCCGCGGCGCCGGACCGCAACCTGGCGATGGAGCTGGTCCGCGTGACCGAGGCGGCCGCCATGGCGGCGGCGCGCTGGGTCGGGCGCGGAGACAAGAACGGCGCCGACGGCGCCGCCGTGAACGCCATGCGCCAGCTGATCAACACCGTGTCCATGCGGGGCGTCGTCGTGATCGGCGAGGGCGAGAAGGACAACGCGCCCATGCTGTTCAACGGCGAGGAGGTCGGGGACGGCTCCGGCGCCGAATGCGACGTGGCCGTCGACCCCGTGGACGGAACGCGGCTGACCGCGCTCGGCATGAACAACGCGATCGCGGTGCTGTCGGTCGCGCCGCGCGGGTCGATGTTCGACCCGTCGGCGGTGTTCTACATGGAGAAGCTCGTGACGGGTCCGGAGGCCGCGGACGTCGTCGACATCGAGCGTCCGATCGCCGACAACATCCGCGCGATCGCCCGTGCGAAGGGGTCGTCGACGAACGACGTGACCGTCTGCATCCTGGACCGGCCCCGGCACGAGGGCATCGTGAAGGAGGTCCGGGAGGCGGGTGCGCGGATCAAGTTCATCCTGGACGGCGACGTGGCCGGGGCGATCATGGCGTCGCGTCCCAACACGGGCGTCGACCTGCTGCTCGGCATCGGCGGCACCCCGGAGGGGATCATCGCGGCGTGCGCGATCAAGGCGCTGGGCGGGGTGATCCAGGGCCGGTTGTGGCCGCAGGACGACGCGGAGCGGCGCAGGGCGGCCGACGCCGGTCACGAGCCGGGCAAGGTGCTGACGACGGACGACCTGGTGACCTCCGACGACGTGTTCTTCGCCGCGACCGGCATCACCGACGGCGAACTGGTCGACGGCGTCCGGTACGGCAAGGGCACGGCCGTCACGCACTCGCTGGTCATGCGGTCCCGCAGCGGCACGATCCGGACGATCTCCAGCGAGCATCAGCTCGGCAAGCTGCGCGCCTACAGCTCGATCAACTTCGACACGCCGGGGTAGCGCTCACCGGCCCAGGCGGCCGCGCAGGCGGGCGCGCAGCGTGCGCTTCGGTGCCCGGACGCGGACGGAGCCGAAGATCAGGGTGCCGCCGACCTCGATCGTGGGGCCGCCGGGGTCGGGACGGGCCCGCAGGTCGCGGGTGCTGAGGATGGTGCGCCCGGTGACGTCCACGCGGACGCCGTCGGGGACGAGCAGCCGGATCCGGCCGCCGAACACCAGGGACTCGACCACGATGTGGCGGCGTTGCAGGACGGCCTCGCGCAGGTCCAGCTCGACCGTGCCGAACAGGGCGAGGAGGGGCAGCTTCACCGGCACGACCCAGCGGCCGTCGCGGCGGGCGCGGCCGAAGAAGACCGACACCGGCCGGTCGTCCACCAGGATCGGCTGCGCCTCCTCGGGGCCGAGGTCGCCGGTGAGCCCGGTCAGTTCGCCCAGCGTGCGGGCGGCGTAGACGCGGGCGGTGCGGTCGGCGTGCTCGTCGGCGGTGAGGCGGCCGTCGGCGTACGCCTCGCCGAGGACGGCGGCGACGCGCTCCCGGTCGGCGTCGGACGCGCGCAGGTCGCGAAGGGGGACGTCCACACCATGAGGTTAACCGCAGGTGGTGGGGCACGTCGGAGGAAAACAACTGGGGTTTTGTCCAGGAATTTCCTTAATGTAGGGGGATGACCGTGCAACGAGCGCAGATCGCGGCTGCCCAGGACCGTTCCACCACGGCGGCGATCAGCCTTCGCGGCGTCGTGAAGCGCTTCGGCGACTTCACCGCCGTGAACGGGCTCGACCTGGAGGTCCCCACGGGCATCTGCCTGGGGCTGCTCGGCCCGAACGGCGCGGGCAAGTCGACCACCATGAAGATGCTCACCGCGCAGGCCATCGCCACCGAGGGCAGCATCGAGGTGCTGGGGTTCAGCGTCCCGCGCGAGTCCAAGCGCGCGCGGGCCGCGATGGGCGTCGTCCCGCAGCAGGACAACCTCGACGAGGAGCTGACCGCCCGCGAGAACCTGGAGGTGTTCGCGCACCTGTACCGGGTGCCGCGCGAGGAGCGGCGCAAGGCGGTCGACGACGCGCTCGCCATCGCGCACCTGACCGAGCGGCAGTTCACCAAGGTGGACGACCTGTCCGGCGGCATGCGGCGGCGGCTGCTGATCGCCCGGGGGCTGGTGCACCGTCCCGCCCTCGTCCTGCTGGACGAGCCGACCGTGGGCCTCGACCCGCAGGTCCGCGCGGAGCTGTGGGGCCTGATCGACGGGCTGCGCGCCGAGGGCACGACCGTGCTGATGTCCACGCACTACATCGAGGAGGCCGAGCGGCTGGCCGACGAGTGCGCGCTGATGTCGCACGGCCGCGTCATCGCCCGGGGCTCGCCCTCGGAGCTGGTGGCCGAGTACGCGGGCGAACGGGTCGTCGAGCACTACGGGCCGCCCGACCGGCTGGCGGACGTGGAGCGGATCGCCAGGGCCGCCGGGCTGCCGACCCGCCGCACCGGCCCGTCCGTGTCGGTGCTGAAGGCCGAGACCATCCCGCCCTCCCTGGAGGAGGAGCTGGGGCCGGACGGCGTCCGCCGCGCCGCCAACCTTGAAGACGTGTTCGTGATCTTGACCGGGGAGCGCGTGGAATGAGCGGAGCGAACCGGGGGGCGCGGGGGGCCGTCCTCCCGCAGGAAGCAGGAATGAGTGTGGTGGAGCGGGCGCCTCGATTGCGGCGGTTCGAGTGGGCGCCGGTGCGGGGCATCTGGCGGCACGAGGTGGCCCTGTACAAGCGGTACTGGAAGTCGCAGTCGTTCGCCTCGATGGTGGAGCCGACGTTCTTCCTGCTCGCGTTCGGCTACGGGTTCGGCTCGATGGTCGCGGTGATCGGCGACTACCGGTACCTGGACTTCGTCGCGACGGGCGTCGTCGGCACGGCGGCGCTGTTCACGTCGGCGTTCCCGGGCATGTTCAACGCCTACATCAGGCGCGTCTTCCAGCACAGTTACGACGGGATGCTCGCGGCGCCGGTGGACGTCCACGAACTGGTGACGGGCGAGGCGCTGTGGATCGCGGCCAAGTCGGCGGTGTACTCGTGCACCCCGATCGTGGTGGGCATGTTCTTCGGCCTCGACCCGGCGTTCGGGATGCTGCTGGTGCCGTTCGTGACGTTCTTCACCGCGCTCGGCTTCGGTCTGTTCGGGATGTGGACGTCCTCGGTCGTCCCGTCGATCAACTCGTTCGACTACGTGATCACCGGGGTGATCACGCCGCTGTTCCTGATCGCCGGGACGTTCTTCCCCATCGAGTCACTGCCCGGATGGGCGCAGAAGGTGTCGTACCTGAACCCGCTCTACCACTGCGTCGAGCTGGTCAGGGACGCGGTCTTCGGCCTGGACCCGCTGGCCGACCTCGGACACCTCGCCGGGCTCATCGTGTTCGCGGCGCTGATGTGGCTCATCGCCGTCCGGGGCATGCGCAAGCGCCTCATCGCCTGAGAACACGCCGCCTGAGAACGCACCGCCTGAGCCTGAAGGCGGGGGTACGGGGCGTCAGGTGTTCTCCAGGGCGCGGACGGCGCGGTCGCCCTCGGCCAGGGCCTCTTCCGGGGTCAGGTCGCGCAGGGCGCGGCTCAGCGCCACCTCGGCGGCGTCGGCCGCGGCCCGCAGGGTCACGGCGTGCTCCTGCGCCCGGTCGAGGTCGCCCAGGCCGACGCAGTCGAAGGCGACCTGTGCGTCGTGGCCCGCCATCTTGAGCTGCCGCGCGGCCTCTTCCAGACTCATGAGTCACTCCTTCATCGGGGATAGTCGTCCTACCCCTCGGACCCATTGGTAACCGCTTGACCCAACAGTCGGGCCGCCTTGACCAGGCGCGCCTCGGGAAGTTTCGCGTAGCCGAGGACGAGCGCGGGCGTGGCGTGACGTGCGCGTCCGAGCGACCACATGGGGCGGGCGCCCGCCACGGACACGCCCTGGCGGGCGGCGCGTGTCACGACCTCGTCCTCGTCGCATCCGGGTGGAAGCTCCACGTAGAGATGGATTCCCGCTGAGACGCCGCGAACCGTGGCGCCGGGCAGGTGGACGTCCAGCGCCTCGGCCAGCGCGTCCCGCCGGGCCCGGTAGCGCCGCCGCATGGTGCGCAGATGCCGGTCGTACCCGCCGCTGCGCAGGTACTCGGCGAGGGCGTACTGCTCCAGGACGGGCGCGCCGAGGTCGGTGGCGCCGCGGTGCTCGCGCAGCCGCCCGGCCAGGGACGGCGGCGCCACCGCCCAGCCGAGCCGCAGCGCGGGAGCCAGGGACTTGCTGACCGAGCCGAACAGGACGACGCGGTCGGGATCGACGCCCTGGAGGCAGCCGACGGGCTCGCGGTCATAGCGGAACTCGGCGTCGTAGTCGTCCTCCAGGATCAGCCCGTCGACGTCCCGCGCCCACGCGATCAGCTGGCCGCGCCGGGCCGGGGACAGCACGACGCCGGTCGGATACTGGTGCGCGGGCGTGACCAGGACGGCCCGCGCCCCGGTGCGGGCGAGGGCGGCGACGTCCAGGCCGTCACGGTCCACGGGGACGCGGGCGATGCGCAGGCCCGAGGCGTCCATCATCGGGATCTGCCGGACGCTGGTCGGGTCCTCGACGGCGAGGGCCGGATGCCCGTCCGCGCGCAGCAGTTGGAGCAGCGCGGACAGCCCGTGCGCCACCCCGTTCATGATCACGACGCGGTCGGCGTCGGCGTGGGCGGCGCGGACCCGGCCGAGGTATCCGGCCAGTTCGGCGCGCAGTTCCGGGACGCCGCCGGGGTCGGGGTAGGCGAGCGCGTCGTGCGGCAGCGTGCGCAGCGCGGCGCGGGCGGCGCCGATCCACCGTTCGCGCGGGAAGGCCGACAGATCGGGTCTGCCGGGCCACAGGTCGTACGGGAGCGCGGGTTCCGCAGGGGTCTCGCGGGACGGCGGCGAGACCTCGCGCGGCGCCTGCTTCGGCGCACCGGTCGCCCGTCCGTCGGGACGGGCCAGCGGGGCGATGCGGGTACCGTCGCCGCGCCGCGCGACCAGGAACCCCTCGGCGGTCAGCTGCTCATAGGCGGCCACGACGACGCCCCGGGAGACGTCCAGGTCGCGGGCCAGGTCACGGCTGGACGGCAGGCGGGTCCCGGCGGTCAGCCGTCCTGCGCGCACGGCCGCGCGGAACCCGGCCGCGATCTGCGCCGCGAGCCGTCCGGCGCCCCGGTCGAGCGGAAGATGAAGGTCGGTCACATGACTCTCAGCGTCAAGAGGAAGTAGGAACGTCACGCGGGTGACATTGGACCATTCTCCCTGCTGGTCATTGGCTCTGTTGAGAGGGCCAAGCGGGCTTCTACCGTTCCAGGCATGAACTCCTTCCACAGGCGCGGCATGGTGGGCGCCGGGTCCGCGATGTTCCTGGTCGGGACGCTGACCGCCGTGTCCGCGACCATCGCCGACTACCCCGTCCTCGGCGGCCAGGCGGTGCGGTACGCGGTCGCGGCCGTGATCCTTCAGGCCGTGGTGCGCCTCACCGGCGCCCGCCGCCAGGGTTCGGTGCGCCGTCCGGCACTGCGGGACTGGCTGCTGCTCGCGGCGCTGGCGTCGACGGGCCTGGTCGCGTTCAACGTCTGCGTCGTCGAGGCCACCCGGGACACGAGCCCCGCCACGATCGGCACGGTGATCGCGACGGTCCCGATCATCCTGGCGCTGGTCGGCCCGCTGCTGGAGGGACGGCGTCCGGCGCCCGCGCTCGTCGTGTCGGCGTGCGTGGTCGCGGCCGGGGCGGCCCTCGCCAACGGGCTCGGCGGCGGCAGCGCGCGCGGGCTGCTGTTCTCGCTGGGCGCGCTGGGGGGCGAGGTGTGCTTCTCGCTGCTGGCCGTCCCGCTGCTGCCCCGGCTCGGCGCGCTGCGGGTCTCGGCCCACTCCGCCACCCTCGCCGTGCCGATGCTGCTGGCCGTCGGCGTCGTCCGGGACGGGACGGCGGTCCTGCGCACCCCCACGTCCGCCGAACTGGCGGGCTTCGCGTACCTGTCGGTGATCGTGACCACGGTCGCGTTCCTGCTCTGGTACGGCGCGATCGGACGCCTCGGAGCCGACCGCGCCGGGCTGTTCGCGGGGCTGATCCCGATCAGCGCGGTGATCACGACGGTGGCGCTCGGCGTGGACCGTCCCGGCGCCGCCGACCTGACCGGCGCCGCCCTGGTCGCCGCGGGCGTGGCCGTCGGGCTGCGCGCCCGGACCGCCCCACGCGAACCCGCCGCCATCGAACCCGTCGCCATCGAGCCCGCCCCCCGCGAGTCCGTCGTCCACGAGGTCGTAACCTGTGAATCCGTCCCCTTCGAACACGCGCGAGGATCTTGCTGAGATGTCTGAGTTCTCCTACTCCGATCTGCTGCCGCTCGGCCCGGACGACACCGACTACCGGCTCCTCACCGCGGACGGCGTCTCCACCTTCGAGGCGAACGGGCGGACGTTCCTCCAGGTCGAGCCGGAGGCCCTGCGGCTGCTCACCGAGACGGCGATGCGCGACATCTCGCACCTGCTGCGTCCGGCGCACCTGGCGCAGCTCCGCCGGATCCTGGACGACCCCGAGGCGTCCCCCAACGACCGGTTCGTCGCGCTGGACCTGCTGAAGAACGCCGGGATCTCGTCCGGCGGCGTCCTGCCCATGTGCCAGGACACCGGCACCGCGATCGTGATGGGCAAGCGCGGCCAGCACGTCCTGACCGACGGGAACGACGAGGAGCACATCTCGCGCGGCGTGTACGACGCCTACACGAAGCTGAACCTGCGCTACTCGCAGATGGCTCCGGTGACGATGTGGGACGAGAAGAACACCGGCAGCAACCTCCCCGCGCAGATCGAGTTGTACGCGGCGCCCGGCGATGCGTACAAGTTCCTGTTCATGGCCAAGGGCGGCGGCAGCGCGAACAAGTCGTTCCTGTACCAGGAGACCAAGGCCGTCCTGAACCCGAAGCGGATGATGACCTTCCTGGAGGAGAAGATCCGCTCGCTCGGCACGGCGGCGTGCCCGCCGTACCACCTGGCGATCGTGGTGGGCGGGACGTCGGCCGAGTACGCGCTGAAGACGGCCAAGTACGCGTCCGCCCACTACCTGGACACCCTGCCGACCGACGGCTCACCGGTCGGGCGCGGCTTCCGCGACCTGGAACTGGAGCTCCAGGTGTTCGAGCTGACGCAGAAGCTCGGAATCGGCGCGCAGTTCGGCGGCAAGTACTTCTGCCACGACGTGCGGGTGATCCGGCTGCCCCGGCACGGCGCGTCCTGCCCGGTGGCGATCGCGGTGTCGTGCAGCGCCGACCGGCAGGCCCTCGCCAAGATCACCGCCGAGGGCGTGTTCCTGGAGCGCCTGGAGACCGACCCCGCCCAGTACCTGCCCGAGACGACCGACGAGCACCTTGACGACGCCGTGGTCCAGGCCGGGGCGGGCGGCGGGAGTGCGATCAACATCGACCTGAACCGGCCAATGGACGAGATCCGCGCCGAGCTGACCCGATACCCCGTGAAGACGCGGCTGTCCCTGACCGGGCCGCTGGTCGTGGCCCGCGACATCGCGCACGCCAAGATCAAGGAGCGGCTGGACGCGGGCGAGCCCATGCCGCAGTACCTGCGTGACCACGCCGTCTACTACGCGGGCCCGGCCAAGACGCCCGAGGGCTACGCCTCCGGCTCGTTCGGCCCGACCACGGCCGGACGGATGGACTCCTACGTCGAGCAGTTCCAGGCGGCGGGCGGCTCGCTCGTCATGCTGGCCAAGGGGAACAGGTCCAAGCAGGTCACGGACGCCTGCGAGGAGCACGGCGGGTTCTATCTCGGCTCGATCGGCGGCCCCGCCGCGCGCCTCGCCCAGGACTGCATCAAGAAGGTGGAGGTGCTGGAATACGCCGAGCTCGGGATGGAGGCCGTCTGGAAGATCGAGGTCGAGGACTTCCCCGCGTTCATCGTGGTGGACGACAAGGGCGAGGACTTCTTCGCCGACACGACCGGGCCCGTCCTGACCATCGGAAGGCGCTGATCCCCTTTCCGGCTCGCCCCATTCTGGGGGTTTCTTCCCAGTAGGTCACATTGCCGACCCGGAATCCACATTGGTGCTGCCGTCTCCCGGATGGCCGCCCGGCCACTCCGGTATCTTTTGCGCCATGTCACAGTCCGAGCGCTTCGTTCTAGCGACGCGCTACCGGCTGATCTCGGAGATAGGTCAGGGTGCCAACGGCACCGTGTGGCGGGGCCACGACGAGCTCCTGGATCGCTCCGTCGCGATCAAGGAACTCCGGCTCCCCGTCAACATCTCCGAAGACGACCGGGTGGTCTTCTACCGCCGCACCCTCAGGGAGGCGCGCGCGCCCGCACAGCTGCGCACGCACTCCATCGTCGAGGTGTACGACGTGGTCATCGAACAGGGTCGGCCCTGGATCGTGATGGAGATGATCGAGGCGCCCAGCCTCGAACAGCTCATCGAACGCTCGGGTCCGCTGCCGCCCGAACGCGTCGCGCACATCGGCCGCGCCCTGCTGGACGCGCTCAACACCGCCCACAAGGCCGGGATCGTGCACCGCGACCTCAAGCCGAGCAACGTGATCCTGGACGGCGACCGCGTCGTCCTCACCGACTTCGGCCTGGCGTACTCCACCGGCTCGGCCAGCCTGACCAAGACGGGCCACTTCATGGGTTCGCCCGCGTACGTGGCGCCCGAGGTGGCCGCGGGGGAACGCGCCACACCGCGCTCCGACCTGTGGTCGCTGGGCGCGACGCTGTTCGCCGCCGTGGAGGGCCATCCGCCGTTCGAACGCGACAACGTCATGGCCACGCTGAGCGCGCTGGCGAACGAGTCGACCCCGGCGCCGCAGCACGCGGGCCCGCTCACCTCCGTGATCACCGGGCTGCTGGAGAAGAACCCGACCCGGCGCCTCACCCACGCCCGCGCGGTCGACCGGTTGGAGCGCGCCGTCGCCGGGCCCCGGTCCGGGCGCCGCGGGCAGACGCACCGCCACCGGGTGACGGTCGTGATCGGGCTGATCTGCGCGACCGTGGCGGCCTGCGGGATCGGCGCGACCGCGCTCATCGTCGGCATGACGCGGGAGACCCCCGGGTCCGCGGGCGCGTCGGCGACCCAGCCGACCGGCGGCACGGCGGACGGCGCGGTGCCGGACGACGCCGGGTCCAGCATCCTGATCGTCCGGGCCCGCAACGACGCCTGCCGGCTGTTCGTGTCGGTGCCCGGCCCCGGCGGGTCGGTGCTCACCAACGAGACCCTGCACAAGGGCGAGCAGCGCCGCTACGACTGGCCCCGGCTCAACGCGGTCGTGTACGACACGTCCGCGTGCGACGTCTGGGTGAACGGCGTCCAGGAGGCCACCGGCGTCCCCGGCGAACGCAAGAGCTACACGCTGACGAAAGAGTGAGTCGCCCCACTCCGGGAATTTGGACGCCACCCGTCCGGCTGCCATGAAGGCCGGGTATTCGAACGGGAGGCTGGCATGAGCGACCAGGAGTTCCGGGTGGAGCACGACTCGATGGGCGAGGTCCGCGTACCCGCGTCCGCGAAGTGGCGGGCGCAGACGCAGCGCGCCGTGGAGAACTTCCCCATCTCCGGGCGGCCGCTGGAGCCCGCGCACATCGCCGCCCTCGGCCAGATCAAGGCCGCCGCGGCGACGGTGAACGCCGAACTCGGGGTGCTCGACGAGGACGTGGCCCGCGCCATCGCCGACGCCGCCCGCGAGGTCGCGGACGGGAAATGGGACGACCAGTTCCCCATCGACGTCTTCCAGACCGGGTCCGGAACGTCGTCCAACATGAACGCCAACGAGGTCGTGGCGACGCTGGCGGAGGAGCGGCTCGGACGTCCCGTCCATCCGAACGACCATGTGAACGCCTCTCAGTCGTCGAACGACGTGTTCCCGTCGTCCATCCACATCGCGGCCACCGGCGCCGTCCTGACCGACCTGATCCCCGCCCTGCGCCATCTGCGGGACGCGCTCGACCGCAAGGCCAGCGAGTTCCGGACGGTCGTGAAGTCGGGCCGCACCCACCTGATGGACGCGACGCCCGTGACGCTCGGCCAGGAGTTCGGCGGCTACGCGGCGCAGGTCGCACACGGCGTGGAGCGGCTGGAGGCCGTCCTCCCCCGGCTGGCGGAGCTGCCGCTCGGCGGCACCGCGGTCGGCACCGGCATCAACACCCCGGACGGCTTCGGCGGCCGCGTCATCGCGGAGATCGCGCGGGTCACCGGGCTGCCGCTGACGGAGGCCCGCGACCACTTCGAGGCGCAGGGCGCCCGGGACGGCCTGGTGGAGGCGAGCGGCGCGCTGCGCACCGTCGCGGTCAGCCTCACCAAGATCGCCAACGATCTGCGCTGGATGGGGTCGGGCCCGCGCGCCGGGCTCGCCGAGATCCGGCTGCCCGACCTCCAGCCCGGCTCGTCGATCATGCCGGGAAAGGTGAACCCGGTGATCCCGGAGGCGGTGACGCAGGTCGCCGCGCAGGTCATCGGGAACGACGCGGCGGTCGCGTTCGGCGGCGCGTCCGGCAGCTTCGAGCTGAACGTGATGCTGCCGATGCTGGCCCGCAACGTCCTGGAGTCGACAAAGCTGCTGGCGAACGTGTCGCGGCTGCTCGCCGACCGCTGCGTCGACGGCATCGAGGCCGACGTGAACCGGCTCCGCGAGTACGCCGAGTCGTCACCGTCGATCGTGACGCCGCTCAACCGCTACATCGGGTACGAGGAGGCCGCGAAGGTCGCCAAGCAGGCGCTGCGCGAGCGCCGGACGATCCGCGAGGTCGTCCTGGAACGCGGCTACGTCGAGGACGGGAAGCTCACCGTCGAACAGCTCGACGCGGCGCTGGACGTGCTGGGCATGACGGGCACGTCCCAGGAGCCACGCTGAGCGCCTGGGACGCGACGGGACGGATCAGTACCAGCCCGCCGACTGGAAGTGCGACCAGCCGCCGCACGGCGTCTTGTAGCGGTTCTTGATGTAGCCGAGGCCCCACTTGATCTGCGTGGTGGCGTTGTTCTGCCAGTCAGGACCGGCGGTCGACATCTTGGAGCCCGGCTTGGCCTGCGGGATGCCGTACGCGCCGGACGGGTTGGCGGCGTGGGTGTTCCAGCCGCTCTCCCTGTCCCACAGCTTCACCAGGCAGCCGAACTGACCGTCGCCGCTGAACCCGAAGCTCGGCAGCAGCTTCTTGGCGATCTCCTGCGCCTCGCCCTTCGGCACGGGGTCGCCCATCGGGCCGCCGCCGCCACCGCCGCCGTCCTCGTCGGGCTTCTTGGTGGGGAGCGGCTTGCCCTTCGGCAGCAGGGACGGGCCCTCGCCGTCGTCCGCGCGGGTCGCGCGGGAGGCGCGGTCCAGCGCGAGCTGGCGGCGCTGCTGCTCCAGGACCTTCGGGTCGACCTTCGGCGCCGCGTCGGCGAGCTGCCGGGTGGGCTTGACGGTCGCCTCGTCGGAACCGGAGCCGGAGTCGCCGGTCAGCGCGAACGCGGCGACGGCGCCGCCGCCGATCGCCACGACGGCGCCCGCGGCCACGGCCGCGATGCGCATGCCGGTGCGCTTGCCCGCGCCGTTACCGGAACCGCGCCGGTGAGGCCGGGAGTCGATCTCGTCGGACGGCTCCGTGCCGGGCACGCCGGTGCGCAGCGGCTCAGGCGGCGTGGTCTCGAAACCGGCCGCCTGGAAGCCGAGAGTGTCACCGGCGGGGGCTCCGCCCTGGGGACGGGCGGTGCCCGCGACCTTCACGTCGTCCTCGTGCGGCGCGGACGGCGGCACGGCGAACGCGCCGGTGGCCTGGAGCGGGATCTCGGGGGACGGGGGTTCCTCCGGCGCCCGCACCTGCTCGGCAGGGGCGGGCGGCCAGGGGGACGGGGACGTGGGGGGCGTCCGGGGGTCGAAGTTCTGTCGATCGTCTCGCCTAGGGGACCCGGGACGGTCTCCGTACAAGGCGGTCCTTCCGACGGTCGCACGCGCATGGACGCGCGCACGAACTGTTTCCACCCCTGGCCCGTCCGGCCGCCCTCAAGGTCGGCGGCCCCGGACCCGGGTCGGCGCCGTGCCCGTCGCGCGATGGGGGACGCGCTCCGCTCCGGCACCGCTCGGGGGTGCTTACGGGGAGACACAATGCCCGAGGCCGAGGGATGCTCCGCAACCGAAACGAGACGAAAGCTGCGGCCGGGACGGTTGTCAACTCCCCGGGCGAACCGCCGAAACCGCAAGGGGACCAGGGGATCTCGACCCCTGGGGCCCCTCATGTGACCTTCATCACAACTCCACCGTACGGGGCTTTTTGATCACGTTCCGTGGAGGTTTTGGGCACGCCTGGTGATCGTTGAATCAGGCGCTGACCCCGGCGGCCCGCCCGGACGGGCCGCCGGGGACGTCCGGCCCGTCAGCCGACGACGTCGCCGAGCAGGTCGGTGACCAGGGCGGCGATCGGCGACCGTTCCGACCGCGTCAGCGTCACGTGCGCGAACAACGGATGGCCCTTGAGCTTCTCCACCACCGCCGCGACGCCGTCGTGCCGTCCGACGCGCAGGTTGTCGCGCTGCGCCACGTCGTGGGTGAGGACGACCCGCGACCCGGCGCCGATCCGCGACAGCACGGTCAGCAGGACGCCGCGCTCCAGCGACTGCGCCTCGTCCACGATCACGAAGGCGTCGTGCAGCGACCGGCCCCGGATGTGGGTGAGGGGCAGGACCTCCAACATGTCACGGTCCACGACCTCCTCGATGACGTCGGGCGTCGTCAACGCCGAGAGAGTGTCGTAGACGGCCTGCGCCCACGGCGACATCTTCTCGTTCTCCGAGCCGGGCAGGTAGCCGAGTTCCTGGCCGCCGACCGCGTACAGGGGACGGAACACGACGACCTTGCGGTGCCGTCCGCGCTCCATCACCTGCTCAAGGCCCGCGCACAGGGCGAGCGCCGACTTGCCGGTGCCCGCCCGGCCGCCGAGCGAGACGATGCCGACGTCCTCGTCCATCAGCAGGTCGAGGGCGATCCGCTGCTCCGCCGACCGGCCGCGCAGCCCGAACACCTCCCGGTCGCCGCGCACCAGCCGCACGGACTTGTCGGGCTGCGTCCGGCCGAGGGCCGAGCCGCGCTCGGACAGCAGCCGCAGCCCGGTGTGGCACGGCAGGTCGCGGGCCTCCTCGATCTCGGCGGTCCCCGACTCGTAGAGGTCCTCGATGTCCCCGCCGGTCACCTCCAGCTCGCGCATCCCCGTCCAGCCGGACTCGACGACGGCGAGTTCGGCGCGGTACTCCTCGGCGGTGAGGCCGACCGCGGCCGCCTTGACCCGCATCGGCAGGTCCTTGGAGACCAGGACGACGTCGCGGCCCTCCTTGGCCAGCCACGCCGCGACCGACAGGATGCGGGTGTCGTTGTCGCCGAGCCGGAACCCGTCCGGCAGGACGCTCGGATCCGAGTGGTTCAGCTCGACCCGGAGCGTCCCGCCCTGATCACCGACCTGGCCCCCGGCCAGGTCACCGCCCTGTTCACCGGCCTGGTCACCTGCCTGATCACCGACTTGCGCACCGGCTTGTTCACCGGCCTGTTCACCGAGGGGCCCTCCGGTCGAGACGGACGCGACCGAGACGGGCTCGTCGAGCCGTCCGTGCCGCAGACGCAGGTCGTCCAGCAGGCGCAGGGCCTGCCGGGCGAAGTATCCGAGCTCTGGGTGATGCCGCTTGGCCTCCAGCTCGGAGATGACGACGATGGGGAGTACGACCTCGTGCTCGGCGAACCGGGTCAGCGCCCCCGGGTCGGCGAGCAGGACGCTGGTGTCGAGGACGTACGTGCGCCGATCCTGGACCACCGTCCCAGGAGTGTTCCCGGACATGCCGGGACGGCGCGCGGAGGTTGTGGCCACTCGATCTCCCTGATCATGGGGGACGTACCGGTGGCGCGTCGGGTCCGCCGCGCGGGCGGTGGGGCCGGTGGACGGCCGTCAGGAACCGTAGCGCCGGTGCCGCGCGGCGTACGAGCGCATGGCCCGGAGGAAGTCGACCTTGCGGAAGTCCGGCCAGTGGACCTCGCAGAAGTGGAACTCCGAGTGGGCGCTCTGCCAGAGCATGAAGCCGGAGAGACGCTGTTCCCCCGACGTGCGGATGACCAGGTCCGGATCCGGCTGGCCGCGCGTGTAGAGATGCTCCGCGATGTGCTCCACCTCGAGGATCTCGGCGAGTTCCTCGATGCTGGTGCCCCGGCTCGCCTGCTCGATGAGCAGTGAGCGCACCGCATCAGCGATCTCACGCCTACCTCCATACCCAACCGCGACGTTCACAATCAGGCCGGGTGCGTCGGATGTGGCCTCACCCGCATCTTTCAGGACACGAGCGGTCTTATCGGGCAGCAGGTCGAGGGCGCCGACGGGCTTGACGTGCCAGCCGTCGGCGGCGAGCTGGCCGACGGTGTTCTCGATGATCTCCAGCAGCGGGTCGAGCTCGACGGCCGGACGGTTCAGGTTGTCGGTGGACAGCAGCCACAGTGTGACATGCTCCACCCCGGCCTCTGTGCTCCACTGGAGCAGCTCGGAGATCTTCTGGGCGCCGCGCTGGTGGCCGCTGTTGACGTCGGCGAGGCCCATCGCGCGGGCCCAGCGCCGGTTGCCGTCCAGGATGACGCCGATGTGCCGGGGAGTGACGTCCTTCGGCAACGACGCCTCGACGCGGTGCTCGTACATGCGGTAGACGGCGTCGCGGACGGCCGCGTACGGACCGCTGTGGCGGACGGCGGAACCGAGCCGCCCCCGCGCCTTGCGCATGCCGCGCGGCACGCCGGTGCGCGGCTTTCCCGTACGCCGAACCGCCATGTGGGCTTCCCTTCGAGCGACCGTCCCTACCGGGATGAGGACGCTCAATTATGGCCCGGCGGCTACATGACTCAGTGGGTTCTCCCACCATTTCCGTCATGTCAGGCCGGTGGGACGGGCCGGACCCACCCCCGTGGGGCCCGGCGGTGGCCCCGGCTCGGCGGGTCAGGCGTGGGGGCCGGCGGCGCGGGCGCGCTCGACGTGCTGGAGCGCGCTGCGCAACTCCGACAGCCACTCGTCGGTGTTCTTGCCGACGAGCCGCACGCACCAGGCGAGCGCGTCGCTGCGGCTGCGGGCGACACCGGCCTCGACCAGGGTGTCCAGCACGCGGCGCTCCGGCTGGCGGAGCCGCGTCATGACGGGCACCGACAGCGTCGTGAACATCTCCCGCTCCTCGCCGCACTCGACGCCCCAGGAGACCTTGTGGCCGAAGCGCCGTTCCGCCTCGCGGGCGATGCCGATGCGCCGGTCTCGGGTCTCCTCGCGGAACCGCTGCACATGCCCGGAGATCACCCCGGCCCGCTCGGGCCCGGACGTCTCGGCCGCGGCGGCCGGTTCGGCGAGGCGGCCGACGACGCTGACCTCCTCGCGGTCGAGGACGACCTCCGGCGGGCCCTCGAACCAGTCCTCGGGGAGCCGCCCGGAGAACCAGCCGCGCAGCTCCTCCGCCGCTTCACTCGTATTCATGTAATCAAAATTACAACGCCGGACCGCCCCGCGCCAGCCCATCCCGATCACGCCCCGTTTGGCACGAACCATCTTTTGAGAGTTACTCTCATCTCGGAGCTAGTCTCGAATGGAAGGGACCATCATGGCAGTGGGACGCAACCGCCGCTGGTTCGGGCTGGCGGCCCTGGCGCTCAGCATGCTGGCGCTCGGATTCGACCTGACGATCCTCAACGTGGCGCTGACCACGCTGTCGGAGGAGCTGCACGCGAGCACCAGCGAGCTCCAGTGGATCGTGGACTCCTACCTGTTGGTCTTCGGGGCGCTGCTGCTCCCCGCCGGCCTGCTCGGCGACCGGTTCGGCCGCAAGTGGCTGCTGCTGGCCGGTCTCGGGATCTTCGGCGCGGCCTCGCTCGCCGGGGCGTTCGCGGGCGGCATCGGCGGCGTCATCGCCGCCCGCGCGTTCATGGGACTCGGCGCGGCGATCGTGATGCCGCTGTCCATGTCGATGCTGCCCGCGATCTTCCCGCCGGAGGAGCGGACCAGGGCCGTCGCCATCTGGTCGGCGTCCACCGCGCTCGGGCTCCCGCTCGGCCCGCTGCTCGGGGGCTGGCTGCTGGAGAGCTTCTCGTGGGAGTCGATCTTCCTGATCAACGTGCCGCTGGTGGTCGTCGGCGGGATCGCGGTCGCGCTGCTGCTCCCCGAGACGAAGGACCCGTCCGCGCCCCGCATCGACGGGTTCGGCGCGCTGCTGTCGGCGGGCGGCATCGTGGCCCTCGTGTACGGGGTCATCGAGGCCCCGGCGCGCGGCTGGGGCGACGCGGTCGTCCTCGGCTCGTTCGCGCTGGCGGTCGTCCTGCTGGTCGGGTTCGTGCTCTGGGAGCGACGCGCCACCGAGCCGTTGCTGAACATGCGGCTCTTCCGCGACCCCCGGTTCGTGTGGGCGATGGTCGCCGCCGTCACCGCCAACATGATGATCGCGGGCGCGCTGTTCGTCCTGCCGCAGTACCTGGAGGCCGTCCAGGGCAGCGACGTCTTCGACGTGGGACTGAAGCTCACCCCGATGCTCCTCGGCCTCATGGGGGGCGCCCTCGTCACCGACCGGGTGGCGCCCCGCGTCGGCCACAAACCCGTCATCGTGGCCGGGCTGCTGGTGCTGGCCACGGGCTTCGGCTGGGGCGCGTTCACCGGGACCGGCGACGGCTTCGCCGCCACGGTCACCGTCGCGGACCGGCTCGGGGACGGCGGGCTGCTGGACTCCGCGCGGGACGCCTACGTCCACGGCATGGACGTGACCCTCGGCGCCTGCGGTGCCGCCGCGCTCGCCGTGGCCGTCCTGCTGGTGCTCTTCCAACCCGGACGCGCCGCGCGGGATGCGGCGCCCACCGCCGATGACACACAATCGACCCATGAGCACGTCGCACCCTGAGAACGCGATCGACCGGCCGCGGGACCGGCTCGACCGGCTCCCGCTCCGTGAGCGCAAGAAGTTGAGGACGCGCAGGGCGATCCAGGACCACGCCCTGCGCCTCTTCACCGAGCAGGGGTACGACGAGACGACCGTCGAGCAGATCGCCGCCGTGGCGGAGATCTCCCCCAGCACGTTCTTCCGCTACTTCCCCACCAAAGAGGACGTGGTCGTCACCGACGAGTACGACCCGATCATGGCGGAGGCGTTCCGGAGCCAACCCCCCGACCTGTCCCCGCTGGACACGCTCCGCGCCACGCTGCGCGAGATCCTCCCGCAGGTGATGGAGAAAGACCTGGAGACCATCGAGACGCGGCTGCGGCTCACCGCCGAGGTCCCCGCCCTGCGCGCCCGCACGTTCGAGGCGATGCGCGAGGGCACGTTCGCCGTCCTCACCGAACTGGTCGCCGAGCGGACCGGGCGGCGCGGCGACGACCCGGCGGTCCAGGTGTTCAACTGGGCGGTCCTCGGCGCGATGCAGGCGGCCCTCTACCGCTGGCTTGACGGCCCTCGGACCGAGAGCCTCGCGGTCCTTCTGGACGACGCGCTGGAGTTCCTGAGCCGGGGCTGCCCGCTGTGACCCGTCCGGCTGTGGGAGTCAGCCCGCGAGGGCGTTGGCCCGCTGCGGGCTGACGCGGACGGCGCCGCGCATGTTGCGGGTGTAGACGTTCTGGACCTGCACCACGGTGCCCCTGCGCGGCGCCGCGAGCATCTTCCCGTCGCCCAGGTACAGGGCGATGTGGGAGATGTAGCCAGGGGCGGTCGGATCGTTGGCCCAGATCAGCATGTCTCCGGGACGGGCCTTGCTGTAGGGCACGACCCAGCCGACGCGCGCCTGGTCGGCGGCGACGCGCGGGAGCCTGATCCCGGCCTTGGCGAAGGCGTACTGCATCAGGCCCGAGCAGTCGTAGCCGCCCTCCGCCTCGGACTCGCCGCCCCACACGTACGGCCAGCCGAGCCGCGTCTCGGCGGCCTTGATGACCGTCCGCACCTGCTTGGCGGTCAGCACGGGCCCGTTCGGCACCTCGCCGGTCTCCGGGCGGTCGATCTGCGGGTTGACCGCGACGGCCTTGGCGCCCTTCGGCAGCACCCGGTCGAGCTTCTTGATGAACGCCTTCGGCTCGGTCTTCGGCACGCTGATCAGCATCGCGTTGCCGGTCGGCATGCCGAGGGACTGCGCGGTGGTGTGCGACACGACCGCGTCGATGTCGCCGACGCCCATCGTCGCGTAGGCGCCGACCCGTAGCGGCCACTGGCTGCGGCTGCCGCCGACGGGCACCTGGCTGCCGAGCTGGACGCCGCCGTCGCTGCCCATCGTGAAGGAGATCGCGACGTCGCCGGACGCCACGTTGCGCCACAGCGCGTCCGACTTGGCGGTCGGCTTCGGCGTGTAGTTGCGGAACGTGGACGGGTTGACGCCCATCAGCCCGACCCGCTTGCCCGCGACCATGCCCTGCACCGCGTCCACGACCTCGACGCCCTGCACGCCCTTGGCGGAGCGGACCTTCGCGACGACGTCGGCGGGCAGGGTGGACGGCGCCGCCACCAGGACGTGCGGGGTGAGCCGCCTGCTCTGCGGCGCGACCGCGGCGGCCGCGAGCCCGTCGGACGCGGCCACGAACCGGGCGCGCGCCGGGCCGACCGGAGACGCGACGGGAGTGTCACCACCGCGCGCCACCAGGAAGGCCGCGTCCACGGCGAGGGTCGACAGTACGGAAACGCCGATGAGCGTCGGTAGGATCCGGCGGTTCGGCTTTCCCACGGGTCACACTCCCTGGCTGTGCTGGTTTCGACCTGTGCTCGTTGACCTGTGCTTGGTTGACCTGTGCTCGTTGACTTGTGGCTCGTACTGTTGGTCTTGCGCTCTTCGCGTCGTGTTCAACGACTCGCGCCCACTGTCCGGTTCCGGACACCGACTATGACTCAGATGTCGGGTCACCGTCCAGATACCCGGCGACCCTCCCGACACCCTCGTGCGCACGCCCGTGTCGGGTCAGGACCGCCCCAGCTACTCGGCGGTAACGGTAGTCGGGAGCGAGATCAAGTTCACGCTGCCACAAAAGCGACGATCATTCCAACTGACGACGTAGCTCGCGGTTCAGGTCGCCCGCGGACGTCACCGGCAGCCTGCACACGAACCCCCGGCACACGTACGCGGCGGGGACGTCGTCCACCAGGCCACGGCCCTCCAGCAGCGGGACGCCCTCCGCGTCCGGCGGTCCCACGCTCACCACCGCGCCCGGTGAGACGGCCATCAGCGCCGTCTTGTGCAGCGTCCGGGTGCGCTCGTCGCCCGGGTCGCCGACCACCGCGATCTCCACCGGTCCGGACGCCCGCGCCTCCGCCACGGCGAGCCCCCAGCCCGCGAACCGCGCGTGCTTCTCGGCGAGCGTCCCGGCCGGGGTGAGCGCCGCCTCCGCCGACTGCCGGTGCCAGTCCGACGCGGTCAACGCGGCGAACGACAGCAGCGCACCGGCGGCGGCGAACTGCCCGGACGGAACCGCGTTGTCCGTCGGGTCCTGCGGACGGCGGAACAGCCGTTCGGAGTCGTCGGCGGTGTCGTAGAACCCACCGGACCCGTCGCCGAACCGTTCCAGGACGGTGTTCAGCAGTTCGCCCGCCAGCCGCACATGGGCCGGGTCTCCCGTGACGCCGTGCAGGGCGAGCAGGCCCTCCGCCACGTCCGCGTAGTCCTCCAGGACACCGGCGTTCGAGCCCGGCGACCCGCCCCGCGAGGTCCGCACAAGACGGCCCTCACGCAGGTGCACGTCCACCAGCAGCCGCGCGACCTCCTCGGCCTCCCGGACGAGGTCGGGCCGGTCGAACAGCGCGCCGCACTCGGCGAGGGCCGCGACCGCCAGGCCATTCCACGCCGCCACGACCTTGTCGTCCCGCGCGGGTGGAATTCTTTGGGTGCGCGCCGCCAGCAAGGCCGTCCGGACGCGCTCGTAGCGTTCGACGTCTTCCGGGTCACGCAGCAGTTGCAGAACTGAGGTGCCGTGCTCGAATGTCCCCGTCACCTCGAACAGGCTCTCCGCGAACGCGCCGTCATCGTCGCCGAGCACCTCGCGCAACTGCGCGGGCGACCAGACGTAGTACTTGCCTTCGACGCCCTCGCTGTCGGCGTCCAGCGCGGAGGCGAGGCCGCCCTCGTCCGTGCGCAGGTCGCGCAGCATCCAGTCGCACGTCTCCAAGGCGACCCGTCGCGCGAACGGCGTCCCGGTCAGCCGCCACCAGTGCGCGTACACCCGCGCCAGAAGCGCGTTGTCGTACAGCATCTTCTCGAAGTGCGGGACGACCCATCCCGCGTCCACCGAGTACCGGGCGAACCCGCCGCCGAGCTGGTCGTACATCCCGCCCCTGGCCATCGCCTCCAGTGTGTGCCCGGCCATGGTGAGGGCCTCGTCGTCCCCGGTTCGCGCGTGGTGCCGCAGCAGGAACTCCAGCACCATCGACGGCGGGAACTTCGGCGCTCCCCCGAACCCGCCGCGCGCCGCGTCGTACGACGCGGCCAATGCCTTCACCGCGTGCGCGAGCATCTCCTCGCCGGGCGCGGTCGTGCCCGCGAGTCCCGTCCCGCGCGCGGTGAGCGCCTCGACGATCTGCCTCCCCTGCCCGGCCACGGCGTCGCGCTGCTCCGTCCACGCCTTGTGGACGGCCTGCGACAACGCCCGGAACTGCGCACGCGGGAAGTACGTGCCGCAGTAGAACGGATGCCCGTCCGGGGTCATGAACACCGTCATCGGCCACCCGCCCTGGCCCGTCATGGCCTGGGTCGCCTCCATGTAGACCGCGTCGATGTCGGGCCGTTCCTCCCGATCGACCTTGATGTTCACGAACAGCTCGTTCATGACCCGCGCGGTCTCGCCGTCCTCGAACGACTCGTGCGCCATCACGTGACACCAATGGCAGGCCGCATAACCGACGGACAGCAGGACCGGGACGTCGCGTTCTCGCGCTTCGGCGAACGCCGCGTCGCTCCACTCCCACCAGTCGACGGGGTTGCCCGCGTGCTGAAGCAGGTACGGGCTGGTCGCGTCCTTGAGCCGGTTCATGCCACCGATCCTGCCCGATCGGGGCGCGGCCTCACGCCCTCACCCGGGCCGGGTCGCGCTCGGCCGGGCTCAGTCGGCGAGGTCGGCGAGGGCCGCCTCGATGGCGCGGTGGAAGGTGGGATAGGCGAAGATCATCTCGCGGAGGGAGGCGGTGGGGATCTCGGCGTGGACGGCCACCGACAGCAGGCCGAGGACCTCGCCGCCGGTCGGGCCCACGGAGGTGGCGCCGACCAGGGTGCCCCACTCGGTGCTCTCGACGAGCTTGATGAACCCGTCGTTGCCCGCCTTGTGGATCCAGCCCCGGGCCGATTCGGGGATCGGCGCCATGCCGGTGCGGACGGGCAGGTTCTGGTCGCGGGCCTGCGCCTCGGTGAGGCCGACGCTGCCGATCTCGGGGTCGGTGAAGGTCACGCGGGGCACGGCGCGGTAGGCGGAGGGCGAGCCCGCCTCGCCGAGGATGTCGCGGACGGCGATGCCCGCCTGGTACATCGACACATGCGTGAACGCGCCCAGGCCAGTGATGTCGCCGATCGCCCAGACGCCGTCGGCGGCGCGCAGGTGACCGTCCACGGGGACGCGGCGCGCGTTCTCGTCCAAGCCGACGTGCTCCAGGCCGAGACCCTTCAGGTTGGGACGGCGGCCCGTCGCGACCAGGAGACGGTCGGCGACGAGGGTCTCGTCGCCCAGACGCATGGTGAACATGCCGTCCTCGTGGGTCACGCCGGTGACGTTCACGCCGGTGCGGACGCCGATGCCCTCCCGTTCGAACACCTCGCGCAGGAGGGCGCTGGACTCCGGCTCCTCGTTGGCGAGGAGCCGGTCGCCCGCCTCGACGATCGTGACGCGGCTGTCGAAACGGGAGAAGACCTGCGCCAGCTCGACGCCCACGACGCCGCCGCCGAGCACGAGCAACGACTCGGGCACCTCGGTGATCTGAACGGCCTCGCGGTTCGTCCAGAACGGCGTCCCGGCAAGGCCGTCGATGGGCGGGGCGGTCGGCGCGGTGCCGGTGTTCAGGACGATGCCACGCCGTGTTCTGAACACCTGGTCGCCCACGGTGACCTCGTACGGGGCCGTGATGCGACCCTGGCCGCGGACCAGCCTGGCGCCCTTGCCGGTGAGGCGGTCGGCGGCGACCTTGTCGTCCCACGAGTCGGTCGCCTCGTCCCTGATCCGCGCCGCGACCGGCGCCCAGGAGGGCCGGATCGTCGCGTCCCCCGCCATCCCCGGGACGCGGCCGCCCTCCGCCAGCAGCCCGGCGGCGCGCACCATCATCTTGGTCGGCACGCACGCGTAGTAGGGGCATTCACCGCCGACCAGCCGGGACTCCACCGCGACGACGGACAGGCCCGCCTCGGCCAGCCGTCCCGCCGCGTCCTCCCCACCGGGTCCGAGACCGATCACCACGACATCGACTTCGTCAGCCATGATCACGACTCTTCCCCGTTTCCCGTCCGGTTAGGCGCCTCCGCCGGACGTGCGACGGCGCGGCATCGCGATCCGGTCGAGATCGTGGACGAGCGTGATCTCGCCGTCGAACGCCTTGGCGGCCTCGGCCGCGAAGCGCGGCTCGTCCTCGGCGCGGTACCGCTCCGAGAAGTGCGTCAGCACGAGATGCCGGACGCCCGCGTCCGCCGCGACCCGCGCCGCCTGCGCCGCGGTGAGATGGCCGTACTCGGCGGCGAGGGCGGCGTCCTCGTCCAGATAGGTGGACTCGATGACCAGCATGTCCACCCCGTCGGCCAGTTCGCGGACGCCGTCGCAGAGGCGGGTGTCCATGACGAACGCGACCTTCTGTCCGGGACGGGTCACGCCGCACTCCTCCAGCGTGACCGTCCGGCCGTCGGGGGCGGTGACGCGGCCGTCCTGCTGGAGGCGCCGCACCAGCGGGCCCCGCACGCCCCGCGCGGCCAGTTCGCCGGACAGCATCGTCACGCCGTCCGGCTCTTCCAGCCGGTACCCGTACGCCTCGACGGGGTGCGACAGCCGCCGCGCGACCAGGCGGAACGGGGCGTCGCCGGTGTCGAGCGGCATCCGCTCCCCCGACACGGGCCGCTCGCGGATCACACCGGTGTCGCGGAACGCGGACGCGTGCCGCAGCCGCGCCCAGTAGGCGGCGCCGCTCGCCGGGAACACCGCGTCCACCGGGTGCTCGACGCCGTCACGGGCGATGCGCTGGACGATCCCCGGCACGCCCAGGCAGTGGTCGCCATGGAAATGGGTCACGCAGATCCACGTCACATCGGTCGCGGAGACGCCCGCGTAGGTCATCTGCCGCTGCGTGCCCTCGCCCGGGTCGAAGAGGAGTCCGTGGCCGTCCCAGCGCAGCAGGTAGCCGTTGTGGTTGCGGGCCTTGGTCGGCACCGCGCTCGCGGAGCCGAGGACGAGTAGATCGCGTACCGACATCCCCTCATCGTGCCGGGAAACGGACGCTCATCGCTCGTGGATTTCGGCGGCCCGGCGCAGCGCGGCGCCCTCGGCCGCCCGGTCGCCGCGCACGCGGGCGGCGTCGGCGATATGGACGAACATCCGGGCCTGCTCGTCGGCGGCGCCCCGCTTGCGCACGAGCTCCAGCGCCTGGCCGAAGAAGTTGATCGCCGCGACCGGACGGTCGGCGCGCAGATACGCCTCACCGAGCCCTTCCAACGCGCGGACGCGGCCGTCGTCGTCAGGGTCGGGGAGCGCGGCGAACTCGTCCGGGAGCGCCCCGAGCAGGTCGATGGCGCGGTCGAGGTCGCCCGTCCTGGTCAGCGCGCGGGCGAGGTCGTGGCGGGCCGCCAGGACCGCGTGCGGATCATCGTCGTGTTCGGCGCGGTGGAGGGACTCCTCCAGGGCGTCCGCCGCCTCCGCCCAGCGCTCCCGCTCCAGCAGCACGACGCCCTCGGTTCCAGGCGCGCCCGCACCGGCGAGATGATGATCGAGGACGCGGCGGAGCGCGTCGTCGCGATCGGTCTCGGACTCCTCGCGGTCGGCCCGCTCGCGGGCGAACGCCCGCACCCGGCCCGGCAGCCCGAACCGGCCCTGTCCGGACCCGGCGGCCAGGCCCCGGGCGGCGAGCGTCTCCAGCAGGTCGCGGGCCTCCGGCTCGGGCACGTCGGCCAGGGCGGCGGCCGTCGCGGGGTCGATGTCGTCGCCGGGCGGGACGGACAGCAGCCGGAACATGCGGGCCGCCGCCGCGGGGAGCCCCGCGTAGGAGTCCTCGAAGTTCGCGCGCACGTCGGTGGTCCTGCCCTGGCACGGCCGGGTCGAACCGGCCGGTCACCGGCCCGCCGTGGCCTCCTCGCCCGCCGCGTGCGCGGGCCCCAGCAGATGCGCGGACTCCCGACGTCGCAGCCGGTGGGCGCGGACGTCCCACAGCGCCAGCGCCACCACCACGACCGACGAGCAGATGTGCAGAGCGAGCGGGGTGAGGACGTCGGTGGCCAGGGCCGGCACGGCGAGCACCGCTAGGGCGAGGAGCGCCGTGACCCTGGCCGCGGTGAACCCGCCGAACACCACCTGTTTGAAGAGCGAGTGCCCGGCGACGAACAGGGCCGGACCGCCGAGCGCGACCACGGCGAACGCGGTGTCGACGTGGCCGCCGGGGTGCGCCATCACCTTCTCGTCCGCGACCGCCCCGACGACGATGCCCGCGATCATGACGATGTGGATGAAGGTGTAGGCGGACCGTCCGAGCCGACCCGGGTCGGCGGACGCCGCGATCCGCCCGGCGGCGGCCTCCGCGGTGTGGTCGAAGTAGATCCACCAGAGCGCGACGGTGCCGACGAACGCCGACACGAACCCGGCCGCGACCGCGGCGGACGGTGTGTGCCCGCCGAGCGTGCTACCCGTGACCAGCACGGTCTCCCCGAGCGCGATGATCAGGAACAGCTGGCAGCGCTCGGCCATGTGGGAGCCGTCGATCGTCCACTCGGTGGTGCTGGACCGGCCGAGCAGCGGCGTCGCGAAGCCGTGCCAGGGCGCGAGCATCGCCGCCATGAACAGCCCGGCGATCATCACCGCCACCAGCATCAGCCGGATGGCCGGATGGTCGGGGCTGAACCAGTTCGTCGTCCAGCAGGTGTACATCCACGCCCACCAGACGGCCAGCAGGAGCAGCAGCGTCTCGGCGGCGCCGCGCACCGTGAGGTGCTCCAGCAGCCGGTGGGAGAGCTGGGTGATCGCGAAGACGAAGACGAGGTCGAAGAACAGCTCGAAGAACGTGACCCGGGCGTTCTGGCCGCCTCGCTCGCGGAGCAGGGCCATCACCCTGTGCGGACGGGCCGCTCCGGGGTCCAGGAACGCCTCCGGTCGGTGCGCCGCATCGGCCATGGGTGCACCCCGTTTCCCCGTCGGGCGTCGCCCTCGCTCAGGCGTCGTCCCCGTTCGCCGAGGCCGTGCCGCTCCCGTCGATATTAGCGGCATTGTCGGCGTTCGCCGCCTTTTCGGCGCCCGCCTTCCTGGCCTGGGCCCGCTCCCACTCCTGCTGCTTCAGGTCGGCCTCGCGGGGCGCCTGGATCTTCTTCATCTGCCTGTTCATCGAGCGGACGAGCAGGACCGTCGCCGCCGCGAGGGCGAGGAAGACGGCGAAGCCGAGGAGGCCGGGGCTCACCGTGTCGTCGTTCAGCGGCATGGCCGTAAGGACGGACACTACATACACACCTTCTCCCGGACGCCGGCGAACAGGTCGTTCTCCGGAAGTTCCGTGTCGACCAGGGACCTGGCCAAATGGTAGTCCTCGGTCGGCCATGCCTCGCGCTGGACGTCCATCGGGACGGTGAACCAGAACCCGTTGGGGTCGATCTGGGTGGCGTGGGAGAGCAGGGCGCGGTCCCTGGTCTCGAAGTGGTCGGCGCAGGGCACGCGGGTCGTCACGTCCCAGTTGGCGCGGTTCTCCTTCTTCTCCTCGAACCCGGCCAGCCAGTCCTTGTAGGGCGACTCCAGGCCCGCGCTCTCCATGGCGGTGTGCAGCGCGAGGATCCGCTCCTTGTTGAAGGTCATGTGGTAGTAGAGCTTCAGCGGCTGCCACGGGTCGCCCGTGCCGGGGTAGCGGTCCGGGTCGCCCGCCGCATCGAACGCCTCCACCGACACCTCGTGGCACTTCACGTGGTCGGGGTGCGGGTAGCCGCCCTTCTCGTCGTAGGTGAGCATCACATGCGGGCGGAACTCGCGGACGGCGCGCACCAGCGGCTCGGTCGCGGCCTCCAGCGGCTCCAGCGCGAAACAGCCGTCCGGCAGCGGCGGGAGCGGGTCGCCCTCCGGGAAGCCGGAGTCGACGAAGCCGAGCCAGCGCTGGTCGACGCCGAGGATCTCGCGGGCCCGCGCCATCTCCGCCTCGCGGACCTTGCCGATGTCGGCCTTGATCTCGGGACGGTCCATCGCCGGGTTCAGGATGTCGCCGCGCTCGCCGCCCGTGCAGGTGACGACGAGGACCTCCACGCCGTCGGCCACGTACTTCGCCATCGTGGCCGCGCCCTTGCTGGACTCGTCGTCGGGGTGCGCGTGCACCGCCATCAGGCGCAGCGTCCGATCCGCCCCGCCCTGATCGGAACCGTCCACGGTCGTGCTGTCGTCGTCGATGACCTCGGACACTGAAGGGATCTCCTGTTCGGACCGTGACAGGCGGGACCCCGGGTCGAGGCACGCGCCATGACAGACGAGAATTGTCCCTGACAACGTCCGCCCACCGCACGGAGATTCCCCGCCATGACGACGAGCGTGTCGAAAGCAGCGGCGCCCGCCGAGTCCCGGCGGAGCCGTCTCGGGCTGGTCGTCATCGGCATCGTGGCGGCGGTCGCGGCGGGCGGCTTCGGGATCATCACGGTGTACGCGGGGCAGACTCCGGGCATCGTGGCGCAGACGGTCGCCTACCGCGTCGCCGACACCTCGGTGACGATCAACTACACGGTGGCCAAGGGGAAGGGCGACGAGGTGCGGTGCACCATCGACGCCTACGACAAGAACTTCACGGTGCTCAGCGAGCAGGAGGTTTCCGTGCCCGCGGGTAAGTCGAGTGTGGAGGGTACGGCGACCCTGCGGACGTCGGAGCGCGCCAACGGCGCCAGGATCCACGACTGCCGACGCCTTTGAGAGCCACCGTCCGAGAAGCACCTTTGACAGGCACGAGCCGGGCCTGGGGCGGTGACACGCCCGGCGCACGATTGGCGGATTGCAGACGACGAGTTCAGGGAACCTTTACCCGCACACAGCGGATAAGCTAGAGGTTTCACCTGGCCGCACTTCATGTCAATGTGACACCCGCTCCACCGCGGGCGGGCGAGATCGCAACATGTGGATGAGGAGTACCCGTGACCGAGACCCGCGCTGACAACGTCACCTGGCTCACCCAGGAGGCGTACGACCGGCTCAAGTCGGAACTTGAGCACCTGTCGGGCCCGGGCCGCATCGAGATCGCTCAGAAGATCGAGGCGGCGCGGGAGGAAGGCGACCTGCGCGAGAACGGCGGCTACCACGCGGCCAAGGAGGAACAGGGCAAGATCGAGGGCCGTATCCTCCAGCTCCAGGGCATCCTGGAGAACGCCCGCGTCGGCGAGGCCCCCCGCACCGAGGGCGTCGTCGGCCCCGGCATGACGGTCACGGTCGCCTTCGAGGGCGACGACGAGGAGGTCACCTTCCTGCTCGCCTCCCGCGAGGAGGTCGGCGCCCCCATCGACGTGTACTCGCCCAAGTCGCCGCTCGGCGCGGCCATCAACGGCAAGAAGGTCGGCGACAAGGCCACCTACTCGCTGCCCAACGGCCGCGGCATGACCGTCGAGATCATCGACGCGACCCCCTACGGCGCCGCCTAGGCCCCATCCGACCCGGAGCGATCACTTGGATCGCTCCGTTTCGTCCTGCCCGACCCGGCGGCCGAGCCCCTCGACAGGCCCGGCCGCCGGTCAGGGGCGGGTGGACGCGGCGCGGACGAGTGGCAGGGTCCGGTAGGGGATCTGGGTGGCAAGGGAGATCACCGAGGACGCGCGCTCCACGCCCGCCACGTCCACGATCTCGTCGAGGACGCGCTGGAGGTCGGTGTTGTCGCGTGCCACGATGCGGCACAGCATGTCGCCGGGGCCCGTGATGGTGTGCGCCTCGATCACCTCGGGCACCTGCGCCAGTCGGTCCGCGACCGGGTCGTGCCCGCCCGCCTGCCGTAGCTGCAACGTCACGAACGCCGCGACGGAGTAGCCGAGCGCGGCCGTGTCGATCTCCGGGCCGAAACCGGCGATGACGCCGTCCCGGACGAGGCGGTCGAGCCGCGCCTGCACCGTTCCGCGCGCCACCCGGAGCCGTCTGGACGCCTCCAGCACCCCGATGCGCGGCTCGACGGTGAACAGTTCGATCAGCCGTCCGTCCAGTTCGTCGATCGCCACGGCACCCCCCTGCGTTCATGGTCACGATGTACAGAGCGCCCGGTCGGAACGGGTGCGCACTGTACAGATTGCCCAGTGTTTCAGAGCACTCTTGCGCAGGTTGTAGGCGCATGTCCAGATTGGATGGCATGGATGAGTTTCCGGTCAAGGGCATGGACGCCGTCGTCTTCGCCGTCGGCAACGCCAAGCAGGCGGCGCACTACTACTCGACCGCGTTCGGAATGCGCCGGGTCGCCTACCGCGGCCCGGAGAACGGCAGTCCGGACGAAGCGGTGCACGTACTGGAGTCCGGGAGCGCCCGGTTCGTGTTCCGCGGCCCCGTGAAGGCGGGAACCGAGATCGGTCGGCACATCGCCGCGCACGGCGACGGTGTGGTCGACCTCTCGATCGAGGTCCCCGACGTCGAGGCCGCCTACCGGCACGCGCTGGCGAAGGGCGCCACGGGCCTGGCGGAGCCGCACGTCCTGGAGGACGACTACGGGAAGGTGACGATCGCCGCGATCGCCACCTACGGCGAGACGCGGCACTCGCTGGTCGACCGGTCCAACTACACCGGCCCCTACCTGCCGGGGTACGTGGCCGCCGAACCGATGGTGGAGCCGCCGGAGAAGCGGTTCTTCCAGGCGATCGACCACTGCGTCGGCAACGTCGAGCGCATGGACGAGTGGGCCGACTACTACCACCGGGTCATGGGCTTCACCGACATGGCCGAGTTCGTCGGCGACGACATCGCGACGGAGTACTCCGCGCTGATGTCCAAGGTCGTCGCGGACGGCACCCGCAAGGTGAAGTTCCCGCTGAACGAGCCCGCCGAGAGCAAGCGCAAGTCGCAGATCGACGAGTACCTGGAGTTCTACGGCGGGCCCGGCGTCCAGCACATCGCGCTCGCGACGAACGACATCCTCGCGACGCTCGACCAGATGCGGGCCGCGGGCGTGGAGTTCCTGGAGAGCCCCGACTCCTACTACGAGGACCCGGCGCTACGCGAGCGCATCGGCGAGGTGCGGGTCCCGATCGAGGAGCTCCAGAAGCGCCGGGTCCTGGTCGACCGGGACGAGGACGGCTACCTGCTGCAGATCTTCACCAAGCCCGTCCAGGACCGGCCGACGGTGTTCTTCGAGCTCATCGAGCGGCACGGCTCGCTGGGCTTCGGCAAGGGCAACTTCAAGGCGCTGTTCGAGGCCATCGAACGGGAGCAGGAGCTGCGCGGCAACCTCTGAGGCCGCGCCTCCCCCGCCACGCGCCTTCCCGTATCGGGGGAACACCGGCCCCGGGCCGTCCCAGCCCGGGGCCGGTGTCCATCGGACTGTGCCCTTACCGTGTTCACCAGCACACCTCGTTTACCGGCACACTGTTGGTCCATGAGCCAACCGCCTGAGAACCCCCGGCCCGAGGGCGGCGATCCGGAGTCCCCGGACCCGCAGGCCTCGGGCACCCCCACCACGGCCGAGACGTCCGCCGCGGACGGGGGGCCGGACCGCCCGCCGCCCTACCAGGGCACGTACGGCGGGCAGACCGAGCAGCCCCAACCCGGTTTCGCGCCTCCCGGTCCGGCGCAGGCCGGTCAGCCGCTGCCCGCGTACGTTCCTCCCGTCCAGCCGTATCCCGGGCTCGGCGACCAGCGGGTGACGCTGGCCGGGCGCTGGGCGCGGCTCGGCGCCGGGCTGCTGGACGGCCTGCTCCTCGCCATCGTGACGGCGCCCTCGGTCCTGTTCGCCGTCCGCTGGGACAAGCTGAAGGACTCCATCGACTCCGGCGAGCCGATCAGCGACCCGATGGACATGTACAACATCCCGCGGCTCATGGTCGGCTACGTGATCGCGTTCCTGCTGGGCTTCGTGTACTACACCGTCCTCCAGGCCAAGTGGGGGCAGACGCTCGGCAAGAAGGCCGCCGGGATCCGGCTGGTGTCGGCGGACGGCCACACGGCGGTGACCTGGCGGCAGGTGATCGGCAGGCAGGCGTTCGTGTACGCGGTCACGCTGGTGACGTCGGTGGCCAACCTGCTCGCGCCCGCGCTCGGCGTCCTCGGGCTCATCGGCCTGCTCGACGTCGCGTGGATCCTGTGGGACAAGAAGCGGCAGGCCGTCCACGACAAGGTGGCCGGGACGGTGGTGGTGAAGGCCACCCCGTGGACACCGAACCCGTACGCCCGCGCCACGGACCCTGGCAACAGCCCGCCCATCAGTTGATCATCCCTCCGGCAACATTCCGCGGGTCCCGGACGCGGCGAGGTTTGGAGTGCGGCGGCTCGGCCACCCTGACGGCATGACGCAACCGCCGAACGACCCCGCGTCCGGGGAGGGGCCGGAGGACCGGCCGTACGGGCAGCGGGGCCCTGAGCAGCCGGGTCCGTATGGCGGGCCGCCCTACGGGGAGCAGCGACCGTACGGAGGACGCCAGCCCTACGGCGAGCAGCCGGGCTACGGCCAGCCCGGCCAGGGCCAACCAGGCCAGGGCCAACCCGGTCACGGCCAGCCCGGATCGGGTCAACCGGGCTACGGCCAACCAGGATCCGGACAGCCGGGATACGGGCAACCCGGCTATGGGCAGCCCGGGTACGGGCAACCGGGGTACGGGCAGCAGCCGGGTTACGGGCCCCTGCCCTCCTACGGCGGCGGCATGGGCGACTACACCGACCCGGCCGAGGGGCTGGCGAGCCGCTGGGCCCGGCTGGGCGCCGCCATCATCGACCTCATCCTGATCGGCATCGTGTCCGGGCTGATCTCGATCCCGTTCATCGACTGGGACCGCGTCTTCGACCCCGAGCCCGGCGACTCGTTCTACAACGGCGCCCAGGTGGGGACGAACGCGGTCAGCGTCATCCTCGCGTTCCTCTACTTCTGGCTGATGCACGTCAAGTTCGGCCAGACGCTCGGCAAGATGCTGCTGCGGATCCGCGTCGTCAACGCGGACGACCGGCAGGCGATCTCGTCGGGCCAGGCCGCCGGGCGGTCGGCGTTCTACAGCGTGCTCGGCGGCATCTGCGGCTGCGTCGGCCTGATCGACGTGCTGTGGATCCTCTGGGATCCGCGCAAGCAGGCCCTGCACTGCAAGGTGGCGCACACCGTCGTCGCCAAGGCTGGGCCGCACGTGCCCAACCCGTACGCCCGCGGCACCTACCGTTAGCCCACGGCACCTACCGCTAGCCCACGGCCCGCACCTGCCTGGACGGGGTCGAGTTGCCGGGCGGGGCCCGGCACGGGCAGGCTGGCAGCGTGCATAAGGCCGGAAACTCCCCCAGCACCCGCCGTCCCGACCGGCGAGCCCTGTCCCGCGGCCGCGGTGTCGCGGGCGTGGCGGCGCTCGCCGTCGCGGGCTCCCTCGCCGCGGCCTGCCAGGTCAGCCCGTTCGGCGACGGCGACGAAGGGGGGAAGTCCGGTCCATCCTCCGGGCCGGTCGCGGCCGGTCCGGCGGGCCCGACGACGGCGGGCGACAACTACGTGCCGGGCGACGGCAATGGCGGCTACGACATCCAGAACTACGCGCTGAAGCTGAACATCACTCCGAACAGCGCCAAGCAGTTGGACGGCACCGCGACGATCACGGCGGTCGCCACCGAGCGACTCGCTCGGTTCAACCTCGACCTGACCGGCCTGGACGTGTCGTCCATCACGGTGAACGGCGCCCCGGCGCGGCAGCAGCGCGGCGGCAGCGAGCTGGAGGTCACGCCCGCCAAGCCGTTGGAGAAGGGCGCGAAGTTCACGGCCGTCGTCGCGTACTCGGGGACGCCGGAGCCGGTGTCGGACCCGGTGCTCGGCCGCTACGGGTGGATCCGCACCTCCGACGGCGTGTTCGTGGCGTGCCAGCCGAGCGGCGCCCACACCTGGTTCCCGAGCAACGACCATCCGAGCGACAAGGCGACGTTCGACTTCGAGATCACGGTGCCGCCCGGCCTGACGGCGATCGCCAACGGCGAGCCGGAGACGCCGCCCGCCAGCACCGGCGGCGCGCCCACCGGCCCCGGCCTGCCGCCGGACATGCCGACCGGCATGCCGAGCCTTCCCCCGAACATGCCGCCGAGCCCGCCGCCCGGCGGGACGCCCACCGGGGCCCCGACCACCGATCCGGAGGTCAGCCCCATCGCGCTGCGCCGGACGGCGACCGGCACCACGTCCAAGTGGCACGTCAAGGCGCCGATGGCGACGTATCTCGCGACCGTCGACGTCGGACGGTTCGACGTCCGGACGGGCAAGACGAGCGGTGGCGTCCCCGTCATCACCGCGGTCGACCCGAGCGTCTCGGGCGCGGGCGTGGACGCCTTCCACCGGCTGAACACCCAGATCACCGAGGAGTGGTCGAAGCTGTTCGGCCCCTACCCGTTCTCGTCCACGGGCGGGCTGATCGACAACGCGGACGTCGGTTTCGCGTTGGAGGCGCAGACCCGTCCGGTGTACGGGTCGTTCGACCTGCAACCGACGATCGTGGCGCACGAGCTGGCCCACCAGTGGTTCGGCGACAGCGTCAGCGTCACCCGGTGGCAGGACATCTGGATGAACGAGGGGTTCGCGACCTACGCCGAGTGGCTGTGGGAGGAGCGGACCGGCGGCAAGACCGTCAAGCAGCAGTTCGACCTGCGGTACGACAGCCCGCGCGCGCGGGAGCTGTGGGACGTGCCGCCCGGCGACCCGGGCCGTAAGCAGATGTTCGGCCGCTCGGTGTACGACCGGGGCGGGATGACGCTGGTGGCGCTGCGCGACAAGGTCGGCGAGCCCACCTTCTACAAGATCCTCCAGACGTGGACGAAGGAGCGCAGGCACCTCGGCGGGACGACCGCCCAGTTCATCGCGACGGCGAACCGCGTCTCGGGCAAGAGTCTCGACTCGTTCTTCGACGACTGGCTGTACCAGGAGGGGCGCCCGTCCAAGTGACGGCGTGACCGCCCGGCACGGTCCGAACGCGACACACCGGTGACCCGATGCCGGTTCCGGCCACGAATCCACGCCGTCCCCACGGATTCGAGACCCATTCGCACTTGAATCGGCCCGCCGCAGGGGAAATTGTTGATCACGGTGAGGGCGCCTGACAGGGGGCTGCCAGCCATATCACCGACAGCCATGACACAAGGATGTGGCCGATGATCAGAACCTCCAGGGCCCTGGCGGCCGTGACGCTGGGCACCGCCGCGACGCTCGCCGTGTCGGCGGCCCCCGCCGGTGCGGCCGCGGGCCCGGCGAGCGCCCGGTTCACCCCAGGGGCGCCGGGCGCGGGCGACCCCTACTTCCCCGACATGGGCAACGGGGGCTACGACGTCGCCCACTACGACATCGGCCTGAAGTACGACCCGGCGACGAAGGGGATCCAGGCCGTCACGCGGGTCAAGGCGCGGGCGACGCAGAACCTGTCCCGCTTCGACCTGGACTTCCTCGGCCCGCTCACGATCTCGTCGCTGCGGGTGGACGGGCACGCGGCGTCCTACCAGCGGACGGGCGCGCAGGAACTCGTGGTCACCCCGCGCAAGGGGCTGCGGAAGGGCCGGAACTTCACGGTGACCGTCGCCTACTCGGGCATGCCGCAGACGGTCCAGGACGCGACGCTCGGCACGTCCGGCTGGGTCCCGACCGACGACGGCGCGGTGATGCTGAACCAGCCGTTCGGCGCCGCGACGGTCTTCCCGGTGAACGACCACCCGACCGACAAGGCGACGTACACGTTCGTGCTGTCCGCGCCGGAGAGCCTCACCACGCTCGCCAACGGCGACCTGCGCGGCACGTCCACGCGGAACGGCTGGACGACCTCCCGCTGGGAGATGCCGCGTCCCATGGCCAGCGAGCTGTCGATGCTCGCGATCGGCAAGTACGACATCGTCAGCGGGCGCACGAAGGCGGGCGTGCCGAACCTGACCGCCACCGACCGCGGCATGGCCGTGTCCGGTGACGACGCGCAGAAGTTCCACGACCAGACGGGCGAGGTCACCGACTTCGAGTCGTCCATCTACGGGCGCTTCCCGTTCACGTCGACGGGCGGGATCGTGGTGAAGGCGAACGTCGGGTACGCGCTGGAGACGCAGGGCCGTCCGGTGTACGACCTGGGCCGCAGGCCGGGCACCGTCCCGCGCGGCACGCTGCTCGCGCACGAGCTGGGCCACCAGTGGTTCGGGGACGCGGTGTCGCCGTTCCGGTGGGCCGACATCTGGCTCAACGAGGGGTTCGCGACGTACTCCGAGTGGCTGTACTCGGAGAAGTTCGAGGGCAAGCCCGTCCAGGAGAGCTTCGACGCCACCTACTCGGCCCCGGCGGACGACAGCCTGTGGAAGGGCAAGGTGTCCGACCCGGGCCGCGACCACATCTTCGACGGCCTCGTCTACGACCGTGGCGCGATGGCGATCCACGCACTGCGCAAGACGATCGGCGACAAGTCGTTCTACCGGCTGCTCAAGACGTGGCCGTCCGCGTACCGGTTCGGCAACGCGTCCACGAAGGACTTCGTCCGCTTCGCCGAACGGGTGTCGCACAAGAACCTGGACGCCTGGGCGACGGCGTGGCTCTACTCCGAGGGCAAGCCCACCGTGTAGGGCGGGTCAGCTCAGCGTGAGGGTGTAGCCCTTCTCGCGGAGCCGGGCGATGACGTCCTCGGAATGGTCCGCGCCACGGGTCTCCAGGTGCATGAGGACTTCTGCCTCCTCGACGTGCAGCCGGGCGGCGACCCGTTCGTGCATGACGTCCAGGACGTTCACGCCCAGCTCCGCGAGTTCGCTGAGCAGTGTCACGAGCGCGCCGGGACGGTCCTTCAACCGGCAGCGGACGACGAGGTACCGGCCCGCCCCGGCGAGCCCGTGCCGCAGCACCTTCGACAGCAGAAGCGGGTCGATGTTGCCGCCCGACAGCAGCACCACCACGGGCGGCTCCACCGCGTAGGCGTGCTCAAGCAGCGCCGCCACACCGGCGGCGCCCGCGGGCTCGACGACCTGTTTGGCACGTTCGAGGCACAACAGCAGTGCCTGCGAGATGGACTCCTCGGAGACGGTGACGACCGCGTCGACCAGCTCGGTGACCATGGCGAAGGTGAGGTCGCCGGGGCGTCCGACCGCGATCCCGTCCGCCATCGTCGGCTCGATGTCGATCTGCGTCGGCTCCCCGGCGGCGAGGGAGGGCGGGAACGCCGCCGCCCGTTTGGCCTGCGCGCCGACGATCTTGACCCCGCGGTCGCGGGTCTCCTTCACCACGCCCTTGGCGGCGGCCGCGATGCCCGACAGCAGGCCGCCGCCGCCGACCGGGGCGACGATCGTCCGCACTTCGGGGCACTGCTCCAGCATCTCCAGGCCGATGGTGGCCTGCCCGGCGACGACGTCCGGGTGGTCGAACGGGTGGATGAACACCGCGCCGCATTCGTCGGCGTACCGGCGCGCGGCGACGAGACAGTCGTCCACGGACGGCCCGGGGAACACGATCTCGGCGCCGTAGCCGCGGGTCGCGGCGATCTTGGGGAGCGGGGCGCCGATCGGCATGAAGACGGTGGCCTTGCAGCCGAGCATCGACGCGGCGAGCGCGACGCCCTGCGCGTGGTTGCCCGCGCTGGCCGCGACGACGCCGCGGGCGCGCTCGCGCTCGTCCAGACCCGCGATCCGCGCGTACGCGCCGCGGATCTTGAACGAGCCGGTGCGTTGCAGGTTCTCGCACTTCAGCAGGACGGGCCCGCCGAGCTGCTCCGACAGCACCCGCGACGGGATCATGGGGGTGGGGACGGCCACCGCCCGGAGGAGTTCCCTGGCGGCGCGCACATCGTCCACGGTGACCGTGCTCATGGGAGGATCCTCGCACCTCGCCCGCTCAGCCCGCACTCCAGTAACGATCTTGGGCGAGGACGAGGGCGGCGGCGCCGACGAGCCCGGCGGTCTGGCCGAGCGCCGCCGGGACGATCTCGACCCGGCGCGCGAACTCCAGCCGCGCATGCGTCCGGAACGCCTCCTCCAGCGGGTCGAACAGGAGCCGTCCGGTCTGCGACAGGCCGCCGCCGAGGGCCGCGACCTCCAGGTCGCACAGGTGCGTCGTGGACGCGAGCGCGATGCCGACGGCCCGGCCCGCCCGGCGCATCGCCGCGACCGCCACCGGGTCGCCCCGCCGCGCGTCGGCGGCCAGCTCGACCCCGGTCGCCGCCGGGTCGTCGGGACGCCAGCCCTGCTCGCGCGCCCAGGCGACGAGCGCGGGGCCGCGCGCGACGGCCTCCAGGCAGCCGCGTCCGCCGCACGCGCAGGGCGGCCCGCCGGGATCGACGACGACGTGCCCGACATGTCCGGCGTTGCCGCTGGCGCCGTTGACGAGCCGTCCGCCCAGGATGAGCCCGCCGCCGACGCCCGTGGACACGACCACGCCGAGGACGTTGCCGTATCCGCGTCCGGCGCCGCGCCAGTGCTCGCCGCCCGCGACGCAGATGGCGTCGTTGTGGATCCGGACGGGCAGCCCCGGATACAGCGCGCGGAGCCGCGCCCGCAGCGGGAAGCCCCGCCAGGCCGGGATGTTGAGCGGCGACACGCGGGCGGCGGGCCACGCCATCGGACCGCCGCAGCCGACGCCGACGCCCGCGAGCGGCGGACCGCCCGCGTCGGCGGTGAGCTTGCCGAGCAGCGACTCCAGCGTCCGCCACAGCCGCTCGGCGGCCAGGCCACCGGCGTCCGGGACGGCCGGGTTCGGCGTCGCGACGCGGGCGTCGGCCAGGACGCGTCCGTCCGGGTCGACGAGCGCGGCGGCCAGCTTCGTCCCGCCGATGTCCACCGCCAGCACCGGCCGGTCCGGGAGGCGGGCATCGCTCACGCAGGCTCCCCCGCCCTGCCGAAGGCCAGGATGGACGCCGTGAACCCGTGCACGTGGTTGCGTCCCGCGACGGGGCCGATCTCACCGGCGGCGAAGAAGCCGCCCACCCCGGCGGGCCCGAACGCCCGGTCCAGGACGCGGACGTCATGGTCGGAGTCGGGGAACATCGCCTGGCCGCGCCCGTTGCAGGCGAACAGCAACGCGCCCTCCACCGGCGCCATGTCGAACCGTTCGAGCAACGCGGACAGGTCTTTCTCGGCGGCCCCGGCGTCGCGGACCTGGAACCTGACGGTCCGTCCCACGTCGACCACGTCACCGATCGCGATGGCGCCGCTGTCGGTGTCGGCGCCGACGACGCCGCGCACCAGGAAGTCGCCATGTTCGTGCTCGTCGGCGTACTCGTCCATGGCGACGCCGATCAGCAGGCCCTGCCCGGCGAGTTCCTGCTCGGCCTCCGGCAGTTCGAGGACAATCTCCTCCAGCTTCGCCAGCGCGGGCGTCCCTGCCAGTTCGTAGAGGACGTTGTCCTCCGCCCGCGTCACCACCATGTCGGGGCCGATCGGGCGGGCGCCCTGGCTGACCACGGTCGCGGCGGCGACGGGCCCGCCGATCACGACGCCGACCGCGCCGTCGGTGTACACCTCCCCGCCGACGAACAGCCGCGCGTCGCCCCGCTCGCTGCCCTCGGCGAACCCGCCGACGAGGGGCAGGCCGGGCAGGGCGTCGTCCGAGCGCTCCACGAAGGCGTCCACGGGGAAGCTGTACGGGTCGGTCAGCAGCACGCCGACCACGTCGTCGTCCTGTCCCTCGGGCATGCCGACGACGACGAGCCGGTCGTCGGCCTTGAGAGTCTCCAGCCGGAACGGGTCGAGCCGCGCGCCGGGCAGCACCGCCGCCCACGCGCTGACGGCGGCGGAGTCCTCCACGCCGCGTCCGGCGCCGATCACCCCGGCCCCGCTGCACCCGAGCAGGACCGCGGGCCCGGCCGCCCGCGTCGCCGCGGCGGCCGCCTTCTCGAACTCCACCGGGTCGTCGCCCGTCATGAAGACGCATACCAGGTCGGGCGCCGCGCTGAGCGGCGCCAGCGCCTGTTCCACCGCGGCCGCGGCGGCCTCGGACAGATCGCGCCCGACGGCCAGGCCATCACCGAATCGCGCCATCGGCGCCCCTCCCTCATTGAGGATCGCCCTCACCGTGCATCGGTCACACTTTCAGTCTCCCCCGCCACGGGCCGTCCACCCAAACGCCGGGACCCGCCCGAGGCCTCTTGACGCAAGGCACGGACAAGACAGGGCATAGCGGACGAATCCATGGTCGGAGGGTGCGATTCCTCTTACCCGCGACGTAGTGTCGGTCGCGTGCGTTCTTCCACACCCCGAGAATCCCTGCCCAGCACGGCCACTCTGGGCGAGCTGCGCACCAGCGGCCACGTCCAGCTCTCGGTGAAGGCCGAGATCCGCCGTAACCTGCTCACCCGGCTGAGATCCGGCGAGCCGCGCTTCCCCGGGATCCTCGGGTTCGACGACACCGTGCTCCCCCACCTCGAACGCGCCCTGCTCGCCGGGCACGACCTGGTGCTGCTCGGCGAGCGCGGGCAGGGCAAGACGCGGCTGATCCGCACCCTGGTCGGGCTGCTGGACGAGTGGACCCCGGTCGTCGCCGGGTGCGAGATCAACGACCATCCGTACGCGCCGGTGTGCGTCCGCTGCCGCCGCCTCGCCGCCGAGCTGGGCGACGACCTGCCGGTCGAGTGGCGGCACCGCGACGACCGCTACGGCGAGAAGCTCGCCACTCCCGACACCAGCGTCGGCGACCTCATCGGCGACGTCGACCCGATCAAGGTCGCGGAGGGCCGGACGCTCGGCGACCCGGAGACCGTCCACTTCGGGCTCGTGCCGCGCACCAACCGGGGCGTCTTCTCCATCAACGAGCTGCCCGACCTCGCCGAACGGATCCAGGTCGCGCTGCTGAACGTGCTGGAGGAGCGCGACGTCCAGGTCCGCGGCTACGCGCTGCGGCTGCCGCTGGACGTGCTGCTCGTCGCGTCCGCCAACCCCGAGGACTACACCAACCGCGGCCGGATCATCACCCCGCTGAAGGACCGCTTCGGCGCCGAGATCCGCACCCACTACCCGCTCGACCTCGACGCCGAGCTGGCGCTGATCCGGCAGGAGACCGACTTCGCCGACCTCGCCGGGCTGCCCGCCGAGGTGCCGGGCCATCTCATCGAGATCATCGGGCGGTTCACCCGGCTCGTCCGCGAGTCGACGGCGGTGGACGCCCGGTCCGGCGTGTCGGCCCGGTTCGCGCTCGCGGGCGCCGAGACCGTCGCGGCGGGCGCGGTGCGGCGCGCCGCGCTCACCGGCGAGGACCACGCCGTCGCCCGCGTCTGCGACCTGCCCGCCGTCGTCCCGTCGCTGATGGGCAAGGTCGAGTTCGAGGTCAGCGAGGAGGGCCGCGAGCAGGAGGTGCTGGAGCATCTGCTGCGCCGGGCCGTCGCCGAGACCTACCGGCGGACGCTCGGCGCCGCCGACCTGAACGGCCTGCTCGACAAGTTCGACTCCGGCGAGTCCGTCGAGTCGGGCGAGCTGGTCCCCGCGACGGAGCTGCTGCGCCGCGTCGGCCACGTCCCCGGCCTCGCCAAGCTCATGGAACGGCTCGACCTGAGCGGGGAGTCCCCCGGGCAGGCCGCGGCCGCGCTGGAGTTCGCCCTGGAGGGCCTGTTCCTCACCCGGCGGCTGTCCAAGGACGTCTCCGCCGGACGGGGCGAGGGCACCGCCACCTACCGAACCTGACGCCGAACCCGACGCCGATCACGACGTCGAACCCACGCCGTACCCGACGCCCGACCAGGGCCAGAGATCTCCAACGCAAGGAGCTTCGATGAGCCGCTACCGCTACGGAGCGTACGAGGACGGACCCGATCCGCTCGCCCCGCCCTACGACGTCCGCGACGCCCTCGACGCGATGGGCGACTCGGTGCTGGACGGCACGCGCCCCGACGACGCGCTGCGCGACCTGCTGCGACGCGGCCTGCCCGGGCGGCCTGACATGCGCGGCCTCGACGACATGCTCCGCCAGGTGCGGGAGCGGCGCCGCGCCCTGCGCGACCGGGGCCGTCTCGACGGGACGCTGGAGCAGGCCCGCGCGCTGCTCGACACCGCGATCGGGCAGGAGCGCGCCGAGCTGTTCCCCGACCCGAGCGACGACGCCCGGCTGCGCGAGGCCGAGCTGGACGCGCTGCCGTCCGACACGGCCCAGGCGATCCGGCGGCTGTCCGGCTACGACTGGCGCTCGGGCGCCGCCCGGCACACGTTCGAGCAGCTGAAGGACCTGCTGCGCCGCGAGGTACTGGACGCCCAGTTCCAGGGCATGAAACAGGCCCTGGCCAACCAGGACCCGGCCTCCATGGAACGCGTCAAGGACATGATGGCCGCGCTGAACGAGATGCTCGAACGCGACGCGCGCGGCGAACACACCCAGGACGACTTCGACCGGTTCATGGGCCAGTACGGCGACATGTTCCCCGACGACCCGCAGAACCTCGAAGAGCTGGTCGACTCCCTCGCCCGCCGCGCCGCCGCCATGGACCGGCTGCTGGCGTCCCTCAGTCCCGAGCAGCGCGCCGAGCTGGCCGGGCTGATGGAGCAGGCCATGCAGGACGCCGGGCTCGCCATGGAGATGACCCGCCTCGGCGACGCGCTGCGGGTCCGCCGTCCCGACCTCGGCTGGGGGCGTCCCGAGGAGATGACCGGCGACGACCCGCTCGGCATGGGCGACGCCACGACCGCGCTCGCCGAACTGGCCGACCTCAGCGAGCTGGAGGCGGCGCTCGGGCAGGACTACCCGGGCGCCCGGCTTGACGACATCGACGAGGACGCCGTCCGCCGCGCCCTCGGCCGCCAGGCCGTCGACGATCTCGCCGAACTGCGCCGCATCGAGGCCGAGCTGGAACGCCAGGGCTACCTGCGGCGCAAGAGCGGCAAGCTGGAGCTGACGCCGAAGGCGGTGCGTCGCCTCGGCGAGACCGCGCTGCGCCGCGTGTTCTCCCAGCTGGCGGCCGGGCGGCAGGGCGACCACGAGCAGCGGGACGCGGGCCAGGCGGGCGAGCTGACCGGCTCCAGCCGCGAGTGGCGGTTCGGGGACGAGCAGCCCCTCGACGTCGTCCGGACGGTCGGCAACGCCATCCGCCGCAGCGCCATGGACGCCGGAGCGGGCCTCGCGACCCGTCCGACCGCCTCCGACGCACTGGAACCCGGCGCCGCGACGTCCCCGACGTCCACGACCGCCGGGGGCAACGGTTCGGGGCGGCCGAACGGGGTGCGGCTGAGCGTCGACGACTTCGAGGTGCAGGAGACCGAGCGGCGCACCGGCGCGGCCGTCTGCCTGCTGGTCGACCTGTCGTACTCGATGGTGCTGCGCGGGACGTGGGCCGTCGCCAAACAGACGACCCTCGCGCTCCATACGCTGGTGACCAGCAAGTTCCCGCAGGACGCCATCCAGATCATCGGGTTCTCGAACTACGCGCGGGTGCTGCATCCGACGGAGATGGCGGGCCTCGACTGGGACATGGTGCAGGGCACAAACCTGCACCACGCGCTGATGATCGCGGGACGGCATCTGGACCGGCATCCCGACTTCGAGCCGATCGTCCTGGTCGTCACCGACGGCGAGCCGACCGCGCATCTGCGGCCCGACGGACGCTCGCTGTTCGACTACCCGCCGTCCACCGACACGCTCGTCCTCACGCTCGCCGAGGTCGACAAGATGACCCGGCGCGGCGCCTGCATGAACTTCTTCATGCTCGCCGAGGACCGCCGCCTCGTGTCGTTCGTGGAGGAGGTCGCGCGCCGCAACGGCGGCCGCGTCTTCGCCCCCGACGCCGACCGGCTCGGCGAGTACGTCGTCAGCGACTACCTGCGGGTACGCCGCGCCCGCCACTGACCCCGCTCGGGCCCACTCGCTCGGGCCCACTCGCTCGGGCCCACTCGCTCGGGCCTACTGGGCGCGCGGCTTCAGGTGCTTCTTGAGGAAGCTCACGATCGTCGGGTAGGTGTGCTCGTCGTCCAGCATCTCCGCCGCGTGCATGTCGCCCTCGACGGTCTTCACCGTCACCGGGACGCCCGCGGCCCGCAGCGCGGTCGCCAGCTCGGTGCTCTGCGCGACCGGGACGAAGTCGCCCGACCCGTGCATCAGCAGCATCGGCGCGTCGCCGGGCGAGACGTGCGTGACGCTGCTGGCGTCCTCCAGCCGCCCCGCGCACTCCGCCAGGCCGACGGCGTCGTCGGAGGCGGTGTCGGGGGTGCAGCCGACGAGGTCGGTCACGGCCCGCCGCAGCTTGACCTGCCGGGGTGAGGCGCCGGGCTTCAGGCCGTCCTGGAAGGCCATCAGCGGGTTGTTCGGCGGCGACAGCGCGACCACGCCGCGCACCTGCCGGGTGCCCGTCCCGAACGTGCCGAGTTGCGTCGCTAGGTGCCCGCCCGCCGACGAGCCGAGCACCGCGACACGCGACGGGTCGGCGTTCCACAGCCGCGCGTGCCGCTTGATGAAGTCGAGCGCGGCGAGCGAGTCGTCGCGTTGCGCGGGCCACTGCGCCTTCGGCGCGAGCCGGTAGTTCGCCGACAGGACGACGTAGCCCTCCTCGGTGAGCCGCCGCGCGAAGTACTTCCAGCCGCCGCCCTTGTCGCCGCCGAGCCAGTAGCCCCCGTGCAGGATCAGCACCACCGGCCGGGGCCTGGCCCGCGGGCCCTGGTCGCGCCAGTAGGCGTCGATGCGCTGGGCGGACGCCTTGCCGTAGGCGTAGCCGCGGACCTTCGGCAGCTCGGGCGTCACCATGACCGCGTGCGCGGTGACGGTGCCGTCGGGCTCGCCGTCCGGCCCCGCGGTCTGGCCGCCGCCCGGCGTCCCGCCGTCCTGTGGGCCCTCCGGCTGCGACGTGGACGACGTCGACGGCGAGCCGGTCTCGGTGGGTCCCGGCGGACCGGGCTCCGTCACGGCCGGGCCGGACGGCGTCGGCCCCGGCGCGTTCGCGTGCGCGCCCGCGGGCACGGCGACGGCCGAGACGCACACTGCGGCGAACGCCGCCCCACAGACCAGTGTTTTCCGCACTCCGGGGCCCTTTCTCCACGAACCTGGCGCGCTGATTATAGAGGTTTGATCATCCCGGTGGCGGGAGACCAACTCGTTCGGCCGCGGACGGCTCAGCCGAGGGCACGTTCCAGATCGCGGCGCAGGTCGTCGGCGTCCTCGATGCCGACCGACAGTCGCACCAGGTCAGCGGGCACTTCCAGCGGCGAGCCGGCCGCCGAGGCGTGCGTCATCCGGCCCGGATGTTCGATCAGCGACTCGACGCCGCCGAGCGACTCGCCGAGTGTGAACAGCTTCGTCCGCTCGCACAGCCGGACGGCGGCCTCCTCGGACTCCATCCGGACCGACACCATCCCCCCGAACGCCCGCATCTGCTTGGCCGCGACGTCGTGGCCGGGATGGCTCGGCAGCCCCGGATACAGCACCTGCCGGACGGACGGGTGCCGCCCGAGCGTCTCCGCGATCTTCTCGGCGTTCGCGCAGTGCCGGTCCATCCGCACGCCGAGTGTCTTGATCCCGCGCAGGGTGAGCCAGGCGTCGAACGGGCCCGCGACGGCGCCCATCGCGTTCTGGTGGAACGCGAGCCGCTCCCCGAGGTCCGCGTCCGCCGCGACCAGCGCGCCGCCGACGACGTCGGAGTGCCCGCCGATGTACTTGGTGGTCGAGTGGACGACGACGTCCGCGCCGAGTTCCAGGGGCCGTTGCAGGTACGGCGAGGCGAAGGTGTTGTCGACGACCAGCAGCGCGCCCGCGTCGTGGGCGGCGTCCGCGAGCGCCGCGATGTCGGCGATGCCGAGCAGCGGGTTGGTCGGCGTCTCCACCCACACGATCTTCGTCTCGGGCCGGATCGCCGCCCGGACGGCATCGAGGTCCGCCAGGGGTATGGCATCGAATGCGAGCCCCCACGGCTCGGCGACCTTCGCGAACAAACGGTAGGTGCCGCCATAGGCGTCGTTCGGGATGACGACGTGGTCACCGGGGCGGCACACCGTGCGGAGCAGCGCGTCCTCGGCGGCGAGGCCGGACGCGAACGCCAGCCCGCGCGTGCCGCTCTCCACGGCCGCGAGACAGGTCTCCAGGGCCGTCCGGGTGGGGTTCGCCGACCGGGAGTACTCGTAGCCGCCGCGCAGGCCGCCGATGCCGTCCTGCTTGTACGTGGAGACCTGATAGATCGGCGGGACGACCGCGCCGGTGGTGGGGTCCGGTTCCTGCCCCGCGTGCAGGGCGAGGGAATCGAAGCCCAGGTGAACGTCGTTGTCCATGAGTACGAGGCTATCCAGCCCGCTCCCCTCCCAGAGGATGAGGGGCTCCCCCGCAGGTATCAGCACATATTTCGGCACGGGGGTTGACCACAGCACCCCCGACCGTTCTCTACCGTTTTACAGGTATCGCTGATCGAATCTGAACCTGTCCCGCACCGAACTAAGGAAAACGCATGTTCGCAGGACTCGCGCGCTTCGTCGTGCGACATCCATGGTGGACGATCGGGGCCTGGCTTGTGGCCGCGGTCCTCATCATCGCCTTGTCACCCAAGCTGGCCACCGAGTCCGACCAGGGCGAGTTCCTGCCGTCCAAGTACGAGTCCGTCCAGGCCGCCAAGGTGGCCGAGAAGGCCTTCCCCGACCAGACGGACCTGTCCGCGCTGATCGTGGTGCAGCGCGCCGACGGCGGCAAGATCACCCCCGCGGACAGCGCCAAGATCGCCGAGACGGCCCAGAGCCTGACCGCCAGGAAGTACCCGACGGTGCAGGGCTTCCAGACGGGCCCGGACGCGGTCGCCCCCAACAAGACCATCCAGCTGATCAGCGTCCCGATGGAGACGGTCAGCGGGGACGCCTCCAAGGACCAGAGTCAGTCGGTCAAGGACATCCGTACCCAGCTGTCCAAGGACCTGGGGACGACCCTGAAGGCCAAGGTGGGCGGTGAGCCCGCGGCCTGGGTCGACAACGAGGACTCCTTCACCCAGTCCTTCCAGCTGATCACCATCGCCACCTTCGCACTGATCATCGGCCTGATCCTGGTGATCTTCCGTGCGCCGCTGGCGGCGATCCTGCCGATCATCGTGGTCATCGCCACCGAACAGGTGTCGATGGGGTTGATCGGCGCGGCGTCCAAGGTGCTGGACTTCAACGGTGACGACAGCCTCCAGATCATCCTGACCATCGTGTTGTTCGGCGTCGGTGCCGACTACTACCTGTTCCTGCTGTTCCGCTACCGGGAACGGCTGCGGGCCGGTGAGGACAAGAAGACCGCGCTGGTCTCGGCGGTGTCGCGGGTCGGCGAGGTCATCACCTCCGCGGCGCTCGCGATCGCGGCGACGTTCCTGGTGCTGATGCTGGCGTCCTTCGGGATCTTCGCCGCCTGGGGCCCGTCGCTCGCCATCGGCGTCCTGGTGATGGGGATCACGGCGCTGACGCTGATCCCCGCGATCCTGTCGCTGGTCGGCACGGCGGTGTTCTGGCCGTCCAAGTCGTGGAAGAAGCAGCCGAGCGCCAAGCTCTCCGTCCGGCTCGGCCGGATGGTCGGCAAGCGCCCGGTCGTGGTCGCCCTCGTCTCGGGCGCCCTGCTGGCCGCGCTCGCGTCCGGTGCGGTCGCGTTCAAGTCCGACTACGACTTCCAGTCCAGCTTCCCGCAGGACACAGAGTCGGCGCAGGCCACCAAGGACCTGCAACGGGGCTTCCCGGCCGGGCAGAACACGCCGGTCGAGGTCATGGTCCGCTCCACCGACGGCCAGCCGCTGACGAAGGCCGAGCTGAACCAGTTCGGCCAGAAGGCCAAGTCCCTGCCCGGCGTCGGGGGCGTCCAGCCCGCCGTGCTCGCCAAGGACGGCAAGGTCGGCCAGGTCGACCTGGTCCTCAACGGCAACCCGGTCGACAACAAGGCGATCAGCCTGGTCAAGAACGATCTCGGACCGGCGGTGCACGACATCGCGCCCAAGGGCACCGAGGTGTTCGTCGGCGGGGAGACCGCGATCTACAGCGACATCAACAAGGTGGTCAGCCGCGACCTGTCGGTGATCCTGCCGATCGCCGGCGCGCTCATCGCGTTGATCCTGCTGGTGCTGCTGAGGTCGGTGGTCGCACCGCTCTACCTGGTCCCGGCGGTCCTGCTGGGCTTCGCCGCGACGCTCGGATCAGCGGTGTACGTCTTCCAGGGACTGAAGGGCGAACCCGGGGAGATCTTCCACCTACCGATCATGTTGTATCTGTTCGTCCTCGCCATCGGGACCGACTACAACATCCTGATGACCGCGCGTCTGCGCGAGGAGGCCAAGGAGGGCCACGAGCCGCGCAAGGCCGCCGCCCTGGCGGTCCAGCACGGCGGCCCGACGGTCGCCGCGGCCGGGCTGATCCTCGCCGGGACGTTCTCGGTGATGCTGCTGGCCAAGGTGTCGATGCTCCAGCAGATGGGCTTCTCCATCGCGCTCGGCATCGCGCTGTCGGCCTTCGTGATGGCGATGTTCCTGGTGCCGAGCGTCACCGCGCTGCTGGGCCACAAGGCCTGGTGGCCGGGACATGGCGACGCACCGAAGAAGCAGGTCAGGCCCGCCGACACCCGAGAGGACTACATCCCCTCCGGCTACCGGTAGCCGCCACGAACGTCGGGTTGCGCGCGAAGGCCCGAAACGCCGCCCACCGGCCAACACGCGCAACCCGACACCTTCTATAACACAAGCGCCGGAGCCCAAACGGGCTCCGGCGCTTCTGCGTTGTCGGAAGTGCTCTGTATGTCAGGGGGTGGTGGACGCCAGGAAGGCGATGAGGTCCTGGCGGGTGACCAGGCCCTTGGGCTTGCCGTCCACAGTTAGGGTCGTCCCATGAGCCAGAACCTCGAAGTGCACGTCACGGCAGGAAGCCGTGAGGAGGCAGAAAAGGTGGTACGGGCCGCGGTCGAGGGTCATCTAGCGGCTTGTGCCCAGATCAGTGGGCCGATCACGTCCACCTACTGGTGGCAGGGCAAGCTGGAGAACGACGAAGAGTTTCTGATCGTCATGAAGACGACTGATGAGCGTCTGGACGACCTGGTGACCAGCGTCAAGGCCAACCACAGCTACGACACCCCCGAGATCGTTGCCGTACCGATCGTCGGGGGCCTGGGTGACTACCTGACGTGGATCAGAGAAGAGACGGCAGCTCCGTCTTCGGACGGGTAGCCGCGTACTCAGCACGGAACTGACTCGCGGCCGGCGCTCTGGAGCTGGAGAACTCGTCTACGACCTGGTCTAGGCGGTCCCACCCGAGTGGGGCCGCCATGGTTGTGGTCGCTTCGAGCGACGACTTTGCGTACCGAACGGCCTCGGTGACGTCTCCAAGCCTGAAGTAGGCCAAGGCCATGTCCGCTTGGACCACACAGAGCTTCTTCGTCTCCGTCGCGGGCCCCATGAAAGCCGAGACTCGCTGGCTCGCCCGCATCGCCCGGTCCTCCTCGGCGATGCGGGAGTACACGGACAAGGTCATGGAAGCGAACCTCGCGGGATCAAGGAAGAAGGTCCAAGGTCGTGCAGCGTTGTTCGCCCCGGCGTACACGTCTTCTGCCTCTCTGATGGACTCCAGAGCGGTCTGACGGTCCCCAGTGAGGGCGGCTTCCTCGCCTTTACGGGCGAGAAGCCACGCCCTTGTCGCTTTATCGCCATTTCCGAGGCGGTTCAGTGCACCTGTGGCCAGAGACACCCCCACGACATGATTTCCTCCCGTCATGTACGTCTGGTATCCGCCCATACAGGCGGCAGAGGCCACATCGTCTGCGTATTTGGCGGCTATCCCAACGAGTCGAGCTTGTTCCTCGGCCCTCCCTCGGTCTCCTAGCTCCCACGCGAACCAGGCAGCTAGGACCGCCGATTCCCCTGCGGAAACAGCAAGTCTCCGACGTAACGACTCATCGCGATTTACTTCCAGGAGGGTGCTGATCTCACCGATGTGAGTCAGCAGGGCGGGGTAGAGCTTCCGAGCTGGCCAATGTTCCTCCAGCCGGTGGAAGCCCTTGGTTCGGTCTTCCAGGTGTCGGACGGTCTCAATGTCCGGCCTGTTCGTGCCTGTAAGAGCCTTCATAAGTCGCTCAGCAGGTTCGAGTGCAGAGGGGCCCGTCACGGTCACGGCGGCGAGTTGGAGCAGTGTTCTACGGTCCACGCGCTGGTTGAGCCTTCCTACTGTCCAGGCGAGTACGAGCGGATCGGCAATGTCCTCGGGGCCTGCCAGCGTTGCCGGGCTGAACACTTCCCCGTACTTGGCGAACAGGCGCCGGTACAGCTCGGCATAAACCGGGCCAACCGGCTCCCCCTTCTGATGGGCACGTATCCGACGTGCCATGGAGTCAAGGGAGGGGAGTTGGGCTCGCTCCCCGGGAGCAGCAACATCCCGCATTTCCCTCACGAGGGCACGTTGTGACCAGATCTTCCGCTCAAGGAGCAGCCGGATCCGCTCGGGCAGTTCCATCAGATCCTCATCATCGCGCATCGGATCAATCCTGCCTAGACGCTTCACCTGGGCGGCTTCCGCTGACGTCCGCCCGCGTCCACCAGTGTCCCCTGGTGAGTATGTCGTGGGCAGTGGTTTCTTACAGTGACGGACCGAAACCGGATGCGTTCGGTGGACCCCGGCGCTACGAGATGAACCAACAACCCGCACCGCACCGCACCGCACCGCACCGCACCGAAAGGACGAAATAGTGCTTCGACGTCTCTTTCTGGATATCTCGCCGCGAGCGGAAGGAATTCCCAACATCGGTATATGCACTCCTTACTCGGACGGGGACCACTCCAATCGCGTAGGGTCTTGCGATTGCGGGTGCGAATAACGACGCGGCCATCTCAGACCTGGCGTGGTCAAGATGAAGAAAGAGGGTGGCCTATAGACCGCATCCCTTCACCGTCAAGGATAAAGGGGCCTGGCTTCGAGTGATTTCCTGGGCCCCTCGCACCCACCAGAGAGGTTGAGAAAGATGCAGCTCGGACCGCAAACTCAGATGTGGCGCAAGTCGTCCTACAGCGGCGACGAGACCAACAAGGCACAGTGCGTCGAGGCCGCCGACCTGGGCGGCTCCATCGGCCTGCGCGACAGCCAGGCCCCCGATGCCGGACATCTGACGGTGTCCCGCACCGACATGGCCAACCTCGTCAACCGGATCAAGGCCGGTCAGCTCCAACTCTGACCAGGCCGATACAAACGGGCGCCGTTCCCCAGCGGGCGGCGCCCGCCCCATGGCAGGCTTCCCCTCATGCCCGAACGAGACCAGTGGGAAGACTTGCCAGCTCAGGTACGTGAGGCGATCGAAGAGAAGGCTGGGACGGTGGTGAAGGCAGAACCCATAAGCGAGGGCATCAACTCCGATGTCACCCTCGTCCTTCACCTCCGATCTGACCGGCTGTTCGTCAAGGGCAGCCGGACTGACAATCCTCGCCGGATGAGGTCGCTGGGCCGTGAGGCTGTGATCAACCCCTACGTGGTTCCCATCTCCCCAGCGCTCGCGTTCGAGATCGAGACTGCGGGGTGGAAACTGCTCGGTTGGGAGTACATCGACGGTCGACGCATCGACTACTCACCAGGCTCCCCCGACATTCCGAAGATCGTGGAGACACTGGCGTGGCTGGCCGAGATCGAATGTCCGGACCTTGGCTTCCCGGAACTGCCCGCACGGATGAAGAACTTCACGCCGGAGGACGACCTGTGGCGCTTCGCTGGAAGCGGGCTCCTTCACACCGACCCCAATCCAGGCAACGTGCGCATCGCCAACGGTAAGGCGTACCTGGTGGACTGGGCCTGCCCCACGCGCGGGATTGCGTGGTCGGACGCGGCCGAGGTCGCGCTTTGTCTCATCACCTGTGGTCACACCCCGGCGGACGCCGAACGCATCATCGCCGACCTTCCGGTCTGGCGTACCGCAGACACCACTTCGGTAGAGATCAGCGTCGCCTCCACTGAGGCGACTTGGACAGGTCTGTATCCCGAGTCGAATCCCGACCCTTGGATCAACGCGACGGTGGCCGCTGCACGGCGGTGGGCGGCTTATCGAAGGGACACTCATGGCAGCACTCACCGAGGTGCACCCCGCTGAAGAGACCCGTACCCCGAGCGGTCTGACCGCACGGATCGACGAACTGATGGTTCCGGTCGTCCGCCGCCTCTGGGCGGCGGGATATACGACGCTCATGTGCTGCCAAGACGTTGGTGACGCGATGGCCAACGGCGGTATGTGGCCAGTGGCGGAACGATGGCACGCCTTCCTCGATAGCTACGCCTGGCTGAAGCTCCCTCTGACCGATGCACACAACCTGATGAAGGCCCTCGACGGGACCCAAGAGTTCAACCCTCGACTCACAGCTAAAGCCGAAGACGGCTGGTCCTCGCATGTCTGGCTTGGCCCGGAAGGCATGGCTGATTACAGCAACGTCTACTTCCCAGCTAGCCAGATCCCTGAGCTGATCGGAGTGCTGGACGACCACGCCCCCGCGTGACGAAAGAAAGTAGCCAAAAACGAGAGAAGCACCCGGACGAAGCCGGGGGCTGAGGTTCCCCCGTAGCACGGCCACCTGGGGGTGAGATGGATCAGCCGGTCGGCGGTGAGGCGCCGCGGTGTTGTTCCTCGAAGGCGACCGGGCTCAGCATTCCGATGCCGGAATGCCTTCTGAATGGGTTGTAGCAGCACTCGATCCAGCACCGCCGACGAAGTGCAAACCATCCACAACAGCGCCTCCACACTGAACACGAGAGTTACAGCCGAACCAACAACGACCCTCGCCCCGACGGCGGCCACGGTCAAGGCGCCCTCGAAAGAGGGTTCCGGGCGTGCCGATTCCGCCACCCCACCGAAATGGCCAACAGATCAGCCTCGATCCAAAATCGATCAATCATGGTGCAGATCGGAGAGGTCCAAGGCGACGACACCTCACCCGATCAGAGACAAGAAGCCCCCCGGCCGCGCCGAGGGGCTTCTGCCGCAACTGGTTAGAGGTCCAGCTCGCCAGTCTTAACACGGATGAAAAGATTACTCATGGCTTCCATGCCGACCGTGAGGTGGGGATTCTGGGGGTTCTTGCTGTCACGGATGCCGACAGAACCCTCCAGCGAGGCCAACTCGACGCACTCGCCGCTCGTACCTCCGGTGGAACGGGTGGATTTCCGCCATTCGGGGGATGACTTCATGCTAGCTGCTCCATGGTCTTCTTGATCAGTTCGCGGGAAGCTCCGATGGGAAGGGCCAACATGCCGATCCGGTCGAACCGGGTCACGAAGTCCTCGTCATCATCGGAGACTAACTCGGCCCTGAACTGAATCGCGGCTGGTACTGGAGGGGTCACTTCATCGGAACCCGATGAACGAACTGCCATAGATGGGTAGGTCCGACGCAGTGGCAGACCTCCACGGCCCGACCCTCAGCGTCGTAGGCGACGTGGAACAGCTCGAACACGGTCTGATCGGTTCCGATGCCGAACTTCGTCGCCTCGTCCTCAGTCGGGGGCCTTGAGGGAGTGAGGTACTCGTCGGCGTACTGCTGCTCGTGGCCGAGCTGCGCCATGGTGGAGACCATGCCCCCGGGAGCCTGGACGTGGTCCTCCAGCATGGTCCCGCCAGCGATGTCGAGTGGGATGTACGAGGGCGCCATCTGGACGAGGGTGTCGTCGGCGAACATCGACCGGCGACGGACTACGACCTCTTCCCCGGCCGGAGTGCCGAGGTACTCAGCTACCTTCGGAGGCGGGACCTCTCTGGAGATGGTCAGGTCGGACCTCGGTGACATGCCGAGGCGTCGCGCCTCAGCCGCGAAGGCTCCCCGATCCTGGTTCCGCTTGTCCGGTGTGTACCTGTCTCTAGCATCTCGGACGATGTGCGGCAAAGACGTCACAACGGTGCCTCTTCCCTGCTCGGTACGGACCAACCCCTCACGGCGCAGCTCGCCGAGGGCCCTGTTCACGGTCGTGATGCTGACCTGGTATGTCTTGGAAAGTATGGTCTGAGAGGGGATAACCTCCCCGAACTTGAAGTCTTGATCGTTGATCTTCTGCCTTAACACGGCCGCTACGTCCCTGGCACTCAGGCCCACCCTGCCCTCCCCCTCGCTATTCCTCGGATGTTTTGGCCAAACATCCGGATGGCCTGCCCATTGGTTCGTCGTCATACCGGTTTTGACTTCATGGGTGACCCTGACGTCCCACCTGGTCAAGATGGTCATCGAACGTTTAACCAGTACATCACACTTCGACGGAGAGGGTCACCCGGATGGGCACATCTGGCAATGCCGACGTTCCGGACATCAGCCACGAGGACCCGCTTCACAGCAAGCCCGAGTCCGAGGGGCGATGGGATGAGCCGTACCTGTCGAAATGGGGCATGTGGGCCGTGTGTACCCGTCGCCCCTTGACGGCGGAGCAGGTCCACGCCGGTCTGGCGTCCATCGTCACCGCCGAGACACTTCCACGTCTCCGCGAGCGCATGGCGGATCAGGACAAAACGTGGGAGAAGTACGAGGCTGAGGGCCGGTCCAACGGGAACACGCGGTGATTCCGGTGGGCGAGGTGATTCAGCAGACGTTCGTCCAGTTGACGGTCCTGGCTGGCAGTTGTCTGTTCGCTGGGATCATCGTCGGACTTCTACTGCACCCACGGCTGTTCCACCACCGTGGGCGGCACGTCATCACCTCCCGTGGTTCCCCATCGGCACAGCGCCGTCCTCCTGCGGCTCCAGTCGCGCACGGTCGCCTCCGCAAGGCGCGGAGCAGCGGCGGCGACCACGTGATGGACGCGGTAGATGGTGACTCCTTCCCCCGTCAAGAAGAAAGTAGGTGGTCTATCGGCCGCATTGCACGTTAACGGCGAATGGGATGGGGTCCCGGTGGGTGGACGAACCTCCCACCGGGACCCTTCTCCGCCGGAACCTGATCGCTTCACGAGTGGATATCACCAGAGGAGGGTGAGATGGGACAGCATGGCGGCAAGGGAAACAAGGACGGGAAGAGCAGCGACAGCAATACCCCACAGGGTGGCGGTCACGGCGGTAAGGGTGATGGCACCAAAGGCAACCCCAGCGACGGCAAGCGATAGGGAGCGAGTGCGGTGAATGAGGGCCCTGGCCTGGTCAAGGGTAAGGACGCGCACGACCTGAACCGCATCCTGGCGGGTCAGGGTGACCTCACCCGCTCCGAGTGGGAGCAGGCGTTCGTGGCTGTACGGCGTGAGTGGTTCGTTCCTGAGCGCGCATGGGTCAACCCCGACCACGACGCGCCGTCTTATGCCATCGACCAGCAGGCCCGCCCCGACGAGTGGATGGGGGCCGTCTATTCGGACGCCTCGATCGTCACGCAGGTCGATGACGGCAAGGGAGACCCTGCCAGCGGGAACGGGTGGTTCACCTCGTCGGTGTCGGCTCCGGGTGTCGTCGCGCGGTTCGGGGAACTGCTGGCGCCCGAGCCGGGAGATCTGGTTCTGGAGGTCGGGACCGGATCGGGCTGGACGGCCTGTCTTCTGTCCCAGATCGTTGGTGAACGTGCATGCGTTGTTTCGATCGAAGTGGACTCCGGCCTGGCCCAATCTGCGGCGGAAAGGGTCGCCGGTCTCGGTTTCGGCAATGTCCACGTGCTCAACCTGGACGCGCTGGAGTTCAGCCCCGCCGAGAAGTTCGACAAGCTTCACGTGACCGCTGGCGTCGCGCGGATCCCGTGGTCGTGGCTGGCTGCGCTTCACTACGGGGGATCCGCCGTCCTGCCGTGGTGTCCGCCTTGGGGGCATGGCCACAAACTCGCCCTCACTCAGAGGGGTGACGAGGCCATCGGTCGGATCGGCTCGTCGGCCGGGTACATGATGCTGCGCGGCCAGCGGCCCGAATCGGGCTCGTTGAGTTCGTTTCTTCACCATGAGAGCCACGCCAAGCAGTACTCCACCTCCATCAGTCCGCGAGCCATTGGCAGGGCCGATGACGCGCCCGGTTGGCAGACCTACGGGGGCGGTGTCGTCATCACGGCCTTGGCGCCAGGTGTCCGCTTTGACCTGTGCGAGGCCGACGACGGTACTGGCGAGGCCACTTTGTGGCTTCGTGAGACCTACCCCGGCGCTCGTGAGACCGGGTCGTGGGCGACCGTCGAGTACGTTCCCGGCGCCAGCGAGTATGAGGTCACCTCCCATGGGGATCGAGATCTGTGGAACGAGGTGTCCCGCGCCTGGGTGTACTGGAACGACCTGGGTCAACCCGCGCGCGATCGCTTCGGTGTCACGGTGTCGCCGGAAGGACAGGCCGTGTGGCTGGACGAGCCGTCGCACATCATCGGCTGAGCCTTGCCGATGCCGTCTACCTCCTGGCCGGGAGGAATGCTGGAGTCAGCCGCCCGCCAGGAAGGCCAGGAGGTCCTGGCGGGTGACTATTCCGGCGGGCTTACCGTCCACCAGGACCACCGCCGCGTCCCTCCCCTCCAGGACCGTCATCAGGTGCGCCACCGATTCGCCCGATCCGACGACGGGCAGGGCGGGGCTCATGTGCTTGTCCAGCGGCTCGTCCGGACCGGCATGATCGTCGTAAAGGGCGTGCAGCAGGACTCGTTCCTCTACCGCGCCGATCACTTCGCCCGCCATCACGTCGGGATGTCCCGCTCCGGGGGCCACCACCGGCATCTGGGACACGCCGAACTCCCTCAGCACCCGCACCGCTTCGCTCACCGTCTCGGTCGGGTGCATGTGGACGAAGTTCGGAATGCCGTCGGGGTCGGTGGTCGCCTTCTGGGCCAGCACGTCCCGCACCGCCGCCTGCGTCGTTGGTCGCTCGCTGAACCCGTGTTGGTCCATCCATTCGTCGTTGAAGATCTTTGAAAGGTAGCCGCGACCCCCGTCGGGGAGGAGGACCACGATGACGTCGTCCGGGGCGGCCTCGGCGGCGACGCGGAGGGCGGCGACGACGGCCATGCCACAGGAGCCGCCGACCAGGAGGGCCTCCTCGCGGGCCAGGCGGCGGGTCATGGTGAACGAGTCCTTGTCGGAGACCGCGATGACGTCGTCGCAGATGGTGCGGTCGTAGGTCTCCGGCCAGATGTCCTCGCCCACGCCCTCGGTGAGATAGGGACGGCCGCTGCCGCCGGAGTAGACGGAGCCCTCGGGATCCGCGCCGATGATCTTCACTCGGCCGCCGGAGACCTCCTTGAGGTACTTGCCGGTGCCACTGATCGTCCCGCCGGTGCCGATGCCCGCCACGAAATGGGTGACGCGGCCCTCGGTCTGCTCCCAGATCTCCGGACCCGTCGTCTCGTAGTGCGAGACGGGGTTCTGCGGGTTCGTGTACTGGTTCGGCTTCCACGCGCCGGGGATCTCGGCGGCCAGCCGGTCCGACACCGAGTAGTAGGAATCGGGATGCTCGGGCGATACCGCGGTCGGGCACACCACGACCTCCGCGCCGTATGCGCGCAGAACGTCGATCTTGTCCTTGGCGACCTTGTCGGGGCAGATGAAGACGCATCGGTAGCCGCGCTCCTGCGCCACCATCGCAAGCCCGACGCCGGTGTTGCCGGACGTGGGCTCGACGATCGTCCCGCCGGGCCGCAGCGCGCCGGACTCCTCGGCCGCGTCGATCATGCGGACCGCGATGCGGTCCTTCACCGAGCCGCCCGGGTTGAAGTACTCCACCTTGGCCAGCACCTGCGCCCCGTGGCGGCCGCCGGTGACCTTGCGCAGCCGGACCAGCGGGGTGTTACCCATGAGTTCGACGAGCGAATCGTGTACGTGCACCGCGACATCCTTGTCGTTCCAGTGAAGGTCGTGTCCCCCTTTTGACGGTAGCCGAGAGCGGCGCGGACGGGCATCAACGGGGCGGGCCCGGGGTAGAACTTGATCACGGAGGGGCATCGCATGATGAGGGCATTCACCGCGCGCCGCATCGCGGCGGCCGCGGCCTACGGGGGCGGGGGCATCACGGCCCTCGGCGGCATCACGGTCGGCCTGGTGATGGTCGAGGCCAAGCTCGCGCGGCGGACGATCGAGGCCACGCCGAACGGCGACGCGCCCGTCGCCGACGGCCTCTACGGCGGCGCGCACGGCGGCGAGCCGCTGTCCCTGGTCATGATCGGCGACTCCACCGCGGCGGGCCTCGGCGTGCACACGCCGGAGGAGACCCCGGCCGCGCTGCTGGCGACCGGGCTGTCGGCGATCGCCGACCGTCCCGTCCGGCTGACGAACGTGGCCCGATCGGGGGCCCGCTCGCCCGCGCTGCCCGGCCAGGTCGACCGGGCGCTTGAGGTCCGTCCCGACCTCGCGGTGATCATGATCGGTGCCAACGACGTGACCGGACGGGTGCCGCCCGGCGAGTCCGTCCGCCACCTCGCGGACGCGGTCGAACGGCTGCGCGCCGCGGGCAGCCATGTCGTCGTCGGAACCTGCCCCGACCTCGGGTCCGTGAAGCCGCTGATGCAACCGCTGAAGTGGATCGCGCGCCGGGCCAGCCGCCAGCTCGCCGCCGCGCAGACCATCGCGGTCGTCGAGCGCGGCGCCCGGTCCATCTCGCTGGGCGACCTGCTCGGCCGCGAGTTCGCCGCCGACCCGCTGTCGATGTTCAGCGAGGACCGCTACCACCCGTCCGCCCGCGGATACGCCGCCGCGGCCGCCGCCGTGCTGCCGTCGCTCGCCGCCGCGCTGGGCCTGGAGCCCGAGAGCGCCGGTTCTCCCGGCGACGGCGTCCTGCCGGTCTACCTCGCGGCCGCGGAGGCCGCCGAGGTCTCCGGCACCGAGGTCCGGGGCGCGTCCGTCGCGGGCCGCGACCGGACCCGCTGGGCGACCCTGCTGCGCCGCCGCCCGCACACCGCCCCCGTCACCGAGCCCGAAGGCGCGTGACCGACCTGGACCGGGGCCCGTCCGGTCACCTTCGACGGCCCCCGGTCCCGGTCGTCCGACTCCCCCGGTCGTCCGCCGCCCGCGCTTGCGGCGGCCACCCGGTTGCGTCGCGGATCAGCCTCCGGCGCCCGCCGTCCCGCCCACATGGGGCCTACGTCATCACCGCACCGGGAACTCGCCGGACCCGCCGTCCAACCGCGAATTGGTGACGAGTTAGATTGCTGGTGACGGTCGAGTAACATCCGGTCGAGTACCAGGAGACCCGCACATGCCCGAGGCAGTCATCGTCGCCACCGCGCGCTCGCCGATCGGCCGCGCCTTCAAGGGGTCGCTCAAGGAAACGCGGCCCGACGACCTCACCGTCCAGATGGTCACCGCCGCGATGGCCAAGGTCCCGCAACTGGACCCGAGCCAGATCGACGACCTGCTCCTCGGCTGCGGCCTGCCCGGCGGCGAGCAGGGCTACAACATGGCCCGCGTCGTGTCGGTGCTGCTCGGATGGGACGGGGTGCCCGGCGCGACCATCACCCGCTACTGCTCGTCCTCGCTCCAGACGACCCGGATGGCGCTGCACGCGATCAAGGCCGGGGAGGCGGACGTCATCGTCTCCGCGGGAGTCGAGACCGTCAGCCGGTTCTCCAAGGGCAGCAGCGACGGCCTGCCCGACACCCAGAACCCGCTGTTCGCCGACGCGCAGGCCCGCACCGTGACGACGAGCGAGGGCGGCGCGGCCGGGTGGCACGATCCACGCGAGGACGGCGCCCTCCCCGACATCTACATCGCGATGGGCCAGACCGCCGAGAACGTCGCGAGCGCCAGGGGCGTCTCCCGTCAGGCTCAGGACGAGTTCGGCGTCCGCTCACAGAACCTCGCCGAAAAGGCACTCGCCAACGGATTCTGGGAGACGGACATCACCCCCGTGACGCTGCCGGACGGCAGCGTCCTCGCCAAGGACGACGGCCCCAGGCCCGGCACGACCTACGAGAAGGTCTCGCGGCTCAAGCCCGTGTTCCGCCCCGACGGCACGGTCACCGCGGGCAACTGCTGTCCGCTGAACGACGGCGCCGCCGCGGTCATCGTCATGAGCGACACCAAGGCCGCCGAACTCGGCATCACCCCACTGGCCCGGATCGTGTCGACCGGCGTCACCGGCCTGTCCCCCGAGATCATGGGCCTCGGCCCCGTCGACGCTTCCCGCAAGGCCCTCGCGAAGGCGGGCATGACGATCGACGACATCGACCTCGTCGAGATCAACGAGGCGTTCGCCGCGCAGGTGCTGCCGTCCGCCGCCGACCTCGGCATCGACCTCGACAAGCTGAACGTCAACGGCGGCGCGATCGCGGTCGGCCACCCCTTCGGCATGACCGGCGCCCGCATCACCTCCACGCTGCTCAACAGCCTGCGCTTCCACGACAAGCAGTTCGGCCTGGAGACCATGTGCGTCGGCGGCGGCCAAGGCATGGCCATGGTCGTCGAACGCCTTTCGTAAAGCCGTCCGACCTTCGTCGGCCCGCCCGGAGACGCCGTGAGCGCCTTCGGGGCGGGCCTTCTGGTGTTGGGGGGTGTCACCTGCGCATTTCCGGAGGACATCCCCGTTATTAATGATCTACGTAACGTAAAAGATAGGTCCCCGTTAGGGGGTTGTCACATCCGGGCTCCTGTTGCAGAGTCAGCAGGAAGAGCCCCGCGACCTGGAGGTGCCAATTGTCACTGAACCACTCGCCGGAGACGCACAGCAAGCTGATCGCCCGCATCCCGCAAGTCACAGGACGTGACATCCCCGAGTGGTTCTCCACGATCGAGAACGGCCCGTCGTTCACCCGTTGCGAGGAGCGCAGCTCCTGGCTCGCCGAAGAGCACAACCTGTCCCACGGCTACGCCGCGGCGCTGGTGCGCGAGCACGAGCGTGCCCGTCGTGCCCGACACTACTGAAACGCCTCTCTCCTGAGCACCCGCCGAGTGGCGGGCGGAGCACCTGTTATCTGAAGGACTTCAAACGGACCTGGTGGGATCCCGCCAACGGATGACCCCGCCGTCGTGCCGCCATGGCGCGCCACGACTCTGGCGCAGAGATCCCACGTAGATCAGCCCCACGCCGTCGGCGCGGGGCTGATCGTTTGTCGCGGTCGTCAGTCGCGGCCGTAGAAGTAGCTGAGGAGGCGGAGGATCTCCAGGTAGATCCAGACGAGGCTCAGCACCAGGCCGAACGCGCAGTACCAGGCGAACTTCTCCGGCGCCCCGGACCGGACGCCCTGCTCGACGGAGTCGAAGTCGAGCAGGAGGAAGAAGCAGCCGACGAGGATGGCGACGACGCTGAACACGTAGGCGAGCGGGTTGCTCGCGTCGCGGATGCCGATGCCGTCCGCGCCGCCGAACGCCTGCACCAGCAGGTTGACGATCATCAATCCGATCAGCGCCGCGGCGGCCGCGATCGTGAACTTCGCGAACCTGGGCGTCACGCGGACGATGCGCAGGGTGTAGACGGCGAGGGTGGCACCGAAGGCGAGCGCCGTGCCGATCACCGCCTGGAAGACCACGCCGTGGTAGATGTCGTTGTACGTGTGGCTGATGATCCCGACGGCCACCCCGTACACGGCCGCGAACGTCAGGACCAGCGGGGCGTTGGCCTTGCGGCCGAACGTGATGAACGCCCAGATGCCGATTTCGGCGATGAGCGCGACGACCAGCACGGGGACGGCGAGCCGGGTCGGGACGATCGCCCACGCCAGCGCCGCGGCGACGACGAGGGCGGCCAGGGTCAGGAAGCCGCGGACGACGACGTCGTCCATGGTCATGGGCCTGGTGACAGGCGGTGCCTGGCCGGGTGCTCCGTAGGGTTGCGCCTGGTAGCCGGGCGCGCCGTAATTCTGCGCGCCGTAACGCGGGCCCCCGAACTCAAAGGCATTTCCCCTGAATGCCGGATTTCTGCTCTCCATCAAAGCCTCCACTTGGGCCAGGGTGGCGTCCAGTGTATGCGGGGAAAACGGCGAACCGGCGCCCCACGGCAGAAGCGCCGGTCCGTCTTGGCGTGCCCCTGGTCGGACTCGAACCGACACGTTGGCTCTTTTAGGGAGCCTGCCTCTGCCATTGGGCTACAGGGGCGGCGCAATCATATCGAGCCAACCGGCCGTTTTGACCTGTCCTTCTGTCCTGGTCCTTCTGACCTGATCCTTGTGTCGGACTCGTGGTGGTTCTAGCGAATGGCGAGGATCTCGTGGACGCCCATCCGCCCGTTCTCGCAGGCCAGGGCGGACGCGGCGAGATCGAGGAGCCAGACGCGGGCCCGTCCGGGGCCGACCAGCTCCGCGCACTCGTCCCAGCCGCGTTGCAGGTTCGCGGCCCAGGCCCGCAGGGTGCGCGCGTGCTGCTCGCGGAGCGCCTCCACGCCGCGCACTTCGAGACCCGCTTCCGCCAGTTCGTCTACGAGGACGCCGAGGGGGCGCGGGTCGCCTCCGTCCGGGAGGAGGCGGCCGGTGGTGAAGGCACGCCGAGTCCGGGGTGGGCCGGGGCGTCTGGTCGGTTGCCGCAGGAGGAGGCGTCCGCCGGGCGCCAACAGTTCGCGTAGGCGGGCGGTGGGGCTCGCTTCGGATGTTGTGCCCGCCAGTGCGACGATCGCGTCGTAGGGTTCGTCGCCCGCTTCGGACAGGTCGAAGCCGCGGATCTCCACACCGGGGAGGGCTTGGTCGGGGGTGCGGGTGAGGGCGACGACGCGGGCGTCGTGGTGGGTGGTCGCGTATCGGGCGAACGCGCCCCAGCCGTAGTCGAGGTCCAGCAGACGGGCGCCGGGGAACAGGCCGAGGCGCTCGGCGACGGTGCTGTGGGCGGCGGATTGGGCGGCGTTCAGGTCGTCTGCCCTTTCCCAGGCGGCGGTGCCGTGGGCCAGTCCGGGGCCGAGGAGGTGGGTGAAGAATGCGGTGGGCTCCGCCAGCGGTGTGCGGCGGTGTCGTGTGGATTCCTCGGGTGGTGGTTTTGGTTCGGGGCCGACGGCGCCGAGGACGACGGCGGCGCGGACGATGTCGCGCTTGTCGTCGCCGCTCAGCCGGATCGGTTCGTCGCCGCGGCGCAGCACCCGCTGGACGGCGTCCAGCGCGGCGAGGACGTCGCCCTCAATGTCGAGTTCACCGGCCACGTAGGCGCGGGCTAGGCCCGTCTCGCCCGGCTTCCACAGGAGCCGCCGCAGTGCCCGCCGGTGCCGGAGCACGAACGCGGGGGCGCCGGGCGGGCCGACGGAGCTGCCGTCCCAGGCGAGGACGCGGATGGGCAGCTCGTCCACGGCGTCCTGGCCCTTGCCGAGGAGGATCTTCGTGAGCAGCGGCGCCAGCCGGGAAGCGATGCCCGCCGTCCTCGCCGTGGAGTGATCTTCCAGGAGAGGTGGGGTTGTCAGTTCCGGGGCGGCGTCGCCCCAGGTGGCGTCTCCGTCGTGCATGGCAGGGCAGGTCCCCGGTCAGGTGTTGTGCTGGGGTCAGAGGTCGTGCTGTCGTCCGGCGGCGAGTTCGAACTCCTGGCGCGGCCATTCCAGCTCGCCAAGGGAGACGATCTCCCGGCGGAAGAACATCGCGAGCGTCCAGTCCATGGTGATCCGGAACTTGCGATTTATCGTCGGCATCCTCGACAAATGGTACGTCCGGTGCATGAACCAGGCCGGAAGCCCGCGAAGCTTCACCCCGTAGACGTTCGCGACGCCTTTGTGCAGGCCAAGGCTTGCCACCGACCCGACATAGGCGTGCTTATACGGCTTTCTGGGCTTCCCGTGCAGATCCGCCACGATGTTGTCACCCAGCCGTTTGGCCTGCCTGACCGCGTGCTGCGCGTTGGGGGCGGTGAACTCGCCGGAGTCGGTGAGGTCGGGGACGGCCGCGTTGTCGCCCGCCGCGTAGACGCCGTCCGCGCCCTGGACGGTCAGTTCCGCGGTCGCCTTGAGACGTCCCTTGTCGTCCAGGGGGAGGTCGCTGTCCCGGACGACGGGATGCGGTTTCACCCCGGCGGTCCACACGAGCGTCCCGGCGTCGAACTCCTCGCCGTCGCTCAGCACGATGTGCCGGCCCTCCGCGGACTTCAGCAGCGTCTCCATCTTGACCTCGATGCCGCGCCTGCGCAGCGCCTCGGTCGCCCAGCGGCCCATCTCCGGGCCCACCTCGGGCAGGATCCGGTCGGTCGCCTCCACCATCAGCCAGCGCATCTCCCGCTGGTCGATGGTCGGGTACCAGCGGCAGGCGTCCCGCGCCATGTCCTCCAGCTCCGCCATGGCCTCGACGCCCGCGAACCCGGCGCCGACGAACACGAACGTCAGCGCCCGCCTCCTGATCCGCTCGTCGTCCGCGTTGGACGCGGCGATGTCGAGCTGGTGCAGGACGTGGTTGCGCAGGAAGATCGCCTCCTCGATGGTCTTGAAGCCGATCCCGCAGTCGGCGAGGCCGGGGATCGGCAGCGTCCGCGACACGGATCCGAGAGCGACGACGAGCAGGTCGTAGCCGACCTCCCGGTCGGGCACGCCCGCCGTCTGCGAGCCCGCGGGGCGGAGCCGGAGCGTCCTGGACGCGTGGTCGATGTTCGTGACGAACCCGTTCATGATCCGGCAGCGGCGGAGCACCCGGCGCAGCGGCGCCACGACATGGCGGGGTTCGAGGTTGCCCGCCGCGGCCTCGGGGAGGAACGGCTGGTAGGTCATGTACGACTGGGGGTCGATGACGGTGACGACGACCTCGCCCCGGCGCAGCTCACCGCGCAGTTTCTTCTGGAGCCGCAGCGCCGTGTACATGCCGACGTACCCGCCGCCGACGATCACGATCCGTTTCGCGGGCCCCTGGTTGGAAGGCATGTCGGGAGCGATACCCGGATATACGGATCATTCACCCTGGTGCTCCCCCTCGTGATCAGGCCCCTACCGGTAGTCGCGGGCGCGGGTGAGGACGGCGTCCAGCATCTCCTCGGTGACCCGTCCGGTGAAGGTGTTCTGCTGGCTCGGGTGGTAGCAGCCGAGCATCAGCACAGGCCCGCGCCCGGCGGCCATGGGCGGCGGCGCCAGCTCGATCTCGGCGCCGTGGCCGAACTTCGGCCGGGGCCGCGGCAGCCCGTACCCGGCCTGCCGGAGCGCGGGCCACACGCCCTGCCAGGCGAACCCGCCCAGGCACAGGACGCAGCGGACGCTCTCCGCGACCATCTCGACCTCGCGGGCCAGCCACGGCAGGCACGTCGTGCGCTCCAGCGGCGTCGGCTTGTTGTCGGGCGGCGCGCACCGGACGGTCGCCGCCATCCGCGCGCCGATCAGCCGCTGCCCGTCGCCCGCGCGCACGCTGGTCGGCCGCGCGGCGAGCCCGACCCGGTGCAGGGACGCGAACAGCCAGTCGCCGGAGCGGTCGCCGGTGAAGATCCGCCCGGTGCGGTTGCCGCCGTGCGCGGCGGGGGCGAGGCCGACGATCAGGATCCGCGGCTCCGGGTCGCCCCATCCGGCGATGGGACGCCCCCAGTACTCCTCGTCCGCGAACGCCCGCCGCCGCTCGACGGCGACCTTCTCCCGCCACGCGACGAGCCGGTCGCAGGCCCGGCACACCGACTGCCGGGCGCACAGATCGTCGAGATCGGACGCCTCGGCAGCGAGCCTCAGCACCTCTCCGGCGTCGTGCGCGGCGGGCGTCTCGGGGGTCGCGGGGTCCTCGGGCCATCCGGAGCCGGGCGGCACGAACGGGGCGTTGCCGGTCGTCATATCACCGATCGTCGCACGCCGCGGGCGGTGGCCGGGTTCCGCCCATCCCTCCTGAACAGGCCCCTGTGTCGATACGATGCGTTCGCCGGTCGGGGCGGCGGGGCGCTGGCGCGCCATGGGCGAAAGCGGGAGGCAGGGCAGTGTCGCAACCGGGCTGGTATCCAGACCCCTATGGCACTGGAAGCCTGCGCTGGTGGGACGGCGAGAACTGGACCGAGCGCCTCAATCCGGAGCCGTCCCGTCCGCCGCGGCTGCGGCTGCCCGCGCAGGAGCAGCGTCCGAGGGACGAGATCGAGGACACGCACTACGCGGCGCCCCACCTCCAGCAGCCGACCTGGGACGCGGGCCCGGTCGCCCAGCCGCTGGACGTGACCGTCCGCCGCCTGCACCTCTACGCCGACGACCGGTTCGTCGCGTACGGGAGCGCGTCGCTTGCCTGGCCGCACGTGGAGTGGGTGGCGTACTGGGCCGCCGAGCGACCCGCGGGCTACGGCCAAGGCGCCCGCACCCAGTGGATCTTCCAGGCGGGACGGTTCCCCTTCCGGGGCGGGCCGCGCGTCGAGGTCGTCATCGAACGGGACGCCGTGTCCGCGAACCCGGGCCCGGACGGCGAACCCGAGCACGTGTGGGGGCGGCTGATCCAGCTGTGCCAGGAGCACGCGGAACGCAGGCTGGTCGCCGAGCTGGCGGGACGGGTCCGCGGCGGCGAGTCCGTGGACGTGGCGCAGGGCCTGACCGTGCATCCCGGCGGTGTCCGCGGCAACCGCGTCTCGCTGAGCTGGTCGTCCATCTCCGGCGCGACCGTGGACGGCGGGAAGGTGTGGATCCAGCAGGCGGGCAGCGGCGCGCCCGTCCTCTACGTCCCGCAGCAGAACCCGAACGCGGTGCTGATCCCGAGCCTGGTGTTCCAGCTCAGGCACTGACCGGCCGATTCCGGGGGTGTGGGAGGTCGGCCCCCCACAGGAGAATGTCCTGGCGGGCACGTTCCATCCGGCGTTTCGTCAGTCGTCCCGTCAGACCAGGGACCAGGCGAGGCCGTCCAGGATGTCGTGCTCGCTGACGACGACGGCGCCGAACCCGTACTCCCGCATGATCCGGTCCAGGATCAGGGCGCCCGCGCCGATCACGTCGACCCTGCCCGGATGCATGACGCCCAGCTCGGCGCGTTCGGCCCGGGTGGCGTGCAGCAGCCGCCGCGTCACCTCGTGGACCTGCGCGGCCGTGATCCGGGACAGGTGGATCCGGTCGGAGTCGTATTCCGGCAGGTCGAGCGCGATCCCGGCGACCGTGGTGACGGACCCGGCGAGGCCGACGAGCGTGCGCGCCTCGTGCACCGGGACGGCCCGGCGGACGGTCGCGAGCGCGTAGTCGATGTCGGCGGCGGCGCTGGAGATCTGCTGCGGGGTGGGCGGGTCGCCGTCCCGCAGGTGCCGCTCGGTCATCCGCACGCAGCCGATGTCGATGGAGATGGCCGCGTCGGCGGACGACGTCCCGACGACGAACTCGGTGGAGCCGCCGCCGATGTCGACGACCAGGTAGGGACGGGCGGGACGCAGCGCGGCCAGCTCGCGGGTGGCGCCGAGGAACGACAGCTCGGCCTCCTCGTCCCCGCTGATCACCTCGGGCACGACGCCGAAGATGTCGACGACGCCGCTGACGAAGTCGGCCCGGTTCTCGGCGTCGCGGGTGGCGCTGGTCGCCACCACGCGAGTCTTGATCGGCCCGTGCCCGGCGCGGGCGCCGTGCCGCTCGATCAGCTCGGCATAGCCGCGCATGGCGGTGAACGTCCGTTCCAGCGCGGCGGGCGACAGGTGTCCGGTCTCGTCGACGCCCTCGCCCAGCCGGACGATCTCCATCCGGCGTTCGACGTCGGTCAGCGTCCCGCCCGTCGTGACGACGCCGCCCGCACCGGGCGCGATGTCGGCGACCAGGAGGCGGACGGAGTTCGTCCCACAGTCGACGGCCGCGACCCGCGTCACCGCTGCTCCCCCGCCGCGCCGTTGTGATCGTCGTCGGCCCGACCATCGCCGTCGACCTGACCATGGTCGGCGACCTCGACGCAGGGCCCGGAACGCCACCATTCGGGCAGCGCGTCCAGCCCCTCGCGGCCGAGCGGGCTGACGCCGGGGACGGCCAGCTCGTGGGCGATGAGGGCGTGCAGGCACTTGACGCGTTCGGGCATGCCGCCCGCGCTCTGGGTGCCCTCGGGCAGCGGCTCGACGCCCTCGTCGCGGGCGGCGTCGCCGCGTCGCCGCAGGTAGTCGTCGTGGGCGGCGGTGTACTCGGCGCGCAGCGCGGGGTCGGCCGCGAGCCTGGCCTGCATCTCGCGCATCAGCCCGCCGCCCTCCAGCGTGCCGATGGCGGACGCGGCCTTCGGGCACGTCAGGTAGAAGAGCGTGGGGAACGGCGTGCCGTCCGGCAGCCGCGGCGACGTCTCGATCACGTCGGGCAGCCCGCAGGGGCAGCGGCTCGCCACCCGGCGGACGCCGCGCGGGCGCCGTCCGAGCTGGGCCGCGACGGCGGCCGTGTCATGTGCTCCGATCATCATGTCCCCACCCGCGGATCCTCCGATCCGCCTTCACAGCGCGTTCCAACGACGCCCCTCCGACAGCCGTCCCTCCGGCGGACGCGCGTCAGCGCGGTCTGTCGGCCTCCTCCACCGACCGCCACAGCGCCTCGTACCAGGGCGGTCTGCTGGTCGCACCGCCGGTGCCGGCCTGCCGCCCGGTACCGCCGTCGCCGTCGAGCACGATGTAGCACTTGACGTCAGGACGGCAGTAATGGAGCCTTCGCGTCGCCTCACGCTCAATGTACGACTTTTCACCGAGTTGTTGCTTGCGTTGGGAGAGGATCTCGACCTGCCGCCGGGCCGCGGCCTCCTGGCTGCGAAGATCGGAGATCTCCCTGCGCTGCGCGATGTACTCGCGGACGGGGTAGGCGAGGCTCAGCGCGATGGCGCACATCACCACCGCGAGGATGGCGGCGCGGCTGGTCAGCGCCGGGTTCCCCCGGCGCGCGCCGTCCGACCGGCCGGTCGCGTCGTCGCCGCCCCGCCCGCCGGTGGGGCCGGATCCGTCATCAGCCATCGTGTCCCCTGCCTGGTCGAACCGGGGTCGCGGCCCGCCGGGTTTCGGACGGTGTCATGCGTCCGAAACCCGAGGGCGCACAGACCGGAACAAGGTTATGGTCGGGTCAGCCCGTGGCGTCGAAGCGCGGGAACGCGGCGGCGCCCGCGTAGCGGGCGGCGTCGTCGAGCAGCTCCTCGATGCGCATCAGCTGGTTGTACTTGGCGACGCGCTCGCTGCGGGCGGGCGCGCCGGTCTTGATCTGGCCGCAGTTCGTCGCGACGGCCAGGTCGGCGATCGTGGTGTCCTCGGTCTCGCCGGACCGGTGGCTCATCATGCAGCGGTAGCCGCTGGTCTGCGCGAGCGACACGGCGTCGAGGGTCTCGGTGAGCGTGCCGATCTGGTTGACCTTGACCAGCAGCGCGTTGGCGGCGCGGGCCTTGATCCCGCGGGCCAGCCGCTCGGGGTTGGTGACGAACAGGTCGTCGCCGAGGAGCTGGACGCGGTCGCCGACTGCGGCGGTGAGCCCCTCCCAGCCGGTCCAGTCCTCCTCGTCGAGCGGGTCCTCGATGGAGACCAGCGGGTACTCGCCGAGCAGCTCGCCGTAGTAGGCGGCCATGTCGTCGCTGGACCGCTTGGCGCCCTCGAACGTGTACTGCCCGTCGGCGTGGAACTCGGTGGCGGCGACGTCCAGCGCGAGCGCGACGTCACGGCCGGGCGTGAAGCCCGCCCTGCCGATCGCCTCCATGATCAGGTCGAGCGCCGCGCGGTTGCTCGGCAGGTCGGGCGCGAAGCCGCCCTCGTCGCCGAGACCGGTGTTCAGCCCCTTGGACCGCAGCACCGACTTCAGCGCGTGGTAGGTCTCGGCGCCCCAGCGCACCGCCTCGGTGAACGTGGCCGCGCCGATCGGCGCGATCATGAACTCCTGGACGTCGACGTCGTTGTCGGCGTGCGCGCCGCCGTTCAGGATGTTCATCATCGGGACGGGCAGCAGGTACGCGTTCGAGCCGCCGACATAGCGGAAAAGCGGCAGGCCCGCGGAGTCGGCGGCGGCCTTGGCGACGGCGAGGCTGACGCCGAGGAGCGCGTTGGCGCCGAGCGCCGACTTGGCCGGGGTGCCGTCCAGGTCGATCAGCAGCTGGTCGATCAGTCGCTGGTCGGACGCCGGGTAGCCGACGATCTTCTCGTCGATGGTGTCGTTGACGGCCTTGACGGCGTTCCGGACGCCCTTGCCGCCGTAGCGCTCACCGCCGTCGCGCAGCTCGACGGCCTCGAACTGGCCGGTGGAGGCCCCGCTCGGCACGGCGGCGCGCGCCTCGGTCCCGTCGGCGAGCAGAACCTCGACCTCGACGGTCGGATTGCCCCGCGAGTCCAGGATCTCCCGGGCTAGTACGGCCTCGATCGACGACACGGGGAACCCCCTGAGATGCGAATGTCCAAAACTGATCATGACGTGCGTGCGCGGCTGGCGCGGCCCCGAGCCTATCCAGGCGCCCCGGGCCCCGCCCAACTGGCTCGCCGCTGTCGGCGGACGACACTCCGATGAACGATCTTTTAACCGTCCGCGACGGTCGTGTTTGCCCTGTTCAGGCAAGAAAGACCGGGTACTGACAGAAGCGTCCCGGGGAGGTCGCCATACGTGTTCGGCGCACCACGCCCAGTGGCCGCGATATCGGGCCCCGTGGGCGCGGTGGTCTGATCCGCTGGCTCCGGCGGACCGCGCTGCGCCACCCGGAACTGCGGATGCGGGTGACGCTGACGGCCGTGCTGGTCGCCCTCGTCCTGTTCCTGACGATGTCGGGGCTGGTGCTGGCGGGCGCCCGGGAGCAGACGACCAGCGACAGGCTCCGGAACATCTCGATGGACGGCCGCCGGGTGACGGTCGCGATCAACGCCGGGACCCTGTCGCGCGAGATCGGCGGCTCCGGCGAGCTGCTCCAGGTCGTGGACCGGCGGGGCCGGGTGATCGCGGCGTCCCCGCGAATGCGCGGCCGCCCGCCGGTCGAGTTCCCGCCGCCCGGACCGCTGGACGACCGCCGCCAGGGTCGGAGCTGCGACATCGACGCGCCCGGCGGACGCTGCCACCTCGTCGTCGAGTACCGCGTCGGGATGGGGGCGTCCACCAAGTTCGTCTTCGCGCTGACGAACGAGCCGGGGCTGGTACCCCAGCCCAAGCTCGCCCTGCTGCTGTTGTTGGGAGCCCTGGCCGGAACCGGCATCGTCGGCTACGGCACGTGGCGGTCGGTGGGCCGCACCCTGCGCCCGGTGGACGAGATCCGCCGCGAGCTGGACGAGATCACCGCGACGGACCTACAGCGCCGCGTGCCCGAGCCGTCCCGCCGCGACGAGGTGGGGCTGCTCGCCACGAGCATCAACGCGACGCTCGACCGGCTGGAGCAGGCCGTGGCGCGGCAGCGCGCCTTCGTCGTCGACGTGTCCCACGAGCTGCGCAGCCCGCTCGCCGCGCTGCGGATGGAGCTGGAACTGGCGCTGTCGGCCCCCGACGACACCGACCTGCCGGAGACGCTGCGGGCCATCCTGTCCAACACCGACCGGCTCACGGCGGTGGTGGACGACCTGCTGGCGCTGGCCCGCCTGGAGGCCGACCGGAACTTCCCCCGCGAACTCGTGGACCTGACCGAGCTGACGGACCAGGAGGTGCTGCGCCGCCCGCTCCGCACGCAGGTGACGGTCCTCGCCGAGGGGGCGGTGACGGTGCACGGCGGCCGCGGGGAGCTGGCCCGGCTGCTGACGAACCTGATCGACAACGCCGACCGGCACGCGGCCTCGGAGGTGACGGTGATCCTGCGCACCGAGGGGCCGTCCGCCGCCGTGATCGAGATCATCGACGACGGTACCGGCATCGCGCCCGAGGACCGGGAGCGGGTGTTCGAGCGGTTCGCGCGGCTCGCGGAGGGACGGCACCGCGACGCGGGCGGCACCGGGCTCGGCCTGGCGATCTCCCGCGACATCGCGGTGGCGCACCGCGGCACGCTCTTCCTCACCGACCGACTCGACGGCGCCCCCGGCGCCCGCTTCGTCGTGCGCCTGCCGCGCTGACCCTGCGCTGACCCTGGCGGGAACGCGGAAAGGGGTCAGGAATCGTCGATCTCGCCGCGCAGCCTCTCGCGTTCGTACTCCAGCAGCTCGATCTGGCCCTCCAGCTCCTCCCGGGCGGCGAGGTACTGGCCGGAGTCGACGTTGTCCCCGGCGTCGCCGGACGGCGGGGTGAGGTCGGCGCGCAGCCGGTCCAGGGACTCGTCGATCTCGCGCAACCGGCTACGCCGGTCGTCGGGCTCGTTCATCTGTTCCTCCCGTGGATGAGTGCCTCGGGGCCATGTCCAGAATCAGAGTGCCCAGGATCAGACGCGGATCACGGTCTTGCCGCGGGCGCCGCCCGTCCGGTTCTCGGCCAGCGCCCGCGGCGCGTCCACCAAGGGCACCTCGCGTTCGATCTGGACGCGCAGGTCACCGGCGTCGATGAGGTCGGAGAGCCGGTCCAGCACGTCGGCCGAGGCGCGCCGCTCCAGGTTGACGCCGCGCAGCCCCTTGGCCTCCATCGAGTCGGGGTTCACCGACCAGATCGCGCTCACGTACGTCCCGCCGGGCCGCAGCAGCTGCGCGACGCTCTCGGTGGCGGAGGTGTCGCCGACCATGTCCAGGACGGCGTCGATCCCGTCGCTGTGGACGGCGAGCACCTCGTTGTTCAGCTCGCCGTGGGACTGGTCGTCGTGGGCGTAGTCGACGGTCTCGGCCGCGCCGAGGCGCCGCATCGTCCCGGCCATGTCGTCGTGCGCGGTGGCGATGACCTTGGCCCCGGCGAGGGCGGCGAGCTGCACCACGCCCTGCCCGACGCCGCCGGTCGCCCCGACGACGAGGACGGTCTGCCCGGTGTCGATCCGCGCCTCGTCCACCATCGCGAGGGCGGCGGCGCCCGCGGTCGGCACCGCCGCGGCCTGCGTGTAGATCATGCCCTCGGGCATCCCGGCGATCGGCCCGTCGGCGCGGGCGATGGCGTACTCGGCGAAGGCGCCGAGGCCGCGTTCCACGGCGGAGAACGTTCCATAGACCGGTTCGCCGGGCCGCAGCCGGGTCGCGTCGGCGCCGACCTCCTCCACGACGCCCGCGCCGTCCTGGCCGAGGATCAGCGGGAACTCCGCGTCGACGGAGTCCTTCAGCATCCCGTCGGCGACCTTCCAGTCGACGGGGTTGAGCCCGGCCGCGATCACCTTGACCAGGACCTCCCCCGGTCCCGGCTCCGGACGCGGCAGATTCATCGGCGCAGGTTCCGCGCCGTACTCCGACACGGCGATGGCTCGCATGACGATCGTCCCCCCGAACGAGTGCACTGCAAGGATCAACGCGGGTGAACACCCGGTAGTGATCTACCCGGAGACCGGGCCGTCACACAAATCCGCAGGTCAGACCCCTGCTTACTGTCGGCGAGCGGCTATTGCTGGCGGAAGCCTGGCAGCGGCGGGTAGGACGGCGGCGGGAACGGCGGGATCGGTGACTGGCCGCCGCCGCCGTCGTCGGGTCCCGGGCCCTTGCTGACCCGCAGCGTGACCTTCTCCTCGGGTTCGGCCTCGCCCGGCTTCGGATCCATCTCGGCGACGGTGCCCTTCTTGTACTCGCGGGACTCGACGGGCTTGTCGATCTTGACCTCGAACCCGGCCTCACGGAGTTTCTTGACGGCCTCGTCCGGCTTCATGCCGCGCACGTCGGGCAGCTTGACCTTGTCCTCGCCCGACCCCTTGCTGAAGAAGTGGGACGGCGGACGCCGGAACGAGGTCGGCGCCGTGTCCGACAGCGCGCCGAGCATGCTCTGCCGCCAGATCGGGGCGGGGATCGTCGCGCCGAACACGGCGCCGTAGCAGCGGCCGTCCATGCACAGGCCGTCCATCGGGTACTTGTAGCCGCCGCGCGGGTCGCCGACCCAGACGGCGGAGGCCAGGTCGGGGGTGTATCCGGCGAACCAGGCGGCGGAGAAGTCGTCGACGGTCCCGGTCTTCCCGGCGGCGTCGCGGCCGAGGCCCATGCCGCGCGCGGTGCCCTTGGTGAGGACGCCGGTCAGCACGTGGTTGACGGCGTCCGCGACGCCCCTGTCCATCGCCTGGTCGCAGTCGCGGCCCGGGACCTCCAGCTCGTGCCCGGACGAGTCGGTGATCTTCTTGATGGCGATCGGCTCGCAGTACTTGCCGCGCGCGCCGAACGCCGCGTACGCGGCCGCGAGCCGCAGCGGCGACACCGGGTTGGACCCGAGCGTGAACGAGGGGACCTGTTCCAGCTTCTTCCCGCTGGCCTGCTTCATCCCGAGCTTCTCGGCCATCCGCACGGTGTCGCACAGGCCCACCTCCTTCTCCAGCGCGAGGAAGAAGGTGTTGACGGAGTGCTGGGTGCCGGTGACCAGGCTGAACTTCTTGCCGCCCTCACCGTCGGCGGCGTTGCCGAGCGACGCGGACGGGTCCCCGACGCGCTCGCCGTCGCAGTTGCGGTAGCCGACCGGCGTGTACTTGCGCGGCGCCATCAGCCGGGTGCCGAACGGCATGCCCTGGTCCAGCGCGGCGGCCAGCGTGAACGCCTTGAACGTCGATCCGGCCTGCATGCCGATGCTGGAGCCGTGGCTGGCGTCGGCGGCGAAGTTGATCCAGGTCTTGCCGCGTACCTTGTCCGGGCCGAGCGCGCGGTCGACGACCATCGCCTTGACCTCACCGGTGCCCGGTTCGACCATCGCCTCGGCGGCGGCCTTGTGCGCGGAGTTCTTCGGCGGGACGTATTCGTCCACCGCGCGCTGGGCGGCCTTCTGGGCGCGCCGGTCCATGGTGGTGCGGATCGTGAGGCCACCCCGTTTGAGCAGCTTCTCCCGCTCGCCCGGGGTGTCGCCGAACACCCGGTTGGTCAGGATCTCCCGCTGGACGTAGTCGCAGAAGAACGGCGCCGAGCTGGTCACGCAGCCGCTCTTGACGTCGTCCACGTCCAGCTTGATCGGCAGCCGCGCGGCGCGGTCGGCGGCGTCCCGGTCAATCCAGCCGAGTTCGGCCATCCGGTGCAGGACGATGTTGCGGCGCTCGCGGGCCTTGCCCGCGTGCCGGATCGGGTCGTAGGCGTACGGGTAGCGGATGACGCCCGCGAGCAGCGCCGCCTCGGCGAGGCTCAGCTCCGAGGCGTGCTTGGAGAAGTAGTGCCGGGACGCCGCCTCGACGCCGTACGCGCCGTCGCCGTAGTAGGCGATGTTGAGGTAGCGGCGCAGGATCTCGTCCTTGGTGAAGCGCTTCTCCAGCGCGACCGCGTACCGCAGCTCACGGATCTTGCGGGCCGGGGTGACCGCCTGCGCCTCGCGCCGCTCGGCCTCGGTGTCGGCCTGCGTGACCAGCAGGTTCTTGACGTACTGCTGGGTGATGCCGGAGCCGCCCTGCGTCACCTGGCCGTTGCCGAGGTTGCTCACCAGCGCGCGCAGCGTGCCCTGCGCGTCGATGGCGCCGTGGTCGTAGAACCGGCTGTCCTCGATGGCCAGCACCGCGATCCGCAGCACGGGCGCGATCTTGTCGAGCGGGACGTCCACCCGGTTCTGGTAGAAGAACGTGGCGATGGTGTGGCCGTCCGCGTCGAGGATCGTGGAGCGCTGCGGGACGCCGGAGGTCGTCAGCCCCTCGGGTTCGGCCTGGAACCAGCGGCCCGCGTCGCGGGCGCCGATCCCGGCGGCGCCGGTGACGGGCAGCAGCAGGAGCGCGACGAGCACGCCGGACAGCCCGCTGAGCGTGCCCAGTCCGCGCAGCGCGCGCACCTTCTCACGACGGGTCGTGGACGCGGTGAACAAGCGGCGGGACCGGCGCGGCGGGTCTGGGGCACCCTGTCGTGCGGCGGGGCCCCTGGGAGCAAGATCAGCCTGAGCCGACACGCGCTCAGAGTAGACGCGCGGCCGCGGTCGTACCACCCCATCGGAGATAATCGGGTCGATACCTCGCGAATCAGACCTGGTAGTTCCGCGTTTACCGCTCGGCGCTTCGTTCTCGTCGTTCCCACGCTCGGACACGATCGCGGAATACCCGCGATACCGCGCGCAACTCCGCCTCGGCGTCCACGCCCCGCTCGGCCGCCTCGCCGACCAGCGCGAACAGCCGCGCGCCCAGCCCGGCCGGATCGACGTCCTCGCCGAGGTCGGCCAGGTGGGCGAGATCGGCGGGCGCGTCCAGGCGCGCCGCGCGGCGACGAAGCTGTGCCGCGAGCGACAGCGCGGGCTGGCCCATCGGAACGCCGTCCAGCGCGGACGCCTCAGCGCCGCTCTTCTCCGCCCGCTCGGCCGCCTTGATCTGCTCCCAGTTGGCGTCGACCTCGTCGGCGCCGGACACGGTCACGTCGCCGAACACGTGCGGATGGCGGCGGACGAGCTTGTCGACGATCGCGCCCGCCACGTCGTCGATGGTGAACTCGGTGCCGTCATCGCGCTCGGACGCGACCACCGAGTGGAACGCGACCTGCATCAGCACGTCGCCGAGTTCCTCGCGCAGCCCGCCGTGGTCGCCCGACTCGATCGTGTCGGTGACCTCGTAGGCCTCCTCCAGCAGGTACGGGACGAGCGTGGCGTGGGTCTGCTTGCGATCCCACGGGCATTCGCGACGCAACGTGTCCATCACGGACACCAGGTCGAGCAGCCGCGCGCCCGGCAGGTCGTACGACCCGTGCAGAACCTCAACGTCCAGCGGAGCCTCAACGCCAGGGTCTTCCACCACGAGGCCGCCGATGTCGCGCATCAGGGCCTCGTCGCCGTCCGGAGCGGCGACCCACAGGACGTCCTCGCGGCGCGCGTCGGCGACGAGCCGGGCCGCGTCCGGCGCGTCCACCACCTCCGGGACGATCCCCGCGTCGCGCAGGGCGGGCAGGAGCGGGTGCTCGGCGCGGATCCGGACCGTGGCCGCCGAGCGGAGCGCGTCCCAGGCGCGCCAGGTCAGCAGGCCGGGCGCCACCCGGTGCGTGGTCGCCAGCAGTGTCAGGCTCATGCGCCCCGCGTACCCGAATCGGGGCTGGACAGCCGGTACCGGACCGGCCCGACCTCGACCTTGTCCGGGTCATAGGTCCCGTAGCGGGGGTTGATCTCGATGTTCATGCGGTCGGCGGTGGTGCGGAACAACTCCTCCCACCGTTGCCCGGCCTGCTGCGTCGCCGGGTTCAGCGGGTCGGCCGGGTCGCCGCCGAACTTCCGCATGACCGCGATCTGCGTGGCGAACATCCGGGCCAGGTCGCGGGTGCGGTCGCGGGGCAGCCCGCTGGCGAGAGTGATCGACTCGGCGCCGCCGCGCCGGTTCAGCACACCGAGCGCGGTGTCGACCTCGGACCCGGTGACCGTCACCCCGGCCCGGTGGGCCACCTCGTCGGCGACGTCGAAGTTGATCAGCAGGGTCAGCGCGCCCCGCAGGTCGGAGTCGGAGTCGCCCGCGATCTGCGGCGCCGGGTTGCCGGGATTGGCGCGCAGGTCGTTGGCGCGCGGGTCCTTGCGGAACTGCACCCGCCAGTCGCGGACGGTCTGGCTGAGCGAGGTGACGGTGATGCGGTCGCCGTCGACGAGCGCGGCGGTGCCGACCTTGGGCGAGCCGCCGCAGCCTGCCAGCGCGGTGGCCGCGACCGCCGCGCCCACCGTCACTCCCACGAATCTACGCACGGATCCCTCGTCTCGTCGTGAATGCCGTCTGGTGGCGAAAGGCCGTCTCGTCGCGATCGGCTGTCTCGTCTTGATCGGCTGGGGTCGCGCCAGACTACCGGGTGCCCGCGGCGGCCCCGGCATCGAGGAACAGGGCCTCGACCAGGTCGCTCGCCCAGCGCAGCAGCTCCTGGTCGCGCAGCGGACGGCCGCCGATCGGGTCGGTCTTCGGCGCCGGGACGAGCAGCGTGTCGTTGGCCTGCTTCAGGATGCTCTTCGGGTACAGCCGTTGCAGCCTGACCTGCCGGGAGTCGGGCAGCCGCACCGGCGTGAACTTGATGAAGTTGCCCTGGACGCTGATCTCGCTGAGCCCGGCCCGGCGCGCCTTCGTCCGGAACCTCGCCACTTCGAGGAGGTTCAGCACGGGGACGGGCAGCGGCCCGAACCGGTCCTTCAGCTCGTCGTGCACCGGGCCGATCTCGTCCTCGGACGTGATCGCGGCGATCCGGCGGTAGGCGTCCAGCCGCAGCCGCTCGCCCGGGACGTACTCGTGCGGCAGGTGCGCGTCGATCGGCAGCTCGACCTTCGTCTCGACGGTCTCCGGTTCGCGGCCACCCTCCTTCAGGTCGCGGACGGCCTCCCCGACCATCCGGACGTACAGGTCGAACCCGACCCCCGCGACATGCCCGGACTGTTCGGCGCCGAGGATGTTGCCCGCGCCGCGGATCTCCAGGTCCTTCATCGCGACGTACATTCCGGCGCCGACCTCGGTGTGCTGGGCGAGGGTCGCGAGGCGCTCGTGCGCGGTCTCGGTCAGCGGCTGCTCCGGCTGGTACAGGAAGTAGGCGTAGGCGCGTTCCCGGCCGCGCCCGACTCGGCCGCGGAGCTGGTGCAGCTGCGACAGGCCGTACATGTCGGCGCGGTCGACGATCAGGGTGTTGGCGTTCGGGACGTCCAGCCCGGACTCCACGATCGTGGTCGCGACCAGGACGTCGTAGTTCTTCTCCCAGAAGTCGACCATGACCCTTTCGAGCTCGTGCTCGTTCATCTGCCCGTGCGCGATGCCGATCCGCGCCTCCGGGACGAGCCTGGCCAGGTTCGCCGCCACCTTGTTGATCGACCGGACCCGGTTGTGGACGAAGAACACCTGCCCCTCGCGCAGCAGCTCGCGCCGGATCGCCGCCGCGATCTGCTTCTCCTCGTAGGGGCCGACGAACGTCAGGACGGGGTGCCGTTCCTCCGGCGGCGTCAGGATCGTCGACATCTCGCGGATGCCGGTCAGGCCCATCTCCAGCGTCCGCGGGATCGGCGTCGCGGACATCGCGAGGACGTCCACCTGCGTCCGGAGGCGCTTCAGCTCCTCCTTGTGCTCGACGCCGAACCGCTGCTCCTCGTCGATGACGACCAGCCCGAGGTTCTTGAACCTGGTCTGCGACGACAGGATCCGGTGCGTGCCGACGACCACGTCGACGACGCCGTCGGCCATGCCGCGCAGCGTCTCCTCGATCTCCCTGTCGGACTGGAACCGGCTGATCGGCTTCACCACCACCGGGAACGCCGCGAACCGTTCGTTGAACGTCGACAGGTGCTGCTGCACCAGCAGCGTCGTCGGGACGAGCACCGCGACCTGGCGGCCGTCCTGGACGGCCTTGAACGCCGCCCGCACCGCGATCTCCGTCTTGCCGTAGCCGACGTCGCCGCAGATCAGCCGGTCCATCGGGACGGGCCGTTCCATGTCGGCCTTCACCTCGTCGATGGCGGCGAGCTGGTCGGGGGTCTCCACGTACGGGAAGGCGTCCTCCAGCTCCCGCTGCCACGGCGTGTCCTGGCCGAACGGGTGGCCGGGGCTCGCCATCCGCGCCGAGTACAGCCGGATCAGCTCGCCCGCGATCTGCCGGACGGCCTTGCGGGCGCGCGTCTTGGCCTTCTGCCAGTCGGCGCCGCCGAGCCGGTGCAGGGCGGGCGCCTCGCCGCCGACGTAGCGGGTCAGCTCCTCCAGCTGGTCGGTCGGGACGAACAGCCGGTCGCCCTTGGCGTACTCCAGGATCAGGTACTCGCGGGTGGCGCCCTGCACCGTCCGGCTGACCATCTCGACGTACCGTCCGACGCCGTGCTGCTCGTGCACCACGTAGTCGCCGGGCTTGAGCTGCAACGGGTCGATGCCGCCGCGCCGCCGGGACGGCATCCGCCGCGCGTCCCGGGTGGACGACCGCTGCCCGGACAGGTCCGTCTCGGTCAGCACCGCCAGCTTGACGGACTCCCAGACGAACCCCTTCTCCAGCAGGCCCGTCGCGACCGTGACGAGGCCGGGACGGGGCGGCTCGGGGAGGTCGGCGAGCCGGGCGCCGATCCCTTCCTCCCCCACCAGCTGGACGAGCCGTTCGGCGGGCCCGTGCCCGGCGGTGACCAGCACGACGCGCCAGCCGCCGTCGATCCAGCCCTTGAGGTCGCCGACGACCCGCATGGTGTCGCCCCGGTAGGCCTCCGTCGCCTGCACGCCGAGGTTGACGACCTCGCCGTCGTCCTCCAGCGAGGGTTCTTCGGCGGCACCCGCTTCGAGGGGGTTGAGGGCTGTCACGCTCCAGCGGGGCAGGCCCAGCTCCCCGCTGTGCGCGCGGACCTCCTCCAGCGACCGGAACGCGGCGGCGCCGAGGTCGATCGGCGCCTCGCCCCCGGCCGCGGCGTTGACCCAGCTCGCCTCCAGGAACTCCTGGCTCGTGCGGACCAGCTCCACCGACCGGGTGCGGATCCGCTCCGGCTCGCACACCAGCAGCGCCGACCCGTCCGGCAGCAGGTCGGTCAGCAACTCCATGCTGTCGGCGAGGACGGGCGAGAACGCCTCCATGCCCTCGACGGTGTCGCCGTCGGCGATCCGGCCGAGGATCTCCTCAAGCGCCGGATGCTCGTCGGCCAGCGCCTTCGCCCGCTCGCGGACCTGCCGGGTCAGCGGCAGCTCCCGGCACGGCGGCGCCCAGAGCCCGCCCTGCGCGACCTCCAGCGAACGCTGGTCGGCGGCCTTGAAGTAGCGGATCTCCTCGACGGTGTCGCCCCAGAACTCGACCCGGAGCGGGTGCTCCTCGGTGGGCGGGAACACGTCCAGGATCCCGCCGCGCACCGCGATCTCGCCGCGCTTCTCCACCAGGTCGACGCGGTCGTACCCGGCCTCCACGAGGCTGCGGACGGCGTCGTCCATGTCGGCGTCCTCGCCGGAGACGAGCCGCACCGGCTCAAGGTCGGCGAGCCCGGACACGATCGGCTGGAGCACGGCGCGGATCGGCGTCACGACAACGTCCAGCGCACCGCCCTTGGCCGCGGCGCCGCCGGAGGGCGCCCCCTCTGTTCCGGCACCGTCCAGATGGACGGCGTCGGGGTGGACGAGCCGTCGCAGTACGGCGATGCGCTGGCCCACCGTGTCGGAACGCGGCGACAGCTTCTCGTGCGGCAGCGTCTCCCATGCCGGGAAGTGCGCGACGCGGCCCGGGTCGAGCAGGCTCGTCAGGGCGGCGGTCAGGTCTTCGGCCTCGCGTCCGGTGGCGGTCACCGCGAGCACGACCCCGCCCCCGCCCGCGCCGCTCCCGCCCGCGCCGAGACGGCGGCTCAGCGCCGCGGCGAGAATCGGCCACATCGAAGCGGGCGCGACGAGCTGGCGGCCGGTCCGCGCCCCCGTGAGCGCGCGCTCCAGCCCGGGGGAGGCAAGGTCAACAAGTCCTGAAAGGGTCATCTTCGTCCGCATCGCCTGGTCGCTCGTCGAGCCGGGAGCCGTGCGAAAACCGGGAGCAGGGCAGCCCGGAGACCGGAAATCCCAGCGGAGTCCCGGTGCCGGATACCAGGGTACGCGCCACCACCGACGCTCGTTCCCACGGCCGGACGGCGACGCACCGCGACACGGCGATTACCAAGAATAAGCAAATAGCGGACGCACCGCAGCCGACCGATTACGCTGCGATACCGTGACCGATCTGCATACCCCGCCGGTCAACGACGGCGATCTCTTCTCAGAACGCGCCCGCCAGTACGCCCTAGAGAAGCCCCTGCAGCGGATCCACATCCTGGAAGCGGGCTGCGGCTGGGGAACGGGCCTCGACCTGGGCGACCGCCGGTGCCATGTCATGGGCGTCGACATGGAGGCCCCCGAGCTGCGCGCCCACACCTGCGAGCGGCCCGATCTCGACACCTGGCACCTGGGCGACCTGCGCACCGCCCCGCTCCCGCCGCGCGCCTACGACCTCGTCCACGCCTCCTACCTGATCGAGCGGGTGCCGCACGCCGAGCTCGTCCTGGACCGGTTCGTCGCCGCGCTGAAGCCCGGCGGGCTGCTGCTGGTCCGGCTGCGCGACCGCAACACCGCGTTCGGCTACCTGGACCGGACGCTCCCCCGCTGGCTGCACGCCTCCGGCCGCCACGCGGGCCAGCGCTCCGGCGACCGCTCCGGCGGTCACCGCAGGCGGCGGCCCCTGCGCGCGGTGTCGCGGACCGGCCCCCCTCCGGCGATCTACGACCGGGTCGCGTCGCGGTCGGGCATGCGCTGGTACTGCGCGATGCGCGGGCTCGTGATCTGCGAGGAGTACACCTCCCGGTGGGCCGTCGAGGCGCGCGGCGCCGGGACCCGGCTCGCCGCGCTGCTGTACCCGCTGGTGTCGGCGCTCAGCCGGGGCCGCCTCACCGCCGACCACAGCGAGATCACCCTCGTGATCCGCAAACCGGAGAACCGGTTCGCCCGCGTGATCTGACGGCGCGGCGGGGCGAGCGACAGCGCTAGCAGTGACGCGGGCCGGGGCGCGGGCGGCGGGGCGGTGGTGCGGGGAGCGGGCCCGGCGCAGTATTTTTCCTGCGGAAACTCCATGCACACGGTTCAGCCCGGCGCCCCGCCGGGCAAGATCGGAGATCGCGGTGACCGCCGAAGCCGGCCTTCCCGACACGCTGCGCGACCTGCCCGTCTGGACTCCGACCCCGGTGGAGCTCGCCGACCTGGAGCTGATCCTGGCCGGGGTGTACCGCCCGCTGACCGGGTTCCTCGCCTCGTTCGACACCGCCATGGTGATCGCGGGCGGACGGCTGGCGGACGGCACCCCGTGGCCGGTCCCGGTCACGTTGTCGGTCCCGAAGGAGCTGACGGGGCACCCGCGGATCGTCCTCCAGGATCCGGAGGGCGTGCCGCTGGCGGTGCTGACCGTCGCCGAGGCGTGGCAGGACCCGACGACCCAGGGCTGGCGGCTCGCCGGTCCGCTGGAGGCCCTCCGAGCGCCCGCGCACGGACCGTTCCACGGCCTGCGCCGCCGTCCCGACGAGCTGGACGCGGCCGAACCGGACGCGAACGTGCTGGCCGTGGCGACGCGCCGTCCCCTGCACCGCAAGCAGCTCGGGCAGCTCAGGCAGGTCGCCGAGCGGCTCGGCGCGCGGGTGCTGGTCCTGCCGCTGCTCGGCGGCGAGCACGACGAGTCGCTCGTCCGGGCCCTGCTGGGGGTGCGCAGGGAGTGGCCGGACGGCGCCCAGATCGTCCCCGTCCCGCTGCCGCCCCGGGTGGGCGAGCAGATGGAACCGGGACGCGACCTCCTGCTCCAGGCGCACGTCGCCGCCGCGTACGGCGCCACGCACCTGCTCGCCGAGGAGGAGGTGCCGAACGCCGCGATACCGACCGTCGTGCCGGAGCCGTGGGCGTACGACGCCGACGTCGAGGTCTGGCGGCCCGTGGCACGCATCGAGCCCGACCACGTCCAGGCGGAGCTGACCGAGGAGCGGCTGAACGAGCTGCTGGACGCGGGCGAGCCCGTCCCCGACTGGTTCACCCCGCCCGCCGTCGCCGCCGAGCTGGCGCTGGCGCGGCCGCCGAAGCTGTCGCGCGGCATCACCGTGTTCTTCACCGGCCTGTCCGGATCCGGCAAGTCCACGGTCGCGCGGGGCCTCGCCGACGCGCTGGTCGAGCGGGGCGGCCGGACGGTCACGCTGCTGGACGGCGATGTCGTGCGGCGGATGCTGTCGTCCGGCCTGACGTTCTCGCGCGCCGACCGCGACCTCAACATCCGGCGCATCGGGTTCGTCGCCGCCGAGATCACCCGGCACGGCGGCACCGCGATCTGCGCGCCGATCGCACCGTACGCGGCGACCCGCGCGGAGGTCCGGCGGATGGTGTCGGCCGTCGGCGACTTCATCCTCGTGCACGTCGCGACGCCGCTTGAGGAGTGTGAGCGGCGCGACCGCAAGGGGCTGTACGCCAAGGCCCGCGCGGGCGTGATCCCCGAGTTCACCGGTATCTCCGACCCCTACGAGGAGCCGACCGACGCCGACCTGACGCTCGACACGTCGCGGATGTCGCCGGACCAGGCGGTCGGCAAGGTCCTCGACCTGCTGGTGGACGGCGGTTGGGCCCGTCCCGCCTGACGTAGAAACAGACCATCCCTACTTGCCCGATCTACATTGACATCCTTTACTCTTGTAGACGAGTTTTCCTACATGGCAGGTAGGTCATGCCGATGGACTTCGATTGGACGATGGCGCTGGGCTCGTTCCTGGTCGCCATCATCGTCGGGCTGACCGGTATGGGCGGCGGGGCGCTGATGACGCCGATGCTCGTGACGTTCTTCGGCGTCAGCCCGCTCGCCGCCGTGTCCAGCGACCTGGTGGCCGCGGCCGTGATGAAGCCCGTCGGCAGCGCCGTCCACTACCGGCAGGGCACCATCAACACGCGGCTCGTCGGCTGGCTGTGCGTGGGGTCGGTGCCCGCCGCCTTCTCCGGCGTGCTGCTGGCCAAGGCGCTCGGCGACGGCGAGTCGGTCGAGAACATCATCAGCAAGGCGATGGGCGTCGCCCTCATGATCGCGGCGGCGGGCCTCGTCCTGCGCGGCTACCTCGCCCATCGAGGACGATCCGGCACCCCCGAGGACGGGGAGCAGGCGCCCGAGATCACCGTCAGGCGCGTCCCGACCGTGCTGGTCGGGCTGGTCGGCGGCCTGGTCGTCGGGATCACCTCGGTCGGCTCGGGCTCCCTCATCATCGTCGCGCTGCTGGCCCTGTACCCGGCGCTGAAGGCCAACCAGCTCGTCGGCACCGACCTGCTCCAGGCCGTGCCGCTGGTGTTCGCGGCCGCTCTCGGCCATCTGCTGTTCGGCGACTTCCGGATGGAGGTCACCGCCGCGCTGCTGGTCGGGTCCGTGCCCGGCGTCTACCTCGGCTCGAAGATCTCCTCGCGCGCGCCGAGCGCGCTCATCAGGCGCGTGCTGGCGCTGGTGCTGGTCGCGTCCGCGCTGAAGATGTTCGGCCTCGGCGCCGTCCCGCTGGCCTGGACGCTGGTGGTCCTCGCCGCCGCCGCCGTGGCCGTGTCCCTCTACCTGCGCGGTCAGAACGCTCGCGACCGGGATAAGCTGCCCTCTTCCGCCGTATCCCCCGGGCTGTCCGGCGCGTCAGGAGAGCAGAGCGAGCGTGGACCGACAATGGCCGCATGACACCGTCGACGTTCTGGGTGTGCGGGTCAGCCGCGTCGACGTCCCGAAGCTCCGGTCCTTCGTCGAGAAGGCCGTCAAGGGACGCACGAAGCTGACCGTCACCTTCGCCAACCCGGACTACGTCCTCAAGGCGCAGAAGGACCGTGAGCTGCGCGACCTCATGAACGGCTTCGACCTCAACCTGCCCGACGGCTGGGGCGTCGTGCTCGCCGCCAGGATCTTCGGCCGTCCGGTGCCGGGACGGATGGCGAACGACGACCTCACCGACGACCTGTTCGGCCAACCGGCCGAGCACGGCTGGCGGGTCTTCCTGTTCGGCAACGCCCCGGGCGTCGCGGAGGCCGCGTCCGAGAATGTCCAGAAGTGGTATCCCGGCCTGAACATCGCCGGGACGCTGCACGGGCACTGGGCGGACGACGAGGGCCGCCTCCCCGCCGAGACCGCCGAGCGCCTGGTGGCCGAGATCAACGAGGCGTCCCCGGACATCCTGCACGTCGGCCTGGGCACCCCCTTGCAGCAGCGGTTCGTCACCGACTACCGCGACCGGCTGACCGCGCCCGTCGTCATCACGTGCGGCGCGTACTTCGAGCACCTCGCCGAGCGGCGCGAGTACTACCCGGCGTGGGTGCTGAAGCTGCGCGTAGGCTTCCTGTACCGGCTGGCCCGCGAGCCCCGCCGTCTGTGGCGCCGCTACACCGTTGAGCTGGGCTCTTACCTGGTCAGGGTGCTCGCGCACCGGATCCGGCACGGAAAGAGTCCCGCCGCCTGACCACTTTTCCGGCGACGGCCTGCTTTCTCGGAACTACTGCCTGATATCAGGTCATTGTGGTAGTAAAGGATGCCGTCACCATTCCCGGCCGCATCCCGGAGCACTTTTATGCGCCCCTTCATCGCCTGCCTCACGGCCACCTCTCTAGCGGCGTTCGCCGTGACAGCCGCGACGGGTGCGGCCTCCGCCGACATCGCCCAGTCCAAGGTCGTCTCCGCCAATCCGGTGAGCAACACCCCGAATGTGCTGGACGGCACCGTCCGCGCCATCGCCGTCGTCGGAAACCTGGTGGTCGTCGGCGGCAACTTCGAACAGGTCCGCGAGGCCGGAAGCGGCAAGAAGACGCTGAAGCGGCACAACCTGTTCGCCTACGACATCCGTAACGGGAAGATCAGCACCGCCTTCGTCCCGAAGGTCGACGGCACCGTCCACGCGCTCCAGGTCGGCACGGGCGCCTGGGTCTACCTGGCCGGGACGTTCAAGACCGTCAACGGCCGCAAGACCGGCACCGTCGCCGCGCTCAAGACCACCACCAACCAGGTCCACACCGGCTTCAAGCCCAACGTGAACTACCGGGTGACGACCATGGTCCGGCGCGGCTCCCACCTCTACATCGGCGGCTCGTTCACCAAGGCGGGCGGCAAGTCCCGCGGCGCCGTCGCCCGGGTGGACGCGCTGACCGGAGTCGCCGACAACGCCTTCAACCTCAGCGTCACCAAGCCGCGCTCCGGCACGCTGAAGGTCTACAAGCTGGCGGTCGACCCGGCCGACAGCCGCCTGGTCATCAACGGAACGTTCACCGAGGTCAACGGGAAGCGCCGCCCCCAGATCGCGATGATCAACCTGGGCAAGAAGCCCGCGCTGTCGACCTGGGCGACCGAGAGCTACGCGGCGGCCTGCAACCTCAACGCCTTCGACACCTACATGCGCGGCATGGACTTCTCGCCCGACGGCAAGTACTTCACCGTCGTCACCACCGGCGGCCCGTACGGGCCCACGACGCTGTGCGACTCCGCCGCCCGCTGGGAGTCGTCCCGCACCGGAACCGGGCAGAAGCCCACCTGGGTCAACTGGACGGGCGGCGACACGCTGCTGTCCACCGCCGTCACCGGCGCCGCCGTCTACGTGGGCGGGCACCAGCGCTGGCTCGACAACCCGTACGGGCGCGACCGTCCCGGGCCCGGCGCGGTGTCGCGCCCCGGCATCGCCGCGCTCAACCCCACGACCGGCAAGGCCCTGTCGTGGAACCCGACGCGGACGCTCGGACACGGCGTCGAAGCGCTGGTCGCCAGCCCCAAGGGCCTCCTGGTCGGTAGCGACACCGACCAGCTCGGCCACGAGTACCACGGCCGCGTCGGAATGTTCCCGCTGAGCTGACCCCGCCGACCCCGCGCGCGGTGAGCGCGCTTCACATGCGAGAGATCGGGCCCTGGACGACGATGGGCCGAGACCTTCGAGAGGGAGGGGCGGTCCGTGAACGACGCTGACCCGTTCCGGGGTGGCCGGCACCGGCCCGACGCACGACGCTCACAGCCGGTCCCACCCGACCGGCGGCGCGCCCAGGCACGCGTCCAGGGACGCGGCCAGGGGCCTGCGCGGCGGCGTGGTCCGCGCGGACCACGCCCCTCCTTCTACTTCACCGCGGCGGGCACGGTCCTCGTGGTCGGCGGGTCCGCGTGCGCGATCGCGCTGACCAGCGGCGGCCTCGACCGTGACGCCCGCACTGCGGCCGCCGGGGACGGCTCCGTCGTCACGGCCGCCGCCGACACGTACGTGGTCAAGGAGATGCCCGACAAGGACTTCGGCGACGCCAAGAAGATCACGGCGTCGGTGTGGCCCTCCTGGCACACCGAGGCGTACATGGCGTTCGACGTCCCCGCCGGGACGCCCCGCGTCGCCGGGGCGCGCGTCGAGGTCAAGTTCGACCGTGCCGCGAACCGTCCACGACAGGTCGAGTTGCGCGCCCTGCCCGGTTCGTGGACGGAGGGCGGAACGTCCTGGAGCAACCGTCCCGCCACGGGCCAGGTCATCGCGACCGCCGACACCGGCAAGAACCGGATCTCCTTCGACGTCGGCTCCATCGTCACCGGCCCGGGCCGGTACGCCTTCGCCATCACCAACCAGAACTACTGGTCGGCGGCGTCCCTGCACTCGCGGGAGACCGGCGACGGCCCGCGCCTGGTGCTGAAGACCCACCGCGGCGAGAAGCCGACGCCGAGCCCGTCGCCGACCCGTACGCCGGAGTCGTCCAGCACGACGCTGCCCGAACCCGACCCGAAGCCCACCAAGGACAAGCCCGAGTCGCCCACGCTGCCCGGCACGTACGGCAGGACGCTGTGCGGCGTGTCCCTGAACCTCCAGTCCGGCGAGACGTTCCAGCACGCCCTCACGCGCATGGACGACCGGTACGACGGCCTGGAGACCGTCCGGCTGTTCTACCAGGGCGTCCCCCCGGCGTGGCCCGGCAAGCCGAACACCGGCAGCCGCCCGCCGATCATCTCGTTCAAGTTCGCGCCCAAGGACGTCCTGTCGGGCAAGTACGACAAGGCGATGACCAACTGGTTCGCCACCGCGCCGCGCGACCGCGACGTCTACTGGGTCTACTACCACGAGCCCGAGGACAACATCGCCGCCGGTGAGTTCACCGCCGCCGACTACCGCGCCGCCTGGCGCCGCCTGCGCTCCCTCGCCGACAAGGCCGACAACGCGCGGCTGCACGCCACCCTCGTCCTGATGAGCTGGAGCCTCGACCCGCTCTCCAAGCGCGACTGGCGCGACTACTACCCCGGCCGCGACGTCATCCAGGTGCTCGGCTGGGACACCTACAACCTCGGATCGAAGAAGGGCCGCTACGACAGCCCGTCCCTCATGTACGACCGCGTGGTCGCCACCAGCAAGGCCGAGGACCTGCCCTTCGGCATCGCCGAGACCGGCAGCTACCTCGTCGGCAACGACGACGGCACCAAGCGCGCCGCCTGGCTCCGCGCCACGAACTCGTACCTGAGCGCCCACAAGGCCCTCTGGGTCTCCTACTTCGACCTCGACTGGCACACCGGCGACTTCCGCCTCCTCGACTCCCACAGCCGCAAGGCCTGGCAGGACTTCTGCTAAGACCTCCTCAGCGGCCCGGTGGCCCCCACCCAGGGACCTCCGGGCCGCTGTGCGTACACCACACCGGGCTGTAGAAACGCACTGTGCGGCCTAATGACCACCGCCGCACACCAGCCCCAGGACACCCGGGGTGACGTACACGGGCCCGACGACCCTGCTCAGGGCGCGTCTCAGCGTGGGCCACACATAAACCATGGAGCGGGCTGGCGGGGCGTCTCGCGGACGCCGTGAGCGCGCCTGTGCGACGCGACGTCCTTGACTGTGACAGCGCCCCCAGCCGTCACGTGAGCGCGTTACCTGGCCGGGGAGGCGATGCCGAAGGCGAGCCTCCCCGGGCAGATCGCGAAGCGATGCAGCGCTCACACAAGCACGGTCAGGGGTACGAGCCGCCAGGCGAGTGCCCCTGACCGGGGTTGCGGTAAACACGACCGACCCCGGCCGCTGGGGGCGGCCGGGGTCGGTTTTCAGAGGGTTACAGGTGCTACTTGCGGGCGAGGACGATCGTCCACATCGCGGCGCGGCTGGCCGCGTTGGTGGTGGCGGTCTTGCCCGCGTAGGCGCCGGTGGCGATGGCGCCGTTGCTGTCGCCGATCAGCGCGGTGATGCGGCCGCCGCCGGAGCCGATGCCGGTCCCGCGGGTCTGCACACCGGCCGGTGCCGTCCAGCTGGTGGTGGTGGACGACTTGTCGGCCCAGTACGTCACCGCCCACGAACCGGCGGCCGCCGCGGTGGCGGACGGGGCGGTGTGGTCGGTCACCGAGCCGGGGTCGGCGCCCTTGGTCACCGCCGCGATCGGGTCGGTGGCGTTGGTGCCCGCGTAGGCCACCAGGCGGATGTCGGCCTTGGTGTAGCCGCTCAGCCCGATGTTGACCTGGGTGCCCGCGTCACCGGCCTGCGCGACCCGCTTCCAGAGGACGGAGGTGGCGCTGCCCGCGGTCTGCGTGCCGACCTGCGTCCACCCGGGCGGCGGGGTCGTCATGGTCGCGTCGCTGGCGTTGTAGGTCAGCACCATGATCATGCCGTCGCCGACCTGGACGGACGCCGGGACCTGCGCGTACGCGGTCTTGACGTTGGCGTTGCCGCCCGCGCCGCCGCGGAACCCGATGTTCGCCTGGTTGGTCGACACCGTGACGTTCTGCGTCTTGGTGGCCGTGCCGCCCCGGTTGTCGGTCACCGTCAGCTTGACGGCGTAGGTGTCGGCGCCGGTGTAGGTGTGCTGCGGCGAGACACCGGTGGCGGTGCCGCCGTCGCCGAAGTCCCAGGCGTAGGACGCGATGGACCCGTCCGCGTCGGCCGAGGCGGCCGCGTTGAACGTGCAGTCGAGGGCGTCGCAGTTGCTGGTGAACGCGGCGGTCGGCGCCTCGTTCGGGGTGCCGGAGTAGAGGAAGACGGCCCGGCCGCGCCAGTCGTCGGAGTTGACCTGGGTCGGGCTGCCGGACGGGACGCCCGCCTCGGAGAAGTCGGCCCGGTAGAGACCGCCGTTGCTGTTGTTGACGAAGTACAGGTGCCCGTCGTCGACGAACATCCCGCCGACGCTGGCCCAGCTCAGCCCGGGGAGGTTGCCGACGGCGGTCTGCTCCAGCGCGCCGACGACGTTGCTCTCGGGGTTGAACGTCCGGTAGTAGAGCGCGGAGGTGCCCCGCGTGTAGTAGATCCGGCCCTTGGAGAAGAACATGCCGGTGATCGCGGAGACCTGGCCGTGCCACGTCGACATGGTGACGAGCTGGTCGGCCGTGTTGATCACGGTGGCCGCGCCGAGCGTGCCGCCGTTGTACGTGCGGCGGCGGAACTGGCCGTCCGACCCGCCGTAGAACAGCTCACCGTTGATCATGAACGCGCCCCGGGCGGTGCGCCAGTCGGCGCCCGCGGTGTCGTCGTTCGTGACGGCTCCGGCGGTGGTGCCGTTGAGCGAGCGGTGCTTGAGGTAGTTGGTGGCGCCGCCGCCGATGCCGCCCGCGTAGTAGACGTTTCCGGGCAGTTCGCCGGTGTGGTAGGCCGGGATCGTCGTCCCGCCGGTGAGCGGCATGAGCGCGAGCTTCTGGTGCGTCTCGCCGCCGATGTTGTCGGTGTCGCTGCCGACCCACAGGCCCTCGTCGGTGGCGAGCATGTCGAACACGCCGACGCCCTTGTCGCGGCCGGGGTTCCAGCTGAACGGCAGGCCGCTCATCGGGTCGAGCGCGACGATGCCCTCGCGGGCGACGGCGCCCTGGCCGGGACGGTCACCGGCGAACGGGTTGTTGGCCCAGCGGAAGTGGCCGCCGGTGTAGACGGCGGTGTCGGTGATCTCGACGGCGTAGGTGGTGTCGCCGCCGGTGTAGTTGACCCAGGTGGGCTGCTGGCCGCCGCCGGTCGCGGCGGTCTCCCAGCGGGACTGGGTGTCGCACAGCTTGGCCGAGCCGCCGTAGGCGCCGGTGGTCGTCACGACGAAGAACTTGCCGTCGGGCGAGAACTCCACGTCGCGCATGTAGGTGTCGAACGACTGGGAGCACTGGTCGCCGTAGCGGGTGGTGTCCCAGTTCGCGAGCTGCGCGGACTGGCCGGAGAGGTCCAGCATGACGATCTGGCGGCGGGTGTTGCCGGAGACCGAGTTGAAGTTGCCGACGCCGACGAGCTTGGAGCCGTCGGGGCTGATGTCCATCTTGTAGACCTGGGTGACGCCGTCACCGGTCTGCGTGCCCGCGAAGCTCAGGTTGACGAAGTCGTCGCGGGCGCCGGTCTGCGGGTTCAGGGTCGCGAGGGCGGGCCGCGCGGAGCCGCCCGCGGTGGCGAACGTCCCGGCGACGTAGAGGCGGCCACCGGCGAGGCGCAGGTCACGGACCCGGGCGTCGAGGTTCGGCTGGAAGGCCGTGATCGGCGCGCCGGTCTGGGCGTTGATGCGGGCGAGCACGAAGTGGCGGACGCCGTTGATCTCGCTGAAGTTGCCGCCGACGTAGATCGACTGGCCGTCCGGGGCGGGCAGCAGCACGCTGGCCTCGCCCTTGTTCAGGCTCGGCGTGAACGTCGTGTCGATCGCACCGGTGCTCGCGTTGAAGGCGAACAGCCGGTTGCGGGTCAGCGTGGGCTTGTTCGACCCCGCCTCCTTCACCTGGGTGAAGGAACCGCCCACGTAGATCTTTCCGCCGATCTTGATGATCGACTTGACCTCGCCGTCGATGACGTTCGGCGTGTTGTTCGCCGGGTCCGCGCCGACCACGCGGCCGTGGCCGGGCTCGGATCCTCGCTGATCGGCGTGCGCCGGGATCGCGACGGTCGTCCCCGTCAGCGTGCCCAGCACCATCGCAGCCCCGACAGCGAGGCTCCCCCACCTGCGTCTGCCCATCGACCCCTCCGTGCAATGTAGAAACAAACCAGTCGTAACGTGCGCGTATGGGTGACCGGCGCCGGGTAAGCGTAGCCAGTGCGCCACGAGCACCGACGACCAGGTCATTAACTTTTCGGTATCAAACGTCGAATGACATAATGATCCGGTCGTTTCGGGACATGTCCGGCTCTCAACGGGCACGCTCCGTGTGCGCCGCGAGGTACGCTGCGCACCTCGGAAGGACGCCTCCCCAGCGCCCATGGACGACCGGAAGAGCTGGCCGGAGTCGGCCATCGTCCGATGTCGCCGCTGGCAGCGAGGCGGACGTCCTCCACGAGGCGACGGCGGGCCCGGCTCGGGCCGCGCGGTCCGCGCACCCGACGGTGCGGACAGGGGAACGGAGCGTTTGATTGGCCGGGATGCGAGGGATCGCGGGGAACACGCCCCTCGCGGCGCCGCGGTTGCTGCCGTGGCGGCCGCGACCTGGCTGGCCGCTCAGCGTCGCGTTCCTCGGCTTCCCGATCTGGTGGATCCTCGGCCTCGCCAACGTGGTCCTGCTGGTCATGACCGTGCCGATGGCGGCGACGCTGTGGCGCAGGCGCGGCACCCTGGTCGCGCCCAGCGGGTTCGCCGCCTGGCTGTTCTTCCTGGTCTGGGTCGTGCTCGGCCTGCTGACGCTGTGGGCGGACGCCCCTCTCGCCGAGCCCGGCGGCGGGTTCAGCAGGCTGCTCGTCTACGGCTGGCGGCTCGCCTGGTACGTCTCGTTCACCGTCGTCCTGCTGTACATCGGCAACCTGTCGGAGCGCGACCTGCCGTCCAGCCGGATCGCCAGGCTGCTCGGCTACATGTTCATCGTGACGACGGCGGGCGGCCTGATCGGGTCGTTCTTCCCGTCGATCCAGCTCACCTCGCCGGTCGAGATGATGTTGCCGCACGGGCTCGCGGGCAACTCCTTCGTCCGCGACATCGTGCATCCGAAGGTCGCCGACATCGAGTCGATCCTCGGGTTCGAGCAGTCCCGGCCGATGGCGCCGTTCGCCTACGCCAACACCTGGGGCGCCGCCTACGCCTTCTTCCTGCCGTACTTCCTGCTGACCTGGGTGGTGCGGGCGCGGACGCGGCGCCGGATCTTCGGGTTCGTCGTCCTCGCCGCGTCGCTGTGGCCGGTCGTGTACTCGCTGAACCGGGGCCTGTGGGGCGCGCTCGGCGCGATCGGGCTGTTCGGGGTGGTCAAGCTGCTCCAGGTCGGCGGGCCCCGGGTGCTCGCCTGGACGGCCGGGATCGCGGCGGCCGGGGCGATCGTCGTGGCGCTGTCGCCGCTGCCGGGCCTCGTCCAGGACCGGCTGGACAACCCGCACAGCAACAACCGGCGCACGCTCCTCGCCGAGGAGACGACGCGCAGCGCCCTGTCCGGGTCGCCGATCGTCGGGTTCGGCTCCACCCGCAACGTGCAGGGCGACCTCGGCTCGGTCGCGGGCGGCGACAAGATCGGCTGCAAGGCGTGCGGGTCCCCGCCGCTCGGCACGCAGGGCCATCTGTGGCTGCTGCTGTTCGCCAACGGCCTGGTCGGGACGATCGCCTTCTGCGTGTTCTTCGCCGTCCGGTTCTTCCGACATTGGCGAGATCGCGGCGACTACTCGCTGGCGGGCTGCGCCGTGCTGATCGCCTGCACGCTCTTCCTGATCACCTACGACATGGTGGAGGTACCGCTGTACACGGTGATGATCGCGGTCGCGCTGATGTGGCGGTCCGTGCGGGAGGCGCGCGGCGGCCCGGCGCTCCGCCCGCTCGCCCGCGCCCTCACCGCCCCCTCGCCCTCCGGTAACGGGGCCACCGCCAACGGGGCGCTCACCAACGGGGCCCTCACGAACGGGGCGTCCCGATGAGCGAGGCGACGACGGAGCGGGAACAGGTGCGCGACGCCTGGATCGAGGCGGTCCGGACGCTGTGGCCGGACGCGCGGGTCGAGTCCGTCGCCCCCGGCCAGTCCGACGGCGCCCGCCGCGAGCTGGCGTTCCTGCCGAACGCCGACCGGCCGCGCCTGCTGGTGCCCGCCGGGCTGCCGGGCGCGGCGGCGAGCGCGCTGCGCCGCTACAGCGACGACCTCGGCGCCAAGCAGCGCGTGTCGCGGGCCCTCACCGCGACGGCCGTCCGCACCGGCCTGCCGGAACGGGCCCTGAAGGACCGCCTGCGCGTCACCGGCGGCGGCCCCTCCATCGAGGACCGGCTGGCCGAACTGCTGGGCCGTCCGGTCGTGGTCAGCGTCGGCCTGGGCAGCGCCCGGGCCAACCGCAAGCCGATCCTGCACGTCCTGTCGCCGCGCGGCGAGCCCGTCGCGTTCGTCAAGGTCGGCGACACCGGCACCGCCCGCGACCTGCTCGCCGGGGAGGCGGAGGCGCTCACCTACCTGGCCGAACGCCAGATCGACGGGCCGTCGGCCAGGCTGCACGTCCCACGGCTCCTGCACCACGGGACGTGGGGGCCGCTCGACCTGCTCGTCCTGGAGCCGCTGCCCACCAGCGCCCGTGGCGGCCTCCGTCGCGGCGACGCGCCCGTCGCCGAGATGCGGGCGCTGTTCGAGGTCGGCGGCGTCCAGCAGACCCCGCTGCGCGACAGTTCCTTCTGGAACGCGCTGACGGCGAGCGTCGCCGAGGTCCTGGACGAGTCGCAGCGCCTCCGCTTCGGCGAGGTCATCGAGGACATGGGCAAGGCGCACGGCGACCTCACCTTCGACTTCGGGGCCTGGCACGGCGACTGGACGCCGTGGAACATGGCCTGGCACCGGGGAGTCCTCCGCCTGTGGGACTGGGAACGGTTCGCCACCGGCGTCCCGAACGGGTTGGACCTGCTTCACTACCGCTTGCAGCAGGCCCAGCGGACGGCGGGGAACGCGGAGCCGTACGCGACCTGGCCCACCGCCGCGTCCACCCTGCTGGAGCCGCTCGGGCTGACGGGTGTCGCCGCGGACGCGACCGTCCGCCTCTACCTGATGGAACTGTGCCGCCGCTACCTGCTGGCAGCCCAGGAGCCCATCGGCGGGCCACTGCGCGCCGACACCGAGCGGCTGCTGACCCTCGTCCACACCAATCCCGCCCTGACCGCTGGGAGGAACCCGTGATCTCACGCCGCGACGCCCCCCAGTGGGTCAAGGAGGCCGGACGGGCCGCCACCCGGGCCGGTGGACGGCTGACCTCGGGCGCCCGGATGCTGCCGGACTTCCTGATGGTCGGGACGCAGCGCGGCGGCACGACGTCGCTGTTCCGGGCGCTGGCGGCGCACCCGGCGGTCGTCCCGCCGAACTTCCACAAGGGCGTGCACTACTTCGACGTCAACTACCCGCGCGGCCTCGGCTGGTACCGGGGGCACTTCCCCGTCCGTGCGCTCGCCGGACGCAACGCCGGGACGGGCCAGGACGGAAACACCGCCCGGCCACAGGCGTTCGAGTCCGCCGGGTACTACATGCACCACCCCCTCGCCCCGGAACGGATCGCCCGCGACCTCCCCGGCGTGAAGCTGATCGTGCTGCTCCGCGACCCGGTGATCCGCGCGTACTCCGCGCACAAGCACGAACTCGCCCGCGGCTTCGAGACGGAGGAGTTCGAGCGGGCGCTGGACCTGGAGCCCGAGCGGATCGCCGGTGAGATCGAGAAGATCAGGGCCGACCCGGCGTACGTGAGCCACTCCCACCGCCACCACTCCTACCTGGACCGCGGCCAGTACGCCGACCAGATCGAGCACCTGTTCGAGCTGTTCGGACGCGACCGGGTCCTGGTCCGGTACGCGGAGGACTTCTTCTCCGAGCCGGAGCCCTGCTACGACTCGATCCTGGAGTTCCTCGGCCTGCCGCAGTGGCGGCCCCCCTCGTTCGAGCGGCACAACGCCCGACCGGGCTCACCGCTGCCCGACCACCTGCTGCGCCGCCTGTCGGAGCACTACGCCCCCTGGGACGACAAGCTCGCCGCGCTGCTCGGCGCCGAGCCCGCGTGGCGACGACCAGAGCGGTCCACAGTGCGATGAGCAAGCGGACCCTCGGCCCGTCCAGCGTGCAGGCGGAACCGCCGCTCGCGCCGGACTCGATCCCCGTCACCCGGTACGCCGGGGCCGTCCGGCGGCACCTGACCGCGCTCGTGGTCGCGGTGCTGCTCGGCTGCGGGCTGGGCGGTGCGAAGATCGTGCTGACCCCGGCGACGTACACGGCGCGGATCGCGGTGCTGGCGCCGCCGGTCGCGCTGCATCCGGGCATCGACCCCGGATCGGCGATCGACACCGTCACCCGGAACCCCCGGGAGACGACGATGGACACCGAGGCGCAGCTCGTCTGGTCCGACCACGTCCTGGCCACGCTCTCGACCTATCCCGGATTCAAGGCCCCCGCGAGCGAACTCCGCGAGCGCATCGGCCTGACGGTGCCTGCCAACACGCACGTGCTCACCATCGCCGTGCGGGCCAGGACACCGGCGAATGCGCAAAAGGGCGCGCAGGTCGTCGCCGACGCCTACCTGGGCCTGCGCCAGCAGATCCTGGGCCAGGTCCAGGACCGCAACCGTGAGGCGCTCGAACAGAACCTCGTGCTGCTGAGGACGCAGCTGGCCGCGCTGCCGGGCAACGCGACCGAGCTGCTCCGGCTCAAGACCCGCACCCGCCGCCAGGAGATCGTGAAGCAGATCCAGGACGTGCAGCGGCAGATCTCCGCCCTGAAGAGCAAGGCCGAACAGCCCGGCGAGGTGCTGCGGGCCCCCCTGCTGCCCGAGCGGCGCGACGATCCGGGACGCGATGTCGCGATCGCCTCCGGCGTCGGCGTCGGGCTGCTGTGCTGGCTCTCGTTCGTCCTGCTGCGCGAGACGCGGCCGCGGCGCATCCGGCGGCCCGCCGACGTCCGGCTGCACAGCCGGCTGCCGATCATGGTGGAGGCGGCGACGCTGGGCGGCGGGCACCGCGAGGTCTGCCGGCGGTTGCGGAACCTGGTCTTCGACACCGAGGCCACCACCGTGCTGGTCACCGGGGTGCCGGGCACCGCGGGCACCGACCTCGCCTACGAGCTGGCCGAGCTGTGCACCGAGGGCGGCTCGCCGACGACCGTGCTGCGCATCGCCGGGGAGAGCGAGCCGCGCCGTCCCGCCCCCGAGGACCGGACGTTCGGCGTCCGCCTGGTGCGCAGCGACGACGACCGGCAGCTCACCCGGGCGGTCGACCGGGCGGGCCGCGAATCGCGCATCGTGGTCATCACCACACCCGACATCAACGGCGCCGACACGATCGCCGCGGCCGCCGCCAGCGACCTGGTGCTGGTCACGGTGGAACGCGGCCGCGCACTGGACCGCGAGGTCGCGCGCGGGGTACTGGCCCTCGACCAGGCCGCCAACCCCGCGTGGGGCATCGTGCTGACGTCGCCCGGCCCGAGTGGTCCGCCGCCCCGGGCCCCGCGACGCACCCCCGATCGGACACCGCAACGAGCGACCGCTCCCGGACGAGGTTGAGATGAACGGAACCGACCCCATGCAACCCGCGGTTAAAGTCGAGATGAACGTTTTGCCCAGCACGTACCGCATCTTCGAGGGGGATCGTCGTGGGAGCTGACCAGACGGCCGACCCGCAGGCGGGACAACTGCTGTCCCTCGTCCGACGCTACGCGACGGTGCTGATCGTCCTCGGCGTGCTCGGCGCGGGCGCGGGCGTCGCCCTGGAGATCGCCGTCCCGCCGCCCTACAAGGCGACGGCGACCGTGCTGGTCAGCCCGCTGGAGGGCAACCCGTACTCGCCGGAGGGCCGCGGCGACGACCTGGTGAACCTCCAGACGGAGGCGCAGCTCGTCGCCACCGACGGGGTCGAGCGGCTCGTCGAGAAGAAGCTCGGCCACGAACCCGAGGGCAAGATCGGCGTCTCCGTCCCGCCGAACACCCAGGTGCTGAACCTGAGCTACACCAGCGACAGTTCCGCCGACGCCCGCGCGGGCGCGCAGGCGTTCGCCGACGCCTACCTGGCCTACCGGACGCAGCGGGCGCAGGGCGTCGTGAACAACCAGCTCACCAAGCTCAAGGCGCAGGCCGCCAAGGTCGGGCAGCAGCTCCAGGAGGCCAACCGGGAGATGGCGCTGTCCACCGGCTCACGGCGCGCCACCCTGAGACAGCGCGTCATCGCCTACACCAACCAGCTCGGGGTGATCGACGAGCAGTCCAACGACATCGCCAGCACCCCGATCGACCCCGGCCAGGTGATCACCCCGGCGGACGCGCCGAGCGGGCCCGGCATCGTCCGGCCCGCGGTCTGGGGCATTGGCGGCCTGGTCCTCGGGCTGGTGCTCGGCTTCGTGATCATGCTGCTGCGGGAGCGGCTGAACCAGCGGCTGCGCAACGCCGACGCGATCGAGGGCCTCGGCGTGCGGACGCTCGCGACCATCCCGGCGGGCGGCCCGCCCGGCGACACGCTCGCCCTGGTCAGCGCGCCGAAGAGCCCGGTCGGCGAGGCGTACCGGCGGCTGCGCGCCGCGATCGTGGCGACCGCGCCGCAGACCCCGGTGGCGCTGCTGGTCACCAGCGCCACGCCGGGCGGCAGCGCCCGGCTGGCCAGCGCGAACCTCGCGGTCTCGCTCGCGTTCGCCGGGGCCAAGACGATCATGATCGACGCGACCACCGAGGACGCCGACATGACCGGGCTGTTCGGCGCGCGGCCCGGCAAGGGCCTCTCGGACACCCTGCTCAACGGGACCGACCCGGCCACCCTGCTGATCCACACCGACTCCCAGCTGCGGCTGCTGCCCCGGGGGCCGCGCGCCCGCGAGGCCGCGCACCGGTTCAGCGGCCCGCGCATGCGCGAGACCGTGAAGGTGCTGCGCCGCCGCAGCGAGTACCTCGTCGTGAACGCGGCGAGCCTGCACGACGCCGACGCACAGGCGCTGTGCACGTTCGTGGACGCGGTCGTCCTGGTCGTCAACCGGGGCGTGACGACCCGCGAGGAGCTGCGCCACGCCTACGTCGAGGCCGAACGCGCCGGGGTCACCGTCCTCGGCGCCCTGCTGGAGCCGCCGGAGCAGAACAGGAGCGGTCAGCCGCGCACCGCGCCGCCGCCGTTGCAGGGCCGTCCCGCACGCGCCGGGGGCCCCCGAGCCCTGGAGGCGCGCGGCTCGGCCTCGCCGCGCGGCAGCGGGCAGAACCGCGTCGCCGGTGACGCCGACCTCGGGTGGGGCGACGACCAGCTCAGCTGGGAGAGCGGACGGCGTCCCGACGCGCCGGAGGACGCCCACCGGACGGGCCGCACGCGCGACGACGACGACCCCGACCCCGCCGACGACGCGTCCCTGACGACCCAGGCCCTCCCCCAGATCGACGCCGAGCCGCCGCGCCCGGCCCGTCCGCGTCCCGAGGACGCGCGTCCCGGCACGTCCCGGCCGTCCCGTGGGACGGGTCAGCGGCGCGCCGCCCCCCGGCGCGGCACCCCGCCCGCGCTGGAGCCGCCCGCGGGGCTGGGCAAGCCCGTCACCCCGAAGCCCTCCGACGGCGCGCAGGGCAAGGACTCCGACGACGCCCGCGCGTCCAAGGAGCAGGCCGAGACCGCCGCCGCGCTGGAGTCGGCCGCCACGCGGACGCAGGAGGACATCTCCCAGTACCTGCCGCCCGACCTTCCGGAGGACGGCGCCGACGGGTCGTCCGGCGAGTCGTCCACCGGCGGCGCCCCCGGCACCTCGCCCCGCTATGGCAAGAAGCCGCACAGGGCCGGTCGACATGGCGGGTCCTGACCCGGCGCCGTCCGGCGGGCCCAATCTGAACAGACTGGCCAGAGGCGGCGCCCTCAACCTGGTGGGCGCCGCCGTCGCGGGCGTGCAGGGCCTCGCGCTGGTGTTCCTGATCGCGCACCTGTACTCGCAGCGCGTGGCGGGAACGTTCTTCGCCGCGACGTCGATCTTCATCATCCTCCAGGCGGTCTCCGGGCTCGGGACGGACGCGGGCCTGCTGCGCTGGGTGCCCCGCCATCTCGCGCTCGGCGACCGGATCGCGGCGCTGCGGACGGTCCCGGTCGCGTTGTTCCCGGTCGCGGCGACCGCCGTCACCGCCGCGCTGGTGCTGGCGCTGGCGGCACCGTGGATCACGGGCCACATCGGCGCCGACGACCCCGACCAGGCGGTCGGGATGGTGCGGGCGCTGGCGCTGTTCCTGCCGCTCGCCGGGGTGCACGACGCGCTGCTGGCCGCGACCCGCGGCTACGGCTCGATGCGGCCGACCGTCCTCGTCGACAAGATCCTCCGGCAGACGCTCCAGGTCGCCGGGGTGATCGTCGCGGCGGTGCTGACCGACGACGCGACCTGGCTGGCGCTGGCCTGGGCCGCGCCCTACCTGCCGTGCTTCCTCATCGCCGCGCTCTGGTACCTCAAGATCAGCCGAGGTCGTCCGGGCGCCGAGCAGACGGCCGCGCCGTCCCCCAACCGGGGCTGGCGTCCGCTGGCGGACGAGTTCTGGCGGTTCACCGCGCCGCGCGCGTTCGCGCAGATCTGCCAGACGGCGTTCCAGCGGGCCGACATCGTGCTCGTCGCCGCGCTCAGCTCACCCCGCGAGGCGGCCGTCTACACCGCCGCCACCCGGTTCATCGTGATCAGCCAGCTCGTCACCCAGGCCGTGCAGAACGTCATGCAGCCCGCCGTGAGCCGGTTGATGGCGCTGTCCGACCGGGTGGGCGCGCAGCGGGTCTTCGCCGTGTGCGCGTCGTGGAACCTGACGCTCGCGTGGCCGGTGCACCTGTCGATCGCGGTGGGCGCGCCGGTGTACGTCGCGTCGTTCGGTGACGCCTACCGTGGCACGGGCGAGACCGTCACGGTGATCCTCGCGATGGCGATGCTGGTGGCGACCGCGACCGGCGCCCGCGACGTGATGCTGCTGATGGCGGGACGCAGCGGCCTGAGCCTGGTCAACCAGAGCACGGCGCTCGGCGTGAACCTGGTGCTGAACGTGCTGCTGATCCCGCCGTTCGGGATCGCGGGCGCGGCGATGGCGCGGGCGTGCGCGCTGCTCGTCCGGACGCTGCTGGCGCTCGTCCAGGTCCGCCGGATCCTCGGGATGTCCCCGGCGAGCACCGGGCTGTTCTGGGCTGGCGGCGCGGCGCTGCTGAGCTTCGGGGCGGTGCCGCTGACCGTCCGGCTCGCCGCCGGGACGAGCCCCGCCGCGCTCGCGTCCGGCCTGGTCCCGGGCGCCATCTTGTATTTTGTCCTTCTCTGGGTCGGCCGCGAGCGGCTGTCCCTGACCGCCTTCGCCTCCCTGCTGCCGGGCAGGCGCGGCGGCGCACCCGGGCCCGCGGGCGCCATCCCGCCGGTCACCGACATCACATCTGCCAGGAGCGTCCATGCCCACGGGAATTGACATCCCCGGTATCCAGCGGGTCCGCCGCACGTCACGGGCCGTGCTGCGCAAGAGCGGGCTGGCGCCGAGCGGCCCGGTGTACGGGCGGCTGGTCGACGCCGGACGCTCGCTGCCGATCCCGGCCGCCGCCAGGGTCGCGGTGTCCACCGCCGTGCTGCGCCGCCCGTGGAAGGTTCCGGTCCGGCTCGACAAGCTCCTGGTCGGCGCGCAGGGGGGCTGGACCGCCCGCGAGTTCGCCGAGCGCACCGGCGACCTGATGTGGCCGTCCACGCCGTTCCTGGAGGGCCCGCACGTCACCCTGCTGCGGCTCGCGGACGAGCACACCGACCTGACCGACGAGCAGATCCTCGCCAGCGCCTACGGGCGGCTCGGGCTGCGCTGCGTCGAGGCTGGTGGCGACTACTTCGGCGGCAGGGACGAGGCGGGCGTGCTCGCCGCCGCCCGCGCGTTCATCGCCCGCTACCGGGGCGAGGCCGCGCCCGAGAACGGCGGCACGCCCCGTCCGCAGCAGAGCGGCCCCCGCGACCCGGTGCTCGTCGCGCCCGTCCGCGGCTCCGACCGGTTCCAGATCCTGGACGGTCACCACCGGCTGGCGATAGCCGCGATGAGCGGTGCGGACGGCGCCAGCGTCGTCGCCAAGTGGCTGCCCGTCACCACTCCCCTGCAAGACCTGCTGCTCAAGATGAGCTGGCTCGACGGCACCCACGAGCTGTACCAGCCGATCGACGCGCCCGAGCTGGAGGCCGGGTGGACGACCGTCCGGCAGTGCGCCGACCGGCTCGCCAAGATCGACGCGTTCCTCGGCGAGCGCGGCATCGACGGCGGCCGCTACCTGGACGTCGCGAGCTGCTACGGCTGGTTCGTCGCCCAGATGGCCGAACGCGGCTTCACCGCCGAGGGCATCGAACGCGACCCGCTGGCCGTCCCGCTGGGTCAGGCGATCTACGGGCTTCCGGACGGCGTCATCTCGACCGGCGACTGCGTCGAGTTCCTCAACGGCCACGACGCCGCCGCCTGGGACGTCGTGTCGTGCTTCAGCCTGCTGCACCACTTCGTCCTCGGCCGCGGCTCGGTGAGCGCCGAGGAGCTGATCCGGCTCCTCGACCGCGCCACCGGACGGGTGCTGTTCTTCGACACCGGCCAGGACAACGAGAAGTGGTTCGCCGAGTCGCTGCGCGGCTGGGACCCGGCGCACGTGGAGCGGTTCCTGCGCGAGAACACCTCGTTCGACGAGATCATCGACCTCGGCCCCGACGAGGACGCCCGCCCGCCCTACGCGGACAACTACGCCAGGCACCTGTTCGCCTGCGTTCGGACGGCGTGACCGTCCGCCTCCCGCTCGCCCGAGCCCTTGTCGGACTGGTACTGGCCGGACTGGTGCTCCTGGCGGCGGGGTGCGGCGGATCCCCAGAACCGGCCACGACCCCGCCGGTCCCCCCACCGGCGGGTTCGGTGAGCGAGCGGACCGGCAGCGTCTGGACGAGCGGCCTCAACTCCAACGGGCAGCTCGGCCGTCCCGGCGCCGCCGTCGAGCCGAAGCTCGCACCGGTCACCGGCGTCGACGGTCAGGGCACGCTCGGCAAGGTGCGCGCGGTCGCGGGCGGCGCCCGCCACTCGCTCGCGATCCTCGCCAGCGGGAAGGTCCTCGCGTGGGGCGCCAACGACCACGGCCAACTCGGCGACGGCACGCACCGCGACAGCGCCGTCCCCGTGCCCGTGCGCGCGCCGGACGGCGGTAACGGGCGGCTGAACAATGTGATCGCGATCAGCGCCAACAACGACTTCTCGATGGCGCTGCGCGGCGACGGCACCGTGGTGACGTGGGGCGACGGGTCGTCCGGGCAGCGCGGCACCGGCGAGCGGACGAGCCCGCCCACCCCGACGACCGTCCAGGCGCCGGACGGCCACGGCCCGCTCCGCGACGTCACGGCGATCGCCGCCGACGGCCACACCGAACTGGTGCTGCGCCGCAACGGGCAGGTGCTCGCCTGGGGCGCCAACGACTACGGCATGGTCGGCGACGGCACCCGCGAGGACCGGCCCCGGCCCGTCCCCGTGCGCGGCCTGGACGGCTCCGGACGGCTGAACGGCGTCGTCCGCATCGCGATCGGCGGCCAGCACGGCCTGGCGCTGCTCGGCGACGGACGGGTCGCCTCCTGGGGCCACAACGACCTCGGCCAGCTCGGCGACGGGACGCGTCAGGACCGGCCCACCCCGGCTCTCATCTCGAGTGTCGGCGGCAAGGACGCCCTCGGCGGCGTCATCGCGATCGCGGCGGCGGAGAAGCACAGCTTCGCGCTCCGCAAGGACGGCACCGTCGTCGCCTGGGGCAACAACACCGCCGGACAGCTCGGCGACGGCACCCTCGAACTCCGCACCACCCCCGTGCCCGTCGTCCGCGAGGACGGCGACCACAAGAAGCTGCGCAACGTCGCGCAGGTCTTCGCGGGCGAAGCCTACGGCGCGGCGATCCTCACCGACGGCACCGCGCTCACCTGGGGCGCGGGCGGCAGCGGCCAACTGGCCTCCGGCCACCGAAGGGCCCGCAGCCGTCCGGGCGACCTGAAGAAGGCCCAGGGCGGCGCCCCGACCAACGCCCTGTCAGTGGGCGTAGGCGAACGCCACCTGATCCTCCTCACCAGCCCCTGACCACGCTTCGCAGGCTCACTCCCCCTTGGGAGCCTCCGGCTTCCGAGGAGCGGGCCTCTCAGCGCCTTCAGGTGCAGAGCCCTCGCCGCGCGCCGAAGCCGCAGGCCCAGTCCCAGCACCAGGCCCGGACGTAGCAGCGCCAGGCGCGGGCGGCTGAGCGGCACCAGGCGTGGGGGGGCCGGGCGTGGGGGCGCCGGGCGCGGGTGGACGGGCCGTGCCGGGGCCGGACGCCGCGGCGCCCGCGGGGGCGGGGGTCGCGGAGCGGCGGCGCCACAGGACGAAAGCGGCCGCGGCGGCCAGGGCCACGGCGGCGGCGCCGCCCAGGGCGTACGGCAGCGGGGAGCCGCCGTCGTCGGCCTGCTCGCGGGCCGCCTGCGAGCCGGTGGCGGGGCCGGTCGGCTGCGACTGGGCGAGGGTCTTCTCCTCCTGCCGCAGCTCCGTCTCGGGCGCGGGCTTGCCGTTGTTGCCGGCCTTGCCGGGCTCCGGCGGCGCGTACTTCGACTCCGGCAACGTCTTGACGAACCGGAGCAGGGCCAGGTCGGGCTTGCCCCTGCTGCCGCCGACGGCCTTGGTGTAGACGGTCTTCACCTGGGCGGCGGGCAGCGCGTTCGAGGACACCTTGAACTGGTCACCGGCCAGAACCGCGTACGTCCCCTTACGCTTCATCAGCCCCGGCAGCTGTTGCAGGATCTGCCCCGCGTCGTTTCCGGCCGGGAGAACGGCGATGAAGACCGCCACGGACCGTCCCTGCGCCGTGCGGAGCAACTCCTGCGCACCGTCCGACTGGTAGTACTTCGCGCCCGAGTCGACGTAGTAGCCGCTTTCCGTGATGCCCTCGGCGACCGCGTCCAGATCGACCTGGGCGTACGCGGGCACGGCGGTCAGTCCCAGCACCGGCGCCAGCGCCAGCGCCCCGGACGCGGCGATGCGGCGGGAGGAAATGTTCACAGGGGCTCCTTCTGACACCATGACCAGCACCATTGACGAGCACTGGGACGAGCACTGGGATGACGTCGACGGTACCGGCTGGACAAGCGGAAAGGGGGCGGAAGACCCGGAAACGGCAGGCTTCGGTCAGATTCCGCGACCCCGCGTGTGCAGGGCCAGCAGAACACGTTTACCGGACACCATTCCGGACGCGACGGCCAACGCGAACGGCACGCGCCGCTCGGTCGGGTTCGCCTTCAACGCGCGCGCCGACCAGCGCAGCGCGTCCCGCCGCCTGCCGACCGTCGCGCAGCCGAACGCGAGCTGCCCGTAGACCCGGCCCGCCGCACCCGACTCCTTGCCGATCTCCGGGTAGTGCTCAAGGAACCATTCCAGCGCCGCGACCTTCGTCTCCCACGCCTGCGCGTAGTACGACGTCAGCCCCCACAGCACGCGGACCAGCGGCTGGTCGACGTTGACGACGGGATGGCGGCGGGCGGCGCGCAACGCCAGATCCCAGTCCTCGCCCTGGCTGCCCGGGATCGTCTCGTCCACCATGCCGATCTCGACGAGCGGCACGCGCCGCGCCACGTAGGTGGACGAGTGCACGCTCATCATCCGGTCGCGGATGAGGGCGTCGTAGGTGACGCGGTCGGTCCCGGCGAGCCGGGGCAGTTCGCGCCCGTCGAAGTCGATGAGGATCCCGGCGCTGCACAGCACCGCGTCCGGCTCGGCCTCCAGCGCCGCCACCTGGGCGGCGAGCTTGCCGGGAAGCCACTGGTCGTCGTCGTCGCAGAACGCGACCAGGTCGGTGCCCAGGTGCTCGATCCCGGAGTTGCGCGCCCCGGCGAGGCCAGGCGCCCGGGTGTTGGCGATCACCTCGACCCGGTCACCGGCGAGCGAGACGTCCGGCTCGGCCCGGTCGAACACGACGACGGCGCGCAGGTCGCCGTCGTACTCCTGCGCCAGCACCGACTCCAGCGCGCGACGCAGCAGCTCCGGCCGGTCGTGCGTCGGTAGGACGACTCCGACGGATGGGCTCATCGAGGGCCTGCCTTGGGGTGAGGGGAGGGAGCCGGGCCGATCAGCGGGCGCCGGTGATCATGCCGGCGCCCACGGTGTTGTTGGTGGCCTCGTCGATGAGGATGAACCCGCCGGTGAGACGGTTCCGCCCGTAGTCGTCGACGAACAGCGGCTGCGTCACCCGCAGGGAGACCCGGCCGATCTCGTTCAGTTCGAGGGAGGCGGCCTGGTCGTCGCGGTGCAGCGTGTTGACGTCCAGCCGGTAGTTCAGGTCCTTCACCACGGCCCGCGCGGTGCGGGTGGTGTGCTTGATGATCAGCTTCGTCCGCGGGGTGAGGGCGCGGTCGGGGGTCATCCAGCAGACCATCGCGTCGATGTCCTGCGCGACCTCGGGCCGGTTGTTCGGACGCGCGATCATGTCGCCCCGGGAGATGTCGATGTCGTCGGCGAGGCGCAGCGTCACCGACATCGGCGCGTACGCCTCCTCGACCGGCCCGGCGGGACCGTCGATGTGCGTGATCGTCGTCGTCAGCCCGGACGGCAGGTGCACCACCTCGTCGCCCGGCTTGAGGACGCCGCCCGCGACCTGGCCCGCGTATCCCCGGTAGTCGTGCAGCTCGGGGTCGGTGGACGCGTGCGGACGGATCACGTACTGCACCGGGAACCGCACGTCGATCAGGTTCCGGTCGGACGCGATGTGCACGTGCTCCAGGTGGTGCAGGAGCGACGTCCCCTCGTACCACCGCATGTTGACGCTGCGTTCCACGACGTTGTCGCCGTGCAGCGCGGAGATCGGGATGAACGTCATGTCGGTCACCTCCAGCTTGGAGGCGAACGCGGTGAACTCGTCGACGATCCGCTCGTAGACGGCCCGGTCGTAGTCGACCAGGTCCATCTTGTTGATCGCGACGACGATGTGCGGGACCTGGAGGAGCGTCGTCAGGAAGGCGTGCCGCCGCGACTGCTCCAGGATGCCCTTGCGGGCGTCCACCAGGATGATCGCCAGGTCGGCGGTGGACGCGCCCGTCACCATGTTCCGGGTGTACTGGATGTGCCCGGGGGTGTCGGCGATGATGAACTTGCGGCGCGGCGTCGCGAAGTAGCGGTAGGCGACGTCGATCGTGATGCCCTGCTCCCGCTCGGCGCGCAGGCCGTCGGTGAGCAGCGCCAGGTTCGTGTACTCCTCGCCGCGGTCGGCGCTGGTCTTCTCCACCGACTCCAGCTGGTCCTCGAAGATCGACTTTGAGTCGAACAGCAGCCGCCCGATCAGCGTGGACTTGCCGTCGTCCACGCTGCCCGCCGTCGCGAACCGCAGCAGGTCCATCGCTTTGGCGGGCGTCTTGGCGGGGGGCTCGGTCGAGCTGGCCATCAGAAGTAGCCTTCCTTCTTGCGGTCCTCCATGGCGGCCTCGCTGGTGCGGTCGTCGGCGCGGGTCTGCCCGCGCTCGGTGATCCGCGTGGCCGCGATCTCCTCGATCACCTCGTCCAGCGTCAGCGCGGTCGACTTCACCGCGCCCGTGCAGGACGCGTCCCCGACCGTCCGGTATCGAACGGTGGCGTCGAACTCGGGCTCGTCGTCGCCGCGGTTCGCGAAGCCGGTCTCGGCGTCCAGCAGCAGCCCGTCCCGCTCGAACACGCGGCGGTTGTGGGCGAAGTAGATCAGCGGGAGCTCCAGCTCCTCACGCCGGACATAGTCCCAGATGTCAAGCTCTGTCCAGTTCGACAGGGGGAACACCCGGACGTGCTCGCCCCGCACGATCCTGGTGTTGAACAGGTTCCACAGCTCGGGACGCTGGTTCTTCGGGTCCCACTGGCCGAACTCGTCCCGGAACGAGACCACCCGCTCCTTCGCGCGGGCCTTCTCCTCGTCGCGGCGGGCGCCGCCGAACGCCGCGTCGAACTGGTGCTCCTCGATGGCGTCCAGCAGCGTCGTCGTCTGCAACCGGTTCCTGGACGCGCGGCGCCCCTTCTCCTCGACGACCCGGCCGCTGTCGATGGAGTCCTGCACGGACGCGACGACCAGGCGGATGCCCGTCTCGGCGACCCGGCGGTCCCGGAACTCGATCACCTCGGGAAAGTTGTGCCCGGTGTCGACGTGCATGACCGGAAACGGGATCGGCGCGGGCCAGAACGCCTTCTGGGCCAGCCGCAGCATCACGATGCTGTCCTTGCCGCCGGAGAACAGCAGCACCGGCCGTTCGAACTCGGCGGCCACCTCCCGGAAGATCTGGATGGACTCGGCTTCGAGAACGTCGAGCTGGGACAGCAGGTAGTCACTGCGTTGCGCGATCTGGGGCATCGTCTGGGCTCTTTCCACGCTTTCTGGCTGGTGCGAGCGGCGGGACGGCCGCCCGGCGTCGGACGCCGTCCCACCGGAACGAACACCGGTGCGCCGCCGCAAAGTCCCGTCCAAGGACGGAGCCTTCGCTTGTGGGGTGGCGGCGCCCCACACCCCCCGGGACGGACCGGTGCGGCGACCGGACTAGGGCAGTGCGCCGTGCACGTCCTGGATGCCGGTCAACAGCGTCAACGCCGACGCAGGGTGGCACACCAGGATATCCGGGAGTCGGGGGTCCTTCCGGTTGTACTCCAGGGCGGACCCGTCGATCCTGGACGCGTGGGCCCCCGCGGCCAGCGCGACCGCCGCCGGCGCCGCCGAATCCCACTCGTACTGGCCGCCCGCGTGGACGTAGGCGTCCACCTCGCCGAGCAGCACCGCGGAGATCTTCGCGCCCGCCGAGCCGATCGGCACCAGCTCCACGTCCGGGTCGATCTTCTCCGCCATCTGCCGGACGAACTCGGGCGGACGGCTGCGGCTGACGGCGATGCGAAGCCTGCCCGCGTCCGGGGCCGGGACGTGCAGCGGAGCCTCACGCGGGCCCTGGCCCTCCGGGGCGGTCCGGACGAGGAGCGCGCCGCCCGTGGCGTCGGTGCGGAGCGTCAGGCCCTGCGCCGGGAGCGCCACCGCCCCGGCCGCGAGCCGTCCGCCGCCGGACGGGTCACGCCGCCACAGCGCCACATGGACGGCCCAGTCGCGGCGGCCCTCCTCGGAGAACTCGCGGGTGCCGTCCAGCGGGTCGATGATCCACACGCGGTCGGCGGCGAGCCGCTCGGCGTCGGCGGTGTTCCTCGTCGGCGCCCGGTCGACGTCCCCGGTGCGCTCCTGCCCTGTGGGGTGGTGACCCCCCGCACCACCCGGAACCGCTCGTTTGCCCGCCACGGCGGCGCGGCCTTCCTCCGACAGCACGGCGTCGCCGGGACAGCGCTCCGCCAGCGCGGCCATGAGGTACTCGTGGGCCCGCAGGTCGCCCGTGTCCTTCAGGGCCCGCCCGTCGGCGAAGCCCACCTCGTCCCGGACGTCCAGCAGCAGCCGTCCCGCCTCGGCGGCGAGCTCCGCCGCCACGGCGTGATCGTCCGCCGCCGATTCCACCGTCATCTTCGCTCACAATCCCGACTCGACTGGTCCGCTCGGTCCACTTTCTCATGCGCGCGAAAAACCGCTCCGCGCGAGGGTCCCGGACCCTCGATGGCCTGCGCGTCCGGCGATCTACGTCCGGCGAGCAGGCGCCCGGCGTCCGGCATCCCGGATGGTCCCGGCGGTCAGTACGCGCCGGAACCCCGGAAGACGGCCGACCAGGTCTTCCACATGATCTGCAAGTCGAGGGCCAGCGTCCAGTTGTCGACGTACCGCAGGTCGAGCCGGACCGACTCCTCCCACGTCAGGTCGGAGCGGCCGCTCACCTGCCACAGGCCGGTCAGCCCCGGCTTCACGACCAGCCGCCGGTACACGTCGCCGCCGTACTGGGCGACCTCCTCCGGCAGCGGCGGACGCGGCCCCACCAGGGACATGTCGCCGCGCAGGACGTTGATCAGCTGGGGCAGCTCGTCCAGCGAGTAGCGGCGCAGCCAGCGGCCGACCCGCGTGATCCGCGGGTCCTCGCGGATCTTGAAGAGCACGCCGTCGTTCTCGTTCTCCCGCATCAGCTCGATCTTGCGGGCCTCGGCGTCCTGCACCATCGTGCGGAACTTGAACACGGTGAACTCGCGGCCACCGCGCCCGACCCGGACCTGCCGGAACATCACCGGACCTGAACTCGTCATTTTGATCAGGATGGCGACGACCAGCATCAGCGGGCTCAGCAGCACCAGCCCGCCCAGCGCCGCCGCCCGGTCGAACGCGCCCTTGAGGACCTTGCGGCCGCCGTCCAGCTCGGGGTGCTCCACGTGCAGCAACGGCAGCCCCGACACCGGACGGATCGAGATGCGGGGGCCGGTCACGTCCATCAGCGCGGGGGCCACGACCAGCTCGACGTCGTCCCGCTCGATCTGCCAGGCCAGCCGCCGCAGCGCGACGCCGTCCATCTCGGGACACGCCAGCACCGCGACCGAGTCGGCGCCGATCCGGTCGGCGACCGCCGCCGCCTGGCTGAAGTCGCCCAGCACCGGGACGCCCTCGACCTCGCTCACCGCGTCGTCGCCCGCCGCCAGCGCGGGCGGCAGGCACACGGCGGCGATGTCCATGCCGTGGTAGCGCTTGCGTTGCAGGACCTTGATGAGGTCGGCGACGGACGTGCGGTGCCCGACGGCGACCACGCGGCGCATGCACTCGCCGTTCCAGCGCTTGCGGTGCAGCCACTTGCGCAGCCGGTAGCGGGCGACCAGGTTGAGGAACGTTCCGAGGGGCAGCGCCATCACGACGTAGCCGCGCGCGACCTCGGTCTTGGTCGCGTAGGCGACGATCGCCAGCGCGGCCGTGAAGATGAACCCGGCGCGGAGCACCCGGTGGAACTCCTCGTACCCGACGCCGACGTACCGCGGCTGGTACGCCCGACACAGCATCAGCACGGGCAGCCAGAGCACGGGCAGCGCGACCGTCAACGCCACGTACGGCACCGTGAGATCGGTCGGCACCCCCGGGAACCGGAGGACGAACGCGATCCCGCCCGCGAGCAGCATGCTCAGGAAGTCGAGACATCCGGCGATCCGGCGGTACGCACCGCTCCAACTCTGGAACGACGTGCGTTTCTGCTCATGGCTGATCGGTGACTCGGCCACAACCTTGTCAACGACGGCCATAAACCCCTCACCAATCCCCTGTACCGCGCGCCCCAACAGCGCGATTCACACCGAAGACGGCTGAACGTTGCCTTAGGTTCACAAGCACCATGAACCTCATATGAAGGGCATCTTACGACTCCTTTGCCATGGTCAGGGCCGGATACTTGCCCAACGACCCGACATGGGGGGCAAACCTCATCGGACGTGCGGTTAAACCTCATCCAGCGGTCGTCATCCGGTCATCGCGGAATCCCGCATCCCCGATCGCTGACCGTAACCGGCCAGCCTCCGGCCTCCCGGATCAGCCCGCGTGGAAGACGTTCTGGGCGGCCTCCAACCCGCCGGCGACCAGCGCCTCCACCGCGTCCGCCGCCCGGTCCACCTCAAGATCGAGATCCTTGCGCTCCGCCGCGGAGAAGTCCTTCAGCACGAACGCGGCGGCGTCCATCCGCCCCGGCGGGCGACCGACCCCGAACCGCACACGTAGATACTCCTTCGATCCCAGCGACTTCGTCACCGACCGCAACCCGTTGTGACCGTTGTCACCACCGCCGCGCTTCAACCGCACCGCGCCGAACGGGATGTCCAACTCGTCGTGGACGACGACGAGCCGCTCCACCGGCACCTTGTAGAAATCGCACAGCCCCTTCACCGGGCCGCCCGACACGTTCATGAACGAACGCGGCTTCGCCAGCACCACCCGCGCGCCCGCCAGCCGGCCCTCCACCACCTCGGCCCGCGACCGGTGGGCCTTGAACCGTCCACCCGCCCGCGCCGCCAGGACGTCCACCACCATGAACCCGGCGTTGTGCCTGTTCCTCGCGTACGACGGCCCCGGATTGCCGAGCCCGGCCACCAGCCACAGATCCACGCTCACCCTCCACACCCCGACGAGCACACGGCCCCCGCGGATGCGCGCACCCGCGGGGGCCGTGGAAAAAAGTCTCGACCGGTTACTCGGCGGACTCGCCCTCGCCCTCGGCGCCCTCGGCACCCTCGCCCTCGGCGGCCTCGGCCTCCGGCTCCGGCTCGGTCGACACCGACGCGTCCCGGATCTGGACGATCAGGACGTCCTCGTCGGCGGCCAGCGTCGTCCCCGGCGGCAGCCGCAGGTCCTTCGCCAGCACCTGGCTGTCGATCTCCAGGCCGCTGATGTCGAGCTCGACGGACTCGGGGATCTGGGTGGCCTCCGCCTCCACGGAGATCTCCACGGCGGTCTGCGCGATCTGGCCACCGGCGACGACGTCGCCGACCAGGTGGACGGGCAGGTCGACGACGACCTTCTCGCCGCGCTTGACCAGCAGCAGGTCGACGTGCTCCAGGAAGCCCTTGATCGGGTCGCGCTGCACGTCCTTCGGCAGGGCCAGCTCGGCGCCGCCGCCGAGCCCCTCGATCGTCAGCAGCACGTTCGGCGTCTTCAGCGCCAGCATCAGGTCATGGCCCGGCAGCGAGATGTGCTGCGGGTCGGTGCCGTGACCGTAGAGCACGGCGGGCACCTTGCCGGCCCGGCGGGTGCGCCGCGCGGCACCCTTACCGAACTCGGTGCGCGGCTCGGCGGCGATGCGTACCTCGGACACGGCGGAAACTCCTCAATTTTGCGATCCACGGCCGTCCACCATCGGACGTCCGCTACGGACAGTAGCGATCTGGCGCGCCGACCAGGGGCGTGCGCCTCGAAGATTTCTTTGCGTTCCCCAGGGAGCGCGGAACCACGAAGGCACGCACTGAACGACCTGGAGCGACGCGGACTTGTCAAGTCTAGCCGATCGAAACGCCGACCAAGCCCAACCCCAACCCGTCCCCAAGAGTCGGCGAGGCCGCTAGGCGAGTCGAGAGCGATGCAGCGATCGCGCGCACAGAGACCCCAGCCACCACAGCGACCACGCACAGACCTCGACCGCTGCGATCGCGTCCGAAGGCTGGTTCGAGCTTGCGAGAACCAGATCGCGAAGCGAGCCGCTAGGCGAGTCGAGAGCGATGCAGCGATCGCGCGCAGTTCACGACGATGGAGGGCGTTCAACGCCCGAAGAAGGAGTGCACTGCAATAAACACAGCTACGACTGGCCTCCGAAGAGGCTGGTGACGGAGCCGTCGGAGAAGACCTCGTTGATGGCGCGGGCCAGGAGGGGGGCGATGGGGAGGATCGTCAGCTTGTCGAACTGCTTTTCCTCGGGGATGGGGAGGGTGTTCGTCAGCACGACCTCGGAGATGCGGGAGTTCTTCAGGCGGTCGACGGCCGGGCCGGACAGGACGCCGTGCGTGGCGGCCACCACGACGCGGGTGGCGCCGTGGTCGAACAGGGCGTCGGCGGCCTTCACGATCGTGCCGCCGGTGTCGATCATGTCGTCCACGACGACGCAGGTGCGGCCCTTGACCTCGCCGACGACGTCGAAGACCTTGACCTCGTTCGCCACGTCCGGGTCGCGCTTCTTGTGGATGATCGCCATCGGGACGCCGCCGAGGCGGTCCGACCAGCGCTCGGTCACCCGCACGCGGCCCGCGTCCGGTGCCACCACGGTCACCTGCGAGGTGTCCAGGCGGCTCTCGAAGTGGTGGGCGAGGAGGTCCAGCGCGAACAGGTGGTCGACCGGGCCGTCGAAGAAGCCCTGGATCTGCGCGGTGTGCAGGTCGACGGTGATCAGCCGGTCGGCGCCCGCCGTCTTGAACAGGTCGGCCATCAGGCGGGCGGAGATCGGCTCGCGGCCGCGGTGCTTCTTGTCCTGCCGCGCGTAGCCGAAGAACGGCGCCACCACCGTGATCCGTTTGGCGGACGCCCGCTTCAGCGCGTCCACCATGATCATCTGTTCCATGATCCACTGGTTGATGGGGGCGGTGTGGCTCTGGATCACGAACGCGTCCGAGCCGCGCACCGACTCCAGGAACCGCACGAACGTCTCGCCGTTCGCGAAGTCGTACGCGGATGTCGGCGTGAGGTCGACGTGAAGGTTGTCCGCTACTTCCCTGGCCAGGTCAGGGTGGGCTCGGCCGGTGAAGAGCATCAGCTTCTTCTGGCCGCTCCGCTTAATCCCACTCACCTCTGACAACTCCCCCTCAATGGAACTGTTTCCCTTCACGTGGGTTGTTGTCCCCACTTCCCGCACGCCACAAGTGTTCGTGACACGGGTTGCCTCCTTGGTCCCGGAGGACGCCGCTGTCCTCCACCTCCCCGCCATGGGACGGGGCAGTCCTCACCGGACGCGCCGCTACGGGGCGTCCTCCTGCCGGGTCTCGGGTGGCTCCTGCGCCTCCTGGGCCCGGCGGGCGGCGTCGGCGGCGGGCGTGCCCGGACGCCGCCGCTCGACCCAGCCCTCGACGTTGCGCTGCCGCGCCCGCGCGACCGCCATGGCCCCGGGCGGGACGTCCTGGACGATCACCGAGCCCGCCGCCGTGTAGGCGCCGTCGCCCACCGTCACGGGGGCGACGAACATGTTGTCGCTGCCCGTCTTCACGTACGACCCGATGACGCTGCGGTGCTTGCGCACACCGTCGTAGTTCACGAACACCGAGCTCGCGCCGATGTTGGAGTACTCGCCGATCTCCGCGTCGCCGACGTAGGTCAGATGCGGCACCTTGGTGCCCTCGCCGATGTCGGCGTTCTTCGTCTCGACGTAGGTGCCGACCTTGCCCTTGGGCCCGAGGCGCGTGCCCGGCCGCAGGTACGCGTAGGGGCCGACCGACGCCTCCGGGCCGATCTCGGCCTCGACGCACACGGCGTTGGCCACTGAGGCGCCCGCGCCGACGCGGGTGTCGGTGAGCGTGCAGTTCGGGCCGACCTGGGCGCCCTCACCCAGGTGCGTCCGGCCGTGCAGCTGGGTTCCGGGGCGGATCTCGGCGTCGCGGTCGGCGGTCACGTGCACGTCGATCCAGGTCGTCGCCGGGTCGACGATCGTGACCCCGGCCCGCATGTGGGCCTCCAGGATCCGGTCGTTGAGCTGCCTGCTCGCCCGCGCGAGCTGGACCCTGTCGTTCACGCCCTGCGTCTCGACCCAGTCGGCGACCAGGTGCGCGCCAGCGCGGTGGCCGTCCCCGCGGACGATCGCCACGACGTCGGTGAGGTACTCCTCGCAGCCCGCGTTGTCGGTCGTCACGCGCTTGAGCGCGTCGGCCAGCAGCGCGCCGTCGAAGGCGTACATGCCGACGTTGATCTCGTTGACGGCCCGCTGCTCCGCCGTCGCGTCCTTGTGCTCGACGATCGCCTCGACGGCGCCGTCCGCCGCGCGGATCATGCGTCCGTATCCGGTCGCGTCGGGCATCTCTGTCGTCAGGACGGTGGCCGCGTTCCCCGCGTCCTCATGCGTCCGGACGAGCGCCCCGAGCGTCTCGCCGCGCAGCAGCGGGTGGTCGCCGTTCGTGACGACGATGGTGCCGTCAAGCACGCCGGTCTGCTCCAGCGCCACCCGGACGGCGTGGCCCGTGCCGTTCTGCTGTTCCTGGACGACGGCCTCGGCGTCCGGCGCCTCCCGGGCCAGATACTCGACGACCTGTTCGCGGCGATGCCCGACGACCACGACGAGCCGCTCGGGTCGCAGTTCGCGCGCGGCGGCCAGCACATGGCCGAGCATGCTTCGCCCGCACAGCTCGTGCAGCACCTTCGAGGTGCGGGACTTCATCCGGGTGCCCTCGCCCGCGGCGAGAACGATGACGGCGGCCGGGCGGCTCGCAGCACTCACGAAGAGGCTCCTCGGCATCGCGGACGGGATCGTTGACGAGTGCGTCCACCTGCGACGATCGCGATCGGCCGCACCCGACACGGGCAGGATACCGCCCACGTCCGACCTGTCACCCCGGCCACCCGCCCGGTGGCCGCCCACGCGACCGCCCGGGAGAATTTCGGGCAGCTCCGGCGCCAGGACTCGAACCTGAACTATGGGTACCAAAAACCCAGGTGCTGCCAATTACACCACGCCGGATCAAAGCGGACGGATCGGGCAGAGCCGAGGGCCGACCGAGCCCAACGATACCGAGTCCCGAGACGGGCGGCCCACCCGATTACGCGCGGAGACCCGGCGGCGGGTCGGCCGACGGGGCCAGCCATACGGGAAGGGGCTCGCATGCCGCGAGCCAGTGCGCGCCATCCTGGACACGGGTCAGCAGGTCGAACGCGCCCGCACCGTACCCGTTGGCGACGTCGATGCGGCGCGCGAACGACGCCGCCAGCAGATCCTGGTTGATTTGTCCGGATTGGTTTAGGACGTCCGCTACGGAGCAAGCCATCTCCGTGTCGTTCGACCAGGCCCAGGGCACGGGTGGGACGCCGGTCTCCGCCGAGACGTGCCTATTGTCGAGAAGAAAGAACTGGTCCCGGAAGGGGTCGCCGACGGAGAGGCCGGTGAGTGAACCCCTGGCGAGCGCGGCGCGTTCGTCCAGGGAGAGGCTCATCTCGCCGTCCTCCCGCGGGGACCGGGGGCCCACCTGGTCATAAGAGGGTTATGTGGCGCATGATGCAGTTTCGCGCCGAATTTACCGATTGCCTCTGTCAAACTTACGGTTCCGTAGGTTACGTTGGCGTAGGTAAGGCTGCCCATACGCAGGGAGAGTGGTGACGGATGACGGCCCCAGCCATGGACCCGCCTCGGCCCCAGAGGCGCCCGGAGATCGAACCCGAACCCCAGGGCAACGCCGAACGCGCGCTCGTCGCGGTGTTCACCGTCGTGCCGTTCCTGGCCCTGTTCGCGGCGATCCCGCTGGCCTGGGGCAGGTTCCTCGGCTGGACGGACATCGTGCTCATGGCGGTGTTCTACGTGCTCACGGCGGGCGGCGTCACCGTCGGCTACCACCGGCACTTCACCCACGGCTCGTTCCGGGCCAAACGTCCGCTGAAGGTCTTCCTGGCGCTGGCGGGGAGCCTCGCCATCGAGGGGCCCGTCATCTCGTGGGTCGCCGACCACCGGCGGCATCACAAGCACTCGGACAAGGAGATGGACCCGCACTCGCCGTGGCGCTTCGGCAACGACTGGAAGGCGCTGGCGAAGGGGCTGGTCTGGGCGCACTACGGGTGGCTGTTCGACGGCCCCCGCACGTCCAAGCAGCGGTTCGCCAAAGACCTGCTGAACGATTCGGACATCAGGCGCATCCATCTCTCGTTCCCGGTCCTGGTCGCGGTGTCGTTCCTGCTGCCCGCGTTCATCGGGGGCATGGTGTCGATGTCGTGGGCCGGGTTCCTGACGGCGCTGTTCTGGGCGGGGTTCGTGCGGATCACGCTCGTCCAACATGTCACGTGGTCGATCAACTCGATCTGTCACACGTTCGGCAAGGAGGACTTCGAGGTCCGGGACAAGTCCCGCAACGTGTGGTGGCTGGCGATCCCGTCGCTGGGCGAGTCGTGGCACAACCTGCACCATTCGGACCCGACATGCGCGCGGCACGGCGTCCTGAAGGGGCAGATCGACATCAGCGCGCGGATCATCTGGTTGCTGGAGAAGACGGGTCTGGCGTACGACGTCCGGTGGCCCGACGGTGACCGGCTGGCGGCGAAGCGCACCAAGCGTGCGGTTTGACCGCCACAATTGGTGACGTGACAGAACCCGCTCCCAGGACCCGCAGAAAGCGGATGACCGGCAAGGAACGACGCGAACAGCTCCTCAACATCGGTCGGACGCTGTTCGCCGCGCGCGGCCTGGACGGCACGTCGGTGGAGGAGATCGCGTCCGCGGCGGGCGTCTCGAAGCCCGTGGTGTACGAGCATTTCGGCGGCAAGGAGGGCCTGTACGCCGTCGTGGTCGACCGGGAGTTCGAGCGGCTCCTGGGCCTGGTCACCGAGGCGCTGAACTCGGCCGTCCATTACCGGACGAAGCTGGAGAAGGCGGCGCTGGCGCTGCTGGAGTACATCGAGGAGAACCCGGACGGTTTCCGGATTCTGGTCCGGGATTCGCACGGCGGAACGGGCACTGGCAGTTACGCGAGCCTGCTGAGCGAGATCGCCGGTGAGGTGGAGTACATCCTCGCGCAGGAATTCGACCGGCACGGTTATGACGCGAAATTCGCGCCGCTTTACGCCCAGAGCCTGGTCGGAATGGTGGCGCTGACGGGCCAGTGGTGGCTGGACGATCGCAAGCCGCGCCGCGAGGACGTGGCCGCGCATGTGGTGAACCTCGCGTGGAACGGTCTGTCGGGCCTGGAGCCCAAGCCGTCGCTCGATCCGCGCCGCCGCCGCAAGGAGCTTGAACGCATGGAGAAGCGTGCGGAAAAGGCGGCGGCGAAGGCGGAGAAAGCGGAGGAGAAGGCCGCGGCCAGAGCGGAGAAGGCCCAGCGCAGGGGCCGCCGCGACGGGGAGACGACCGATCCGTCAGCGTGAAGGCTGGAAAATTCAGTGTGACGGCTGGAGGAATTCGAGGCGGTTCCCGACGGGATCGTCGGCGTAGACGCGCCGGTATCCGGGGAACAGTCCGTCCGGTGTGACGTCGTGTCCCGCCGCGCGGAGCCGTTCGGCGAGCTGGTCGATGTCGTGGACGATCAGCGCCGGATGGGCTTTGCGCGCGGGACGGAAGTCGTCCTCGATGCCCAGATGCAGTTCGACGTGATGGAACTCACCGCCGCGGCGCCCGCCGCTCCGGCCGCGGAACCAGGCCCCGCCCCGTTTGGCGAGTTCGGGCGGCTTGGGGATCTCCTCAAGGCCGAGGACGCCGCCGTAGAAGGCGCGGAGCGCGTCCTCGCTGCCGGGCGGGGCGGCGAGCAGGACGTGATGGACACCGATGATCATTCGCGGCTCCTCGTCGAGCGGCCGGTGGCGGCCCGGAGTTCGTCGGGGCCCGGCCACCGGCCAGGGGTCGCCGGTCACGGGTCACGAAACCGGGATTCTCGGACGCCGCCCGCCCTTCCGAGCCGACACACCGCAGGGGAACGATTCGCGTCCTCGGCATGGTCGGGCGGCATCTCGCGTGCGGATGCCTCGACTTATCTCGACATCAAGACATATGATGCTCGACCCCTATCTTGGTGTCAAGAATCTGGGGTCAGGAGTCGGCGCGGGCGGCGATCACGAAGATCCGGCGGAAGGGGAACACGGTGCCGTAGGGCGCGGCGGGGTAGGCCCGACTGAGCCGGTCCCGGTAGGCGGCGAGGAACTCGGCGGTCTCGGCCGGGTCCAGCGCGGACAGGACGGGACGCAGCGTGCTCCCCTTCACCCACTCCAGCACGGGATCCTCACCGTGCAGGACCTGCGCGTACGTCGTCTCCCAGGCGTCGACCGCGCAGCCGCGCCGGGTCAGGAGGTCGAGGTAGCCCGGCGGGTCGAGGACGGGCTCGTCCCGCTGGAACGCGCCGAGCTTGTCGCGCCACCGGTCCGACCGGGCCAGTTCGCGGAGCAGCACATGGCTGGGCGCGCCGAAGTTGCCGGGCACCTGGAAGGCGATCCGGCCGCCGGGGGCGAGCGCGTCCACCCACCGGGACAGCAGCGCGGGATGCTCGGGCAGCCAGTGCAGGACGGCGTTGCTGACGATGAGGTCGACGGGCCGCTCCGGCTCCCAGGCGGCGACGTCGCCGACGCGGAAGGTCAGCCGCCCCGGGATCTCCCGCCGCCGCGCCTCGGCGATCATGTCGGCCGAGCCGTCCAGCCCGTCGATGACGGCGTCCGGCCAGCGGGCGGCGAGGGTCGCGGTCAACTCCCCCGTCCCGCAGCCGAGATCGACGACGCTGGCGGGCCGGGCGTCACCGAGGCGTCCGACCAGCTCCCCGAAGGGCCGCGCGCGTTCCCCGCCGAACGCCTCGTACTGGGCGGGATCCCAGACCGTGTCTGTCCTTCCCATGTTCACCTCTCGCGCCTCAGTTGTCTCGATATCAAGATACAGCGTGCTCATCCACATATCTTGATGTCAAGAGTGCTACCCGCCCGCCCGGCGAACGAGCCCGATCCCCCCGGTCCCTAGGCTCGCCGCTATGACATCTGCCACCAAATTAGACGGATGGGCGCTGGTGCTCGGCCCCGGCGGCCCGGTCGGGACGGCCTGGCTCGCGGGCCTCGCCGCCGGAATGCGTCGGGCGGGCGTCGATCCGGCCACCGCCGACCTGATCGTCGGGACCTCGGCGGGCGCGATCGCCGGTGCGATGATCGCGACGGGACGCGACCTCGACGCCGTCGCCGAACTGCCGCCCCGCGACGGGTACCGTCCGCCCTCCGGCGAGGCGGTGATGGCCCGGGTCCTGGAGCTGACCCGCACTCCGGGCCTGGCACCGGACGAGGTCAGGCGCCAGATCGGGCAGATCGCCCTGGAGGCCGAGGCACTCCCCGAGGAACGCCATCGAGCCGGAATGGAGTTCCTCGTCGGCACGGACGCCTGGCCGGAGCGGCGGCTCCTCGTCACCGCCGTGGACGTCGAGTCGGGCGCCCCGGTCGTGTGGGACGGCGGCGTCCCCCTGACGGCGGCGGTCGCCGCCAGCAGCGCCGCCCCCGGGTTCGCCGAGCCCGTCACCGTCGACGGACGCCGCTACATCGACGGCGCCTTCGGCGGCGGGTCCAACGCGCACCTCGCGGCGCGCGCGGGCACGGTCGTCCTGGTCGAGCCCATGACGGCCATGCGGGACGCGGGCGCGCGGGCGGACGTCCGCATCGGCCCCGACGAACGGACGCTTGAGGTGTTCGGCGGCACCGTCACCGACGTCACGGGCTGGACGCCCGCCTACCGGGAGGGCGTTCGCCAGGGACCGGACGCGGCGCGGCTGATCGCGTCGAAGGTCGGCGCCACCGGCGCCTGAACGAGCGGTCAGGGCGCCGGACGGGAGATGAGCCCCAGATCGAGGGCGACCATGACGGCGTGGGTGCGGTCACTGACGTCGAGCTTCGCGAAGATCCGCAGAAGGTGCGTCTTCACGGTCGCCTCGGCGATGACGAGACGGCGCCCGATGTCGGCGTTGGACAGGCCGTCGGCGACGGCGTTGAGGACGTCGATCTCCCGCGCGGTCAACGCCACCGGGGCGGGCCGCCGCATCCGCGAGACGAGCCGCTCGGCGACGCGGGGCGCGAGGACGGTCTCGCCCCGTGCGGCGGAGTGGACGGCGTCGACGAGCTGGTCGCGGGTCGTGTCCTTGAGCAGGTACCCGATCGCGCCGGCCTCGATGGCGTGCTCGATGTCGGCGTCGGTGTCGTAGGTGGTGAGGACGAGCACGCGGGTGCCGCCCCGGCGGGTGATCTCGGCGGTGGCGGCGACGCCGTCCAGGACGGGCATGCGCAGGTCGAGGAGCGCGACGTCCGGGTGCAGGCGGTCGACGAGCTCGACGGCCTCGCGCCCGTTCCCGGCCTCGCCGACGATCTCGATGGTGGGTTCGGCGGCGAGCAGCGCGACGACGCCCGCGCGCATGACCGTGTGGTCGTCCACGATGATGATCCGGAGTCTGCCGTCGGTCATGTCACGCCTTCGGTGGGGATCAGGGCGAGGACGCGGGTGCCGTCGCCGGGTGAGCTGGTGACGGTGAGTTCGCCGCCCAGTTCGGCGAGGCGGCGGCGCATGCCGTCCAGGCCGAATCCGGTGGCCTCGCCGACCGTGAAGCCGCGCCCGTCGTCGGTGATCTCCAGTTCGACGCCGTGCGGGTGGTGTTCGAGGACGACGCCGACCGTGGTCGCGGCGGCGTGCTTGCGGACGTTGGCCAGCGACTCCTGTGTGCAGCGCAGGAGCGCGATCCGGGTCGTCTGGTCGCAGTCGACGTCGGGCAGGTCGGCGGTGACGGTGAGGCCGGTGTCCTCGGCGAACCGGTCGACGGTGCGGCGCAGCGCCCCGGCGACGGAGGCGTGCTCGCCCCCGCCCGGAACGGCGGGACCCCCGGCGCCCGAGGCGACCAGGACACGGGCCTCGGCGAGGTTCTCGCGGGCGGTCCGCTCGATCGAGCCGAGCTGCTGGGCGCTGCGGTCCGGGTCGGCGGCGATCCCGTTCCTGGCCGCCTCCGCCAGGACGACGATGGACGCGAACCCCTGCGCGAGGGTGTCGTGGATCTCGCGGGCGAGGCGTTCCCGTTCCTCGGCGGCGCCCTGCCGCCGCTGCGCCTCGGCGAGTTGCCGCTGGGTGGTCTCCAGGTCGGCGGTGAGGCGGCGGGCGTGCTCGTCGCGCTGCCCGACGACCCTCTGCATCCACAGCCCGAACAGGGCGGCGGCCGCGAAGCCGATGAGGGCGGCGATCTCGTTGCCGGTGGGGATCTGCCCGTCCGGTCCCTGCTTGACGGCGTTTCCGGCGACCGTGGCCACGGCGGCGGCGCCGCTCAGGACGACCGCGCGACGCGGGCCTCCCGCGAGGATCCAGAAGTGCGGGAGCGACAGGACCAGCAGGGACGCGGCGCCGTCCACCAGGTAGGAGACGGCGCCGATCCCGGCGATGAGCACGCCGAGGAACGCGTACCGGCGGACGGCGGCGTTCCCCGGAAACGTGCCGGTGATCGGGTAGGCGAGCGCGAGCACGGCCAGCAGGGACACGGTGGTCGACCTCGTCGTGTTCGGCTGGTCCCACACGGCGATGGCCTGCGGGACGAGTCCGAAGGTCATCCAGAGGGCGGCGTACCAGCGGAGGAGTGCCCGTTGCGCCATGCGGTCAGGTTATGGCCTGGACGGCCACCAGGTCCTCTCGCCGAGGAGCAGCATGAGCGAGGGCAGGATCACGATGCGGATGACGACGGCGTCCAGCAGGACCGCCACCGCCAGAGCGAAGCCCGTCTGCTTCATCTCCATGATGTGCAGGGCGACGAAGCTGGCGAACACGGTGACCATCACGAAAGCGGCGCTGGTGACGACGCCCGCCGAGCTGCGGATCCCGCCGAGCACCGCGTCCCGCGTGGACGCGCCCGCCTCCACGGCCTCCCTGATCCGGCTGATCACGAAGACCTGGTAGTCCATGGACAGGCCGAACAGGATCACGAACAGGAGCAGCGGGACGCGGGACGCGATCGACCCGGTGGAGGTGAAGTCGAGCGCGCCCTCCGCCCACGTCCCCTGGAAGACGAGGGTGAGCAGGCCGAGCGAGGCGCCCGCCGACAGCAGGTTCAACAGCACGCCGACCATGCCGAGCACGACCGAGCGGAACGCCCACACCGTCATCGCGAACGTCACCAGCAGCAGCGACCCGATGATCATGGGGAGCTTGTTCTCCTGGTGCTCGGGATAGTCGGTGTAGCGGGCGACGTCGCCGGTGACGGCGACCTCGGCCCCGGTCCTCCCGACGGTCTCGGGGACGTACTCGTCGCGGAGCGACCTGAGGGACGACAGCGCCTCGTCCGTGCTGCCGTAGTGCGGGACGGCGAGCTTGAGGAGGCTGATCCGGCCGTCCGGTGAGGTGCTCAGCTCGGACGTGCCCGCGAAGTGCTCGTCGCCCTTGGCGCGCTCGGCGAGGGCGGTCAGGGCGGCGGTCACCTCGTCCGCCTGACCGGGGTCGGCGCGGACGACGACCCGATGCGTCGTCTTCAGCTCGGGAAACGCCGCGTTCAGCCGGTCGTAGGTCCGCATGGCCGGGATGGCGCGCGGATGGGTCTCGCGTCCCATGTCGGTCAGGTCGAGGCTCAGCAGCGGCGCGGCGAGGGCGAGCATCACCAGGAGACCGATGGCGAGTGTCACGGCGGGACGACGCTCGACGGGACGCAGCATCGCCGTCGTGATCCGGCCCTCCCCCTTCGACCTCATCCGCCGAGGAGCCTTGCCACGACGGGCGCGGCGTTCGGCGCGGCGCTCCGCGCGCTGGCCCAGCTTGGCGAGCAGCGCGGGCAGGATGGTCAGCGAGCTGGCGACGGCGACGAGCGTGACGACGATCGCGCAGGTGGCGATGGAGGAGAAGATGACGTCGTCGGCGAGGAAGAGCGTGGCGCTGGAGACGGCGACCGCGAGCCCCGACAGCACGACGGCGCGTCCCGACGTCGCCGCGGCCAACTCCACGACGGCCTGCGGGGAGAGCCGCCCACCCGACCTGGCCCGCTCCTCCCGTTCCCGCTTGAGGTAGAAGAGCGTGTAGTCGACGCCGACGGCCATGCCGATCAGCAGGATCATGCTCGCGCCGATGCCGACGTCCGGGAAGACGTGCGAGGCGAGCATCGACAGGCCGATGGACGCCACGATCGACGTCAGGGCCAGCAGGATCGGCACCACCGCGAGCGACACCGACCCGAACACCACCAGCAGCGTGATCAGCGTGATGGGCAGCGCGATGACCTCGGTGCGCGACAGGTCCTCGCCGCGCAGCTCGTCGATGCCCTTGCTGATGGACCCCCCGCCGGTCTCCTCCACCCGGACGCCGGGATGCGCGTCCCGCACCTCGGCCGTCTGCGCGAGCAGCGGGTCGACGTGCTTCTTACCGTCGCGTTCGGGGCCGCGCAGGGCGATCTCGACGCGGACCGCGGTCCCGTCCTTCGACCGGATCGGCGCGGACACCGACTCGACCTCGGGGAGCCGCTTCATCCGGGCCGCGGCGTCGCGGGCGGCGGCGTCGGCGGCGCGCACGTCCAGCGCGCCCGTGCCGGGCCGCGCGGTGATCAAGATGTGCTCGTCGGGCTTCTGCTGGAGTCCGCCTTCGGTGGCCATCGCCTCGGCCCGGCCCGCCTCGCCGATCCAGAAGTCCTCGGTGGCGGCGGCCCGCCCGCCGACGGAGATCCCGGCGCCGAGACAGATCATCACGAACAGGAACCATCCGGCGATCGACCGCCAGGGGTGCCCGGCGCTCCACCGGGCCGCGCTCGTCGTCAGCGTGCGCACTGAGGGGTTCGTCATGCTGGAAATGCTCGTCGCGGGCCCCCTGCCCGCATGAGGCTCGATCGGCTGAACCTCGCGTCCACCGATCGGTGGACCCCGGCACATTCGTCCCGATCAGGACGCGCTCGCCGGAGATCGGCGAAGGTAGGGTGGCGGGATGCGGGATGAGGTGGACGGGCTCGTCGAGGCATGGCGGTCCGAGCGTCCGGACCTGGACGTGCGGCCGTTGCAGGTCCTCAGCCGGGTCTCCCGCCTCGCCCGGCATCTCGACCGCGCGCGGCGCGCCGTGTTCGCCGACCACGACATCGAGTCGTGGGAGTTCGACGTGCTCACCGCGCTGCGCCGTGCCGGAAGCCCGTACCAGCTCAGTCCGGGGCGGTTGCTGCGGGCGACGCTGGTCACGTCCGGGACGATGACGAACCGCATCGACCGGCTCGCGGCGGCCGGGCTCGTGGAGCGGCATCCCGACCCGCAGGACAAGCGCGGCGTCCAGGTGCGCCTCACCGAGGCCGGGATGACCCGGGTGGACGCCGCTTTCGCCGACCTCCTCGAACGCGAGCAGGTCATCCTGGACGGCCTCAGCCCCGCCCAGCGCGAAACCCTCGCCGACCTCCTCCGCACCCTCCTGATCCCCTTCGACGTGTAACGGCCGGACAACGACCAAGTGGATTAGTCACCGAGCCATGCTTGGAAGCGCGACCCGTCAGGCGAAGAAGTCGAACTCTCCAGCGCGAACACCCTGGAGAAAAGCGTCCCATTCAGCGCGGGTGTAGACGATCAGTTCGGCGTCGGGGCGGCGGCTGTGGCGGACGGCGACGCGATCGGTGCCGTCATCCAACGGCCCCGCCTCCACACACGACCCACCGTTGGAGGGGCTGAAACTACTGATGTGCCAGCCAACGCGCGCCCGATCACTGGGCCCGAGAGCGTCGCGCGGCTTGGGGCTGCTCATCGCCAATCCTCTGCCTTCGCATTGATCAAGTTCAAGGATTCGACCGGCCCGAGGGCCAGGTCTTTACGGACATCGTACGCATGGACGTAAGCGTCGAGGTCCGGCGTTTCCACGTAGACACCGCCTGACAGCGTCTCGGTGTAGGCCACGTCCGGGAACGGGTCCGGCATCTCGAAGAGCACGAACGCCCCGCCCGGCGTAGCAGGCGTGCCCGCGTCGAGCGGCAGGACCCGCACGTCGATTGATGGGAGGGCGGCGACTTCCGCAAGATGACGAAGCTGGGCGGCCATTGTCGCCCGGGTGCCTACCCGGCGACCCAACACTGCTTCATCGAGAACCATCGACAGGTTCGGGCCGTCCTCGGCGCCGATGATGCGCTGACGGGTCAGCCTCAGTTCCAACCACCGCCTCACCTGCTTGTCGTCAGCGCCAGGTTCATGGGCGCGGATGACACGCTCGGCATATTCGGGCGTCTGAAAGAGACCGTGGACAACGATCGCCTCGTAGACCCGAATCCAGGACGTGCGCGTCTCCAACCACGCGTAGTCCACGAATGTGCCCTCGACATCCTTGGCGTAGCCGTCCCACCAGCCCTTCTGCCAGATGTCCGCGCTGAAATACAGCAGCGTCTCACGGTGCTCGCGCTTGGAGACGCCGTACAGGTCGAGCATGGCGAGCAAGTCCGGACGGCGGATCGGGTAGAAGCCGGTCTCGAATCGGCTGACCGTGCCGACGTCGCGTTGGAGGTAGTCCGCGACCTCCTTCAGCAACAAGCCGTTCTCCTCGCGCAGTTCGCGGAGATGCTGGCCCAGCCAGTGGGAGCGAAGAGTCACGCGCTGGCGTTTCGCAGGGGGCATGTCCAAGATTCCTGTCTCAAATGTCTTATCTGGCCGATATGTGCACAACCAAAATTCGCGAACAACTTGTTCGATCATCGGTTGAGTGGAATCGTACCAACCGTGCGAGCGTCGTCACGGCGAGTCGCCAAGAAGAGATACAGAAAGGGGCCGGGGCGGCCCTCGCGTTCCAGCAACAGACCGTCCCGGCCCCAGCCGCTCGGAAGGGAGCACCGTTGACCAGTGTCCATAAATCCGAAGCCCTGTCTGTTTACCATGACGACTACCACGTCGGCATCCCAGGCATGAACCCCCGGTACGCGGTGGACCTCGCCCGGCGCGTGCCCGAGGTGAGGCGGCCCGGCCTGTTCCTGCTGACGTTCGGCATGCACGAGTTGGACGAGGAGGACCCGCAGGTCATCGGCTACGGGCTCGCCATGCCGGACGGCCCGATCGTCACGGTCGGCACCTCCTACAGGGGGTTCTCGGTCTTCCGCGACGCCGGCCGCGTGTCCTACGTCACGGGGGCCGATCCCCTCTGGCTGTCGCTCGCAGAGTGATCACACACTGCGGATAGGCCCAGGACAACGTGAGGCCCGCGCCGCTCTCCGCTAGGAGGGCTGCGCGGGCCGGTTCGCTTAATAGGAGATGGAGATCCGAGTGTTCGGCTTGTCAATGATCAGCCGGGAAGGGATCTTCGCGGCCGGGGTTCCTGCGAGATAGATCGTTATGGTCGGCGTAATGGTTCGGTTCGCACCCCAGGCACAGATCTGGTCACGGAATCGGTGGGCTAGTTGGGCTCCTTTGGGGCCGTGGCCGATGGCTCCGAGTTCAGACCGGGGTCCGTCGGGGTGGTGAGGCATGCGCCGCAAGGCGAAGTACGCCAGTGAGGAGCCTTCTGCGATGGCAGGGCTGCGGCTGAGTATGCCGGGAGTGCAGAGGCCGAGTTCAGAGGCTGCTTGGGCGGCGGTGATGCGGCATGTTCCGGGTTCGGTGGCGGCGAGGCGGAGCCAGACTCCGTCGAAGGGCTCCTCGTTGCCGACGAACTCGCCTGACCAAGCTTCGGTCCTGGGCTGGACGAGGACATCAGCGAGCCCGCCGGGGTCGATGTCCTGGTCTGGATCCCAGTAGAGGCTGACGAGTCCATCGGGGTCAATGGCGGCGGTGCGTTCTCCGTCATGGCCGATCATGGGGATGAACCCGCAGAGTTCGGCGGTGTCGGAGATGAAGGTGTCGCCTTCGAGGGTGAGGCCGAGGCTGCGCGTGGTGCCGCGGAAGCGGAGGGGCACGAGAAGGCGGCCTCTGGGGAGAAGCTGTTCGCGCCAGGCCGGGTAAACGTCGGGCGCACCGACGGTGACGATGATGCCGTGGTACGGGCCATGGGCTTGGTCGCCGAGTGCGCCGTCTCGGGTGATCACCTCCACGTCGGGGTATCCGGCGGCGTGGAGTGCGGCGCGTGCGTGAGCCGTGACGCCGGGGTCGTGGTCAATGGTGGTGACGCTGCCGGTCGGGCCGACGAGTTCGCGGAGGTACGCGGCGTTGATTCCGGTTCCGGCAGCGATCTCCAGGACGTTGTGACCGAGCTGGGGGCGAAGCTGGTCGAGCATCGTGGCGACGAGAGTGGGGACCGAGGAGCAGCTACCGATCGCCCCGCCGTCGTCGCGCTTGATGACGACGGCTTTGTGCGGGTCGTAGACCTCTTCCAGGTTGGCGTCGGGGAGGAACGGCTCGCGACGAACCGCAGCCATCGCGTCGAGGACGCGAGTGGTCCGGGAGCCGCTCGCCTGGACCTCGGCGATCATGCGGTCACGGAGTTCCTCGGCCAGGTGGTCGGTCGTGGTGCTCATCGGTCCCTCTCTTGGCGGTTCATCACGACGTGGGGCGCGGCTTTGGGTCCGCCGTCCAGCAGAAGGCAGGCATCCCAGGGCAGGGGCCGAGAAGTGCCGCGGGCCAGCGTGTGCCGGACGAGCTCGACACCGGCGGCCCCTTCGAGCAGACCGCAATGGCCGGGTGGATCGGCGTTCAGCCGACGATCCATCCCATCGATCAGGCGAGGGAGCTGTCCGGCGAGACGGCTGTCGTCGGCGTCCTTCGCGGTTCGCCAGACGACCTGGAGCAGCCCTGCCCAGCCGTGGCAGATCGAGGTGTCGGATAGAAGAGCCAGCTGACGCTCGTCGGTGACGCACTCGTACAGTAGCTGCTCAGCGGTTCGCTTGCGGCCCTGGTCATCGAGGGCGATACCCGCGAGCTGTTGCGCGCGAGCGATGCCAGGCGTGCCGTAGCACCAGGAAGGGCGTTCGGCGGTACGGCCGGTGGGAGCCCCCGACGTCCAATCGGTAAGGGACACGACGCCGGGCCAATGGTCACCGCCTGCCTGTGCTCGATCGAGGGCCGAGCAGATTCGGGCAACCGCCTCGGGCTGTCCGGAGACGCTAACGCCGCTCATCATCGCGGCCGACAGGAACGCCAGCGGGCCACCGATCCCGTGTGCCATTCCGAAGTTGCCGTGGCCGTCCGGCCAGTCAGGCGACTCTTCGTCGCTGAGCCCGTTCGCCGACCACCAGCCGGGAACCTCAATATCACCGATCTTCAACGGCCCGGTCAGCCTGACCAGGTAGCCGAGCACATCGGCGAGCAGGTCGCCGCCTTGCCCGCGTAGCAAGAGGTAAGCCCCGAAGCCGGTCAAACCGCTGATCAGGTCGAACTCGCTCAACGCGGGAAGACACCCGCGGTCGATGCGATCACGCGCGAGGCCCAGCCGTTCGCGGACGAGCGCCTCGATATGGCCGTCCAGATCACGCAGCACGGGTCCGTAGGCGGGTTGTCCGGCCACGGTGAGGAGGTAGGCGATCGCCGGGGCACCAAAGAACAGTCCGGCGGTGTCACCTGCGGTCACCTCGTCGTGGGTGGCGGCCTTGACCCAGGCGTGGACGGTGTCCCAATGGCCGATGCGGTCGTGGACACGTTCAACATGCAGGAGCGCGATCCCGGCCGCGCCCCGTGCCAGCGATTGGCCAGGCTCGGTGGCCTGGGCTGGCGGGAACATCGTCCTTCTTAGTGGTCGGGGAAATGTCAAAGACACCCGCCCTCCCGATGCCGGGCAGCGAGCGCGACGGCGCGGGCCAGGCGTCGGCACCGCCGTTCGCTCTCGTGGTCGAGCCCAACGACTCGAATGTGATGCATGTGGAGGAGCGAGGCGAGGACGGCGTCCGAGTCCTGATCAACGGTCAGGGCCGCGTGGTAGGCGCCCAACGCCTCTCGGCGCTCAGCCCACGCCGCCGCGAGGTTCCCGCCGTCCGGCAGAGCACGGATCGCGTCCGGGGCGGTCAGGGCCAACACCTGATGACGGTCCTCCCGCGATACCGGCGCCGGCTCGTCCGTGTGGGCGCGGTCCAGCAGCCACCGCATTCCGTCGGTGCCGGCGAAGCCTCGCACGATGTCCACGAAGCTCGCGGCGACGAGAGCCGTGGGGCGCGCGGCGGTCTTGGGGACTTGGAGCTGGAGAATCGCAGCGCGTGAGTCCACCGCGAACACCTTTTCGGCTGCGGCCAAAACGGTCCCGGTCCCGTACCTGCCGGCCTCGGGATAGTAGGTGTCCAGTTCGAGGTGTCGCAGGACGCCCGTGGACCGCAGCCACGCCGCCATAAGGCCGAGAGCGCCCACGCACCTGCCGTACTCGGTGGCGTCGGAGGTGCGAATCCTCAACCGGATGTGATCGCTCTCCGACCGGGACCTGTACCGGATGAACCACCAAAGGGGCGTGCCGTCCCGTTCCGCCGTAACGCCTTCGATCAGGCGAGGGAGATCATCTGACGATGAGCTGGGATTGAAGGTCTGGGTGGATGAACAGCTTGGCGAAGAGCCATCCGCCGGATGGCGTCGCGGGGAGAGAGCCGTGAGTGGCGAAGTCCAGGAGCGGTCGACGGCGCGCGCCGAGCGGAGACGGCGCAGATGGGCGACGCCGAGTAAGAGGGACGGCGATCTCGTGGGCGTGTCCGTTCAGCCATCCGTAGTCGCGGATGGCGTCGGCCTCGGTGAGGACAGCGTCACCGGTCTTGCCGAGGTGCTCGCGGAGGATGGCAGCGTGAGCGTCCCTGGTGAGGTCGAGCCTCAGCGTCCGGTCTGCGTCCCGGAGTTCGACCGTGTCCGGCAGTCGGTACCGGCGTGCCCAGTCCGCGAGGACCGCGCGCCATTCCGTCCACACCGCACCTGCCGGAGCGAGGTCGGTCGCGTAAACGCGCCAACGCGCAGGCGACAGTACACAGCGGCCGTAGCGAACACGTGGCAGAGCGCGGAACTCCTCGGCAGGACCCCAGTCGAAGGCCGTGTATCCCGCGGAGAAGGCGCGCGGAAGATGAGCGAGGAACCGTGCGAGCGGCGGTGGCTGCTTCTCCAGCCGGAGCGCGTGGAAGACCTGCGGCTCCACTGGGCAGTGCCGCGAGATCCACACCAGACGCAGTCGCCCCCAGTCCGCTGTGACGGCGAGGTCTCCGATGCCGATCAGTCCCCTGGTGGACGGGTCTTGGTGCTCGCCCAGGAGGATGACGTGGTCGAGGAAGAGCGGGACACGCGCGATGTTCTCCGCGTGCGGGTAGGCGGGCGGGAACGAGAGTTGGGCGGCAACGGCGTCGGCGTCCCCCATGGGCACGGATGCGATCGTCCCACGCAGCCCCTCCGATGCGTCGTCGATGAACCGGCCCGTCATCGTCCCTGCGGCTCGTGCCGGTCGGACCACGAGGGTGAAGTCGCCCGTGTCCAACGCTGTCCGGGAACTGGCGAGGACCCGTGCGCATAGTTCTACGTGGGGCGGCGTCCGCACAGCCGTGACCTCGGCCGGTGCGAGGTCACGGACCGCACCATCGGACAGGACGATCTCACCGGAACCCTCGGCGGTGCTCTCGTGGAGGAGCGCGAGGAGCCTCCGGTCCCGCTCAGACGGCCCAGCGGCCTCGGGCGGCTCGAACGACGAACCGGGATAGCCCGCGGGCAGCCCCAGACCAAGGTCAGGGTGGACCAACTCAGTCAACGGGACGAGGGTGCCGACGCCGTACCTGTCCAGGAAAGCGGCCAGGTAATCGCGCCAGACCTCGTGTCCGGCAGGCCGCGCGGTCAACCGTAGGAGCACCGAGGCCGCCTTTTCCATCTCCCGCCCGACCGACTCGGGAAGCGTCAGATCCGCGTCGAGGCGAAGGTCCGACGCCAGCGGACCCCGAAGCGTCTTCGCCTGGTCACGCATCCGAACAGCGAGCGGCGCGCGCACGAGGCGACTGCTCGCCCCGTCCAACTCGTTGTGCATCGCCACCTGGGAATGAATCGCGTGCAGTCCCGAGAGCGTGGACGCCACCGCCGACACTTGGTCGGCGCCCACCGCCTCAAGCCGTTCGAGAAGGTAACCGAGCGGATTCACGATGACGGACGGTGCCCGGAGGCACGTCACGAGGAATCCCTCGGTCACTAAACAGCCGATCATCGAAGTGACACTCGCGCGCGGCACTGAGACGAATTGTTCGGCGAGAACGTCTGCCAGCGCACCCGCCACGATCGGAGACCGCGCGGCCTCCAACGCGGATCGAACGGCGACCGTATAGGGAACTTCGACATGGCCCTGCCCGCGCCGTAGGCACAGCCGGTCGAACCGAACCTGGTTGAGGCTGTTGGCCACGACGGGGAGCCTGACGAGAAGCTCCGGGCACCCCTCCAGGCGAGTGATCACGCTCGCCAGCCACTCACCGTCCGGGCGGACGATGAGCCGATGCCGATCGCTCCACCGCACCGCCGCGCCCTGGCCGAACCTGACCTCTGCCACCCCGGCGAACAGGCCGAACGGCGTCGGCCGTCCCGACTCTCGTAGCAGGTACCGGACCATCGAGAGCGTTGCCTTCCGGACGGCCTTCGGCTTTGCGGTCTCCCCTCGCAGGATCCGCTGGACCTGACCGGCGAGCGTCGGGCTCGCGAGAGCGACCGACTCCGCGAGCTCAGCGCGGTTCCATACCAGATCCAGCCAGGATCGCCACGACTCCACTGAGCCGCCGATGAGATCCGGCCAGTTCTCCGGCGTCGCACCGACGGGCAGGCGCGCGGCAGGGAACTTGCTCAAACTTGCTTACGAATCCAGGGCAGAACGCGCGGAGGCGATGAGGGAACGCGCCTCAGCACCGAACGCCGCGATGCCGGCGAGTTCCTCGAAGGTTCGTACATAGAGCCGCACCTCGTGGAAGTCCACGAGGTTGAGCTGCGCGGACACCGTCTCAACGAGCGCCTCGACGTCGTCGTAGATCCAGAATCCTTCGACGGGATAGATGGGACGGTCGGCGTTCATCGGGATGACGCCGAAGGATACGTTGGGCTGGTTGACAATGGGCAAAAGGTGCTCAAGCTGCTCGGCCATCATCTCCGAGTCGCCCAATCGTGACCGGAGCGCGGTCTCCTCGACGAGGAATGCGAACCGGCGGCCGTGCTCTTGGAGGAGGCGCGTTCTCGCCACGCGGGCCGCAGCGGCCTCCGCGATGTCCGAGGTGACCTGGTAGAAGCGGGACACCATGCCCAGGACCGCCTCTCCGTAAGAGGCGGTCTGACACAGGCCTGGGATGACTCCGGGCTCATAGACCTTGAAGTGGCGCGTACGTGACCACAACGGCATGAAGGAGTGCTGCACGTTGGTCAGGCCGCCTCGCATGGCACGGCGCCATTCGACGTAGGCCTTGTCCGCGCGACGGTTCAGCCGGATCACACCGTCGGCCTCGGCTTCAGTGCCGCATGCTCCGCACCAGGCCCGGATGTCGTCGTCGGAGACACCCTGCTTCCCGGCCTCGACCTTCGAGACCTTGGACTCGTGCCAGCCGCAGGCCAAGGCGAGCGCGCGGGCGGTCAGCTTGGGCACGACATCGAGTCGCATGTCTCGAAGCCGTCCGGCGACGTCCTCGCGAGCCGCTTGGACCGATGACGACGGGTGGACGGCCACTTAAAGGTGAAATTCCCCGTGATCGGTGGCGAGTGCCCAGACGGTCTCGAACGAAGCCCGGCAGAGATTCACCGCTGCCGGATCATCGGTCGTCTCGACCCCGAGCCACTCGCCGTCGCCGGTGAAGTGGTTCCACACGACCGTCTCGTCGAACATCCAGAAGTCGTTCCCCGGCAGGGTGAGCATCGACGCTCTCCGCCGAGGCAGCCAGCGCACCTGCTCGCCTGCCGCTATGTTGAAGCCGCCGGTCACCGCATGTAGCCACGCCATATAAGGGCTGACCGGATCGGTCGAGACGATTCGCGCGCGTCGTACCTCGATCCCGCGCTCGACGGCCTCGGCGACCATGGACATCCAGACCTCGTCGCCCTCGACGGGAGCCACGTATGGCGGACGCCCGTCGGCCAGCCATTGATCGAACTGCTCGTCGGCCATGTAACCGTCGCGCATCTCCAGATGCACGGCTGACCTCTGAGTCTTCCCGAACAGGTTCGGGAAGAAGGCGCCGTCAGGCGGAACGAGCCCTGATGACATCGATCGCCTCCATGATCTTCGCCACGAGATGCGGGGGCACCCGCACGGACGACTCATTGGGCATGGTCCGGCTGTGTCTGTCGATGATGGCGAGCGTCTCGGGATCGGTCTCGGTGATCCCCTGGAAGACCAGCTCATTGGTCTCATCGTCTACGAACACGGCCGGGCTGCCGCCTGCCTTCGAATTATCGTCCTTGCCGAAGAAGATCAGGGCCACCGTCGTCTCCTCAGCTTCGAGAGTGCGCGAACTCGCGCACAGGTGGCTTCGCCTCGGTCCTCGCCACCTAAACGGGCTTGACCGAGGACGGCCATCGGCTCGCGTCAGCCGAGGTCCTCGGCGAGCATCAGCCATTCCTCCTCGACGTCGGCGGCCTCGGCCTGGAGCTGCTTCAGCCGTCCGTCGAGTTCCTGGAGCTTGGCGTAGTCGGTGGCGTGCGCGGCGAGCTGTTCGTGCAGGTCGGCCTGCTGTCCGGCGAGCTTCTCCAGGCGGCGTTCGAGCCGGTCCAGCTCCTTGCGGGCCTTCCAGTCCTGCCCGGACTTCGGTTTGGGCGCCGGTGCGGCCTTGCCGGGGGCGGGAGTCGCGGGCTTCACCCGCGCGGGCCCGGGGGCGTTCCCGGCGGCGCGGCGTTCGAGGTACTCGTCGACGCCGCCAGGCAGCATCGACACGCGGCCGTCGCCGAGCAGCGCCATGACGTGGTCGGTGACACGCTCCAGGAAGTACCGGTCGTGGCTGACCACGACGAGCGTCCCCGGCCAGCCGTCCAGGATGTCCTCGACCTCGGTGAGGGTCTCGATGTCGAGGTCGTTGGTTGGCTCGTCCAGTAGGAGGACGTTGGGCTCGCCCATCAGGAGCCGGAGCACCTGGAGGCGGCGCCGCTCCCCGCCGGACAGGTCGCCGATGGGCGTCCACTGCCGGTCGCCGGGGAAGCCGAGACGTTCCAGGAGCTGGCTCGCGGTCCAATCGCGCTTGCCGACGGTGATGCGGCGGCGGATCTCCTCCACCGACTCCAGGACGCGCCGGGACGGATCCAGGTCCTCCAGGTTCTGCGTCAGATGCGCGAGCTGGACGGTCTGGCCCCGCACGACCCTGCCCGCCACCGGGGTGACGGAGCCGTCCAGCAGGCGCAGCAGGGTGCTCTTGCCGCTGCCGTTGACGCCGACGAGCCCGACGCGCTCGCCGGGGCCGAGGCGCCAGGTCATGCGTTCGAAGATGGTGCGGCCGGGCTCCCCCACCCGGACGGTGACGTCCTCCAGGTCGTGGACGGTCTTGCCGAGCCGCGCGGTCGCGAACTTGGTCAGCTCCACCGAGTCGCGCGCCGGGGGCTCGTCGGCGATGAGCGCCTGCGCGGCGTCCACCCGGAACTTCGGCTTGGACGTGCGGGCCTGCGGGCCGCGCCGCAGCCACGCCAGCTCCTTGCGGAGCAGGTTCTGCCGCTTGGACTCGGTCGCGGCCGCGATCCTGGAGCGTTCGGCCTTCGCGAGGACGTAGGCGGAGTAGCCGCCGTCGTAGCGTTCGACGGCGCCGTCGACGACCTCCCACGTCCGGTCGGTGACCTCGTCCAGGAACCAGCGGTCGTGGGTGACGACGAGCAGCGCGGCCCGGCGGGACGTGAGGTGCCGCGCCAGCCACGCGATCGCCTCGATGTCGAGGTGGTTGGTCGGCTCGTCCAGCAGCAGCAGATCGGACTCGGGGACGAGGAGCCGGGCCAGCGCGACGCGGCGGCGCTCCCCGCCGGACATGCCCGCGAGCGGCGCGTCCAGGTCGAGGTCGGCGATCAGACCGCCGAGGACGTCGCGGACGCGGACGTCGCCCGCCCACTCGTGCTCGGCGCGGTCGCCCAGCACCACGGACCGGACCGTGGCCCCGTCGGGGAACTCGTCCCGCTGCGTCAGATGCCCGAGCCGCAGGCCGCGCGCGTGCGTGACGCGCCCGCCGTCGGGCTCGGTCTCCCGCGCGAGGACGGACACCAGGGTGCTCTTGCCGCCGCCGTTGCGCCCGACGACGCCGACGCGGTCACCCTCGTCGAGCCCGAGCGACACGGCGTCGAGCAGCGGCTTCGGCCCGTAGGCCTTGCTGACGTTCTCAAGGTTGATCAGATTCACGACGCCCCCAGCCTATTGGCTGCGGCGAGCCCCCAGGAAAACCAGCGCCCCCGGACGATCAGCGTCCCCGAACGATCAGCGTCCCCGAGAGATCAGTGCACGGCGGGTGGTGTGGTCTGGCCGCTCTCGGCGGGGGCGGCCAGGGCGGCGGCGGCTTGCGCGCGGCCCGCGACGACCAGGGCGGGCGCGTTGCGGCGCATGTCCCGGTCGCGGCGGATCGCCAGCAGCACGAGTGTCGTCATCATCGCGATGGCCACGAGGCCCAGCAGCCCGGACAGGTATGTCATCGCTCCACCTCGCCAGCGGAATCGGCGCCTGAGGAATCGCTGTCACGGGTACAAGACGTCCACCGTGAGCAAGAAGTTCGCTTGTGTGACGAGCGCACCTACCCTTTTCTATTAGGAAACCTTCTTGTTGGGAAGCGGATTCGCCACATCCCCGGAGACTTCTCACAAAGCCGCGGCGCCCGGGACGGGGCCGTGCGCGCGCAGCACCTGCTCGGCGACGCCCGCGCCGTCCATCGACTCCGCGAGCTCGACCGCCTCCGCCTCGGTCTCGGCGAGGAACGCGCAGGTCGGGCCGGAACCGGACACCAGGGCCCCAATCGCCCCGAAGCCGAGCCCCGTGTCCAGGACCTCGGCGAGCGACGGCCGCAGCGACAGCGCGGCCTCCTGAAGGTCGTTGGTCAGCGCCGCTCCGAGCCCCTGCACGTCACCGGTGGCGAGCGCGGTCATCAGCCCCTCGGAGACCCGCGGCGGCGCGGCGGCCTCCCCCATCTCGGCTCTGATCCGGTCGCATTCGGCGTAGACGGCGGGCGTGGACAGGCCGCCGTCGGCGGTCGCGAACACCCAGTGGAAGGTTCCCCGGGTGAGCGCGGGGGTGAGCCGCTCGCCCCGTCCGACCCCGACGGCGGTGCCGCCGAGGACGGCGAACGGCACGTCGCTGCCGAGTTCCGCGCCGAGTTCCATGAGGTCGTCGCGGGTGAGGGCGGGCTGGTCTCCGGCGACGGCCTGCGACCGGTCGTCCCACAGCCGGGCACAGGCGATCAGCGTGGCGGCCGCGTCGGCGCTGCCGCCCGCCATGCCGCCCGCGACGGGGATGGCCTTGCGGATCCGGATCGCCACACGGGGTTCGACGCCGAGGCGCGCGGCGACGATCCCGGCGGCTTTCGCCGCGAGGTTGTCGCCGTCGACCGGGACGCCGTCCACCCGCACCCGCGAGTACGGCGCGGCCTGGACCCGCACCTCCAGCTCCGGGGCGGGCTCGACGGTCACCTCGTCGAACAGGGAGACGGCGTGGAACACGTTGACGAGATCGTGGTAGCCGTCGTCGCGGATCGGTCCGACGCCGAGCTGAAGGTTGACCTTCGCCGGCACACGTACGCTCACTGCGGTCACGTCCGAAACCCTAAGGCCTCGGTCGGCGTACTCGGGGCCTTGACGATCATGCCGAAACGGCGCCGCCCTCGCGCCGCCGAGCACGAACGGGGCGCCGCCGTCCAGTCCGCCGGCGCTCCGCTCCGCCAGCGCCCCGTTACGGGCGGCACGTCACTCGCCGCTGGTCACCGGCAGGTTCCGGGGGTTGAAGTAGGGGGTCGTGGCGAGTTCGCGGAGGGCCGAGACGGCATGCTTGTCGCCGTTCACGGAGTAGGCGCGGCGCTTGTCGCGGGCGTTGGCGGCCTGCTCGTCGGAGTCGAAGTAGACAACGGCCTTGACCTGCGGGTCCTGCAAGGTCTTGGACGCCTCCCTGAGCCATTCGGCGCGGCGTTCCCCATAGGACTTCGGGACGCCGAACTCGGCGATCATGATGGGCTTCTCGCGGTCCCGCGCCCACTGCGTGAACATCTTCAGCGTCTCGGACAGGTCGCGGTATTCGTAGTCGGTGCCCGGCTGCGCGTCGGCGCAGATCCAGTCGACCTGGTCGTCGCCGGGATAGTAGGCGCCCGCGTTGCCGCCGCCGAAGCCGCGCGCGCTCGGGCACCACACCCAGGCCACGTTGTCGACCTTCTCCCGCGTGAAGACCGCCCGCAGGTGTTTCCAGGCCGCCACGAAGTCCTCGGGCGAGTGGACGCGCTTGCGTTGGGCCGACTTGTCCATGTCCCGCGCCCAGCGCAGGAAGACCGGCTTGCCGAGGGCCTTCACGGCGCGGGCACGCTGCTGGATCATGTCGTCGTACTCGCCCTGGACGATCTTCTTGGTGTCGGCCTCGCCCCAGGTCAGCAGCAGGTAGCGGTCACTTTCGGTGACGGACTTGTCGAGCCCGGTGGGGAACTCCTCGCCCCAGTCCCGGTAGCTCTGCACGATGTCGAGCCGCCGTCCGAGCTCCTGCTCGAAACCGGCGACCGGCTCCATGCCGGGCTTGTCTGCGTCCTTGGCGGTCGGCTTTACCGACGGCGAGCCCGAAGCCGAAGGGGACGTCGACGGGGACGGCGACTTCGCGTCCGGGTCGTCCGGCGGCACCCAGGCCCCGAAGTAGGCGCCCTCCTTCGGCGGAACCGGTGCCACGCCCGCCCGCGCGGTCGTCGTGATCTTCGGCGCCGCCCCCGCGCCGCCCCCGCAGCCCGCCGCCACGGTCGCGACCACCGCGGCGACCGCGAACAGGGCCGTCCCCACGATCGGCAACCTCGCCCGCGCCGTCCGCGCACGCGCCTTCACATCGACCTCCGGCTCGTATCGTCTCGTGCCCCCGTCGGCGGCGACCGCCCGGCACGTCAAAGCATGGGGAGCTGATTCCCCCGGCGTGAAGGACCATACTCGGCAATACGGGCGAAGGCGGCCACGTCCAACGCTTCCCCCCGAGCCCGTGGATCAACGTCGGCGGCGCGCAGCGCGTCCTCGGCGGCGGCCGCGGACCCCGCCCAGCCCGCCAGGGCGGCGCGCAGCGTCTTGCGGCGCTGCGCGAACGCGGCGTCGACCACGGCGAACACCTCGGCGCGGGACGCCGTCGTCGGCGGCGGGTCGCGGCGGGTGAACGCGACGAGGCCCGAGTCGACGTTCGGCGCGGGCCAGAACACGGCGCGCCCGACGGCCCCGGCCCGGCGGGCCTCCCCGAACCAGGCGAGCTTCACCGACGGAATCCCGTAGATCTTGCCGCCGGGTTCGGCGACCATCCGGTCGGCGACCTCGGCCTGCACCATGACCAGCGCGGTCCGCAGCGATGGCAGGGCCGCCAGCAGGTGCAGGACGACCGGCACCGCGACGTTGTAGGGCAGGTTCGCGACGAGCGCCGTCGGCGCGGGCCCCGGCACGTTTGTGATCTTCATCGCATCGGCGTGCACGACCTCCAGCCGCCCGGCGAGGTCGGGTGCGCGCGCCTCGACCGTGGCGGGCAGCGCGGCGGCCAGCGTCGCGTCCAGCTCCACGGCGACGACGCGGCGCGCCTCCGGCAGCAGCGCCAGCGTCAGCGACCCGAGGCCCGGGCCGACCTCGATCACGACGTCGTCCGCGTCCAGCGCCGCCGTCCGGACGATCCGCCGGACGGTGTTGGCGTCGATGACGAAGTTCTGCCCGAGCGTCTTGGTCGGCCGGACGCCGAGCCGTCCCGCCAGCTCCCGCACCTCCGCGGGGCCGAGCAGCGCCGCCTGTGTCTCCCGCACGGCCTCCCCTACCAAGGACCGAAGGCCCGTACGCCGTTGGCGGCGATGGCCGTGCACAGCTCCGCCACGTCCACGCCCTTCACCTCCGCCATCGCGCGGACGGTGTACGGGATCAGATACGAGGCGTTCGGCTTCCCCCGGTGCGGGATCGGCGTCAGGAACGGCGCGTCGGTCTCCACGAGCAGCAGGCCGAGTGGCGCCGCCCGCAGCGCCTCACGCAGCGGCTCGGCGTTCTTGAACGTCACGTTCCCCGCGAAGCTCATCAGGTAACCGCGCTCGGCGCACACCTCCGCCATGGCCGCGTCGCCGGAGTAGCAGTGGAAGACGACCGTGTCGGGCGCGCCCTCCTCCTCCAGCAGGCGCAGGACGTCGTCGTGCGCCTCACGGTCATGGATGACGAGCGCCTTGCCGGTGCGCTTCGCGATCGCGATGTGCGCCCGGAACGCGCGGTGCTGGTCGTCCTTCGGCGCCCAGTCGCGGTAGTAGTCCAGCCCGGTCTCGCCGATCGCGCGGACCTTCGGATGCGCTGCCAGGCGCGCCACGTCCTCCAGGACGGCGTCGGAGATGCCGGTGGTCTCGTTCGGGTGGATCGCGACCGCCGCGTACACGTCGTCGAACTCGGCGGCGGCGTCCACGGCGAACCGCGACGACGGCAGGTCGCAGCCGATCGTGACGATCCGGGTGATGCCCGCGGCCCTCGCCGACCGCAGCTGCTCGTCCAACGGCGTGTCGACGATGTCGAGATGGCAGTGGCTGTCGAACACGTCCACCGGGAGACGTTCCGGCAGCGGCGGGAACGAGCGTGGACTCTGCCCGTCCTCGTCCCCGCTCACCGCTCTTCCAGCCGGGCGAGCTCCTCGTCGGCCACGGACGTGTCCAGCTTCGTGAACAGCGGGGCGGGCTTGGCCAGCGGGACGCCCGGCTTGATCGGCGCGGACTCCCAGCGCGCCTCCGTCGCGTAGTCGCCGGTCAGGATCCGGTAGTCGGGGCCGCCGTCCTCCGAGACGGTCCGCAACTCCGGCATGCCGCTCCACACGCCCTGCCCGCCGAGCATCTCGTACACCTTCTGGGACGAGCGCGGCAGGAACGGCGTCAGCAGCGTCTTGGCGTCGTCGACGACCTGGAGCGCCGTGTGCAGGATCGACTTGACGCGGGCCGGGTCGTCCTTCAGCTTCCACGGCGCCTGGTCCGACAGGTAGCGGTTGGCGTCGCGGACGACGTCCAGCGCCTCGGTGATCGAGTTCTTGAACCGGGACCGTTCGAGCTCTGCGCCCACGGCCGCGAACGCGTTCCGGCTGCGTTCCATCAGCGCCCGGTCGGCGTCGGTGAGGTCGCCCGCCTCGGGGATCGCGCCGAAGTTCTTCGCCGCCATGGTCACCGACCGGTTCACGAGGTTGCCCCACGCGGCGACCAGCTCGTCGTTGTTGCGGCGGACGAACTCCGACCACGTGAAGTCGGTGTCCTGGTTCTCGGGACCGGCGATCGCGACGTAGTACCGCAACGCGTCCACGTCGTAGCGGGCGAGGAAGTCCTGTACGTAGATGACGACCTGGCGGGACGACGAGAACTTCTTGCCCTCCATCGTCAGGAACTCCGACGACACGACCTCCGTCGGCACGTTCAGCGCGCCCAGCGACCCGGCCGTGCCGCCCTTGTCGCCCTGACCGCTGTAGCCGAGCAGCATCGCGGGCCAGATCTCCGCGTGGAAGACGATGTTGTCCTTGCCCATGAAGTAGTAGGACAGGGCGTCCGGATCCTGCCACCAGGCGCGCCACGCCTCCGGGTCGCCGGACCGCCGCGCCCACTCCACCGACGCGGAGAAGTAGCCGATGACCGCGTCGAACCACACGTACAGCTTCTTCGCCTGGTTGTCGCGCCAGCCGTCCAGCGGGATCGGGACGCCCCAGTCGAGGTCGCGGCTGATCGCCCGGGGCTGGAGGTCGTCCAGCAGGTTCAGCGCGAACTTCAGCACGTTCGGCCGCCACGCCAGCGCCCCGCCCTGCTTGCCGCGCAGGTAGCGGCCGAGGACGTCGGTGAACGCGGGCAGGTCGAGCATGAAGTGCTCGGTCTCGACGAACGTCGGCTTCTCGCCGTTGATCCGCGACACCGGGTTGATCAGGTCGATGGGGTCGAGCTGGTTGCCGCAGTTGTCGCACTGGTCGCCGCGCGCCCCGTCGTACCCGCAGATCGGGCAGGTGCCCTCGATGTAGCGGTCGGGGAGCGTCCGCCCGGTGGACGGCGAGATCGCGCCCATCGTCTTCTGCGGGAAGATGTAGCCGTTGTCGTACAGGCCCTTGAAGATCTCCTGGACGACCGCGTAGTGGTTCAGCGTCGTCGTCCGGGTGAACAGGTCGTAGGTCATGCCGAGGCCGTGCAGGTCCTGCGCGATCACGCCGTTGTAGCGGTCGGCGAGCTCCCGGGCGGTGACGCCCTCCTTGTCGGCCTGCACCTGGATCGGCGTGCCGTGCTCGTCGGTGCCGCTGACCATCAGGACCTTGTTGCCCGCCATCCGCTGGTAGCGGCTGAACATGTCGGCGGGCAGCGCGAAACCGGAGACGTGCCCGATGTGACGGGGCCCGTTGGCGTACGGCCATGCGGGCGCGGTCAAGATATGACGGCTTGACGAGGACATGGGATCCAGGGTAGTCGCGTCACGCGGGCCCCGGCACGCCAGTAACCTGGTCCGGCGTCCCAGCCGAGCGAACTCCTGGAGGCGGAAGCCGGACATGGCCCAGCCCACGGCCGACGAGCCCACGCTCGACCAGCCCGCCGCGAAGAATCGCCCGACCGCCACGCGCGAGGGCGGGCCCGTCCGGACGCTCCCCGCGCGGCTCGTCGCGCTCTCCGCGCGGCTGGTCCGCCGGGCGAGAAGGACGCGGCGGGTGGTGTGGCTGTCCCTTCTGGTCGCGGCGTCCGCGGTCGGCGCGCAGTGGGTGCTGATGACGCCGCCGCTGTACTTCGACCCGTACTACGTGTGGCTCGCCGCCCGCGACTGGCCCGACATCCCCCTCGCCCAGTGGCCGTTCGACGAGGTGCCCCACCAGGTCACCCGGATCGGGCTGGTGCTGCCCGCGCGGCTCGTCCAGGAGATCCTCGGCGACGGGCAGGCCGCGTACTTCACCGTCGCGGCGTTCGGCGGCTGCGCGTTCTTCGTCGGGACGTACCTGGTCGTCAGGTCCCTGTTCGGGGACGTCGCGGGCGTCGCGGCGGCGGCCGTGCTGATAGTCCACCCGTTCTTCACGATGACCAACCCGTACGGCCACGAGATCACCTGGTCGACCGGGGTGGTGCTGCCGGACATGCCGGGCGCCGGGCTGTTCGCGATCGGGATGGCGGGCCTCGTCGTCGCGAGCCGCCGGACCGGACGCGCCCAGACCCGCATGCTGCTGGCCGCCGGGACGCTCCTCGGCGCCTCGTTCCTCGTCCGCGAGTTCCTGGCGTTCCTGTTCCTCGCGATCCCGGTGTACCTGGCGCTGCTGCGCATCCCGTGGCGCCGCAACGTGACGGTCGGCGCGCCGATGGTCGCGATCCTGGCCGTCAACCTCGTGCACAACCAGCTCGTGTGGGGCCGTCCGCTCGCCGGGCTGGCCTCCGCCGCCGAGCACGGCGGCCAGTCCCGCGACTACGTGACCCGCGAACTCGCCGCCCGCTCGTTCCTACGCGCGATGCACGACTGGAACCCGCTCGGCCTGGTGTTCACCGCCGCGCTGGCGCTCACGATCGTCGGCTGGGTCGTCACCCGCGACCGTCGGCTGGCGCTCGTCCTCGTGTGGTTCTTCACCCTCGCCGTGCCGCTGACACTGTTCTCCGGCGTCCTCGACCCGAACGACATCTCACTCCGCGCCTGGCTCCAGCGTTACTGGTTCGCGGTCCTCCCCGCCCTGCTGGCAGGCGGCTTCGGCTCCCTGACCCTAATGATCAAGATGCTGCCCAACAGACTGCGCCTGCGCACTCTGATCGTGCCGGTACTGGCGGTGGCGTTGGGCGGGACGTACGCGGTGTCGGCCGTCCGCGCCGTCCCCGACCTGCCGCGCGACACGGCATGGAACGAACTGCGCGGCTACCTCGCCGGGCACCGCGACATCACCCTGATCTGCGCCGACCGACGCCTGGCCCAGACCCTCACGTTCTACACACGCGACATGTGGGGCGACCCGATCTGGCACGGCGAGATCCGCGACTTCCCCCACGACCTGGGCCAGGTCCCGCGCAACGCGACCGAGGGCCCGATGCTCTACACCCGCTGGCGCGGCATGGAGTCCCAGATCGGCGGCGGCTGGCAGCCCACCGCCCAACAGGGCTGGCACCTCAGGTGGCGGTCATCAGACGGCCTCCTCCAAATCTGGAACCCGCCCCCAGACGCGGCCGGGTAGGCAACCAGGCTTCATAGGATGGCGCCATGCGGGTTGTGCACGAGCGCCACAGAGTCATGACCACGGTGCCGTACACACGCGCACGCGCAGGCGGAGGCACGGAACACACCGGTTTGACCGTCGATCGAATCAGGGTGGATTCGGTCCCCCACGGCTGCGACGCGGTCATCGCCACCGGCGACCTCCAGGGGATCGCCAACTCACCGTGGGGAGGCGATCCCGTGCTGCTGGGGATCGCCGTCACCGACTACATCACGGTCTGGTCAGAGCAGGGGCTCCTGCCCCCGCCCGAACGCATCGGGATCGTCCTCGCCGGTGACCTGTATTCGGCGCCGAGGGCGGACCTCAGGGGCGCGTCAGGGGACGTCGCCGACGTCTGGCTGGCCTTCGCCGCGCTCGGCGGCCCGTTCCTGGTCGGCGTGGCCGGGAATCACGACGTGATCGATGACGCCACGGTGACGGAGATCCGGCCCGACGCGGTGCTCCTGGACGGAACCGAAGCGGAGCGCGCGGGTGACCTCTTCGCCGGTATCAGCGGAATCATCGGCGACCCGCGCCAACCCGGACGCACCGCGGATGCCGCCTTCCTCCACAGGCTGGATCGCCTGGTCGCCAACAGGCCGTCCCTGCTGACCCTGCATGAGGGCCCGTCCGGAGAACACCCCGGCCAACTCGGGAATCCGCTGATCCGCAAGCATCTGGAGCAACGGGCCCCGCCCCTGACGGTCTGCGGTCACGTCCACTGGGATCGACCGGTCTCCCGTCTGGGGACCGGCCATGTCCTGAACGTGGACGACCGCATCGCCGTCCTCACACCCTGATCAGTCGATGATCTTGCGGCGCAGAAACGCCCACTCGGGCAGCCCTGCCGCCAGCCGGTCCCGGACCTCGTCAGCGCCCGTGCACCGGTTGACGAACAGCAACAGGCCATAGTCGGGGTACTCCGGAACCTGGAAGTAGTCCCCGTCCTCGTCCGTGAGGCGATTGCTCTGGAGGACCAGGTCCTTTCCCCCGTAGGCGACCGCCGAAGCACGATGATAGACGCCCCTGTAGTCGCTCTCTCGCTCCTCCCAGGTGATGCCCAGGACAACGGACAGAGGGCCGAGCAGTTGGTCGAGCGACTCCACCCTGGTCCCGTAGAGATCGTAGATCGCCATCAGAACCAGTTCCTGATGCTCGGTTTCGCCGCGAGCGCCTCGTCCATGTTCCGGTAGACCATGAAGTTGATGTTCCTGCCTCCCGCTTGCGCGCTGAGCCTGTCACGCAGCTCCGTCAGTCCCAGCTCGGCGACCTGGTCATCGCTCAACGGCGGGGTGTTGCGGCCGCTCGACCGGAACTCGATTCCCCGGGCACGGGCCGCGTCGACGACCGAGTCACCGGAGACCGCGATGTCGTAGTCGCTCGTACGGCCTTCGTCGAATGGCGTTCCCTTGTCATGGCTACGCCCCGTCACCGAACTGCCCTGGAACGCCGTCTGCGCGTCAGGGTACTTGCCGCGCAGCCCGGTGTTGAGATCGGTGCCGAACCGCTGGAATTCCTGGAAGTCCTTGAATCCGTGGGGGACGTTCCGCTTGCCGCCCTGGCCGCCGCCGGACGACCCTGGGCCGCCCCCGCCGTCCCTCCCCCTTTGGGGTCGAGCAGGACGATAACATGCATGCCGAACAGACTGTAAGGTCCCTGGTCACGCCCGTTCAGGACGCGCCGGGCTTTGGGTCGGGCGGGCGATGGGGCTAGCGGGTCCAGGCGACCCAGTCGCCTTCGCGGGTGCGGCGGCTGTCGATGATTCGCCAGCCGGGCGGGGCGCCCCTTGGCCAGGACCAGGTGGCCGGTTTGTCCTTGGGCCAGGCGAGGACGACCATGTCGGCGTCCTTGGGCGGCGGGGTCCAGCGGGCGTCGAAGACGGTGCCCTCGCTCCACCAGGCCCAGTAGTAGTGGGACAGCCGGATCGTCCACGGGACATTCCAGTCGACGGCGACGGACCGTTGGCTCCGCAGGTCGACGCTCTGTCTGAGGTCGGTGTGCGCGGTCGTGCCCCGCACCAGCGGGCGGGCGATCCGATTGGTGGCGGTGACGCACATGCCGATCGCGACGACGGCCAGCAGTCCCGCCAGCAGTGCGGGGCCGCCGCGCCGGAAGCGGACGACCGCGACTGACACGCACAGCAGCGCGAGCGCGGTGGCGGTGCCGTGCCACAGCCGGAACTGCGTCCAGTCCCAGGTCAGGAATGATGTCTCGGGGAAGTCGTAGGCCGTGAACGTGTACTGGGTGAGCAGGTCGCCCGCGTACCACTGGACGACGGTCGCGGCGGTCAATGTCATCGCGGCGGCCACGATCGCCGCGCACACCAGCGCCCGCCGCGACGCCCGTAGCAGGACGGCGACACCGGCGATGAACAGCACCGGCGTGACCCCGGCGAGGTAGCGGCCGTAGACGTAGTTGCCGATGCGGTACTCGACCGGCAGCGCCGCCGAGGTCGCGAACGCGATGCCCGCCACGATCGCGATGACGCCGAGTGCGAGCGCCCGCGTCCGCCCGCCAAGGCCCCGCACCGCGTCGGCGGGACGGACGGCCGCGAACGCGACGGCGAGCAGGCCGATCCCCGCCATCCCGCCGGTCGCGACGGACTGGTACCAGACCTGGCCGGTGCCGAGCGACAGCATCCACCCCCAGCCGTCCACGGTGGTGAGCCGGTCGGCGACGTTGCGGCCGAGGTCGTTGTCGCCGTGTGGGTACATGTGCGGCAGCAGCGAGCGGTTCAGCAGCGTCCCGGCGACCGTCCCGGCGGCGGCGACGATCGCGGCGAGGGACGTCGCGCGCCAGGACCGCCACCGGCACACCAGCGCCGCCGCGAGCAGCGCCCCGTGCACGGCCAGCAGGATCGCGCCGCGCGAGTGGCAGGTGTACGCGTACGCGGCGAGCGACGACGCGCCCGCGCCGGTGAGCGTCACGCGCGCGGACGATCGGCGCCCGGCCGGGGGCGGGGCGTTCAGCCAGGCGTGGACGAGCAGCAGCCAGCCGAGCAGGATCACCGGCAGCACCGCGTCGGTCAGCGCGAACTCGGAGTAGAACAGGACGCACGGCAGCGCCGCCGTGACGTGCGCGAAGACGTAGGACCAGCGCCGCCGCACCAGCAGGCGCCGCAGCAGCAGGTAGGCCAGCGGCAGCATGGCCGCGCTGACCAGCGCGTTGATGACCAGAACGCCGCGATAGACGCGCACCGGGTCGTCGCCGAACCAGAACGCGGGCGTCAGCAGCAGCGGGTAGCCGCCCCGGTAGACGGTCCCGGACGACATGTCCGCGTCGGGCCCGCCGGTCAGGACGCGGGCGGCGAACAGGTACCCCGACTCGTCCGGCGTCGCGACCGGCACCGTCTGCCCGGAGCCGAGCCAGAGGCGCACGGCGACCTGCGCGAGCCAGCCGAGCACGAACAACCAGACCCAGCGGCGGCGCTTCGGCCGGGACGGATCCGCGCCGCGGTCGGGAGCCGCCGAGGCATCCGATGTCCCCGTGTCCGGTGGAACGGTCTCGGCGCCCGCCGACGTCGTGCCGTCAGGGAATCGGGCTGTCAGAGAACGGTGGTCCATCGCCGGTCAAGCCTTGCACAGCACGGCCGGTCGCCGGTTCCGGGCCGGGAAACCCTCGGGGAGTTCTTGGCTTTCGCGGCGACCTGTCCGTTTATTTTCCGGACGTGGCGTCAGATTCGTCCTTCTCCCGAGCCAGGTCCTCGTCCTTCTGTCGGCGGGCCCGGCGCGCGGCGGCGTCGACGACGCCCGCGGCCTCGTCTGCGGGGTCGATGAGCGGCGGGTGCTGGCGGCGGCGGATGCCGAGGATGCTGACGAACAGCGAGGCGAAGATGGCCTGGAAGCTCATCACGAGCGCGGTGGCGGCGGGGACGACGATGCGCAGCGACTCGCGCGGGTCAAGCTCGCCGAAGCTGTTGACGCGCCAGTGCAGCAGCGACGCGACGAGGCCGCCGAGACCGGCGACGGCGAGCACCCCGCCGAGCAGCAGCCCGCGTTCCAGGCTCCACCAGTCGATGATCTTCTGGACGCGCCGGTCGTGCGGCAGGAACCCCTCCTGCATCGCATAGACCTTCGTGAGCAGCGCGAACAGCACCGCCTGGAAGCCGATCACGAGCGCGGCGCTGGCGCCGACCAGCGTGTCGACGTCGAACGCGATCTCCCCGACCGTGACGGGGCCGGTGGACAGCGCGATCCCGGCGAGCAGCCCGAGCGTCATGAAGACCAGGCCGGGGATGAGGAACAGCCAGCGCGGGCTGTAGAGCATGAGGAAGCGCAGGTGGCGCCAGCCGTCGCGCCAGGTGTTCAGGTGCGGGGCGCGGGTCCGGCCGTCCGGGGACAGGGTCGTCGGCACCTCGCGGATGTCGTAGCCCTGGAGGGTCGCCTTGACGACCATCTCGCTGGCGAACTCCATCCCGCCGGTCTGGAGGCCGAGCCGCAGGATCGCGTCCCGCTCGAAGGCGCGCAGCCCGCAGTGGAAGTCGCCGATCTTGCTGCCGAAGAACAGCCGTCCGACGAAGCTGAGCACCGGGTTGCCGAGGTAGCGGTGCAGCGGGGGCATGGCGCCCTCGGCGATGCCGCCCTTGAACCGGTTGCCCATGACGAGGTCGGCGCCGTCGCGCAGCTCGTCCAGGAACGGCCCGAGCGTCGTGAAGTCGTAGGAGTCGTCGGCGTCGCCCATCGCGACGTACCGGCCGCGCGAGGCGCGGATCCCGCCCATGAGGGCGTTGCCGTACCCCTTGTCGATCACCGGCACGACGCGCGCCCCCGCGTCGCGGGCGAGCTGCTGGCTGCCGTCGGTGCTGCCGTTGTCGGCGATGACGACCTCGCCGTCGATGCCCTTCTCCTCGAAGAAGCCGACCGTCTTACGGACGCAGGTCTCGACCGTCTCGGCCTCGTTCAGGCACGGCATCACTACGGAGAGTTCCACGCGATCTCCTTCATTACCCCTGGTGACCGTCTGCGATGTGATCCACTAATCTCAGTTGTTCCGCGCGGCGGCCCATCGTTCACATGCTCGTGGTTCATGATGCCTGCCGGGACGGGTATAGATGACCGCTCTCGTCAAGAGCACCCGTATCGTGTTGCCCACTTGCAACCAAAAAAACAGACACCGCCACGGTCACGGGCGGCAGGCTAGGACAGCAAGCATACGGGCACAGCGGCCCGGAAGGGGTGGGGTCGGCTGTGACGGGCTCCGGTGACCAACGCATTGCCGCTGGTGAACAACGCGGCGCCACTCGCGCAGAACGCGGTGCCGCCGTAGAACGCGGTACCAGCGTCGAACGTGGTGCCGTCGCAGGACGCGGTACCGGCGTCGAACGTAGGGCGGCCGTCGAACGTAGGGGCCTCGGCACCGCGCTGGAGGAATCGGCACCCGGGGGGACTGTGTCAGCGGGGGAATCGGTGTCAGCAGGAGGGACCGTGTCAGCGGGAGAGACCCTGTCAGCGGGAGAGAGCGCGTCTGCGGGAAAGACGGCGTCGAACGGAAAGACGGCGTCAGCGGGAGGGCCGGTGTCAGCGGGGACGACGACCATTCCCGAGCCGGACGGGTCCATTGCGGAAAGTCCGGAATCGGGGACGACGGAAAGCCCGAAATCGGGCGACACGCCGAACGCCGTAGACGCCGCGGACGGCGAAACGCCCGGCTCCCCGGAGTCTGAGGACGCGGAACGTCGCAGGCGCGGCCGCGGCCCGTGGGAGCTGGTCCGTCGCCACCCCGCCTTCAGTGTGATCATTGCCACAGCGGCGTTGCTCCGGCTGATCGCGATGCTCGGCTACCAGCCGGTGATGTTCTTCAACGACAGCTTCGACTACCTGCACGTCGCGACCGACCCGTACCCGCATCCGCTGCGGCCCGACGGCTACGCCTTCCTGCTGTGGGCGCTCAAGCCGTTCCACAGCTTCGCGCTGGTCGCCGCCGTCCAGCACCTCATGGGCCTGGGCATCGGCGTGATGATCTACGCGCTGCTGCGGCGCAAGTTCCGGCTGCCCGGCTGGGGCGCCGCGCTCGCCGCCGCGCCCGTGCTGCTGGACGCCTACCAGCTCCAGCTCGAACACCTCGTCCTGTCGGACACGATGTTCACGTTCCTGGTGATGAGCGCGGTCACGCTGCTGCTGTGGCACGACCGCCCGTCCTGGCGGATCGCCGCCGCCGTCGGCCTGATCATCGGGCTGGCCTGGCTGACCCGCTCGGTCGGGATGCCGGTGCTGCTCGGCGTGCTGGTGTACATGCTGATCCGGCGCAGCGGCTGGAAGCTGATGGCGGCCACCCTGGTGGCCTGCATGCTGCCCGTGCTGGCCTACATGGGCTGGTACCGCGCCGACAGCGGCAAGTTCGCGATCACCGAGAGCAACGGGATCTTCCTGTACGCGCGGGTCTACAAGTTCGCCGACTGCCACCAGATGAACAACCTGCCGGTCAGCGAGTACCCGCTGTGCACCGAGCCCGCGAACCGGCTGCCCAACTCGCAGGACGGCATCTGGAACGCCCAGTCCCCGCTCAACCGCTACACCGGGCAACGGTTCAGCCCGGAGAACAACGCGCTCAGCAACGACTTCGCCAAGCGCGCGATCATGGCGCAGCCCTTCGACTACATGAAGGTCGTCGCGCACGACTTCTTCAAGGTCTTCCGCTGGGAACGGACGGTGTTCCCCGACAAGGCGACCTACGCCCAGTACGAGTTCGGCAAGACGAGCAAGCCGCTGCCCAAATGGCGGATGGACCACAACTCGATCGCGTCCGTGGAGGCCCAGTCCTACGAACGCGGCAACGCCCAGACCCAGGTCGTCGAGCCGTTCGCCGGTGTCGCCCGTGGCTACCAGGACGTCTTCTATCTGCGCGGGACGATGGTCGGCGTGATCCTGCTCGTCGGGCTGGCGGGGCTCGTCCCGATGTGGCGGCGGTTCGGCGGTGAGGCGCTGCTGCCGTGGACGCTCGCGACCGGGCTGCTGCTCGCCCCGGCCGCGACCGCCGAGTTCGACTACCGGTACGTGCTGCCCGCCGTCCCGCTCGCGGCGCTCGCCGCCGGGCTGGCGTTCAGACCCGAGGGCCGCGCGACGGTGTCCGGCTGGACACGCCGCCTGCGCGGCCGCAGCCAGCAAGAACCCGCGCCGAGCACGACGGCGAGCACACCGACGAGCACCGCGTCACCGAACACGCCGTCGGACACCGGGCCGCAGGTGACGCCCGAGGACGCCCCGGCCGCTACCTGACGCTCACCACGTCCCCCCGCATGCCGCCCTCACCAGGCGTGCATACGGCGGAGGTGGTAGACCATCGCCACGTCGCTGCCGCTACGGACCTTCGCCACCTCGCTGTGCTTGCCGCGCGTCGCGGAGAGGGCCTTGACGTTCTGGCTCTGGCAGTTCGGACAGGAACGGTCCACCCAGGGGGTGGTGCACGGCTGCCCACCCCGCTCGTAGACGACGGCCTGGTTTCCGTGCCCGTCGCCGTAGTGGCGGGCGTCCAACTCCTCGTTCCAGGTCGCGGCGCAGTTCATGCACTCGAAGACCCAGATCTCGTGGCTCGTCCATGCGTCCTGCATGGCTCTCACCTCCGCTTCGTGGTGGCGCCACCATCTACGTTCTGGCCCGGACGACCGCGTCATAAACGACACGTTTCGGGACCCCGTTCTCCTTGGCCACCTCGATGATCGCCTGCTTGCGCGGCGTCCCGGCGTCCTCCCGCGCGGCGACGGCCGCCGCCAGGTCGGCCGGGTCGGTCAGGCCCGGCGGTTCGGGGGCGCCGCGGACCACCACCGTGATCTCGCCGAGCACCCCGTCCTTCGCCCACGCTGCCAGCTCGCCGAGCGTGCCCCGGCGGACCTCCTCGTAGGTCTTGGTCAGCTCGCGGCAGACGGCGGCGGGACGGTCCGCGCCGAACGCGTCCGCCATCGCCGTCAGCGTGTCGGGCAGTCGGCGCGGCGACTCGAAGAACACCAGCGTGCGCCGCTCGCCCGCCAGCTCCGTCAGCCGCCGGGCCCGCTCTCCTTGCTTGCGCGGCGGGAACCCCTCGAAACAGAACCGGTCGGTGGGCAGCCCCGACACGACCAGCGCGGTCGTCACGGCGGACGGGCCGGGCAGCACCGTGACCGGCACCCCCGCCTCGACCGCCGCGCGGACGAGCCGGTAGCCGGGGTCGGACACGCCCGGCATGCCCGCGTCGGTGATCACCAGGACGTCCCGCCCGGCGAGCAGGTCGTCCAGCAGCTCCAGGGCCCGTGTCTTCTCGTTCTGGTCGTAGAACGACACGATCCGCCCGGTGGGCGCCACGTCCAGGGCACCGGTCAGCCGCCGCAGCCGCCTGGTGTCCTCGGCCGCGATCACCGGTGTCGCGGCCAGCGCCTCCCGGAGCCGGACCGAGGCGTCCTCGGGCCGTCCGATCGGCGCCGCCGCGAGGAGCAGCGTCCCCATCACACCTCCATTCTCCCACCCGAGCCGGGCCCCGCCGCCCGTACGATGGCGGGATGGCGACGACGGATCTGGCTCCCGCCCAGGCTCTCGGGTCCCGGCGCAGGCCCCCGCTCAGGGAGTGGCTCGCTCCCGCGATTCCCGGCAGCCCGGCGGCCTCCTGGATCGGCCCCATCCTGGTCACGGTGTTCGCCGGTTTCCTGCGGTTCTACCGGCTCGGCTCCCCGCACGCGGTCGTCTTCGACGAGACGTACTACGCCAAGGACGCGCTGGCCCTGCTGAAGTTCGGCTGGGAGCACAACACGGTCGACAACGCCGACAAGATGCTGATCGCCGACCAGCACGCCGACATCTGGGGCAACGGCCCGTCCTTCGTGGCCCACCCGCCGTTCGGCAAGTGGATGATCGCGATCGGCGAGTGGATGTTCGGCGCGACGCCGTTCGGCTGGCGTTTCATGCCCGCCGTCGCCGGGACGCTGTCGGTGCTGATCCTGTGCCGGGTCGCGCGCCGGATGACGGGTTCGACGCTGCTCGGTTGCGCCGCCGGGCTGCTGCTGGCGCTGGACGGCCTGGCGTTCGTGACGAGCCGGGCCGCGCTGCTGGACGTCTTCGTGATGTTCTGGATCCTCGCCGGGTTCGCCTGCATCGTGAACGACAGGGACCGCTCGCGCCGCGTCCTCGCCGAGAAGATCGGGCGGGGCGACACGTCCCTGTACGGACCGTCCTCCAGCCCCCACCCACCACCATTCAACGGACGAGCTTCGCTCGGCCCGTTCCTGGCGCACGGCTGGCGGTGGGGCGCGGGCGTCTGCCTCGGCCTGGCCTGCGCCACCAAGTGGACGGGCGTGTTCTACGTCGCCGCGTTCGGGCTGATGGTCCTACTGTGGGACTACGGCGCCCGCCGCGCGGCCGGGGTCCGGTCGCCGTTCACCGGGACGCTGCTGCTGGAGGCCGCTCCGGCGTTCGCGCAGCTCGTGATCGTCGGCCTGGTCACCTACCTGGCGACCTGGTGGGGCTGGATCTTCAAGCCGGGCGGTTGGGGACGCGGCGACGCGTCCAGCCATGTCCTGCTGCGGCCGTTCGAGGCCATGCCCGACCTGTGGCGCTACCACAAGCAGATGTTCGACTTCCATGTCGGCCTGGACGACAAGCACCCGTACCAGTCCTGGCCATGGGACTGGCCGATCCTGAAACGTCCCGTCGCGTTCTTCTACAACGAGCCCAAGAGCGGCTGCGACGGTGCGGCCCGCTGCTCCCGCGAGATCCTGGGGATCGGGACGCCCGCCCTCTGGTGGGGCGCGGTGGCCGCGCTGATCGCGCTGGTGTTCATCTGGGTCCTGTTGCGCGACTGGCGGGCCGGGTCGGTCCTGTGGGCCTTCCTCGCCGGGTGGCTCACCTGGTTCCCGTCGGCGTTCTCCGAACGCACGATGTTCCTGTTCTACGCGACGCCGCTGATCCCGTTCATGGTGCTGGCGGTCGTCCTCGTCCTCGGCTATCTCATGGGCCCCGCGCCCGCCTGGTTCGGGGGCGCGCACGCGGCGCGGCCCGGTGAACTCGACGGCGACCTGGACGGCCACGACGGTGTCGAGGGGTTCGACGGCGCGCATCCGGTGCGTCCGAGTTCACCGCCGCCGGGAGCCGGGGTGCGGCGGCTGATCGGCGCGGCCGCCGCCGGGGCGTTCCTGCTGGTGGTGCTGGCGAACTTCGCGTACTTCTATCCGATCCTGGCGGCCGAGACGATTCCGTACGACGACTGGCACGCCCGCATCTGGTTCGGCTCCTGGGTCTGACCGTTTAGGCGGGGGTCTCGGCGGTGACGGCGGGCGCGGCGCGGGGGCGGAGCGTCCGGGCGCCGAGCAGGCACAGGACCAGGGCGAGGACGCCGCCGGTCCCGGCTCCGGCGAACGCGCCGGGGACGCCCCCGAGGTCCTGGCCGAACCCGGCGGCGAACGAGCCGACCGACGAGCCCGCGCCGACCGCCGCGACGACCCACGCGAACGCCTCGGTGACGGTCCCGCTCGGCGCCAGCCGGTCGACGAGGGTGAAGCTGCACGCCAGCACGGGCGCCAGGAAGACCCCCGACACGAACGCCAGCACCGACATGACCGGCAGGCCGGGCGCGAGGACGAGCGGGACGTACCCGGCGGCGAGCGCGGCCAGCAGCCACGGCAGCCTGCGATGCGGCGCGGGACCCCAGCGGCGGGCGCCGTAGCCGATCCCGCCGGTGAGGGCGCCGCCCGCCATGCAGGCCAGCAGCAGCCCGGACGCCGCCTCGCTGCCCTCCCGTTCGGCGTAGGCGACGACGGCGACGGCGTACACGCCGAGCGCGATCCCGGCGCAGGCCAGCGACAGCAGCAGCACCCGCAGGCCCGAGGAGCGCAGCGGCCCGGCCCAGTCGGCGGCGCGCGGCTCGCCCCGCCAGCGGCGGGACGGCCCGGACAGCGCGACGATCAGCGTCCCGACGATGCCGAGCGCCCCGGTCAGCAGCAGCGCGGTCTCGGTGCTCACGACGGCGGCCGCGACGACGAGCAGCGGCCCGACGGTGAACAGCAACTCCTGGGACGCGGCGTCCAGCGCGTAGGCGGCGTCGACCTGTTCGGGACCGTCCAGGACGTCCGGCCACAGGGCGCGCAGCCCGGCCTCCAGCGGCGGTGTCGCGAACCCGGCGACGACGACCGCCGTGACGGCGAGCGGCAGCGGCCCCGCGCCGACGGCGGCGAGCAGCCCGAATCCCGCCGCGGACACCGCGGCGGCGGGGAGCAGGACGCGGGTCTGCCCGAGCCGGTCCATGGTGCGGCCGAGGACGGGCTGTCCCGCGGCCGTCGCCAGCCCGAGGATCGCGGCGAGCGTCCCGGCGAGGGGGTAGCCGCCGTCATCCTCCCGGATGTGCAGCACGACGGCGAGCATCCCCATGCCGTTCGGCAGCCGCCCGAGGAGGGTGGCGCCGAGCAGCCGCCCCGCGTACGGCCTGCGCAGGAAGACGACGTATCCGCGCGCGTACCCGTGCATCGACCAGCCCCCGCCCCCGAAGTCATACGTATTACCCCTTGAAGAGTCATACGTACCACCTTGGGTGGGTACGGCGCTAGTCTGAGTTCGTCCCGTGATCATCCAGGAGGCACAGGGTGTCGACGATCAGCCGTCCGACCAGCAGAGACGTGGCCCATGAGGCCGGGGTCTCGCAGTCCACGGTCTCGCTGGTGCTGGGCGACAAATGGCCTGGCCGGGTCTCCCCCGCGACCGCGCGCAGCGTCCGGAGCGCGGCGGAACGCCTCGGCTACCGGCCCAACACGGCCGCCAGGAACCTGCGGCTCGGCACGACCCGAACCGTCCTGCTGATGGTCCCGACGCTGTCCGCGCCGTTCTTCGGCCCCGTCTACACGGGCGCGGCCCGGGTCGCCGCGCGGCACGGCTTCGGCGTCGTCGTCTCCACCTGGCCGGACGACCCGGCGGCACACCCGAGCGGCTCCCCCACGGGCGGCCCGTTCGCCGCGCCGCACGAGGCGATCGACGGCGTCCTCGCCTCCTCGCTGGCCACGTCCTCGATGATCACGTCCGCGACGCCCGGGATGTCCGGCGCCGGAACGACACCGGTCGTGACCCTGGACAGCGGCCCCGCCGGAGACCTCGTGCCCACCGTCGACTTCGGCGTCGCCGACGGGATGCGGGCGATCACCGCGCATCTCGTCGGCCTCGGCCACCGCCGCGTCGGGCATGTCGCCGCCGCTGTGGACCAGTGGACGTTCCACGCCCGCGCCGACGCGCTGACCGCCGCCGTCGCCGCCCTGCCCGGGGTGAGCGTGGTGCGCGACTCCTGCGCGATCGACGTGGCGTCCGCCAAGGACGCCGCCACCCGCCTACTGGAGCGTTCCGACCGGCCGACCGCCCTGGTCTGCGACGACGACCAGATCGCGGCGGGCGCCTACAAGGCGGCGCGGGCGCTCGGCCTGGACGTCCCGTCCGACCTGTCGGTCACGGGGTTCGACGACGTCCTGCTCGCGACCGCGCTGGAACCCGAGCTGACGACCGTCCGGCTGCCCGCCGAGGAGATGGGCGCGCAGGGCATGACGGCGCTGCTGGACCTGCTCGCGGGCCGCCGCCCCGAACCCCGCGTGCTGCCGGGCGAACTGATCGTCCGAGGCTCCACCGCTCCCCCACCCGCCCTGTGAAGGGGCCGCGCGTCAGTTGGACACGGGAATTCCGGGTCTGTTCTGCTCTTCCCCATGACGACTCACGCTCCCCGGTTCCGGACGCCGCTCGGCGCCGCCCCCCTCGCCGTCTCCCTCCTCGCCGGTATCGCCAGCTGCGGCGCCGACGCGAGCCCGTCGTCGAGCCACACCCCGTCCACATCGCCGGACGTGACGAGTTCATCGGACGTGACGAGACAACTCACCAAGCTGGAAAAGTCCCGCGGAGTCCGCATCGGCGCGTACGCCATCGACACCCGCACCGGCCGTTCCGTCTCGCACCGGGCGGACGAGACGTTCCCGTTCGCGTCCACCTTCAAGGTGATGGCCTGCGGCGCCGTCCTGCGGAAGGCGCGCCGCTCCGACCCCGGGCTGCTGGACCGCGTCATCCACTACACCAAGAACGACCTGGTCAACTACTCCCCCATCACGGAGAAGCACGTCGAGACCGGCATGACCGTCGCCGAGCTGTGCCACGCGGCGATCACCCAAAGCGACAACACCGCAGGCAACCTCGTGTTGCGCCAGATCGGCGGACCCACCGGGCTCACGAAATTCCTCCGCTCGCTCGGCGACCCCGTCACCCGCGCCGACCGCTGGGAGACGGCCCTCAACGACTGGCGGCCGGGCGAGAAGCGCGACACGACCGCGCCGCGCCCCTGGGCCCGTGACCTGCGGACGCTCACGGCGGGCGGCGCCCTCATCCCCGCCGACCGCGCCCGCCTCACCGGCTGGATGAAGGCCACCGTGACCGGCGACAAGCGCATCCGCGCCGGGCTGCACGCCAGTTGGACGATCGGCGACAAGACCGGCACCGGCGGCACCTACGGCAGCGCCAACGACATCGCGATCGCCTGGCCGCCGTCCCGCCCCCCGCTGATCATCGTGGTCCTGACGACCAGGCCGGACGCGGCCGCCGAACCCGACGAACAGTCCATCGCCGAAACCGCCCGCATCCTCACCAAAGCGTTGGGCTAGAAGCGACCACCGTATCTACCGAAGCTCGTAATAGGCGATGGTCCCCTCGCCCCGGTGGCCGCTTGACCAGTTCCGTGGTCGTACAACTGTCGACGGCCGCGAGGGCCAGCGTCATTCCCTTAGAGGGCGCTTCCTCTGAGCGGTGCTGGGAAATGAGAACTCGGTCTTGGCGATCAATGGGTTGAGAAACGAGGCGTGCGGCGGGAATCCGGGGGCGCTGCCGCCGCCGACGCCATGGGCGACCACTCCGCCCCGGGGACGAGTTATGTCGCGTACTCGAACAAGCGTGCGCATGGGATGGCGCGCATCATTGTGGCGCCAATCCAGGCTTCGTTCAAGCAGAGATGTTCCGCAGTTGAACGAGCACCCGTCTGAGGAGCCCGGGTGAAGTCGCAGGACGGGTCGGCCCTGGGCCGTCTGTGCGTCACCGCTAATGCAGGGGCCTCTAGTTCATGAGAGGGCCGCGCACCGGAGAGTGAGCAGATCGGTCATTTTTCCAAACTTTCTCTCGACCACCACTTCGACGGCGTCGAAGGTAACGCCGAACTGGTCTTGTATCAGCGCCGCCAGGTGCACGGCGGTCACAGAAGTCCCTCCACATTCAAAGAAGTCGGACTCCTCGGTGACGGCACCACACTCAAGCAGATCTGACCACATCTCGCTTAGCGTCTGCTCTACGTCCACCATTTCACTTCCTGTCTCGATACCGGCGGTTGTGACGGGTTCCCAGTTGATTCGACGGCCGGGCCGGTGAAGAAATGCCATGCAAACGCGGTGAAAGTTAGCATCGCCCGATCGCGCCCGGCAACGAGCCGAACCTGCGGCGACTGCGCCGATTCCGTGCAGTTACTTGACTTTGACGGATGTGAAGGCGGACCATGACGTCCTTGGCAGCTTTGCCGAAGTATTTGTCGTGGGTCGGATTCCAAGAAGGGTGTAGTGGATGAGACTGAACAGCTTTGATGAATGGTCCGCGCTGAGTGAAGTGATCGTCGGCTCGGCGGCGAACTACGTCTCACACGAACGTGAGCTTTCGTTCGAGCTGTTCTTCCATGAGAACCTTGCCAACGACAACGGTCATCGTTCTGAGTGGTACTACCCGCGGCTGTCCGTCGGAACGGCGGGGGCACGGACCCCGGGACGTACATCCATCAAGAAACGCTATGTGGAAGAACTGAACGAAGACCTTGACGGTATCGTGAAGGCACTTGAGTCACTAGGGGTGACCGTTCTTCGCCCGATGGACGTCGACGCCTCGACCGCTCGCGTGCAGACGCCGGCGTGGGAGGCGTCAGTGGTGCCGCCGCTGAACGTTCGCGACAACACGTTGATCCTCGGCGACGAGATCATCGAGACTCCGCCGATGATCCGGTCGCGCTACTTCGAGACGCAGTTCCTCACCGCGGTCTTCCACGACTACTTCCGCCAGGGTGCCCGCTGGACGATCATGCCCCGTCCACTGATGACCGACGCGTCCTTCGATCTGGCCTACGCGCGCAACGCGACGGCGGGCGGACCGGTCGAACCCATCGACGATCCGCGGCCCTCACCTTACGATGTCGGCTTCGAGATGATGTTCGACGGCGCGCAGTGCCTGCGCCTCGGGCGGGATCTGGTGGCCAACATATCGACGGCCAACCACGCGATGGCGGTCGACTGGCTGGAACGCCATCTCGACGGCCGTTTCCGGGTGCACCGGGTGCACCAACTGAGCGACAGCCATATCGACAGCATGGTGCTCGCGTTGCGTCCGGGCACACTTCTCGTCCGCTCGGAGGAGGTCGCCGAAAAGCTGCCGGAGCGGTTGCGGAAGTGGGATCGGATTGTGGCCCCGCTGCCCGAGGGCGGCGACTTCCCGGTCTATGACGACGATGACCTCGTTCTCACGAGTCCCTTCATCGACCTGAACGTGCTTTCGGTCGACCCCGACACGGTTCTGGTGAACGAGTCGAGCCCCGAGCTGATCCGCGAACTGGAGCGCCACGGATTCACCGTCGTTCCCGTGCGGCACCGGCACCGGCGGCTGTTCGGCGGCGGCTTCCACTGCTTCACGCTCGACACTGTCCGGGCGGGCGGCGCGGAGGACTACCTCAGTTGAACGCTACCGATCTCTATGCACGCCTTTGCCCCGACGCGACAGGGAATGCCCTCCCGGCGAGTGAGGCCCCGTGATTCCTGCCCATCCGACCCGTCGGAATTCCGCGTTCGATCCGCCAGACCCGGTGCGGATCCGTTCTTCGGAGGACCGGCGCGCCCCGGGTGGGCTGGTGGACGAATACCTCCGGGCGATGACGACGTCGGGTCCCCGGCCGATCTCGTCGAGTCCTTCGCACCGCCGGTGCCGTCATCGGTCATCTGCGAGATCCTCGGCGTCCCCGCGGTGGAGAGAAAGATGTGATCTGGTGACATGAAGAACCTCGTCGTCTCCTCGATCGAGTCCGTGCACGGCGATCCGCGCCCGATCTCGGCGCTCACCGGCGCGGACGCCACCGGCGCCGCCTCGCTGGCCGACGATATTCACTTCTTCCGGGAAACGAGTCTGGCCGTCTGGGAGCTTGCGGCGGCCGCGGCGGAACGGACGCTCGGCGCCTCGCGAGTCCGCCCCGACCTCGTCGTCTACGTCAGCGAGAACGACGACGACGCGGCCGGTACACTGCCGCGGCTCCTGGCACGGCTCGCGCTCCCTTTCACGGACCATCTCGCGCTCGCCGGTCATGACTGCGGCAACCTGCCCGTCGCCCTCAAGGTCTCGGACGCCCTGTTAGAGGCCGGGCACGACCGAGTGCTGCTGGTATTGGCGGACCGCGCCCGCGACGGGCACCGCACCATGGCCAACGGCCTGTCGGTCTTCAGCGACAACGCGACCGCCTGCCTGCTCGCCCGAGAACCGGTGGCGGACGCCGCGTCGCTGGCGGTGGACGCGGTCGTCACCAGGACAGAGATCCCGCTCGATGCGGGCGGAGCGGGCCACGACCTGCTGTCGAGCGTCCAGCTCGTCCAGGAGGGCGCCGAAGGGCTGCTGAAGGAGACCGCGTCCACCGGAGCGGATTTCGCGCACGTCGTGCTGCCCAACTATCGGCGGACGGCTCAGATCTTCCTGATGACGGCGCTCGGGATGCCGCCGGAGAAGCTGTTGAGCGGCCGTGTGGCCGAGTTGGCGCATTCGTTCTCCGCCGATGTCCTCATCACCTTGGCCGAGCGATCGGGACGCGGCGACATCGCGGCAGGTGAGCGTCTTCTGGCGCTTGTTGGCGGCCCGTACTCCTGGTCCGCCCTAGCGCTACAGAAGCTTTGAATGGGCGCTACACCATGCGGGCGGCCGAGCGTCCGCCCTCAACGGAAGGAGAGCGCATGGCATCCATTGCCTCGTTCGAAGGCGTCGATGTCTACGAAAGATTCCATTTCCTCGTCAACGCTCCGGCGTTGTTTCACGCGGTCGCCAGCGCGGTTGAGTTAGACATCTTCCGGTTTCTCGGTGAACGGGACCAGGCCACGTTCGAGGAGCTCCGGGCCTTCACCGGCGTCCCCGCTCACCAGCTCAGGGTTCTGCTTCAGGCCGTGTGCTCCACGGGTCTGGTGCGCAAACGGGACGGCGCCTATGTGAACTCCGAGGCGGCCACCGATCTCCTGGCCGCCGACACCCCGGACAGTTGGACCCACATCATCCTCGGCTGGCGGGACATCTACTATCCCGCTTTCCCCCGCCTGACGGCCTCGCTGCGGACGGGCACCAACCTCGCCCTCGACGATTTCCCCGGCGACGAGCCGACGCTCTACCAGAGGTTGTCCCGCGACCCTGAGCTGGAATCGGTTTTCCATCGGGCCATGAGCGCCTTCACCCTGCGGAGCGCCAGGGCACTCGTGCGGCGCGAGGAGTTCTCCCCCGTCCGTCGGCTCCTGGACGTCGGCGGTGGTGACGGCACGACCTCGGCGCTGCTGGCCGACCGTCACCCGGAGATGGCGCTCACGATCTTCGATCTGCCCAGCGTGTCGAAGCTCGCCGCGTCCAGTGCGAATGCCGGACGGCTGCGGTTCCGTCCGGGCGACCTGTTCCGTGACGACTTCCCGGAGGGATCGGACGCGGTTCTCTTCAGCCACGTGCTGGAGATCTTCTCGGCGGACCGCATTCTCGTCCTGCTGAGAAAGGCCCATGCCGCGCTCCCGCGCGGCGGACGCGTCTTCATCTACGGTTTCAATGTTTCCGAGAACGAGACGTCCGGTGTCTTCTCCGCCCGGCTGGGCCTCTACTTCAACGTTCTCGCCAGCGGCCAAGGAATGGCCTATCCGGCACGGGACTACGAGGAGTGGTTGGGCGCGGTCGGCTTCGAGGACGTCCGAACGGTGAGCGGCATGCCCTACGAGCACGGGCTGACCATGGGCGTGAAGGGATAGCCGAGGAATGCGCGAATTTCCTGAGCCGGACACCGGCGTACCGCATCTCGGGAGCCCTCTGCGGTTTTTGCTGTGGTTCGTCTCGGTCTACAAGGCGCCCATGACCTTCGCGGTTCTCTTCGGCTCCGCGTGCACCGTCGCCCAGGCGCTGATCCCGGCGGCGGTGGGCCGAGGCATCGACCAGGGGCTGATCGGTCAGGACCGGCGGGCGCTCCTGGTCTGGAGCGGCTGCGTTCTGCTGCTCGGACTCATCCAGGCGGTCACCGGCACCCTGCGTGATCGCTGCGCACTGACCAACCGTCTCGGCGCCACCTACCGGACGGTGCGGATGCTCACCGCGAAGGTCGCCGACCTCGGAGCGGAGCTGCCCAGGAGCATCTCCGCCGGTTCGCTGGTCACCATCAGCACGACGGATCTGGGACGGATCGGCCTGGCGTTGGAGAGCATGGCCCGCGGCGGCGGCGCGGTCGTGTCCATCGTGTTGATCGCGGTGCTGATGCTCGTGGCCTCCTGGCAGCTCGGCGGCGTCGTCCTCCTCGGGGTGCCGCTGGTCGCGTGGGTCGTCGCCCGCCTCATGAGGCGGCTTCACCAACGACAGAACGACCTGCGGGAGCGGCAGGGCGCCCTCACCGATCTGGCCGTCGACATCGTCGACGGGTTGCAGGTCATGCGCGGAGTCGGCGGTGAGCGGGTCTTCGCCGCCCGCTACGCCGCACGTTCGCAGCGGGTGCGGAGCGAAGGCGTCAGGCTCGCGACCGTCGAGGCCTGGATCGCCGGATGCCGCCTGCTGTTTCCCGGGTTCCTGACGACCGCCATCGTCGGCCTCGGCATCCACCAGGTGCGTGCCGGTGTGCTCAGCCCGGGCGCGCTGGTCGCCTTCTACGGTTATGCCGTCTTCCTCGCCGAACAGATGCGCCGCCTCACCACGACCGTCGATCGCCTGACCCGGGCGCTGGCCGGAGCGCAACGAATCGTGGGAGTCCTCTCCGCGGTGCGGCAGACGGGTTCGGGAACGCGAACCATGCCGGACCACCGAGATGAGTTCTTCCTCGCCGACCCGGTGAGCGGCCTGACCGTCCCCGCCGGCTCCCACACCGCGATCGTGTGCGCGAGGGCGTCCGAGGCGGACGCGTTGGCCGACCGGCTCGGACATTACGCGGATCCGCCGGGCGGTTACGCGGGCGTCCCCCTCGACGAGTTCCCAGTGGACGAGGTACGGCGGCGGATTCTCCTTGTGGACCGCGACCCGAAACTCTTCTCGGGGGTGCTCGCCGACCAGTTGGGCTGCGCCGCCGACCCCGACGAGGTCGGCCGGGCGCTCTGGGCCGCGTCCGCCCAGGACGTCATCGACGCGCTACCGGACGGCCTGAAACAGGAGATCGGCGGCGGCCGTGAGTTCTCCGGGGGCCAGCGGCAGCGCCTCGCGTTGGCACGCGCCCTCGCCGCCGACCCCGAGACCCTCATTCTCCTGGACCCGACGAGCGCCCAGGACGCCCACACCGAGGCCCGGATCGCCGACCGCGTGCGCGCTCACCGCGCCGGCCGCCGCACGGTCGTCCTCACCACGAGCCCGATCCTGCTGGACCGGGCCGATCACGTGATCTTCGTGGAGAACGGCAGGGTGACCGCGGAGGGCACCCACCGCGAACTGCTCGGTTCGCCGTCCTACCGGCCCGTCGTGAGCAGAGGGGTGAACCTGTGATGGAGGACCTGCCCATCGCCACGAGCCGCCAGGTCAGGAGACGGGCCCGGCGACTCATGGGGGAGCACTCCCGCGACCTGTCGTTCTCCCTTCTCCTGCACGCCTCGGCCACGATCGCGGGACTGGTCGCTCCGCATCTCCTCGGGCGGCTGGTCCAGACCTCCGAGCAGGGAGGCGGCGGCGCCGCCCGGACCACCGCCGAACTCTGCGCCGCCCTCATGGCGCAGGCCGTCCTCGCCGGGTTCGCGACGTTGACGTCCCTGCGCCTGGGCGAGAAGGTCCTGGCCCAGCTGCGGGAGGAGTTCGTCGCCAGGGTCGTCTCCCTGCCGATCTCCGTGGTGGAGCGGGCGAGCCCGGGCGATCTGGTCACCAGGACGACCCGGGACGTCGACGTCATGGCGGCCACGGTCCAGTTCGCCGTGCCGGACAGCCTCGTGGCGCTGTCGACCGTCGCCCTGACGATCGGCGCCGTCGTCCTGACGGCACCGATTCTCGTCCTGCCGTGCCTGATCGGCGTGCCGCTGCTCTGGTGTTCCACCCGCTGGTACCTGCGGCGGGCCAGAGCCGGGTACCTGCGCGCCAACGCGTCCTACGCCCGGCTCACCGGCGGCATCGCCGAGACGATCGACGGCGCCAGGACGGTCGAGGCGCTGCGCCTCGCCGATCAGCGCCGCGCCAAGGCCGACCGTGACATCGTCGAGTCCTACACCGCGGAACGAAGAACACTCTTCCTGCGCAGCGTCTATCTCCCGATCGCCGACACCGCCTACATCCTCCCGGTCGCCGCGACACTCCTCGTCGGCGGCCTGTTCTACCTCGGCGGGACGGTGACGCTGGCGGAAGTGGCGACGGTGACGCTGTACATGCAGCAGATCGTCGGCCCGGTGGACCGCCTGCTCTTCTGGATGGACGAACTCCAGGTCGGCGGCGCGTCGTTCGCGCGGATCATCGGAGTGTCCCAGGCGGAGGCGCCCGACCTCGGCCGGACGAGCCGGGACGGGGCACTGGACGCGGCCGAGATCGTCCTGACGGGGGTGAGCCATGCCTACCGGACGGGCCGGGACGTTCTGCACGGCGTCGACCTCGTGGTCGAACCGGGGGAACGCCTCGCGCTGGTCGGCCCGTCCGGGGCGGGCAAGAGCACGCTGGGGCGGCTGATCGCGGGGATCCACCCGCCTTCCGCGGGGACCGTCACCATCGGGGGCGTCGACCTGGAGGAAATCTCGCTGGCGGCGTTACGTCGGCGAATCCTTCTGGTGACGCAGGAACAGCACGCCTTCCGCGGCACACTGCGCGACAACCTGCTGATCGCCCAGCCGAACGCCACCGACGACCGTCTGGAGCACGTGCTCTCGGCCGTCGGCGCCGGGGAATGGGCGGCCGGGCTGGGCCTCGGCGGGGAGGTCGGATCCGGCACGCTGCTCCCCGCGCAGCTCCAACAGCTGGCTCTCGCCCGGCTCCTACTGGTGGACCCCGGCGCGGTGGTCCTCGACGAGGCGACCTCGCTGCTCGATCCGGCCGCCGCGCGCGAACTGGAACGAACGTTGGCCACCGCCCTCGAAGGGCGCACCGTCATCGCCATCGCGCATCGCCTGCACACCGCCCATGACGCCGACCGCGTCGTGGTCATGGAGGACGGGCGGATCAGCGAGGTCGGTCGCCACCATGAACTGCTCGAACGGGACGGTCCCTACGCGCGGCTCTGGCGCTCATGGCACGGCGACACCGAGGAACCACCGCGAGAAGAGGAAGTACATGCCACCCCATGAGCTAATCGCCGCCGGTCAACGGGCACCGCGCATCGACGGATGCCTTCCCCCGGAAGTCGCCGCGGACCGGCCCCGATTCACCGCCCGCCCCTACCGCGGCGAAACCGGGACCGCGTCGTTCCCCGAGAGCCTGACGGCCGGGCTGGCCGCCCTCAGCGCGAACACCGGCATCCCCGTGGAGATCGTCCTTCTCACCACCTGGGCGGCCGTCCTCCACCGCCACACCGGACAGAGCAGCCTTCTCCTCGGACTGAACACGGCGGGGGGCGGGGAGCCGTCTCTCCCCCTGCACCTGGAACTGGAGCCGAAGGCGTCCTTCACCGAGGAGGCCTCCCGGGTCCGAACGGCCGTCGCGGCGGCCAGACGGCTCACCGATCCTTCGGAACCGCCCGTCGGCCTCCCGGTGCTCTTCGGCCCGCCCGGAACCGGCGAGGAGGCGGATCTCGCGCTCGCCGCGGTGGAAGGGGACGAGCCGTCCGCGCTCACCCTGACCTACAACGCGAGCCTGTTCGACCGCACGACCGCCGCCTGGATTCTCGGCCACTGCGTCGCGCTCCTCACGGCGGCCGCCGCCACACCCATGGCCGCGCTCCGAGACCTACGCGTTCAGGACGAACCCGTCCACGACACCACCTGGCGACTGGCTGTCCCACCCGGGTACCGGTTCCCTCCGCCTCCGGGACCGGACGAAACCCTGGTCGACCGGTTCACTCAGGTCGTCGTCGGCTGCGCTGCCCGCACCGCGGTCACCGGGCCGTCCGGCCGGCTCAGCTATGCCGAGCTCGGCGCCCGCGCCGCAGGCACCGCCCGGCTCCTCGGGCGTGCCACGGGCTCCGGCGGACGGGTCGCGCTGCTGTGCGACCACGACATCGGGGCGGTGGTCGGCATCTGGTCGGTTCTCCTCGCGGGCGCCGTCTACGTTCCGCTTGACCCGAGGCAGCCGGACGGTCGGCTCTCCGTCCTGCTCGCCGACGCGGACGTCGCGGCGATCGTGTGCGATGGGAACCTACGAGACCGGGCCGAAACCCTGTCCAGGGGCGTTCCCGTGATCATGCTCGATCCGGCGCGCGACGGTGTGCACGGCGACATGCCCGAGCCCCCGGTCACCGCGGAGTCTCTCGCCTATCTGCTGCATACGTCGGGGTCCACAGGACGTCCGAAAGCCGTGATGCAGAACCACGGGAACGTCCTCGCGCATGCGCTGGCCTACTCCGCGCGCGTCCGCATAGGCGCCGGGGACGCCGTTCCTCTCCTCGCCCGCTACACGTTCGATGCCGCGGTCATGGACCTGTTCGGGGCGTTGCTGACGGGAGCCACCGTCCGGATTCTCGATCCACTGGTGCCCGCCGCCCGGTTACGCGCGGAACTGGCCGCGTCCGGCGCGAGCGTGGTGCACTGCACCCCCACCTTGTTCCGCCACCTCGTGAGCGACCTCCCGGGCGACACGGGACGGGCTGCCGCGTTCGCGACCGTCCGCGTCGTCGTCCTCGGCGGTGAGGAGGCGACGCGCGACGATCTCGCCACGTTCCTGCGGGCGTTTCCTCCGGACAGCTCCCTCGTCAACGGACTCGGCCCCACCGAGTGCACGGTCGCGCTCCAACACCTGGCCACCAGAGCCGACCTCGACGGAGTTCGCCTCCCGTTGGGCGGCCCCGTCGAAGGGGTCGCCACCCGCCTGCTCGACCCGGACGGGCACCCGACCGACATCTTCGGAGAACTCGAGATCCTCAGCGGTCGTGTCGCCAAGGGCTACTGGAAGCAGGACGCCGCCACCGCGGTCGCCTTCGAGAGAGCGGACACCTACCGGACGGGGGACCTGGTTCGCCGCAGAGCCGACGGAAGCCTCGAATTCCACAGCCGGAAAGACAGACAACTGAAGATTCGCGGACATCGCGTCGAGCCGGGAGAGGTGGAGGCGGCTCTGCGCGGCCACCCGACCGTGGCGGAGGCGGTGCTGACCGTCGACACCCGGGGGCCCGCTCCCCGGCTGGTCGGGTACGTCACACCGGCGACCTCGTTCGCTCCGGACACCGCCGATCTGCGCCGCTTCCTTCAACGGATGCTTCCGGAGCACGCGGTCCCGTGGCGGCTGGTCTCCCTGGAGCGGCTGCCGCTCGGACCCACGGGAAAGCTCGACCGAGCGGCGCTGCCGCCGCCCCCGGAGAACGGCTCCCCCACGAGCGACCTGCCGGTCAGCGGAACGCAGCGGGAAGTCATCGGCATCTGGAACGAAATCCTCGGCGTCACCACGCTCGGACCGCACAGCGACTTCATGGCCAGCGGAGGCGATTCGGTCCAGGTACTTCGACTGCTGACCGAGGTGAACGACCGTCTCGGGGTGGAGATTCCACTCCTGGACTTTCTCGTCCAACCCACCGTGGCTGCCATGGCCGCATTCATCGAAGGAAACCGCCGTGCTCATACCGCCTGAGACCCTCGCGCGCCGCTCCACGCCGACCGCCGACGGCCGGAGATCGGCCCGAGTCCTCGTCGGCAACGACTTCAGCCAGGACGTCCGGACCGACCGCGGCTGGACCGGCTGGTGGGTCCAACGGATCGCATGGTTCGCGGAGGACGGCGACATCCTGGTCCTGCCGGTACGTCCGGACGACGATTTCCTCGACTATGTGACGGCCATGACCGGGACGCGCAAGGATTCGCTGTCGATCGTCGTCCCGCCCGTTTCCGAAACGGACGAGGGAACGCTCTCCCCCGCCCGGCTCGCGAACCACGATTTCATTTCGGAACTGGAAAAGGTGATGGTCGGACGGAGAATCACCCATCTGTCGGCGCTGTGGCCCGACCCCGCGGTGGCGGCCCTCGCACGGGCCGTGGGCATCAGCTCCTCGATGCCCGGTCACGGTTTCGTCAGCCAGGCCGGCGGGGTCATGGTCAACAGCAAATCCGCGTTCCGGATGATCGCCGGAGGCGCGGGGGTGCCACTCCCGGACGGCACCGTCTGCACGAGCCCGGAATCCGCGGAAAGAGCGATCGTCGAACTCCTCGACGGCGGCCCGGTCATGGTCAAGCACGACTTCCTGTCCGGCGGACGCGGAAACGAGATCCTCACCACCGGGGAGCCGTTCCGGCCGATCGGCGCCCGCCGGGTGGTGCCCATCGACAACCCCTCCGACGTCCACTCCTACCTGGAGGAACGCTGGGAATGGCTGACCGCCGGAGGTGCCGGACGTCCCGTGGCCGAGCGGTACGTCCGCGACAGCTCGGCCTTTTTCGTAGAGTTCCTCATCTCTGACTCCGGGGTGGAACTGACGGGCGATGGGGAACTGCTCTCGGCGCCTTACGCGGTCGGCCAGATCATGCCCTCCCAGGGGGTGGAGCCCGCCGTATTCGACCAGCTCGTCGAGGGCGGCCGCCGTCTTGCCGAAGCTCTGCACGCCCTGGGATATCGGGGCATTCTCGGCCCGGACGCGATAGTGACGCCCACTCGGGAGGTCCTCTTCACCGAGTTCAACGGCAGGATCACCGGCTCGACCCACATCTACGGCCGGATCGGCGGCCGCGCCGTGGACGGCTTCGGGAAAGACCGCATCATCCTCGAACGAGTCTGGCCGGGAGGATGGAGCACCCCTTCCTTCACCGACGCCCTCACCACTCTGCGAGACGCCGGCCTCGCCTACGATCCGGCGACGCGCACCGGCGTCATCCTGACCAACGCGTTCGACGGCCAGAACGGCGTCATGTACTGCGTCGTCGCGGAGAACCTGAACACCGCGTGGTCGGCGGACCGGGCACTCCACCCACTGTTCGCCGCCTGAAGACCGCCACCCGACACGGCCCGTTTCATGATGAGGACAAAGCGATGATCAACGACCATTTCGTCTCCGCCGTGCAGCCGTTGCGGGTCCCGGAGATGGGAACCGACTCCACCGCCCCGCTCCTGTACTGGCTGGTGCGAACGTTGAGGCCCAGAACCGTCCTGGAAGTCGGGATGGGATACACGACGCCATTTCTCGCCCAGGCGCTCAAGGACAACAAGGCCGCGTTCGAGGAGGAACGGAACCTGCTCACCGCCGGCGACCGCGAAAGCGTCCTTCCCCTCGCGCATGCCGCCTACTACGAGGAGCCCCACGAACCGGTCCTGGTGTGCATCGACCGCATGACCGACGCGTCGTCGTCCGCACCCCGGGCGCAGCGGGTGCTGGAGGATCTGGGCCTGTCCGACGTGTGCCAGGTCATCGAAGGCGACCTGCGCGGGTCGAGCGACAGGGTCAAGGACGCCGTCGGGCTCCTCGACTTCGCCTGGATCGACACCTGGGACACCCTCGCGTTCGTCCGGGAGTACTGGGACCTGATCAACCCGGCCGGGGGCGTCTTCGCCGCCCACTACCTCATGACCTACCCCGAGGGAAGGGCGGTCCTACGCTATCTGGAGTCCATGAGGGGCCGGGAAGGAGGCCGCATGGAGATCACCAATCTGCGTGAACCACACCGTTTCGCGCAGAACAGCACGACCCTGATCCGGCGGATCCGCGACTACGCCGATCCCGAGGATCTGCGTCCCCGCGGCAACGCCAACGATCCGGTCGGCGTCCTGGAGGTTCGCTGATGCACGTCTACGCGGTCACCCCGCAGGCACCCGGCCCGGACGACACATCCGGATCCGGCTATGCCGGGCTGTTGGCGGAAACGGCGGACGCCTGCGAACGCGCCGGTTGGTCGGGCATCCTCGTCCCGCACAACCTGCACGAAGTCGACCCCTGGCTGATCACCGGACAGCTGGGGCAGGCCGCCGAGCGGCTCGTCCCTCTCGTGGCCGTCCAGCCGGCGTCGGCCCCACCGCACACCGTCGCCGCGATGGCGGCCGCTTTCGCGGTCCTGTACGGCCGTCCGCTCGACTTCAACCTGGTCGCGGGCGCCAGGGAGGACGAGCGCCGGCAAACGGGAGATCTCCTCGACCACGACGAGCGGTACGCGAGACTCCGCGAGTACGGAATGATCCTCCGCGCGCTCCTGCGCGGAGAAGAGGTCACGATGGCGGGGCGCTTCTACTCCTACGACCGTTTCCGGCTGGTCCCGCGGCCGGACGTCCTCTCCCGCAGCAGGCTTTTCGTCGCGGGATCCTCGCCGGCGAGCATCAGCGTGGCCCAGGAGATCGCCGATGTCGTGGTAACCCATCCGACGCCCTTCGCGGAATGGTCAGAGTCCTTCCTCAAGCCGCTCGTGGCGGGCGGCTACACGGGCGGACTCGGAATCAGAGTGGGCGTCGTCGCCGACTCCCGGAGAGAACGCGCCTGGACGGAGGCCGAAAGGCGATTCCCCGAAACATGGCAGGGTCGGCAGGAGACGCTGCTCAAGACCGTCTCCTCGAACAGGTGGGCGCGTGACCTCGCCGTCCGGTCGGTGGACGCGCAGGAACGACCAGACCGATCCGACCCCTACTGGCTGGGCGCATTCCGCAGCGGCAAGGCGAGCGCGCCCTTCTTCGTCGGCACCCACGAGGAAGTCGGGGAACGACTCGGCGACTACGTTCGCGCCGGGATCGACCACATCCTTCTCAACGGCTGCCACGAGGCCGACTACCACGACATCGGACGAGCGATCGCCATCGCATCGAAAAGCTGAAGGAACCGGTTCGGGAGACCCGGGCGTCCGGCCCGTCACCGACACTGGGGGGCCTGACGCCCTCACTGAGCGTCCAGAACCGGCCACCCTGGAAGACCAGCGGCCGCTCCCACGGGACGCTGCTCGCCGCCCGCACTCCCAGCAGGACGATCACATGGTCGCCCGCGGGCACCTCCGCGGTGACGGAGCATTCCAGCCACGCGACCGCGCCGCGCAGGAACACCGCGTCGCCGTCGCCCGCCGTCCAGTCGAACCCGTCGAACCGGCTGTCCGCCGGCCCGGCCAGCGCGCGGCACAGCGCCCCGTCACGCTCCCCGAGGACACTGATCCCGACGGTGCGGGCGTCGCGCACCCGCTGCCACGTCCGCGACGAGTCGGCCACGCAGACCGACACGAGCGGCGGGTCCAGCGACACCGAGGTGAACGAGCTGACCGCCATGCCCGCGACGGACCCGTCCCGGTCCAGCGCGCAGAGCCCGACCACGCCGCTGGGAAAGTTCCCGAAGACGTCACGTAACGCCCTCTGCCCAGCCACCAGGCGCAGCCGCGGCGACCACGTCTCGCTCCCCACCCGCACCGTGCCTCCTTCCACCAGCCGGGCCTTCGCGGAAACTCCCACGCGGGGCGCCGCCTGCAAGTCCCTGTTCTGCGCGGCTCAGCGCCGTCCGCAACCCCTTGAGGGGTGCGGCTCGCTCCAATCCGTACAGGGGTCACGGAACATGCCGTCAAACTCAGGCTTTCGTAGGTTGACCGGGAGATTCCAGCGCCCTGGAAACGGCCAGCAGAAAAGCGGACGCGGAACGACCGTTGATGACACGGTGGTCATAGGCGGCACCGAGGTTCACCCTGCGCCGGGCAGCTGGTTTCCCATCATCGGCGAGCACCACTTCGTCGAAAACCGCTCCGAGAGAGACCGCGCAGGTGAGCCCCAGGGGGATCATGGGGATCGCGTAGGCGACGCCCGCGTCGATGTTGAGCGAGAGAACGATGGTCGCGCCGGAGAGTTCGTCACGGGTCAACGCGCCCCGCAGAGACTTCAGCCGGAAACGCATCAGGGCGTCTCCGACTTCGGAGAGGGACGTCCGGTCGGCCGCGTTGATCACTGGTATCTGCAATCCCTGCCCGACATCGATCGTGACTCCGATGTTGGGGGCCGCGCCGAGCCGCATCGTGCACCCGCTGGGCATCGACGCGAAGAACGCGGGGAAGTCCTCGGCCTGCGCGGCGATCGCTTTCACAACCAGTTCCGGCAGACCGCCGAATCGTTGCGATGAACGCGCCGTCAGCCAGCGTAAGGCGTCCTCGCAGTCGGCCTTGACCACGGTGAAGCCGACCGGGATGTCGCGATGGGAGGCGACGACGGCGTCCGCCACGCTCCGTTGCCCAGGTGGCAGGGAATCCCACGGAATCGACATCGCCGGAGGTTGCGGCCGAGGCTGAGACGTGACCGCGTCGGCCTCGGTTTCGGCCGATCCTTGGGCAGAGATGAACGCCTCGACGTCTCGGCGGCGTACGGTACTCCGGTTGAGCCCGCCGAGTTGACCAATGTCGACATTGTGACGAGCGGCCAACTCGGCGGCCGCACGGGAAAGGAGCGGCGCGTTGGGCTTCGGGTCGACGATGCCTGCGTCCGGCGCCGCATCCTCCCCGAGCGCGCGGATACGGGCGATGCTCTGACCGAAGAGGTACTCCGCGCCCGCCGGCAGGAGCCACTCCACCACGCCTTCGTGGGTGCTGAGCACCTCCTCAGCGACCTTCGCCGTCTCCACCGTGGCGATGGGCTGGTCGACCGTCACGGTGGCCCCGTTGGGGACGAGCCATTCGACGAGCACGTAACGCTCATCATTGGGGTGAAATCTTGGGACGGTCACGTCATGCATTGGCGAGGTCTCCGATCGCTTGAAGAATAGTGTCCGCCTGCATGAGAACGTTTCGTTCCAGATGGGGTGCAGCGGGAATGCTGCTGTCCTTGGAACTCACCACGCGCACCGGCCGGGAAAGCTCGTCCCAAAGTTGGGTGTGCAGGATGTGCGCAATCTCAGAGCCCCATGTTCCTCCTGCGGCGCTCTCCTCGGCCACGATGATGTGACCTGACCGAGAGAGGATTTCGTGCATCGAGCCGAGACCATAGGGATGCAACTGGAACGGCACGATCACATCGCAGATGATTTCATGCTCTACAAAGGCCGTTCGTACAGCTTCAAGCGCTCGCAGTGCGGTCCCGCCGGTGGCGATCACGGTGCAGTCGGGAGTGTCCTGTCCGCCGTCAAGCCGCACCCATGCCGGCCCCTCGCGTCCCCGCGGGAAGTCGAGCGTGAAGACGTCGTCGACTTTCGGCCCTAGCCGCAGCCGCTCCCCGTACAGCGTCTTGTCCTCGAACAGGATGCACGGCTCACCGATGTTGAGCAGGCGCGGGAGGAGACGCGTGCTCTCATGGAAGGGCGACAGCTCGTAGAGCCTCAGGTTGGGAACTCCGATGAAGTGCTTCTGGGGGCTCTGGCTGTGCGTCGCCCCGTACCCGCGGTGGCCACCCACGGGCGCCCTGACGACGAGGTGCATGGGGACCCGATGCCCAAACATGGTGACCGACTTCGCGCTGGCATTGACGATCTGGTCGAAGGCCAGCGTGAGGAAGTCGGCGAACATGATCTCCACGATGACCGTGTTCCCGTTGAGGCACAGCCCGTTGGCCACTCCCACGATCCCGTTCTCACTGATGGGAGTGCCGATGACTCTGTCGGGGAAGCGGGTGGAAAGGCCCCGGGTCGCTTTGAAGGCTCCCCCGTACGGATCCAGGATGTCCTCTCCGAGGATGAGCAGGTCATCGTCAGCAGTGAACGCTTCATGAAGCGCGCGATTGAGATTCTGCACAACTCGCTCGGTCTGTTTCATTCTCCGTCACCAGCATGCTCGGCGGCCAGTCGCGGTGCACTCACCAAAGGTCGACGTCGTACTTCTTCGATGGCGTCGTCGAGTTGCTTCCTGGCGATGCTCTCGATCTCCCGCGTCTGAGCCTGGTGGGCGAAAGCGTATGCCGGGTACCAGTCCGCCAGTTCGGCTTCCCGGATCTGCTGTGCCGTACGAGCATCATCGCCCTTGCTGTGCGGACCGACCCGATGCGTGACGAACTCGACGATGAAGGGTTTCGATGACTTCCGGGACTCGTTGAAGTCCATGCGAAGGTCCGCTCTGATTTCGTCGATATCTGTGCCTTCGATGCGCTGGTAGGCGATTCCGAACGCGGCAGCACGCGCGGCGATTGACCCGGCCATATGAGCAGATGTCGGCGTGGTCTGGGCGATGCCGTTGTTCTCTACCACGACTACTAGCGGAACGGACCAGAGCGCCGCCATGTTCAGGGCTTCGTACACCGCTCCTTCGCCCCAGGTACCGTCCCCGATGTACGCGACCGCGCAGCGCTCGAGGGCCCTTCGTTTGAAGTGCAGCGCGATACCCACAGCGATCGGGAGGCTTTCACCCTGGACCCCGGTCGACAGATAGCCAGGACGATGGATGTGCTGGCTTCCGCCGACGCCGCCGCACACGGCGCCCTGGCGCCCCAGGAGCTCGGCGAGCAGCCCGGTGACATCTCCGAATCGGGCAAGATAGTGGCCGTGTCCTCGGTGATGGCTGAGCACGAAATCGTCCGGGTGTAACAGGCGTTCCAGAGCGACCGGAATGTACTCCTGGCCGAGGCATGTGTGCGTCGTTCCACGGATATCTCCGGTCGCGGCCATCCGCAACAGTTCCTCTTCGAAGCGTCTGGTCAGAAGCATGGACAACAGGTCGTCGTCGGCCACGGCCGACGGATCGGATCTCACGCTCTCTCAACCCCGATCTCCCGGTCCGGAATGACGGACCCCAGCGCCGTCCAGAGAGATCGAGGCGTGGCGAACACCTCGGTGGTGAGGAGGTCGTAGGGCATGGGAAAGTCGAGCATGTCCTCAAGGTCCGCGACGAGCGCCATCATCGCGACCGAGTCCATGCCGAGTTCCATCAGGGACACCTCGGGACGGATCTCCGAACCGTCCGGAACACGGCAATGGGCGTGAATCAGATCTTCAAGGAACTTCGGAATCGTTTCCACCTGGGCCTCACGATGTACTCGTTGACTTGCCAGTAGACCACTCGCCGACCGACCAATACGAGCTTGCCGCGTCCGAAGAATGACCAGAATCCAAGACGACCAAGCTTATAAACGCCAAATCAGATTAGCGCCCGACACTTACGCAACTCAAGGTTTCCAAGTCGCACGAGGAATCCGGCTCTCCCTGCGGGTGGGGAGCTGCCCACACGCGGCTACTCCTGCCATGGCGAGTCGTGGTCGTCACGGCGGGGAACGCCGTCATCCGCACCACGTCGCAGTGCCGCTGGCGAGCTCGGCTGAATCGAGGGCCAGGTCGGCCTGTTCACTCGCATGAGCCGAGCCGTCGGGGGTCGTTCAGCACCTTCATGCGGGTGGGGAGCGTCATCGGCACGACGGTCCCCTGATGCGTGACTTCCAGGGGACGCGTGGACGATCCGCAGATCGGACGGAGCATCGCCGTGGCCGGGTAGCCCACCGACCACTCGTCAGACTCGAGGACTTGCCAGCGATGCAACGCTTTGAACAAGAACGGATCGAAGGGAACCCATGTCGAACCAATCTTGAACTCGGTCCAGTGATGCCGCGTCGAAAACGGGGCAGTCATGATGATGCCGTTAGCATGCCGGGTCTCATATCCCAAACGCCTACCTTCGGCCTCCAGCAGTTGGGCGAGAGATATGCAGTCACCGATAGACGTCTCCAGAACCATCTCCACCGGCCAGGTGAGAAGATGTGGAAGCGACATCAGAAAGATGTGATCATACTTCGCGAGCAGCGACTGGACATCGTCCGGGATGGCCTCCTCGTTGGCCGAGGACGTCGCCTCTATTCCACATATCAGACGATCCTCGTTCTCATCCATTCTGAACGACGCGTCCAGGATGGGCGTTGATATCTGAAAGTCACACTTGCCATCGTGGCACGGTTCTGGGCAGTCGACGCGAAACTGAATATCGAAGTCCAGAGTCGCGCCTGCCCTGGCGCGCTCAAGAATCTTGGGCCAGGCGAGCATTCCCCGCCGAAAGGGCGAAGGCAGCATCATGTACCGGGAGATATTGTAGGCGTCCGACCAGGCGAAATGCCACTGCTCGCCGATGCGTTTCGCGGGTAGCCCCTGGGCGAGCATCTCCTTCTGAAGCTCCGGCCCGATACCGAACATCCGCGTAACATTGTGGGCGGAGACTTCAAAACTTCGGTAGCCGTCCGGAATGAGAGATATAAGACGCATCACTTCATGCAGTTCCATCACAGTCTCCGACCACACCCGCTGCTGTCCAACAGCCGAGTATCCGTCCGGCAGGCGATGAGCACATGGCGCTCAGCACGAGAGTCCCGTGGGCCGACCCGGGTAGCTGAGCACTTGAAAGAATTCGTTGTCACGACGACCGCGCTCCTTGGAGTACGTCGCCGGTATGCGTCGAAAATCTTTCCCATGGGAGAGACCCCATCTCGGGCCTGGACCGATACTCGAGAAGCTTTCGAATTGCGCAATCGTACGCGACATGCTCAAGTCGAACCGAGTCCACGACGAAGATCCTGTTCAGATGCATATGTAGCACCGACCTCATGATCTCGTAGTCCGGAGCGAGGTCCCGCAGTCGGGTGGCTACGTCCGCATCGAGGCTATAGCTTTCAAAAAAGGAATCAAACTTCTTGCGCTGAAGCCGATAGAACTTGCCCAGACCGTTGTGGCCTGGGGGAACCTCACACCGGCTCACGTTCTGCCGCCACCTCAGGAACTCCAAACACTCGTCATGCGTAGGCCACATCAGCCCCACCCAGGCCATGATGTCGGCGATCGACTGGAACAGTCGCAACACATGTCCCGGCCGCCGCGAAAGCCATGCGGCAATGTGACCACTGTCGGCAGTGAACAAGGCCTCGGCTTTGGGCAGGTTCTCCACTCCGCCATATCTGGCGATCTCCGGAACATAACGATCCGTCACCGCACGGGTGATGGGTGCCTGCTCACCCAGATCGGTCATCGCCGCGATGACTTCGTGCTTCCGCTGTGGATCCTTCAGCCGTACTCTCACTCGGACGTGATCGCCATCCTCCGGGTAGCGGACGAAGAACCACTGGTGAATGAGCCCGCGGTCCTCCAACTGCCGTGCCAGGGCAGCCGCCTTCCCGATGACGCCGTCCGCGGCGAGCACACTACAGAAGTACTTGAAGTAGACCCAGGCACGTCCGTGCGATGGGCTGTACGAAATCGGGCGTGACGGTGCCGACGGTGTCGAACGAGCCCTCGCCAGCGGAACATAGAGCTCTGTGACATGCTTACCGTGTGGACTGACCGACCCCGGGCTTTCCATTTGAGGCATCTCATAGAAATCGACGAAACCGCTCGTCCCGATATGCTCGATGGCGTCCTGTACCGCAGCCGGTCGTGCCAGGTCCACAGGGACCTGCTGATGAGACTGGCCGTAGCCGACCCATCGCCGATCCCCGATCCCCTTCAGGAGCTCGTTCAAGCGACGGCCCTTCAGATCACTGCCCTGCAAGCGCCAGCGCTCCGGTGACACGATGATGTCTCCACAGGTGATACGCGGCAGGTGAGGGAGGGTGGCGAGCGGCCCCCACCTCCACATCAGTGGGTCTGCGGTACTCGTGATGCTGGCGAGCAGCCGGTAGAGGGGATCCTTGCTGAAGTCGGGATGATGAGCGGTGTTGACCTCCAGCACGACGGGCCTGCCCGAGATCGAGTCGCGCAGGTGGAACCTGTCGTCCTCAAGGCGAATCAGCAGCCGCTCAAGGTGAAAGTTCCCTCCCCCGGCCCCCGACAGAGCGAGGTGGGCGTCGTTGAGACGGGGCCTGATCAGGATGTTGCCGTCACGGCCTCCTGGGCTGTGCAGGAGCTCGACCGTAAGCACGTCCTCAGCGTCCGCGCCGGCAGACCTCCCCCAACTGATCAGTTTGGACGCCAGTTCGTTGTCGCCAAGCCCGAAACGCGCCAGCCGCGACAACGGTGCCCCCTGCTGCGCGCAGATGAACATGGCCGCGAAACCGGAGCCAGCCTTGTCGAGAAGCGCGGCTTGAAGTGACCTGCTCAAGCAGAGGTTCCCGAGCGGAAGCTTCTCGATATCGTAACTCTGAGATCCATTTACCAGAGCACCCATGGCTTCTAGTGCCGCCTCGGGGCCACCGGGCCGAATGGCCTCCTCGCGTTCGTCAACCCCCGCGTAGTTGGCAATCGCAGACCTGGCGGGCAGCCACTCCCCCGCCACCCCCGTGGTGAAGTCCAGGGCTTCGAGAAAACTGACCTCGCCGTCCTCGTAGCGGCACCGGAAGGCATCACGAAAGCTCGCAAGGCGATTGCCGCGGTGGTCGAGCATCCCCTCAAGCCTGCGAGCAACCCCTTCCAGGCTCGTTATGGTCCGCGAAGAAACTTCACCGCTCTTCAGGCTCAACTCCAGATCAAGGTGATAGCGCTCGTTCACTGAAAGATTCTTCTTGAGAACCGGCAGAAGCTCGGCCGCCTCGCTCCATTCGGCACTCAAATCGCTGACCAGGGTCGCGCCCGCCTCTCGGAGGCCCTCTTTCGAAAGCAGGAGCAGCGCCTCAGACTCCCTGGTCTTACCTGCTCGGCGAAGAAGGCCGGCTGCGACTCTGCTTGGTTCTTCACCCGCCTCCAGCAAGCTGATCGAATATTCGATGATTCCAGCATCTATGTATCGCTGTATGTCCTCGGTGCTGAAAGAATCAAGCAGCTCACTCTTGAGCAGATTCGCGCCTCTTCTCTTCATCAGCCGCTCCAGCCGGGGGTCGTCCGTCACGTGCACAGACGTGAGGTCAGGACGGCAATAGCGATAGCCATCCTGAGAGCGACGCAGCGTCGCGTTCACCCTGACCGGCGCCCATGCGCTCGTGATGCCACCGAGGCTGTCGCGAAGTATCCGTTCGATGACGCCGGTGTCAGTGCGTACGCGAACTCGGTGTTCCGACCTGCCAGCGAGCTCTATCGACTGATCCCGCCCCAAGCCGATCAGACAGGTTCCGGCCAGCAGCCCAAAAGGCGTCGCTCTGCCACCCATACGAGCGATGTAACGACGCACGGCACGCTGCGCCTTTTCATGCTTCGCAGACAGAGCGACCAGCTCCGGACCGGCGGCAAGCGTGATGGCCTGCGCGACAAAAGCAGCACCCAGGGACGCCTCTTCGATCTCATCTACGCTCAACGCCGCAACACGCAGGACCGCGAAGTCAGGGCTCGTGATCATACGCTTTCCCCCGTCCTGGACCATTTCCGTCATTCGAACCTGCCACGGACGCAAATCCTTAAGGTTGCAACCTGAACAACCGCGAACCTTACGGTCTGGCCGCAGAGCCTGCTCAATACTTGCTGGCATGGCGGTCCGCACTGGCCCTGAAGACACGCGTGTACTCGATCTGAGACACGGAACATACCCGTCCTTCGCTTACGACGATCTCCAGCGGGCAGGGACGCCCCAGAAACGTGACCAGGCTGGCAGTCAGGCCGTACGCTCCGACGTTTGGAATCACGAGGACGTCGTCGGGACTCAGACTTTCAGCACGAGAAGTTCTGGAGATCACATCCGCAGGAGTGCACAGCGGTCCCACCAATGTGAAAGGCCATTCTCCGCTACGGTGTGGACCCATTTCGTCGGGCTTCTGCGTGATGACGGCTTCCACTTCGCCTGACGAGGGCATCATCCGACCGAGACCCGACATCCCGCCGAACGCGTTGATGCCCGCATCCAAGATGGCGAACGCGCGCTTGCGACTTAGCTTGGTGTTCACCACTCTGGTAAGCAGGACACCGCTCGTTGCCGCCAGGTACCTGCCTGACTCAACGGCCACTCTGGGCTCGCCTCGCCGCCAGCCTGGCAGGTTGGCGTCCAGTTCCTTTTCCAACGTATCCCGCAGTCGCGGGTAGGACGCCCGCCCGCCCCGCTTACCGTAGGGAGCCGCGAACCCTCCGCCGACGTTCAGAAGTCGCAGGTCGATACCCAGCTCACGCTGAATTCTGGCCGCCAGCTGAATGTTGTGCCCAAACTCGTCGATTAGTGATTCTTCGGTGGTGGCGTTGCTGTGGGAAAACAGGTGAAGCCCGACAATGTTGACTCCTGGCGTCCGCTTCAGCTGCGCGATCTCGGACGCCAGGGTTTCTTCGTCGATACCAAACTGACTTGGTACGCCCGTCATCCGAATACCCGGACTTGCCTCGCCGTGAGCGGCATTGATTCTCAGTATGACTTCTACCGTAACGTTGTGTTCTTCCGCCGTCCGACCGATGTGAGCGACATCTGAAGGCGACTCGCCAGAGTAGAGCCGCACGTCCGAGCCGAAAGCGGCGTGCAGCTCGGCCTCGGTCTTTCCCGGGCCGGTGTACAGAATGTCGCAAGGATCCCAGCCAGCGGCTAAAGCCGCCGCGACCTCTCCGGTCGAGCTCACTTCCGCCATCAGAGCTCGGCCACCGCTCCCTCTGATCGCGCGAATCAACTGCGGATGAGGATTCGCCTTGAGGGAATAGAAAACATCGATCGCATCGGGCAGGTACGACAGCAGTTCCCTCTTGGCGCTGACCGCCTCATCGAGATTGTAGACGTATGCTGGTGTCCCATGCGCCGCCGCAAGCCTTTCAAGTAGCCGCCGTGGCATTCCATTATGTATCGGCCCCGCGTTCATTCGCCGCCATCCTTCAAAAAGATCTCCGCAGCGACCTTGTCAACCTTTCCGTGCGCGTTCAACGGAAGCCTTTCAACGATCACGCATATCGGTGGAATCTTGGCCAGATCCAGCCTCTGGCGAAGCCCGACCAACACCTCCGGTTTCTCCAGATCGCCTTCAACGACCATTGCCAGGTCACGTTCGTCAGTAGGCGGCAGTACCGCGGCCGCTCGGACACCTGGGACATCCATCAGCGCCGCCTCGATCTCGACCGCGCTCATTCTTATGTCTCTTCTCTTGAAGAGATCGTCGCGACGGCCGCTGAAGTAGAGGAAGCCGTCCTCGTCAAGCCAGCCATAATCCCCCGTGTACAGCCATGTGCACTCAGGGTCGCCTTCTTTGCGGAAGGTCCTGGCCGTACTTTCGGGGTCGCGCCAGTAGCCGACCATGACGTTCGGCCCCGCCACGGTAATCTCTCCCACTTCCCCTGGGTCAGCCGTACTCCCGTCACCACGCCTGATACGGAGACGAGTACCTCGCAGGGGCAAGCCCACAGAACCAGGTTTGTCGGACGCCATGCCCCCGGGCATTACAGTGATTCGCTTTGCTTCCGTCTGTCCATACTGGGGAATCACCGTGCATGCTGGAAACGTATGCTCGAGTTCTTCGATCGTGGCACGAGTGAGCTCGGACCCCGTGTTGGTGAACATTCGCACGTGCAGTGGCTTGCGGCTCTGACGTCGGGCCAGCCGGGTAAGCATCGTTGCTAGCGACGGCACAATCGGAACTATGGTCGCCTGGCACTCCTGGATCAGTCTCAGCAGCGACAGGTCGTCCGAGCCGTCGGCCAGCACCAGCTCCGCCATGGCAGCCGTGCACATGAGGTTCTTGTACAGGCCGTAGTCCCAGGACATCGGGAATCGGCAGAAGACGACGTCATCGGCCCGGTACCCCAGGCGCGCCGCCAGCTCGGTGGCGGCGAAGGTCATCTGTGCGTGCGGGCATACGACGCCCTTGGGTATCGACGTGCTTCCCGATGTGTGGATCACCGCGGCCGTGTCGCCGACCGTGACCTCCCCCGGCTCCCACCCGTCATGCTGGTCGAGCACCTTGGCAGCATGGGAGGCGAGATCATCCTTGCCGAGGAGTTCGAAACCCGTCTCGTGAAGGTCCTCCACCGAGGTCTCCGGACCGGTCACGATGAGCTTGGGATCTATCCTGTTGAGCACCGGCAGGAGCTGATAGCTCTTCATGTTCGGGTGCAGAGGAACGAAGGCCGCACCGATCCGGGACGCAGCATAGAAAAGAGCGGCCGCTTCGCGGCTGGCGCGTGTTATTGAAACTACTCGATCGCCCCGCTGAATGCCCCTGCATGCCAGGACTCGGCTGTAGCCTATGCTCTGCCCGGCCAGTTCACGGTAGCGCCAGCGTCCAGAAGAGTCACGCAGGGCCCATTTGTCAGGTCGTTCGTTGGCGGCTCGATCCAGCAACTCATGCACAAGTCCTATTGAACTGGTCACGTCACTTCTTACCTCTGCTGTCGGAGAGCACTACCGGACTCGGTTTGGCCAGCCAGGCCGATCGCCGCGAGATCAACCTTCGCTGACCTGAATGTTTCCGTCGGCGGCTCGCATCGACGATACGGCTTCCCAGAGAGACGACGGTGTCGCGAACACCTCCATCGATAGCAGCTCCTCTGGGAACGAGAGTGAATATTCCTCTTCCAGATCCAGCAGAAGATAGATCGCCTCGATGGAATCCAAGCCGCTACTTCGCATATCCAACGATGGATCAATGCCGTCTTCATCAGACTTCAACGGCAAATGCCGCGCAACGATCTCTCCGAACTTCTCATCCCACTCTGTGCCGGGCTCGTCGCGAATACCTGCCATGTCTGCCTCCTGGCCGTCCGGATCACTTATCCGCTGCTCGTACTGGAGGGTTCCTGTCCCCGCGGGCACCGGCCCAGTCGGACGGACCCACATTGGGAGTCCGTCCGACTGCTGCCGGCGTATCTGCTAGGCGCCCACAGGGTCAGGTAGGGCGTACCTACACGGTGGTGGTGCTACGCCGCTTCTTTCCAAGAGCACCGGAGACAATGTCGTCCAGCGCAGTGTCGGGAAGCACCGTGATGTCAAGAACCTCGAACTCGAAGTCCACCTCCATCTCCTGCATTACTACACCTCCCTTCAACTTCAGTTTCGGTTCATTGATCCGCTACCGTCCATGTTCTCCATGGAACTGAGCGGACGTCTGTGGTTCTGCCGTGGTGATCCGTTGCCGCAAAAGGCTCTGCTTCTCAATCAGGCTTGCTTCCTGGAGACGGGCACGAAAGCGCGGCCCGATCTCATCGGCCACGTTGGAATTCGAAATTGCCGGGCCCAGTAGAACAGTGATTTCCAGCCATGACTCAGCACTCACCGCGTGCAGTTCCATCCCCGTGCATTCGTGGTCGACCGGGCGGTCGTAGTACCCACGAAATATCTCGACCGCGTCGACCTCGGACTTGCCTGGACGGGGTGGCAGTTTGAGGTAGCCCGTTTTCAGGCTGCCAAGATGCTCCGAGCCGCCACGCTTGGGGATCCGGTAGCGCCGTGCCGCGTGATCGGGGTTTCTTTGTCCGAGTAGAACCGCGCTGTACAGCTGCTTCTTCGCCTGCTTTGCGAGGTCGAGCAGGGAGTCGCTTCTACATATTTCTATCGGCATCGGGCTGGTGAACATTCCTACGACATCACGCTCGCCACGTTGCCTCATGTCAACCGGAACTGCGATCGCTACTCTGGTCTCATTCGATAGGTCGAAGGCAAGAGAGGCAAATACGGCGAGTATCCATTGAAACTCCGTCAAGTCTCGCTGGTGGGAGGCCTTCCGCATATGTTCCAGCTGTTCGCCATGCACCTTGAAACCCGTGGATTTCGTCTCGGTTCCGCCGCCTCGGAGCTCGGTCCTAGGCCGCCACACCGGTGGTTCTTGCCAAACCTTACCTAAGCCACCGACTCCGGGATTCTGCACCGATGGCGCACGTGCTGCCTTCTCGAACTCGGAACCGGCCCCTTCGGCAGTGCGCTCTCCCAGGCTGTCGACCGTTCCGAACATGTCCCATAGATCCTTCAACGCGAGGTCTCGTCCTCGTCCGTCGATTGCCATATGCGAAAAGACGCAAAGCAGAGCGTGACTCTCCGGACCATATCGGAAGAGCTGGAACCTGAACGGGTACTCAACGGCTAGATCAAAAGGCTCAGCGAGGCTCTTGAGGTAGATTGCGCGGATGTAGTCGTCAAACTTCTTCTCGGACTCGGCCTTCACCTGCCGACAACGGACGAGCTCCGCCCTTGAAGGCGTTCCCAGGACCCGCTGCACTGATGGCACATCGTTCGGCATGCGAATCCTCAGTGCATCATGGCGCTTGACCACAGCCTCAATCGCTCGGATCAGCCCTTCAACCCTCAACGACCCTTCCAACTTGTAGGAAGCTCCGATCGCAGTTTGAATATCTGGCCACTCCTGGAGCATGTCTCCCAGCCATCTTTGCGATGCGTTGAGAGGAAAAAGCGTCTCATCATTCGCCAGTTCTTTACTCAACACACGCTCCTGGGTCTGCCGCTGCCAACTCAGACTCAACATTTGGCGCTTCTTCAACACCGGAAGCGTGGACTATTCCGCCCACAGGTGTCAAGCAATGGATCTGAATGCTCGTTCAACCAGCGAAGTTCCGCGGTTGAACGGCAACCACATGGCGACAATTGATGGAAGCGCGGCCCCCACTAGCAGCATCTTTCGCAGGACAAACGCAGTTCCACGACACGCCTTTGAAGCTGCCGACCACCTTTGAACCGCTGAGCAACCCCACTTGGTGCCAGTCGAGCGTCAGCACTTTCCAGAACGGCTCAGGCGAGGCCCCCGAGATCCAACCCACTCGGCGCCGCCACCACCCGGCCGTCGCCCGGGTGACAGGGAAGCGCGCGGGATCGGCAGCACCAGCAAGCGGCCTCATCGCGCATCGGGAACGTCGTCTTCTCCGAGATAAGTCCGGCGCTTGCCTGGCTCATCGACCAAATGGCCGGTGCGGCTCGGTTGATCGAAAGGATATGAGCACAGACTCCGCGGAGCTGCCTTGCAGTTTCCGCCAGAACCGACACTGTCACCAACCACTGGTCGCGTGCCCGATTTTGAACAAACGTTTTCGCAGCGAATTGTCACCGCTACGAGTGACGCGCACGGGACAGCCCCTTCGCACGCACAATGCAGCTGGGCCCGGCATTTCACGGACGCTGTCTGTGATGTTTGGCGTTCAGCTGCTGGCGACGTGGGCGTACCGCCAGGACATGATGCGCTTCTGCGATCTACGCAGATCTTGAACTCGGCGTCAGGCGGGTTTCGGTGGGGCGTCGAGTGTTCTTTGCCTACCGGCGTCCATGCCCACCGGCGGTGCAGAATCTTGGGGATCGAGATCACTTTGACCGAGGGCTGTGCCGGAGAGCCAGCTGCCCTCCACAGGGTGGTCGGTTCGACGTCCCCGGGCGGCCCGATACCCTCGCGTGACCCGTCCCACTCGAGGCCAAGCGCTGGCAGACCTTCGAGCGCCTGGACGCTGCTACGACGATCCGCCGGGCCTTCATTTCCTTCGCACGCGCGGTTCCCGAGGGCGTCTGGACGGCGAGATCTGGCGGACATCGACGTGGTCAGGAACCTTCGGGTGGGGCCGCGATCGGGCTGCTCATCGGCGCGGTCCGGATGTCCCGATCAAGGCGCACGTCACGAGCCGCAGTGTTCGCTGTGGACCTGGGGGGTCCACAGCGAACACTGCGGCCGAGGCGACGTTTCTCCCGCTAGGAGGACGATCGGCGTCTCCGTTTGGAGGCACGGAACGCAGAAGCCAAACGGGATAGTTTGTACCAGCGCAGGGTTCTCTGAAAAACTACCTCGGCTGCCGGCACAAGCCAGACTCTAGACTCCGCGTCCGGGCGAACGAGTGCTTGTGTTCGGGAACTGGTCGACCGCGAAATCCGTTTTGAGGTTCCGCTCCATGGTGCGCCACTCGTCGGAACACTGTTTTGCCAACCTGGCCAATAGTTCGACGCTGTGAGTCGGCGCCGAGGCGACCATCTCCCGCCAACGGTGTATCTCCGAAGCATGCGTGTAGAGCCAGCGCAGCAGCTCGCGTCCTGATTCGGTGGAGCGGAGTGCTGGGTCTCGGCGAAGGCATTCGAGCTTCGAGGGGATTTCTTGCTCAGGGCGCCGCCGCTCACCCGGCCTTCGGCGGCGTTCGGTCGGCGAGCTGGGATACATCGCGGTGGCGGTCTTTTCGTACGCGTCCGCTGAACCGTTGCGACGTTGTATCTGGTCACGGACGTCCTTGGCGGTCCCGACAGATATTCCGGCTGCCTTCGCTATTTCTCGGAGCGACGCCTGTGGGCGGGCGGAGATGACCTCGCGTGCGCGGCGGCGTCCTTCGGTCGGGTCCAGGGGACGGACGCGCCCGTCGGCGCCTTTGCGGATTCCGTCCGACAGGTTGGCGGCCTGGTGCCGCCGGAGGCCCGCGACAGTCTTCGGGGAGAGCCCTGACTGGCGGGCTATGAGGCGATCGGAGAAGTCAGGGAAGCTGAGAATAATTCTGCTCGCGGCAGCCTTACGCTCGGCGAGCGTCAACGGCAGACCGTGCCTGATGTTCGCCTCGACCGCCTTGAGGAAGGCTTCTTCGACCGTTCCGTCGAAGAAGTAGGTCGCGATCGTCTCCTGACCTCGGAGTTCTGCCAGCCGCAAGCGGTGCATGCCGTCGACGACCGTCATGGTCTGTCGATGGACGAGGATGGGAGGCATTTCTTCGTCCATTTGGGCCAGCCGTTCGATGTGCTTCTCGTCTTCGCCCTTCAGGCGTGGTGAGTCGGCTGGCAGCAGGGAACTTATGGGAACCGGAACGGGCCCTTCTCCGTGGTCGTTCCCGTTCTGGCTCTCGACTGTCAGTAGCGGAGATTTCGAGCTCATGTACGCGCCACACATCCTTTCGCAGAGACCAGTCATGGCGGCCGTTGTGCGGTGCCCGTCGCTGGTTCCCCAGCCGGCCGCCAATGGTCTTAACGGTTCACGCGCTAAGATGGAGTCGCGCCTGATCGGCGCGACCTGTTTCGGGACCGGAATTTCGTGGTCCCTGTGCCGGTTTCTCCTCGATCGCTCGTTTCTCCGTTGGCAACGGTGACAACGGCGCCCGAATCTCAGTCAGCTCCACGTTCGCAATGCCGAGAGATGGAGGGTTCCAGCACGAGAGGCGACTGTTGACACTCCTGCTTCCTTGCGGATCCGGAGGGATGGTGGCGCTCCATCTCTCAGATCGTTGGCCCCGCTGAAGCGGACCGGTGAGCTACCCGCGACGACGAGTCGTCGGAGCCTGTGACCACGTACGAGGTGCCGCCCGCCCCTTGGCGGCACCAAACAAAGGGTGCCCTCATTCTTTGGCCACGCTACATCTCTGTGGTCGCTTCAGCGTATTCGGTTCAGAACCGAGCATCGACTCAGAAGGAGTCATTAATGAGCAGAAGCCCGGATCACGGCATACTACTTTCCTCCCAGTCTGAGAGGCCAAATCTAGGCCGTCGAATCGCACAACAATCGGGATGCTATACACGAGCATCAACCGTGTCAAGGCCTCCGGAAGCTCAGAATGTAGGGCAACTGCCCACTCTGAAGACCCATTCCGAACCAGGTCCAATGGTCACAATGCGCGATGGTCAGAGTTGATCATTTTGCTGTTGCAGGAACGTCGTCACGTCCAGTAAGATGTTCACCTCGGAGGGTGTGATGTGCAACAGAAGGTCGCACTCCACTTCCTTGAGCGGCATCGGCCGAGTAGGCAAGGTGCACGTAATGGCTGGCGGGTAGTCGCCACTCTCGGGCGTACCGACCAGGTCGACTCTGACGACGGCACTGGTCACCAATATTGCGGTCGATGTCGGCTGTATGCTATTCCAAGCGTTCGCTGGTCGGTTTGAATCCTTCGGGCTTCGAGACTGCGCTCTGGTGTCACGCTCGCCCGGCCTGGTGGTCTTGAGTTCAAGCGCGGTGGGAAGACTGGCTAGTCGGCCAATTATGATCATTCACTTCGACTAATGCCGGTCGTGCTCTGCCTCGCCAGAGGGCCTGCATACACTACCTGTGCCGGTGGCCGTTCAACCGCGTCCGGGAGAGGGGCCCCCGACCGCACCGTCACGGTGACGATGGATCTTGGTGGTCCGGCCCCCCGCGAACAGCCTCAGCCCGTGATCGCACGTCATCTCCTGGCGGCTCGGCCTGCCGCCGCCTGCTGAGACCTCTTCGGACACGACGTGTCGTTTGAAGCCGGGTCGTCTCACTGGCGTCCGCTGGTGGGCGAGCCCCTGTCATGGCGGACGTCGTGCGTCTGGCGCCGCGCCCGCGACCCCGAACACGCCCGCGCGATCGCCGACTTCACCGCCGTCACGACCATCGTCCTGCGCACCCAAGCGGGCATGACGCCCCTCGATCCCAACGCGGCCGCCGACGCCGTGCTGGACCGGGTCGGCCGGGACGCGGTCAACGACACGTGCGCCGCACTCGGGTTGCGCGAGACGGTCGTCGAGGTCAGCGGACGCGACCTGCACGAGACGCTGCTCGCCGACGCCGGGGTGGACAACGTAGCCGACGTGTGGGCGAAGCTGGACGAACCCGGCGTCCGCGACCGGTTGCGCGCCCTCGACCCCGCCCGGACGAGCCGTGGCACCCCCCGCGGCCTGACCCGCCTGCTGTCGATGGTCTGGCGGGACGAGGCCGCGCCGCCGGACGGCTGCGCGGCGATGCGGCGGCTGTTCGGGCTCCAGGTGTGGCCGCACCGGCCGGCGTCCGGGTTCCCCTACGACGACATCGTCGTCAGTGGAAAGACCGGGACGCTGCCGACCATCCGCAACGAGATCGGCGTCGTCGAGTACCCGGACGGCGGACGCTACGCGGTCGCGGTGTTCACGAGATCGCGGCTGCCCATCGCCGTCCTGCCCGAGGCGGACGCCGCCATCGGGACCGCCGCCCGCCTCGCCGTGGAGGCCATTCGCCGGCCTTGAATCGCGCCGTACCGTCGATCTCCCGCCGGACGACTTAACGTGACAGGCCCAATACCGCTCATTGGGCCGACCGCTAACCCGGCACTCTCGCTGGAAACGTAGGCTGTACCTCTGTTTTGATCGTCCTTTGGGAGACTTCTTTGCGGCTGCCGGAGCAACTGGAGCTACTGCTCACCGACGAGCCGGTGCTCGACGTCTACTCGTACGGTCCGTGGCGTGTCCCGGACGGCCTGTTCGAGGAGATCTCGGCCCGGATCGACGGGCTCGCGGCCGACCCGCGGGCCGCGGAGCTGACCACCGACGAGCACAAGCTGCTCACGCTGCCCGCGTCCCTGGTCACCGCGGAGATCTTCGGCATTCTGGCGTTCCTGCCCGGCGGCGGCGCGATCAAGGCGGGCTCGTGGTCGCAGCTCCCCGAGCGGCTGCTGTACCGGCATCTGGTGAACCCCGGTCCGCTCAGCACCCGCATGACGCGGTGGGACGCGCCCGGCGGCCGATGGCGGCCACCGGTCGACTGGCTGATCGAGGCGTCCGACCGGGAACTGGCGATCGACCTGGCGCGCGACTGCCTGTCCGTCCTGGAGGGCATCGAGCCGCTGGAGGAACGTCGCAAGGCGCTGCTGCGGCTGTACGACGACCCGCCGACCTGCGACGTGAACCTGCCGAAGATGGAATTGCGCGAGCACTGGCACGCGCACGCGGGCGACGACATCGTGACGGCCGTACCGGAACTGCTCGGCCCCGTCGGCTACCTGGAATGGGCGTGCACGGGTTTGCTCGCGTCCTACGAACATCTGACGGACGTGGCGCCCCGTGACGAGAGCATCGAGGCCCACCTGATCCAACTGCTGCTCCAGGGCAGTTTGGAGGGTGTCCCGGCGGAGCTGGCCGTCGCGCTCGGCGAAGACCGGTACAACGAACTCCAGCAGCGGTTCCCCACCGAGCGGCGCGGGTTCAAGCCGGGCGCGTGGCAGGAGCGGACGCGGGCGTGGCTCGTCCGGGCCATGGTCGCCGGTGCCGCCGACGCCTGTCGCGGCTGGCTCGACATGGCCATGCGGTTCATCGCGATCGTCCAGGGACTGCCGGGCGACCCGTGGTTTCCGAAGGCGGAGTGGATCCCGGTCGGCCAGTTCCAGACGGATCTTCGGCGCCTCTACGCGCCGCGCCGCCGCGTCGTCAACCCGCTGACCGAGACGCTGCGGACCATCACCGCGGAGCCCGGGAGCGCCGCGTCCCGCTCTCGCCGCCGCCCGGAGATCGCCACGTCGCTGGTGGGGCAGGACGAGGTGGTGCGGGCGCTGGAGGACCTGACCCGCGGCGACGAACCCGTCCGGCTGCTGCTCGCCGGGCCGGACGCCACCGGCAAGCGCGACGCCGCGCAGGAACTGGCGAAGGCCCTCGCGCTCGGCCGCGACCCGCACTGGGTCACCGACAACCTGTTCACCGGGCAGCGGCTGTCGGACGCCGTCGCCAAGCTGCACGCCGACGCCCGCGACTGCGCGGGCGACCGGCTGCTCATCATCGAGGGCCTGGACGGCATCGTCACCGACCCCGGCAACGGCGAGGCCATCGCCGCCGAACTGCACCGGCTGCTGGCCGTCCACCCCGACCTGCACCTGGTAGCGCTGTGCGACGCCGGGGGCGAGGACCGGATCCGGGAGATCAACCCCGTGCTGCCGCAGCGGTTCCGGATCGCCCGGACCGTCCCGTTCACGGCGGAGGGCCACGCGGAGCTGTTCCGCCGCGCGCTCGACGCCCGTGGCGCGCGCGGCACCCGGCAGGCCGTGGACGCGGCGGGCGCGCTGCTGGCCGCCACTCCCCCGATGCAGACGCTCCGCAACGCCCGCCTCGCGCCCCACCTCGCCGACCAGGTCGTCGCCGCGATCCAGGACCGCGACGCCACGGAACTGCTCGTCCGCAAACAGGACATCCCGGAGACGCTGGACACCTCGCTGGCCGCCGGGGACCCGCTCGCCGAACTCCGCGACCTCACCGGCCTGGAGAGCGTCAAGCACGAGATCTCGCTGATCGTCGCCGGGACGCACGCGGCGCGGCTGCGCGGCGACTCCGGGCTGCGGATCACGCCGCCGACCCGGCACATGGTGTTCACCGGCAACCCCGGGACCGGCAAGACGATGGTGGCCCGGCTGCTCGGCCGCATCTACAAGCGGCTCGGCGTGCTGTCGTCCGGGCACCTCATCGAGGCGTCCCGCGCGCACCTCGTCGGCGAGTACATCGGGCAGACCGCGCCGCGCACCCGCAGGCTGGTGGAACGCGCGCTCGGCGGCGTCCTGTTCATCGACGAGGCGTACACGCTGACCCAGTCGCCGCTGAAGGGCGACTACGGACACGAGGCGATCGCCGAGCTGGTCAAGCTGATGGAGGACCACCGCGAGGATCTCATCGTGATCGTCGCCGGATACCAGCAGGAGATGGCCGAGTTCCTCGCCGCCAACCCGGGCCTCGACTCCCGTTTCCCCAAGCAGATCCACTTCCCCGACTACACCGACGACGAGCTGATCACCGTGTTCGGGCAGCTCGCCGCCGCCGACGGCTTCCGGCTCGAGCCCGGCACCGAGGACGCCCTGCTCGCGATGCTGCACCGCGCGCCGCGCGGCCCGTCCTTCGGCAACGGCCGCCTCATGCGCAACATGCTGGACGTCGCCGTCGCCCACCAGGCCGACCGCGTCGCGTCCGCCGCGTTCGCCGCCCAGAAGCGCAGCGCCGCCAAGAAGGCCGCCCGGAAACCGACGAAGAAGGAACTCATCACCCTCACCGCCGACGACCTTCCCCCGATCCTGGACCACCCCGAGGAATTCTTCGGCCTCTACCTGTAGGCGTTCACCTGTGGGCGTTCGCCGCGCGTCGCGCTCCGTCGTCCATTCGGCGCGGAGCGTGAACCTCTCGTCGCAGACTCGCGACCGCCCGTCGAGCCCGGCCCCGAACCGGCCAACCTACGCGCCAGTACGCGGCAAGCTGCAACGCACCTGATGGGACGCCCCGCCGGTTCGCTGGGGGGCGAGGCGGTGACCGCGCGGGTTTCCTGGACGCGGCAACCGCCTCTGTAACCGGCGATGTCCGCAGGTTTGGGGGGACATGGCCACGGCGGCACCGCGCGAGCACGCGTTCCGCCGCCGTGGCTCTGTCATCCCCGCCGCTCGGTCATCCCCTCCGCGCGGTCATCCCGCCGTAGGTCGCCGAGAAAGCGCTCGTGCCGGTGATCGCGTGGCGTCGGTGTGACGGTTGAGGCACCGCCTTCACGGGGAAGTGACCCCGCGACGTAGTGGACCCCGCGACACGCGGCACCGAGGGGACAGAGGGCGCGCCATGACCCAGCTCGGCAGGATCCAGTCCGACCCGTCCGTCTCCGTGAGCGATGACGGCGTCCAGCGGATCGACGCCTACTGGAGGGCGGCCAACTACCTATCGGTCGGGCAGATCTACCTGCTGGACAATCCGCTGCTCCGCGAGCCGCTCGACCGCCGCCACATCAAGCCGCGGCTGCTCGGCCACTGGGGCACGACGCCCGGGTTGAACTTCTGCTACTCGCACCTCAACCGGGTGATCAAAGCGCGCGACCTGGACATGATCTACGTGATGGGCCCGGGGCACGGCGGCCCGGCGGCGGTCGCGAACGCCTGGCTGGAGGGCACCTACAGCGAGGTGTATCCGCACGTGTCGGCGGACGAGACGGGCCTGCGGCGGCTGTTCCGGCAGTTCTCGTTCCCCGGCGGCATCCCGAGCCATGTGGCGCCGGAGACGCCCGGGTCGATTCATGAGGGCGGTGAGCTGGGGTATTCACTGGCGCACGCCTACGGGGCGGCGTTCGACAACCCCGGGCTGGTCGTCGCGTGCATCGTCGGCGACGGCGAGGCGGAGACGGGTCCGCTGGCGGCGAGCTGGCATTCCAACAAGTTCCTCGACCCGGTGACGGACGGCGCCGTCCTCCCGATCCTGCACCTCAACGGCTACAAGATCGCGAACCCGACCGTGCTGGCGCGGATTCCCGAGGAGGAACTGGTCCAGCTGCTGGACGGCTACGGGTACCGGCCGGTCCTCGTCAGCGGGGACGACCCTGTGTCCATGCACCGCAAGATGGCCGCCGCGCTCGACCAGGCCCTCGACGAGATCGCCGACATCCAGCGCGAGGCCCGGGAGAGGGAGAACGTCGGGCGGCGGCGCTGGCCCGTGATCGTCCTGCGGACGCCGAAGGGCTGGACGGGCCCGAAGGAGGTGGACGGCCTGCCCGTGGAGGGCACCTGGCGTTCCCATCAGGTGCCGCTCGCGGGCGTGCGCGACGACCCCGCGCACCTCGCCCAGTTGGAGGCATGGCTGCGCTCGTACCGTCCGGACGAGCTGTTCGACGACGACGGACATCCCGTCCCGGCTGTGCGGGCCGAGGCGCCCGAGGGCGAGCGGCGGATGAGCGCCAACCCTCACGCGAACGGCGGGCTGCTGCTGAAACCACTGGACCTGCCCGACTTCCGCGACCACGCCGTCCCGGTGGACCGGCCCGGCACGACCTCGTCCGAGGCGACCCGGACGCTCGGGACGTTCCTGCGCGACATCGTGACCGCCAACCCGTCCACGTTCCGCATCGTCGGCGCGGACGAGACCGCGTCCAACCGCCTCACCGCCGTGTTCGACGTGACCGACCGCGTCTTCCAGGGCGAACGGCTCCCGACCGACGAGCACCAGGGCCCGTCCGGACAGGTCATGGAGGTGCTGAGCGAGCATCTGTGCCAGGGCTGGCTGGAGGGCTACCTCCTCACCGGACGGCATGGCCTGTTCAACAGCTACGAGGCGTTCATCCACATCGTGGACGCGATGTTCAACCAGCACGCCAAATGGTTGAAGGTCACCCGGCACCTGCCCTGGCGGCGTCCGATCGCGTCACTGAACTACCTGCTCTCCTCGCACGTGTGGCGGCAGGACCACAACGGCTTCACCCACCAGGACCCCGGTTTCCTGGACGTCGTCATGAACAAGAAGCCGGAAATCGTCCGCGTGTACCTGCCGCCGGACGCGAACACACTTCTGTCGGTCGCCGACCACTGTCTACGGTCTCGCGACTACGTGAACGTGGTCGTCGCCGGGAAACAGCCCGCGCTGAACTGGCTGCCGATGGACGCGGCCATCGCCCACTGCACGCGCGGCATCGGCATCTGGGAATGGGCGTCCACCGACGGCGGCGCCGATCCTGACGTCGTGCTCGCCTGCGCGGGCGACATCCCGACGCTGGAGACCCTCGCCGCCGCCGACCTGCTCCGGCAACTGTTCCCCGAACTGCGGGTCAGGGTCGTGAACGTGGTGGACCTGATGCGGCTCCAGCCGTCCAGCGAACATCCGCACGGGCTGCCCGACCGCGACTACGACGCGCTGTTCACCACCGACAGGCCCGTCATCTTCGCGTTCCATGGCTATCCGTACCTGATCCACCGGCTCGCGTATCGCAGAAATGGCCACGCCAACCTGCACGTGCGCGGCTACAAGGAGGAGGGGACGACAACCACGCCGTTCGACATGGTCATGCTGAACGACCTGGACCGCTTCCACCTCGTCATGGACGTCATCGACCGCGTCCCGTCCCTCGGCGGCCGCGTCGCCCACATCCGGCAGCGGATGGCCGACGAACGCCTCCGGTTGCGCGCCTACACCCGCGAACACGGCGAGGACGCCCCCGAGGTCCGCGACTGGGCCTGGCCGCATCAGGACGTCGGACGATGAGGGTCCTCACGGTCAACCCGGGTTCGAGCAGCCTGAAGGTGAGCCTGCTCGACCACGGCGACACCGTACTCGCCGAGGACGCGGCCCCCGGCCACGAGATCGCCGACATCGTCGCCGGGATGCCGCCGCCGGGCGCGATCGGCGTCCGCTTCGTCCACGGCGGGACGGACTACACCGAACCGACCCGCATCGACGCGAAGGTCACCGAGCGCCTCCATGACCTCGCCGACCTGGCGCCGCTGCACCAGCCCGCGTCCCTGCACGCGCTGTCGGAGATCACCGCCGCGCTGCCCGGCGTCCCCGCCGTCGCGTGCTTCGACACCGCGTTCCACGCCACGCTCCCGGACGCCGCCGCGACCTACGCGCTGCCCGCCGAGTGGCGCGAACGGTTCGGGCTGCGCCGCTACGGCTTCCACGGCCTGTCGTTCTCGTACGCCGTCCGCCGCACAGCCGAACTCCTTGGCGCCGTCCCGACTCGGATGGTCGTCTGCCATCTCGGTTCAGGCGCGTCCCTCTGCGCCGTCGCCGACGGACGGTCCGTCGACACCACGATGGGTTTCACGCCCCTCGAAGGGCTCGTCATGGCGTCCCGGGCGGGCAGCATCGACCCGGGCATCCCGCTCTGGCTGATCAAGCACGGGCTCTCCCCGAAGGACGTCAACACCGCCCTGGAACAGGACTCGGGCCTGCGCGGCCTCACCGGCACCGGCGACATGCGGCGCATCCGCGAACTCGCCGAGCAACGCGACGTCGACGCCCTCGCCGCCCTGGACGTCTACCACCACCGCCTGCGCGCCTGCGCCGCCGCCATGACCGCCTCACTCGGCGGGCTGGACGCGCTCGTGTTCACCGGCGGCGTCGGGGAGCACGACCCGTCCGTCCGGATGCGCCTCGCCGAAGACCTGGCCCACCTCGGCGTCTCCATCGACCCCGACCAGAACGGCACCGCGCAGGGCGACACCGACCTGACCTCCAGCGGCACCCGCGTCCGCACCCTGGTGGTCGCCGCCCGCGAAGACCTGGAAATCGCCGCCGGGGTCCGGCGGGCGCTCAGCGGGCCACGGTGAGGCGGTAGGTGTCGTCGGTGCTGAGGAGGTTTCGGTGGGAGTCCTCTGCGGTGATGGCGCCGCCGTCCAGGACGAGGACCCGGTCGGCGGCGTCCAGCAGGGGCGGGCTGGTGGTGATCACGATGGTGGTCCGGCCGCGACGCAGCCCGGCGACGTTGCGCGCGATCAGCTGCTCGGTGACCGCGTCGACGGCGGTCGTCGGGTCGTGCAGGACGAGGACGTCGGCGTCGGCGGCCAGGGCGCGGGCCAGCGACAACCGCTGCCGCTGCCCCCCGGAGAGGTTCGCGCCCCGGTCGCGGACGGGATGGTCGAGCCCGTCGCGGTGAAGATCGACGACGTCGGTCAGCATGGACGCCGCGACCGCCTCGGCGACCAGCCGTCCGGTGCCCGCCGGGTCGATGTTCGTGCGGAGGGTGCCCGCGAAGATCTCCCCGTCATACGGGTTCACCAGCAGATGCTCGCGGAGCGCCTCGATCGACAGGTCGGCCGCGTCCGCACCGCCGACCCGCATCGTGCCCTGATAGTCGTCGGGCGGGACGCCAGCGGCCAAGACCGACGCGAGGTCGGCGGCCGAGCGCGGCTGGTAGGCGGCGATCGCCACGAACTCGCCGGGCGAGACTGTGAACCGCAGCTCGTTCAGCGACCCGTATCGGACGCCGTCGACCTCCAGATCGCCGCCGCCCGGCGTCGGACGTCCGCTACCTGGGATGGTCACCGGTGGCGCGGCCAGTACCAGCGCCATCCGCTCCGCCGACGCGCGCGCGACCATCACATACGTCGGCATCTGCGCGAACAGCTTCAGCGGTTCGATGATGAACTGCGCCAGCCCGACCGCCATGACCAGTTGGCCGATGCTGATCTGCCCCTGGAACGCGAGCCGTCCCGCCATGAGCGTCACGGCGGCGGCAAGGAGCGCGTTGAGCGCCAGCGCGGCGCCCGCGTACACACCGTTCGCCCGCGCGACGACGAACGCCTGGTGTTTCGCCTGCGTGCTGACCGTCCGGTAGGACGCGAACGCCGCGTGGTTGCCGCCGAAGCCGCGCAGGGGCCGCAGCCCGCTGATCAGGTCGGCGACCTTCGCGCCCGCCCGCGCCACCCGGGCCTGCTGCTCACGGGTGCCGGAGCCGATCCGCCGGGACAGCACGCTCAGGATCGTCAGGATCGCGATCGTCCCCACGATCACCAGCAGGCCGAGCCGGACGCTCGCCAGGCCCAGCGCGACCGCCGTGACCAGCACCGCGACCAGTGAGCTGAGCAGCAGCGGCGCCACCTCGATGATGTCGGCGGTCTGGTCGGCGTCCTCGGTCGCGATCGTCAGCACCTCGCCGGACCTGAGATCGACGTCCCTGGCCACCGGCTGGAGCCCACGGGACGCGACCTCCACCCGCCAGCGGTGCGCCTCGGTCGTGTTGGCCTTCTGCAAAATGCGCATCCCGAACCGCCACGAGAACGACACCGTCGTGATGATGACGGCGAGCACGGCGATCGACAGGCCGAGTGCGCCGAGGCTCCGGTTCCGCATCGCGTGCTCGACGATCAGTCCGAGCGCGATGGGAAAGGCGGTCTCGCCCGCCTGGTACATCCCCATGAGGACGGCGCCCCAGGTCATGGCACCGGCATTGCGGCGCAACGCTATACGGAGAATCGCGGAGCCCGTGCGGGGCTGCGTCGCGTCTCGGGGGTTCATTTGCGTGGACGCTGCCTAACTACCTTCTCGCCAAGCTCGCCACAGGCGCGCGTACCGGCCGTCTAGGGCTACAAGCTCCTCGTGGGTTCCCTGTTCCACGACACGTCCCACGTCCAGGACGGCTATGCGGTCGGCGGCCATCGCCTGGGTCAGCCGGTGCGCGACGAACAACGTGGTGCGGCCCCGGCACGCGGCCAGCACCGCCCGTTCCAGTTGGGCGGCGCCCTGGCTGCCCGCCTCCGCGGTCGACTCGTCCAGCACCACGACCGGGGCGCGGCCCAGCACCAGGCGGGCCAGGGCGATCTGGGTGACCTTGGTGACGTCCAGGCGCTCGCCGCCCTCGCCGACCCTGGTGTCCAGGCCAGCAGGCAGCGCGTCGACCCATTCGGCGGCGCCGACGGTGCGCAGCGCGTCCGTCAACTCGGCGTCGGTGGCGCGGGGGGCGGACAGCCGCAGATCGTCGGCGAGCGAACCGGAGAACACATGCGTCTCCTGCGTCAGGATGCTCACCAACGACCGGGCCCGCGCCTCATCGACCCGGGCGAGATCCGTCGAACCAATACGAACCGACCCCCGCTGCGGAGTCCCAATGCCCGCGATCAGCGCGGCCAGGGTCGACTTGCCCGCCCCCGTCGCCCCCACCAGCGCGAGCGAGCCGCCGGACGGAATCGTCAGATCGACGTCCCGAAGCACGGCGTCCTCAGCCCCGGGATAGGTGAACGTCAGCCCGTCCACCGTCACCGGATACGCGCCAGCCCCCGGCGCCGGGACGCCCGGGTCCCCCACCAGACTGTCCTCTCCAGCCTCGGCCAGTACTCCGACCAGGCGGGTCAGGCTCGCGCCTGATTTCTGGGCCTCGTCGAAGGTGAACATGATGGAGCCCAGTGGGTTGAACAGCCGGTGGAACAGCAGCGGGGCCGCCGACACCTCGCCGAGCGTGGCGGCGTCGGTCTCCAGCAGGGCGTATCCGACCACGATGATCAGGACGAGCCCGATGAACTCCGCGCGGTTCTCCCTGCCGACGAACCGGCCGAAGAACCGGAACACCTCGATGCCGAGGTCGCGCACGCGCCACGACTCGGCTGTGACCTTCGCGCGGAAGGCGCTTTCCAGCCGGTACGCCCGGACGGTGTCGATCCCGTCCAGTCCGCTGATCAGCGCCTGCGCCCGGTCGGCCTGCGCCGCCCGCTGCCGCCGGTAGAGCGGGGCGGACCGGGGCAGGTACCAGCGCAGCGCCAGCGCGTACGCGGGCAGCGCGCCCGCGCCCGCCAGGCCGAGCCGCCAGTCCAGGCCGAACATCCCAGCAATGGCGATGACGACCAGCACCCCCGCCGAGAACACGGTGGGGATCGCCGTCCGGATGCCCTTGGACACCACGGCCACGTCGTCGCCGACCCTGGACAGGACGTCCCCGCGTCCGACCTGCTCGATCCGCGCGCTCGGCATCCCCAGCACCGCGCGGACGGCGCCCTCGCGCAGGCGGGCGAGCAGGTCCGCACCGAGCCGTCCGATCAGATGGGTCGACGCCGCCGTGGCCGCCGCGCCGAGCAGCGCGGCGGCCACCAGCAGCGCCCCGATCGTGACCAGGATCGACTGCGGCTCACCGCCGATCACGCCGTCGGTGACCCGGCCGAGCAACAGCACGGGCACCACCTGGAGCGCCGCCCCGGCCACCGTGGTGACGACGGTCGCGGACGCCAGCCACGGCACGTCCCGGCAGTGCGCCGCGACCCATCGGGCGGCCTCACGTCCGGACGCCGTACGCAGGGTCGGCGACGTCACCGGCACAGCGCGCGTGTCGGGAGCGGTCACGCCGAGGCGGTCGCCGCCTTGACCAGCTCGTCGATCGCATACGGCAGGGACAGCAGCGTGCCCTGGGACATGGCCGCGCCGACCGCCGGGCCCTCGCTGTCCAGCAGGTACGACACCTTCCCGCCCTTGACCGCCGCGAGGTTGGTGAACAGCTGGAACTTCTTCAGCGCCTCCTGGTCGGCCTTGTCGTTGATGACGAAGATCCGGTCGACGTCGATGAGGTCCATGCGCTCGGGCGACAGCACGGTGAAGAACTTGCCGCCCGCGATCTTGTCGACCTCGGTGGCGCCCTTGAAGCCGATGCCCGACAGCAGGCGTCCGCGCACGTCGGTCGTGGTGAACGGGGCGACCGAGTCCTTGTACCAGGACACGGCGACGGCGGTCTGGCCCGCGAACTCCGGGTGCGCCTTGCGGGCGGCGTCCAGCTTCGCCTGGATGCCCTGCACCAGCTTGACGCCCTCGGCCTCCTTGCCGAGCGCCTTCGCGATGTGCACGGCGTTGTCCTGCCACGGCGCGCTGAACGGCTCCTTCTCGGCCTTGGTGCGGCCCACCGTGGGGGCGATCTTGGAGAGCTTGTCGTAGGCGGCCTGGTCGATCTCGGAGTAGACCGCGACGATCAGGTCGGGCCGCAGCGCGGCGATCTTCTCGAAGTTCGGGCCGGTGTCGCCGTTGTTCATGACGACCTCGGGCTTGGTCCCGCCCCACTTGTCCTTCACCCAGGGCCACTGGGTGTTGATGTCGGGGGACGTGCCCGGCGGGTTCGGGTACTGGTCGACCATGCCGACCGGCTTGACGCCGAGCGCGAGAAGGGCCTGGTCGTCGGTGTAGCCGACGGACACGACCCGCTTCGGGGCTTCGGTGATCTTCGTGGACCCGAACGCGTGCTCCACGGTGACCGGGAAGACGCCGCCCGCGGCGGCCTGGCCGTCGCCGCCCGGGTCGTCCGACGAGTCGGAGCCGCATCCCGCGAGCAGCGCGACGCCGAGGGTCACGGCGGACAGGACCGCGGCGAGCCGCCGCCAGGATGTCGGACGTGTCGATCTGTGGAGGGGCATGCGAGTTTCCTTGCCTCAAGCCGAACGTGATCTGGATCGTTCCAGGTCAGACGCACCCTAACAGGTGCAAATAAGGACAGGCTAACCTAACTAGGATCTTCGCTTTCGGCGACCCCGGGCAGATCGGACCGGACGTGGGTGCGGCCGATCGGCACGATGAGCGGACGGTCGCCCACCGGGTCGTCGATCACCTCCGCGCGCAGGCCGAACGCCTCGTCCAGCAGCCCGGCGGTGATCACGTCCCGCGGATGCCCCTGCGCCAGGACGGACCCCGCCCGCATCACGATCAGGTTGTCGCTGTAGCGCGTCGCGAGGTTGAGATCGTGCAGGACCATCACCACCGTGCGGCCCGACTCGTGCAGGTCGTCCACCAGGTCGAGGACGTCGATCGCGTGCGCGAGGTCCAGGTAGGTGGTCGGCTCGTCCAGCAGCAGCAGGTCGGTGCCCTGCGCGAGGGTCATCGAGATCCACACACGTTGGCGCTGCCCGCCGGACAGCGCGTCCACCGGACGGTCGGCCAGGTCGGACACCCCGGTCATGGCCAACGCGCGCTCCACGACGGCGGCGTCGTCCGACGACCACTGCCGCAACCAGCTCTGGTGCGGATGGCGTCCCTTGGCCACCAGATCAGCGACCGTCAGCCCCTCCGGCGCGACCGGCGCCTGCGGCAACAGGCCCAGCTTCTTCGCGACGTCCCGGGTCTTCAGCTTGACGATGTCCTGGCCGTCCAGCACGACGGTGCCGTTGGACGGTTTCAGCAGCCGCGCCAGCGTCCGCAGCAGGGTCGTCTTTCCGCAGCCGTTGGGGCCGATGATCGTGGTGATCACCCCGGCCGGGATCGCGACGTCGAGGCCGTCGATGACCGTCCGGCCGCCGTATCCGACCGTGACGTCCCGCGCCGCCAGCGGCGACACGATGATGTGCTCGGCGGTCACAGGATCTCCTTCGCTCGGCATCGCCTATCCCCGCCTCGACTGTCGGAGGTTCGCCCGCACCAGCAGGTAGACGAGGAACGGGCCGCCGACCGCCGCGGTGACCACGCCGACCGGCAGCGTGACCCGAAGCGCCGTGCGCGCCACCAGATCAGCGCCGATCAGCAACAGTGCCCCCACCAGGCCGGACGCCACCAGCGGCGGCGTCGGACAGCGCACCAGCCGCATCGCGACCTGCGGCGCCACCAGCGCCACAAACGGCACAGGCCCCGCCGCGCTCACCGCCACACCGGCCAGCAGCACGGCGCACAGCAGCATGACCGCCCGCACCGCCGTATACCGGACGCCGAGGCCCGCCGCGACGTCGTCACCGAAGTGCAGCGGCCTGAACTGGAACGCGGCGGCCGCCACGACGACGAGGAGGACGACCGTGCACCAGACCGCCATCCGGACCTCGTCGGCGGAGCGTCCGTCCAGCGAGCCGATCAGCCAGGCCTGGGCGCGGGCCACGTCCCTGATGTCGGCCGTGACCAGCAGCCAGCTCGTGATCGCCTCCATCATGGCGCTCACCGAGATGCCGATCAGGATGAGCCGGAACCCGTCGACCCCGCGCCGCCACGCCAGGAAGTACACGAGCAGCCCGGTGCCGAGCCCACCCACGAGCGCCGCCGCGGACAGTCCCACGGTGCCGGCGATCGCTGCCGACGTCCCGCCCGACACCGTCACCAGGAACACCGCGACCGCCCCGGCACCGCCGGTGACGCCGAGGACATCCGGGCTGGCCAGCGGGTTGCGCGCCACGGACTGCGTGATCGCCCCCGACACCCCGAGCGCGACCCCGACGACAAGCCCCGCCAGCGCGCGCGGCATCCGCAGATCCATGATCACGAACTCGTCCACGCGCTCGCCCCGCCCGAAGATCGTGGCGATCACCCGGGGCAGCCCGATCGGGAAGTCGCCGACACCGATCGACAGGCAGAACACCAGAAACGTAGCCGCCACCAGCACCACCGACACAAGAACGGGCCAGGGCCGCCACACGAACGACACCCCACCGAGCCGCACACCGGGCGTCCCTGGGGGTCGCTTCACACTGGTCCCGTTCATGCGTCCCGGAACTTCCCGCGCCAAACCAGAGCCGCGAAGAACGGGGCACCGAGCAGGGCGACGACGATGCCCGCGTCCAACTCCCCCGGCCGGACGACAACACGTCCCACGATGTCGCAAACCAACAGCACAACAGCACCGAGCAGCCCCGCATACGGAACAAGCCACCGATAGTCAGGCCCGGTCAGATACCGGGCGACATGAGCCACCATCAACCCAAGAAACGCGATCGGCCCACACGCCGCCGTCGCCGCACCCGCCAGCAAGGTAATGGCGATGATCCCAATCGTCCGACTCAACGCGATGTTCACCCCGAGACCACGGGCAACGTCATCACCCAAATTGAGCAGGTTGATAGAAGGCAGCGTGATCGCCGTCAACACCAGCCCAGCCACAATGAACGCGGACACAGGCCAGATGACATCGAACCGCACACCAGCGACCGAACCCGCGTTCCAAAACCTCAAAGCGTTCAGCGACGCCTTGTCCGACAAGGCGATCGCCGTGGTCATCGCCGCCAGAAACACCGCGATCCCCTGCCCCGCCAACGCGAGCGTCAACGGATTCCCGGCCCCGCGCCCAATACTCGCCAGCCCGAACACCACAACACCAGCGACCGCCGCCCCCAAAAAGGCGAACCATACATACTGAAACGGATTCGCAAGCCCAAAAAGCGACACCGCCGAAACCACAGCAAACGAGGCACCGGAATTAACCCCCAACAGCCCAGTATCAGCGATCGGATTACGCGTACACCCCTGAACCAGCGCCCCACCGACCCCCAGCGCGACACCCGCAACGATCGCGAGCACCGTCCGAGGCGCCCGAACGGTCCGCACGATAAGCCTGATCTCGGTAACTCGCTGGTCAGCGTCCGCCCCCGCGAACAGCCCATGCCACACCTCACGCGGACTCAACGCCCGCGCCCCCACGACCATCGACAGCGCCCCCGCCACCAGCAGCACAACCACAAGCGCACAAAGCCCCACAACCCGCCGCCTCCGAGCTGCCACAACACGAGACACGGCCCGCCCCTCCAAGACCGCGCTCATCCACACCCCCCCCAAACACGAAATCCCCCAACCCGACCAAAAGTAAGGAGAGCCTAACCTCACCCACCCCCACCCCAAAACCCCACCCCCACCC
>NZ_BAABAS010000003.1:379962-469286 GCF_039537545.1 Actinomadura meridiana
CAAAACCCCCATCACCCCCCACCAGGCCCCCTCAACGCCAGCCAAGGCAGCGCTGCACCCAGCACCCCAAGCAGCAGCCCCACGCCCACGCCGGACGGCGGCGACCTGGCACCTGAACATCGCGGTGCACACATCCCCGGCGCACCCACCCGCCCCCCGGCCGGACGAGCCCACAGCCAGAAGATCAGCACGTGCCCTAGCAAGAGCGCCCCTAGACCCAGATGCCACGGCCCACCCCGAGCTGCGTCGACCACCGTCCACACCTCATGGGCCTCGACGCGAACGGCCCGTCCTCGCACTGATCGCACCAAGCCGCCCCCCGAGCCGCATGCCCCCTGAACCAGACGGACCAGAAGCCAAGCCGTCGGATCCCTCCAAGTCATGGCGGCCGCCGCAACAGCTCGTCCCGTCCCGACCAGATCCCAACTCATCAGCTAATGGCATTTTTCCATGGACAAACCGCACATTTTGCGAAAGAGGAAGCAGTCTGTAAGCTCGCCTCGTCCCACGCCAAGCAAGCGAGTTGAAGCCGCCTCCCGACGGCAGCCTCAAACCCGAAAGCTGAGCCATCATGAACGGGAAACAGAACGCACGGAAACGTACCCGCCGACGCCGCCGATTAACCCTCCTCCTGGAGCGTCCCCCGAAGGCCATCAAGATCATCTGCGCAATCCCCGCCTTCGTCTTCATGCTGGAAGCAGGAATGGCCAGCCTCGCACTGCTAAACAACGGCAGGGAAACGATCACCGGGGGCACGGCCATCGTTCGCACGTGCACAAGAGACCTGGCGACCGGCTGGCTCATGTACCGCTGCAATCTGGAAGGCGTCGACGACACCCCCATCGGTTCGACGCTCCCCAGGGCCGGTCAGGTCAAGACCTTCACCCGTCTCCGTGGCTCGATCGACTTCGAGATCCGCGAGACCGGCAGAAGTAAGGCAGGACGGGGCTATGTGACGGTCAAGGCGGGGACGCCGAGGCATTCGGTGCTGGTGCAAGCGGTGGCGGTGGTTTCGGTCTCGTTCGCGTCCTTCTTCGCTGTGTTCATCCCGCTCCTGCGCCTACCAAGGCTCGCCGCGCGAGCCATCCGACCACACTCCACCTCGCAGCCGGACCCCTAAAGAACGAACCGAGTGTTCAGTTCTGCTGTCGCCCTCTCCTCCCCGAGGCGAAGCCCCCCAGAAAGGCGGCGCTGACTCCTGCAAGCTGGCCGCCGCTCTAGCCTCGCCACGCCCTGAAGCGGCACCCTAAACTAATGAACCGGCAAGCCTCTTTATGTTTCAGTTTCCCCGAGTACACTCGCTCCGTATTCTTCATCCCGGGTCGGGTGAGCAGTCGCATGCCCGGCCATCGCATGGGCCGAAACGAGGAGATCGACCACGCCATGAAGCTCTGGAATGCAAAGAGTCGCCGCCGAATCGCGCGTCACTTAGAGCGGCCATCGAAGATCGTTAAGGTGATCTGCGCGGTCCCGGGCATCCTGCTGGCAATGGAGATCGGCTTCGGTGGGATGGCGCTGCTGAACAATGGTAGGGAGACCGTGACCACGGGCCTCGCTACCGTCCACACATGCAGCAGAAATCCGCTGACGGGCTGGGTTATGTACCGGTGTGATCTCGAAGACGCGAACGGCAAGCCGATCGACACGGGCATCTATCAGGTCGACACGCTCAAGGCGTTCAGACCCCCGCACGGTAGAATCGTCTACGAAATCCGTAAGACCCCGGGAGCCAAGGGCACGACCAGCTACATCGCCGTGGAGATGGGGACATCCCGGCACTCCTTCTTCCTGCTGTTGCTGGTGGTCCCACTCGTCTTCGCCGCCTACATCGCCATGCAAGTCGCCCTGTCGCGTCTCCTCCGTCTGACTGCGACGGCGGTCCGCCCCCAGTCGAACTGAGCCTGTCAGAGGCGGCAGATCTCCGCGTCTCAGGGGCCGGGCCGGGTGTTGAGTTTCTGGGTAATCTCTTCGGTGGTCGGGACGTGACTGGGGTCGTCCTCTCCCCCCTGAGCAACGCCGCCCGCGCCTTTGATACCGCTGGCGGCGACAGGTGCATGCCAGTCGTAGGCTTTCTTAAATGGAAGTGGGGCTCCGTTACGTCCGCCCAGCGCGGTACGGGCTTCGCGGCCGCTCTCCACAAGCCCCCGGCCGATCCCGCCCGGCCCGAGAGCGGTGTTACCGCCTTTGCCCGTGAGCTTCCAGAAGGACTTGGCCTTCATGTCCTTGAGTGCCTTCATGACCTTGGCGAGGACGGCCTGGAGCTTACGGATGATCGCCATGACCTTCTGCATGATCCGGGCGCCGCGCGAGGTGGCGACCGCCGCCTCTCCGGCGGTTGCGGCTCCCGCTGCCGCCTCCGAGGCGCCCAGCGTCGGGATCGCCGCCGCCTGCGCGGCCAGCCAGGTGATGATCAACCATTCCACGAACTGCGAGATCAGGTCCTTGATGGCCGACATCGCCGTGTCCATCAGCGCCGCGCTGAGCGCGAGGATGGCCTCGATGTTCCCGATCTCGTTGGCCGTGTCGCGGGTCCCCTCGATGAATGCGTCGAGCCGTTGCTTGGCGGCGGTGCTGGCCGGCCCCGCCCAGGTGGCGAGGTCGGTCTGGAGGGTCGAACTCATCTCGTCGGCCAGCTTCACCAGGTCCTTCTGGGCCGCCTGCCATTGCTTGCGGTGGTCGCCGATGGCGTCGGCGTCCCCGGTCACCCAGGTCAACATGTCATGCAGCGGCTTGATCCAGTCGATGAGGAAACCGACCCCGGCGCCGATCAGCGCACCGAGCGGATCCAGGTACGTGAACATGCCCGTGACACCGAGGTCAGCGATGTCCGCGCCGATTGAGGCATAGTCGCCCTGCCCGAGGTGCTCGAAGCCGTTTGTTAACTGCCCTGCAATTGGGGTGTTCTTTATGGCCGTCTTAAACGCGTTGTCGCCAAATAACTCATGCCCCATGCGATGGATCCTTTCTGAGACTGGGTGGACGCCGGGCTAGGCGGGACCCATGACGAGTGGTTCGGGTAGGTCCTGCTCAAGCTTCCGGAGCTTGCCGAGGATCGCCTCGTTCGCTGCGGCGTAGGTGCGCGCGGTCTGGGTCATCGCCTTCTCCGCGTCCGCGAGGAACTTGGCGATCATGTCGATGTGGTCACAGACACTCTCGGCGGTCTCCTTGTAGTTCACCGAGAACGCGATACCGACGGCTCCCCACTCGTGGCCGCTGACGGATTTCGCCGCGTCGGCGGAGGCTTTGATGCTCTTCGCCTTGTCACTGAAGGCGTCCAGGTGCGTCGCCGCGGTCAGTAGCCGCTGGGGGTCGTGCCGGGTCTCGGTTCCACCGCCGCCCTGGCTCATCGGCCGCCCTTCCCGGACGTGTCGTCGGTGCCGGACAGGTCGGGCAGTTGCGCCCGCACCATCCCGATGACGTCGACGGACGGGGCCAGCGGCTGGACCCGCTCGGCCATTCGCTGCGCGACGTCCGCGCTCGCCTGCGCGATCGTCGCCATGAGCAACCCGGACAGCCGCTGGGGGCCGTGCCGCAGCGCCCGGTCGGTCAGTGTGATGTCGGTGACCGACCCGCCGGGCGCGACCGTAACTGTGACCGAATGGTCATCGGACTGCGCAGTGCCGGTCATTTCGCTCAGATCGTCGCGAAGCTGCTGGTATTCGCGTATCCGCTGCTGCGCGTCCGTGGCGAGACGTTCGAGAGCATCTTCCGGAGATTCCGGTAACTTGGTCATTCCGTCAAGATTCCTAACAACGACGCCGACTGGACTGTTAGCCACCCTAAGGCATGCTGAATCAGATCCACAGGATGATCGATGAGATTGGCGGCGAACGGCCCTGCACGGACCTTCCGGTGCAGGTGGCGGGAATTTCTGCTGATCACTTGCCGCACATGCCAAGGGCGGGCGCCGGTGCGTTTCCCAGGCTTCGCGACGCTATCTGCCGACAGGCGCGCCGCGGTCGAGCCGCAACCACGTCAGCGGCAACGAGAACGGATCATCAGGGCAGTCACCCAGGTGGTCTCCACCGCCCGCCGCCTGCGTGGGCCTGCCGGAGGCGGTTAGCGGGGATGACGGCGCTCATTGGTTGCGTCCCGGCTGAGGGCGACGTTGGGCTGCTCATGGTCTGGCGCGTGTCGGGACCGTTGGGGGTTCCGAGGGCTCGGCGCGGAATGTGCGGCGGTAGGCGCCGGGGGTTGTGCCGAGGGCGTCGAGGAAGCGTCTGCGGAGGTTGGTGGCGGAGGAGAGTCCGACACGTCGGGCGACCGCGTCCAGGGGCAGGTCGGACGATTCCAGGACGTCGCGGGCCGCGGTGATCCGTTGGGCGAGTAGCCATTGGCCCGGGCTGGTGCCTAGTTGCTCGGCGAAACGTCGGGCCAGGGTGCGACCGGAGACGCCCACGTGGGCGGCGATGTCGTCGATGGTCACCGGGTCGCCGAGCCTCTTGATGATCCACTCCAGCAGTGGGGCGAGCGTGCCGTCGATCTGGGCGGGGCCCGGGGACGCGAAGTACTGCGCCTGGCCGCCCTCGCGGTGGGGCGGCATGACCATGGTCCGTGCGATGTGCGCCGCGTATCGGGCGCCCTGGTCGGCTCGGACCAGGTGCATGCACAGGTCGAAGCCCGCTCCGGCGCCTGCGCTGGTGGCGACGTCGCCGTGGTCCACGTACAGGACGTCTGGCTCGACCTGGATATTCGGGAAGCGTGCGGCGAAGTCATCCACCTGTGCCCAGTGGGTGGTCGCGCGACGACCGTCCAGTAGACCGGCGTGTGCCAGCGCGAAGGCACCGGAACAGATGCTGACCACCCGGGCCCCACGAGAATGCGCCTCTCGCAGTCCTTGGACGACGGCGTCCGAGGGTGGATCTCCGGTCGGCAACCAGCCCGGAATGACCACGGTGTCCGCGCGGTCGAGCGCGTCCAGCCCATCGGCCACGAGCATGTCGTATCCGGCGAGCGTCCCGACGACCCCTGGACGCTCGGAGCACACGCTGAACCCGTACCGCGTGTGAAGCCCTGACCGCTCGACACCGAACACCTGGGCCGCGCAGGCGAGTTCGAAGGTCGACTGCGGCGGACGAACCAGTGCCACCACCTGATGCATGTCAGAAAAGTACCGCATGATGTCTTTCTTGACACTCGGCAGCGATACCCGTCGCCCGCCAGGCTGGTCTTATGTCGACTCACACCGCCTACGCATGGTCCGCCGTCCAGGACGCCCCTGTCCGTGAGCTGTTTCCTGGCATCCGCCTACGCCCGCTCTGGAGCGGCGACAACGGCGCCAAGGCGCACGTACTGGAAATGGACGCGAACACTCACTGGGAGGGGATCGACGTCCATGAGCCGGGCCCCGAGGAGGTCTTCGTGGTATCCGGGACCTTCAACGACGGCGAACGGGACTACCCGGCGGGCTCCTTCATCCACGCCCCCGCCGGTTCGTCCCACATCCCGCAGACGACGACCGGCTGCACCCTGTTCCTCTTCTACCCCGAAGGCTAGGCCGCGCCCGGCGGGCCTAGAGTGTTGATCATGGCATGTCGCATTTCCGAACTGGTCATTGATTGCCGGGACCCGCAGACGCTCGCGGCGTTCTGGGGCGAAGTTCTGGGGTTCAGCGTCGTGGGGACCGAGGACGACGGCTCCGTGGAGATCGGGCCGCCGGAGGGCTTCGGCGGCCCGCAGCCGACCCTGCTCTTCAGTCTCAGCACCGATCCCAGGCCGGGCAAGCTTCCGCTGCACATCGACGTCAACCCCACCGACCGGGACCAGGACGCCGAACTCCAGCGCCTGCTGGACATCGGCGCCCGCCCGGCCGACGTCGGACAGACCGGCGAAGAGAGCTGGCACGTCCTGGCCGACCCGGAGGGCAACGAATTCTGCCTCCTCCGAGCCCGCCTCACCTGACGCCTGCGCGCGGCTTGGTCCTGTCCATGCGATCCCGCAGAACGTCATCAAGAACGTTCGCCACTTGGACGGCCGCGTAACACGGGTAGTGGATGGACGGCCAAACTTGGTAGACCCACCGTCCACCGACCCTTTTCGCCGTGACGCACAGTGCGGCGTCCTCCGCGCCCTTGCAAAAAACCCACACCGCTGGGGGCGACTCTACGTAGACCTTGAGATGCGACCAACCACGCTCACGCATCGCATGGGCCAGTACATCCAAATACCATTCCGCGGTGGCGTGCCCATGCCGGACACGCCACCACCTCATCGCGCCGGACCAACGCGCCACCTTCACTTGTCGAGCCGCGCCCACGTCACCTTCCCGCCATTGGCCAGCGGCCGGACGCCCCAGTCCTGGACGAGCATCGACATCATGAGCAGCCCCCGCCCCGACTCCGCCGTGTCACCCTCATCCCGCACGACCGGTACCTGGTCGGACCCGTCCTCCACCTCCACCACCGGACACCCCCCGTCCAGCAGAAGCCGCACCACAAATGTTTCCGTTTTGGTGTGCTTGAGGACGTTCGTCACCAATTCCGTGACGACAACCCGTCCGACGTAGTCGTCGCCAAGCAACCGCTTACGAAAAACCCTGCCGAGCCAGTTCCGCGCTATTGCCGGTGCGCGTTCGGAGGATTCGAGTGAGATCGCCCCTACAGCCCAACGTGTTTCGATCATGAAAAGACCCCCAGATTCTTCTTCACGCGAAATCCGGTGGTCGAATCATCGCCCTTGTGTCACGCTATGCATTGAGAAAGCCACGATGAGTGGTCATGATCTTTTCCTTCACGGCGAACGCCGGTCATGAAGAGGTCATTGCCGGTCATTCACAAAGGGAGGGATGATGGGCCAGCGCCCGAACGACCTACGCCCCTGGGATTCGCCGAACGCGCTCTTCGGCTCCGAACTGCGCCGCTACCGTGAGGCCGCGGAGCTGAGCATCGCCGCGTTCTGCGAGCTCATCCAGGAGATCGCCCCCTACGGCAAGAGCACGATCAGTTCCGTCGAGCGCGGCGAGACACGCCCCAACCGGCTCCTCGCCATCCACGCCGACCGCGTCCTCGATACCCGCGAGGCCCTCACCCACCTCTGGGACGGCCTGTTCAAGGGCACCAACGTCGTCCCCGAGTGGTTCACAGACTGGGCCACCCAAGAGCCGACGTTCGACGCCATCCGGAGCTACCAGCCTCTGGTCGTCCCCGGTCTGCTCCAAACCCCCGCCTACGCCGCCCACCTTCTCGACGATGACGAAGCCGCCATCGAGGCCCGTCTCGCCCGACAGGAGATCCTCAAGAGGCCAACACCACCGCACCTGATGTACGTGATGGACGAGAGCGTCCTCCATCGCGGCACCATGGACCCCCAGGTGATGCGCGACCAGCTCAACCACCTCCTGGTCGTCTCCTCCCGCCTCACCCGCGTCCAGATCGTCCCGCTCCGCCTTCATGAGGGCATCGGTGGGGCCTTCGCCATCGGGACGCTTCCGGATGGGACGGAGGTAGGGTACAAAGACAACGCGTTCAATGGCGACACGACCACCGACCGGCTCGAAACCAAACGACTCACTGAGCTGTTCGCGTCCATTCAGTCGGCCGCCTACCCTGTGGACCAGTCCCTCGACCTGATAGCAAAGGTGGCAAAGGAAAAATGGACCTGAGCACCGCCAGGTGGCGCAAGTCCAGCCGCAGCTCAAACAACGGCGGCGACTGCGTCGAACTCGCACGCATCAATGACACCGTCGCCATCCGCGACAGCAAGAACCCCCACGGACCCAAGCTCCTCCTCACCCCCCACCAACTCCACCACCTCACCCAAAGCATCAAGAACGCCTGACGTCGAAAATGAAATGATCCCCTCTTGCCGAGAGGGGATCATTTCTGTCACTGCCGAACCAATCCACATTTCCGCAGCAATAGCTGAGATGGGCGAGCCTCCTCTACCGGTAGCAGTACCAGAGTCCGCCCTCTTTACGAGCTTCGATATCGCGCTTCTGATACTGCCAGCCACAGGCGAGACTCAGATCAAGTTTCACCTTGCAGACCCACGTCTGTTGCCCGTTTACGTTCGCGTTGACATCTGTGCTGGTCGGGAACCGGTTTCGACAGAAGCCGCGCATGTCCCTGATCCCACCAAGAGGTTTCTTGGACTCCTGGCATACCCCACTGTAGGGCCCCGAATTCATGACCAGCCTGAGGCCCGTCTTCTGGTACTGCCAGTCGCAGGCCTGGTTCAGAGCTATGTTCCAGGAACAGGCGTCGGCATCGTTCGTGGTGAATCCGTAGGTCCGGCAGTAGCCCGCCAGATCCAGCCCTCCGACCCTCTGGTCCTTGATGAGCTTGCTCGGATCAGCGAAGATCCACACCACCGCCACGACCGCCCCCAGCAGGACCACCGCCAGCGTGATTTTGGGTAGCCGATCTCTCCAGGGCCGCCACTGGAGACCCGGAATCGAAGTCGCGATCCGATCAAGGAATCCGGCGGCGACGGCGGTGAACGCGAACACCAGGGTGAAAAGGATCACCGTGCCGAGGAAGACCAGCCAGCCCACCATCCCGTCGGGCGGCAGGTCATTCGGCACAAGAGCCTCGCCCAGGACGGTGCACAGGCCGATGAAGGCGGCCAGCATGAACGCCAGGATGTAATGGCGGATCCCGGACTCTTGATCTTCTTCGGCCACCCCGACCTCCTTGCCCTGTGCCCCCGTGCCCCGCCCAAATCGTCCCGCATCCGACGCTAGCCCGAGGCGATCCGGAAGACTACGGGAACGATAGTGGCAGCTCAATGCCGCCCGCCTCCCCTGCGACGAAAGCGTGACCACACTATTCGCTGGCCCAGGACACGAGAGCCGTAGAATCCCTGCACCAAGTACCATGAGGAAGCGCTGAACGGGGTGCCACATCTGGCCCCGTCCATCATGAAGATGCGCCAATTCGGTCACCCGAAACAAGCGTTATTGCTGCCTACCGAAACCCCATCCACACCACAATCGCCGCACAACCCGGATCTCACCAGCCCGGCTACGGCTACTCGTACTCACCACCGAAGTCATCGTGGACTATGCACCAGCTCGTGACCTGGATGATTGATTCCAAGGGTCGCCTGCGCGCGTGTCCTTCGACGCTGAAGCCAGTCGTTGTGTCATTCAATCCAGTCGACCGGCGGTTCATGTAATGAGCCGAAGGGCGGCAACGCTCACAGAGGCAGGTTCATCGTTGCCAGAGCCTCTTCCGGCCCACGGCCATGCTCGGCCGCCAGGTGATATCGGCGGGTCTCAAGAATCGAGTACGGCGGCGACGGCCTCGATCTCGACGAGTTGGTCCTTGTAGCCGAGCACGGTGACACCCATCAGAGTGCTCGGGACGTCGTGATCGCCGAACGAGTCCCGGACCACCTCCCAGGCAGCCCCCAGATCCTCCTGCCGGGTTGACGCGACGAGGACCCTTGTACTGATGACGTCCTGGAGTGACGCACCGGAGTCGGTGAGGGCGACCCGCATGTTCTCGATGGCCTTCGCTGCCTAGCCCGCATAGTCCCCGACAGCTGCCGTAGAGCCGTCGGCGTTCAGCGGGCACGCCCCGGCGAGGAAGATCAGACGTGACTCGGCGGGTGCCGTGGCCGCGTAGGCGTACTCCGCGACGTCGAAGAGGGAGTCGGAGCGGATCAAGGTGATGGCACGAGCCACGGTCATCACGTCCTTTCGCGTCGGGCGTGGAGTACAGACATCCTGCCCACGCCGCGTTTACTCCCGCATCCACTTTTCTTCGCCGACCCACCACGCAGGGCTTCGGCGGAGACCGACCGTGGGGCGACTGCGTCGAACTCGCGTGTATCAACGACATCGTCGCCGTCCACGACAGCAAGAACCCCTACAGAGTCGAAGTCCGGTGTCGTCGCCTGCCGGTATGGGACCGGCATCACTTCGTAAGGGCGTCACTTCGTGGAGGTCTCAGTCGTCTTCGGTAGTCCAGCCGCTGTCGAGGCAACGCAGCAGTTCGGCGATGCCCTTGCGGCTAGCTGTCGCGGAATCGTCGACAAGCCGCCGCAACGCTGGCGCCGCCTCGCGGACCTGACGCATGATCCCTTCAGTGACCTCGACGGGGCCGGTCACCGGGTCCAGGTATGTCGGGTGCTCCGCCTCCGGCTTGAAGCATCCCCACCAGTCCAGCAATGCGGCCAGCGCGTAATCACGCGGTTCGCCGGGCCGTTCCTTGATTACCCGGAGAAACACAGCCGCTGCCGGGACGGCGGCCGGCCACAGGGTGCCCGCGTGATCGTTGCTCACCACATGCTGTATATCCACGACTGCTTTCGCGGCCCGGCGTGGAGTTTCCGCAGCCGCCAAGAGCTTTATCGCTGCGGCAGCGTGTGCGGGCTGGTACCAAATCGGTCCTGAGATCTGCGTCCAGTCTGTCTCTAACACGTCAGAACATTCTCCTCAGCAGGCGCCAATCGATTCGGGTGCCAGTCAGGCGTGGCGCGCGGTCGCGTCCAGAGACGTAGTGGCGGGGACGGCCGGATGAGCCAAGGTTCACTCAGGTTTCCGCGAGCGAGGAGTCTATGGCTGATTTGGGGTGAGCGCATGTCGATTTTGGCTGGTGGTCAGGGTGCTTGAGGAGGGACGCGGCGGCCTTGCGGGCGTGGTTGGCGGGGGCCGGGTCGCCGCTGATCCCGGCCGTCACGATGGCTCCTTCGGCGAGGAGACGCACCGGTTCGGCCAGTGGCAGGCCGGTGGCGTGGACCCAGGTCGCGATCTGGTCGTGAAACGCCTGTTTGTGTGACCGGACCTCGGCCAGTACCGCGTCGGACGACGAGCCCAGCTCGCCGAAGACGTTGATCCACGCGCAGCCGCGGAAGCCGGGTTCCGCGAACCAGGCGGCGAGCCAGTCGAAGATCGCCAGTACTCGGTCGCGGGGGTCGGGGACCTGCTCGACGTGGTCGGCCAGGGCCTTCCTCCAGCGCTGGTCACGGCGCCTGAGCATCGCGACCACGAGGGCTTCCTTCGTCGGGAAGAACCGGTAGATCCGCTTCAGGGGCAGGCCTGACGCGGTGCGGAGTTCGTCCATTCCGACGGCCTGGACGCCTCGTTCGTAGAAGAGCCGCTCCGCCGCGTCGAGCAGTGCCTCGCGATCCAGACGGTTCCGCTCATCGCTGATCGGGCCTGGCACGGGTGGCTCCTTGACGTCGAGAACGATCGTTCTCTATCTTAGGCCACATCGGTAGAGAACGACCGTTCTCCATGGGAGGCTTCGATGGCCGAGGATCGTCCGCCATACCCGCCGTTCACGCGGGAGACGGCGCTGGAGAAGGTGCAGGCGGCTGAGGACGCCTGGAACACGCGCGATCCGCGGCGGGTGGCGCTCGCCTACACGCCGGACTCGACGTGGCGGAACCGGGGCACGGTCGTCAATGGGCGTGAGGAGATCGTCGCGTTCCTGACGGCGAAATGGGAGCGGGAGTTGGACTACGCGCTGCGGAAGAGTCTGTGGGGGTTTCGCGAGAATCGGATGGCCGTCCGCTTCCAGTACGAGTCCCGGGACGTGGAAGGGCAGTGGTGGCGCAGCTACGGCAACGAGTTGTGGGAGTTCGACGAGCACGGGCTGATGCGGCGTCGGGAGGCCAGCATCAACGACGTCGCCATTCGTGAGGACGAGCGGCGCATCCATGGTCCTCGGCCGAAGGACGAGCGGGGGCTTGAGCTTCCGATCTGGTGAGCTATTTGTTGCGGGCCCGTTCTTCCTCGTCCGCTAGGAGCGGGTCCACGCGGAACGGGACCTGGTGGGTGAGGACGATCGACGTGGTGCTGCGGCGGACGCCGGGGCAGGCCAGAATCGCGTCGATCACCTCGTGGAGTTGTTTGCCGTTCGGGGCGACAGCGCGGACGAGAAGGTCGCCCTGGCCGGTGATGCCGAAGACCTCCAGGACGCGGGGAATGGCGGCGAGAGCGGCGGCGGCCTCACGTAGGCGTCCTTGCGCGACTTCCAGGGTGACGAACGCGGTCAGTTCGAAACCGAGGGCGCCGAGGTCGACCTCACGGCCGCGATGTCCGATGATCCCGTCACGTTCGAGGCGTTCGACTCGGGCGTGGGCGGTGTTGCGGGCGATGCCCAGTTTGGCCGCCAGTTCGGTGACGCCTATGCGGGGCTGTTCGACCAGGCGGCGGAGGATCCGCAGGTCGAGGAGGGTTGCGCGGGTCACAGTGCTCAGCTCCGGGTGGTGAGGTCGGTGTTGGTTGAGCAATCCGCTCAAATGTTTCCGTCTCATCTTGCACCGCGCTCAACGGGGTGGGCTCAATGCGGGGATGAGCACAACGGCTTCCCCGATTCGTGACCGCCTGGAGCTGGAGCGAGGCCGGATCGCGATCGGTGGCGTGCACGCGCTCGTCCGGCTGCTGCTCGATCAGCGGCGCGCGGACATTCGGCGCGGGTGGACGACCGCCGGATTCGTGTCCGGGTATCGGGGTTCGCCGTTGGGCGGGCTCGACCAGCAGTTGATGCGGGACGCGCGGCTGCTGGAAGCCCATGACATCCGGTTCGTGCCAGGGGTGAACGAGGAGTTGGCGGCCACGGCGGTTTACGGGTCGCAGCTCGTCGAGCATCTGCCGGGGCCGAAGTTCGAGGGTGTTTTCGGGCTTTGGTACGGCAAGGCGCCCGGCGTGGACCGCTCCTTGGACGCCTTCAAACACGGCAACTGGCTCGGCACCTCGGAGCGGGGCGGGGTACTCGCGGTGGTGGGCGACGACCCGTCCTGCAAATCGTCGACACTGCCGTCGGCGACGGAAGGCGCGCTCGCGGAGGCGTTCATGCCGGTGCTCGTCCCCGCGTCGGTGAATGATGTTTTGCGGCTGGGGCGGTACGGGTTCGAAATGTCCCGGTTCAGTGGGGCCTGGACGGGGTTCAAGGTCGTCACCGATGTCGCCGACTCCCATGAGGTCGTGGACGTCGAGCCTGTTAAAGGGCTGGTGGTTCCCGAGTTCGAGTGGCGGGGGCGTCCGTGGCGGCCTACGCGAAGCGCGGGCGTCGATCTCAAAAGCACCACGTCTCTGGAGGGGGAGGTTCTGGAGGGGCGGCTGCGGGCCGCGACCGCCTACGCCGCGGCGAACGACCTGGATCGTGTCGAGGGGGCGACGGGCGAGGCGGTCATCGGGCTGGTCGCCACCGGGCGGACCTACCTGGAGCTGCGCGAGGCCCTCGACCGGCTGGGGCTGGACGACGCGGCGCTGGAGCGGCGGGGCGTTCGGCTTCTGCGGCTCGCGATGATCTATCCGTTGGACGCCGGGAAGGTGCGGGAGTTCGCGCACGGACTCCGCGAGATCGTGGTGGTGGAGGAGAAGCGGGCGTTCATCGAGACGCAGATCAGGGATGTTCTGTATGAGGTGGATGACCGTCCTGCCGTATTCGGTAAGGGTGGACTTGTTCCTGTCGATGGGGTGCTCGACGCGGACGGGATCGTCAGGGTGCTGGCCGCTTTCCTCGCCGAACGGGTTGGGAAAGAGCATCTTGACCTGCGTGATTCCGTGCTTCAGCCACGCAAGCCTGCGGTGAACCTGCTTGCTACGGCGCGGACTCCCTTCTTTTGTTCGGGCTGCCCGCACAACCGGTCCACTGTTGTACCGGACGGGTCGGTCGCGGCGAGTGGAATCGGCTGCCATGTGATGACCGTGTTCACCGACCGGAGCATCGGCACGACGCAAATGGGCGGCGAAGGCGCGATGTGGGTCGGGGCGGCGCCGTTCAGCGACACCCGGCACATGTTCCAGAACCTCGGGGACGGGACGTTCTTCCATTCGGGGAGCCTCGCCGTCCGGCAGGCCGTCGCGGCGGGCACCAACATCACGTTCAAGATCCTTTACAACGCGGCCGTGGCGATGACGGGCGGGCAGGTCGCCGACGGCGGCTCCGATCCGGCGGCGATCACCCGGATGCTGCACGCCGAGGGCGTCGCGAAGATCGTGGTGGTGGCGGACGACCCGTCCCGCTACCCGCGCGGGATGGACTGGGCGCCGGGCGTCCGGGTCCGGCACCGCGATGATCTCGACGCCGTCCAGCGGGAGCTGCGCGAGGTGCCGGGCGTGACCGTGCTGCTGTACGACCAGGCGTGCGCGGCGGAGACACGGCGCAAACGCAAGCGCGGACTCGTCCCGGATCCGGCGACCCGTGTGCTGATCAACGAGGCGGTGTGCGAGGGCTGCGGCGACTGCGGGGTGAAGTCGAACTGCCTGAGCGTGGAGCCGGTCGAGACGGAGTTCGGACGCAAGACGCAGATCAACCAGACGTCCTGCAACAAGGACTATTCGTGCGTGGACGGCGACTGTCCCTCGTTCGTCACGGTCGTTCCGGGCGAGCGGCGGGCTCCCGTGGCGGCGCCGCCGAAGATCGACGTGGTGGCCGAGCCCGAGGTCAGGCCCCGGTCGGCGGACGTGCTGCTCGTCGGCATCGGCGGGACCGGGGTGGTGACGGTCAACCAGGTCCTGGCCATGGCCGCGCTCCTGGACGGGCTGCACGCCCGCGCGCTCGACCAGACGGGGCTGAGCCAGAAGGCGGGGGCGGTGGTGTCGCATCTGCGGATCGGCGACGTGCGCCGGGACCGTCCCGGCATGGTCGGCGCGGGCGGCGCCGACGCCTACCTCGTGTTCGACTCGGTGGCGGGAACGTCCGAAACGAACCTGCGCCGCTGCGCGTCCGGCCGCACCGCTGCGGTCGTGTCGACCAGCGAGGTCCCCACCGGACGGATGATCACCGACACGGGCGCGTCGCTGCCGCCGAGCGCGTCGCTGGTCAGACGGATCGCCGACCGGACCGCGCCCGGACGACTCGTCGCGCTCGACGCCCTCGGGCTCGCCGAACGTTGGTTCGGCAGCACCACCACGGCCAACTTCATCGCGGTCGGCGCCGCCTACCAGTCGGGGCTGCTGCCGATGTCGGCGGACGCGATCGAGGAGGCGCTCGCGCTGAACGGCGTCCAGGTGGAGACGAACGTCCAGGCGTTCCGCGCGGGTCGACGACTCGTCCTCGAACCCGACATGGACGCCGAACCGGCGCCGCCTTCCGATGCGGACGACGGTTTGGACCGCGTGTTGAAGACCCGGCTGCCCGCATTGGCCGCGTACCAGAACAATGCGCTGGCGCGGCGCTATCTGGACGTGGTGAAACGGGTCGCGGAGGCCGAGCGCGCCTCGGGCGGAGGCGGGGGCGGGGAGCGTCTCGCGGTCGCCGTCGCGCGCAACCTGTACAAGTTGATGGCCTACAAGGACGAGTACGAGGTCGCGCGCCTGCATCTCGACCCCGAGTTCGGACGGCGCGTAGAGGAGCAGTTCGGACGCGCGGCGACCGTGCGCTACATGCTGCACCCGCCGCTGCTGCGGGCGGTCGGGCTCGACCGAAAGATCGCACTCGGCCGAACGGCCCGCCCCGCGTTCCACGTGCTGCGCGCGATGCGACGGCTACGCGGCACCCCTCTCGACCCGTTCGGCGCGACCGCACAACGCCGCGCCGAACGCCGACTGGTCGCGGACTACCTGAAGATCGTGGACGAGCTGGTCGCCGGACTCGGCAACGGCGATCGACTCGACCTCGCAGTCCAGATCGCGGAGTTGCCGGACATGGTCCGCGGCTACGAGGACATCAAGACCACGAACATCGCACGCTACGAAGAACGACTCCGCGAACTACTGACCGCTTGGCGCACCAAGACGCCCACCGCCACCGTCTAACCGCCGCCGCCTGACCACCGTCCGCTGACGGCTGCCCGCTGGCTGCTGGCCATGGACGGCAGACCGCCGCCGCCTGACCACTGACGGCTGACGGCTGACGGTCGGGCAGCTCAAGCGACCCAGGATGGGACGATCTGGCCCAGGTGGAACTGGCTCAACCAGGCTGTGTCAACGCGACCAGGCGGGGACGGGACGAGCTGCTCGGGCGTCCCGTCGCGGTGAAGCTGCTGGTCACGGCGCGCGCCGACCTGCGGGAGGCGTTCCAGGAGGGCGTCAACCGCGCTGCGGGCCTGTCACATCCCGCGCTGTCTCCCGGGTTGCGGAGCGGTTGGGCCGGGTGTTGGTCACGATCCAGGCGTGATCCCGGGGGGCGGGGGTTGGGTCAGTCGCAGCCCTCGAACTGGGGGATCTCGATGATCGACAGGTCGAGTCCGGTGCCGCCGAACCATTTGCGCATCAGCGCGGCGGCCGTCCCGTCCTGGTACATGCTGGTGATGGCGCGGTTGAGGGACTCGCAGCCGTCCGGGTCGCCCTGCTGGATTCCGATGCCGGTGTTCTGCTCGCTGATCCGGGCGTTCACCAGGCGGAACCCGCTGCCCTCACGCCGGATCAGGCCCGCCAGGATCACGTCGTTCGTCGTGATGGCGTCCACCCGGCGCGCCTTGATCATGGCCATGCACTCGTCGTAGTCCCTGGCCGGGACGATCTGCGCGGTCATCCCGTGGATCGCGAGGAGACGTTTGGTCGGGTCCGCTCCCTCGACGGCGCAGAACTTGCGTCCCTTGAGGTCCCGGACGCCCTTGATCCCGCGTTCGTCCGACCGGACGAGGACATCCTGGTACGACATGTAGTACGGGCCCGCGTAGGCGATCTTGGTCTTGCGTTCGGGGGTGACCGACAGGGTCGCGAGCACCATGTCGGCGCGTCTGGACGTCAGCAGCGGTATCCGCTCCGATGCCAGCGCCGGGACGAACCGGACCTTCTTCTCAAGGCGCTTGCCGACATAGCGCGCCACGTCGATGTCGAAGCCCTCGAACTGTCCGTCCGGACGGCGCAGCCCGAGACCGGGCAGGTCCGGCCGCACCCCGACCACCAGCGTGGACTTGTCGACGAGCGACTCCGTCCCGCCCTGCCCGCATGCCGACAGGAGCCCGACCGCCAGGACGCCCGCCGCCAGAGTCCGGCAGAGGATGCTCCGCGACCATGTGCGACCTACTCGACTATCCACACATTCCGCGCAATTCCTCACGGCGTAACCATAGATCGTCAAGGCGACGCGGGGCACCGGCGAGGGGCGGGTCACAGGGCGAGCGGCGGGGCGTCAGGGGTTGTTCGGGTGGCCGGAGACCCGGGCTGGGCCTGCGAGCAGGGAGACGACGGGGTTTGGTTCTCTGGTCTGTGCGAGGCGGTCCATGGCCGCGTGGGCATGGCGTGAGCGCCAGCGGTGGGCTGCTGTTCGGTGGAATCTGGCGAGGTGCGCGGCGGCTGGGCGCGGCGTTCCGGCCAGTTCGTAGCCGTGGTCGACCAGGCGCGTTGCGAGGACGTGTTCGACCAGGTCCCCCTCCCAGGTCCGCAGACGGTCTCGCCAGGCCCCGACGGCGCGGGTGTTTGGGGCCTCGTGTGTGCGGAGGTGCCATTTGCGGCTGGACGGCACCGTCCGGCGGGCGTGCTCGTACGCCCTGGTCATCTCGGGGTCGTACTCCTCGCCGAGGAACGCGCACAGTTTCACCAGCGTGGCCTCGGGGTCGGCGACGAGGTCCTCGTACCGGAACTCGTGGAACGTGCGGGGGCCGAGGCGGGCGGCGAGCGTCCGCCCGGTGTCGACCGCCTCCCGCCAGGTCAGCGCGGCGGCGTAGATGTCGCCGGTGAACCACGGCATCCGCATCAGGGAGCTCACCGCGTCCCGGCCGTCGCGGACGAGGTGGACGAACTGCGCGTCCGGAAACATTCGCCGCAGCATCGTCACCCGGCGAAAGTAGCTCGGACGCTTGTCGCCCCAGCGCGGCTTGCCGTGCCGCCGCGCGTAGGAGCGGAAGACGATCGCCAGCGCGGACCCGAGCGTCGGCGGGCCGTGCACGATCTCCTCGATCACGTCCTCGGCGTCCAGTTCGAGGACCCTGAACTTCGTGTCCCCGCCCCGGGTGATCCACTCGGCGAGCGCCCGCCGGTTCTCCGCACGCTCCAGATCGCCGAACCGGTGCCGCGCCTCATATGACGTGTGCACGAACCGCGTCTCGGACGGGAACGCGATATGCCGGTGCGAATGCAGCATCTGCTGCAACAGCGTCGTTCCCGACCGAGGACATCCGAGAACGAAGATCGGGCGGCTGATCTGCGAAGTCATGGGCCGCGAAGGTACCCGCGCCCCCTGAGGCGAACCGCAAGGCGACGTCAACACAAGCTGAAGATTCGCCCGCGCGAGGCAGGGTCAGGACGCGTTCGGCGGCGGCGGGACGTCCGTGACGCCGTGCTGCCTGAGCGACATGTCCACGGCGAGGTCCCACCGGTCGGACAGGGCACGCGACATCAGCTGCGCGTCGTCGCACATCGCGGCCGCGGCCCGCACCGTCTCCAGGTCACCGGCGCGTTCGGCGACGCGCCGCAGCATCTCCCCGGCGGCGATCTGGAGGTGGACGGCGACGTAGGCGTCCCGCATGTGCTTGCCCACGGGGTCGCGGCGGCTGCGTCCGAGCCCTCCCTCGGCGACCGCCGCGAACAGCATCCCCGCGTCCCGGACGATGGACGGCCCGGCCCCGTGCGCCCGCAGCCGTTCCTCGATCGCCCGCGTGTGGGACCGGGACCGCTCGGCGTAATGGCCGAGCGGCCCGCACATCTCCGGTTCGTTCGCCGCGGTGGTCAGCATCTCGCTGAGGGCGGCCTGCACATGCTGCTGCAACGCGTGCGCGTCCTTCAGATAGCCGACCACCTGCCGGTCGATCGTCGTCATGCGCGAATCCCGGTCACGCGGACCTTCTCGCGGCCCTGCCCGCGCGCCTGCGGCGCAGCGACGGCATCTCCTTGACGGCCACGGCGAGCACGGCGAACGCCAGTAGCGCGATCATCAGCCGGAGCAGGCCGGGTCCCATACGGACTCCCTTTCTCATTTCTCACTCCCTCCCCTGTCCCGTTCGCGGACGGCCGGACGGTCCTGTCCGGCCACGTTCAGGCGGTCGGTTCCTCCCGAAGGATCCCGACCTCGCGGCGCCCGTCGCGGACCATCAGGTCGCGCCAGGCCCGCGCGGGCAACAGCGCGGTCGTCTCGTGCCGCCAGGGGGCCTGCCCGGTGTGCCGGGTTCCGTCACCGGCGGGATAGAAGACTGTGCCGTCGAACGCCAGGCCGAGGGGGACGGCGTCGTCGTGCGGCGCGTGCCCGTCCCAACGGTCGTGGCCGCGCGGCACCGCGAACGTCACCTCCGTCCGGCCCCGGAACGTCGGCACGGTCGCCCCCGCCCTTGCCCAGGTCGGGCCGGACGGCGCGATGGTCACGGTCGTGGTGAGCAGGACGCACTGGACGGGCCCGCCGTCCAGCCGCCGCAGCGCGACCCGCAGGTCGAGGGTCGGCGTCACGGCGGACGTCCCGGCCTCGATCCCCACGAGCTCCACGCCGAGCTCCGGCGGCCCGTTCATGATCAACACTTTCCGGACCTGCCCTGGCCGGACGGCTCGAAACACCGTCCATAACCCCTTCAATCTGGGATTGGAGAGATTTTCCGGTGCCATGCCGGACGTGTCCGTGCCCGCGCGTCCCCGCCCGCATGTCCCGCTAACGCACGGCGTCGACGAAGCGGTGCGCCTCGTCGCGGTTCATCCCCGTCTCGGCGCAAACGAGCGCGACCGCCGACTCGTGGTCGCCCGCGTACTTGAAGGCCCGCACCCGATCCGAGAGCGTGGCGCCCGTGGGTACGGCGCTCGCGGGCGCGAGGCCCGCATGGCCGGGCGCGGGGCCCATGGGCGTGCCGGGCGCGCGGTCCGGAAGCGGCATCGTGGGGACGCGGCCCATCATGAGGGCGTCGACGAAGTCCTTGGCGGCCCTCGACCCGAGGCCGATGTCCTCGCGGACCAGCCTGACCGCGTCCTTCGGCCTGCCCTCCGCGATCAGCGCCCGCGCCTTGGCCTGCACGTCGATCGGCACCGCCCGGGCGAACGCCTCGCCCTTCATGCCGTCCACAAGGTCCTTGGCCTTCTTCAACCCGAGCCCGGTGATCTCCCGGACGGTCTTGATGGCCTGAATGTCCTGGCCCTTCCCGATCAGGACGATGATCATCTCGTAGGCCTCGGGGGACATGGGCGGGGCGGGCGATTTCACCGGGTCTCTCCTTAATTCGGGCGGGCAGCCGTCCGATTCTCCCCACCTCGGCGCCCAGCCGCACATCCCTTCAGCCGAACGGGTCGCGTCCGAGGAAGGCGACCAACCGGTCACCGGCTCCGGCGTCCGGCCCCGGTTCGACAGGTTCGGCGAACAGCGGCCGCCGGTCCGGCTCGGGGACGACCAGCGGGCAGACCTCCAGCAGTTCGTCCGCCAGCGTCGGCGGGATGGGCGTCCGCCGTCCCGACGCCTGCGCGATGTCCCACCCGTGGACGGCCACCTCGACCGCGCCCGCGGCGGCCATCAACTCCCCGTCCAAGCCGCGGCCGCCGACCTCGACCCGACGCGGCGCCGCCGCCGTCCGGAGCAGCCGGACGGCGCGCACCCGCACGGCGGACACCGGATCCTCGCCCGGGACGAGCGGCTCGGGCGCCATGGCCACTTGCCCGAGGCACACGCCGTCGTGCAGGGCCGCGAGCGAGTCGCGCAGGTGGAGCAACAGCATTTCGAGGTTCCACGACGCGCATGGCGTCCGGCGCGCCAGCATGCCCGGCGTGACCGCCTGGACGGACGTCAGCGCGAAGCCGACCGCCCGCTCCAGCAGCCGGTGCGCATCCGTCGCCTGGCGCATCCGCACTCCAATCCTGGTGGTGAGTCACTGTCAATACAGACCGTCCGGACGGCGAAAAGTCATCGCCCCGTGCAAATGACGTGGGGACGCTCGTGCTCGAAGAGCAGAACGCAGCATTGTCCGTGAAATCCCAACGTTCGGATCGGCTGGGCCCTCTCGGTTCCGCGCGACGGCGACCCGCTGGGGTGCCCGCCTCCGCGAGCCCGGACCCACTGACCTCAGATACCCCACATCTCCCAGTGGAACGGGCTAGCCTGGTCGCGCGCCACGGCCCCCGGGAGGCCCGGGGCGCTGACGAAGTTCGAGCTACGCCAGCGCGGCAGCGCGCAGGCGACGCTTTCGCATATAAACCGGAGCATCATTCACCACTGGTGGATTCCCATTCGGTAGCAAAGGGCCGGGGCGGACCTCACGAGGCTCGACCCCGGTCCCTTCTGAACCGATCACCGTCCGTGGTGAACACTCCGTCCGCTCGGTAACAAGGCAAGCGTCTGTTCAGGGACGCCCCGACATGATGAACTGAGAAAATGGCAGATCCAATGACCGTGGCCATTGCCACCGCCCTGGCGGGCAGGGCCGTCGAGGTCGCGAGCGAACCGGTGCGCACCGCCGTCGCCGAACTCTCCCGCCGCGTCCGCGAACGGTTCCGCGGCCACCCGTCGGACGAGGCGGCCCTCGCCCGCGCGGACGAGGAGCCCGAGGTCCTTCAGGGCACCGTCCAACGCATCCTGGACGACGACCCCGATTTCCGCTCCGAACTGCAAACACTGTGGAACCAGGCCCACACGGAGGCGGTCGCGACCGAGGACGGCGTCGTCAACATCTTCAACGGCCACGCCGACAAGATGATCCAGCTCCGCGACGTCCACGGCGACCTGCACATCAACTGACCGCCCCCGGGTCTCGGCTTCGGCGTGAAACGGCAGGTCGCGGGGGCTTGATCGCGTTGGATCTTGTGATCGTCGATCCGCGGCGTCGGTGCGGCTGACGCTTCCTCGGCTCTGGTGCCGCTAACGGACGGGGTTGGCGTGCGGATCGCTCTCGCCGCAGGGCCACACGCCGGTGTCCAGGGCGGGCAGATCGGTTTCGACCATGACGAGGCGTCCATCTCCCGTGGCCCAGTCATTCGTCAGGACGAAGAACAACCGTCCGCCGTCCAGCAACAGCATTCGCTCGACGCCCTCGCCTTCTCCTTCACACACGGTGCGGACGGACAAGTCGACGTCACCGATCTGAAGCTTGCCGTCACGCCAGAACGCCGCCCTGCCATCACCACTGAGCACCGGCCCCACCGTGTAATAGCCGGGCAGGGGCGGGCCATCGGTCATCCGGCCATCACGGTGCAACCGCCGGATCCTTCGTTCTGAAGACAGATCATTGTCCATCTCGACGACGCGGATCCTGCCTCGGCTGCTGACCAGCAGACGCCCCTGGCTGGGCCATTCCGCCACTGTCGCGCCGTCCCGGTCGTACCAGCGGGTCGAGAACGCGCCGTAGCCCTGACTGCCGACCAGAAATGCGCCCGGCCCGGCGATCGCCCGCTCGCCAGTCGGATGGGGTGGAGTCGTCCAGACCAGGCGACCGTTCCCCAGATCAAGGCAGAAGCCGACGCCAATACCGCTGGACCAGTCGACATAGGTGGCCAGCACCCGATCCGCCGAAACCAGCAGCCCGCCCCAACGCTCGGGCGAGAACACCTCGGGACGCCACGGCGCCATGGGTTCCGACCGCCATCCGCTCGCCGCGCTCATCTCCATGACGCCCTCGTAAGACAGCCTCACATCGGGCAGTTCGGCCGACCAGCACCTGGAACCCGCCCCATCAACACGCTCCACCCGCGCACCGTTGTATGGAGTGCTCGCCCATGCGACCAGAAACCCATCGGGAAGAACAACGAACGCACCGATCCGCTCACCGTCCCCACACGGCAACTCCACAAGCCGACCCGGCGCACCATTCGCCGCCGTCTCAACGAGGGTGGCCTGCCCCGCCAACCAGACACCACCGTCCGACGCGACCCGCATCTGGCCCCCGGCCGTGCCCGTCGGACGCGTCCACAGCGACCGCCCGTCCAGGTCCAGCGCACACAGAACCGGCCCCGACTCGGCCGCACACATCACATAGACCGGCCCGGCCGTCCCACCAGCGGCGATCGGCCCGTAGCACCCCGACAGACCCACCTGTTCAATCCCCGTCACAATTGGAGATCGTCCCGCCCTTACCTCTAGTCCACAACCCCGATCCACGCGGCCTAGTGAGCCTGGCGCCGCACCATCTCCGCAATCCAGGTGGGCGCGAACGGGGACGTGCAACCCGGGGAAGTCGGGTAGTCCTTGAGCACCTCCAAGCGCTCACCAATGTCGACCGCCCGGGCACGAAGCTCAGGATGCTCAATCCCAATCTGCGCAAGACAATGGTTCATCGCCCACTGCAAACGATCCGGAGCACCCTTCATCTCCGCCTCGATGACATCGAGCAGGCCCACCAGATCGAGCCCTTCGGGCTTCTTCGCGACACGGTCGACGGTCAACGCCCACCCCGCACTCGCGACCACCGGATCCGGATCCTGCATCCAGAGCGCACGCAGCGCTTCGCAGTGCGCGCTCTTCTTCACCACGTAGTTCACAAGCCAGTCGTGCACCTTCGGTGTGCGCGCCTCACGCAACATGCCGTCCAGCTCGTCCTGCCCGAACACCTTCGGACGGCAAATCAGAACCGCCAACAACCGCCCCGCACTGTCACCCGTCTCCCACAAACCACATGCAAGCTCCTGCTGCGTCTTCAACTGCTTCGCAAGCGCCCGCAGCTTCCCAAGGTTCACCCCGTGGTCGTCACCATGCTTCTCATTCACCTCCCGCACTCTGGTCTCTTCCAGCCCGCCCAGTTCTTCCATAACCTCGTCCACCGTCACGCCCACCCCGGCCCTCCCGTCCAACAACGCCTCCATGCCACACCTCGATCCAACAACAGCCCGACGCCTGCACCGTCCAAACACCACACCGCAAGCGGCCTGACCAAAGACAATGCTTAATTCTCCGACATCAGATCCCTGGCCCCGGCCGGAGACGCCCACCGAGTTGCAGGTGGAGACCAAATTCTCCCAGAGCAACGTGACCCGCCTCAAGGCCGCCATCGCCGCCCCCGACCGGCCTCCTTGCGAGTATGAACGCCACCGTAACCGTCGTCCTCTGAACTCCAGTTCAGCGAAAGAGGTTGAGACCCGCACAACGACAGGAGGCCGGTCTGGGATCTCTCCCGAACCGGCCTCTGATCTGGGTGTTCTCGGTGGAGCTGAGGGGATTTGAACCCCTGGCCCCCTCGATGCGAACGAGGTGCGCTACCGGACTGCGCCACAGCCCCGAGGACTCCGTAAGGTTAGCAAACATCGGGGGGTGGTCGCGCACCGGTTATTCGCCGACGGCGCGGCGGTCGTCGGCGTACTGGTCGAAGACGTCGTCGGCGGGGACGAGTTCGATGACCTCGGCGGGCTCGGTTGTTTCGACTGTTTCGGCGGTGTGGTGGTGGGCCTCGGCGGCGCGGGCGTGGGCGGCGGCGAGGCGGCGGGCGGTGTCCATGCCGACGGCGACCCGGAGGAGGGCCAGGTGGCCCGCCAGCAGGATGGTCGGGGGCATGATCGTCCACCAGGGGACGAGGCCGGTCGCGACGACGACCGCGGCGGTGATGACCAGGGTCGTGAGGCCGGTGGTGCGGCGGCGGCGACGGGCGATCACGGTGGCGCGGGTCGTCCGGCGGCGGGGTCGCGGCTCCGGGAGCTCCTCGGGGGCCTCCTCCTCGGCTTCGGCTTCGTCGGAGCGCTTGTGGAGGAGGCGGGTGATGGTGGTCGTCTCGGTGTCGCGACGCAGCCACATGGGTACGAGGACGATGGCCCAGACGGCCACGATGGCGAGGTACAGGACCGCGCTGCTCATCGGCCCCACCGCCCGAGGGCACGCTGCGCGGGCGGGCCGACTTTCGGCGCGCGAACGTGCAATGGGAGCAGGGTCACGTCCCGCACGGTACGAGGGGCTGTCAGAGGTTGACGAGCATAAGGGACGGTGTGTCGCGAGATCGATCTCGCCGTTACTCTCCGTTTGCCAGGGCTTCTCGATCGCAGGATTCTTACGGAGGGAAAGTCACGGCGGACTCAAGTGCGCCGGGGGAATGCCTGTTTGTGTCCGGTGAGCCAGCGTGCGCGCAGGCCACCGGGGACGTCCTCCACGGTCAGGGCGTAGCAGATGTGGTCGCGCCACGCGCCGTCGATGTGCAGATGGCGGCGGCGAATTCCTTCTTCCCGGAATCCGAGTTTCTCGACGACCCGGCGGCTCGCGGTGTTCTCCGGGCGGATATTCGCTTCCAGCCGGTGGAGGCCGACAGTGAAGAAACAGTGGTCGACGGCCAGGGCGACGGCGGTGGGAATGACGCCGCGTCCGGCGACCTGCTTGTCGATCCAGTAGCCGATCTGGGCGGAGCGTGCCGAGCCCCAGACGATCGCGCCGATGGTGAGTTGTCCGGCGAACTGGTCCTCGTGGGTGACGACCCAGGGAAGCGCGAGGCCCTGGCGTGCCTCGCGGCGCATCATGTGGACCATGCTCAGGTAGGGCCCGAGTCCGCTGCGGAAAAGCGGCGTCTCCGGGTTGGTGGGTTCCCAGGGGCGGAGCCAGTCCGCGTTGCGTACCCGCAGTTCACGCCAGGCAGAGGCATCACGGTGCCGCAGCGGGCGTAGCCCGACTGGTCCCTCGGTCAGGGTGACAGGCCATCCCCGCAAACGTTCCACGCTTCCATGATTCCCTGGTCGGACGTCCGGACGCCATCAATTGTTCCCGAGAAATCGGGCACGCGGGACGTTCGTTACGGCCAGGTGGACGGCGTTCAGGGCGCGGGACGGGGGTGGTCGCCGCCTTTGATCTGGTCGACGGCATGGGTCAGGACGCGGCCGAGAACGGCCATGCCGTCGCGGACGCCGCCGGTCGAGCCCGGCAGGTTGACGATCAGGGTGCGGGACGCGACCCCGGCCAGGCCACGGGACAGGATCGCCGTTGGCACCGCTTCCTGGCCTCGCAGGCGGATGGCCTCGGATATGCCCGGCATCTCGCGTTCGATCACCTGACGGGTCATTTCGGGGGTCTCGTCGGTGGGGGTGAGGCCGGTCCCGCCGGTTGTCACGACGACGTCGTAGCCGGACGCGACCGCGTCGCGCAGGACCTCCGTCACCGGGGGGCCGTCGGGGATCACCACTGGGCCGTCGACCTGGCAGCCGAGGTCTTCGAGGAGGGTGACGAGGACCGGGCCCGATTTGTCCTCGTAGACGCCCGCGGCGGCGCGGTTGGAGACGGTGACGGCCATCGCTCTGATCATCTGCGCCAGGTTCCCGTCTTCCCGCCGGTCTTCTCCTCGACCCGGACGCCGATGATCTCGGCGGCGGGATCGACGGCCTTGATCATGTCGACCAGGGCCAGGGCCGCGACGCTGACGGACGTCAGCGCCTCCATCTCTACTCCGGTGCGGTCGGCGGTGCGGGTGACGGCGGTGATCGCGACACCGTCGTCCTGGATCTCCAGGTCGACGGTGACGCCGTGCAACGCGATCGGGTGGCACAGCGGAACCAGGTCGGGGACGCGTTTCGCGCCCATGATGCCCGCTATACGGGCGACGGAAAGAGCGTCGCCCTTGGGGATGTCGCCTGCGCGCAGTAGGGCGACGCAGGTGGGTGAGAGGCGGACGAAGCCTGTTGCCGTTGCCGTGCGGGTTGAGACGTCCTTCGACGACACGTCGACCATGCGGGCGGCGCCTGTGTCGTCCAGATGGGTGAACTCGGGGCCTGTGGCGCTCATGACGGCAGCCTCATGACTTGCACGTGGGATCCGGCGGGGAGGGTTTCCACGTCCTCCGCCAGTTCGATCAGTGCGTTCGCCGAGGCCAGGGAGCGGAGCTGGTGAGAACCTTGCGTTTCGGCCATCGAGACCGTGTAGGTGCCTCGATTGAGTGACAGTTTGCCGCGCAGGTAGTGGCGGAGCCCTGCGGGTGACTTCACGTCCTCGGCCAGTACGGCGCTCACCGTCGGCAGTGGGTCTGGGGTCAGGCCCTGCATGGCGCGTAGGGCGGGACGCACGAAAACCTGGAACGAGACGTAGGCGCTCACCGGGTTCCCAGGGAGAGTGAAAATAGGAGTGCCTTCGAGGAGGCCGAACCCTTGCGGCTTGCCCGGACGCATCCGCACCTTGTGGAAACCCACCGTCCCCGTGCCGCTGAGCACTTCCTTGACGACGTCCTTGGTGCCCATGGAGACGCCGCCGGTGGTGACGATGGCGTCGGCGCGGGCGAGTTGGTCTTCGAGCATCTCCAGCACCTTGCCGGGCTCGTCCTCGACGGTGGCCTGCCGGTAGCCCACTCCCCCGGCCTCGACGACGGCGGCGGTGAGCATGTAGCCGTTGGACTCCCAGATCTGGCCCGGGGCGAGAGTTTCGCCCGGCTCGCGCAGTTCGTCCCCCGTGGCGACGACCACGACGCGCGGGCGGGGGCGGACCGGGATCCTCGCTCGTCCCACCGCGGCGATCATGCCTAGCTGGGCGGCGCCGAGGCGGGTGCCCGCGTCGACGACGACCTGGCCCGCGGTCACGTCCTCGCCCGCGCGGCGGATGTAGTTGCCGGGCGGCGCGGCCCGCCTGACCTGGACGGTGGCGTGGCCGCCGTCCGTCCACTCGACCGGGATGACCGCGTCGGCGCCCGCGGGCAGGGGCGCGCCCGTCATGATCCGGGCGGTGAGCCCGGGGCGGATCGCGGACACGCCGGTGTCGCCGGCGACGATGTCGCCGACGACGGGCAGCGTGACCGGGCCAGCCTCGGTGGCCCCCGCGATGTCGGCCGCGACGACGGCGTAACCGTCCATCGCGGAGTTGTCGAACGGCGGCAACGGCACCGGCGCGGACACGTCCTCGGCGAGCACCGCGCCCTGCGCCTCCAGCAGCGCGAGGTCGAGCGGCGGCAGCGGTGCCACGCTGCCGAGGATCTCCGTCAGGTGCTCGTCGACCGTTCGCATCGTCACCCGTTCGCGCCGTCCTGTTCGCGGACGAACTCGCGCAACCACGGGATGAACTCCGGCGCCAGATCGGGGCGTTCGGCGGCGAACTGGACGACCGTGCGCAGGTACTCGAGCTTGTTGCCCGTGTCGTAGCGGCGGCCGCGGAACTTGATCCCGTAGACGCCGCCGCCCTGGTCGGCGGGCATGTCGGCGAGGGTCCGCAGCGCGTCGGTCAACTGGATCTCGCCGCCGCGCCCGGGCGGGGTCTTCTCCAGGACGTCGAACACCGCCGGGTCGCAGACGTACCGGCCGATGATGATCCAGTTGCTGGGCGCCTCCTCCACGGCGGGCTTCTCGACAAGGTCGGAGATCTGGACGACGTCGTCCTCGTCGGTGGGATCGATGGCCGCGCACCCGTAGGCGGAGACCTGGTCGGGCTCGACCTCCATCAGCGCGATCACGCTGCCGCCGCGCCGCTGCCGCACCTCGATCATGCGGCGCAGCAGGTTGTCGCGGGCGTCGATCATGTCGTCGCCGAGCAGCACCGCGAACGGCTCGTCGCCGACGTGCTGGCGGGCGCAGTGCACGGCGTGCCCGAGCCCGCGCGGCTCGCCCTGCCGCACATAGTGCATGATCGCCAGGTCACTGGACTCGTGAACGGCGTTCAGGCGCTCCTCGTCGCCCTTGGCGCGCAGGGCCTCCTCCAGCTCGTAGGCTCGGTCGAAATGGTCCTCGATCGACCGTTTGCTGCGGCCAGTAATCATCAACACGTCGCTGAGGCCGGCGTCGACCGCCTCCTCGACGACGTACTGGATCGCCGGTTTGTCGACGATGGGCAGCATTTCCTTGGGGGTCGCCTTGGTGGCGGGCAAGAATCGGGTACCGAGCCCCGCCGCCGGGACGACCGCCTTGAGCACTGGTGCAGAGTCGGCCATGTACAGACCCTAGCCATCCGTGAGGACAGCAGCGTGCACGACATCACCTCGAAGACCAGCATGCGGGCCGAGTTGCTCGCCGAACGTGCGACAATGCCGCCCGCCGCCCGCGCCGCGGCGGGACGTTCGATCAGGGACGCGCTGCTGTCCGTCCCGGAGATCGAGATGGCCGGGACGGTCGCGGCATACGTCTCGATCGACACCGAACCGGAGACGCGCGGCTTGCTCTTCGCCTTGTGGAAACGCGGCACATACGTGCTCCTCCCCCTGCTGCTACCGGACGGCGACCTGGACTGGGCGTCCTACGAGGGCCCCGACTCGCTGGTCTCCGGGTCGCGCGGGTGCCTGGAGCCGTCCGAGCCGCCACGCGGGGTGGGCGCCGTGGCCAGCGCGGACGTCGTCCTCGCCCCCGCCCTGGCCGCCGATCGGACCGGGACGCGGCTCGGGCGCGGCGGCGGCTCCTTCGACCGGACGCTCGCGCGTGTCGGACCAGCGATTCTGACCGTAGCGCTGCTGTACGACACTGAGCTGGTCCCGACGCTCCCCGCCGAACCGCACGATCAGCGCGTCCGGGCCGCCGTGACGCCGTCCGAGGGGCTGGTCCGGCTGGGCTGAGCGCCTCCCGGGCCGTCCGGTGACCTGCGCACGAGCCCGTCCGGCCGGGCCTCGTAGGGTTGCAGGGCAAGATCGTCCGGAATCGGGAGGTTCGCATGACGGAGCCGTGGCGGATCCTGTCCCTGCCGCCCATCGCGGAGGACGTCGTCCAGGGGCTGTTCGCTCCGCTCGGGGACGCGGCGGAGGTGACGTTCCCGCAGGTCAGGGATCGTGCCGGGCTGCTCGCCGCGCTCCCGGGGGCCGACATCGTGATCGCCGACTTCGCGGGACGGCTCGCGCTGGACGCGCAGGCCGTGGCCGCCGCCTCGCGGTTGGCGTTCGTGCAGATGCCCGCGGTCGGAACGGACAGCATCGACGTCGCCGCGCTCACGGCGGCAGGCGTGCCCGTGGCCAACGCGGCGGGCTTCAATGCGCGCGGCGTCGCCGAATGGGCGCTCGGCGCTGCGCTCGCACTGTGCCGCAACCTTGCCTGGGGTGACCGGGCCGTTCGCGCGGGCGGCTGGCCGCAGCAGGAGATGGTCGCGCGAGGGCCACGGGAGATCCACACACAGCGCGTCGGCATCGTGGGTTTCGGTTCGATCGGCTCTGAGACGGCGCGGTTGTTCGCGGCGCTCGGCTGCACGGTGTCGTATTGGACGAGGCGGAAGCGACCGGACGCCGTCGCCACGTACCGCAAGTTGGACGACCTGATGGCCGTGTCGGACATCCTCGTCCTAGCTCTGCCGCTGACACCGGAAACCAGGGGTCTGATCGGTCCCGAACGTCTCGCCCTACTGCCGGACAACGCTTTGCTGGTGAACGTGGCTCGCGGGGGCATCGCGCCTGACGACGCCGTCCTGGACGTACTCAATTCGGGACGGTTGGCAGGCGCGGCCCTAGACGTCTACGACGAGGAACCACTGCCGCTCGACCATCCGCTGCGTTCGCATGAGGACGTTCTGCTCTCACCGCACACGGCGGGAGGGTCCGTCCAGTCGCAGCTGGAACTCGTGGTGAGGGTCCGCGACAACGTCACCGCGGCCGTACTGGGGCAGGACGTGCGGAACGTGGTGAACGGGGTAAATCCGCAGGTCAGGCGGCGATAGCCGACCTTTACGACATGCCGTCACTCAACCGTAAATACACGATCCACCGTTTAATCTGTAGGATTCCTCAAAGATCAACTTTGACGACCCCGAAGGGCGGGATGTGCATCTCGACATCTGGCTACTCCTCGGGGCCACGCTCGTACTCTGCGCCATCGTCGCGGTCAGGCTGTCGCACAAGGCCGGCCTGCCGACCCTGCTGGCGTACATGGGCCTCGGCCTTCTCATCGGCGAGTCCGGCCCCGCCCACATCAGCTTCGACGACGTCGAGCTCGCCGAGACGCTCGGGCTGGCCGCCCTCGTCCTGATCCTCGCCGAGGGCGGCGTCACCACCAGCTGGCGGCACGTCCGGCCCTCGGTGCCCGCGGCGCTCAGCGTGTCCACAATCGGCACGCTGATCAGCATCGGCGTGGTCGCGGGCGCCGCCATGTGGCTGGTCGGCCTGGACTGGCGGCCCGCGTTCCTGCTCGCCGCCGTGCTCGCCCCGACCGACGCCGCGGCCGTGTTCTCGGTACTGCGACGGCTGCCGTTGCCGTCGCGGCTGAGCGGGCTGCTGGAGGCCGAATCCGGCTTCAACGACGCGCCCGTCGTCATCATCGTGGTGACGCTCAGCGCGCACACCGCCGCGCCCAACCTCGCCGAACTCCTTGGCGTGATGGTGTACGAGCTGGTCGCGGGCGGGATCATCGGCATCGCGATCGGGTGGCTCGGGGCACAGGGTCTGCGCCGCATCGCGTTGCCCGCGTCCGGTCTCTACTCCATCGCGGTTCTGTCGTTGACGGTCGCCTCCTATGGCGCGGCGACGCTGCTTCATTCCAGTGGGTTCCTCGCCGTGTATGTCAGTGCGGTCGTGCTAGGCAACGCGCGGCTGCCGCACCGTCCCGCTACACGTGGCTTCGCTGAAGGCATTGGCTGGCTCGCCCAGATCGGGTTGTTCGTGATGCTGGGCTTGCTCGCCTCCCCCAGCGAGCTTCCTGGCCAGATCGTGCCCGCGCTCGTCATCGGATCTGTCTTGTTGCTGGTCGCCCGCCCGCTGTCGGTCGTGCTTTCCACGATCGGGTTCAAGCTGTCGTGGGGCGAGAAGATGTTCGCGTCTTGGGCGGGGCTGCGTGGGGCCGTCCCGATCGTCCTCGCCACCATCCCGATGGTGCAGGACGTGGAGAGCGCGGGTCGGTTGTTCGCGATCGTCTTCAACATCGTCGTGGTGTTCACGCTCATCCAGGGCCCCACGCTGCCGCTGGCCGCGCGCCTGTGCCGGTTGAAGAGCGACCAGCAGACCCGGGAACTGGACGTGGAAGCGGCGCCGTTGGAGGAACTCCACGCCGACCTGCTGGAAGTCCGGATACCGTCCGACTCCATGCTGAGCGGCGTCGAGATTTTCGAGCTTCGGTTGCCGCCTGGTGCGTCCGTCACGCTCGTTGTGCGGAACGGGTCCAGCTTCGTGCCGGAACCCACCACGCCCTTGCACGCGGGTGACACCCTGCTGGTCGTGACCACTGCCGCCGTACGCGACGCCACCGAACGCCGTCTGCGCGCGGTCAGCCGCAAGGGTCGCCTGGCGGGCTGGTTCGGAGAGACCGGAACCTGACATCCTGGCCCACGGCCGATCATCGAGTGGTGATCGGGCGGTGATCGGGTGATGATCGGCCGTGGGAACAGGCCGGGGGCGATTCCTGTTCCAAGCATCGGTACCATTAGCAGTCGTTAACACTGAGTGCCAGTCCGGGACCGCCGGGCTGAGTCAGCGAGGAGGAACCGTGCCGACGTATCAGTACGTTTGCACCGAGTGCGGCGAGCCTCTCGAGGTCGTGCAGAAGTTCAGCGACGACGCGCTGACCGAGTGCCCGGCGTGCGAGGGCAAGCTCCGCAAGGTCTTCTCGGCGGCCGGGATCATCTTCAAGGGTTCCGGGTTCTACCGCACCGACAGTCGTAGCTCCGGCAAGAGTTCGACGTCGGGAGCCTCGTCCACGACCTCGTCGTCGAGCAGTGAGTCGTCCAAGTCGGACTCCTCTTCCTCGTCGTCGTCTTCGACCTCGTCCGGTGGCGACTCGTCTGGTGGCGGCTCCTCGTCCTCCGGCAGTTCGTCCTCGTCCTCCGAAAAGGTCGCCTGACCTCAGACGGACCACCCGTCCGACCGGAGACCGCCCGCCGGACCCACGAACCGGCAGGCGCACCCTCCGGTCTTTGGCATGCCCTCGATACGCGGATGTTCAGTTCACGTGCGGCTTCTACATCTCAAGAGGTAGCCGCGCGGACACTCGTGCCCCTCACGGTGTAGCAAGGTTCCCGCCTCACGCTGGAGGCGCGCTCTGGCACGTTCCCGGACGATTGAGGGGACGGGGGACGGTTCGCACGCATCCTCTCCCAAGTAGCGCGAATTTCGCGATACTACTTGACATGTCTCGACGATCGAGAGATTCTACTCAACGCGACATATCTCGATATGCCCGGATCGGCGGGACAGGATGCACAGGAGAGGAACATGAGCGAACAGAGCCCGGCTCCCCCCAGGTCACGGACACACCGTTTGGCCGGACTCATCGCCGGACGGCGAACCAAATGGGCCGTCCTGGCCCTCTGGATCGTCCTGCTGCTCGCCCTCGGGCCGCTGGCCGGCAAGCTCGGCGACGTCGAGGAGAACGACGCGGCGGCCTGGCTCCCCGGCGGAGCCGAGTCGACGCAGGTCGTCGAGCTGGAGAAGCAGTTCCGCAAGGACGAGATGATGGTCGCGGTCATCGTCTACGAGCGTTCCGGCGGAATCACCGCCCAGGACCGTGCGAAGGCCGCCGCGGACATCCCCGGGTTCCAGAAACTGCCCGGCGCGCAGAAGGCGCAGGGACCGTTCCCGTCCAAGGACGGCAAGGCCCTCCAGACGCTGGTACCCCTCACGGATGAGGACTTCACCGGCGCCGTAGACGGGGCACGCGACATAGCCAAGCGCGGACCTCCCGGACTGACCTCGCACGTCGCCGGACCCGCAGGAATGGCCGCCGACCAGTTCAAGGTCTTCGACACCATCGACGGCTTCTTGCTCATGGCCGCAGGCAGCGTGGTCATCGTGCTGCTGCTCATCATCTACCGCAGTCCGGTTCTGTGGTTCGTCCCCGTACTGAGCGCGGTCTTCGCGCTGGGGCTCGCCCAATCGATGGTGTATCTGCTCGCCAAGTACGGAGACCTCACCGTCAACGGTCAGAGCGCTGGAATCCTCACCGTTCTTGTCTTCGGAGTGGCCACCGACTACGCGCTACTGCTCGTCGCGCGTTATCGAGAGGAACTCCATCGGCACGAGGACAGGCACGAGGCCATGGCGTACGCGCTGCACCGCGCGGGCCCGGCGCTCATCGCGTCCGCCGCCACCGTCGCCGTCGGACTGCTGTGCCTGCTGCTCGCCGAGATGAACTCCACTGCCGGAATGGGTCCGGTGGCCGCCGCAGGGGTCATCACGGCCCTCGCCGCTATGACGACCCTCCTGCCCGCGCTCCTCGTCATCTTCGGCCGCTGGCTGTTCTGGCCACTGATCCCCCGGTACGACGCGAAGTACCTGGAGCCGGAGGCGTACGAAGCCGAACACGGCATCTGGAGCCGAATCGCCGCCATGGTGGGACGTCGCCCGCGCGCGCTCTGGGCCGCCACCATGCTCGGCCTGATCGTCCTCACCCTCGGCCTGGGCTCACTCAAGGCGGACGGGCTCTCGGACGCCGGGCAGTTCACCGGACGGCCCGACTCGATCAAGGGCTCCGAGATCATCTCCCGGCACTTCGCCGCGGGATCGGGCGCCCCGGCCGTCGTCATCGGCAAGGCCTCGGCGTCCGACCGGATAGCGGAGACCGTCCGCGGCACGTCCGGCATCGCCGAGGTCGGTCCACCGATCACGGCGAACGGCCAGGTCAAGTATGAGGCGACGCTGAAGGACTCGGCCGACAGCCAGGCGGCACGCGCGACCATCGACCGGTTGCGGACGGGCGTGCACGCCATCCCGTCGGCGGACGCCAAGGTCGGCGGCATGACCGCGACGTCCCTCGACATCAAACGGGCCTCCACCCGCGACAACAAGGTGATCATCCCGATCGTCCTCGGCGTGGTGTTCGTGATCCTCATGCTGCTGCTGCGCGCCGTCGTCGCGCCGCTGCTGATGATGGGCACCGTGGTGCTGTCGTTCCTCGCCTCGCTCGGCGCCTGCGCGCTGATCTTCGAGCACGTCTTCGACTTCGAGGGCACCGACTCGGGATTCCCGCTGCTCGCGTTCATCTTCCTGGTCGCGCTCGGTGTCGACTACAACATCTTCCTGATGCACCGCGTCCGGGAGGAATCGCAGTTGCTCGGCACGCGCCGCGGCATCCAGCGTGGGCTCACCGTCACCGGCGGTGTGATCACCTCGGCGGGCCTGGTGCTGGCGGCGACGTTCGCGTCCATGGTCACGCTGCCGCTGGTGTTCATGGTCGAAATGGGCTTCGCGGTCGCGTTCGGCGTGCTGCTGGACACGCTCATCGTCCGGTCCCTGCTGCTACCGGCCCTGTCCCACGATCTGGGCCGCCGGATCTGGGCGCCTGGACGCCTCGCCAAGCGGGAACAGCCGTCCGCCGACCCCAAGGTGCTCGACCCGGTCGGCTGACAGGACCCCGGCTTCGGCCGGGACGGGGAAGGGAGGGGGCTCGGCCTGGCGCCGGGCCCCTTCTCCGTGAGTTATCCACAATCGGCGGAGGCTGTGTCGGGGGCGGCGGCGGGGTGGCTAATGTCGGCGCCATGTCCACTCAGCGTTCCGGTTCCCAGCCCACGGCCGAGATCGGAGTCATCGGAGGCTCCGGGTTCTACTCGTTCCTCGACGACATCGAGGAGGTGCGGGTCAACACCCCGTACGGGCCCCCGAGCGACACCATCGCGGTCGGCGAACTGGCGGGCCGCCGCGTCGCGTTCGTCCCCCGGCACGGCCGCGACCACCGCTTCCCACCGCACCGGATCCCGTACCGGGCCAACCTGTGGGCGCTGCGGTCCCTCGGCGTCCGGCAGGTGCTGGCCCCGAGCGCCGTCGGCTCCCTCACCCCCGACCACGGCCCCGGCACGCTCGCCGTGCCCGACCAGCTCGCCGACCGCACGTCCGGACGGGAGCAGACCTACTACGACCACGGCGCCGCCGTCCATGTCTCCTTCTCCGACCCGTACTGCCCGGCGGGGCGCCGCATCGCCGTGACGTCCGCCCGAGCCTCCGGCTGGGATCCCGTCGACCGCGGCACTCTGGTCGTCATCGAGGGGCCGCGCTTCTCGACCCGCGCCGAGTCCCGATGGTTCGCCGACCAGGGCTGGACGCTGATCGGGATGACCGGCCATCCCGAGGCCGTCCTCGCCCGAGAGCTGGCGCTCTGCTACACCCCGCTGTGCCTCGTCACCGACCTCGACGCGGGCATCGAGGAGGGCGAGGGCGTCACCATGGACGAGGTCCTCCGCGTCTTCGGCGAGAACATCGGCCGCCTCCGCACCCTCGTCGCCGACGTGGTCACGGCCCTGCCCACCGACCGCTCCTGCCCGTGCCCGAACGTCCTGGACGACATCACGCTCCCCCTGGAGCTCCCGTGACGCGCGGCTTACCGCCCCTGCGACGGCCGCTGGCGGCACTGTTCGCCGCGGCCGCCGTAGGGCTCGCCCTGCTGGCCCTGCACCCCGCCGCACCGCCCACCATCCCGATCCTGACCGCCGCCCACGACCTGCCCGCCGGAACGACCCTCACCCCGTCCGACCTGCGCCGGGTGGGTCTCCCGCCCGCCTCCGTCCCCTCGGGCGTCCTACGCTCCAACGCCACCGGCCGCGTCCTGGCAGGCCCCATGCGCCAAGGCGAACCCCTCACCGACGCCCGCATCGTCGGCGCCGCCCTCCTACGCGGCTACGGCCCCGACACCGTCGCCACCCCCGTCCGCATGTCCGACGCCGACGCCGTCCGCCTCCTCCACCCAGGCGACCACATCGACGTCCTGACAACCACCTCACCCACCCCACTGGACGCACCACAACCCGAGAGCCACACCCGCCTGGTGGTCTCCTCCGTACCGGTACTCGCCGTCCCGTCCCCCAACGAGAACCGTCCTCAGGAGGGCGCCCTGGTGATCCTGGCGACCGACCGAACACAGTCGGCGGCCCTTGCCGGAGCAGGCGCACCCCTGACCCTGACGATCACTGCCCGCTGACCCCCCAAGCCCCAAGATCCACAATTCCCCACGTCACACGGCAAGTCCCGACTTGGCGAACCCAGGGAGAGTTCATTACGATCCGTAGCCGTTCCTGCGCGACCCTGACCGCGCACCCCCGATCCCACTGGAGTAGACATGGGTGGATTCAAGAAGTTCCTCCTCCGCGGAAACCTCGTCGAACTCGCCGTCGCGTTCGTCGTAGGAGCCGCCTTCGCCGGTCTGGTGAAGGACTTCGCGAACTCCTTCATCACTCCCCTGATCGCACTGATCGGCGGCAAGCCCGACTACACCCGCCTGTCCGTCACGATCAGCGGAACCCAGTTCCCCTACGGCATCTTCGTGACCTCCGCGATCGCCTTCGTGATCACGGCCTCCATCGTGTACTTCCTGGTCGTCCTGCCCACGACCAAGCTCATCGAGCGCATGGACCGCGGCAAGGCGGCCACCGAACGCGAATGCCCCCACTGCCTCAGCGAGATCCCCATCAAGGCCATCCGCTGCCGCTACTGCACCTCCGAAGTAGTCCCCACCGCCGAAGTCCCCTGCTGACCCCACCCCTTGGCCCCCGCTCCACCACCCGCGCCCCGATGGCACAACCCCGGCAGCCCACAGCGCAAACAACAGGCCCCACGCCGCCCCAGCTCACCACGGCACCACGGCCAAGCCGCCCGCACAAGCCACGGCACGGGCGACGCCGATCGCAGCCAGTGAGAGGCGCATGGCCTGACACAAACACCGCCTCCACGGTCACCGCCAGTTCGACCCAGCAACACTGACGGCGCCCGGACAGCAACAAGCCGCGTAACCAGCACCTGTGCGTCGTGCCCCCGCGGTCTACGGCGCCTCCTGCAACGGCCAGACCTCGACCACACCCTGCGCAACCGCGCACGGGGTCTTGGACACGAGTTGGACGGCCTCCTCAAGGGACGCGGCTTCGATGATTCCGAACCCAGCCACTGGAAGGCCCGCCGACATGAAGGAGCCACTCTCCACAGTCACACCAGCACCGTCGTGGTTACGCACCTGCACAGGCGCCCCAGCGACACCGACCACCGCCCCGCCCTCAAGCAGGCGAGCGTCATGCGCATGCGCCTCGTCCCGCACCGCCGCGTCAGTACGGTCGTAGCCGTCTCGGTCCCCGTATCCGATAGTCACAAATCTCGCCACAACAGGCCCCTTCCTCTCGTCCCCACGGAATCCTCACCAGTACTGACCCCGGCCGTGCCCAGACTCATCGCTACGCCGCCAGGCCAGCACACCACCACAGGCCACCTCAACGCCCCCCACCTCCGGCCAGCATGACCAAGCAGTGCTCCCGCCCTTGAATGCGGATAGGTATCCGTGGCCACCGCACCAGGGAACGCACCGCACCCGCACGTGGCCCGCACGCCGCAACCCACCCCTCCCGCGCGGCTTCTGAACACTGCGACCCCGACGACACAACGGGCTCGGGCCAAGAAGTTGCGAACTGCGGGCACAGCAGGCGGCACGTGCGCAACACACCCCATGTGCGCCCCCTCCCGACGTGAACCAACAGCGAGGAGCCCAGGGGTCGCGTCCCGCAATCTCGTCGTCGACGACAGTCGCCGGACGCGGTGTGTGCGGATGGGCTGTCACGGGCTCGGGGCGGGGGGCGGGCGGTGTGTGCGGGAGGGGTTGGTGAGGTGGCGCGGATGGGCTGCCAAGGGCTTTGGGCGGGGCGTGGGCGGTGTGTCCGGCCGTCGCGGAGGTGGGGATGTCGGACGTGGTGTTGGGGTGGTCCTGAGCGGCTTTTGCCCACTGCGCGGGCGGGCGGGGCGCCTTGACGGTGGAGGTCGTTAGTTGGTTCGGGTGGCTAGCGGCGTCGTAGGGCTGCGTCTAGTAGGGCCGGGGGCGTGTCGTGCTTCTCGTGTGGGGCTAGGTCGACGCCGGGGGCGACGATCGCGTCGATGGCGTCCAGGACGTCGGGGGTGAGCACGGTGTCGGCGGCGGCTAGTTGGGAGTTGAGGTGGTCGATTGTGCGGGGGCCGATGATCGCGCTGGTCACGGCCGGGTGAGCGGTGACGAAGCCGAGGGCGAGCTGGATCAGCGTCAGACCGGCCTCGGAGGCGACGTGGGCCAGTTGTTCGACGGCGTCGAGCCTTGCCCGGTTGGACGAGACGGTGACGTCGAAACGTTCCGGCATGAACGTGGAGCGGCTCGTGGTGATCTCCTTACCCTCACGGATCGCGCCGGACAGCCAGCCGGAGGCCAGCGGGCTCCACACCAGTACGCCGAGGCCGTACTGCTCGGTCACGGGGAGCACGTGGGACTCAATTCCGCGCTGAAGGATCGAGTAGCTGGGCTGTTCGGTGGTGTAACGGCCCAGGTGGTTCTCCTGAGCGGACCACTGGGCCTGGACGATGCGGTACGCCGGGAATGTCGAGGAGCCGAAGTAACGGATCTTTCCCGCGCGCCGCAGGTCGGTCAGGGTCGACAGCGTCTCCTCGTCACTCGTCCTCGGGTCCCACCGATGGATCTGGTACAGGTCGACGTGGTCGACACCGAGTCGGCGCAGGCTGTTGTCCAGTTCGGTGACGAGCCAGCGGCGCGAGCTTCCCTGATGGTTGCGGTCGTCGCCCATCGGCATACCCGCCTTGGTGGCCAGCACGATGTCGTCGCGGCGGCCCACGATGGCCTTCCCCACCATCTCCTCGGACTCGCCCCGGCTGTACATGTCGGCGGTGTCGATCAGGTTGATCCCGCCCTCCAAGGCGGCGTCGACCATGGCGGTGACCTCGTCCTGGGTGGTGCGTCCCAATCCGCCGAAGTTCATCGCGCCGAGCGCGAGTGCGCTGACCTGCACGCCGGTACGACCCAAGGTGCGGTATCTCATGTCAGTTCTCCTTCGGGAGGTGAGGCGGGGCGCGACTTGGTCTGGGTGCACTGGTTCTGGCATCCTGGATCCAAGCGGAACGTCGTTCCACTAATCATGATACGGAACATCGTTCCGTTTGCAAGTCGGTGAGATGAAGGGTGGGCGTGGTGGCCGACAAAGGTGGCGCGACGGGGGGCTCAGCGCCGCGGAAGCGGGCCGATGCCCGGCGTAACCAGGAGGCGCTGTTGGACGCGGCCGCCGCGGCGTTCGTCCGCTCCGGCGTCGATGTGCCGGTGCGCGACATCGCGGCCAAGGCCGGAGTCGGTGTCGGGACGATTTACCGGCACTTCCCTACGCGGGCGGATCTCATCGTCGCCGTCTACCGACACCAGATCGAGGCATGCGCCGAGGCCGGTCCGACGCTGCTGGCGAACAGTGGTACACCGCACGACGCCCTGGCGAGGTGGATGAACCTCTTCGTCGACTTCCTGGTCACCAAACACGGCCTCGCCGAGGCGCTGAGGTCCGACGACGCGGCCTTCCAGACCCTGCACGCCCACTTTCTCGATCGGCTCGTCCCCGTCTGCGCCCACCTTTTGGACGCCGCAGCGAGCGCGGGTGAGATCCGTGCCGACATGGACGCCTACGAGCTGATGCGCGGGGTCGGCAACCTGTGCATCGGCGCGGACACCGACCCCCGCTACGACGCCCGCCGCATGGTCGACCTCGTCGTCACCGGCCTACGTCTTCACTGAACGGGTGGCGTCGGCGGGTCTCGCCACGGCCCGGAACGCGCAGCCACCCTGCCCAAGTTAACGGCGGCGTTCCTCACGTACGAATCGGAGAACGTCCTCGTCCTCTTCTCGTTGCTCCCGCGTGCGAATTCCGGGGTTATTGGCGTCGAAACTGATCACCGTGTCTATGGCTTCGTCCAGCATGGCCGTGGCCGCTGAGACGTCACTCACGGTGTACCTGCCCTCAGCGAGATATTGCCGTGCATGATGCCAGTCCCGAACGGCTCGGTCCCGCTGCCTGACGAGGACTTTGCGGCGTCCAGCCGGGGTGGAGAGTTCAAGGGCGAGCTTGGCCGATTCCAGCTTCGCGGCCTCTTCGGCGGACAGACCCAGCCTGTCGCCACCCGTGCCACGGATGACGTGGGTGATCTCGCCCTCCGGCTCCGCCAGACGGTCGATAAATCCATAAACAGATCTCTGACCATCTACCTCGACATCCCACAACAAGCCGTCCCAGGTGATCACCACCTCAAGGCCGTCTTCTGTGATCTTGGTAAAGGGAAGATCAGGCGAGGTCATGGACGAATCATGCCACGGCGATGTGGCCCAAGCTACAGCGGTAACGAAGATGTCATGGCCAGCGGAGGCCCCGCGCGAAGTCCCCGCGAAAGTCGGGAACCGGCCAGCGGCACGAGCGCGGCAAGGCCACTTCGTATCTGGTGCGGTGGAACGTCGCGGGCGACGCGTCGGAGGAGTCGGTCCAGAACTCCGAACAGGGCCGTCGCGCTTTTGACTACGGCTCGCATGGGCCAGGCGTCCAGCATGGTCACAGGCAAGTCGGGCTCGTGGACGCGCGGCATTCTGGCCGAGGTGGGCTGGGACGACTTCGCATGCACCTACGTGGACATGAAATGGAAGGGTGTCGCGGCTGGGTATCGAGTCGGCATTGGGCGAGCTATGACCACTGCGACTCCCGCGCGATTGGCAACCACCCTACGGATGGGCGAGGTGGTGGCTCGCGAGGCCGCGCCATTCGCCGCTGGAAGGCCGGACAGAGAACGGCGCGCCGTCCGCCTGGCCCAACAAGGCGCTGGCCAAACGTTTATGCTGGTCAGAGGGTTGTTCGTGGTGGTGGGGTGGCGCCTCCGGCAGGATTCGAACCTGCGGCACCCGCTTTAGGAGAGCGGTGCTCTATCCCCTGAGCTACGGAGGCGTGTCGTCGCTGCGTTATGAGCGTAGCGGACGGCACCTACAGGGTACGGGACGGGGAGTGTTGAGCGCTCCTTGTTATGAGGGGCCTTGGCCTCTAGGCCTGGTGGGGTGGGGTCGGTACGCTTCGGTGCCGTGACGGGTCGGCATCGTGGGCAGCCGAAGGACCGGGTCGCCGATGACGAGGTGGACGAGCGTTCGTCCCGGAAGTGGATCGGTGTTGTCGCCGGGGCTTTTCTGGTGCCCGTCGTGGTGTGTTCTGTAGTTGCGTTCGGGTTGCGGGAGGAGCCCGCGCGGGAGCCGGGGTCGTCTTCCGGGCGGGAGGCTGCTCCGAAGGTGACCCAGGAGCCTACTTACGAGCAGTTCGTTGCGCCTGAGCAGGAGCCTCAGGCGGGGACCAAGGCGCCCAAGCGGACGGTTGTTCCGAAGGTCACGCCGCGGAAGAGGGTTGTGCCTCGGCCTTCTGTGACGCCTACGTGGCAGCCGTGTCCTCCCGGCTGGCGGGACGTTTGGTGGATGTATCGGTGGTGTGTACGGCAACATGGTCACCGTGGTCGCTGAACCGGTTACGCACAGGTCACCGTAGAACCTGTAGTAGCGTTCTGCCGCTGTTCCTCATTTGGGTATCAGGAGGAAACCCACCGTGCCGAATCCCCGGTCAGCGGCACTGACCGCGGTCTTCCTGGTGATGACGATGATCTCACCGCGAGGTGCCGCCGGAGCGGTCGCGGGGCCGAGCGACACGCTTGAGGCGTTGCGTCGTGAGGCGTCGAAGGCCAGTTCCGAGCTTGAGAAGGCCACGAACCGGATGGAGGACCGGAAGAAGGATCTGGCCGCTTCGCAGGTCAAGTTGCGGGACACGCTCAAGGATCTCGCGGGGGCCGAGGCCGAGCTGAATCGGATCAGGGAGCCCTTGGCGAGGTTGGCGAACACGTCGTACCAGCAGCGGGGGGCCGCCGGGTCTATGGCGATCTTCGGTGGGGGGCCGCCCGGGCAGGCGTTGCGTTCGACCGCGGACGTGTCGTTGCTCGCCGAGTCGCAGCAGGCGTTGGTGGATCGCGCGGACGAGTTGCAGGATCGGCGTAAGCGGCTCGCGACTACCGCGCAGGAACTACAGTCGCGCAACGCGGTGGAGCAGACCCGCATCCAGCAGGAGGTGGACGGGTTGAAGACCAAGTCGGCGGCGCTGACGGAGCGGCTCAACACGATGCTCGACAAGCTCGCCGACAGTCGTTTGAAGCGGTTCCAGCTGGGGTGTGACAAGAGTCTTTCGGCTGATGCGAAGAAGTTTCCGAACGGGCTGATCCCGGCGAAGTACCTGTGTGTGCTCCCGCAGAAGGGGTTCAAGCTGCGGGCGGACGCGGCGCAGGCGTTCTACAAGTTGAACGCCGCGTACAAGCGGGCGTTCGGCCGTGACATCTGTGTGCGGGACGCCTACCGGAACCTTTCCGAGCAGCATCGGCTTTACGCGGAGCGGCCGGGGTTCGCCGCTGTTCCGGGGACAAGCAACCACGGTAAGGGGCAGGCCGTCGACCTGTGCGGTGGCGTGCAGAACTCGGGCTCCGTCCAGTTCAACTGGATGGAGGCCAAGGCCGGGAAGTACGGGTGGATCCACCCGGCATGGGCTTACAGCAACCCGTTCGAGCCGTGGCATTGGGAGTACGGGACGGACGGGTGATCAGCTGTTCGTCGGCTCCGCGGTTTTCTGTTCGCCGGGGAACACCGCCGCCAGGCGGCTGGGGACGCGGCTGCGGTGCTGGTCGGACAGTTCGATGACCGCGGCCTGGTCGCCGCCGCGGAGGGCGTCGACGATGGCCGTGTGCTCGTGGACGATGCGGTCCCGGGCCTCGGCCTCGTAGAGGTAGACCGATCGGTACGCCTCGGTGAGCGACCAGATCCGGCGCAGTTCGTCCACGATGAGGTCGAGGCCCGAGGCCCGGAAGATGAAGAAATGGAACTCGTTGTTGAGCTGCTGGATGGCCAGCACGTCGTCCCCGGCCTGTTTGATGCGGGCGTTGATGTCGTCCAGCTCGTCGAGTTGGGCGGGTGACAGGTCGGGCAGCGCGTTGATGATCTCGCGTTCCAGGACGCGGCGCATCAGGTACGCCTGTTCGAGGTCCTGGACGGTCAGCCGTTTCACCGAGTAGCCGACGTTGCGCTGGTAGACCAGCACGCCCTCGCTTTGCAGGATGCCGAGCGCCTCGCGGATCGGCGCCCGGCTGACGTTCAGCCGCGAGGCCATCTCCTCCTGCCGGATCTGCTGACCCGGCAGGAGTTCCATCACGGTTATCATTTCCCGGATGCGGGACACCGCCCATCGGACGGAGCCCGCATCGGACATCGATTTCGCCATTTTGGGAGCTCTCCGCGTTACCGGAACGCCGAGATTCCGGTCACGGAACGCGCGATGCTGAGCAGGTGCATTTCCTCCGTGCCCTCGTAGGTCATCACCGTCTCCAGATTGTTCATGTGGCGCATCACCGTGTGGTCGAGGGTGATTCCGGCGCCGCCGAGGAGGCTCCGTGCGAGACGGGCGACCTCCGCCGCGGCACGGACGTTCGCGAGCTTACCGAAGCTGATCTGGGCCGGGTCGATCATACCGGCGTCCTTGAGTCGTCCCAGATGGGCGGCGTTCAGGGCCGCGCTGTTGACGGCGACGACCATTTGCGCGAGTTTCGCCTGCACCAGTTGGAATGACGCGAGCTTGCGACCGAACTGGGAGCGTTCGTCGCAGTGCCGCAGCGCTTCGAGATAGCAGGCGCGGGCCGCGCCGACCGCGCCCCACAGGATGCCGAAGCGGGCCTCGTTCAGGCAGGTCAGCGGGCCGGACAGGCCGCGGGCTCCCGGTAGCGCGGCGGAAGCGGGGAGCTGGACGTCGTCCAGCCAGAGTTCCGCCGTGACGGACGCGCGCAGCGACAGCTTGCGTTCGATCTTGGTGGCGCTGAAGCCGGGGGTGTCGGTCGGGACGAGGAAACCGCGGATACGTCCGTCGTCCGGGTCGCCGGGGTCGGTGGCGCGAGCCCAGATGATCGCCACGTCCGCGAAGGTGCCGTTGGTGATCCACATCTTCGAGCCGTTGATCACCCAGGTGTCGCCGTGTCGGACGGCGGTGGTGCGCATCGAGCCGGGGTCGCTGCCCGCCTCGGCCTCGGTCAGCCCGAAACAGCCGATCAGCTCGCCGGTGGCCATCCCGGGAAGCCACGTCGCCCGCTGTTCCTCGCTGCCCCAGTGGTGGATGGCGGACATCGCCAGTGACCCGTGCGCCGACACGAAGCTGCGCAGCCCGGAGTCGACGGCCTCCAGTTCGCGGCAGGCGACGCCGTAGGCGGTGGCGCTGAGCCCGGCGCAGCCGTAGCCGGTCAGGTGCATGCCGAACACGCCGAGCTTGCCCAGCTCCTTCGCGACCTCGACCGGCAGCCCGCCCGCCGAGTACCAGTCGCTGACGTGCGGCTCGAGTTCCGCCGCCGCGTACGACCGAACGGTGTCGCGAACGGCCCGCGCGTCGGCGTCGAGCTGGTCGTCGACAGCGAGGAAGTCGTGTGGATCGATCGCCATCTGTTTCGTGTCTCCCCTCGGACCCGGGCTAGGCGCCGGTCTTGATGTCGAATTCCTGGAACTGCCCGTCGGCGGCGCGTTCGCACCGCCTCTGGTATTCGGCGAACCCGCCCGCGTACGCCACGGCCTGCCGTTTGGCGCCGGGGACGATCCGCGACATCCACCAGCTGTCGGTGCGCGGGATGAGGGTCTGTTCGTAGACCTCGTCCACATGCCTTGACCAAGCTGCTTCAGCGTCGGGGGTCGGTTCGGCCGTTGCTTCGTCGTTTCGCAGACGGTCGATGAGTCGTCCGATGAACCGGGACTGGTAGTCGGCCAGTAGCGGCGGCGAGAAATGCGCGCATGGGCTCTGGTGGCCGTTGATGAAGAACAGGTTCGGGAACTGCGTCGTCATCATCCCGAGGTGCGTGTGGACGCCCTCGGCCCAGTGGTCGCACAGCGGCAGCCCGCCGCGGCCCCGTACGTCCATGCGCAGGACGGCGCCCGCACCACCGTTGAAGCCGGTGGCGCAAATGAGCACGTCGAGCGGATGCCGAGCCCCACTCTCCAGCACGATTCCGTCCGCGTCGCAGCGCGCGATCGGGTCGGATTTCACGTCGACCAAGACGACGTTGTCCTGGTTGTACGCCTCGTAGTAGCCGGACTCCCCGGGTGGACGCCGGGTGAGCGGCCGGTGTTCCGGGACGAGGAGGTCGGCGACGTCCGGGTCCTTCACCGCCCCCCGGATCTTCGCCTCCAGGAAGGCGCGGACGGTGTCGTTGGCGGCCTCGCTGCGGGCGAGGTCGGTGAAGACCCGTCCCCAGTGCACGCCTCCGGCCGTCCACAGCGACTCGAAGGCCTCCTCTCGGGTCTCCGCCGACACCTCCAGCGCGCCGCGCTGCTCGGGCACCACGATGCGTTTGCCGACCAGCACCATTCCCGGGCCCCGGGTGGTGTGTTCGAGGCGGCGGATCTCCGCGTAGTTCTCCTTGACGTATCGCTCGTATTCGTCCGGCATCGGTTCGTTCCGCAGCGGCAGCGCCCAGCTGGCGCTGCGCTGGAACACGGTGAGCCGCTCCGCCGTCCGCGCGACGGTCTGGATCACCTGGATTCCGCTGGCGGCCGTGCCGATGACGCCGACGCGTCCGCCGAGGTCGACGTCGTCGTGGGGCCACGCGCCAGTGTGGATCAACCGGCCCTGAAACTCGTCCAGACCGGGAATGTCCGGCATCTTCGGTGCGGACAGGAATCCGGTCGCCATGACGCAGTAGCGGCAGCGGAGCCGCGTGACCTCGCCCGATTGGACGTCTTCGACGGTGAGGGTCCACAGCCCGGCGCGGTCGTCGAAGATCACGTTGCGGACGCGGCGGCCCAGCTCGATGTCGCGCCGCAGGTCGAGCTTGTCGGCCACCCACCGCAGGTAGAGCAGGACGTCGGGCTGCGCCGCGTACCGTTCCGGCCAGTGCCATTCCTGTTGCAGCTCGTCGGAGAAAGCGTAGGAGTACTCGACGCTCTCGATGTCCACCCGCGCGCCCGGGTACCGGTTCCAGTACCAGGTGCCGCCGACGTCGTCGCCGGACTCCAGCACCTTCACGCTGAGCCCCTGGTCGCGCAGCCGGTACAGCGCGTTCAGCCCGCTGAAGCCCGCACCGACGACCAGCGCGTCATAGACGGGAAGCGCGTCGTTGGCCAGAGGCGCGTTGTTGACCAGAGGCGCGTCGTTGGCCAGAGGCGCGTCGTTGGCCAGAGGCGCGTTGTTGGCCGGAAGCGCGTTGTTGACCGGGTCGGTCATGTCGGCTCCTTCTCCCTTCACTTGATGGCCAGCGGGTTGATCGGCGATCCGACCGCGCCGGTGATCGTCAGCGGCTGGGCCGCCAGCAGGAACGAGTACGTGCCGTCGTCCGCGCAGTCGTCCGCGAGGGCTTCGAGGTCCCAGATCTCGCCGATGTAGATGCCCGCGTGGACGAGCAGGATCGCGTGCAGCGGGGCGATCAGGTCGGGCGTCTCGTACGGGATCGCCTCCATCCCCCAGGTGTCGGTCGCGATGCCGCTCACCCGCCGGTCGCACAGGAACTCCGCCGCGCCGACGCCGAGGCCCGGGGCGGGGCCGCCCGCGTACCGGCCCCAGCCTTCGCCCGCGTCGCGGATCCGGGCCAGTTCGCCGGTCCGGACGAGGACGAAGTCGCCCTCCCCCACCTCGACGCCCTGGTCGGCGGCGCAGCGGGCGAGGTCGTCGGCCTGGATGCTCGCGTCCGGCGGCAGGTGCTCGTGGCCGCTCCACCGCGCGACGTCGAGCAGCACGCCGCGTCCGACCGCGCGGTCCCTCAGGTTCGTGATGCTGTTGTATTTCGCCCCGTGACCGGCGGTGACGCTGGACGTGTCGCGCCCGTTGTAGGTATGTCCAGCGTAGAAGGCGTGGCAAAGGCCGTCCCATTGGGTCGCGGCCTGCAACGGCATGTACACCGCGTCGTCGCTGAACCGCTGGAGGTCGCCCTCGCCCGGCCACGGATCGGTCGGCAGGACGAGCATCACGTGCTGCGGGTTCGCGCGCAGCGACCCGGCCGACTGTGGCCCGGCCCGGTCCAGCGGGACGGCGAGGGAGAACACCTCGCCTCGCCGCACCTCGCGGGTGGCGGCGAGCACCTTTTCCGGGGTGACGCGGTTCGCGGCGCCGACTTCGTCGTCCGGCCCCCATTCGCCCCAGGTGCGGTAGCGCTCGGCGAGTGCCTCCACGGAAGCGCGCGTGTGCTCGCGCTTACGCAGATCGCCGCGTCGGATGCTCATGGTCATGGGTTCACCGGCTTCTGCCACTTGATGAACTCCTGGAGGACGCGGTTGAAGTCCTCTGGCGCGATCTGCGGCAGCGCGTTCTCAAGGACGTGGTAGTTAGGCCACGACGGCGGAGTGGTGGTGCCTGGACGCAGCGGTGTGTTCAGCCCCTTCGAGGCGATCAGCCCCTGCGCCTCGGGCGTGAGCATCCAGGACGACCACAGCTTCGCCGCGTCCATGTGCGGCGCGCCCTTGATCATGGCCGAGGACCCGTAGAGGAGGGACGACAGCCCGGGCACGGCCTTGAAGGCCACCGGGGCACCGGCCTGCTGCTTCAGCAGGTAGCGCATGTGCGACGCCCACGGCATCATCGTCGTCTCGCCGGTGACGAGCCGGTCGTAGTACGGCCGGGTGGAGTCGACCTGCTTGCCGTGACTCTTCAGCCCGCGCAGTTGGTCGAGCGTCACCTTGTTCGCCTTGTACAGCGGCATCAGCGACTGCGCGCTTATCACGCCGAGGCCCGGGTTGTCCAGGACGTAGCCGTTCAGCCTGCCCGAGGCGAGGTCCGCCATCGACGTCGGGATGTCGTTCGCGGACATCTTCGTCGAGTTGTACATGAAGCCGTAGACGTCGCCGTAAGGCACGTAGAACCGCTGCTTGGAGTCGCGGTACCGGGTCGGGAGGTCGTCGACGGTCGGCGGCTCGAACGGCTGGAGCAGCCCCTTGTCCGCCAGGACGCTGACGGATTCCAGGCCGAGCATCAGGGCGTCGCCGACCTGCCGTCCGCTCGACACCTCCGACTGGACGGCGCTGACCGTCGCGCCGGGCGGCTGCACCTTCGGCACGATCTTGATGGACGGGTAGCGCTTGGTGAAGTCCTGCCAGATCGGCCGGAACAGCTCGGCGTACGCGCCGTAGACCACCACCTGGTTCTGTCCCGCCTTCGCGGCGGCCGTGCACAGGTCGGCCATCGCCTTCGCGTTCTCGGCGTTCCCCGCCCAGGCCGTGTCGCCGGACGCGCTGGACGTGCACTGTTTCGACGCCTCCGCCTTCCCCACGCCGCCGCCGCACGCGGCCGCCAGGGACAGCACGACCACGGCCGCCGCCGCGGTGCCCGCGCCCTTCCGGCGGCGGGTCGTGCCCACCGCCGTTCTCCAGTCGATCGCTTTCATCGCTCTCACCTCGCCGTTCGAACCGGGTTCCTTCGGGACGCGCCCGCCGTCACCGCGAGCACCGTGTACCGGAGCACGAGGTAGGCGATGCCGAGGGCGCAGATCAGCGCGGTCAACAGCACGAGGAGCGCGCACGCCTGCGTCGGCACCGCGGAGCTGTAGAACAGGCTGTAGGACAGGGTCGCGACGTTCGAATGCGTCGCCGGGAGCAACATGAGCGGGACGTCCAACACCCCGGCCATGATCACGCTGCACACCAGCCAACCCGCGAGGAAGCTTCGCGTCATCAGCGGCAGGACGATTCCGACGAACGTCCTGGCCGCCGACGCCCCGGAGGCGCGGGCCGATTCCTCCAGGTCGGCGCTGATCTGCACCAGCGCCCCGGCGGCGGACCGTCCCGCCACCGGCATCAGCAGGATGACCAGGCCGATCACGCAGAGCCAGGTCGTCCCGTAGAGCTGCCGCAGTCCAGGCACCGACAGGTACGCCCAGGTCAGCGCCGCCGCGAGGACGACCCCTGGCAGCACCAGCGGCGCCAGGCTGAGCACGTCGATGTACCGGCCGAGCCTCCGGCTCGACTTGGTCCCCACGTAGACCAGGAGGGTCGCGAACACCATCGTGCCGAGGCCCGCCGCGACCGACAGCGACAGCGTGAGCTGGAACGCCCCGACCGTCTGCGGGTCGTCGAACACGGCGGTGTAGTTCGCGAGGGTGAGTCCGCTGTACATGCCGAGCACGCTCTGGAAGGACGTCAGGACCACCTGGGACGCCGGGAGCAGCAACCCGACCACCACCAGAACGGCGATGGACGCTGTGCTGGCGTGGCGACTGCGGCCGAGGGACCAGCGCTTGGCCTTGTAGTCCTTGCCGGTGACGGTCGCGAAGCTCCGCCTGCTCGTGTACCGCCATTGCAGGAGGATCAGGACCACCATCGCCAGCATCATGATCATCGAGATGCCGCTGGCGGCGGCGTACTGCGCTGGGGTCGACGCCGCGATGTAGAAGAAGATGCGCGTCGACAGCGTGTCGATCCCGGCGTTCTCCCCGATGATCTGCGGGACGTCGAACGTCCCCATGCAGTAGACGCCGACGAGGATTCCCACGCCGAACAGGGTCGGCGCAAGGGTCGGCAGGTCGATCGACATCAGCGTCCGCCAGCGGCTCGCGCCGGAGGTGAAGGCGGCCTCCTCGTGGCTGCTGTTCAGCGTGGAGACGGGGCCGAGCAGCAGGAAGTAGCAGAACGACGTCAGCTTCAGTCCCTGGACGAGGATCATCCCCGGCCACGAGTAGACGTTCAGCGGCGAGGCGCCGAAGACGGCCTCGATCGGCTTGTTGAGCAGGCCGACCTCGGGGTTGCCCAGCAGGCTCCAGCTGATCGCGTACAGCAGGGTCGGAAGCGCGAGCATCAGCAGCATGACCGGGGTGACCAGGGCCCTGCCGGGTGTCGTCGTGCGGGTCGAGACGAAGGCGAACCAGCCGCCGATGACGAGGGCGAGCGCGGTCGAGCCCACGGAGAACAGGACGGAGTTCAGCAGCGCGTGGTATGTGCGCCCGTCGCCGAAGACGTCCGGGAAAGCGGACAGCGTCCAGGCGCCGCTCTGCCCGGGCGGCGCGCTGCGGAACGCTCCAACGAGCAGCATGACCAGGGGCCAGCCGAGCAGCAGCGTCGCGAATCCGATCAGTGCCCACGCGGGGACGCGGTGTCCCCTGAACTGGACGCCCCTCGGCAGGTCGGTCGCGGTCGTCACGACGCACTCCCGTTGCCTGTGGCGAGCCCGCCCGTGGTGGATTCATTCGTGACGGGCTCGTCGGTGGCGGGTTCGTCCGTGATGGGGATGAGGGCGATCTGGGTCGGGTCGACGCGGATGACCGCCTCGTCGGCCTGCGCGCCGGTGGGGCGGACGCCGTCGGCGGTGAGCTGCTTGACGACGAGGCCGGAGCCGAAGGCCGAGACCTCGTGTTCGGTGACGGTGCCGAGGAACGTCGAGCGCAGGACCTTGGCGTCCAGCAGGTTCGGACGGTCCGCGGAGCGGTCGCCGAAGCCGATCGCCGTGCTGCGGACCGCGATCCAGACGCGGTCGCCCGTCGAGCATCCGGCGGCGGGACGGGCGCAGAGCAGGCCCGCGTCCCAGCCGTCCGGCCTGACCTCGGTGCCCGCGCCGCCGATGGCCTCGATCCGGCCCGGCAGGATGTTCTCGTAGCCGAGGAACTCCGCGACCCAGCGGGTGGACGGCGCGTCGAACACCTCGCGCGGCGTCCCGACCTGGACGGCGCGGCCACCGTGCATGACCGCGATGCGGTCGGACATGCTGACCGCTTCCTCCTGGTCATGGGTGACGTAGACCATGGTCGACCTGGTCTGTTCGTGGATGCGTTTCAGCTCGACCCGCATCTGCGTGCGCAGCGCGGCGTCCAGGTTCGACAGCGGCTCGTCCAGCAGCAGGACGCTCGGTTCCCGGACGAGCGCCCGCGCCAGTGCGACGCGCTGCTGCTGGCCGCCGGACAGCGCCGACACCGAACGCGGCGCGTAGTCGGCCAGCCCGACGAGTTCGAGGGCGTCCATCGCCTTGGCCCTGGCGGCCTGCTTGCGCTCGCGCTTCAGGCGGAGCGGGTAGCTGACGTTCTGGACGACCGTCATGTGCGGCCACAGCGCGTAGCTCTGGAAGACCATGCCGATGTCGCGTTTGTGCGGGGGCAGCTCGTAGCCGCGCGACCGGTCGACGACGGTGCCGCCGCCGAGCTGGATGCTGCCCTCGTCCGGCGACTCCAGACCGGCGATACAGCGCAGCGTGGTCGTCTTGCCGCAGCCGCTCGGACCGAGCAGCGCGACGAACTCGCCGTCGCCGATGTCGAGGCTGACCCGGTCCACGGCGGTGACGCCTCCGAACCGTTTGGTCAGGTCGTCGATGCGGACGATGCTCATGGCGCTTCACCGATCTCTTGTTCCGGCAGGCCGGTCCGTTCCGGCGGGCCGACTCGTTCCGGCGGGGCGGCCCGCTCGGGCAGGCCGAGGCGTTCGCGGAGCCAGGTGACGATGCGTTCGTTCTCCGCCCGCGCTCCCTCCACCCGTTCGGGGATCTTCAGGAACTCGTGGTCGGCGTTCGGGACGACCGACAGCGTCACCGGGACGTCGGCGTCGGCGAGACGTCCGGTCATGGCGAGCGAGTGGCCGAGCAGCGCGTCCTCGTCGCCGCAGGAGAGGTACGTCGCGGGCAGGACGTGCAGGGACGGGCTCAGCGCCGGGCTGACGAGGGGGTCGCGGAGCTTCCCGCTGAAGTTCGGCCCGAGGTAGGCGGACAGCGTGATCTCAGGCTCCCCCGCGTAGTACTTCGGGTCGCAGATCCAGCGGTGCGCGTCCAGCATTCCGAACAGGAGCAGTAGGGCGCTCACCGTGACGGGCATGTCCGCGAGGTCGCCACCGTCGAGACGGGTTCCGGGGCGTTGGACCCCGGAGCGCCCGGTGCCTGGTCGTTCGACGTGGGCCTGGTCGTCGGCGCCGTGCAGGACGAGTGCCGTCCCGGCAGCGAGGTTCGCGCCAGCGGAGCATCCCGCGACGGCGAGGCGGTCCGGGTCTCCGTCGTAGGCGTCCGCGTTCTTCACGGCCCAGCGTGCCGCGTATACGCAGTCCTCAAGCGCGCGCGGGAACGGGTGCTCGGGCGCGAGCGCGTAACCCACGGCCACGACGAGCATCCCCTCGGCGGCGATGGACGCGCAGTACCGCCGGTCCATCGAGGCTGAGCCCGTGTACCAGCCGCCGCCGTGCACGTACACCAGCACGGGATGCGGTCCGGGTGTGCGCGGCTGGTAGATCTCGGCCGTGAGAGTGCCGTCGAGCCCGCCGATCGGGACGTCCTCGTGCAGCCGCACCCGGGCCGCCAGGTCACCGGACAGCGCGGGCGGGGCGGGCCTGCGCCGTCCGGCGACCAGGTCGTCGACCGACCGGGCGAAGGTGTGCGTCACCGGCTCTCCGCGAAACAGCGACTGCCAGTGGGCCTTATTCGCGTGGGGCATGTCCCTCCTCTGTTCGGGCGGCCTCGGTTCGGGCAGTCGAGCGGGCGGTCGGGCGGTCAGAGTGATCCGGGTCCGCGGCCTCCACCAGCGCGCCGCGGCCGAGCAGGTCCGTGATCGCCGCGTCGGTGTAGCCGAGTTCGCGCGCCACCTCGGTGGAGTGTTCGCCGAGCCGGGGCGGGTGCCGCAGCGTCGCCGGGCCCGGTCTCCCGTCGCCCATGTCGACGGGAGACCGGGCCATCCGGAGGGGGCCGACGAACGGGTGGTCCACCGATTCGAAGAAGTTCGTCGCGACCAGGTGCTCGTCCTCGAAGAGGTCCTCGATGGCGTTGACCTTGCTGGACGCGATGTCGGCGCGTTCGAAGACGTCCTGCCATTCGGCGGTCGTGCGCCGGGTGAGGTGGTCGTCCATCAACGAGTACAGCGCGTCGATGTGGATGGTGCGGGTCCCGATGGTGCGGTAGCGCGGGTCGTCCGCGAGGGCGGGTTCGCCGATGGCGGCGAAGAACGACCGCCACTGCTGGTCGGTGTAGACCATGACGGCGAGGTAGCCGTCCTTGGTGCGGAACGGTTTTCGGTACGGCGACTCGGTGCGCGGATACCCGGTCGGGCCGCTCGGCGGGTCGAACACCCAGCCGCCCTGCTGTTCCAGCAGCATGAACGAGGCCATCGACTCGAACATCGGCACCTCGATCGCGCGGCCGCGTCCGGTGACGGAACGGCCGTGGACGGCGGCCAGCACCGAGGCGGCGCCGAGGATCCCCATCGTCTTGTCGGCCGCCGCCGACCGCCAGTAGGCGGGGCGGCCGCCGTCCACGGCCTGCACGGACGCCATCCCCGACGCGCCCTGGATGACGTCGTCGTAGGCGGGACGGTCCGCGTACGGGCCGCCCGAGCCGAACCCGCGGAACGCGCAGTACACCAGGCGGGCGTTCGCCGCGAGGAGCCGGTCGGGCGTGATGCCGAGCTTGGCGGCGGCCCGCGGGCGGAGGTTGTGCACCAGCACGTCGGCGGACTCGACGAGGCGGGTGAAGACGTCCATCCCGCCGCCGTCCTTGAGGTCGACCGCCACGCTGCGCTTGCCGCGGTTGGCGTTCAGGAAGATCGGCCCCATGCCGGGCACCCGCGCGTCGCCGACGTAGCGGAGGACGTCGCCCTGCGGCGCCTCGACCTTGACCACGTCGGCACCCCACTGCGCCAGGATCATCGCGCAGTAGGGCGCCATGAACGTGGTGCTGAGGTCCACGACCCTGAGGCCGGCCAGCGGACTGGGCTCGTCCCGCGTCATCGGCGTCCCACGCTCCCTCCACCACAAGATTGCTTCCCAATATTGGAGCCAATATCGCATGCAGAACTTCGGGCCACAAGACCCCGAGCGAAGGAACGATGACCGCCGGTTATTCCTACTGATCAGGTAGGAAAAGTGTTAGGCTCATGCCGCGGCCGGGCGGTCCGGGCCCGGCCGTCCACCCGACCCTGGAGGACGAGGATGAGCGTGACCGATGAGCTGATCGCCAACAGCGAGCGGTACGCGGCCCGGCACGACAAGGGAGACCTGCCGCTGCCCCCGGCGAAGGGCGTGGCGGTGGTCGCGTGCATGGACGCCCGTCTCAACCCGTACGGCCTCCTCGGCCTCACCGAGGGCGACGCCCATGTCATCCGCAACGCGGGCGGCGTCATCACCGCCGACGAGCGCCGCAGCCTCGCCATCAGCCAGCGGCTGCTCGGCACCACCGAGATCATCCTGATCCACCACACCGACTGCGGCATGCTCACGTTCGGCGACGACGACTTCCGGCGGCAGATCCAGGACGAGACCGGGCAGAAGCCCGACTGGGCCGCCGAGGCGTTCACCGACCTCGACGCCGACGTCCGCCAGTCCATCGCGCGGATCAGGGCCGACCCGTCCATCCCGCACACCGACCAGGTGCGGGGCTTCGTCTTCGACGTGAAGACCGGCGGCCTGCGCGAGGTCAAGCCCTAGCCGTCCCGGTCCGCCGGGCCGTTAGCGCGCGGCCGAGGTTCAACCGAGGGCGGCGAGGCGGCGCAGCGCCTCGGCGTGCAGACCGAGCGCGCCGCACGCCCCGGTCACCTCGACCGCGCGGGACAGTTCCTCGCGCGCCCGGGCCGTCTCGCCCGCGTCGAGGTGACCGGTCGCCGCCCGCAGCCGGGCCCGTCCGCTCTCGACCCGCAGGCCGGTGGCCGCGAAGATCTCCGCCGCGTCCCGGGCGTGCAGGGCGGACGCCACCGGGGCCGTGTCGCGCAGGGCGTGCGCGCCCGCGAGCCGGACGAACCCGGCGTTGGCCGCGAACCGCCGGTGGGCGCACCGGTCCGCGCGCTCCGCCCACCGCAGCGCGGCGGCCCGGCGTCCCCGCTCCGCCTCCGCGTACGCCGCCAGTTCGCAGCACGCCAGCATGCTCGCCTGGTCCACCGGCAGGCGGTCGCCGCCGTGGACGCTCCCGACCGCCTCGATCCCCCGCTCCAGCAGGCCCGCGTGGATCAGCGCGGTCGCGCGGGCATAGCGCGCCTGCATCGCCCACCACTCGACGCTGTCCCCGGCTTCGGCCATCGCCCGTCCGGCATGGCGCAGGGCGGCGTCGTGCGCACCGGCGGCCGACGTCAGCAGGCTCTGCTGCGCCAGCGCGATGACGCGCAGCTGGCGGGACCCGGCGCCGTCGGCCAGCCGCGTCGCCTCCTCGGCGACGACCGCGCCTTCCGGCAGGCGCCCGAGGATCGTGTACGCGCGCGTCATCGCCGCGAGCATCACCGTCTCCGCCAGGGTCTGGCCGGTGTCGCGGGCGATGGACAGGCACAGGTCCAGGTGGCGTTGCGCGCCGTCGAAGCGGCCCGTGAACAGTTCGGTCCAGATGAGCCAGCTGAGGGACTTGAGCGGCAGACGCTCGCGCTCGCAGGCGGCGACCGCCTCGGCCAGGAGCCGGTCGGCGGCGTCGATGTGGCGTACCGCGTCGTCGAGGCGGCGGGCGGCGAACGCGGCCATCGGACGGATCGAGGCGACGTCGAGCCGGAGCCGTGTGTCCCAGGACGGGGCGTTCTCCGGCAGCGTGCGCAGGATCGCCTGCGCCGCCTTCGGCTCGCCGCGGAACAGTTCGTCCGCCACCAGGCGCAGCTGGCACGGCACGTTCGCGTCGGCCTGCCGGTCGCCGCTGTGTCGCAGGGCGGCCAGCAGCATGTGGCGGCCCTCGTCCGGACGGCCGAGCAGCCGCTCGCTCATCGCGAGAACGAACAGCGCCTGCGCCCGCCGCACCCGGTCGTCGGCGGGCAGCGCCAGCAGCGCCGAGCGGGCGGCGTCGCGGCCGTCGGTGAGGCGGCCCACCGACATCTGGAGTTCGGCCAGCCGCAGCAGCAGGGTCGGGCGGGGGCCGGTGTCGGCGCGCCGCGACTCCATCAGCTCCAGCGCCCGGCACAGCAGGTGGGCGGCGCTCGCGGGCGCGTTCTCGGCGATGACGCCGCTCGCCTCGGTCAGCGTCGCGATGGCCGCCTTGTCGCCGAACCGTCCCGAGCGCGCCACATGGTGGGCGCGGGCCGTGACGGGCGCGCCGACGCGCTCCAGGTGCGCGGCGATCCTCCCGTGTGCCGACAGCCGCCAGGCGGGCGCCGCCCGGTGGTACACGACGCTGCGGACGACAGGATGGCGGAACCGGAACCGCCCTCCGGAACCGGCCGGACGGATGAGGTCGCGCGCCGCCAGCTCGTCCAGCGCGGCCACGACGGCGCCCTCGTCCAGCGCGGCGGCGACGGCCACCAACGTCACGTCGAACTCGTCGGCGACGATCGCGGCGGCGCGGGCGACGAGCGCGGCGTCCGGCGACATGCCGTCCAGCTCCAGTTCGAGCGCGGCCGTCACCGCGCGCGGCAGGCCGGTGGGCTCCAGGACCGTCTCGACCCGGGACGCGACAGGGGCGGCGTCGCCCATCCGGGCGAGGGCCTCCAGGTAGAGCGGGACGCCGCCGCTCGCCTCGTGCAGCCTGCGGTGCTGCTCGCGGCCGACCTTCGGGCCGAGGAAGTCCCGCGACTCCGCCGCCGTGAACGGCCGGACGGCCACGACCCGGCCCGCGCCGAGCCGCTCGCCGACGAGCGCCGCGAGACCCGCCGACACCTGGACCGGACGGTAGGCGACCGCGATCAGCACCGGGCCGCGCGGCGGACGGCGCAGCAGATGGGCGAGCAGCTCCGACGAGTCGTTGTCGGCCCAGTGCACGTCGTCCAGCAGCAGCACCAGACCGGACGGCCCGGACAACTCCTCCAGCAGGCGGCGGATCGCCCGGTACACGCGGAACCGCGCGGACGCGCCCAGGTCGACCTCGGCGAGCGCGTCGTCCCCGATCGCGTCCGACAGCGACGGGAACAGCGTCGCGAGGAGGCGCAGCGACGCCGCGCCGAGACGGTTCCGCACCCACGCCTGCCGCCCTTCGAGGCGGTCGTCGAGCGCGTCGACCATCGCGGCGAGCGGCAGCTCCTGCTCGAACTCGCCGACCCGTCCGCGCAGGACCGTCGCGTTCCGGCGCGCGGCCATCGCGGCCAGCTCGTCCAGCAGCCGGGTCTTGCCGACGCCGGGGTCGCCGACGAGCGCGAGGCAGCGGGACGTCCGGGTGACGGCCAGTTCGTCGAGGACGGCGGCGAATCCGCGCAGCGCCTCGGTTCTGCCGACGAGGGGGCGGGCGGCGGGTCCCCGGCCGTTGAGCGCGGTGGGCGGCCTGTCCCGGACGCCGGGCGACCGCGCCGACTCCTCCAGGCGCCACCATTCCGCGAGCCAGCGGTCGACCACGCCGTCGATGGCGTCCGGCCGGACGTTGCGGGCCCGCAGGCAGGCGGCGACGAAGGCCTCGACCAATTCCATCTTGGGCAGCTGCGGAAGGCGCTTGCCATTCAGCACCTCCGACAGGGTGCTGCGCGGTAATTGGTCGACGACATGTCCGCCGTGGACGGTGGTTCTCGACAGCGTCGCCAGCCGTCGCAGCGACGGACGACCGGCCCAGATTCGCAGCCGGCCCAGCCGCTCGACGTACGCCGCGGCGTCTTCGGCGCCAACGGCGGACGGCATTTCGGCAAAGTCCACTGACTGACCCGCTCACGTGATCCGGGGGGTGGTCATCGCTTTCCGCAATGCCGATGGCTGACCTGTTCGAATCATGATCGTAAGACGTTCACAGTTGCCCAACAACCCGTTTGATGATTCCCGCGGACCGCCGCTCCGGCCCTTTCGGGCGGACCGGCCGGGCCGCCGGACGCCCGGCCCGGCCACGTCCGAGCATGTCCGGGTCTGTCTGGACCTGTCCGAAACCCTGTCGGTGGGGACCGCGACTGCCCTATTGCTGGGAGCCATCGATCAGATCACGGGCACCGGCGCCGCATCCGCTGGGAGGCGTGGTCCGGGGAACCGGCAGGTCACCCGGAGACGGCGCGCCGGTGTCCTCGTGATCGTCGAGTACTCCGGCCGGTCCCCACGGCCGGGGCACGTCTCCGGGGCATGGCGCGTCTCCGGGGGCGTGGCACCCAGGTCCGCGTGCGGGGTCGGCCTCGAGCCCCGCACGCGGCGGGTCGGGGGCCGGTCGGGACGGGGCCCTCGTCTCGTCCCGACCGACCAGGGGGTCATGCCGCGGCGGCGTCCATGAGGGCACCCGTCGCCGGGCTCCAGCCGTCCCGGTAGCGGACGCCGTCCGGCCGCAGCCGGACCTCGTCGTGCCAGGACCCCGGGACCGCCTCGGTGCGGACGAGCTCGGGCCGTTCCACCACGACGCACACGTCGTCGCCCGGCCACCACCATCCGCACGAGCGCGCCAGGGCGGCCCAGTGGCCGAGGTGCTCGAACTCCGCCGGTCCGAACCGCGCCAGCCCGAGCCGGTGCAGGACGTCGTAGTAGGCGATCCACGCCGCGTCCTGCTGCCCGTACCAGCACACCGGCACGGGCCCGCCGCCGAGCGTTCTGAGCCCACTGAGGACGTGGGCGCGGAACCCGTGGGCGAGGCTCCGGTGCAGGCTGTCGTGGACGCCCTGACGCAGGACGACGCCCAACGGGACACCGGCGTTCAGCGCCTCCAGCGGCGGCAGCGGGGGCCAGTGCTCGCGGCTCTTGCCCTTGCGCTCCTTCGGCACTCCGGGGTCTGCGTGGACGCGCGCGTTGAGCGCGGCGCGCAGCCGGGACGCGGCCATCGCCACATCGCTGGCGCGTGGCGGCGGCCGGTGCGGATCGGGATCGCGGAGCCGCCCGGACAGCTCCTGGAGGGTGGGCCGTCCGGCGACGAGTGCCATCGCCCGGCCCGGGGAGTCGACCCAGACGAACCCGGGTCGTGGACGTCCGGCCTTCGCGTAGATCGCGATCAGGCTTCGTTCGGCCGTCAGACGGTCGGCCGGTCGTGTGGACAGTCCGTGGTCAAGCCACGTCCGGCGGATCCCGGTGGCGTCCCGCCACAGGTTCAGGGCTTTTCCGCCACGGATGTCGGCCGACGGATGAGCGGCGTCTTCGCGCCGCTGGAGCGCGGTCACCGCGCGAGGGCGTCGACGCCCTTTCGGTTGGAGATCATGTCCCGATGATGGACCGAGACCCGCCGTTCGCGCAACCCTTCACCGACGATAGAAGGCACAGAACGGCAATATGAATGGCGTCGCCTGCCATTCTTCTGAACGACGCCTATTGGCCTCCCGGCGCACATTGAGAGCAAGGCGATGACCGTTGTTCGCGTCGTCGTCGCCTCGGTGTCGACTTTTTCCACTGCCGCCGTTCACCGGTATCCGGACAGCCTCCTGTGTTGATCACAAGGAGGGCTTATGTCGGAGAATTTGGCTCGTCGTCGATTCCTGGCCTCGGGCGGGGCCGCGTCCGCGCTGGCCACCGGGCAGATCCTGATCGGACCGGCGCTGCTGGGTCAGGACGGCGCGCTCGCCGCCGTCCGCGCCCATGGCGGCGCTCCGCTCCCCCACGGGCTGTTCACCCTCGGTGTCGCGTCCGGAGACCCGCTGCCGGACGGTTTCGTGCTCTGGACGCGGCTCGCGCCCCGTCCCGCCGACGGCGGCGGCATGCCCGACCGGCGGGTGGCGGTGCGCTGGCAGGTCGCGGAAGACGAGCGGTTCCGGCACGTCCGCGCGCACGGCGTGGAGGTGGCGCTGCCCGAGCGCGGGCACGCGGTGCACGTCGAGGTCGGGGGCCTGCGGCCGGACCGCGAGTACTTCTACCGGTTCCGGGTCGGACGCGAGATCTCGCCGGTAGGACGCAGCCGGACGGCGCCGTCGCGCGGCGCGGTGAACAAGCGGCTGCGGTTCGCTTTCGCGAGTTGCCAGAACTGGCAGGACGGTTACTACACCGCTTACCGGCATCTTGCCGACGAGGACCTGGCGTTCGTCGCGTTCCTCGGTGACTACATCTACGAGTCCGTTCCGCGCACCGACACCGTCCGGTCCCACGAGGGTGCGGACGAGCCGTACACGCTGGTGCAGTACCGCAACCGGCACGCGCAGTACAAGACCGACGCCGACCTGCAAGCCGCCCACGCCGCGTTCCCCTGGATCGCGACCTGGGACGACCACGAGGTCGACAACAACTGGGCGGACGAGATCCCCCAGGACCCGGCCGACCAGTCCCACGACCGGTTCCTCGCCCGCCGGGCCGCCGCGTTCCGCGCCTACTACGAGCACATGCCGCTGCGGCGCGCCGCCCGTCCGCAGGGGATCGACATGCGGCTGCATCGCAGGCTCGGCTTCGGACGGCTCGCCACCGTCCACGTGCTGGACACCCGGCAGTACCGCTCCGACCAGCCCGACACCCTCGCCGAGGCGAACGACCCGTCCCGCACGATGACCGGTGCCGCGCAGGAGAAGTGGCTGGTCGACGGCATGTCCCATGCGGGCAGCCGCTGGAACCTGCTGGCCAACCAGGTGATGTGGGCGTCCAACGACCGCAAGGCGGGTCCGGAGCAGGTCTTCGACTTCGACAACTGGGACGGCTACCGCGCGCAGCGCCGCCGCATGCTGGAGTTCTTCGGTTCCGGACGCGCGGCGAACCCGGTCGTGCTCACCGGCGACCGGCACGCCACCTGGGTCTGCGACCTGCGGCCCGACTTCGACGACCCGAAGTCGCCGGTCGTCGGCGCGGAGATCACCGGGACGTCGATCACCTCGGGCGGCGACTCCGACCCCGTCGCGTTCCACCGCGCCTACGACCCGATCATGGCCGAGAGCCCGCACTGGAAGTACATCGGCAACCGGCGCGGCTACGTCGTCTGCGATGTCAGCCCGGCGCGGCTGCTCGCCTCGCTCCGCATCGTCGGCACGGTGTGGACGCCCGGCGACACCACGATCACGACCGCCGCGCGGTTCGAGGTCGAGGCGGGACGTCCCGGCGTCACGGTCGCCGACGAGCTGCCGCCCGCGGACGAGCGACGGTCTCTCGCGGCCGCGCCGCGCCATTACAAAGTCGACGACGACCAGTTCTGATCCTGTTCGACCGGGTTCGACCGGGTTCGGTGGCCGGGCTAGGCTGATCGTTCCGGGGGACGTCGAAACGCAACTCGTCAACGTGGGGTGGTCACGAGCATGAGCGAGCAGGAATTCGTCCCCCCGGGTGTGGACCCGACCCAGATCAGCCACGCCCGCGCCTACGACTACGTGCTGGGCGGCAAGGACAACTACGCCGTCGACCGGGAGGCCGCCGCCCAGGTCATCGCGCTCGCCCCGGACCTGCCGCTGCTCGGCAAGGCGCAGCGGCGGTTCCTGCTCCGGGTCACCCGGATGTGCGCCGAGGAGGGGATCGACCAGTTCCTTGACATCGGCACCGGCATCCCGACCGCGCCGAACGTGCACGAGACCGTCCGGGCCGTCAATCCCGACGCCCGGGTGGTCTACGTCGACTACGACCCGCTCGTGACCGTGCACAACACGGCCCTGCTGGCGGGCAGCGACGGCGTGATCTCCATCCAGGCCGACGTGCGCGAGCCGGACGCGCTGATGAGCCACCCCGAGCTCACCGAGCTGATCGACTTCGACCGTCCGATGCTGGTCCTGTTCGTTGGACTGTTCCACCTGGTGTCGGACGAGCACGACCCGACGGGGCTGATCGCGAGGTACCGCGACCGGCTGGCCCCGGGCAGCCACATGATGCTGTCGCAGTTCTGCGCCGACGGCAGCGACGCCGCCGCCAGGGCCAAGCTGGAGGAGATCTCGGTGAACTCGCCGTCCCCGATGTGCTTCCGGCCCCGGGCGGAGATCGCCCGCTTCTTCGACGGGTTCGAGCTGATGGAGCCCGGCGTGGTCGACGTCCAGGACTGGTGGCCCGACGAGCCTGCGCCGCTGACCAAGCTGAAGGTCGCCGCGGGAGTCGGCAAGAAGCTCTGACGCGCGCGAACGGGCCGCGCCCTTCTGGATGAAGGGCGCGGCCCGCTCAGTGCCGACTTACCGGATCAGTCGCACTTCTTCCAGGAGAAGTGGTAGATGGTCCGCATGTCTCCGTCGGTGGAGTCGAAGGTCATGAAGCTGGTCTCGTCAGAGCTGCCCTTGTTCACGCGCAGCTCGGTGTTGACGTTGAGGTTGCGGTCCTCGCCGCAGGGCTTCCACACCAGCGCGCCGACGTCGGTGCGGTCGGTGAACTGCCAGTTGTTGTCGTACTTGCCCTTGAGGTTGTGCGTGACAGGGGTCGTCTGCGACATGCCCTGGAAGTAGTAGCTCGCGCGTTCCATGCCGGTCGCGCCCTTGGCCAGGTAGGCGTAGCCGCGGTAGTCCGCGCTGGCGATCGCGTACGTGAAGCCCTGCGGGATGTGGATCCCCAGGTTGAGCTGGCAGTTCTTCCGCATGTCGGTGGGGTTGGAGTCGCCACCGGCCTGGGCCATGTACTGGCTGTACGTGACGGTGAACGCGGTGTTGTCGGGGGACGGAGCCACCGCGGCGGTTCCGGCGGGGCACCCGGAGCCGTTGACCGTCTGAACCTCGATCGTGATCCGATCGGGGGCCGACGCCGTGTTCGCCGAAGCCGTCTGGGCCATGCCCGCGGACAGTGCGAGAGCGGAGAGGCATGCTGCCGAAGCAGTCACTCCTTTACGCATGTGATTCTTCTCCTTCGGAGGGGGGGTTTACACGGGGGTTACGGGCACGTCTTCCACTTGAAGTGGTAGAGCGTCTTGATGGAGCCGTCCGTCGAGTCCATCGCGGCGAAGCTGACCTTCGTCTTGTCCGTGCCCGGGGACACGCGCAGCTCGGTGTTGACGTTGAAGTTCCGCTTCTCGCCGCACTTCTGGAACACCAGCTGGTCCACCGGCACCTCGTCGTCGACCTGCCAGTTGTCGTTGTAGGCGCCGGGTACTGTCTTCTCGATCGGCTTCCCGTTCGTGGAGCTGCCCTGGAAGTAGTAGCTCGCCTTGACGTTGGCGGTGGCGCCCTTCTCCAGGTAGGCAAAGCCTCGGTAGTTCACCTTCGCGATGGCGTAGGTGAAGCCCTGCGGAACGTGCACCTTCAGGTTGATCTGGCAGTTCTTCCGCATGTCGGTGGGCTTGGAGTCACCGCCCGCCTGCGCCATGTAGTCGCTGTAGGTGACTGTGAAGGCCTCCTTGTCGGGGGACAGAGCGACCGCGGCCGAGCCGATGGGGCAGCCCGAGCCGTTGATGGTCGCGATCTCGATCGTGACGCCGTCAGGTCCGCGGAGCAGGCGGTTCGTGGACGCGGCGGCCGGGGAGACGGACGCCGCGGTCACTGCCATCGCGGCGAAAGCCGCAGCGGAAATGGCGATCCCTTTACGCATGTGATTCCTCTTCGCTGGGAGTGGACGCTTTTCTTCGGCGACCGAAGAGGCGAGCACCGCCAATCCGGATTAAATCGGTGCTCGTCAATGGATGTTGATCCAGGATCTGAATGGAGCGTAACTTTCGCCCCCTAGGGTGTCAATCACCGGTTTTTAACTTTTCTTGACCTGGCATTCAATGGGTCTTGGGTCATACATCATCAAGCTTGATCATCTATTATCGAGCGTCAACACCATTCTTTTCACAAGGACCGTTCCAGAACCGCCGTCGACAATGGAAAAGGGCCGCTGATCTGGATATGGGGGCCGCCCCCGGCACCGGCGGGCCGGCACGCGTCGCGCGTTGTGGACGCGGACACGGGTGGCCGCATGCGGCGCCCACCCCCTCTTTCGCGACGCGGAGCGGCGGCGGAACAGTGCGGAGCAGTTGATGCGGAAACGCTGTGTGTCCGGGTTGTCACCCAGTAGGTTGGTCGCACGCGACACCGCGCGATGCTCGGAAATGCCGGTTAAGTCGTGCATGTCGTTGTGTTCGAACGGGCCCGACGAAACCGGGCTCGGCGAGAGGAGCCACGGTGCGGGTGGGAGCGCGGATCGCCGGACGCTACCGGCTCGTCGAGGGCCCCATTCGCGGCGGCACGGGCGAGGTGTGGCTGGCCGAGGACACCGAGCTCGGACGCCGGGTCGCGCTGAAACGGGCGAGGTTCGGCGACGACCGTCCCGGCGCGTTCGACCTGCTGCGGTCCGAGGCCCGCGCGCTGGCGAGGTTCAGTCACCCGCACGTGGTCACGCTGTACGACGTCGTCCCGGTCAAGATCCACCGGCGGACGACGCCGTGGCTCGTCCTGGAGTACGTGACCGGCGGCAGCCTCGAAACCCGTCCGGCGATGCCCCCGCGCGTCGCGGCCCGCATCGGCGCGCAGATCGCCGAGGCCCTCGCCGCGCTGCACGCCGAGGGGATCGTGCACTGCGACGTCAAACCGGCCAACATCGTCGTCACCGGAAAGGGAACGGCGAAGCTCACCGACTTCGGCGCCGCCTACCGGTTCGGCGGCAAGGAGACGATCTCGCGGAACGGCTCCATCAGCCACACCCCCGCCTACGCGCCGCCGGAGGTCGTGAACGGGCGTCCCGAACCGGCGTCCGATGTGTACAGCCTCGGCATGACCGTCTACTCGCTCGCGACGGGCGGGCCGCCCGGCGACCTGTCCGCCGACGTCGGCCCGCTGACGGAGGTCGTCGCGGCGCTGGTCAGGCCCGACCCGAAGGACCGGCCGGACGTCGCCGAGGCGCTCCGGATGCTGGACGAGGCGGCCGGGGCGACGCGCGCGGACGCGATCGTCCTGCACGCCCCGACCGACGACGACCCGCCCCGCCCCGAACAGGAACCGGCCTCCGGGTGGCGCCGCCCGGCGGGGTTTGTCCGGCGGCATCCGTGGCCGATCGCGGTGACCACGCTGGTCGTCGCGGCACTGGTCGCCGCCGCGTTCATCCCCGGCGACGGCGCCGAACCGGCGCCCGCGCAACCGAAACCCGTGTCGCGGATCGGCGACCCGCGCACCGCCGACCCGTGCGCCCTGACCAACGCCGCCGCGCTCGGCAAGTTCGGCGAGGCCGAACTCGACAACGACTACGGCAACTTCGACCGGTGCGACGTGATCGTGACCTCGGGCGACGCCAGCGAGGTGGACGTCCATGTCGACCTCAACCCCGGTAAGCCCGAGCTGACCAGCCCCGCGCGGAGGATGGGCGACATCCAGGTCGTCGAGGACCCGGACGAGAAGGACGAATGCGGCCGACTCCTTCTCCTGCCGTCGGTCGACGCGGACATCTTCATCTCCATCGACGCGAAACAGAACGGGAAGGGGACCGCGCCACTGTGCGCGATGGCCGACACGGCCGTCTCGTCCGCGGCGGCGGTGCTGAACCACGGCCCGGTCCCGCGACGGCCGCCGCTGCCCGCGCGGTCACTCGCGCACCGGGACGCCTGCGGGCTGCTGCGTCCCGACGCGCTCGACGTCGTCCCGGGCATCGACGCCAGGAACCCGAGGGTCGACTACGGCGGCTGGGGCTGCGAGTGGGACAGCACCACCGAGGAGATCAACCTCCATCTGCGCTTCGACCGTGGCCAGCCGCTGTCCGCCGAGGACGGGAGCCCGACCGTGCTGCGCGGCCATCGCGCCTTCGTCGAGCCGGACGCGGAGGGCAACGGGACGTGCCTGGTCCGCGTCGTCCACCGCACGTACTCCGACCAGAACGGCGACAAGGCGATCGAGATGCTGTACCTCGTCCTGGAGGGCGACTCACCCACACAACGGCTGTGCACAATGGCCACCACCCTGGCAGGCTCCGCCGCCGCCCAACTCTAGGCCCGCCCAACTCCAGCGGTTTTGGGGTTAGCCGCCGATGAGGGCGAGGTGTTCTGTGCGGAGTCGGGTGCGGACCAGTAGGGCGTCGATCAGGTTGTGGTTGAGGGCGTTGCCGATGGGCGGCGGGATCTCTTCCTCGCGCAGGCCGCTCACGTAGGGGCTGAGGCGGGTTCGGACGGTGGTGACGACGCGGGCGGCCGTCTTGGCGTTCCAGCGTTCGTCCGGACGGAGGCGGCCCATCTCCTCGGCGACCTGGGCCCAGGTGTGCGGCTGCGGCCACGGCTCCTGCCGCAGGTACCGCTGGGCGAGGCAGACCAGGACGAGCCGCTCCCGGTCGGTCAGGTCCCACGGGTCGGTGGGGTTCGGCCGCTCGACCTCGGCGCCGTAGGGGTCGACCGTCTCCAGTTCGGCGACGTCCAGCGGGCCCGGCGCCACGGGGCCCGCCGCGATCCGGACCTCGAGCAGGTGCTCGCGGCCGGACGCGACGATGAACAGCGGCGTGTAGGCGACGGGCAGTTCCGCGCGGTGCCCGCCGAGCACCAGCCGCGAACCGGGGAACCGGATGGCCAGCTTGCCGAGGTTGTACAGCACCCAGCGAGAGTGCTCGCGGGTGATCATTCCGTGCCGCCTGCTGACGCGGGTGTCGTCCGCGCCGACGCAGACGTGGACGTCCGGCAGGCACCGTCCGAACACGACGTTGAACCTGGCGTCGGGCGAGACCCGCATCCCGCCGTTCGTGCCCTTGACGAACAGCGTGCCGGGCTCGGCGGCGGGCAGTCCGGCGGAGAGAGTCACGATCTCCTCCGGAAGAATGTCGACCTTGCCCTGCGGCCTCCGCGTCACCGTCGTCATGCGGCCTGTCCTCTCTGCATGCGCACCCGCGCACAGCGTAACCCCGGCAGGCGGGAGGGGTCCCGCTGTCGGCGTGGTAGAGGCCGTGAAAGTGGCGCGTCCTCAGAAGGCGCCCTGGGCTCGCATCTGGGTGCCCGAGCTGCCCTGGCCGGACATGATGGTCATCCCGTCCACCTCGACGGTGTAGCTGCTTCCGCCCGCCGGGCAGGTGTAGGTCAGCTTCCAGCTGGTTCGCGGGGGCCAGTCCGGCATGGGGACTTTCTTGGTCCACGGCAGTTTCACATTTCTCACCACCGTGGGCTTCTCGTTCACCGTGTAGACCAGCGACGAGACCCTGCCGCTGCCCTTGAGGGAGAAGGTGATGGTGGCGCGGACCGCCGTGGGCCTCGGCGACGGCGAGGACGTGGCCGCCGCGGAGGCCGACGCGGTGGACGTCGCGGCGGCGGGCGGCCCGGTTTCCGCGTCCGAGTCGTCCGACACGAGCTGCCAGATGCCGATCGGGACGCCGATCACGGCGATGAGAGCCAGGACGGCCGACGCCCCGATCAGCGCGGCGTTGCGACGGCCGAGCCCGCTCATGCCCGGGTTCGTCGACGGCGGCGGTACGGGCGACGGCACCGGTGGGGGGACGGGCGCGGGCGGTTCGATCAGGGGGCGGGGCGTGGGCGGGTTCTCCGCGGCCGTCCGGCGCCGGGCGATCTCGGCGGCGATGGCGGGCGGGAGCGTCGCCCCTTCCGCTCGGCTTCCGGCCAGCCGTTCGGCCAGGTCTTCGGCGGTCGGACGGTTCGCCGGGTCGCGGTCCACGCATGACTCGATCAGTTCCCGGAGGTCGCCGTCGATCCCGTCCAGGTGGGGCGCATCGGACTGGACGCGGTGCAGCTTCAGGTCCCACGACCCGTCGCCGAACGGTTCCCGGCCGGTGGCGGCGAACGCCAGCGTCGACCCGAACGAGAAGATGTCGCTGGACGCGCCGAGCGTCTCCCCCGCCGCCTGTTCCGGCGACATGAATCCGGCGGAACCGGTCCGCGCCCCGGAGCGCGACACCGACGCCGCCTCGACCGCGCGGGCGATGCCGAAGTCGATGACGCGCGGGCCGTCAGCGGTCAGCAGCACGTTCGCGGGATTCAGGTCACGGTGCACGACGCCCGCGCCATGGATCGACACGAGCGCCTCCGCGACGCCCGCCGCCAGCTCCCACACCGCGTCGAGCGGCAGCGGGCCGGACGACGCGACGGCGTCCCGCACCGACATCGACGGCAGGAACTCGGTCACCAGCCACGGGACGTCCGCGCGCGGGTCGGCGTCGATGACCGCCGCCGTGAATCCGCCGCCGACCGTCCGGGCGACGGCGGCCTCCCGGGCGAACCGGTCCCGGAACTCGTCGTCGGCGGCGAACTCCGGATGCACCATCTTGATCGCCACGGCCCGTCCGGCGGCGGACCGGCCGAGGTAGACCACGCCCATCCCGCCGGATCCGATGCGGGCGAGGACGCGGTACCGGCGTCCTTCGGTCTCGATGGAGCGCGGGTCGTCCGGCTCAAGGGGTCGCACGTGGGCCTCCGTTCGGGGGTGGGCCTGAGCTGGGGCGTGCCGACGGCGGGGTGATGGCCCGGACCCGGCCGTCGGGGGTGGCGATGAAGACCAGCCCGCCCACGGTCGCGGGCGGGGTGCGGTTGGACTCGTCGGCGCCGTACGTCCACTGGATGCGGCCGTCGGCGGTATTCAGCGCGTAGAGGACGCCGTCGGTGCAGGCGACGTAGAGCGTCGGACCGGCGAGGCGCAGCGCCGTCGCCTGGCCGCGCGGGTCGTCCCGCAGTTGGGCGAGCAGTGCCCGCGACCACAGCTGCCTGCCGGTCGCGGCGTCCAGGGCCAGCACCTCGCCGTCGCGCGCCTCGACGTAGAGGCGGCCGCCGCCCGCGTCGCTGCTCCAGCCGCCGACGCCCCGCCGCTGCCACGCGGGCGCGCCGGTGTCGGCGCGGACGGCGTGCTGCGTGCCGAACCGGTCGGTGGCATAGGCCATGCCGTCGGCGATGAGCTGGTAGGCGGGATAGTCCATCGGATACTTCCAGCGGGTCTTCCCCGTCGTCGCGTCCAGGCCCATCAGGGCGGTCGACGCCGGGACCACGACCAGGTCGCCGACGGCGGCGATACCCTGGTTTCCGGACAGGTTCGACTCCCAGCGCGGCCGTCCGGTGGCCGGGTTCAGCGCCATGATCGCGCTGCTGCCGAACACCACGGCCGCGTCGACGACCGCGATGTTCGTGCTCGGGGTGCGGTCGCGGGGGTAGTTGGACGGGTCGTACGTCCAGAGCGTCTTGCCGGTCGCGGTCCGGACCGCGCTGACGCGCTGCGCCTCGTCGAGCGAGAGGTAGGTGACGCCTCGGTGCGACACGGCGTTGGAACCGCCGTCGCGCGTCCAGACGACCTTGCCGGTGCTGGCGCGCAGCACGCGGAGGATCTCGTTCCCGTCGTCGCCGTTCGCGAGGACGAGGCCGTCGTCGGCGGCGACGATCGACAGATAGCGTTTCGGCTTGCTCACGCGCCGCGCCCATCCCGACGTCCCCGTGGGCGGCGGGCCCTGCGGCGTCGGCGAGGTGCCGGAGCCTCGCGGCCCGGACTTCGCGCCGCCGCTCGGGCCCCGGCCGTCGTCGCCGGTCAGCCGCCACGCGAGCGCACCGAGCCCGCCGATCGTCAGCAGTCCCGCACCCGCGACGACGAGCGCCCGCCGTCCGACCCTCGGCTGCGGGGGCGCCACGCCGGGGCTGGCCCCGTCGGGATGCGTCACGCCGGGCCGCACCAGGCCGGAGGGCGACGTGTTCACGGCCGAGGGCGCGGTGTTCGGGACGCCGTCGTCCGTCTCCGAGGTGGACGCGGCGTTGACCGCTTGGCCTGGGTCGTCCGGGGGTGGGGCTTCCCGCAGGGGGGCGGCCTCGGCGGTGCGGAGGTCGATCTCCTCCGCGACGGGCGCCGGGAGCCAGCGGGTGCCGAGCAGGGACGCCGCCTCGTCGTCCGGCGGTCCGAGCCGTTCAAGGACGTTCGTCGCGGACGGCCGCCGCTCCGGATCGAGGGCCAGGCACGCGCCGAGCAGGTCGAGCAGCCAGGGTTCGGTGAGCGCGGCGAGGTCGGCCTGGCCGCGCAGGACGCGAAGGTCGCGTGACTCAAGCGTCCCGTCGCCGAACGGCTCCTTTCCGGTCGCGGCGTAGGCGAGCGTCGCGGCCAGCGCGAAGACGTCGGCCGCCGGTCCCGCCCGCTCGCCGCGGATCTGCTCGGGCGCCATGAACCCGGGGGTGCCGAGGGGCGCGCCCGCGCGGGTGATCGTCACCGCGTCCTCCGGCCGGGCGATACCGAAGTCGATGACGCGGGGGCCGCCCGCCGTCAGCATCACGTTGCCCGGTTTCAGGTCCCGGTGCACCACGCCCGCGCGGTGGATGTCGGCGAGCGCCTCCGCCAGGCCCGCCGCCAGCGGACGGACGGCGTCCGGCGGCAGCGGCCCGAACCGTCCGACGGCCTCGCGCAGCGACAGTCCCGGCAGGTAGGCGGTGACGAGCCACGGCGTCGGCGCGTCCGGGTCGGCGTCGAGCACCGGCGCGGTGAACACGCCCGTCACCCGGCGCGCGGCCGTCACCTCCCGGCGGAATCGGGCGGCGAACCGCGGCTGGCCCGCGAACCTGCGCTGGATCACTTTGACCGCGACGGGACGCCCACTCGGCGACCGGCCGAGATACACGACGCCCATGCCGCCCGCGCCGAGCCTGCCGAGCAGCCGGTACGGGCCGACCCGCTCGGGGTCGGCACGCTGGAGCGGTCGCATCGCCGTCGCCCTTCCGTCACCGATCACGTGCACGATAGTCGCGGAGAGTGCACCGGGACCGGTCCCGCCGTGATCAGAGTGCAATTGGGGCGTGACCGACCAATCCGGAAAGACCGCGGACGGGCCCCGGCGGAAGTCCGGCGCATGACCGGCACGCGACAGCCGTTGTGCGTGCACGCCTTCGACCCGTTCAGCGAGACCGACGGCCCGGGTGTCCGCGCGGTGCTGTGGCTCCAGGGCTGCACGCTGGGCTGCCCCGGCTGCTTCGCTCCGGAGACGCACAGCCGCTACGGCCGCGAGGTCACCGTGGACGAGATGTTCGCCTACATCGCCATGCTCGGCGGGCGCATCGAGGGCGTGACGATCAGCGGCGGCGAGCCGTTGCAGCAGTTCCGTCCACTGCTGCGGCTGCTGTCGCGCATCAGGGAGGAGACGCCGCTGTCGGTTCTCGTGCTGACCGGATACAGCTGGGACGAGATCGTCCGGATGCCGGGCGCGGCGGCGCTACGGGAGCGCGTCGACGTGCTGTTCGCCGGACGGTACGAGCGTGACCTGCGGCTCGGGTCGGGGCCGCGCGGCTCGTCCAACAAGACCCTGCACCTGTTCAGCGACAGGTACACAGTTTCGGATCTCGGCGGGGCGTCCGCCCACCGTCCCGGGATCTCGCCCGTCGCCCCGGGTGCGGGCGGCGTGGGCCAGAATGCGGGGATGGCCAGGTGTCCTTGCGGAGTGGGTGACCGGTATCGGGACTGTTGCGGGCGGCTGCACCGCGGCGAGGCGAGCGCCGCGACGGCCGCCGAACTGATGCGGTCGCGGTTCAGCGCGTTCACCCGGGAGGACGAGGCGTACCTGCTGACCACCTGGCATCCGGCGACGCGCCCGGACCGGGTCGGGTTCGAGGACGGCCCCCGGTGGACGCGGCTGGAGATCGTCCGGACGGAGGACGGCGGCCCCGACGACGACCGGGGCGTCGTCGAGTTCCGCGCCCACTACCTGGACGGATCGGCGCCCGGCGAGCTGCACGAGGTCAGCCGTTTCGTGCGCCATGACGGCGCGTGGGTGTACGTCCGGGGAAAGGTGATCGCCGGAGACTGACGCTCGATGCCGTGGCCGGTCACCTTTGGTGCCGCCCGCACGTCTGCCGTGCGGGTCCGGGGCCCGGGGCCCCTTCGCATCGAGGAAATGGTCACCACATGTTCACCGCATACGTCGTCGTCACCATCGTGACGATCGTCGCCAATCTCGCGATCGTCGTCGCCGACCTGTCGCGGGCGGACTTCGTCCTCGCCAACGGGGCCGAGGTCGGCGTGCCGCGATCGTCGCTGCCCGCGCTGGCCGCGCTCAAGGGCGCCGGGGCGGCGGGCCTCATCCTCGGCCTGCTGGGTCTCGACCTGATCGGCATCGCCGCGGCGACCGGCCTTGTGGCGTTCTTCGTCGGCGCGGTCGCCGTTCACGTGCGGGCCCGCGTGCTGTACAACATCGCGTTCCCGGGCGCCTATCTGGCGCTTGCCGCCGCGTCGTTGACGCTCGCCATTTCGGTCGCCTAAGCCTGCCGCCATTCCGGAACGGCTCCGGGCTCGTGGAGACAGAAATCCGGAGCGGCCTCCAGGGCTTTCTCCTCGCCGCCCGGCGTGTAGGTGACGATCAGCCGCAGCGGGCGCCAGGTCGTGTTGTCCGTGGAATGCCAGACGCCTTTCGGGATGTGCACGGTGTCGCCTTCGCGGATCGGGAACGGCTCGCCGTCGTCCACCATCTGCACGGCCTCGCCGGAGATCACATAGATGATCTCCTCGGCGTTCGGATGGTTGTGCCGGGCGTGCCCCTTGCCGGGATTGACGATCACCTCGCCGAGCGTGCTGCTCGCGCCCCGCACGGTCGACGGGGTCACGAACCATTTGATGGAGCCCCAGTCGAAGGCCATCGTCGTCACGTCACCGGGATTCACCAGCATTCAGATCTCCAGATTCTTGAACGCGGCCACCTGCCGTGTGATGGCCAGTTCGGTCGGCAACCGCTCCACGGACGAGGCGCCGAAGAAACCCACGACACCGTTCGCGCGAGAAAGGACATAGGCGGCGTCATCCGGCTCCGCGATGGGCCCGCCGTGGCACAGCACGAGCACGTCGGGACGGACGGCGAACGCGGCGTCCCGCATCGCCTGCACCCGCTCGACGGCCTCGTCCAAGGTCAGGGCCGTGCCCGCGCCGATGCTGCCCTTGGTGGTGAGGCCGACATGCGGGACGAGAACGTCCGCCCCCGCCTCCGCCATCGCCCGCGCCTGGTCCTCATCGAAGACATAAGGGGCCGTGACGAGATCGCGTTCATGCGCGAGCCGCACCATTTCGATCTCCAGCTCGAACCCCATGCCGGTCTCTTCGAGGTTCTGTCGGAACACTCCGTCATAAAGCCCGACCGTCGGGAAGTTCTGCACACCCGAGAAACCCATCGCCTTGAGCTGGTCAAGAAAGACCGGCATCAACCGAAACGGGTCGGTGCCGCACACCCCGGCCAGAACAGGCGTGTCCCTGACCACCGGCAGCACCTCGGACGCCATTTCCACAACGATCTGATTGGCATCGCCATAGGGCAACAGCCCGGCAAGCGACCCGCGTCCCGCCATCCGATATCGACCGGAGTTGTAGATGATGATCAGGTCGACGCCCCCGGCCTCGGCGCACTTGGCCGACAATCCGGTGCCAGCCCCGGCCCCGACGATCGGCTTGCCATCCGCTGCGACGGCCCGCAGCCGCTCCAGCACGACTCGCCGGTTCACTCGGCACCCCCCGAGATCATCTGGTGCAGCCGATCGGCCATCGCATTCCCGAACGCCGGATCGTTGATGTTCACCTCAAGCCTTTCGGTCTCCACGGCGCCCTCCAATGCCGCGAAACACGCCTCGTCCGCCACCGGGTCATGGAACGGCATTCCGGGCGCGTCCAGTGCCGACACACCACCCACCGGCACGAACAACACGGTCGGCCCCTGCGCCGCGGCCAATTTCGCCGCGACCCGGCGTCCCAGCTCGGCCATTTCCTCGGGCGTCGTTCGCATCAACGTCACGGTCGGATTGTGGACGTACAGGTTCCGCCCCTGAAACCGCTCGGGAACGGTGTCGCGCGGCCCGAAATTGACCATGTCCAACGCCCCGGGCGCCACGACCTGCGGCACGCCACACCGCCCCGCCGCCGTCAACCGCTCAGGCCCGGCCGACAACACACCGCCCACCAGATCATCGGCAAGCTCGGTAGTCGTCAGATCGAGCACCCCGGCCACCAACCCACTTTCAACAAGCCCCTCAAGGGCGCGTCCACCGGCCCCGGTCGCGTGGAAGACGAGCACCTCGTAGCCCAGCTCGTCCAGCCGCCGCCGCGCCGCGTCCACCGCCGGTGTCGTGACCCCGAACATGGACGCCGCCACGAGCGGACGATCACCCACGGAAGGCTCGGACGCCGCGTACGACTTCGCCATCCCCACCGCGGCCGCCGCCGCGTTCCCCAGAATCAGCCGCGACACCCGGTTGATCCCCGCGATGTCGACGACGCTGTAGGTCATCGTGACGTCCTTCGCGCCCACGTACGGCGTCACGTCCCCGGACGCCATCGTGGACACGATCACCTTCGGCAGCCCGATCGGCAGGTCCCGCACGGCCCGCGCCGCGATCGACGACCCGCCGCTCCCACCCACGGCGAGCACGGCGTCCACCCGCTCCAACTCCGCGAGCACGACCGCCGCCCCCTCCCCCATCACCGTGACGGCGGCGCCCCGATCCCGCGCGTCCCGAAGCGCCTCGACCGAAGCCCCCACGGCCCGCGCGACCTCCTCAGCCGAAACATCGGCCCCCACCTCACCGGCCCCCACCTCACCGGGCCCGACCCCCACGTCAACGAGAACGGTGTCGCACCCCAGATCCCGCACCCGCTCCCGAAGCCACACATACTCCGCGCCCTTGGTATCGAGCGTCCCCACCAACACAACAGTCGCCATCGACCCCTCCCACCCCAAACCGATTCCCCACCCACACCCCCAGCAACCCCCTCGCCAGCACCCGCGACGCCGTCTAGGACTCGGCGTCCCAGATGAACTCGGCCCACAGGCGCTGGCCGGACGCGGTGACATCGTGGCCGAGCTTGTCCGCCACCTGCTCGACGAGGAAGAGGCCGCGCCCGTACTCCGCGACGGCGTCCAGCGCCGCGTCCGGCCACGTCCATGTGCCGGTCCCGGCGTCCGTCACGGCGACGCGCGACCAGCCCGGCAGCAAGGACACGTTGATTGAGAACTCACCGCCCGTACCGCCGCTCGGGGTGTAGCGCAGGGAGTTCGCCACGAGTTCCGAGGCCACGAGTTCGGCGTCGAAGACCCGTGGCGAGTCTTCGAGAAGCCCGCGAACGAACGCGCGGACCGCGGGCACCATGGACGGAAGACCCGGGTAGGTCTGGGACCATTCCATGACCGGAGGACACCCCCAAGCGATCGAGTGATCACAATAAGTGAGCTGAGTACTCAGCTTGAGAGTTGAGTACTCAGCTTGTCAAGCTGGGGGCAAGGAATCGCATCCCGCATCGCTACCTGGAGTCAGCGTGAGCCAGCACGCATATCTGCGCATTGCCGACGATCTGCGCCAGCGGATCATCGAAGGCCGTCTGGCCCCGGGCGACCGGGTTCCTTCGCGCCACGAACTCGCACGCGAGCACGGTGTCTCGGATCGGGTGGCCGTTGAGGCCGTCCGGCTTCTGGTCGCCGAGGGCTATGTCGAGTCTCGTACGGGCAGCGGGACGTTCGTACGACGGCGTCCGGAGGTCAAGCGGCTCACGCGGAGTTGGTACCGCGCCCACGGGCGTGCCGACTCGCCGTTTCGCGCCGACATGGTGGCGCAGGGGCGCACGGGGACGTGGCGGTCCGCGTCGGATGCGGGTGAGGCGACACCGGGGGTGGCCGAGCGGCTCGGCATCGCCGAAGGCGATCCGGTCATGGTGACGCGGTACATCTTCCTCGCCGACGGGCAGCCCGTGATGTTGTCGACGTCGTGGGAGCCGCTGAAACTTACTCGTGGAACTCCGGTCATGCTGCCGGAGGAGGGGCCGTACGCGGGCGCCGGTGTCGTCACGCGGATGCGGGCGATCGGGCAGGAGGTGTCGCTGGCGAGTGAGGTCGTGTCGGCGCGAGCCGTCCTCGCGGACGAGGCCGGGCGGCTGGACGAGCCGATGGGGTCCATCGTCATGGTCGTCCAGCGCACCTACAGCGGAGAGCGGCCCGTCGAGACGGCCGACATCGTGGTGCCCGTGGACCGGTACGAGCTGGAGTACACCATCCAGGTCGAGTGAGGGTCAGGGGGTGGGGATGGGGGCCTCGGTGATTTTGCCGTCTTGGAGGTTGAGGACTCGGTCGGCCTCGCTGAGGAGGGCGCCGTCGTGGGTGGCCACCACTACGGTGACGCCTTCGCTGGAGACCACGGCGTGGAGGAGGGGCATGAGGGCGGCGGCGGTTTCGGAGTCGAGTTGGCCGGTGGGTTCGTCAGCGAGGAGGAGGCGGGGGCGGTTGGCCAGGGCGCGGGCGATGGCGACGCGTTGGCGTTGGCCGCCGGACAGTTCGTAGGGGCGTTGGGCGGCGTGGTCGGCGAGGCCCACCAGCGACAGGAGGACGCGGACGCGTTCGTCGCGTTCGGCCGGGGGTGTGCGGACGAGGCGGAGGGGGACCTCGACGTTCTCGGCCGCCGACAGGACGGGGATCAGCCCGTGCGACTGGAAGATGTAGCCGATGTGGTCGCGGCGCAGGGCCAGCAGGTCGTTCTCGCTGAGGGCGCCGACGTCGCGGCCGTTGACGCGGACGGTGCCGCTGTCCGGGGTGTCGAGGCCGCCGATCAGGTTGAGCAGGGTGGTCTTCCCCGAGCCGGAGCGGCCCTTGATCGCGACGAGTTCACCGGCCGGGATGGTGAAGGACGCGCCGCGCAGCGCCGGGACCTCCACGTCGCCGGTGCGGAAGACGCGGGTGAGCGCCTCCGCGGCCACCATCGGCTCAGTCATCGCTCTCCTTCGTGTCGGGCCACACGCCGACGTGGTCGGTCTCCAGGTTGAGGCGGACGCGGTCGCGCATGTCCAGGGCCTTGGTGAACCCCTTGGGGAGCTGGACGCGGCCGACGCGGTCCAGGACGGCGTACTCCTCGGCGACGCGGGTGCCGTCCTCGGCGGAGCGGCGGCGGACCTCGCTGCTGGTGCGGCCGTCGCGGATGCCGATCGTCCGGTCGACGCGCTCGGACACCTGGGCGTCGTGGGTGACGACGACGGCGGTGGTGCCGAGTTCGGTGTTGACGCGGCGGAGCGCGGCGAAGACCTCGGAGGCGGTGGCGGTGTCGAGTTCGCCGGTGGGTTCGTCGGCCAGCACGATGTGCGGTTCGTTCGCGACGGCCACGGCGATCGCGACGCGCTGCTGCTGGCCGCCGGACAGTTCCTGCGGGCGGCGTCCGGCGCAGTCGCCGACGCCGAGCATGCCGAGGAGTTCGGCGGCACGGGTGGCGCGGGCGCGGCGGGGCCGTCCCGCGAACCGCATCGGGAGTTCGACGTTCTGCGCGGCGGTCAGGTACGGGAGGAGGTTGCGGGACGTCTGCTGCCAGATGAACCCGACCTGTTCGCGCCGGAACCGGAGCCGTTCCTTGGACGCCATCGTCAGCAGGTCCGACCCGGCGACGCGGGCGACCCCGGCGGTGGGCACGTCCAGGCCGGACAGGATGTTCAGCAGCGTCGACTTGCCGGAGCCGGACGCGCCGACGATCGCGATCAGCTCGCCGGGGTCGACGAGCAGGTCGAGGCCCTGCAACGCGACGACCTCGACGCCGTCGGTCTTGTAGATGCGCACGAGGTTGTCGCAGACGATGTGCGCGCCCTCCCCGTAGACGGGGCCGCGTTCGGCGGCGCGGCGTTCGAGTTCGGCGAGGTCGGGTGTGTCGGTACTCATGAGTCCCCCGATCTGAGGACGGTTCCTGGGTGGGCGTCGAAGGCGCGGTCGACGGCGACGGCCGCGGCGGCGGCGAGCAGCAGCGCGCCGACCAGCCCGAGCAGCGCGGGCAGGTCGGGGACGTGGGCGGTGACGGCGTAGCCGCCAGTGTAGGGACGCAGGTCGACGACGGGTCCGGTGATCTCGGGCAGCAGCAGGCCGAGCACCCATCCGGCGGCCGTCGCGCACAGCAGCACGGGCGCGATCTCCACCAGCGCGAGGGCCCGGCTCTGCCGACGGCTCAGGCCGACGGCTCGCAGATGCGCGATGGTACGCGCCCGAGCCCGCGCCCCCACGACGAGAACGAACAAGACGGCGAGCAGCCCGAACGCGCCACCGATGAGCGCCCCGCCAAGGAACGTGTCGTGCACGACTGACACCAAGGGCAGCCGCGTCATGTCGCGCAGCACGTCCTGCCGCACCACGACGTCGCGGCCGGGTGCGGCGGCGCGCAGTGCGGTGCCGTTCACCTTTCCGAAGACGAAGACCTGGGACGGGAAGCCCGTCGCGGTGGCGACCATCGTGTCCGGGACGACGACGAACGCGCTGTTCGTGTCCTGTCCGGGGAACCGGTTGATCTCGGCGGCGACCGTTACGCGGGTCGGGTCCATTCCGGAGCGGCTGAGGGTCGCGGTGCGGCCGCCCATGGTGCGGACGGCGAGCGGCGTCGCGAGCACCTTGCCGTCAGGAATGTCCGGCACGTCGGGGGCGAGCCTGCGGTAGGCGTCGAGGTCCAGGCCGACCACGGTGATCGGCGCGGTGTTCCCCCCGGCCGTCGCGGTGTTGATCACGCGGACGCGGAGGGCCTCGGTGACGCCCGGCACGGCCCGGAGGCGGCGGAGCCCGGCCTCGTCCAGCGTTCCCGCCTCGATCCGCGCCTCGGCGCCGGTCTCCGCCCACGACGCACGAACCTGCCCGGTCCGCAACGCGGTGTCGACCGTGGCGGTGAACCCGGCGACGGCGGCGGCCAGCAGCAGGACGACCACCGGCAGCGCGCCGACGAGGTTCTGCCTGGCGGCACGCGCGAGCCCGAGGAACGCGACGGCCCCCTTGCGCCGCCGCAGAAACGGCTGGCCGACGCGCAGCAGGTACGGGTAGACGCGCAGGACGAGCGCGCCGAGCGCCACCCCGAGCAGCACGGGGACGGCGGCGATCAGCGGGTCGCCGCCCGCCTCCGGGCCCCGGCGGCGCAGCAGCACGACGCCGATCACGGCAAGGACGACGAGCACGGTGTCCAGCGCGAACCGCCACCGGGACGGCCGGGCGGTGCCGAGATCGTCCCGCTGGGTGGCGGCGGCGCCGAGCCCGCCGCCGCGCTCGCGCCACACGATCGCGGCGGAGATGAACAGCACGGCCGCGACCAGGACGCACAGCGCGTAGATCGAGCTGGCCTGCGGCGGGCCCTGGTCGAGGAGCCGTCCGACCGCGTAGCCGAGCCCGGCGGCCGGGACGACGGCGAGCGTCGGCGGCCCGCAGCCGGGGACGGCCAGCTGCCGCAGCGACGCCCCGCGCGCCCGCATCAGCCCGAGGATCGGCCGGAGCCGTTCGCCGAGCAGCCCGGCGGCGAGCAGCAGCACCCCGGCGGCGACGGCGACGAGCCCGCCGAACGCGAGGCCGAGCACGGACTGGGCGACGTGGAGCCGGGCGTCGAACTCCTCCAGCCGGTTGTCCAGCAGGGTGCGGACCTCGCAGTGGAACATGTCGGAGCGTCCGGCGACGGCGGAGCGGTAGGCGTCCAGCTCGCGGCCCATCGCACGGGCGTCACCGGCGCTGACGGCGTCCCGGCGGATCGGGAACCGCCAGCTGAAGTTCAGCGCCAGATCCGGGTTGGTGGTGAGCCTGGCGTAGGCGGGCCGGTCGATCAGCGCGGTGCCCGCGTCGACCTGGATGTTGGAGTTCGGGAGGAACTCGATGACGGAGTGCAGGATGCGGGCGCGCGGCCCCCAGTACTGGTCGGTTGGGTCAGTCGGCTCGAACAGGCCGGTGATGCGAAGGGTGAACGCCCCCATCACCATCGTGTCGCCGACCTTGTACCCGAGCTGGTCGGCGTACTTCCTGGAGACCATGATCTGCATGTCGCCGCTGGTCGCCCCCGGCTTGTTGTACGGCTCCGCGCCGGACACCATCCGGATGCGCCGTTGCGCGCCGGGCACCCAGCCGAGGTAGAGGATCCGGGGCTTGCTGTAGTGGCCCTCCAGGTTGTCGCCGTCGGTGGTGGCGGACGGCTCGGCCTCGCCCGTCGCCCGCCGCAGGGCGCCCGGCAGCAGGTCGCGCCAGGCGATGCCGTTGGAGTCCAGGGCCGCCTCGCTCGGCACGGCGGAGAAGGCCGTCGTGCCCTTGGCCGTCCCCTGCACCCGGATGTCGGCGTCCTGCCCGACCGCGGCGACGGCGGCGCGGTCGTAGCCTCCGGCCGTCCTGGACGGGACGGCCACGCACAGTACCGCCGCGACGAACGTCAACGCGGCGAGGGCGGCGAGCGGCGCCCACTGCGCGCGGACGAGCCGCGCTCCCGCACCCCTCATAGGTCCCCCGATCTGAGGACGGTTCCCGGGTGGGCGTCGAAGACACGGTCGACGACGACGGCCGCGGCGGCGGCGAGCAGCAACACGCCGACCAGCCCGAGCAGCGCGGGCAGGTCGGGAACGTGCGCCGGGACGGCATAGCCGCCGGTATAGGGACGCAGGTCGACCACCGGCCCAGTGATCTCGGGCAGCAGCAGACCAAGGACCCACCCGGCAGCCGTCGCACACAGCAGCACCGGCGCGATCTCCACCAGCGCGAGGCCCCGGCTCTGCCGACGACTCAGCCCGATGGCCCGAAGATGCGCGACGGTACGCGCCCGAGCCCGCGCCCCCACAACGAGAACGAACAACACAGCGAGCAACCCGAACCCGCCACCAATGAGCACCCCGCCAAGGAACGTGTCACGCATGACCGACACCAACGGTGCGCGGTTCAGATCCCGCAGGACGTCCTGGCGCATCATGACGCCGTGCCCGGGGGCAGCGCCGCGCAGTTTGCGCGCGTCCAGGTCATGTCCGGCGACGAAGACCTGCGAGGGGAAACCGGTCGCGCGCTCGACCTCCCGGTACGGGACGACGACGAACGCGCCCTCGGTGCGTCCCGGAAAGTGTTCGATGACGCGGGGCGACCTGACATGGATCGGGTCCATTCCGGCGCGGCTGAGCGTGACCCCACTGGAGCCCATGTCCCTGGCCGCGAGCGGGGACGCCAGCGCGCCCTGCCCGCCGGGGAGGCCGGGCACGTCGGGTGCGATCGCGTGGTAGGCGTCGAGGTCCACGCCGATGACGGTCATCGGCGCCGTGTTCGACGCGGTCGACACGTGCTCGATGACGCGGGCGCGGACGGCTCCGGTGACGCCCGGCACGGCCCGGACGCGGCGCAGGCCCGCCTCGTCCAGCGGCCCGCTCTCGACCCGCGCCTCGGCCCCGACCTCGGCCCACGACGCGCGCACCTGCCCGGCCCGCAGCGCGGCGTCCACGGTGGCGGTGAACCCGGCGACGGACGCGACCAGCAGCAGCACGACCACCGGCAGCGCCCCGACGAGGCCCTGCCGGGCGGCCCGCGCGAGCCCGAGGAACGCGACGGCTCCGCTGCGCCGCCGCAGCACCGGCCCGGCGGCGCGCAGCAGCTGAGGGTAGGCACGCAGGACGAGGACGGCGAACGCCCCCGCCAGCAGGACGGGCACGGCGGCGATCAGCGGGTCGGACCCGGCGCCCTGCCCGCGGCGGCGCAGCAGCACCACGCCGATCACGGCGAGCGCGACGAGCAGCACCTCCAGGACGAGCCGCCGCGACGACGGCCGCGCCGAGCCGATGTCGTCGCGGCGGCCCGCCGACGATTCCAGCCCGCTGCCCCGCTCCCGCAGCACCACCGCCGCGGACACGGTGAGCGCGGCCAGCACCAGCAGGGCGACCGCGTAGGCGGAGGTTCGCTGCGCCGGTCCGGCGTCGAGGAGGCGTCCCGCCGCGTACCCGAGGGCCCCGGCGGGGACGGCCGCGAGCGCCGTCAGCCCGCAGGCGGGGACGGCGAGCTGCCACAGCGACGCGCCCCGCGCCCGCATCGTGCCGAGGACGGGCCGCAGCCGTTCGCCTAGCAGCCCCGCCGCGAGCAGCAGCACCCCGGCGGCTGCGGCGATGAGCCCGCCGAGCACCAGCCCGAGGACGGACTGGGCCGCGCGGTACTGCCGGGCGAACCGGTCCAGTTCGTCGTCCAGCGCGGTGACCACGGAGCAGTGGAAGAAGCCGGTGCGGCCCTCGACGGCGGAGCGGAACGCGTCCATGCCCGCCGCGATCCCGCTCGCGTTCGCGGCGTCGATCGCCGAACCGCGGATCGGGAACCGCCAGTGGAAGGTGAAGAGCCGGTCGGACGTGGCGCGCGCGAGCGCCCGGTACCCGGACTCGTTCATCAGCGCCGTGCCCACGTCGGCGGTCGTATCGCGGTCGAGCCGTTTCTCCGACGGATGCAGGAGCCCGGGGCGTGGCGTCCAGTACGGGTCGGCGGGTCTCACCGGCTCGTACAGGCCCGAGATCTGGACGTGCACGTCGGCGTCCGGGAGGTCGGCGATCGTGAGCCGGTCGCCGACGGTGTAGCCGAACTTGTCGGCATACTCCTTGGAGACCATGATCTGGACGTCCGCGTCCCGCCCCGATCCGGCGGTGACGGCGGGGCCGCCCGCGACGGCGCGGATCCGTTCCCGCGCGCCGAGGTCCCAGTTCAGGTAGAGGATCCTCGGCCTCGGCAACCGCGCGTGGACGAACATGGCGTCGGAGGCGACCGACGGCTCGGGCCGTCCGGCCGCCCCGGCGATGGACGCGGGCAGCGACCGCTGCCAGGCGAGGGCGTGCGACACCAGCGCGTCCTCGGACGACACCGTCGTGATCGCCGTGGTGCCCCCCGCCCGGCCCTCGACCTCGATGTCGCCGCCGGGCCTGACGGCGGCCGCCGCCGCGCTCCGGTCGTATCCGGCGGTCATCCGAGCCGGCAGGGCGACGGCGAGCACCGCGGCCACCAGTGCCAGGACGGCGAGCGCGACGAGCGGCGCCCACTGCGTCCGGGCCAGCCGCGGGCCGGGTCCGCTCATCGTTCCTCGCCCACGCGCAGTCCCGCGCCGACGTCACGGCGGCGCAGCACCCGGATCACCGGCACGAGCACGAGCGCGAGGACCGCCGCCGCCCCGGCGAGCACCGCCAGCACCAGCGGCCACTGGACGACCAGCGTGGCGGGCGGGTACGGGTCGGCGGCCTGGACGGTCAGCACCACGTGCGGGACGACGAGCCGCGCCACCGCGAGGCCGAGGACCGTCCCGCCGAGCAGGCCGAGTGCCGCCAGGTACGCCTGTTCGATGCCGAGCATCCCGGCGACCTGCCGGGGGTGGACGCCGAGCGCCCGCAGCACCGCGAACTCGCGGGACCGTTCGCCGACCGTCACCGCCGCGTTCAGGACGAACGCGATGACGGCGAACGCCAGCGCCGCCCCGAACCCGAGGATGAGGGCGCCCTGGAGCGCCGCGCCGAGCGGGGCGTCCCGGAGCCGGGAGCGCACTTCGGTGCGGTCGGCGGTGACCTTCCCCCACTCGGGGTGATCGGCGAGGGCCCGCCCGGCGGGCCCGGTGCGGCCGTCGCGCGCCGCCGCCCACCATTCGCCGGGGTCGAGGTTCGCCAGCTCCGTGCTGCCCGCGGCGAGCCGGGCGCCGGTGAGCGTCGGCAGGTCGACGAGGATGCCGGGCTCGCCGGGCGCGACGCTCGGCAGCGCGGGCGCGATTCCGAGCACCGTGACGGGCTGGTCGCCGTCGACGGTGCTGACCGTGACCCTGCCGCCGACGCCGACATGGGCGCGGCGGGCCGTCTCCTCGGTGACGACGCCGGGCACGACCGGCTGAAGGTCCGTGTTCTCCCCGGCAGCCGGGCCCGGCTTCTCCTTCTTGGCGGGGGCGGGTGGCGGCCCCGGCACGAGGACGGCGCTCGCGGTCCCGACGGTGTCGAAGGTGTCGCCGTCCCCCGCCCACGTCGGCGACGCCGGCAGAGCGATCTTCACGAGGGCGCCGTCCGCGTCCTTCGTGCGCGGTTCGAGCTTGTCCAGATCCCGGTAGGGCCGGACGGACATCCCCCAGTGGGTCCCGGCGGGGGCCCGCGCCGCGCCGGTGCCGTCGCCACGCAGGCCGAGGACCTCCAGGTCGAGCGGCCCGGAGAAGGTGTTGTCGTCGTAGGAGTAGTGGACGCCCCTGACCGACAGCGGGTAGGACATGACGCCGTTCGACCCGGCCAGGGCGGCGACGTCGACCGCGACGGTGTGCGGGCGACCGTCCGCGACGACGCCGGGGAGGGTGACCCGCTGGACGAGGCCGCGGGCGTCCACGACGGTCGCCCCGACCTTGTACGCGAAGTCGGCGGGCGGCTTGTAGTGGAGCGAGTTGGCGGGGACGTCCCCGGCGCGGGTGAGCCGCAGGTCGAACAACAACTGTCGCGGCTTGCCGGGGACGGTCAGCGCCGGCGCGCTGGGACGGGCCTTGGCCAGCTCGTCCAGCCGCAGGTCGTCGCGCAGTCCGGGCTGGACGCGCAGGACCGGGCCGAGCGTCTTGGCGTCGGCGGCCAGCAGCGTCGCGGACGCGTTGCCGAGGCCCGCGTCCGTGCGCAGCACCGCCGTCGCGGCCGTGACGCCGGGCAGCGCCGCGAACCGGCCGCCCTGTCCGAGGGCCGACGGGCTCCGCGGGGAGTGGTCGCGGCCGAGCCGCAGGTCGGCGCCCGCCTGGAAGTCCGCCTGGTCGGTCTGCGACCGCCGCCAGGTCGCCATCGTCGTCACCGACAGGATCCCGACCGCCATCGCCATGACGAGCAGCAGGACCGGTCCGGTGTAGCGGAGCCGGCGCCGTCCGACCTGCCGGGTGCCGAGGACGGGGGCGAGCCCGCGGCCCCGGGTCGCGGCCCGCTCGGCGACCCGGGAGATCACCGGCACGAGCCTGAGCAGCAGCACGCCGCCCGCGAGCAGCGCGAGCGCCGGGCCGGACACGATGAACGGGTCGATGCCGTTCGTGCTGTTGCCGCCGCCGGTGCCGGTCGCGCCGTACCTGGTGAGCTGCCAGACCGCGAGCCCCGCGACGAGCAGCAGCGCGAGGTCGATGCCGGATCCGACCAGGCCGCCGCGTCCGGGACGTCCGATCCCTGCCTGCACCTCCACGAACGTGCGGTTCGCGCCGCGCAGCGTCGGGACGGTGAGGCTGACCGCGCAGGCGAGCGCGGTCACGATCGACACGATCCACAGCGGCGCGAGCGGCCCGGCGTCCAGGCTCAGCCCGGACGCCCGTACCGCGGGCGCGTGCCCGGCCAGGCGCAGCAGCGGCCCGGCCAGCAGTGGCCCGAAGATCGCGCCGGGAAGCACGATCAGCAGCCCCTCCGCCAGCCCGAGCCGGGCGAGTTGCCGCATGCCGAGGCCACGGGTGCGCAGCAACGCGACCTCGCCGCGCCGGTGGTCGGCGAGCAGCCGGGCGACGAGCAACCACGCGCAGCCCGCCAGCAGGACGAGTTGCAGCACCGGGATCAGCATCGTGGACCGCGCGACGAGCAGGGCGTCGTCGAGCTGCCGGGTCAGCTCCGGCAACTGCGTGACGACGTTGAACTCCCGGCCGTCACCGATCTTGGTGAAGGTCTCCTGGCCGGTCGCGACGCGGTCGCCGAGCGGGTCCAGGGCGCCGGGTTCGACGCCGCTCAGGTCCGGCATGATCGTGAACCGGGCGTCGGCTCCGGTCCCGGTGAAGCGTCCCGCGAACACCTCGGGACGCACCACGAACGGCCCGTGGGTCGTGTAGTCGAGCTTCTCGACGCCGGTCGTGATGAGCGTGTCGCCCTGCCAGAAGTAGTCCCCCTGGTCGCGGACCTCGAACAGGCCGACGACGCGGACCTTCACGACCGACTTCTTGTCGACCCGGCCATGGAGGGTGAGGACGTCGTCCAGCCCGGCGTGCATGGCGGAGGCGGCGGGGCCGGGCAGGGCGGCCTGGACCACGCCGTCTCGCGCGGCGGCCGGGTCGCCGCCCGGCCAGCGTCCCTGGGTCAGCCGCGCGTGGCCCTCGATCCCGGCGTAGGTCTCGAACGCCGTCAGCTCGGGGTGGTCGCTGCGCTCCTGCCCCGGAAGCGTGTACGAGTCGCTGCGCAGGCCAACCGAGACCGTGCGCGGGACGTCCCCGTAGATCTGCTTGAGCGCCTCGTCGACCTGGCCCCGCACCTGGTCGAGGCCGTTGGCGGGGACATGGGTGCCGACGGTGGTGCCGACCGTCTCGAACGTCGCGTCGGCGAGCGTGCGGTGCAGTCCCTCGCGGGTCACCGAACCGGCGTAGCCGACGAGGGCGGCCAGGACGGTGGTGGCGAACAACGCGGTCGCGCACGCGGCCAGGACGAGCGCCCTGTCCCCGGCCATTCGTCTGAGTACCAACCCCCGTCGCCTCACAGCCGCAGATGATCATTTATCGGAGGCGACCTTTACAAGGGGTCGTAATGATTCTGTAGTCCATCGAAACACTTCTGAAATATGGACAAACCGCACATTTGCCCATCCCAGGGACCACCGGTGCGAGAATCGCCTACCGGTGCGTCGAGGCTCCCGACCGCCGGGCGGCCGAGAATCGGATCGACGGGGAAGCGCATGCGCAAGATCATCAGCTCGACGTACATCTCGCTGGACGGCGTCATCGAGCGGCCGCAGAAGTGGACCACGGCGTACTTCCGGGACGAGGCCGCCGCCTACGCCCGCGAGCTGCTCTTCTCCTGCGGCGCGATCCTGATGGGACGCCGCACGTTCGACGGCTTCTCGCAGTCGTGGCCCGCCATGGAGGAGACGACGGGCGACTTCGGCGTCCGGATGAACACCCTTCCCCACTACGTCGTGTCCGACTCGCTGCGCAAGCCCGGCTGGGGCGACACCACGGCGATCCCCCGGGACCGCGCCGTCGCCGAGATCACCCGGCTGAAGGAGCAGGACGGCCAGGACATCCTCCAGTACGGCTTCGGCCCCGTGACGCGAACCCTCATCGACCACGGCCTGCTGGACGAGCTGCGCCTGTGGATCCACCCCGTCGTCGTCGGCCCCCGCGACCCGGACGACCTGCTCACCCGCGCCGACTTCGCGGCGTCGTTCGAACTGGCCGACACCACGCCGTTCAAGACCGGCGTCATCATCGCGACGTACCGTCCGGCCACAAAGTAACTTGGCGGGGCCGGTCAGCCGGTCGTGGCGGACAGTTCGCGCAGGACGCCCCGCAGCAGGGCGGGGGTGTCGTCGGGCGACTCCGCCTGCACGCCGAGCCGGTTGAGGACGTCCCGGTACCGGGCGATGTCGGCGGGCCTGTCCGGATAGAGAGCGCCGGTGAGCTGCTCCAGGTAGACCACGTCCGGCAGTTCCGGCTCGGCGAACCGCAACAGCGTCATCGGGCCGCACTCGGCCGCGTGCCCACCGGACGCGAACGGCAGGATCTGCACGGTGATGTTCGGCAGCCGCGCCATCTCGGCCACGAACCGGATCTGGTCGCTCATGGTCTCGGCGCCGCCGACCACGCGGCGCAGCGCCGCCTCGTCGATGACCGCCCACAGCTTCAACGGGTCGGCGCGCTCGAACACGCGGCGGCGGCGCATCCGCAGCTCGACCCGCCGTTCGATCTCGTCCGCAGACGCCTCCGGATGCCGGGCCGCCAGCAGCGCGCGGGCATACGTGGGCGTTTGCAGCAGCTCGGGGACGTCCTGGACCTCGTACACGCGGGCGACCACGGCGCCCTGCTCCAGCCCGAGGAAGGGTTCGAACCAGCTGGGCACGAGATCGCCGTACCCCTGCCACCAGCCGGGCCGGTTGGCGAGGCCGACCAGCTCCAGCACGGGCGCGCGGCATCCCGGGTCGCAGATGCCGTAGAGGGTCAGCAGGTCGGCGACGTCGCGTTCCTTGAAGCCGACCCGGCCCAGCTCCATCCGGCTGATCTTGGAGTGCGAGCCGCGGATCTCGTATCCGGCGTCCTCCAGGGTGATCCGCGCGGCCTCGCGGAACCGGCGCAGCTGCGACCCGACCAGCATCCGCAGCACCGTCGGGCCCGCCGTCCGGTAGCCGCGCGCGAGGGCGGCGTGGCCGAGGAGGGAGGAGGTCAGCCGATCCGGGGGCTCGTCGCCGCCGAGGTCGTCGCCGCCGATCTCACTCGTGCTCATCTCACCCGTGCTCATCTCGCCCGCGCCCATCTCGTCGTTGTTCGTCTCGCCCGCGGTCATGACGCCTTGCGCCCCACGCCGCAGAACTCGTCCACCTCGACCGGCGGCCCGTCCGCACGGGGCCCGGCCCGCCACCGCGACACCGGCACGACGCCGGGCTCCAGGAGGTCCAGGCCGTCGAAGTACCCCTCGATCATCTCGGGGGTGCGCAGGAAGTACGGGGTCTCGCTCACCCGGTTCCACATCCCGATCGCCGTGCGGAACCGCTCTCCGGTGAAGACGTCGGTGCTGTCCGCGACGACCAGATGGCTGCCCGGCGCCAGCGCGCCGACCAGGCGGGAGACCGTCGAGCGCGCCTCCTCGTAGCGGGGCACGTGCCCGAGGATGTTCAGGAGCATGAGCGCGACGGGACGGTCGAAGTCGAGCGTCGACCCGGCCTCGTGCAGGATGCGGCCCGGTTCGCGCAGGTCGGCCTCGATGTAGCTGGTGGCGCCCTCGGGCGTGCTGGTCAGCAGCGCGCGTGCGTGCTCCAGGACGAGCGGGTCGTTGTCGACGTACACGACGCGGGCCTCCGGCACTGCGCGCTGCGCGACCTCGTGCGTGTTGTCGACGGTCGGCAGCCCGGTGCCGATGTCGAGGAACTGCCGGATCCCCACCTCGCCCGCCAGGTAGAGGACGGCGCGGGACAGGAAGGCCCTGGACTGCCGGGCGATGTCCACGATCTCCGGATAGGCGCTGACGAACTGGTCACCGGCGGCCCGGTCGGCCGGAAAGTTGTCCTTGCCGCCGAGCCAGTAGTTCCAGATGCGCGCGGACTGCGGTACCTCGCCGGTGGTCCGGGACCCCGGCGGCCCTCCGCCGCTAGGTGCTCGGTCTCCCACGGAACGCCTCCTCGGACGCGCAAGTACCTTTCTCCCCGGAGAAGCTACTCGTAAATCCCTGACTTGCCCACCGGCCCGTTTGTCCTAGTTCGTACGGATCTCGTCGCCGGTATCGTGAACACTCCATCCGTACCCGCTCTGACCTGGGTCGATACGGGTCAGGGAAAAATCTTGGAAAGAAACCGGGCCGCGCTGTCGATCCGGCCGTCCCCTCTTCGACGCCTCGGTGAGAGGCCGGACGGAACCGGCCCGAGACAGAGGAGCAACCGATGCGCTTCATGATGATGACCACGGACGACAACTCCAACGACGCCCCGCCGGACGAGGCCATGATGATCGAGATGGGCAAGTTCATCGAGGAGACTTCCAAGGCCGGGGTGCTGCTCGCCACCGGCGGCCTGGAACCCCACGGCACCCGCATCGCCTCGTCCGGCGGCACGGTGACCATCACCGACGGCCCGTTCGCCGAGGCCAAGGAGTCGGTCGTCGGGTTCGCGCTGATCGAGGTCCGCACCCGGGAGGAGGCGATCGAGCTGTCCAAGCGCTTCTACAAGATCGTCGGGGACGGCGAGGGCGTCATCAAGCAGGTGTTCGGCCCCGGCGACTGACCCGCCCGGCTTGCGCGACGCCCCGCGCGGGTGCTCTGATCAGCGGCGTGACCACGTCAGACCACCCCGGCGGGGCGACACCGGAGCACCGCGACGGGGCGGCGCCAGAGCCGCCCGGCGAGGCGGCGCCAGAGCCGCCCGGCGAGGCAGCGCCAGAGCCGCCCGGCGAGGCAGCGCCAGAGCCGCCCGG
>NZ_BAABAS010000004.1:0-345661 GCF_039537545.1 Actinomadura meridiana
GGTGTGGAGTCGACCGGTACTAATAGGCCGAGTGGCTTGAACACACAATACGTTCAATCCAAATCGCTGCAAGAAGATGTTCGCGTCCCTGTGTGGTTCCCAGGAAACAACCGGGAACCCTGTTCACAACTGGATACGTGTGTGAACGCTTGAGTTTGCCCACCCTGTTGGTTGGGGTGGTGCGTGTGGCGTTCGGTGGTTTTGGCGAGAGGGAAACACCCGGTCCCATTCCGAACCCGGAAGTTAAGCCTTTCAGCGCCGATGGTACTGCATGGGAGACTGTGTGGGAGAGTAGGACACCGCCGGACATTTCGTTGGGGAGGGCCCCGCCGTTTACGGCGGGGCCTTTCTCATTTGTCGGGTGTTGGGGTGCGGTTGCCCGCGAAGGTGTCCCAGAGGATGGCGGCGGGTTCGACCGTGGCGAACAGTGACTGGATGCGGGAACGGTCGCCGTCCAGGTGGATGAGGGTCTGCACGCCGAGGAACATGGCGACCGCCATCATGCCGATGTCACGGGACGGGGCCATGTCCTCAAAAGTCGTCCCCGCGACGAGGCGTTGGACGGCGTCGGTCGCGAACTCCGACCAGGAATCAATGTGCGCGAGCAGCTCCGCGCGGACCCGGGGTGATGTCGCGGATGCCGTGACGAGTTCCTGGACCGCGTCGATGTGCCCCTTGTCCCGCATGTCCTCGGCGTACAGGTCGCGGAGACGGGAGATGAGTTCGGCGGCGTCCGTGCAGGAGCCGAGGGCCTCCTCGTAGTAGGCTCGCCGGGCCTGGCTGGTGTGGCGGAGCGCCGCGACCAGCAGGGCCTCCAGGTCCTCGAAGTGGTAGTAGATGACGCCGGGCGCGAAGCCGCCCGTGCGGGCGATCGAGCGTGCCGTCGTCCCGCCGTAGCCTTCGACGGCGAGCGTCCGGATGGCCGCTTCGAGGAGGCGGTTCCGGGTCTCCGCGCGTGGCGCCATGTCGCTCAGATCACTTTCCAGGGTTTGACCCCGGCCTCGTCGAGGACGGGGTCGAGCCGCCGGGCGAGCCGGGCCAGACGGTGGCTTGGGACCTGCGGGTACAGATGATGCTCCAAGTGGTACGTCAACTCCAGGAACAACGCGGGGACGACTCGTCCGCGCAACGTGCGGGTCTGCGTGAGCGGCGTGTCCCCGTAGTGCCGGTGCGGCAGGTGGACGGTCAGCAGCGGATAGACCCAGCTTCCCACGATCATCATGACGGCGTACACGAGCAGCCCCCGCGAGAGGGTGATACCGGCGGCGACGGCCGCGAACGGTAGTGCCGCCTCTGCCAGCAGCCACAGTCGTTGGCTCCCACGTCCGCGCCGGTACGCCCACCACCACAGACGGATGAGGAACACCGGCCCGTACAAGAGCGCTCCGACCGCGGACAGGTTCGCCGGGTACCCTTCCGGGTCGTCGTCGCTGGGGAACGTCCGGTGGTGTTGGAGGTGTGTGGCGCGGTAGGCATGACCGCTTTCCAGAAGGACGGCGCCCAGGAGGAACAGGGCCCACTCGGTTGGACGTCTGCCGAGTCCCAGGGATCGGTGGACGACGTCGTGCGTCGCCGTCACCACCGCCACGAAGATCCCGAACGCGATGAGAGGGGTCAGCCACCACCATCCCGCGAGCCACGCGGAGGCGAACAGGGTGATGCCCGCGTAGGGGAGCGACAGGGTGAGGGCCCGCCGTCCACGTGTCGTGACGAGCAGGTCGGCGCCCAGGTCGGACAGTTTGGGGAGCGTCATCGGCGCACCGCCGCTCGCAGCGCCTCGTCCGCGACGATCCGGCTGCCCAGCGCGCAGGCGACGGTGCCGAGGCCGGGCCAGGTGGAGTCGCCGACGAGCCACAGGCCGGGGACGCCCAGCGAGTGCGGGACGGCGTTCTGGTTCGTGTTGCGCAAGCTCTGGTGGGCGCCGCCGACCGCGCCGCTGGGCCGGAACGCGAAACGCTCGTAGGAACGCGGCGTCCCCACGTCCCAGACCCGCGCCCGTTCGCCCAACCGGGGGTGGACGCGGCGCGCGAACCCGACGAGCTGTTCCCCGATCGCCCGTTTGCGGACCTCGTAGTCGGCGTCCGACAGCCCCTGCCAGCCGGCGAGGCCGGTGTGCGTGGAGATCATCACGGCGCGTTCGCCCGGCGGCGCGCTCTCGGTGTCGCCCGGCGCGGACACAGACACGAACATGTTGTTGCCGTCGCCGAGCGGCCGTTCGTAGTCCTGGAGGAGCTGGTGGTGGGTGAACTCCTGTCCGGCGACCTCGTCGTCCGGCACGCCGAGGAACACGACGATGGCGCCGCCCTGGTCGGGTTCGTCCCGGAGCAGGTAGGGGCGGAGTGGTGCCGCCAGGGCGGGGACGACCCGTGCGGTGGTGGCGGCGGGAAGCGCGCTCACCACCTGCCGGGCGTGCACGACGCCGCGTTGGGTGTGGACGGTGAACGCCCCGTCCCGTCCTGACACCCGTATGACCTGGCAGCCGACGCGCAGTTCCCCGCCCAGACTCCGGTAGTGGGCGAGGAATCGCCGCCAGAAGCCGCGCATGCCGCCGTCCGCGCGGGTGAGTCCGGCGCCGCGGATGGTGACGCCGAGCGCGGCGTTGATGAGCGGCGCCCGGTCGACGGTGCTGTGCACCGTGTCCTCCACCAGCATGGACAGCAGCCCGACCAGTGGGGCGTCGCCGCGCAGGCCGTGCCGGACGAGGGCGTCCCCGAGTGTCGTGTTCAGGTGGCGGGCGAGCGGCAGCCCGCGCGGCCCGAGCGCCCGCAGGTTGTGGACGGCGTCGGCGGGACGGCGCATCGGCAGCCGCACCCCGGCGCGGCTGGCGTCCCAGAAGACCTGCGCGATCCGGTCGAGCTGGGACCAGAAGGCGCGGTGGCGGGGCGTGTCGCCGAGCGCGCGGAGCCGTTCGCGGTGCCAGGACCGCGCGTCGCGGTGCAGGGTGACCTTGCGGTCGGGCAGCCAGCCGACGTAGCCGGGCAGCGCCTCGCCGGGCACCGGGTCCATGCCGATGCTGTCGAGGAGTTCCGCGCCGACGCCACCGGGTTCGAAGTCCACCATCGTCGTGGCGCCCACGTCGAAGGAGAACCCGCGCCGCCGGTAGTAGCCCGCGCAGCCGCCCACGTGCCCGTGCGCCTCGATGACCAGGGTGGACACTCCCGCCGCCTGGAGCCGCGCCGCCGTCGCCATCCCGGCGAGCCCGCCGCCGAGCACGGCCACGTCGCATGTCGCCGGGAAACGTGCCGCTCTCGGCGGGCGCTCGATCTGAACCGATGTTCTGAACATGAGTTCAGATTCTGCGCCGACCACGCCGTCCGCGTCAAAGCTCCGAGACGAGGATCACCGCGTTGTCGTCGGGCCGTGCCGCTCCCACCTCGGTTGTCGCGGGTCGTGGCGAGTCACTGCGAGAAATCGTCGTCCGAACCCTCGGAAACTGTTGGCGGGACGCTTTTGGTCGTTTTAGGATTTGCACACCCCGTGATCAAACAGTCGCCGATGTCTCACAATAGTTAGAGGGCTACGTGTACGGTCCTTATCCGGTCCCGCCCCCTGCCGTCCCGGGGCCTCCGCCCGCCGTCGCCCAGGGGTTCGCGGCCGCGCGTGGCCGGCGGTTCGCTGCCTGGAGCATCGACGCCACCGCCCTCGCCGTCGTGGCCTTCTTCCTGGGCGTCATGACCTGGGGACGGCTGAACGGCATCCTCAACGACGGCCTCTGGGACCAGGTGCTGAGCGGAATCTGGGGGCTGTTGCTGTCCGGCGGCGACATCGAGGCCGCCGCCGAGAATTTCGGCATGAGCATCTGGCATTCGGTCGTCGGCGCCATTGAGCAGGCGTTGATCCTGCTGGTTCTCGTCGAGTTCCTGCACCAGTTTGCCGGACAGGCCCTCGCCGGTCGCACCCTCGGCAAGACCGTCCTGGATCTGCGTGTCGGGAACGTCCAGCCCGCGATGAAGGTGAAGCCCGCGGTGTCGCGCGTGCTGCGCCGCGCCGCCCTCACCACGGCGGGCGGCACCGGCCTGTACTGCGTCGCCTGGATCCTGCTGCTGCACGGCATGTTCTTCGTCGCCGTCCTGGCGTGGATGACGGCCGTCTCGGTGTTCGTGGCCAACAGCGTGCCCGCGCTGTTCGGTGCGCGCCGCACTCTCGCCGACCGCGCGGCGGGCACGGTCGTGGTGCCCGCGCACACCTACCGGCGCGCCGCCGAGTTCGCCCGGCAGGGCGCCGGACGGGCCTGGGCCGGGACGCAGGCGGCGGGCTACGCCGTCCGCGACCAGGCAGCGCGCCTCGCCACCGAGGACCGCATGCGGCAGGCGCAGGACCTGGGCCGCCGGTCCGCCGCCAAGATGCGGGACGCGGCCCAGGGCGAACGGGCCAGGCAGGCCCAGGACGTGGGCAAACGCCTCGGCGGACGCATCAAGGGCGCCTACACCGACCGCAAGTCCGCCCAACGCCCACCCGAACCGCCGCCTGGCCAGCCGCCCGCGATCGAGCCGCCCCTGCCGGACTACGGGCCGGTCGTGCAGCCCGATCAGCAGCGGCCCGCACAGCACTGGGCGCCCGACCCGTACCGGCCGCCGGACCCGCCGTCCGGTGGGAACGGGTGAGCACGTCAGCCGAGGAGGTCGTCCAGCTGGGCGGCCAGTGACCTCGCCGCCGTCAGCCGGTTGTCGACCGCCGTGTGCGGGACGGGAGGCGGCTCGTCCGGACGCATCCGGGCCGTGAAGGCGTCGAACGCCGCGAGCTTGCCGGTGTCGCGGGGCGAGCCGCGTTCCTCCAGGCGGTGGCGCAGTGTCGCCGCGTCCGTCCGGATCCAGACGAGGCGCACGGGCGGCCCACCCAGCGCGTCACCCCATTCCGCCCAGCGGGACGGGGAGCGAATGTACCCGGTGAACGGGCCGTTCAGTAGCACCGGGCAGCCGTGCCCCCGGATCTCCCGCGCCGCCGCCGTCATCCCCGCGTACTCGTGCGGCTTGACGTGCCCGTCGTACCAGGGGCCCTCGCGCTCTCCCGGGTCGCGGCCCGCCGCCACGAACGGCCCGTACAGCGTGTCCTTGTCCAGCAGCGCGGGGACAGGACGCAGCCGCGCCAGCAGCAGCCCCGCCACGGTGCTCTTCCCGGAGCCGGGCGGGCCCGCGACCACCCACGCCGGGGCGGACGTCACGTCGACAGGCGCATCCGGCGCGTCGCCAGCCGTTCGATGCGCTCCTCGTCGATCACGTGGCCGAGGCCGGGCTGGGTGAGCGGCACGCCCACCACGCCGCCGGACGACCGGACGGGCGGGGTCACGAACACCGGGCCGCCCGCCGGGTCCGACACGTCGCTCGGCAGCGTGCAGCCCGGCAGGGAGGCGAGCGCGACGGCGGCGGCCTGCCCGATGCCGAACGCGCCGGAGCCGCTGCACCACACGTCCCAGCCCGCCGCGTACGCCAGGTCGTGGGCGCTGCGGGCGGCGGTGAGCCCGCCGAGCCGGTCCAGGCGCAGGTGCAGCGCGCGGCCCGCGTCGAGCGTCAGCGCCGCGTCGAGGGTGTCCAGGTCGCCGACGGCCGGGGCGACGGCGGTGCCGACCCGGAGCTGGAGCCGGGCGTGCGCGGCCAGGTCACCGGCGGGGAACGGCCGCTCGATCGCCACCACGCCGTAGGCGTCCAGGCCCTCCAGCACCGCCAGGTGCTCGGCGGACTCGGTGTAGGCGTGGCCCGCGTCGGCGACGAGCGCCAGCGCCGGGTACGCCTGCCGGACCGTCCGGATCGGCTCGATGTCCCAGCCGGGACGGATGTCCAGCGTGACGCGGGTGTGGCCCGCTCCAACGGCCTGGTTGACACGGCCCGCGACCGTGTCGAGCGTCGCCTCGGGGGCGATCCGCGCACCCGTCACGATGGACGTGCGGGTGCCGCCGAGGGCGTGCGCGAGCGGCAGGCCCCGCGTCCGGCACCACAGGTCCCAGCAGGCGGTGTCGATGGCGGCGGCGGCCTCGCTGGCGCCGAGGTCGGCCGCGGCGGACACGTCCTCGGGACGGTCCCAGTCGAGCCCGATCAGCGCGGGGCCCATGCGCTCCTCGATGTCGGCCCACGCCGCGCCGGAGCCGTCCGCGCCCGAGCCGTCCGAGCCGTGCGGGCCGGGACGGTTCGCGTCGGGGTGGTTCGCGTCGGGCGGGACGGCCATCTCGCCCCAGCCGACCGCGTCGGCGGACGCGAGGCGGACGAGGACGCTCACCGGCCGCCGCCCGCGCCGCATCACCACGCGGAAGGCGTCGCAGCCATGGATCCGGGGCACCCGCATCCGCCTTTCCAGGAGATCGAGGACATGTTCCTCCTCAATCTTCCCCCCTCCGCGGAGCGTTTTCTCACCGCACCGCCCCCCTTGGCACTGTTTGGTGGGGGAGCGGACCGTGGGAAGGGTCAGGAAGGACAGCTGGACTTGAGGGACACCGGCTTGCTGGACGGCTTCGACGTCCCGTCCCCGTCACCGTCCTGGGACTGCCCGGCCTGGGAGGGCGTCCCGCTAGTCGGCGTGCTCGGGTGGGTGCTCACCTGGCGGGGGTCGGTGTTGATCGCGTCGGACGTCAGCTTGCGGATGAGGTCGAAGTCGGGGTTGCCCGAGTAGATCAGCGGCGGCACGAACTGGAGGCTGTTGATGTGCGCGTCGTCCTTCACCTTGTTGGACAGCTTCACCAGCGCGGGCAGCAGCTCCTGCGGGATGTCGGTGGACAGGGTCCGCTTGGCGGCGGCGGCGAGCTTGTCGAAGCTGGTGAGGACGGTCTGCGGGTTGGCCTGCTCGGCGATCGCCTGCATCAGGCACTTCTGCCGTCCCATCCGGACGTAGTCGCTGCTGTTGGTGCGGGACCGCCCGTACCAGAGGGCCTCCTTGCCCGTCAGCTTGCGGTAGCCGGGTTGCAGGACCTGGCCGCGCAGCCCGTACGGGATGGGGTGGTCGACCCTGATCTTGACGCCGCCCATGGCGTCCACGATGTCGGCGAAGCCGAACATGTCGACGAGGATGTAGTAGTCGACGCGCAGGCCGAGGACGCCCGCGACGGTGGCCTTCAGCAGTTCGGGGCCGCGGTGGTTCTTGGCGACGCCGGGCACCACGTCCGGGTGCTCCTCGGCGTACTGGTACACCTCGTTCAGCAGGCCGGGGTTCTGCGGACCGTCGCCCGTGAAGCCGTACGGGAACCGGTCGCGGGCCGGGCCCGGCGGCATCGGCGCGTTCTCCAGGTTGCGCGGCAGGCTCAGCAGCACCGTGTCGCCGGTCTCGGTGTCGACGCTCGCGACCGTCATGCTGTCGGTCCGCACACCGGTGCGGTTCTCGGCGGCGTCACCGCCGATGAGCAGGATGTTGACGCGCGGCTCCCCGTCGAAGGGGTCGTCGGTGTCGACGGGCCTGCCGTTCTCGCTGCCGGTGCGGAAGATGCTGGTCAGGGCGTCCCGGGCGACGTAGCTCTTGTGCGCCGACCAGGCCGCGGGCGCGGCGACGGTGACGCACATCACGACGACCATGGCCCCGCCGAGCGAGCGGGCCCCGCCCGACATCCCGGACGGGCGCAGCACGAAGTAGGAGCGGACCACGACGAGCATCCACACCAGGCCGAGCACGACGAGCCCGGCGGTGAGGCGCTCCAGCCAGTCCGGCTGGACGGCGAGCTCCGGCAGCTCCGAGCGGTACGTCGTGGCGGCGGCGGCGAGGGACGCGGCGAGCGCCAGGTACAGGGCCAGCAGCAGGCCTCCGGCGACGCGGCGGCCGGTGACGAAGTGGGCGACCCCCCAGACCAGGGCGGACGCGAGCGTCAGCGCCAGCGCGCGGAGCAGACCTCCGCCGGACGAACGCTCCGCGTCCCCCGTCCGAGCACGCCGACTCGCCGATCGACCCATGTAGTCCCCGATTCCCGCACACCGTGAAATAAGCCTTGGCTCACTTTAAGGACGCTCGGAACCGGGCAAAGGTTGCGTGCAAGTCGATCTCAACTGCCGCCGGGTGTGGGCGCGGAGGTGGGCGCGGCGGGTCAGCCGCAGCCGTCGCCGAGCACGTGCAGGGCGCCCGTCGCGGGGACGCCGGCCGCCGAGTCCCGCACCGCCCGCGCCGCCATCGCCTTGATCTTCCGGTAGTCCGGACGCCAGGTCGAGATGATCGGCGGGACGAACTGGAGGCTGGTGATCTCGGCGTTCCTGATCTTGGCGGACAGCTGGACCAGCGGCGGCAGCAGCTCGCGCGGCAGGTCGGTGTTGACGGAGTACTTGAACACCTTGGTGAGCCGCTGGAAGCTGCGGAGCACCGTCATCGGCCCCGCCTGCCGCGCCAGTGCCCACATCAGGCATTTCTGGCGGCTCATCCGCGCGTAGTCGTCGCTGTCCGTCCGGGACCGCCCGTACCAGAGGGCCTCCCGGCCCGTGAGCCTGCGGCAGCCGGGCCTGAGCACGCCGGAGGGCACCTGCTCCTTCGGCACCGGGACGGCGTGCTCCACGCAGACCCGGACGCCGCCGACGGCCTCCACGATCTGCCGGAAGCTGCGCATGTCCACCATCGCGTAATAGGGGACGGGACGGCCGAGGATGTGCGAGACGGTCCGCTTCAGCAGTTCGGCGCCCGTGTTGCGGACGTGCTCGTCGCCCGCCAGCAGACCGGGATGGTGGACGCCGTTGTCGTACACCTCGTTCAGCAGCTCCTCGGGCGGAAACGGAACCCGCTTGGTGCCCGACCACACCGGCACGTGCTGAAGGTTGCGGGGCAGGCTCAGCAGCAGCGTGTTCCCGGTCCTGGTGTCCACGCTGGCGAGCGTCATGCTGTCGGTGCGGACGCCGGGGCGGCCCACGTCGGCGTCACCGCCGATGAGGAGCACGTTGAGGCGCGGCGTGTCCGCCCACGGGTCGGCGGTGTCCGCCGGGGCGCCCGCCGCCCGTCCGGCCGCGCTCGCGGACGTCCCCTCACCGAACAGGCTCTCCACCAGGTCGCGCTGGATACGGCCGTACTGGGCGATGGTCAGCGGCGGGAGGACGGCGAGCACGCACAGCACCGACACGGTCGTCGCCCCGGCGGCCCGCCAGAGCGGGGACAGGCCGTCCGGCACCAGCACGGCGTAGGAGTGGATGATCAGCACCGCCCACAGCCCCGCCAGAACGACGCAGCCCGCCGACACCGCCAGCAGCCAGCCGGGCCGCACCGACAGCTCCAGGAACAGCGACCGGCCCCGCCAGGCGGCGGCCACGGCTCCCCCGACCAGCAGCGCCTGCGCGCCGAGCAGCGCCGCGCCGAGCCTGACCCGTCCGGACCGCAGCTGCGCGATGCCGGGCAGCACCGGGGACACCGCCGCGATCAGCAGCGCCCGCACCAGCCCCCACGTCCCGTGCCCGCCTGTCTCGTGCCCGCCTGTCGCGGCTCCACCTGTCCCGTGCGGACCCGTCTCGTCCCCGCCCGGATCGCCCTCCGCCATGCTTTCGCCCCCTTCGGGGACGAAGACCCCCTTCTCCGCCCCTCTGATCAAGAGCGTGCAGTCAGAAACGGCGGAAAGGCCAAGTCAAAACGCGGCGTGTCGCGAAGGCCACGCAGTGTATGGAGTGGATTTCACCAACTGCTGGACAGCGGCATACCTTCCGCGAATCCGGACGAACCCTGGATCCCGATGGTGGCCCGCTCGTGGAACTCCTCCAGCGTGCGGGCGCCCGCGTACGTGCACGAGCTGCGCAGCCCGGCCACGATCGAGTCGATCAGGTCCTCCACGCCGGGACGCCGCGGGTCGAGGAACATCCGGGACGTGGAGATCCCCTCCTCGAACAGCGCCTTGCGGGCCCGGTCGAACGGCGAGTCGTCGGCGGTGCGCAGCCGCACCGCCCGCGCGGACGCCATCCCGAAGCTCTCCTTGTACAGCCGTCCCTCGGCGGTGCGCTGCATGTCGCCGGGCGACTCGTAGGTGCCCGCGAACCAGGACCCGACCATCACGTTGGCCGCGCCCGCCGCCAGCGCCAGCGCCACGTCGCGGGGGTGCCGGACGCCGCCGTCCGCCCACACGTGCCTGCCGAGCCGCCGGGCCTCGGCGGCGCACTCCAGGACGGCGGAGAACTGCGGGCGGCCGACCCCGGTCATCATCCGGGTCGTGCACATCGCGCCGGGGCCCACGCCGACCTTGACGATGTCCGCACCCGCCTCGACCAGGTCGCGGACGCCCTCGGCGGTCACCACGTTCCCGGCCACCACCGGCACTGCCGGGTCCAGTGCCCGGACGGCGGTCAGCGCGCTGATCATCTTGTCCTGGTGGCCGTGCGCGGTGTCGACGACGAGCAGGTCGGCGCCCGCGTCCAGCAGCGCCTTCGCCTTGCCCGCGACGTCGCCGTTCACGCCGACCGCGGCGGCGATCCGCAGCCGTCCGGCGCCGTCCACGGCGGGGGAGTAGAGCGTGGCGCGCAGCGCGCCCGTGCGGGTGAGGACGCCGGTGAGCCGTCCGTCCGCGTCCACGACGGGCGCGAGACGGTGGCCGCGCCCGTGCAGCCGGTCGAAGGCCTCGCGCGGGTCGACGCCGTCCGGCACCGTGACCAGGTCACGGGACATGATGTCGCTCAGCTGCGCGAACCGGTCGACGCCCTGGCAGTCGGCCTCGGTGACGACGCCGACCGGACGGTCGTCCGCGACGACGATCACCGCGTTGTGGGCCCGCTTGTGCAGTAGCGCCAGCGCGTCGCCCGCCGTCGCGGACGGACCGAGCCGGATCGGGGTGTCGACGACCAGGTCGCGTCCCTTGACCCAGCCGATCACCTCGGCGACGACCTCGACCGGAATGTCCTGTGGCAGGACCGCGATCGCGCCGCGCCGCGCGACGGTCTCGGCCATCCGGCGGCCGGACACGGCCGTCATGTTGGCGACCACGAGCGGGATCGTCGTCCCGCTGCCGTCCACGGTCGACAGGTCGACCTCCAGGCGCGACCCGACCGCGGAGCGGCGCGGGACCATGAAGACGTCGTTGTAGGTGAGGTCGTGAGCGGGCCGCTCACCGTTCAGCAGGCGCACGGGTCTAATCCACACCAATCGCAGGTCAGGGTGGCTGGGCCACCGTCCATTGTCGGCCATACCCGGTCGCGTCGGAACCGACCCGGACGGGGCCGCCGCCGCCAATCTTGACGGAGGCCCCCGGCGCGGGCGGTGCGGGCGGGCGACCCGGCCGTCGAACAGAACTTCACGACGTGGTGGAAACCGTGCAACGTGAGGCTTGGCTCTCTGTAAAGTTACCTCTTGACGTAACTGCGCCCTCGATGCACTTTTCTTACATGTGCCTCACACGAACGGCGGTACCGCCGTAAGGGGCGTGACATCAGAACACCGGGAGAAGCGCATGCAGCCCACGCACTCGGACCCGGTCGGCCGCGCTTCTCCGCGTCGCGCGCCGCCCTGGCAGCACGGCGACCAGCACAGTGATCATGGCCACCGCGCGCGTCCACCGCCGACCCCGAAAACGCCCGGTCCGCGTGCGAAAAACCGGCCTCGTTGCGCTTCCCGACGGGAGTACGCGGCGCCGGAAACGTCGTCACTCGGAACTCGCCACAGCCGCTTCGACGGCCACCGGGCACCGCGAACACGAGCAAGATCAATATTTGACGTCATACCGTCCTGAAATGGAATGATCTTGCAGTCGCCGACAAACCGATTCATGACATGTCGAGGAGGAGAACCGTGCTGGATGCGGTCGACGCCGTGCTCGTCCGCGAGCTCCAGCGGGATGGCAGGGCGACGTTCCAGGCCCTCGCCGACCGCGTCGGGCTTTCCCGCACGGCCGTGCGGGCACGGGTACAGCACCTTCTCGAAACCCAGGTCGTCCGCGTCGTCGGCATCGTGCACGCCGCCGTCGTCGGGGCGGAGGCCATCGGGCACCTCTCGGTCACGGTGGACGGCTCGGCCCGGAAGGTCGCCGCGGTCGTCGCCGACCGTCCCGCCGTCAGCTTCACCGCGCTGACCGCGGGCCCGTACGACCTGGTCGCGCAGGTGCGCACCCGTGACGACGCCACGCTCGCCGCCGAGGTGGACCGCATCAGGTCCGTCCCCGGGGTGCGGGCGGCGGAGGTTTTCCGGTCGGTGTCCACCGTGCGCGACACGCACGCGGTGGTACGCGAGCTCGAAGAGGTCAGCCTCGACGGCATCGACTGGCGCCTCCTACAGGAGCTGCAGCGCGACGGGCGCGCCCCCTACACCCGGCTCGCGCACATCATCGGCCTGTCGCAGGCCGCCACCCGGGCCCGGGTGGTCAGGCTCATGCGTTCGGGCGTCATCCAGGTCACCGGCCTGGCCGACCCGCTGGCCCTCGGCGCCGCCGAGCTCGGCGGGTTCGGGCTGGTGGTCACCGGCGGGCTGCGACGGGCCGCCGACGCGGTCGCCGCCCTGGAGGGCATCCGCTACCTGGCGACCGGTTTCGGTCGCTACGACATCGTCGGACAGGCCGAGGCCGCCTCGCGCAGCGAGCTGGTCGCCGTGCTGGACTCCATCCGGGCCGTGCCCGGCGTGACGGTGCGCGAGTCCTGGCACCATCTGGACGTGGTGAAGGAGTCCTACACCGTCGAGCTGCCCGACCAACCCCTCAACGGGACGTCCTGACCGGACCCCCTCGCCCTGGCCACGGCGTACGCACCGTGGCCAGGGCATCCGGTCTCACTCCCGGTGCCCTACTCCCTGTGGAGGGCGGCCTCCTCCAGGTCCAGCTCGTTCATGACCCGGCTCAGCACCTCGTCGTCGAGACGACGCTCGTCGCGCATCCGCACGAAAACCCGCCGCTCGGCCGCGAGCATCTCCCGCCGCAACCGCCGGTACGCCGCCGTCGGCACCTCCGCGCCCTCCGGGCCCGTCCCGCCGCCGAGCCGCTCCCACACGCGCAACTGCCGATGCTCGGCGAGTTCACGCAGCCGGTCGACCACGGCGGCGTCCACCTCGTCCTCGGCGATCAGCTCCTCCAGCCGCTCGAGCGCCGCCTGCGCCGCCGCGTGCTGCGCCCCCGCCTCCGCGACGGTGTCGGCGTAACGCTCCCGCTCACCACCGACACCGAGCACGCGGATCAACGCCGGGAACGTCAGGCCCTGCACCAGCAACGTCCCGAGAACCGTCGTGAACGTCAGGAACAGGATCAGATCGCGCCCCGGGAACGCCGCGTCATCCGACGTGGTGAACGGAATCGCGAACGCCGCCGCCAGCGACACCACACCCCGCATGCCCGCCCACGACAGGACGACCCGTCCCCGCCACCCGACGTGCTCCCGTCCTCGTTCCCGCCTGGACATCAACCACGGGACGTACGAAGCCGGAAAGACCCAGACGAACCGCGCGACGACCGTGGCCGCGAACACCGCGATCGCCCACCACACCAACTCCGGCGTGCTGCGGCCCGACAACCCGTCCAGCACCGGCGGCAACTGCAACCCGATCAGCAGAAAGACCACGGACTCCAGGACGAAGACCATCACCTTCCAGAACGACCGTCCGATCAACCGCGTCGCCGCCGCCGACTCGGTGGCCCGATGCCCCAGATAGAGCCCGCTCACGACCACCGCGATCACCCCGGAGGCGTGCAGGCTCTCCGCGATCAGGTACGCCCCGAACGGCGTCACCACCGCGACACCGTTCTCCACCAGCGGATCGTTGAGCCGCGTTCGCAACCAGTGCAGCGGCGGCCCGAGCGACAACCCGACCGCAGCGCCCACGGCCGCCGCGAAGAGGAACCGCCACACACCGTCCGCCAACGTGAACCCCGCGCCCGTCGCCGCGATCAACGCGACCCGGAACGCCGTCAACGCCGTCGCGTCATTGAACAGGCTCTCCCCGACCAGCACCGTCACCGTCCGCCGCGGCAACCCCAGCCGCTGCGCGATGCTCACCGCCGCCACCGCGTCCGGCGGTGCCACGATCGCCCCCAGCACGAACGCCGCCGGAAGCGGCAGACCAGGCACAAGCAGATACGCCACGTACCCCACCGCGAACGTCGTGAACAGCACCAGCCCGACCGACAACAACCCGATGCCCCACACGTTCTGCCGCAGATTCGTGTAGGAACTCTGCCAAGCCGCCGCGAACAACAACGGCGGCAAGAACACGTACAGCGCCACCTCCGGATCGAGCTCGAACTCCGGCACCCCCGGCACGAACGAGACGAGCAACCCCGCGATCACCAGAATCAACGGCGCCGAAACCCCAGCCCGCCGCGCCCCGGCAGCCACCATGAGGGCGGTAACAGGCACAGCAAGCAACCAAAGCGCATGCGTAGTCTCCACTTCGTGGAGTTTATTGGGGGGCGCCCCCCCAGTTAGCCAGCAGCTTCTTCTTTGGCGAAGGTCAGGAAGTCTCGGGCTGCCGGGGGGAGTTTGCGGTGGGGGTGGACGATGCCGCTCATGCGGGTTATGGGGGGCATGAAGGAGCGGACGGTGACGCCTTCGGTGTCGTCGATCTGGTTGCGGTACCAGAGGAGGGAGCCCAGGCCCGCTCTTACCCAGCCGATCCAGGCGCCTCGTTCGTCGGACTCCACGGCGGCGATGGGGGTGGCGCCGATTCGTCTGAGGACGGTGTCGATCTCGGCTCGGCGGGCGCCGCCTCGGGCGGGGAGGACCAGGCGGAGGCCGTCCAGGACGGTGGGCGGGAGGGGTTCGCGCATCTTCAGGGTGGGGGGTGAGATCAGGACGACCTCGCGTTGCTCGAACGGGTGGGCCGTCATGTCGCCCGGCATGGGGAGGTCGGTGAGCGCGAGGTCGGCGCGGCCGGCGCGGAGGGCGATGGTGACGCGGTCGCGGTCCTCGCAGCGGACGACGCGGACGCGGACGGCCGGTTGGCAGCGGGCGAAGCGGGGGAGGAGGCGGCCGGTCAGCTCCGGTTCCAGGGACGACGTCACGGCTATGCGCAGTTCGGCGCCTCGGCCGTCGGCCCGGGTCACCGCCAGGCCCTCGATGGCGTCGACCGCGTCCAGGGCGACGCGGGCCTGGCGGACCACCTCCGCGCCGACGTCGGTGAGGGCGACGCCGCGTCCCGAGCGCGCGAACAGTTCGACGCCGAGTTCGCGTTCCAGTTCGCGGACGGCCCGCGAGAGCGCGGGCTGGGCCACGTAGAGAGCCTGGGCCGCCGACGTCATCGTGCCGTGGTCGGCGGTCGCCACGACATAGCGCAGCTGCCGCAGATTCATGCACCGACCGTATGCCAACGAACCTCTCGGGGCCCGGACATAGCCGGAATCGGACCGAGATTGAACCGCTACGCCCTGTTGATCAAGGTGCGGTGTCCCGGTCGGGTTGGAGTTGGGGGGCGCCCACGGCGCAGTGGCTCCTGCACTCGGGCTCGACGGGTTCGCCGGACGGGGCGCGCAGCGCGTCGTCGCTGACGGTCAGGAAGCTCAGCACGGCACCGGCGGCGAGCATCGCGGCGCAGGTCGCCATCGCGATCCCGAATCCGTGCGAGAACTTGCTCGGGTCGTTGTAGGCGTCGCCGGTCAGGCCCGCTATCGGCGGGATCGCCGCCACGGCCAGGAGTCCCGCGGCTCGGGCCACGGCGTTGTTGACGCCGCTGGCGACGCCCGCGTGGCGGACGTCGGCCGTGGCCAGGACCGTGGCGGTGAGCGGCGCCACTACTGCTGAGAGGCCCAGGCCGAAGACGACGACGGGGGGTAGGACGCCCCGGACATAGGACGAGTCCGCGTCTATCTGCCCCACCCACAGCATTCCGGCCGCTGCGATGAGGAGGCCGATCGTCATGGGGAGTCTGGGGCCGATCTTTTGGGCCAGCGCTCCCGCCCGTGCTGAGAGGAGCAGCATGAGGGCCGTTACCGGGAGGAGGGCCGTGCCCGCGGCGATGGGGGAGAAGCCGCCGACGACCTGGAGGTTCAGGACGAACAGGAAGAACATCACGCCCATCCCGCCGTACATGATGAACGTGACGATGTTGACGGCGGAGAACTGGCGGGAGGCGAACACGTCCAAGGCGAGCATTGGTCGTGGGTTCTTGCGGTTGCCTCTGTTTCGCTCCACTGTCACGAAGGTGACGGCGGCCGCTGTTCCTGCGACGGCTGCGGTGATGACTGCCAGGGACGCGCCGTCCGGGGCCTCGGTCAGTGCGTAGGTCGTTCCGGCCAGTGCCAGGGCCGCGAGGGCGGCGCCCAGGACGTCGAAGCGGCCGTGTGATTCCGGGTCGACGCTCTCGGGGACGTGCCTGACGGCGACCAGGACCACTACGGCCGTGAGCGGGACGTTCAGGAGGAACACCCAGCGCCATCCGGCCACTTCCACCAGCCAGCCGCCCGCGAACGGGCCGACCGCGCCCGCGACTCCGGCGAGTCCCGACCAGGCGCCCACGGCTCGGGGACGGTCGTCGGCGACGAAGGACGCCTGGATGATCGCCAGTGCGCCGGGGGTGAGGAGGGCGCCGCCCACTCCCTGGAGGGCGCGGGACACGATCAGCATCTCGATGTTCAGGGCCATGCCGCACAGGACCGACGCTATTGCGAACCACACGACGCCGATGAGGAAGATCCGGCGTCGGCCGTAGCGGTCGCCCAGGGACCCGCCCAGCAGGATGAAACCGGCGAGGGTGAGGGTGTACGCGTTGACCGTCCACTGGAGTCCGGCCATTCCGGCGTTCAGGTCGTGGCCCAGTTTCGGGAGCGCCACGTTCACGACGGTGGAGTCGAGCAGCGCCACACCCGACCCGAGCACCGTCGCCAGCAGGATCCAGCGGCCCGGCCCCGTGCTCAGCCGGACGTCCGGCATCAGACGATCAGTTCATCCACGAAGCACCAGCGCCAGTCCTCGCCCGGCTCGAACGAGCGGACGATCGGGTGCCCCTCCTTCTCGAAGTGCGCGGTGGCGTGCCGCATCGGGGACGAGTCGCAACAGCCCACGTGCCCGCAGCTCAGGCAGAGCCGCAGGTGCACCCACCGCGTCCCCTCGGCCAGGCACTCCTCGCACCCCTGCGGCGTGTTCGGGGACGGGTCCTCGACCGGAACGCTCTGCACATGTTCGCAAGTGGCCATGCCCATATGGTGTCACGGGCCCGGTCACGGGTTCACCAATGATCGGGGCTGAACGGCTCGTCCTCGGGACGCGCCGACCCCGACAGCAGCCGCAGGTCGGAGCGGACCATCATCGTGACCAGGTCCTCGAACGTCACCTCGGGCTCCCAGCCGAGCTGCTCGCGGGCCTTCTTCGGGTCGGCGCACAGCAGGTCGACCTCCGCCGGGCGCGTGTAGCGGGCGTCGTGGACGACGTGGTCCTCCCAGTCGAGACCGGCCGTGCGGAACGCGAACTCGACCAGCTCGCGCACCGACTGGGTCTGGCCCGTGCCGATGACGAAGTCCTCGGGAGCGTCCTGCGCGAGCATCAGCCGCATCGCGCGGGCGTAGTCGCCCGCGAAGCCCCAGTCGCGGCGCGCGTCCAGGTTGCCGAGGCGCAGCTCCGTGGCGAGGCCGAGCTTGATGCGGGCCGCGCCGAGCGACACCTTGCGGGTGACGAACTCGGCGCCCCGGCGCGGCGACTCGTGGTTGAACAGGATCCCGCTGACCGCGAACATCCCGTAGGACTCGCGGTAGTTCTGCGTGATGTAGTGCCCGTAGCTCTTCGCGACCCCGTACGGGCTGCGCGGGTGGAACGGCGTCCGCTCGTTCTGCGGCGTCTCGCGCACCATCCCGAACATCTCCGACGAGGACGCCTGGTAGAAGCGGATCTGGCCGCGTCCCGGCGTCCTGGACGGGCTGATGCCCGACACCACCCGGATCGCCTCCAGCATCCGCAGCACGCCCATGCCGGTCACCTCGGCGGTCAGCTCCGCCTGCTGCCAGGACATCGGCACGTAGGAGATCGCGCCGAGGTTGTAGACCTCGTCCGGCTCCACCCGCTCCACGGCCGAGATCAGGCTGCCCTGGTCGAGCAGATCGCCGGTGGTGATCTGCACGTCGCCGATGTGCTTGCGCAGCCGTGACACGTGGGGGTTCGCCTGCCCCCGCACCAGGCCCCAGACCTCGTACCCCAGGGCGAGCAGATGCTCGGCCAGATATGAGCCGTCCTGTCCGGTGATGCCGGTGATGAGTGCTCGCCTGGACAGCGGATCCTCCTGGCCGAATAGGTCCGATGTGGGCCCACCACGGGAGAGAACCCGCAACGAGCGTGAAACATGAGGTTAGCGTGTGCTACAGGGCTCTCCTGCGGGCGCGGTAGGCGGCCACGTGCATGCGGTTGCCGCAGGTGCGGCTGTCGCAGTAGCGGCGGCACCGGTTGCGGGACAGGTCGACCAGGACGCGGGAGCAGTCGGGCGCTTCGCAGGTGCGCAGCCGGTCGAGTTCGCCGGACGCGATGACGTACGCCAGCGCCATGCCGCAGTCGGCGGCCAGGTGCTCGCCGAGGGGCGCGCCGGGCGCGAAGAAGTGCACATGCCAGTCGTAGCCGTCGTGGTCGGTCAGGTGCGGCGTGGCGCGGACCTCGCCGACGATCTCGTTGACGCGCTGGACGGCGGCCGGCACGTCCCCGGCGTGGAACACCGCGTGGAACCGTTCGCGCAGGTCGAGGACGCGGGCGAGGTCGGAGTCGGTGAGGTCGCCGATGTCGCTGAAGGTGTTGCGCGCCACGAAGGCGTGCAGGCCGGGCAGCCCGCCGAGCTCCTCGGCGCCGGACGTCGCCGCGCCGGTGTTGATCAGGTCGACGACGACGGCGAGCGCGTGCTCGGTGTCATGGGCGAAGATCACAAGGACTCCAGTCTCGGGGACCCGGGGCGATCGTGCCCGGCGGCGCCGCCGGGAGCCGGACGCGCGGGCGGTGCCACAACCTTATGACGAGAAGCCGACGCGTCGACGCGCATCGGAGAGACGGGCAGAGACGGGCGGAGACGGGGAGCGCGGGGGTCGCTCAGCGCTCGTAGTGGGGGTCGGCGACGACCGGGTAGTACGCGTCGGAGTGCTGGATGCGCATCGTCACCGCCGGGCCCTCAAGGGTGTAGTCGGCCTTCACCTGGCGGAACATCGAGTCGCTGGCCCACGGGTTGTAGAGGCGCCCGACGGTCGCGCCGTACCGCAGGTGGACGACGTCGTACCCGCCGGACGGCATCGACTCCAGCGCCAGGCCGTCGGCGAGGGACAGGGTGAAGCGGAACTCGGAGGGCGCGTCGGGGCCGTGGATGACGGTCAGCAGCCGCACCCCGCCGGAGGTGGTCTGCGCGACGATGTCGGTGTCGACGTCCACGCCGACGAACACCCGCAGGCTGGGGCGCAGCACCTGGGCGACGGTGTCGGCCGCGGCCACGTCGATGCCGAGGTGGATCCGCTGCCCGTCCTTGGTCGGCACCCACACGCCGTCGCGGGCGCGCTGACCCCAGGCGACGTCGGGGTTCTCCATCTCCTGGGGCTCGTTCTTGCCCCGCGCGACCAGGATTCTGGAGGCGGCGCTCATCGCCGCGGCAGCCCCGTCCCGTGCGTGCCTCATGGCGGGCCCCCTCGCCTTCTTCCATCACTCGCGTGACGTCGTGCCTGTTGTCGGGTTTACCACGGTCAAACGGGACAGCGCGTCCCTTGGCCTGCCACCGGTTGATTCGTGACGTTCGCCCCCCGTGCGTCGTTGGACCTTACACCACGCTTATACGCTCCGAACGGGTCGGGTGGCGACCACTCGGAAGTCGATCACGACCCGATGACGGTGCGCATCCGCGCCTTCACGCAGAAAATCCTTTGTGCCCGCCGACGAGCCCCGCGCATCATTGATCACAACGAAAGCGCGAAGGGGTGAGCCACCGGTTAGGCGGCCGGTCTCCAAATCCGGCGGAAAGTGGGTTCGACTCCTACCGCCCCTGCTGAGAACCACGCTGGGCCTGTGGTGTAACGGAAGCACACCTCCCTTGCAAGGAGGCGATCAGGGTTCGACTCCCTGCTGGTCCACTCTCGTTCCGCCGCGGGCCGTCCGCCGGACGGACGGCCCGCGACGGGCCCCCGGGAGGGTTGGCCGAACGGTAAGGCAGCCGTTTCGAAAACGGTCGTCGAGGTGACACTCGAAGGGGTTCGACTCCCTTACCCTCCGCAATTCTCGACGCCATTCGGCCTCAAACGGGAACGGGCTCGCTCACGGTGACGGTCTCGGTCAGTCCCGCGAGCACCTCGCTCAGCCGGTCCAGGGCGCCCGCGATCCACGGCAGGGCTGCCGGGGCGGGCGACGCCAGGGCCTGGAGGCGCTGGGCGTCGTCGTCGCCGTACAGCTGGCTCGGCGCCACCCGCGTCCGCAGCAGGGCCGGGGCGTCGCCGAAGGAGCTGCCGGGCAGGACGCCCACTCCGTAACGTTCCAGAAGCAGGTGCGTCAGGTCGGCGGCCGTGCGGACGCCGTGGTTCGCGGCCAGCGCGTCCCGGATCGGCCCGAAGTCGGGGTAGACGTAGAAGGCGCCCTCGGGGCGCGCGACGCGGGCGCCCGCGGCGGCGAACCGGTCCGCGACGGCCGCCGTGATCGCGGCGTGCAGCCGCCTGCTGCGGTCGATGTGCTCGACCAGCTCCGGCGGCTCGCCGAAGGCGTACGCGGCGGCGTGCTGCATCGGGGCGGGCGCGCTCGACCAGATCTCGCTCGCCACGCCCAGCAGGCTGTCGCGCAGCGCGCGGCCGAAGGGGCCGTCCGGCAGCCGCGCGACGCCGAGCCGCCAGCCGCCCGCCGCGAGGTTCTTGCTCAGCGCGGTGGTGACGACCGTCCGTTCCGGCGCGAACAGGGCCGGGCTCGGGACGGCGCGTCCCGGCGCGTGCACCAGGTCGCGGTAGATCTCGTCCGAGATGATCACCAGGCCCTGGTCGCGGGCCACCGCGCACAACCGCCGGACGGTGTCCTCGGACGCGAGCGTCCCGGTCGGGTTGTCGGGGAGCGTCACCACGACGGCCCGGACGTCGCGACCACGCGCGCGGGCCCGCACCACGGCGTCGGCCAGCAGCAGCGGGCTCGGCACCCCGCCCTCGCCGCGCTTGGTGGCGACGCGGATCGGCTCGGCGCCCAACAGCGACGCCTGGGCCGCGTAGCTGACCCAGCTCGGCGCCGGGACCACCACGTCGCCGCCCAGGGACGACAGGAGCGCGTACAGCAGCGGCTTGCTGCCGGGGCCCGCCACGATCGCGGACGGGTCGGTCGGCAGCCCCCGCCGCGACCAGTACCCGGCGACGGAGGCGCGCAGCGCGGCCGACCCGGCGACCGGGCCGTACCCGCCGCGGTCCGAGGCGGACGAGAGTTCACGGGTCAGTGCCGGGTGGATGGGTATCCCCGCCTCGCCGAAGCCGAGCGGCAGGACGCGGACGCCCTCCGCGCGCTTGCGGGCGATGGCCTCGTTCACCGCGAGGGTCGCCGACAGCGCGACGGGACGCGGCGCGAACGGCAGCGACCCGACGGGGTCGGACTCTTCCCGGGCGGACTCATCCTGGGCAGGCATCACAATGCTCCAAAAAAAGGACACGCTGAAAAATGGGCATGCGAAGATAACGCTGAGTGCTAGCGGAATCCCCCTGTGTGACCCGGCCGGGCTCAGTCTCATCCTTTCCCGCTCCCAGCATCATCACAAGCGAGTCTCGTCGATGCTGACCGTAAGATGGAGCGATGCTCGAACTGCGCCGCCTGCGGCTGCTCGCCGAGTTCGCCCGCCGGGGCAGCATCGCCGCCACCGCCGCCGCCCTCGGCTACACCCCGTCGGCCGTCTCGCAGCAGCTGGCGGCCCTCGAACGGGAGGCCCGCGTCCCACTGCTGGACCGCACGGCCCGCAGCGCCGAGCTGACCGACGCCGGACGCCGCCTCGCCGACCGCGCCGAGGAGATCCTCAGCCTCGTGGAGACCGCCGAGGCGGAGCTGTCGGCGCACTCCGACACGCCGATGGGACGGGTCGTCGTCACCGCGTTCCCCACCGCCGCCGTCGCCTTCGCGTCCACGCTGGCCCAGAGCCTCGCCGAGCACCCGGACCTGACGTTCGTCCTGCGCCAGACCCGTCCAGGCGACGGCATCCGGCAGGTGCAGAACGGCGAGGTCGACATCGCGCTGATCGACGACTGGACGGGCAAGGTCCCCGAACAGGCCCCGGCCGCGCTGAAGTTCTTCCACCTGCTCCGCGATCCGCTGGTCCTGGTCGTCCCGGCCGGGCACCCCATGTCGGACCCGAACCGGCCCGTCGACCTGCAACGGCTCAGGGAGGAGCCCTGGATGGCCGCGCCGTCCGGGGAACCGTCCCGGCAGGCCCTGGAACGGCTCATGGACACCGTGGGCGGGGCCCGTCCCGTCCCGTGGGAGTTCGAGGGCCTGCACGCGATCCTGAGCCTCGTGGCGCGCGGCATCGGCATCACCGCCGTGCCCGCCCTGGCGCTGTCGGCGGGGGACCGGGGGGTGGCCGTCCGGCGCATCCCCGAATGCACCCTGGCGCGCGAGGTGTACGCCGTGACCAGGACCGCGAGCGTGCGCCGTCCGTCGGTCGCGGTCACCCTCAGGGCCGTCTACGCGGCGGCCCGCGACGTTGAGGCCGCCCCGCCGGAGAGCTGACCCCGGCACCGGCTACTGTCGGAAGTGAGGCGTGGGTCACACGGGTTCAATCCTGGCCGTTTGTGGCCGCCGCCCGAACTGGACGGACCACTGATCCGAACCACGGGGGGAAGGACGGCACGCGACCGGATCACACGAAAACGGACAACCGCGTGCCGTACATCACGTACGGTAGGGCGCAATCGTGACCACATCCGAGTCCATGCACACCGATCGGGGAGCGCAGCACTCGATGGAACGACCAGCGACAACTCCCGCCGAGCCCGCAGGGGCGACGGCGGTGGTCGCCCCGCCCGAGGGCGGCGGCCACCACGTGTTCGAGCTGCCCCGGGTGACCGCGCTGCTGATGCACGCGCTCCCGCGCTTCATCGAGGGCGTCATCGCCCCCGTCGCGGTCTTCTACGCCGCGCTGACCCTCCTCGGGCTGAACGGCGCCCTCGTCGCCGCCGTCGCCTGGGTGTACGGCGGCATCGCCTACCGCTACGCGCGGGGCCACCGGGTGTCGGGCATGCTGCTGCTCGCCGCGGTCGGCGTGACGGTCCGGGCGGCCACGGCGGCCGCCACGCACAGCGCCGTCATGTACTTCCTCCAGCCGACGCTCGGCACCCTGACGATCAGCCTGGCGTTCCTCGCGTCCGTCCCGCTCGGCCGTCCCCTCGCCATGAAGCTGGCCCGGGACATGGCGCCGATCCCCGAGGCGTTCCTGAAGCACGACAGGGTGCACCGGTTCTTCCTGCGGATCTCGCTGCTGTGGTCGATGGTGCTGTTCGCGAACGTCGGCGTCAGCCTCTGGATGCTCTTCAACGAGTCGATCAGCATGTACCTGTGGTTCCGCACCGGCATCGTCGCCGGGCTGGGCGCGGTCGGCGTCGCCGTCTCCGTGTGGGGTTTCAAGCGCCTCGTGCGTCACGTCAACCACGAGCCCGCCCCGACCGCCTGACACCGGCCTGATCCCTCCGCTCCTCGCCCGCCGCCGTCTCTGAGCAGCGAAATCTCTGCCCGGCTTGCCGAACTTCCGGCCCGGTCGTGGCGTCTCCTTTCTCAGACGCATTCACCACTTGGGTGAAAAAACGGGGATGGGGGAGTTGGCTGTGACTCAGGGGCGATTGAGGCTCGCGCTGACCGGCGGCGCCGGTGCCGCCGCGATCCTCGCGGTCGGCTGCGCGACGGGCTGCGGGGTCGGCGGCGCGGGCAAGCTGGCCTCGGGGAACTCGGCCACCACCGTGACGATCACACCGGCCAACGGCACCGCCCAGGTCAAACCGGACGGGACGATCGAGGTGAAGGCGTCGGACGGAAAGCTCCAGAACGTCACCGTCCAGGGCGCGGGAGCCACCGTCACCGGCGCGTTCGGCGGCGGCCACAAGACGTGGCGTTCCACCAGGACGCTGACGCCCGGGACGTCCTACACCGTCACGGCGCAGTCCCGTGACGACGGCAAGACCCGCACCGTGACCAGCTCGTTCACCACGCTCAAGCCCGCTGAGACGCTCTCGATCGCCGACGTCACCCCGAACCTGACGGGTGAGAAGGTCGGCGTCGGCATGCCGATCATCGTCCGGTTCGACCGCCCGGTCACCGACAAGGCCGCCGTCGAGCGGACGCTGCGCGTCACGCCCGACAAGCCCGTCGAGGGCGCCTGGCGGTGGGTCTCCGCCGACCAGGTCATCTACCGGACGAAGACGTACTGGCAGCCGCACCAGACCGTCCGCTTCCACGCGAGCCTCGCCGGGGTGAACGCGGGCGGCGGCGTGTACGGGGCCAAGGACGCGCAGGCCACCATCTCGATCGGTGCCAAGCAGATCACCACCGGCGACATCGACGGGCACCGCATGACGGTGACGCGGGACGGCGAGAAGCTGCGCACCGTCCCGTTCAGCGCGGGCAACGGGCAGACCCGCGAGTTCACCACCACCAGCGGCGTCCACCTGCTGATGGAGAAGGGCAACCCGGTCACGATGACGTCCCCCGGCCGCCAGCCGGGCGACCCCGGCTACTACAAGCAGGTCGTCAACTACGCGGTCCGCTTCTCCAACAGCGGTGAGTACGTGCACTCGGCGCCGTGGTCGGTCGGCGCGCAGGGCTCGGCGAACGTGAGTCACGGCTGCCTGAACGTCAGCCCCGAGAACGCGAAGTGGTTCTACGACATCATGCAGCGCGGCGACGTCATCAAGCTGACCGGCTCCGACCGCGAGGTCGAGCCCCTCAACGGCTGGAGCTTCTGGCAGATGTCCTTCGACACGTGGCGGGAGGGCAGCGCCCTGCGGTGACCCAGGTCATCCCACATGTCCCTCTTGCAACGCTTTGATCTCGGACACCAGAGAAAAGCCTGGGTCATGGCAGGATTCGTTGGTTTTATCGCTAATGTCTCCCTGGTAGACGGCGGTTTCGGGAGGTCGCAGTGCAGCGGAGAGCTTCCGCGGGTGTTCGGGCGGGCGCGGGTGTGGCGGGAGTCGTGCTGCTCCTCACGACGGCGTGCAGCGGCGGTGAGAAGGAGGGCGGCGTCACCGTCGGCGAGAAGGCCGACGCCTCCGTCCCCCAGGTGACGATCAACCCGGGCAACGGCAGCGCCAAGGCGCAGCCGGAGGACGGCGTCGTCGTCACGGCGGCGGGCGGCACGCTCCAACAGGTCACGGTCACGCTCAAGGGCAAGCCCGTCGACGGCGAGATGGGGGCCGACAAGACCACCTGGAAGTCGCGGACGCTGCGTCCCGGCTCCAAGTACCAGGTCACCGCCGTCGCCACGAGCCCGAAGGGCAAGACGGCCACCCTCAGCGCCTCCTTCGCCACCGCCAAGGCGGCGAAGGAACTCGACATCGTCGACGTCACCCCGAACAAGAACGAGAAGGTCGGCATCGGCATGCCGATCCAGGTCGTCTTCAACCGGGCGGTGGACGACAAGGCGGCCGTGGAGAAGGCCCTGGACGTCAGGTCCGCCAAGCCCGCCACCGGCGCCTGGTACTGGGTGAGCGACACCACGGTGATCTTCCGGACGAAGAACGGCGAGTACTGGAAGCCCAACCAGAAGGTCACGTTCACGGCGAAGCTGTCCGGCGTGAAGGCGGGCAAGAAGACCTACGGCGTGGACGACTTCGACCGCAGCTTCCGCATCGGCGACGCGCACATGGTGAAGATCAGCACCAAGAAGCACAGGGCGGTCGTCGAGAAGAACGGCGTGAAGGTCCGCAGTTGGCCGATCAGCGCGGGCCGGGGCGGCCGCGTCGTCAATGGCGTCGACACCTACCTCACCACCAGCGGCATCCACCTCACCATGGGCAAGGAGAATCCGGCGATCATGACGTCGGAGTGGATGGGCGTGAAGCCGGAGGACAAGGAGCACGGCGGCTACAAGGAGGTCATCCCGCACGCGGTGCGGATCTCCAACAGCGGCGAGTACATCCACTCGATGGCCTCGACCACGTGGGCGCAGGGCCACCAGAACGTCAGCCACGGCTGCGTCAACTCGCCGCCCAAGGACGCCCGCTGGTACTACGGCTGGTCCTACCGGGGCGACCCGGTGATCATCACCGGAACCAAGCGCAAGCTCGCGCCGCTCAACGGGTGGAGCTACTACCAGATGTCGTGGAGCAAGTGGGTCAAGGGCAGCGCCCTCGACCGTTCCGTGACCACGGGGTGACGTTCACCGGGCCCGGCGGCGGGAATGGGGCACCCGGTGAACGAGCCCGCGACCACGTCGGGGCGCCGGGCGCTGAGATTCCGCCGCCGCGTCCGGCGCCGGGCACACCGCTGCGTGCGCCGCGTGGCGCTGTGGGCACTTAGTCCGTTGCGGTGGAGGCGTCCGCCCAAGGCCAGTGAGCGGATTCGGGTGCGTGTTCTGTTGCAGAACGCGCATGGCACCGGAGGGACGATCCGTACCGTCCTGAATCTTTGCGGCTACTTGGCGCGCGATTATGACGTCGAGATCGTCAGCGCGTTGCGGCGGAGCAAACGGCCGTTCTTCGCGATTCCGCTCGGCGCCAGGGTGACGTACGCCGACGACCGCTTCGCCGCCAGGGGGAGGACGGTCCGGTTCCTGGCCCGGCTGCCGAGCGTCCTGACACCGGCCGACGAGGCGTCCTTCCGCCTGATGAGCCTCTGGACGGACGTGTGCCTCCTGCGCGCCCTGTACGGCGCCCCGGCCGACGTCGTGATCGGCACGCGGCCGTCGCTCGTGCTGCTCGCGGCCGAACTCGCGCCCCGAGGGGCCGTCACGATCGGGCAGGACCACATGAGCCTGGACTCCTACCGGCCCGCGCTGCGCCGCCAGGTCGTCCGCGGGTATCGGGGGCTCACCGCGCTCGCCGTGCTCACGGAGGCGGCTCTCGCGGGCTACGAGAAGGCTCTCGCCGGGTCGGGGGTTCGGGTCGTACGGATTCCGAACGCCGCGCCGCCGCTGCCGCCGCGACCGTCCCGGCGCGAGGACAGGGTCGTGCTGGCCGCCGGACGGCTCGTCGCCAACAAGGGCTTCGACACGCTGATCAGGGCCTTCGCGCCGATCGCCGCCGACCATCCCGACTGGACGCTGCGGATCTTCGGCCGCGGACCACGCCGGGACGCGCTCCGCGCGCTGGTCGCTGAGCTGGGCCTCACCGGACGGGTCCAGCTGCGTCCCGTCACCCGCGACCTGCACGCCGAGATGGCCCGCGCGTCGGTCTACGCGCTGTCGTCCCGCCGCGAGGGCATGCCGATGGTGATCATCGAGGCGATGGGGATGGGCCTGCCGGTGGTGTCGTTCGACTGCCCGCACGGCCCCGCCGAGCTGATCGCGCACGGCCGCGACGGGCTGCTCGTCCCGCCCGGCGACACCGAAGCGTTCACGGCCGCGCTCCGCGACCTGGTCGCCGACCGGGCCCTGCGCGACCGGCTCGGCGACCTGGCCGCCGAGTCGGCGCGCGCCCACGACCTTGAGCGCATCGGGCCACGGTGGTCCCGGCTGATCTCCGGCCTGTGCCCGTCCGGCGAGGCCGGCGGGGACGGTCAGGCCCGCAGCAGAAGGCCGCGGACGAACGCCGCCTGACCGGTGTGCTCGATGCAGTCGGAGATGACGCTGACGAGCCGCACGCCCAGCGTGACCGGCGGGTCCCAGGACCGGTCCACGACGCGGGGCAGGTCGTCGTCGGTGACCGTGCTGACGTACGCGACGGTCTCGGCGTGCACGGCGTCCTGGTAGCCGGTGAGCAGGTCGGCTGAGGGCACCTGGACGGCCGCGACCTGCGCCGACGTGTGCCGGTAGCCGGTGTCGGACGGGTCGAACGGCAGGCCGAAGCGGTCCGCCCAGCCGCCCTCCGTCCACGCCTGCGCGGTCCCGGCGACGTCGGAGATGTGGTCGTCCTCGACACGGGTGAGGTGCCAGAGGAGCCACGCGATCGAGTTGGCGTCGGCGTCGGCGCGGTAGGCGAGTTGCTGTGGAGTGAGCCCGTCGACGGCCCCGTGGACCTGTTCCCGGATCCGTCCGAAGGCGTCGGTGAGCAGAAGCGCACTGGTCATTGGACAGACGCTACCCAGCGGGGACGCCGGTTATCACCGCCGCCGCGCGGGACGGCAGCCGGACGGTGACCTGGAGGCCGCCGCCGGGGCGGGACACGGCGGTCACCGTGCCGCCGTGGGCGGTCGCCGTGGCCCGCACGATCGACAGGCCGAGCCCGGACCCGCGGTCCGAGCGCAGCCGGTCGTTGCCGAGCCGCCGGAACGGCTCGAAGATCGTCTCGACGTCGTAGGCCGGCACGACCGGCCCGGTGTTGGACACGACGACCTCCGCCGCGCCGTCCCCGTTCCGCGTCGTCACCGACAGCGTCCCGCCGTCGTGGTTGTGGCGGACGGCGTTCTCGACCAGGTTCTGCACCAGCCGTTCGACGAGGACGGGGTCGCCGCCCGTCGGCGCCGGGCCCAGGTCGCGGGTCATGGCCAGGCCCCGGGCGGCGGCCTCGGCGGCGGCCTGGTCGAGCACGTGGTCCGCGACGTCCGCGAGGTCGAGCGGGCCGCCGTCCAGCATCGCCTCGCCCGTGCCCGCGAGGGTGAGCAGGCCGTCGATGAGGCGTTCGTGCCGCCCGTTGACGACCAGCAGCGACTCGCCGAGCCGCTTGACGTCGCCGGTGGCGTCGTGGCGCCGCACCGCGACGTCGATGAGCGTCCGGTTGATGGCGAGCGCCTCGGCCCTGAGCCCGTCGGCGATCGAATCGGCGAGCATCCGCTCGTCCTCGGCGATCAGTACCCGCACGCGCCGCCCCCTGCCCGTCCATTGGTGGTGCCCGTCCTCGACGGTGCTGGTCCAGCATCGGGCCAGGGGCGTAACGCGGGCATAACGCGAACCGGTTACGCCCGGGTTATCGGCGCTCGGCTGGACTTGCCGTCGCCCGCCGGGACGTCCGGGGGGCGACGACAGGGAGACCGAACGATGCGACGACGGACGCTGGCGGCGCTGGCCCTCGTCCCGGCTCTCGCCCTCGGCCCGCTGGGCTGTGGAAGTGAGAGCGGGGGCGCGGGATCGGGTGCCACCGCCAAGGCCGCGGACAACCACGAGAAGATGCGCCAGTTCGCCCAGTGCATGCGCGACAACGGCGTGGACATGGAGGACCCGTCCGGTGACGGCAAGCTCACGATCCGGCACAGCGAGGGTGCGGGGAAGGGCGGCCCGGACATCAACGGCAAGGCCGAGGCGGCGCAGAAGAAGTGCCGCCACCTGATGCCGAACGGTGGCAAGCCGAAGAAGCCCAACCCCGAGGAGCTCGCCAAGATGCGCGTCTTCTCCGCATGCATGCGCGACCAGGGGATCAGCGAGTTCCCCGACCCGCGGCCCGACGGCGGGTTGCTGTTCAAGGCGAAGAAGGGCAGCGGGCTGGACCCGGAGAGCCAGACGGTCGACCCCCCACAAGGAGCGGGCATGAGGACGGCAGTGGAACTGCGGGACGTCACGCGGACCCACCCGGGCGGGGTGACCGCGCTGGACGACGTGTCGCTGACGGTGGCGGCGGGCGAGTTCGTCGCGATCGTCGGGCCGTCCGGGTCGGGGAAGTCGACGATGCTGCACCTGCTCGGCACCCTGGACCGGCCGAGCGCCGGGACCGTCCTGGTGGAGGGCACCGACGTGTCCCGGCTGCCGGACCGGAGGCTGTCGGCGCTGCGGGCCCGCCGGATCGGGTTCGTGTTCCAGCAGTTCCACCTCGCCGCCGGGGTCAGCGCACTGGACGCCGTCGTGGACGGGCTGCTGTACGCGGGGGTGCCGCAGGCGCAGCGCCGCCGCCGTGCCCGCCGGGCACTGGAGCGCGTCGGGCTCGGGCACCGGCTCGGGCACCGTCCGCACCAGCTGTCCGGTGGCGAGCGGCAGCGGGTCGCGATCGCCCGCGCGGTGGTGGGGGAGCCCGCGCTGCTGCTGGCCGACGAGCCGACCGGCGCGCTGGACTCGGCGTCGGGCGCGGGCGTCCTGGAGTTGCTGCGCGAGCTGTCCGGCGGCGGGACGACCGTCGTCCTGATCACCCACGACCGGGACATCGCCGCCCTGCTGCCCCGCCAGGTGCGCATGCGCGACGGCCGGATCGTCCACGACGACGCACAGGTGGAGGCGACCCTATGAGCGGCGCTACGAGCGGTGCGCCCGCCTCTGACCGGCTTGGCCCGGCGGACGTGCTGCGCGTCGGCGCCGCCGGGTTGCGCTCGCGCCCGCTGCGGGTGTTCCTGTCCGCGCTCGGCATCGCGATCGGGATCGCCGCGATGATCGGCGTGGTGGGGATCTCGACGTCCAGCCGCGCGGAGCTCCAGGCCGTCCTGGACCGGCTGGGCACCAACCTGCTGACGGTCGGGCCCGGCCAGGACTTCTTCGGCGAGGCCGCCAAGCTTCCGGTGGAGTCGGTCGGGATGGTGAACCGGATGCCGGACGTGGAGTCGGCGTCCGCCACGGCGGCCCTGGACGACGTCCACGTCTACCGCAACGACCACATCCCGGAGGGGCAGAGCGGCGGCATCGGCGTCCGCGCGGCGCGCCTCGACCTGCCCCACACGGTCGGTCTCACCATGGCCGCCGGGACCTGGCTCAACTCCGGGACGGCCCGCTATCCGGCCGTCGTCCTCGGGGCCGACTCGGCGAAGCGGCTCGGGGTCGCGACGCCGGGCGTCCAGGTGTGGCTCGGCTCGCAGTGGTTCACCGTCGTCGGCGTCCTGAACCCGACCGAGCCGGCGCCGGAGCTGGACTCGGCGGCCCTCGTCGGCTGGGACGCCGCCGCGGCCCGCCTCGGCTTCGACGGCCATCCCACCACCGTCTACACCCGGGCCCGCGAGGACGCGGTCGAGAAGGTGCAGAACCTGTTGGCGGCAACCGCGAACCCGGAGGCGCCGACCGAGGTGGAGGTCAGCCGCCCCTCGGACGCGCTGGCCGCCCGTGACGCCACCGACCGGGCGTTCACCGGCCTGCTGCTCGGCCTCGGCGGCGTCGCGCTGCTGGTCGGCGGCGTCGGCGTCGCCAACACGATGGTGATCTCGGTGCTGGAGCGGCGCGCGGAGATCGGGCTGCGCCGCTCGCTCGGCGCGACCCGGGGGCAGATCAGGCTCCAGTTCCTCACCGAGTCGCAGCTTCTCGCCGCGCTCGGCGGGGCCGGGGGCGTCGCGCTCGGCGTCGTCGTCACCGCGGGCTTCGCCGTGGCGCAGGGCTGGCCGACGGTCGTGCCCGCGTGGGCGATGGCGGGCGGGATCCTCGCGACCCTGGTCATCGGGGGTGTCGCGGGCCTGTACCCGGCCGTCCGGGCGGCGAGACTGCCACCGACGGAGGCCCTCACCGCGCCATGACGCGTGCATGCCGGGTATGCGAACATATGTTCGTGTCAGTGTTGGTTTCGGAGGGCGCGGCGATCCTGCATGCCGATCTCGACGCCTTCTACGCGTCGGTCGAGCAGCGTGACGATCCGGGGCTGCGGGGGCGCCCGGTGATCGTCGGCGGTGGCGTGGTGCTGGCGGCCAGCTACGAGGCCAGGGCGTGCGGGGTGCGGACGGCGATGGGCGGCGGCCAGGCGCGGCGGCTGTGGGGCGTCGGCGGGGCCACGGCGGACAAGCTCGCCCGCTACGGCGTCACCACGGTCGGGGACGTCGCGGACATGCCGGAGGCAACGCTGGTGTCATTGCTCGGCCCCGGCGCGGGCCGCCACCTGCACGCCCTGGCGAGCGGCCGCGACCCCCGCGTGGTGCGGACGGGGGCGCGCCGCAGATCGGTGGGCGCGCAGCGGGCCCTCGGTCGCCGCGCACGCACGGCGGCGGATCTCGACGCGATGCTGGTCGGGCTCGTCGACCGGCTCGGCGGCAGGCTGCGCAAAGGAAGGCGGGTGTGCCGGACGGTCGTGCTCCGCCTGCGGTTCGGCGACTTCGCCCGCGCCACCCGCTCGCGCACGCTGCCGCAGGCGACCGCCGACACCGCGCTGATCCTGGCGACGGCCCGGGGCCTGCTCGCCGCCGCCACGCCGATGGTCGAGGACCGGGGCCTGACCCTGATCGGGGTGTCGCTCGGCGACCTGCGCGATGACCGGGCCGTGCAGCTCGCGCTGCCGTTCGACGCCGTCCAAAGGCGGGCCGCGATGGGCGGCGGGGAGCTGGACGGCGCGGTCGACGGCGTCCGCGACCGGTTCGGCCGGGACGCCATCACACGCGCGGTCCTGCTGGGCCGCGACCAGGGCCACCCGGCCCCGGAGCCGCCCGACGGCTAGCGAACGGTCAGGAGGGCTCGATGATGCCGAGACCGTCGGCGCCGACCTGGACGGCCGACTCGTCCAGCACGCCCTCCAGGATCGGCTGGACGGCGCCGTCCAGGTCAAGGACGGGGCTGGCCTCCTTGTACCACGACTCGATGACCGCGTTGCCCCAGAAGTCGCGGCGGCGGTCGTCGTGCACGTTCCACACGTACGTCTCGTGGTCGGGGTCGCCGGTGAAGTAGTCGGAGGTGTAGATCTCGACCCGGTGCCCGTCGGGGTCGCGCATGTAGAGGTAGAAGGCGTTGGACACGCCGTGCCGCCCGGGGCCGCGCTCGATGTGGTGCTGCTTGTCGAGCGACCCGAAGATGTCGGCGGTGCGCAGCACCTGGTGCGACTCGTGCGTCGCGACCCCGAGATGGTGCAGTCGGGGGCCCGCGCCGCCGGTGAACGCGACGTCGTGGACGGTCTGCTTGCGGAACATCCACGCCGCGTACATCTCGTGCTCGTCGCCCTCGATCGTCTCCGAGCAGCCGAACCCGAGCGACTTGTAGTGCTCGTAGGCGGCGGGGATGTCGGGCGTGCAGATGTTGAAGTGGTCGAGCCGCGCGATCTGGGCGCCGCGGTGCAGGTCGTAGCGCTGGATGAGGCGCTCGCCGCGGGCGATGTCGTGGAAGAACTCGACGGTGAAGCCGAGCGGGTCGACGGCGCGGACGGCGTCGCCCACACCGTAGGTGCCCTCACCGGCCGGGATGCGCCGCACGGGACGGCCGCGCTCGGCGAAGAACTTCTCGGCGCGGTCGACGTCCTCGGGCGTCCGGACCCGGTAGGCGAGGTGGTCGAGGGCCGCGGCCGGCCCCTTGCGCAGCACCAGCGAATGGTGGGTCAGCTCGTCGGTGCCCCGCAGGTACAGGGCGTTCGCGTCCTCGTGCTGGACGTGTAGGCCGAGCATGTCGACCCAGAACCAGCGGGACGCGGCGAGGTCCGTGACGACGAGCTGCGCGTAGGCGGACCGGACGACGTCGGGGGGAGTGCTCATCAGTTCTCCTGAACGCCGAAGCGAGGCGTGTGCACCTCGCCGAGCATGACGTGGACGATCTTGGTCTCGGAGAAGAAGTCGATGCTGTGCGCGCCCCCCTCTCGCCCGACCCCCGAATCCTTGACCCCGCCGAAGGGAGTGCGCAGGTCACGGACGTTGTGGGAGTTGATCCAGACCATACCCGAGTCGACCGCGTGGGCGATCCGGTGGCCGCGGCGCAGGTCGCTCGTCCAGACGTAGCCGGCGAGGCCGTAACGGGTCGCGTTGGCCAGCTCGATCGCCTCCGCCTCGTCGTCGAACGGCGCCACGGCCACGACCGGGCCGAAGATCTCCTCCTGGAAGATCCGGGCGTCGCGGGGCACGTCGGCGAACACGGTGGGCTGGAGGTAGTTGCCCTCGGGCAGGTGGTCGGGACGGGTGCCGCCCGCGACCAGCTTCGCCTCCCCCTGCCCGATCTCCACGTAGTTCAGGACGCTCGCGTAGTGGTCGGGGTGCACCAGCGCGCCGACCTCGGTCGCCGGGTCGGACGGCGGCCCGACCTTGACCCGCTCGGCCCGCTCGGCGATCCGCCGGGTGAACTCCTCGTAGATCGGCCGCTCGACCAGCACGCGGGACCCGGCGGTGCAGCGCTCCCCGTTCAGGGAGAACACGCCGAACACGACCGAGTCGAGGGCCGCGTCGAGGTCGGCGTCGGCGAACACCACGACGGGCGACTTGCCGCCGAGCTCCATCGACAGGGTCTTCAGCCCGTCGGCGGCGCAGCGCATGATGTGCCGTCCGGTGTCGGTGGACCCGGTGAAGGACAGCAGCGGCACGTCCGGGTGGTCCACCAGCGCCTGGCCCGCCACCTCGCCGATGCCGTGCACGATGTTGACCACACCGGCGGGCACCCCGGCCTCGGTGAAGATCTCGGCCCACAGGTTCGCCGACAGCGGCGTCCACTCGGCGGGCTTGAGCACCAGCGTGCAGCCGGACGCGATCGCCGGGGCGAGCTTCCAGCTCTCCAGCATGAACGGCGTGTTCCACGGGGTGATCAGCCCGGCGACCCCGACGGGGCTCCGCACCACGTAGTTGAGCTGCTTGTCGCCGACGCGGAAGGACTCATCGCCCAGCGCGACGATCACGTCGGCGAAGTAGCGGAAGTTCTCGGCGGCGCGGCGGGCCTGCCCGCGCGCCTGCGTGATCGGCAGTCCGGAGTCGAACGACTCGAACGCCGACAGCCGGTCCTCACGCGCCTCCACGGCGTCGGCGATCCGGTTGAGGATCGTGGCGCGCTCGCGGTTGCCGAGGGCCGACCAGCCGGGGAACGCCGCGCGGGCCGCGGCGACGGCACGGTCCACGTCGGCGGGACCGCCCGCGGCGGCGGTGGTGTAGGTGACGTTGGTGACGGGGTCGGCGACGTCGAAGACCGCGCCGTCGACGCTGTCGGCGAACTCGCCGCCGATCCAGTGCCGGATGCGGTCCGGCAGGCCGTCAGGGCGGGCGGCTGTGGAGGGGAGGGACATCGTGCTCTCTTCCGGTTCGTGGTGGGGCGGCGCTCGTCGCGGGCGGAACGGGGATCCGGCGTCAGATCCCCGCGGTGAGGTCGCCGCCACGTTCGAGCAGCGCGCGGATGCGCAGCTGGCCTTCGCCGGTCGGCTGGGTCAGCGGCGGCCGGACGTACCCGGACGGGATCCGGCCCTGCTGCTCCAGCACCCACTTGGCGGGCGCCGGGTTGGTCTCGACGAACAGCAGGTCGACGAGGGGGTGCAGGCGGTAGTGCAGGTCACGGGCGGCGGCCTGGTCGCCAGCCGTCCACAGCTCGTACATCCGCGCGACGGCGGTGGGAGCGAGGTTGGCGACGGCGCTGATGAAGCCGGTGCCGCCGAGGGCGAGCAGGGGCAGGCAGAGCAGCTCGATCCCGGACCACACGAGCAGCTCCGGGCCGCAGGCGTGCAGGACGCGGGAGAAGTGCTCGAAGTCCTTGGTGGTCTCCTTGATCCCGACGACGTTGTCGAAGTCGGTGAACAGCCGCCGGACGGTCTCGGGGGCGATGTCCACCGCCGTCCTGGACGGCACGTTGTAGATGACCAGCGGCAGGTCGGGGAACTCGCGGGCGACGGTCGCGTACCAGGTGTAGAGGGCCTCCTGGGTGGGCCGCGCGTAGTACGGGGTGATGATCAGGGCGGCGTCGGCGCCCGCGTCCCGGGCGGCGGCCGTGATCTCCAGGGTCTCGTCCAGCTTCGCCGAGCCGGTGCCCGGCAGGAACGGGACGCGGTCGGCGACCTCGTCGGCGGCCGTCCGGATCGCGGCGATGCGCTCGGCGGTGGTCTGGCTGCTCGGCTCGCCGGTCGAGCCGCCGAACGAGATGCCGTGCGAGCCGGACTCCAGCTGCCAGCGGATCAGGCCGCGCAGCGCGTCATGGTCGACGGCGCCCTCGGCGGTGAACGGCGTGACGACGGGCGCGATGGAGCCGCGGATCGTGGCCGGGTCGGTACGGAACTTCAACGTCTGCTCCTCAGTGGTCGTTGTCGCGGCGCCAGGCCTCGTAGGCGTCCCGCCAGCGTGGCCCGAGCGGGTACAGGCCGTCGACGGACTCCCCGGCGGCGACGCGCTCGGTGATGAAGCGCTCCTGTGTTTCCTGCTCGGCCGCGTCGGTGGCGAGGTCGACGGCGATGTCGGGTGGGATGACGACGACGCCGTCCGCGTCGCCGACCAGGATGTCCCCCGGCTGGACGAGCGCGCCGCCGCAGGCGATCGGCAGCCCGGTGTCCCAGGGGACGTGGCGGCGGCCGAGCACCGCCGGGTGCTCGCCCGCGTGGAAGACGGGCAGGCCGAGCCCGCCGACGACCGCGCTGTCGCGCAGCCCGCCGTCGGTGACGACGCCCGCCGAGCCGCGCTTCATGGCACGCAGGGCGAGGATGTCGCCGAGCGTCCCGGCGCTGTTGTCGCGGCGCGCGTCCATGACCAGCACCTGGCCGGGGCGCAGCTCCTCGATCGCCCGCTTCTGCGCGTTCATGCCGTTGCCGTACCGCTTGAACAGGTCCTCGCGCAACGGCAGGTAACGGAGCGTGTGGGCCGTCCCGACCATTTTCACTGTGTCTTTTACGGAGTCGCTACCCGCCGGGTGGACGCCGTCGATCGACATGTGCTGGAGGCCTCGCTTGCGCATCTGCGAGCTGAGCGTGGCGGTGGACAGGCCGCGCAACGCCTCGGCGAGGACCGGGTTAAGTGTGGGCTCGGCCACGTACGTCGCGCCCCAGGCGTCCGCTCGGGCGGCCTCGTCGGCGTGGGGCATCGCGCCCCAGTCGGCGAGCGGCCCGGCCTCCACGACCGTGTTGGACAGCCGTCCGGTGGACGCGGACCCGGAGGTCACCTCGACCTCGACGGTGTCGCCCGGACGGGCCACCGACGCGCCGGTCGGGGTCCCGGTGAGGATGATGTCACCGGCTTCGAGGGTGATCAGCCGGGACAGGTCGGCGACCAGCTCCGCGAAGGGGAACAGAAGTGTGTCGCTGGTGTCGTCCTGGACGACCTCGCCGTTGACCCAGGTGCGGATCCGCAGGGCGGCCGGGTCGAGGTCGCGGGCGTCCAGCAGCCGGGGGCCGATCGGGGTGAAGCCGTCGGCGCCCTTGGAGCGCAGGTTGGAGCCGCGGTCGGCGTACTTCAGGTCGTGCACGCCCGCGTCGTTGGCGGCGGTCACCCAGCCGACGTGGTCCCAGCCCTCGGCGGGGGAGACCCGGTGCGCGCGACGGCCGATGACCAGGGCGATCTCACCCTCGAAGGTCATCAGCTCGCAGCCGTCCGGGCGGGGCAGCGGGTCGCCGGTCCCGGCGAGCGAGGACGGCGGTTTCAGGAAGTACGAGGGATGCCCCGGAATCCGCCCTCGCTCCTTGGCCCGGGACGGGAAGTTGAGGTGGACGGCGATGATCTTCGAGGGCCGGTCGCCCAGGGGGTGCGGCACGTGCGGTTCTCCTGACGGTACGGGAACGAACCCAGGGGAGAGCTTACGAGCAAATCGTATATGAAGTCATGCACGATGACGAGGGGGTGTGGCCCGTCTGACTTCGATCGTTCCAACTCGGCGGGCGCCCGCCGAGCCGGATGCGATGTTCCCGTGCAGTATGATCGCAAATCGTATGCGAAATCCTCTAGGAGGTGCTTGACGGATGGGCGACCTCGCCGTTCGCACGTTCACGTCCGCCGGTCCGGTGGACGCCCCGCCCGTGCTCCTCGTGCACGGCTTCTGCTCGGACGGGCAGACCGACTGGGTCGACACCGGCGTCGCCGAGGCCCTCACCGCGGCCGGCCGGACCGTCGTGGTGCCCGACCTGCCCGGCCACGGACAGAGCCCCGCGCCCGCCTCCGCCGCCGAGACCACCGCCCCCGTCATCGCGGCCGCGCTGGTCGCGGCCCTGGACCGGGCCGGCATCTCCACGTTCGACGCCGCCGGATACTCCCTGGGTGCCAGGATCGCATGGGAGCTTCCCGTGGCCGCGCCCGGGAGGGTGGAACGTACCGTCCTCGGCGGACTCGCCCCCGGAGAGCCGTTCACCGCCGTCGACATCGACGCGCTGCACGCCGCCGTCCGGGACGGCTCCGACCCCGCCGACCCCTTCACCGGCATGGTCGCGGGCATGATCAGGTCCCAGGGCGAGCGCGCCGCGGGTCTCGCGCTGTGCGTCGAGGGGCTGCGCGCTGTCCCCTTCGCGGGCGGCGCCTGGAACGCTAAGGTTCCGCCCGTCTTCATCCTCGGCGAGAATGACGAGATGACACGAGGCATCGGCGGCCTCGCCGAGGAGATCGACGGCGCCGAACTGGTGACCGTTCCGGGCGCGCACCACGAGGTGCTGGGCGGCGCGGGCTTCCGCGACGCCCTCCTCGGCGCGCTGGCACGGTGAACAGTCCGTCGAACACGGTGCCGTCGAGCACGGTCACAGGGCCGTCGGACACGGTCACAGAGCCGTCGAGCACGGGCCGGGGGCGCTGGGCGACGATGAGGAGAACCGGGTGAGTGCCGCGAGGAAGCCGGACCAGGCGAAGGAGAGCAAGGCCGAGTTCTGCTACGAGCTGCTGCGGTCGCGCATCCTGGAGGGCACCTACGTGCCCGGGTACCGGCTGGTCATCAACCAACTCGCCCAGGAGACCGGGGTCAGCACGATCCCGCTGCGCGAGGCGCTGCGCCGCCTCCAGTCCGACGGGCTGGTCGAGGTCGTGCGCAACGTCGGCGCCCGCGTCGCGGTCTTCGACGCCGAGCAGGTCGAGCACACGCTGCAGATCCTCGCCCGGCTGGAGGGCTACGCCACCGCGATCTCCGCGCCCAACATGAAGGGCGCGGAGCTCGACCGCTCCCGCAAGATCAACAACCGGATGGTCGAGGCGCTGGAGGAGTTCGACCCGAGCGCGTTCACCGCGCTCAACCGGGAGTTCCACTTCTCGATCTACGAGCACTGCCCGGACGGGCACCTGCGGTCGCTCCTGGAGGCCCAGTGGACGCGCCTGGACCACATGCGCCGCTCCACCTTCACCTACGTCCCGGGCCGCGCCCGCCGCTCGGTGGTCGAGCACGAGCGCATCCTGGAGCTCATCGCCAAGTCGGCCGATCCCGCCGAGATCGAGCGCATCGCCTGCGCCCACAAGAACGCCACCGCGGACGCCCTGCACAGCGCCGTCCCGCATAAGTAAGCCCGCATGAACAAGTAGGCCGGAACGCCGAACGCGCCGTCCCCCCTCGTGGTGGGGACGGCGCGTTCGTCTTGTTCACGTCAGGAGCTGGCCGCCGTCCACCTGGACGACCGCGCCGGTGATGTGGCCCGCCTGGTCGGACGCCAGGAAGAGCACGAGCGGCGCGATGTCGTCGGTCGTGGCGATCTTGCTCAGCGGGATGCGGGCCTCCCAGGCCGCGCGGGCCTCCGCGTGCTCCATCAGCCCGGCCGTCATCGGGGTGTGGACCGGTCCGGGCGCGACGCCGTTGACCCGGATGCCGTGGCCCGCGAGCTCCAGCGCGGCGGTGCGGGTCAGCGCGTCCACGGCCGCCTTGGTGGCCTCGTAGTGGCCGAGGCCGGCGGTGGGCTGCCGGGCGCCGATCGAGCTGATGTTGACGATGCGGCCCTTCGTCCCGTGCTCGATCATCTGGCCGGCCACCGCCTGCGTGACGGTGAACGTGCCGCGCAGGTTGACCGAGACGACGGTGTCGAAGACCTCCAGCGGCAGCGACACCAGCGGGCCGCCGCCCGCGACGAGGCCCGCGTTGTTGACCAGGATCTCGATCGGGCCGACGGTCTCGGCGACGTGCGCGACCCCGGCGGCGACCGAGTCCGCGTCGGTGATGTCCACCGTGACGGCCTGGGCGCCGATCTCCGACGCGACCTTGGCCGCGGCCTCGGCGTCCCGGTCGGCGATCACGACGCGGTCGCCCGCCGCCGCGAACGCCGTGGCGACGGCCCGGCCGATGCCGCTGGCGCCCCCCGTGACGAGGACGACCCGACCCGCGGTCATCGGGCCCTGCCCTTCTGGGGGGCGACCCCCAGACCCCCGAGGCCGGAGGCCCGAAGATCCTCGCTCCGCTGCGGTCATCGGGCCTCCGCGATGATGATCCGCGGGCTGCCGGGCAGCGCGCGGGTCTCCACCGGCTCCCAGCCCGCGTCGCTCAGCCAGCCGCGCACCTCGGACTCGGGGTACACGACCGTGCCGTCGATGACCAGGTACTCCCCGGCGTGCAGGGCGTCCAGGACGCGCTGCTCCGGGTCGTCGTCGAGGAAGAAGTCGAGCAGGACGAGCGTGGCGCCCGGCGCGGCCGCCTCGCGGGCCTTCTTGATCAGGGTCTTGTTCTGCTCGGCGTCGAAGCGGTGCACGACGTGCTCCAGCAGGACGCAGTCGAAACCGTCCGGCAGGTCGCCGGTCAGCGGGTCGGAGTCCACGACCTCACTGCGGTCGCCGAAGCCCGCCTCCTCGAACGCCGTGCGGGCGAGACCGGTGAAGTCGCCCGGGCCGACGAAGGTGCCGTGCGCCTTGTCGGTGGTCTTCAGCGCCTCGACGAGGAAGGCGGCCGACAGCCCGCCGAAGTCCAGGATGCGGCTGAACGGGGTGAAGTCGAAGTTGTCCGCGAGCATCTTCGCGTGCAGCGCGTTGTAGGTCATGACACCGGTCATGAACTCCTGCATGCGGTCGCCGCCGAAGTCGAGCGGCTGCGGCTCGGCGCTGCGCGCCGTCGCGCCGAACTCGAGCCAGTGCGGGTAGCTGATGGCTTCGAGGAAGGCCAGGAAGGGCCGCAGGTCGATGCCGCCCTCGGCACCGGCAAGGTAGGCGGCGGTGGCCTCGGTGTTGGCGTAGCGGCCGTCCTCGCGGGTCAGCAGGCCCAGCGAGGCCATGGCGTCGGCGAGAATACGGGCGCTGCGCTGCGGCAGCCCGGCCCGGTCGGCCAGCTCGGCCGCCGTCGCGGGACCGTCCGCGAGCGCGGCGAAAACGCCGGTGTCACTCGCCGCGAACAGCTGCTTGGCGGCCATGTAGCCGGTGGCGACGCCGAGGATGCCCGACGGGTCGGCGCCCGGGGAGGGATGCGACATGAAAATGTCTCCTTCGCGGTAAGAATATGCAGGATGCTATACGATCTATCATGAGACGGCCAGGGGTCCTCCCGGGGCCGACCCCCACCCCTCACCGGAGGTCACGATGGAGTTCGCAGAGCGGGTGCCCAGGCGCCGCCTCGGTGTGCACGGTCCGGAGGTGCCGCTTCTGGCGCTCGGTTCCTGGAACACCTGGGACCGGATGGACCGTGAGGACGCGGCCCGGCTCGTCCGCCTGGCGGTCGACCGCGGCGTCGATATGTTCGATGTGGCGCACTACAACTTCGGTCCGCACGCGGAGAACGCCGTTACCGATGTGTTGTTCGGGCAGGCCGTCCGAGATGCCGGAATCGCTCGCGAAGACTACCTTTTGTGCGGGAAGCTCTGGCTGTGGGAGTACCCGGCGTCGTCGTTCGCGGAACAGATCAAGGTCTCACTTGGACGGGTCGGCACCGATCACGCCGACATGGTGGTGGTCGGCGACTTCATGGAGCGTCCCGATCTGAAGACCGTCGTGGCCGACGTGTCGGAACTGGTCCGGGCCGGGCGTTTCGCCTCGTGGGGCGTCAACAACTGGTCGGCCGGCGACGTGTTGTTCGCCTGTCGCTTCGCGACCGCGGAGGGCCTGGTGCCGCCGTCGTTCGCGCAGCTCAAGTACAACCTGGCCCGGCGGTCCGTGCCCGAGGGCACGTTGTACGCCCGGCTGTTCGCCGAAGAGGGCCTCGCACTCCAGGCGTCGGACGTCCTGGAGGGCGGCATCCTCGCGGGCAAGTCCGACCCGGAGCGCAAGATCGGCGCCGATCCCGGCGGGATTCGTGACCGGATCCGCGCCGCCCTGCCCGAGATCCAGCGGATCGCCGACGGGTTCGGCGTTACTCCCGCGCAGCTCGCGATCGCGTTCTGCCTCGCCCATCCGGCGGTGGCGAACGTCCTGGTCGGGGTCAGCCGGATCTCCCAGTTCGAGAACAACCTGGCCGCGCTCGGGCTGTGCGCCCGGTACGGCGAGGAGCTGCGCACCGCCGCGGCCGGGCTGTGGCTGGACGAGGGCGTCGTCGACCCGGCGGCCTCCTGGGGCACCGACGTCCCCGCCCCGCCCGCGGACGACGACTCCGTGCCCTGTAACTGAGCGCCCTGTAACTGAGTGGCCCGTAGCTGACGCACGGCTGGGCCGCCGGGTTTCGGCCCGGCGGCCCGCACGCGTTCGGTCTCAGATTTCGTATACGACTTCGCCGTCGAGGACGGTCATCCGCACCGGCACCGACGGCAGCGACTCGGGCTCGACGTCGTACAGATCGCCGTCCAGGACGCACAGGTCGGCGACCTTGCCCGGCTCGATGGTGCCCTTGACGTCCTCCGCGCCGTCCTGCCACGCGGGCGTGGCGGTGTACGCGCGCAGCGCCTCGGCGACCGCGAGCCGCTGCGCCTCGCCCCGGACCGAGCCGTCGAGGCCGCGCCGGGTCACCGCCGCCGCCAGCCCGGCCCGCCAGTCGGGGGTCAGCACGGGCGCGTCCGAGCTGAGGGACAGCCGGACGCCCGCGTCGAGGGCGTCACGGGTGGGCCAGGCGTCCCGCAGGGCGTCCTCCCCGAGCGCGGCGGCGAGCATCGGCTCGGTCGCGACGGGGATCCCGGCCTGGGTGTTCAGCCCGATCCGGGCGGCGGCGAGCACGGTCAGCGTCTGCGGCGAGAGGAGGTCGCCATGGATGAGGTAGTGACGGGCGTCGCGGTCGTCCCTGGCGAGCGCCGCCGCGAAGGCGTCGGCCACCACCCGGGTCGTGCGGTCGCCGGTCGCGTGCACGCCGATCTGGTGCCCCGCGTCGTGCGCGGCGTCGATCATCGCGCGCAGCGCCGCCTCCCGCTCGGCGTCGGAGTCGCCGTCGACCAGCAGCGCCCCGTGCGACCCGTCGGCGTAGGGACGATCCGTCCACGCGCTCTGCATCGGCGGGATGCCATCGGCGAAGATCTTCACCCCGGCGATGTGGAACCGGCCGGGCACGTCCGCGGGCGGCTTGAAGTCGCGCAGCCCCGCCAGCAGCTCGGCGGCCGAGCTGCGGCCGTCCAGCTCGCCGAACAGCAGCAGCGCGGTCACCCGCGCCTTGAGCGCGCCGTCGGCGGCGAGCTCGGCGTAGTCGTGCAGCGCGGCGGAGCCGAAGCAGCCGGTGGCGCCGTCGTCCTCGCCGGGCCCGAGGCCGGGCTCGGTGTAGCTGGTGATCCCGAACGAGGACAGCAGCTCCGCGGTGCGCAGCAGGGCCCGGCGGCGGTCGTCCGAGGTCTCCAGCCTGGTCGGGCCCTCGTGGCTGTGACCGCCGGTTCCGGCCAGCTGGTCCATGAGCAGGTTTGGCCACATCGAGCCAAGCCACATACCGTGCAGGTGCGAGTCGTTGATGCCGGGCAAAACGGATCTACCATCCAACCGGACCACACGGGTACCGGGCCCGACCAGGGGAGACACCTCCTCTGTCGCGCCCACGCGCGTGATCTTGTCACCGTGCACGGCGACCGCCTCGGCCACGCGGTCACGCGCGTCGACCGTGTGGACCCGTCCACCCAAAAGGACGAGGTCGGCGGCTGCGGATTCATCCGGCATAACTTGCTCCAACTCTGGACACCGTCGCTGAGGTCCAATTAACGTACACGGAATCAGATACGATTTTGGAGTGTCCGACCTGCTGGTTCACTCGCGGGACGGACACACCGGGCCTTCGGAGGTAAACGATGCCCCTGGATCCCGAGGCGCAGCGGATCATCGACCGCACCCCCGCCGAGGACCCGAACGCGTCCGGGCCGTTGGACGTCGTCGCCATGCGCGAGGGCTTCCAGCAGATGTGGAAGATGCCCGACCCCCTGCCGGAGGTCGGCTCCGTCGTCAACACCACGATCCCGGGCCCGGGCGGTGACCTGCCCGTCCGGATCTACACCCCGGAGGGCGAGGGCCCGTTCCCCGCGTTCGTCTGGTTCCACGGCGGCGGCTGGACGATCGGCGGCCTCGACGAGAACGAGTTCTCCTGTCGCGCGGTCTGTGCGGCGGCGGACACGATCGTGATGTCCGTCGACTACCGGCTGGCGCCCGAGAACCCGTTCCCCGCGGCCGCCGACGACGCCTACGCGGCCGTCGCCTGGGTGGCCGAGCACGGGGCCGAGATCGGCGCCGACCCAGCGCCGTCGCCGGGGGGTGTGGGGGGTCGCCCCCCCACAGGGAAACTGCCCCGGATCGCCACCGGCGGCGAGAGCGCGGGCGGCAACCTGGCCGCCGTCGCGGCGCTGAAGGCCCGCGACCTCGGCGGCCCCGAGATCGCGCTCCAGGTCCTGGTGTCCCCGGTACTGGGCCACCCCGACGACGGGCGCGCCTCCTACAGCGAGTTCTCGGAGGGTTACTTCCTGTCGAAGTCGAGCATGGACTGGTTCTTCGTCACGTACCCGACGGGCCCGGACGACCTGGACAACCCCTACCTGCTGCCCCTGCGGTCCAAGGACCTCACGGGCGTGGCCCCGGCGCTGATCCTCGGGGCGGAGTACGACGTGCTCCGCGACGAGGGCGAGGAGTACGGGGCGCGGCTGGCGGAGGCGGGCGTGCGGACCGAGGTGGTCCGCTGCGACGGCCTCATCCACGCCTTCTTCGGCCCGCTGGCCACCGAGCTGTCGGCCGCGGAGAAGGCCAGGGACAGGGCGGCCGCCGCGCTGCGCGCCGCCTTCGGGACGGACGGCCGGTGATGGCGGCCCCCGCACTGTCCCTGGAGGGCGTCGCCGTGAACCGGGCGGAGGTCCCGGTCGTCCACGACGTCACCCTCGACGCCGCCCCGGGCGCCGTCACCGTCATCCTCGGCGCGAACGGCGCCGGGAAGACCACGCTGATGGACGGCATCGCGGGCCTCGCGCCCGTCAAGGCCGGCTCGATCCGCCTGGACGGGACGGCCATCGAGAAGCTCGCCCCCTACAAGCGGGCCCGCGCCGGGCTCGGCTACGTCGAGCAGGCCCGCACCACGTTCCGGACGCTCACCGTCGAGCAGAACCTCATCGTGTCCCAGTCGCGCGACGGTGATCTCGACACGGTCTACAAGCTCTTCCCCGAGCTGGACAAGAGGCGCAGCCTCCAGGCCGGGTACCTGTCCGGCGGCGAGCAGCAGATGCTGGTGCTCGGCCGGGCGCTGGTCTCCGCGCCGAAGGTCGTGCTGATCGACGAGATGTCGCTGGGCCTCGCGCCGCTGGTGGTGCGGCGGCTCATGGGCACCGTCACCGAGCTGGCCGGGATGGGCATCGCGGTGGTGCTGATCGAGCAGTTCGCGAACCTGGCGCTCGACGTCGGCACCCACGTCCACGTGCTCCGCAAGGGCGGCGTGGTCTTCTCCGGCCCGTGCGCGGAGCTGCGCGGCGACGAACAGCGCCTGCACCGGCTCTACTTCGGCGGACCGCCCCTCAGCGCCTCCACGACCGACACCGCGTCGGACGCGGCGGACACCGCCACTACAGAGAGCGAGCCCGAATGAACGTGCTGGACAAGCGGAGCCTCGGCGCCGGCCTCGGCGCCGCGGTCCTCGCGTGCGCGGTGCTGCCGGTGGTGCTGCCGCCGTACTGGATCTACCTGGCGATCAGCGCGGCGGTCAGCGCGGTGATCATGCAGAGCTTCGGCGTGATCGTCGGCCGGGCCGGGGTCATGTCGCTCTGCCAGATGTCGTTCGCGGCGATCGGCGCGTGGGTCATGCTGCGGCTGAACGTGGCCGAGGCGCCGGGCGGCTTCTTCGTGTGGCTGATCCTCGGCGGCCTCGCCGCGGTGCCCGTCGGCATCGCGATCGGCCTGCCCGCGCTGCGCATCCGCGGCGTCAACCTCGCGGTGGTCACCTTCGGGTTCGCGGTCTCGGCCGACATCGTGCTGAGCGTCAACCCGTTCCCCGGCGCGCAGGACCTGCTGATGCTGGACCGGCCGAAGCCGTTCGACACCGACGGCGGGTACTTCATCCTCTGCGTGATCGTCTTCACGATCCTGGCGGTCATCCTCGGGATCATCGGCAAGACCCGGCTCGGCCTGTCCTGGTACGAGCTGCGGCACTCCGAGCGGTCCGCCGCCGCGCACGGCATCTCGGTGGCGCGCAGCAAGCTCGCCGCCTTCGCGATCAGCGCGTTCGTCGCCGGGATCGGCGGCGGCCTGCTGGTCGGCCAGCTCAGCCTGGTCGTGCCGCAGAACTTCGCGATGGGCCAGTCCCTCGCGCTGTTCGCCGTCGCCATCATGATCGGCCCGCACCACCCGGAGGGCGCCGTGCTCGGCGGGATCTTCGGCGCGATCACGGCCACGATCATGGAGAAGATCTCGCTGCCGCAGGACTTCGGCGGCATCCTGTTCGGCGCCGGCGCGCTGCTCGCGCTGCGCAGCGGCCTGAGCCAGACCGACATGACCCGGATGCGCAAGCGCGAGATCAGCGCCCGCAAGATGCTCAAGGCGGGCGAGGAGGCCGAGGAGAAGGCCACGGCGGAGGGCAGGACATCCGAAACACCCGCCGTGCCCGTGCCGCCGACACCACGTGCGGCGGCGGACCGGAGACCGGTCCTCACCGTGCGGGGCCTGACCGTCAAGTTCGGGGAGGTCGTCGCGCTCGACGCCGTCGACCTGACCGTCCCCGAGGGCGGCGTCGTGGGGCTGATCGGCCCGAACGGCGCGGGGAAGTCGACGTTCATCGCGACGGTCAGCGGTTTCGTCGGTGGCCAGGGCTCGGTGGAGCTGGACGGGCGGCCGCTGGACAAGCTGTCCCCGCACAAGCGGGCCACGCTCGGCCTGCGCCGCACCTTCCAGACGACGGTCATCGCGCCGGAGCTGAGCCAGTACGAGTACCTGACGATCGGTGCGGGGCGGCGGCTGCCCCGGGCCGAGGCGGACGAGCTGCTGGAGTTCTTCGGCTGCCCGCCCGGGGAGGTGCCGGTGTCGATCGTGGACGCCGGAACCCGCCGACTCCTCGACGTCGCGGCCGCGATCGCGGCCCGACCGAAGGTCGCGCTCCTGGACGAGCCCGCCGCCGGGCAGTCCGCGGCCGAGTCCCTGGCGCTCGGCGCCCGGCTCGCGGCTGTACCCGAGAAATTCGGGGTATCGATCCTCCTGGTCGAGCACGACATGGAGCTCGTCCAGGCGGTCTGTGAGGAAGTCACGGTCCTTGACTTCGGACATGTGATCGCCTCCGGGCCCACCGGCGAGGTCCTCGAGGATCCCGCCGTCCGGGCCGCCTATCTCGGCGCCGCGGACGTCCCGGCGACCTGACCGGATCCCGGCAAGGAACTCGTCAACAAATCCATCCCTCCCCGCGAAACAAGGTCCAGCAATGAAACGCTCATACGCGCGCACAATCTCGATCGCCGCCGCGGCCGCGATCGGCCTGTCCCTGGCGGGCGCAGGCTGTTCGTCGTCCGACGACAGCAAGGGCCCGATCAAGGTCGGAGCGATCAACGGTGTCACCGGGCTGTTCCAGACGCCCGAGGTCCCGAAGGCCGTCAAGGCGGTCTTCGACGAGGTCAACGCGGCCGGCGGCATCAACGGCCGCAAGCTCGAACTGATCAGCAAGGACGACGCCATGGACCCGGCGCGGTCCGGCCAGGCCGCCCGCGAGCTGATCAAGTCCGAGAACGTGGTGGCGCTCGCCGGCTCCTCCAGCGCGGTGGACTGCGCGGTGAACCGCGCCACCTACAGCAAGGAGAAGGTCGTCTCGGTCCCGGCGGTCGGCGTCGACCCGTCCTGCTTCACCAGCCCGAACATCGCGCCGGTCAACCCCGGCCCGTTCACGCTGACCACGGCGATGCTGTACTACGCCTCCGAGACGCTCAAGCGCGACAAGGTCTGCCTCGCCTACACCATCCTGCCCGGCAGCGGCGGCGGCATCGACAAGGCCATCAAGGACTGGTCGGACCTCACCGGCAAGTCGCTGACGCTCAAGAACGTCGCCGTCGGCCAGGGTGACCCGACCCGCTACCTGGTGCAGCTCAAGAACGCCGGCTGCCAGGCCGTGGCCTACAACGCGACGGTCGGCCCGTGGTTCCAGCAGGCCAAGGTGCAGAAGATGCAGAACATCGACTTCATCCTGGCGGCCAACAGCTACACCGACGCCAACGCCAAGGTGATCCCGGCGGACATGAACGTCTACGCGGGCACCGAGTGGCAGCCCTACACCGACCCGTCGCTGCCCGGCAACGACCGCTGGTCGAAGATCGCCGACAAGAACGGCATCCAGAAGACCGCGTTCAGCCAGGGCGCCGTCATGTCCGCGGACATCTTCGTCCAGGTCCTCAAGACCATCAAGGGCGACATCACCCGCGAGTCGGTGACCAAGGCGTTCAAGACGATGCAGCCGATCAACTACCCGATGGTCGGGACCCCGTACGTGTTCGGGCCCGACAAGGAGCACAACCCGATCAAGGGCAGCCAGTTCGTGAAGGCGACGAACGGCGGCTGGAAGGTCCTCCCCGGCGGCTTCACCGTCCCCACCCCCAAGAAGTAGCCGCCCTGTAGCCGGGCGCGCGGCGCGCCGCGCGCCCGGCCCCACCCGGAGGTATCCGATGCTGAACTCTGTGATCGCCGGGCTGACCAGCGGCGGCGGTTACGCCCTGCTCGGCCTGTGCGTCGTGCTGACCTACCGCCTCGTCGCGGTGGTCAACTTCGCGATGACGGCCGTCGGCGCCATGGGCGCCTTCGTGATGGTGTCGCTCACCGACCGGGGATGGAACGTCTGGCTCGCCCTGCTCATCGGACTGGTCGCGTCCGCGGCCCTGTCCGCGGTCTTCGGCGCGGCGCTCGTCCGCTGGTTCGCGGGGCACCGCGAGGGCACCAAGGCGGCCGTCACGGTCGCGCTGTTCGTGGCGCTGACCGCCCTCGGAGTCCGCCTCTTCGGCGGCAACTCCACCGGCGCGCACCAGTTCCCGAACCCGTTCAACAAGCCGGTCTTCACGCTCGACAGCGTCGTCGTCCCCCAGTCGGTGCTGGTGTCGCTGGCGTTCGCGGTGCTCATCACCCTGGGCGTCGGGCTGCTGCTCACGCGCACCCGGCTCGGGCTGAAGCTCCAGGCGCTGTCGGAGCGGCCCGGCACCGCCGAGGTCGTCGGCATCCCCGCGCCGCGGCTCGCCGTCGGCGTCTGGGCGGGCGTCGGCGCCATCACCATGCTGGTGATCGTGCTGGTCGCGCCCCGGCTCGGCGGTGACTTCAGCGCCCTGTCGGGTCTGATCAGCACCGCGCTGGCCGTGGCGATGGTCGGCGCGTTCCGCAGCCTGCCGCTGACCCTCGCGGGCGGCATCATCGTGGGCTGCCTGGAGGGCATGTCGTCGTCCGTCGACTCCATCCAGAAGTACCAGGGCGTCGTGCCCTTCCTGGTGATCCTGGTGCTCCTGTGGTGGCGCAGCCGCCGCGAGGTCTGGGACACCGCCCACAGCAGGTAACAAGCGAAGAAAGCCCTTTCGGGGGGCCTTGGGGGGTCGTCCCCCCGGACGAGGAAAGAGGAAAGATGGGTCACCCGACCACCACCAGGGCTGCCGTGCTGCGCGAGCACGGCGCGGACCTGAGCATCGAGGAGCTCCCCCTTCCCGCCGAGGTCGAGCCGGGCGCGGCCGTCGTCAAGGTCGACTGCGCCACGCTCTGCGCCACGGACGTGCACCTGTGGTCCGGCGCCATGGCGTTCCCGGAGATGCTGCCGATCGTCCTCGGCCACGAGACGATGGGCACCGTCATCAGCGTCGGCGCGGGGACGCGCGACGCGCTCGGCCGCGACGTCAAGGTCGGCGACCGCATCGGCTGGTCGGAGTCCGTGTGCGGGCACTGCTACGGCTGCGCGATCCTGCGCAACCCGGTGGCGTGCTCGCAGCGCGGCTACGGGTTCCTGCTGCGCGCCGACCGCCCCCCGTACGCGACGGGCGGCCTCGCCGGGCACAACTACGTGACGCCCGGCGCGCTGAAGCTCGTCCTGCCCGACGACGTCAAGGACACCTGGGCGGCGTCGGCGGGGTGCGCGGTCAAGACCGTCCTGCACGCCTACGACCGGGCCGGGGGAGTGCGTCCCGGCTCCACCGTCGTGGTGCAGGGCGCGGGCGCGCTCGGCATCGTCGCGACGGCCGTGGCGAGCCTGTCCGGCGCGGGCAAGGTCATCACGATCGGCGCCCCCGACTCCCGGCTGGAGCTGGCCCGTGGCTTCGGCGCCGACGTGACCGTCGACCTGGACGGCGACGCCGACTCCCGGATCGCGGCGGTCATGGAGGCCACCAACGGGCGCGGCGCCGAACTCGTCCTCGACCTCGCGGGCGCCCGCGGCGTCGGCGCCGAGGCCATCGGCATGGCCGCGTTCGGCGGGAAGTTCGTCATCGTCGGCAGCACCGGCTTCCAGCCCGACGAGATCGTGCTCGGCGCGATCATGGGCAAGGAGCTGAACGTGCTCGGCTCGCTGAACGGCGACGTCGGCGACCTGTACCGCAGCATCGAGTTCCTCAGCGGGACCCGGGACCGCTTCCCCTGGGACGACCTGTTCGGCACCCCGAGCGGTCTCGACGGCGCGTCCGGCGCCCTGTCGTCCATGTCGAGGCTGGAGCAGGTCAAGGCCGTCATCAACCCCAACCAGTAAGGAAACGCCCCCTCGTGTCTTCGCAGCAAGTCCCCCACCGCCGTCTCGGCTCCGCCGGTCCCGACGTCTCCGTCCTGGCGCTCGGCTCCTGGCACACCTACGACCGGATGGACTTCGGCGACGCCGTCAAGATGGTCCGGCACGCCGTCGACTCCGGCGTCAACATGTTCGACGTCGCCGTCTACGGGATCCCCGGCATCCACCCGCCGGTGTTCACCGACGTGCTGTTCTCCGCGATCGTGCGCGCCGCCGGGATCGCCCGCGACGAGTACCTCCTGTCCGCCAAGCTGTGGCTGGAGGGCTACCCCCAGCACTCGATGCGCGACCAGCTGACCAACGCGCTGTTCCGCGCGGGCGTCGACCACGCGGACGTGGCCGTCCTCGGCGACATCCGCAGCGACGACCTGGACCTCAAGGCCCTCGCCGAGGACCTCGCCGCGCTGGAGCGGGAGGGCCTGCTCGGCTGCTGGGGCGTGAACAACTGGTCGGCGACCGCCATCCGGACGATCCGCGAGCACGCGCTGGCCGCTGGGTCCCCTGGCCCGCAGCTCGCGCAGCTCAAGTACAGCCCGTGCCGCCGGTCCATCCCCGACGGGGAGCCGTTCGCGGCCGTCTTCGCCGAGGGCGTGTCCCTCCAGGCGTCGGACGTCCTGGAGGGCGGCATCCTGGCCGGCAAGTCGGGCGAGACCCGGCAGATCGGCCGCGACCCGGGCGACATCCGCCCGCGCATCCAGGAGGCCGCCCAGGGCATCGCCGCCCTGGCCGCCGAGCTGGACACGACGCCCGCCCAGCTGTGCATCGCGTTCACGCTCACGCACCCGTCCACCAGCACCGTGCTGTTCGGTTCCACGAGCATGCAGCAGCTCAAGGACAACATCGCGGCGCTGGACCTGCTGGACAGCGTCGGGGCGGAGGAGCTGCGCTCCCTCCTCGACCCCTTCTGGGTGGACCGTGACATCGTCGACCCCGAGGGCCCGTGACGATGGAATGACGCAGGGACCGGCGGTCTGCCGGTCCCTGCGCCGCGTTCACTGGACGCGTTCACAGTCCCACGGTGTCGGCGAGCAGATCGACCTGGTCAGGGTTCGGGTCGTTGCCGGTGAAGATCAGCTCGTCGACGCCGATCTCGGCGAACTCCCGGACCGCCGCCCTGATCCGGTCGGCGGACCGGTACGCCTGGGAGACGCCGTACTCGGCGTACTCCTCCCCGGCGAAGGCGTAGTAGGGGCCGATGGCGTTGGCGAGGGCCTTCGGCGCGTCTGGGCCGAGCGCGAACATCACGGACGCGACCAGCCGTGGCGAGCCCGGCCTGCCCGCGTCCGCCCACGCCTTCCGCAGGCCCTGCATGAAGCCCTGGACGCCCTCCACCGTCGCGTCACCGGCGATCCATCCGGCGCCGCGGGTCACGACGCGGCGGATCGCGGCGGGGGAGTGGCCGCCGAACAGCAGCGGCGGCCCGCCCGGGGTGGACGGACGCGGGCCGACCGGCGTGTGGCCGTCCACGGAGCCGTCGCCCACCACCGAGGCGAGCCGGTCGAGCAGCAGGTCGAAGTCCCGGCCACGCGAGGCGTAGTCGACGCCGCCCGCGGTGAAGTCGTCCTCGCGCACCCCGGGCGCGAGCCCGAGCCGGAGACGTCCGGGACCGGCCACCTGGTCGAGCGTGGTGACGGCCGTGGCGAACAGCGCGTGGTCGGCCCGCAGCGGGGCCAGCAGCACGCTGGTGAGCAGGCCGATCCGGGTGGTGGCGCCCGCCGCCGCGGCCAGGGTGATGAGGGGTTCCGGGGTCGTCCAGACGAGCCGGTCGCTGACGCTGAGCGTGCTGAAGCCGCGCCGTTCGGCCCGTCGCGCCCATTCGACCAGGGCCCTGCCGTCGGTCCAGGGGGCGTGACCGGGCAGTCCGATTCCGATGTCCATGGACCAAGGCTGCAACCTCGACCACGGTGGAGATCAACGCCGAGGCCCTGCCACGTCCGGCGTTCGGCGTCCCGGACGGGCCCGGAAGCGGGATGCTGGTGCCCACAGGACCGGACGAGCCGTGGGGTGCCACCGTGGACGATGCCTTCGACGACGTGGACGTTGACCTGGACGGCGCCGACGACGGCGCGGACGACGACGCCGTGGTCGTGAGCGGCCCGCTCGGCCCGCCGCGCCGCCTTGGCCCGGGTGACCGTCTGGTCTTCGGGCGCGGCCCGGACGTGGACCTGCCGCTCGGCCCCGACGACCGGTGGATCTCCCGGCGGGTGGGGGAGATCATCGTTGCCGTGGACGGCGTCCGCGTCGTCAACCTCAGCCGCAAGTACGCGCTCGTGGTCCAGAGCGGCGACTACGCCCCCGGCGCCGCCGCCCCGGCGCTGCGCGAGCCGGTGACGTTACGCGCCAGGATGCCGCAGGACCCGGCCGAGGCGTGCCTGCTGACGGCGGGCAGCGCGCTCGTCGGGTCGGCGCTCATGCTGCGGGAGCGCCGCGCGGTCCACCTCCGGCTGCCGGGGGCGATGCCCGACGTCACCGCCGTCCCGCCCGCCGGGACCGGCGGGAAGACGAGCACGGTGGCCGGGATCACGATGAACCCCGAGTCCCGCGAGTTCATGGTGGCGCTGCAACTGTGTGTGCCGTGGCTGCGCGACAGCGCCTGGGTCGACCCGCTGCCGTCCGAACCCGAGATCGGCCCGCTGGTGCTGGAGTCGGTGGGGGAGGACTACCTCGCCCGCCGGGTGCGCGCCGACCCGCAGCTGCGCGAGCGGCTCCGGCGCAAGGTGCGCGATCACCTGAAGGCGCTGCGCAAGAAGCTGGAGGCGCGCGCCCTGCTCCCCGCTGAGGGGCCGGTCGGGAACACCGTCATCGCCTCCACGATCATCCGCCACGACATTCTCGGCCGCCGCCACCTGGACCTCTTCGAGAACGACTACTGGAAACAGGTCCAGGCGAACCAATGGGCGCAGTGCCTGGAGTAGCGGCTGGAGTAGGGCTGGAGCAGCGCCCGGAGCCGGGGCGCAACTCCCCGATCGGGGAGCAGCCGCGACCATCGCTTTTCCCGATGCTGGGAAGCGTCCACGAGGCGCGAACGAGCAGGAGGAACGATGTTCCGGACAGTACGCTTCCGCTGGGTGCGGACCGCCGCCGCGGTCGTGGCGGTCGACCTCGCCACCCGGCTCGGCCTCATCGCCGCGGCCGTCGCCATGGCGATCGGCGCCGCCGACACCGCCGTCCCGTTCGGCCACGGCTACTGGGTCGTGGCCGCGCTGAGCGCCGTCCCCCGGGCGGGCGTCGTCCTGCACGTCGGCCGGGGCGCCGAGGAGGAGTGACGTACCCCCGCCCGGCGCCAGCCCCCCGGCGCCGGGCGGGGCGGGTCACCGCCGGAGCCTGCGCAGGGTGAGGAACGCCGCGAGGCCGCCCTGCGCGGCGAGGGCGAGCAGGCAGAGCGTCCAGATGAAGGCCGAGTGCCGCCACAGCGGGTCCGGTGCGGCTGTGCCGCGTCCGAGGTCGACGGTCACCGCGAGCGCGGCGAGGCCCCACCGGGCGGGCAGCAGCACCGCCGCCCCGGCGGGCAGCGGCGCGGAGCCCAACGGGATCAGCCCGCCGCACAACGCCATCTGCACCGCCGTCACCAGCGTGACGCCCGGCAGTGCCCATTCGACGCCCGGGGCGCGCGCGGCGACGACGAGACCGAGCAGCGCGCACACCACGGCGGTCACGGCCAGCCCCACGACGATCTCCAGGGTCGCCGCGCCGAGCAGGACGGCGTCCGCCGGTCCGGGCCGCAGGGCGCGCAGCACCAGCACCGCGAGCACGGCCTGCGCGGCCGCCGCGCCGCCGAAGACCGCGACCTTGGCGAGCAGGTACGCCTCGGGCAGCAGCCCGGCGTCCCGTTCGTGCCCGTACAGCGGACGTTCCCGCGCCAGGTCCCGGGCCGCGGGCAGCGCCGCCGCGGCCGCGACGCCGAGCACCAGCACGACCAGGACGCGGCGGGCACCGTCGCCGGGCACGGCCAGCCCGGACGGGTCGGCGACCGCGACGGCGAGCAGCACCAGCAGCGGCGCGACCAGGACCAGCAGCGCCGCCTCGGTCGGGTCGGTGACCATCAGCCGGAGGCGGCGCCGCGCGAGCACCCCGGCGTCGCGCAGCACCCGGCGCCGGACGGCCGGGTCGCGGACCACCGGCGCGGCGGGCGCGGTCGGCGACTCCGGACGACCGCCCGCATGGGTATCCGCCCCGCCGCCCGTTCTCGCGCCTGCCAGGCCGGATCGGGCGGCGGCGACCGTGGCGAGGTCGTCGAACACGTCGGCCCAGGACGTGGACACGAACCGGCGCCGCAGCCCGGAGGGCGGCCCGAGATAGGACTCGGCCGCGCCGGGCGCCAGCACCAGGACCGAGTCGCACAGGTCGAGTTCGGCGGGCTCCCGGGTGGTGACCACCACCTGGCGTCCGGCGTCGGCGAGATGGCGCAGCAGCCGCATCATCTCGCGGGCGCGCCCCGGGTCGAGGCCCGCCAGCGGCTCGTCCACCAGCAGCAGCGACGGATCGGTGATCAGTTCGGCGGCGATGCCGAGGCGGCGGCGCCGGTCCTCGTCCAGGGCCGCCACCCGCAGGCCCGCCGCGTCCGTGAGGCCGGTCTGGGCGAGGACGCTCCGCACCGCCTCGGTTCGCTGGGCGGCGCCGATGTCGCGGGGGCGGCGCAGTTCCGCGGTGTAGGACAGCGCCCGTCCGACCGTCAGCCGCGCCGGGCACACGGGTTCGTGCGGCACGAGCGCGATCCTGGTGCGGACCTCGGCGTTGGCGTGCACGTCCTGGCTCTCGTAGCGGACGCGGCCCGCCGACGGCCGCAGCCGCCCGGCCAGCAGCCGCAGCAGCGTCGACTTGCCGCAGCCGGACGGGCCGACGACCGCCAGCAGCGAGCCACCGGCCAGCCGCAGGGTCAGCGTCGGCGCGAGCCGTCCCCCGGGCGCGGCCGGGAACACGGTGAGGCCGTCGGCCTCCAGCCCGGTGTCGGCGGTGCCGGGCAGGAAGTGCAGCCGGTCGGCGATCCGGACGAGCCGGGTCCGCCCGCAGGTCAGCACGTCGCCGTCGCGCAACGCCGCGCGGGTCGCGCAGTCGCCGTTGACGAACGTGAGGTTGGCGCTGCCGAGGTCCTGCACGACGTGCCCGCGCGCCCCGAGGACGATCCGCGCGTGCTTGCGGGAGACGAGCGGATCGTCCAGCACGACGGCGTTGCCCCGCCCGCGTCCGATCGTCAGGTGACGGCCCAGCGCCACCGGTTCGGGCAACGCGCCGGGGCCCGTCGTCGCCAGGCCGCCGGTGCTCCCGGGGAGGGCGGTCACCGCGACGAGCTCGACCACGGGCCCGTCCAGCGGGTCGCCGACGCGGACGGCGAGCCCCGCGCCGACCGGCCGCGCGCTGAGCGCGGTCTCCTCGTGCCAGGTGCCGTTCGCGGTGTCCAGGTCGCGGAGCACCCAGCCGTCGTCGAACGCCAGCTCCAGGTGGCGGCGGGAGACACGGGCGTCGGCGAGCACGATGTCGCATTCGGCGCCGCGGCCGACCAGCACCCTGTCGCCGGGACGGAACGCGCGGGTCGTCCCGGCGGCGGTCACGGTGAGCCGCCCCGGGCCGGTGCCCGGCTCGCTCACCCGCCCGGGACCGGGGCGGTCGGGTCCCCGGTGGGCGGCGGCGTGTACCCGGCGGCGGCGACGAGCTGGGCGTCGCCGAGCACGAGGGTGCCGCCCGCGCACTTCGAGGCGTCGCCGCCGCTGAACGTCCAGCGGATGCTGAGCCGCAGGACGCCGCGCACGTCCACGTCGAGGTCCTTGGCCTTTCCGAGCGTCACGGTGATCGCCTTCAGCTTGCGGGCGTCGCCGTAGAACTCGACGGTCACCTGCGTCTTGGCCGCCGCCGAGTTGTCGTCGACGCCCGCGAGGCCCTGGAGCAGCGTGTAGTGCTGCCCGAGGTCGTACTCGGCGCCGCCCGCCTCGCGACTGCACGGCGATCCCTCGACCCCGACCGCGTGCAGCTGGGCGTGTCCCGACAGCCGGTAGTTCGTCGCGTTGGTTCCGGTGATGACGTCGTCGCCCGAACTCGGCTCGATGTCGGCGAGGTACTGGATCGCCTGCTTGGACGAGATCGTCAGCGCGATCGTGGACGGCAGGTCGGAGCCCGGGCTGGGGTCCTGGGCGAGGACGACCCCGTCGGGCGAGCCGGGCGGCGCCTGCTCCCGGCGGATCTGCACGCCGACCGTCGGGGGCAGCAACGCCCGCGCCTCCTGCTCGGGCAGGCCGACGAGGGCGGGCACCTGGTTCGGGCCGTAGGAGGGCCGCGCCGTGGTCTGCCCCGGGCTGGGCGGCGGCGAGAACTCCCCGGTCGACGGCGCCGAGGTCGGCCCGGGGGAGGCGGCCCGTTTCGGATCGTCGGACCGTGTCGCGACGTAGGCGCCGCCCGCCATCGCGCAGGCCACGACGAGGCATCCGGCGGCGACCATGAGCGCGCGCCGCCGTCCCCGGCCGCGCCGCCGTCCGGTGTCGCCGGGCTGGTCGCCCGTGGCGCGGTGCGGGTTGCGCAGGGACATCTCGGTCGCGGCGTCGTGCGCGACGGGAACCGGTTCCGGCGGTTCGGCGAGGGTCGGCGCGGCGGGCAGCTGGTGCAGGTCGCGGGCCAGCGCCTCCAGCAGGATCGCCACCCGTCCCGCCGGACCGGGCCTGGCGTCGGGGTCCTTGGCGAGGAGCGCCTCGACCAGCTCCCACAGCGGGTCGGGGACGCCCGGCGGACGCCCCGGCATGCTGCCGCCGTGCCGTTTCAGTATGACCAGCGTGGATTTGTCGGCGAACGGAGTGACACCGCAGCACATCTCGTAAAGCATGATGCCGAGCGCGTAAAGGTCACCGGCGGGCGTCGGCGGCCGCCCATCGGCGACCTCGGGCGCGATATAGGGCGCGGTGCCGACCAGCATGGTGGACTTGCTGCCGGTCTGCTCGGCGATGCGGGCGATGCCGAAGTCGGTCAGCCGGACGGCGGGCGGGCTCCGATGGCCGTCCAGCAGGACGTTCTCGGGTTTCACGTCGCGGTGCACGACGCCCGCCTCGTGGATCGCGGCGAGGGCGGCGGCGGTCTCGGCCGCGATGGAACACGCGTCGCCGGGCCGCATCGCGCCGTGCTCGGCCAGCGGTTTGCGCAGGTCGGAGCCGGTCACCAGGTCCATCACGATCGCCAGCGTGTCGCCCTCGACGACGAGGTCGTGGACCCGGACCAGGTGCGGGTGGACGACGTCGGTGAGGATCGACCCTTCCTGGAGGAACCGGTTCACCGTCTCGCGGTCGCGGGCGAGCGTGTCGTGCAGGACCTTAAAGGCGAGCTTCTCCCCTTCGTGGGTGCGTCCGCGCCAGACCTCACCCGTGGCGCCGCGGCCGAGAACTTCTTCAAGGATGTATTTGCTGCCCAGGGGACGTTCCACCGGGGTCTCCTAGATGATCACAGGGAGGAGGGCGAAAAAGAGATCCGGCAATCCTCGCATCGCCCGGTATTTCGCGGGGCCGTTCGCTCTTCTCTCGAAGATCGAATGGCCGACTACGGCCATCGGGCGCTTTATTTAAGGCCCACATTTACGAATAAATCCGACAGGGTGCGGGTGAGAGGGTTGGACGGTGCGGGGGCGCTCGGTAGCCGAGGGCCGCACTTACCCGAAGAGTTAGCTTAGGCTAGCCTTATCTCGTGCTGTCCCCCGTGCGCAGGCGTCCGCCGCGAACCCCGGTGAAGGTGGGCGGTCGGCGCGGGGCGCACCTCGGGTGGCTGGTGCTGCTGACCGCCGTCCTCGCGCTCACCGTGGTGGCGAGCCTCGCGATCGGGGCCGGGGACGTCCCGCTCGGACGGGTCCTGCCCGGGGTGTTCTCCCCGGACGACGGGTCGCGGCCTGAACTGATCGTCCACGAGCTGCGGCTGCCGCGCACCCTCCTCGGCATCGCCGTCGGGATGGCGCTCGGCGTCGCCGGGGCCGTGATGCAGGCGCTCACCCGCAACCCGCTCGCCGAACCGGGCCTGCTCGGCGTGAACGGCGGCGCGGCCCTCGCCGTCGTCATCGTGATCGGCGCGTTCAGGACCGACGAGCCGCTCGTCTACGTGTGGGCCGCGTTCGTGGGCGCGGCGGGCGCGGCGATGCTCGTCTACATGATCGGCGGACGGGGCCGGGGCGGCGCGTCGCCCGCGCGGCTGGTGCTCGCCGGGGCCGCGGTCAACGCCGTCTTCTCCGCGCTCACGGCCGGGCTGATGCTGCTCAGCCCGAGCAGCTTCAACGGCTTCCGGTTCTGGCAGGTCGGCGGCCTCGGCGGGCGGGAGATGTCGGTCTTCGTCCGCATTTTGCCCTTTGTGTTGGCGGGAACGATCCTGGCGCTGCTGCTCGCCCGTCCGCTGAACGCCCTCGGCATGGGCGAGGACGCGGGCCGCGCGCTCGGTTCACGTCCCGGCCGGACGCGGGCCCTCGGGGCGCTCGCGGTCGTGCTGCTGTGCGGGTCCGCGACGGCGGCGGTGGGGCCGATCGCGTTCCTCGGGCTGGCGGTGCCGTTCATCGTCCGGATGCTCGTCGGGCCCGACCAGCGGCTCGTCCTGCCGTACTCGCTTCTGCTCGCGCCCGTCCTGCTGCTGGGAGCCGACATCATCGGCCGCGTCATCGCGCCCGGTGAGCTGGAGACGGGCATCGTCACGGCGTTCCTTGGCGCGCCACTGTTCGCGGTGATGGTCCGCCGGGGAAGGATGCGCGACCTGTGAGAGTGGTCCGCGCGGGCGCGCTGTCGCTGCGCTGGGAACCGCGGTCGGCGGCGGTGTGCGGGGTGCTGGCGCTCCTCGCCGCCGGGGCCGCCGTCCTCGTCGTCGGCTCCGGCGAGTACCCGATCTCCCCGACGGACGTGCTGCGCGCCCTCGTCGGGCAGGGCGACGCGGCCACCGAGTTCATCGTCACGACGCTGCGGCTCCCGCGCGCCGTCACCGGCCTGCTCGCCGGGCTGGCGCTCGGCCTCAGCGGCGCGATCTTCCAGAGCGTCTCCCGCAACCCGCTCGGCAGCCCCGACCTGATCGGCTTCACCACCGGGTCGGCGACGGGCGCGCTGCTCCAGATCCTGGTGTTCGGCGGCGGTGCGGTCGCGATCACCGTCAGCTCCGTCGCGGGCGCGGTGCTGACCGCCCTCGCGGTCTACCTGGTCGCGTACCGGCGCGGCGGCGGCGTGCACGGCGTCCGCCTCGTGCTGATCGGCGTCGCCGCCGCCGCGATGCTGGAGGCGCTGAACTCCTACCTCATCACCCGCGCCGAACTGCGCGAGGCGTACGAGGCCGCGTTCTGGCTGACCGGCAGCCTGAACGGCCGGGACTGGGACCAGGCCGTCCCGCTCGGGATCGCCCTCGCCGTGCTCGTCCCGCTGGCGCTGCTCCTCGCCCGCCCGCTCGGCATGGGCGAACTCGGTGACGAGGCCGCGCAGGCGCTCGGCGTGCCCGTCCAGCGGACCCGCGCGCTGGTCGTCGTCGCCGGGGTCGGTCTGGTCGCGGCGGTGACGGCGGCGTGCGGGCCCGTCCCGTTCGTCGCGCTCGCCGCCCCCCAGCTCGCCCGGCGTCTGACCCGGCGTCCCGGCGCGCAGCTGCTGCCCGCCGCCCTGACCGGCGCCGCCCTCCTGGCCACCGCCGACCTCATCTCCCTCCACCTCCCGGTGGTGATGCCGGTCGGCGTCGTCACCGGCGTCCTGGGCGGCGCCTACCTGGCCTGGCTCCTCGCGACCAGCTCCCGCAAGGGCACGACCTGACCGCCCTCCGCAAGGCCGGGCTGGTCGCGCTCGCCAAGTCGATCTCCCGCGAGTTCGGGCAGCGCGGCATCCACGCCAACAGCGTCGCGCCCGGCGTCACCAACACCGACATGGGCCGGACGGTCATGGAGGGCGAGGTCGGCCGCAAGCGCATGGCCGAACTGCCGCTCGGCCGGTTCGGCGAGCCCGAGGAGGTCGCCGACTGCGTCGTGTTCCTGCTGTCGGACGCGCTTGATCGGCCTCGCCCGCGCCAAGGAACTGATCCTGCTCGGCGAGCCGGGAGACCGTGTTCGCGACCGACGACGTCCTGGAGGGCGCGGCGGCCTTCCTCGCCAAGCGCCCGGACCGCTTCACCGGCCGATGACCACGCGACAGGAGAAGACCATGCGCACAGTCGCCCTCTTCGGCAACCCCCTGCGCCGCCGACACTCGCCGGTCATGCACAACGCCGCCTTCGAGGCCGCGGGCGTCGACATCCGGTACGAGTTGCGCGAGGTCGACGAGGCCGGGCTCGCCGAGCAGGTCACCGAGGCGCGCCGCGACCGGTGGACGGGCTTTTAGATCTGTTCGTCAACGCCACCTCGGTCGGCATCCTGTCCCCGGGCCCGGTTGTCGACGTGGACCTCCTCGCCCCGTCCGCCGCCGTGTTCGACGTCGTCTACATCTCGGCGGAGACCGGACTCGTGCGGCGCGCTCGCGCGCGCGGGATGCGGGCGTCCAACGTCGATGGGATGCTGGTCGCGCAGGCCGCCGCCGCGTGGTGCCGGTGGACGGGCCTGCCCGATCCGAGCGACACCATACGGCGGGCCGTCGCCCCGCTGCTCGCGGAGGGAGACACCCGACCGTGACGCCGCGGGTGGTACTGGCGCCCGACTCGTTCAAGTCGACGCTCTCGGCCGCGCGCGCCGCCGAGGCAATGGCCGACGGCTTCGGCCGCGTTCTGCCCGACGTGATCCTCGAACGCCTACCCCAGGCCGACGGCGGCGAGGGGACACTAGACACGGTCCTGGCCGTGCTCCCAGAAGCGTCAATCCACACCACCACGGTGACGCTGCCATCCGGCCCGCACACAGCAAGATGGCTCATGCTCGACGACAACACAGCGGTGGTGGAACTCGCGGAATGCTGCGGGCTACCCCTCGTCGGTACCAACGACCCGGCCGGAGCCGACAGCGCCCCGCTCGGCACCGTCCTCCGCGCCGCCTGCCTGGCGTCCGCACGCCGGATCGTCGTCGGCATAGGAGGCTCGGCCTCCACCGACGGCGGCGCCGGCTGCCTACGCGCCCTAGGCCTCCGCATAACAGACCGCCAAGGCCGCGACGCTCCACCCGGCGGCGCAGGCCTAACAACCGTGACCACCGCCGACACCACGACCCTCCTGGCACCCCCACCAGACGGCGTCCTGGTCCTGTGCGACGTCGAAGCCCCCCTCTACGGCCCACGCGGCGCCGCCACCGTCTTCGCCCCGCAAAAGGGCGCCGACCCCAACCTGGTACGGACCCTCGACAAAGCCCTACGCCACTGGGCGAACGTACTGGGCGGCACCCCGGACGCTCCCGGCGCAGGCGCAGCAGGCGGAATCGGCTACGCCCTCTCAAACGCCTGGAACGCGGAAATGACCTCCGGCGCCCAATACCTCTCCGACCTGAGCGGCCTACCAAACCGCATCCCCGGCGCATCCCTAGTCGTCACAGGCGAAGGCCGCCACGACGCCCAGTCCTACACCGGCAAGGTCACAGGCCACATCGTCCGCCTAGCGAGAGAACACAACGTCCCCACCGCAGTAATCGCCGGAACCGTGACGGTAGAGCGCCGCGACACAACAATGATCAGCCTCTCCGACCTAGCAGGCTCAGAACAAAACGCGATGGACCACCCCGAACACCACCTCCGCCACGCCGCCGAACAACTAGCGTCCACCCTGCGCTAACGCCCTCACGGCAAAAGCATCTTCCTCAGCCCAGCAAAGACTTCCACCCGCCGCACCCGCACGCCCGACAAGGGACCGGCCCGAAAGCGCTCCACCTAGCCCCGACCCGCACCGCCCTGACCACGAACCTGTCCCGCAGCTAATCCCAGCGGCCCGACCCAGCTAACACCAGCCGAACCCGCCAACCAGTGAGATAGCCGGCACTCTCCGCCCGCGGACTGGTTAACGCAGCGGCCCGAGGTGCCGTAGGTGCGGCAGTGGCATGGAGAGGGTGCCCGGCCTTCGGGCAGAGCCCGCCGATGCGTACACCACGTACCTGGAGTCCAAGCAGCGTGAGCACGGGATTTCGGACGACGACCTCAAGAACTGGCGTCCCGAAACGCCCAAGCGCGACGTCCGCAAGAAGACGGCGTCCTGATCCGCCGATACTTGAATGTGGAGCCGCCGCAGGCCGCCTACATGTCTACAGCGGCTATCTCCCGCGAGGGTTTTACGGATGGTCTGAGAGATGCCGCTCAATGTCGCATTATGAACGCGACCGGATGGTTCTGAGAAACGCGGCCCATTCCGTTCGAGTGAATTCAAGAACCGTGCTATTGGTGTGGAGCGTTGAATCGCGAACACCGATGGTGGTGGCCGCGACCCGTCCTACCTCCACGCAATTGCCGCCGGTTTCGCTGTGGCGAGACTTGCGCCAATGAGCACACTGTTTGTTCATCAGGTCACCTACCTGACCCACGGAGTGGGCTGGACACCTGTGGCATGCTACGAGCTTGCTCGGACGGCTGCGAGGAGCGCAGCCCATTCGGTGCGGGTGAACTCTAGGATCGGGCTCTTTCCGTGGAGCGTGGAGTCGCGGACACCGACGGTCGCGGATGTGGACCGACCTACCTCCACACAGTTCCCCCCTGCTTCGCTGTAGCTGGATACACGCCAACCTGCGAACATCTTGATCATCCACCTGCTCCAGTCGCCGTACGCGCTAGCCGTTCCGCAGCCTCGGTGAGGCACTTGAAGCTGTCTTCTGAGGATAGAACAGCCTTGCTCAGAAGTTGGTATCTCATTACATGCTGCGTGACTTCCCGAGTGCCGGTGCGCGGCAGATCATCGCTGGATGTCTCGATCATGACCATCGCAGGGTCGGCGGGATCCGGGAAGGTGTGGAGGGAGAACGCCGCTTGAGGGATGGGGATGCGTTCGATGTATGCATCGACCGGCAGAATGTGGAGGTTGAGGTTCGGGAAGGATGTCGTGAGGTCGGTGATGTATCGGACCTGAGCTGCCATGACGTCTACCGGAACGTTGACTCGCCGAAGGACGACCTCATCGAGGATGACGGTATAGGTCGGCCCTCCTTGGCGGAGGACAGCTTCTTGTCGGCGTTGCCGTGCCTTCGTCATCTTGCTGGGTTCGAAGCTCAGCGGTCCCTCCACGCGCTTAACCTCGGCCATGGCGGAGCTGAAATCCGGTGTCTGGAGTAGGCCCGGGATCGTGGTGTCGTTGTACTCACGGATCGTGTCGGCGCCTGACTCGATGTCTGCGTAGAGCCGCTGTCGCGGCCCCATGGACTCGCCATAGGCGTCCCACCATCCCTTCTTGGAGGCCGCTGTGGCGAGACGGACGATGCGCGACCACTGATCCTCGGGCATTCCCAACGCGTCGAGAATCCTGACGACGTCGCCGACATCCGGGCGGCCGTTGGCGTTCTCGAGTCGGCTGATCTTCGTGCGTGAGTAGTGGATGAGCTTGGCGAGTTCGTCCGCCATCAGCCCGCGATCTTCGCGGAGCGCACGGAGTTCGGCTGCGAGCCGTAGGCGTTGTATGTACGGGCTGCTCATGTCGACCCCCGGGGAGCTGGAGCGTGTTCGTCTCGCTACCCTGTGTACCCTCCCGGTGACGGGTCGCGGGGTAAAACCAGCAGATTGGCAGGTCGAAAACGGTAACACTTCTATGTCGAACAGAACCGTATAGGTCTGCACAATTGATCCCGCGCAAACGGCCCCCATCAGGCGCACCAGCTCGCCTGTCCGATCCACCAGGGGGACGTCCTGCCAGCGGGTTCTTCTGCGGTGACCAACCTGGTCCGGGCCGGTCAGTGGTGGATCGAAACGGGTGGTCATCCCTATTTGGGTGGTCCGGTCCAGCGGACGAGGTTGTGGAAGAGTTCGGCCTGCTCGATCGCGTCGTCCAGGGCGTTGTGGGTGTGCGGCCGGTCTGACAGGAGGTCGGCGGGCATCTGTCGCTTGGTCGAGCGGGTCACCATGGCGTTGGCCTTGGTGGCGTACAAGCTCTTGAGGTCAAGGTGCCGGGAGTGGCCGAACGGAGATCCGTCGTCGGCGAAGCGCATCCAGTACCAGTACAGGAACATCCAGTCGAAGCCGAGCGGGTACGCCACCAGCACGGACGACGCATTCGCCGTCGCGGCCACCTCGGCCACCCAGGCTGCGGCAGCGTTCATCGCCTCTGCCGGATCGCGACCCTCGACAACGAGGCGGTCACGTTCTAGACCACTGACCGCCAGCGCCTCAGGGATGAAGTCGTCACTGATCGGCTTCAGCTCCGCATAGAACGTCTCCTTGGACGGATCGACGGGCGCGAACACGTCCCCGTCAAACGTCCCGCAAGCCGACATCCCGAAACTCAACATGGAATACGGCCCAGGAATCGGCCCATCAGCCTCAACATCAACTGAAAAATACGCCTCACGCTTAGCCATCTACGCGTCCCTCGTGACTTCTCAAAACGGTCACTTCTCCGGCTGGCTGTTCTTGCAAGAGGTCCAGTGGTTGGCGAGTTCGACGGAGTCCTTGATGAATTCCTCCGCCTCCGCCTCGTCTAGCTCCATGTCGACGTAAAGAGCTATCAGCAGGCTGATTTCTTCGCGTATCAGGAGTTGTTGACTCACGCCGAACGGTGGATCCTCGCTGAAGGTTTCGTCACCTACTGCATATCGAAGAAGATTCTCGGCAACCTTGGGATTTAGTTTGTTTGCGTTGTCGCCAAGGTGACGGCGAAGATCGGCGACGTATCGGATCAGTTGGGAAACGCTGTAGGTGGGCGAGAACCTGCGTTGTGCGGCTTTCGTGAACGCAGCAGAGTATAGCTGCAAGTGTCCATTGTTGGAGTCGCTCATCTCGCTCAGATGTCGCTCTACCCAGACTTCGTGATCTTCGTTCAGAAAAGTACGCAAGGATGCGACGTAGGAGTCATCAAGTGTGAAGTTAATGTCGCAAATCCTTTCGGAACAGCCTTCGGGCTAGTAGGTCAATGCAGGTGCTCATCCGCCTCGGCGCGTGCCTTCGTCAGAAAATTATCGAGTCGGGCTTCGTCAAGGTCGGCGTCGTTGCTCAATGCGGCTAGCAAGAGAAGCTTTGTGCCGAGAAGGGCATCGCCACCAACGTCGTCGCTTATGGTTCCTTTGCCGATTGCGTGCATGATGACCTGCTCGGCGACGTTCGGATCAAGCTGGTCGGCTACGGTTGGGTAGGCCGATCGTTGATAGGCGATGAATTCTATGATATCAGGCAGTTCTGCTACGTTGTTTGGAGGTGCGAATTTTTGGTCCACGGCTTCGAAAAAGGCGGCTGTGACCAAGGTGAAGAAGCCTCCCTGCTCCTCTTCCGTCTTCAATGAATCTAGTAGGCGTTCATACGCGTCCATATCACCCACGAGCATGGCGCGCAGTGTGGCGACGGCGCTGTCGTTTACTTTCATGTTCGCTCCCGTCAAGACTGCTTATGTTTTCGCAATGTGTTCGAGATGAATCCGATCACCACAGTCGCGATGATGACCGCGCCGCTCACGGCGTCGGTCGAATTTGCATTATTTACGTGAGGTTGAGGTGATTTGTCGCTGGTCCCAGTTTCTGCGCGGCCAGTTGGCGGCGTCTTTGACTTGAGTTCTTTAAGTCCGCTGGTGAACTTTTTGGCGCCCTCGACAGACGTGTTGGCTCTTTCGTATTTTTCCCAGCGGGTCGTCTTGGATTCCTCGGGATCTGGATTTCGGTCGGCTGGGTCTTCTTCGGGTGGGCGGAGCTCGGTGCGTCCGGGAGTTCCGTCTCTGGGGACGTCGGGTAGTTCGCGGTATTTGTTCGTTTCATCGTTGGTGGCCGGTGTTTCTGGTTGGGTCTCGGCATTCCTATCACGGGGTTCGACCTGGGTGCCGGGCGTTCTGTCTTCGACGCTGTAGACGGGGGTGGACCAGCGAGTGGTGCCGTCGTCGGGCTTGGGCGGCCAGTTGGGGTTGGGGGTTGATGCGTCGGTTTGCGGTGCTGGCTCGGACGTGTCGGGCTGGTCTTCGGTGGGCGGGGGCTGTTCGTCCGCTACCTCGTCGCCGTGGCCGCGTTGCTCGTCCCGGGGCTGGGGAGTCTGCTCGGTTGCGGTCTCCTGGTCGGGTTCGCGGTCGGCGGTGTTGGACGGCTGTTCCTCGTGCCCTGGGAGTGTGGGGTTCTCTCGCTCCTGTGGGGCCTCGGTGTCCTTGGCTTGTTCGGGCTTGGCCTGCGGTTCTTCTGGCTCGTGGTCGGCCTTACCAGACTCGGTGTCGGGTTCCTGTTCGGTGTCGGCGAGTTGCCGTGTTTCGCTGGAGTCCTCTGATTCGGTTCTACTTCGGTGTGTTCGGGATTTGGGTGTCCGGTCGATTCGACGTTCGGCTGTCGGGCGTGCCTATCGGTGGGCTGACATGCGGTTTCTCCGATGTGGGTGGCTGGATGCCGTAACGATGAACACGCACGATGACGACCCGGCCACCAGGTGGTGAGGAAACTGATGTCATACCCGATGCCGCTCATGTCCGTCCCGGCGACGTGCAGCGTTGGCGGCGCTCCTTTCCCGGCGAACCCGTTCAGGCTCGTACGGTCCGGCGCTTCGCCGCGATGCTGCTGGACGGCTTTCCGCTCCTCGATGACGTCCTTCTCGCCGTCGACGAGTTGATCGCGAACGCGCTGCGGCATACGAAGTCCGGGCAGCCTGGCGGTGTGTTCGCGGTTGAGGTCGTTCGCTGGGACAGCATGGTCACCGTCGCGGTGACCGACGAGGGCGGGCCCTGCGAACCCGTCGCGTCCGAGGCCGCCGGTGACGCCGAGTGCGGGCGTGGCCTGCGGACGGTGTCTCTCATGGCCGCCGGGTGGGGCTGGTTCGGCAACGACCGGTCTCGCACCGTGACGGCGGTGTTCGGCTTGCCTGTGACTCGGTTGGTTGCTGGGGTGCCCGCTTCTTCGTGAGGTCGCGGGTTTACGGGGTTGGGTGTTCGGAGCAGAGGCAGGAGATGCCCTTTTCGATCCACTCTTGGGCTGTCCAGGTGGGGTATTGGGTGATGAGTAGGGCGGAGACTTCTTCGATTATTGTTTCCTCGCTCATTGCGGAGTCGCGGCGTTTCCAGGTTTCGTCGCGGAGGGTGTGGAGGTAGTCGCGGACGTCGGTGAGGAGGTTGGTGTCGCCGATGTCGCCGTGGCCTGGGACTACCGTGCGTGGGGCTGTTTCGGCCAGGTTTTGCATGACCGTCAGCCAGCGGGTGCCGGAGACGTCGGTGTCGTGGGGTGGGAACCAGGGGAAGATGGCGAACTGGCCCGTCTCTACCAGGTCGCCGGTGAAGAGGACGTCGGCGTCCGGGACCCTGATGACCTGGTCGCCCTTGCTGTGGGCGCGGCCGGTCGCGCGTAGGTGGACGACCCGTCCGCCCAGGTCCAGGTCGTGGGTGTGGTCGTAGGTCAGGTCGGGTTCTGGGACGACCGTGTTCTCTAGGCGGCGGGCTACTGGGGCGCCTAGGGCCTTGAACATTTCCAGGTAGGCGGGGCCTTTTGTTTTCAGGTCGTCGGCCTGGGCCTGGTTGATGAGGAAGGTCGCCTGCTCGGCGAAGGTGTGTGCGCCGAAGGCGTGTTCGGGGTGGAAGTGTGTGGTGGTCAGGTAGAGCTGGCGGCCTTTGGCGTATTCGGTTGCGAAATCCAGGACGGTTTTCGCGTTGCTCGGGCCCAGTCCGGTTTCTACGACGAGGACGGAGTGGGTCCCGCCGATGATGCCTACGTTCGGGACCAGTGGCACGTTGTTGTTCGGGATCACCAGGAGGTCGCGTGCCAGCTCCTCCGTGTTCGTGACCTGGATTTCGGGGTCGTGCTCAACCATCATGGGCTCTCCTCTGGGTCGTGTTCCAAGTTCACTTGGGGAGGGCCGCCGGTGTCCAAGTCCTGTTCTGTGGGGGCGATACCGTGCGGGTATCGTCGGTTGCGATGGATCTGCGGGAGTTGCGCTATTTCGTGGCGGTCGCCGAGGAACTGCACTTCGGTCGGGCCGCGGCGCGGCTTCACATGACGCAGCCGCCGCTGAGCCGGGCGATCCGGCGGCTTGAGAACGACCTCGGGTACGTCCTGCTGGACCGGTCGCCCGGTGGGGTCGCGCTCACGGCGGCGGGCAGCGCGCTCTACGACGAGGCGCGGAGCCTCCTCGCGCAGGCGGGGGAGGTGCGGGCGCGGGTCGCGGTCGCGGCGGGGTCGGCCGTGTTGACGGTCGGGACGCTCGGCGACAGCGCGGGGGAGGGCGGGACCAGGATGGCCGCCGCCTACCGGGAACGGCATCCCGGTGTTCAGGTGCGCGTAAGGGAGGCCGACTTCACCGACCCGACCACGGGGCTGCGCGCCGGTCTCGTGGACGTCGCCCTCACCCGGACTCCGTTCGACGACACGGGCATCGGCACACGGGTGCTGCGCTCCGATCCTGTTGGGGTGCTTCTGCGCGGCGATGACCCGCTCGCCGGTCGTGACGCGCTGACGTCGGATGAGCTGGCGGGACGCCGGTGGTTCCGGTTGCCGGACGGCGCCGACCCGATCTGGCGCGCCTACTGGGGCAGCCCCACGGGGGACGAGGACGGGCCGGTCGTGCGAACCGTCCACGAATGTGTCCAGGCGGTTCTCTGGAACGGCACCGTCGGGTTGACGACGCTCACCCATCGGCTTCCCGAGGGGCTCACGGCGGTTCCGCTTGTGGACAAGCCCCCGAGCGACCTCGTGGTCGCCTGGTCGGGGTCGCGGCCTGGGCCGCTGGTCAGGTCGTTCGTGCGGATCGCCGAGGACGTCCACCGGTCCGCGGCCTGATCCCGGTCACGCGGAGACGGGCTCATCACGTCCGGCCATTGCGGAGTTAGGTGAGCCTAACCTAAGATCACGGTCGTTGCCCCGGAACCCGTGAGACCCCGGAAGGAACCCGGACCCCTATGCGCACCATTATGCGGCGAGTGGCCGTCACCGCCGCGCTCGTCCTGAGCCTGGGCGCGGCCGCCGCGTGCGGCGACGACGACCCGGCGGGCGGCGCCTCGGACGGCGGAGCCGCGTCCGGGGCCTTCCCCGTCACGGTCACCCACAAGCTCGGCACCGCCAAGATCAAGTCGGCGCCGAAGCGGATCGTCGCGCTCGGCGAGGTCGACCAGGACGCGCTGCTCGCCCTCGGCGTGACGCCCGTCGGGATGGTCGAGCTGACCGGCGTGCAGCCCGACGGGCTCGCGCCCTGGAGCGCGCCCAAGCTGACCGGCGCGAAGCCGAAGCTGCTCAAGACCGGCGACGCCGGGTTCAACCTGGAGGAGGTCGCGGCGCTGCGCCCCGACCTGATCCTCGCGGCCGGGGACTACGCCATCGACAAGGAGTACGACAAGCTCTCCAAGCTGGCGCCGACCGTCGCCTACCAGACCGGGCCCGCCGAGGACGCCTGGCAGCAGATCACCCTCCAGGTCGCCAAGGCCGTCGGCCGCGAGGCCGACGGGCGCGCCCTGGTGGGCAAGGTCGACACCGCGCTGGCCGCGGTGAAGACCCAGCACCCCGAGCTGGTCGGGAAGACGTTCGCGCTCACCAGCATCTTCCCGAACGGGAACATCGGCGTGATGAAGTCCGAGACCGACATCAGCGTCAAACTGTTCAAGCAGTTCGGAATGGTGCTGCCCCCGACCGTGGCGAAGCTGCCCGGCGACGGCTTCGCCGCACAGTTGAGCATGGAGAAGGTCTCCGTCCTGGACGTGGACGTCCTGCTCAGCTACTACAACGACGACCCGGCCGCGCAGAAGAAGTTCGAGGGCAACAAGCTCGTCAAGGACCTCGCCGTCGTCAGGCGCGGGTCGTACATCCCGCTCGACCTGAAGTGGTTCTGGCCGCTGCGCACGCCGACGTCGCTGTCGGTCCAGTACGTCATCGACCAGATCGTCCCGAAGATCGCCAAGGCGGCGACCGCGGCGAAGCCCGCCTGAGGCACGACTGTTCCCGGAGGAACGCATGCAGACCCCCGTCCATGACGTGGTGGGCATCGGGTTCGGCCCGTCCAACCTGGCGCTCGCCGTCGCGCTCGACGAGGAGGGCGACGCGGGCACGGACGCGGTGTTCTTCGAGAAGCAGCCCGCGTTCGGCTGGCACCGCGGCATGCTCATCGACGGCGCCACCATGCAGGTCCACTTTCTCAAGGACCTGGTGACGCTGCGGAACCCCGCGAGCCCGTACTCGTTCCTGGCGTACCTGCACGCCAAGGGACGGCTCGTCGACTTCGTCAACCACAAGACGATGTTCCCGACGCGGATGGAGTTCCACGACTACCTCGAATGGACGGCCGCCGCGTTCGCCGACAGGGTCCGCTACGGCTCCGAGGTGGTCGCGCTGCGCCCGCACGACGACGACCTGCTCGAAGTCGTCGTGCGGCGCGACGACGAGTTGGAGACGCACCTGACCCGCAACGCGGTGATCGGCGCCGGGCTGGAACCCGTCCTGCCGGACGGCGTGCGGCCCGGCGGGCGGATCTGGCACACCGAGGACCTGCTCACCCGCCTGGACGAACGGCCCGGCTGGCACCCCAAGCGGCTCGTGGTGGTCGGGGCGGGGCAGAGCGCCGCCGAGGCCGTCGAGTACCTGCACCGGACGTTCGCCGACGCCGAGGTGTGCGCGGTGTTCACCCGGTACGGGTACTCGCCCGCCGACGACAGCTCGTTCGCCAACCGCATCTTCGACCCGGCGGCCGTCGACCACTACTACGCGGCCCCCGACGACGTGAAGCGGATGCTGTTCGAGTACTCGCGCAACACCAACTACTCCGTCGTCGACCTCGACCTCATCGACGAGCTGTACCGGCGGGCCTACGCCGAGAAGGTCTCGGGCACCGAACGGCTCCGCATCCTCAACGTGTCCCGGGTCCTGGACGTCCGAGAGGAGCCCGGGGGAGTGCGGGCGCGGGTGCTCTTCATGCCGACCGGCGAGGCGACCGACCTGGACGCCGACGCCCTCGTCTACGCCACCGGCTACCGCGAGCGCGACCCGTTCGACCTGCTCGGCGAGGCCGGTACGCACTGCCGCACGGGCCCGGACGGGCATCCCGTCATGGAGCGCGACTACCGCATCGCGACCGGGCCCGGCCCCCGCTGGAGCGTCTACCTGCAAGGCGCCACCGAACACAGCCACGGCATCGCGTCGTCCCTGCTGTCCATGACGGCGGTGCGCACCGGGGAGATCGTGCGCTCCATCGCCCGCCGTCCCGCTCCCGTCGCCCAGGAGGCCTGACATGTCCAACCCGTTCGACGACCCCGACGGCACGTTCCTCGTCCTGGTCAACGACGAGGGCCAGCACTCGCTGTGGCCCGTGTTCGCCGACGTGCCCGCGGGCTGGACGACCGCCTTCGGGCCCGCCGCGAAGACCGACTGCCTGACCTATGTCAACGAGAACTGGACCGACCTGCGCCCGCGCAGCCTCACCACCTGACCCGTCCCGCCTCACCGCCTGTGCCGTCCCGCCGCATCACCTGAGCCGCCGCGCCGCACCGCCGCTTCACTGGGACATTGTGTGACAAAGCACAATGGTGCGGCGCTGTAGGAGTGGAAGCCGGAGAGCGACGGTGTCCGTGGGTCGCGCGGAGGGGAGCCCGCGCGGCCGCCGCGCCCGCCGGCACCGACGGTGGGCCGGACGGTCCCGCGATGCCAGGGCGGAGCCGCACGACCGCCCGGCCCACCGGCGTTTCCCCCCTCACCTCCGTCTCTCGCGTGTGAACCCTCCCGTCCCGGAGACCGCTCACAGTGCTCGCCGATGAAATAGACCGATCCTGGTCGTTGCTGACGATCACGGGGAAGATGATCGGTAACGGGCGGCGCGACGGATGAGGCGGGAGGGGCGTATTGATCCGATCCGAAGCGGTCGCCGCCGGTGCGGAGGACTCCGGCGGGGGACGGACCGCCGCGGCGGCGCGGGAGGTCGCCGCGGCGCTGACCGTCCTGGTCGTGTACCTGACGTTCACGCACGCCTTCCGGGGGGAACGGGAGGTCAGCGACGCGCACGGGCGGGCGCTGCTCGACGTCCAGCGGTGGGCGCACCTCGACGTCGAGCGGCCCCTCAACGACGTCCTCGTCGAGCACGGCTGGCTCGGCGCGGCCGCTGCCTGGGAGTATGCGACGACGTATGCGATCGGCACGTTCGGCTTCCTCGCGTACCTGTGGTGGCGCAAGAGCCCGGTGTATCCGTGGGCGCGTAACACCCTGATCTGGGTGACGCTCATCGCCATCTGCTTCTTCACCCTCTGGCCGACGACGCCGCCGAGGCTGCTTCCGGACGAGGGGTACACCGACGTCATCGCGCAACACCATCCGCCCGCGACGTGGGGGTCGGGCGTGGTGTCGGCGGGCGCCAATCCCTACGCGGCGATGCCCAGCCTGCACATCGGATGGGTCACCTGGATCGGGGTGGCCGCCGTGCGCGCCCGGTGCGGAACGTTCTTCACGTGGCTGTGCGGCCTGCACCTGGTCGTGACGGGACTGGTCATCATCGCCACCGCCGCCCACTATCTCGTCGACATTCCCGCCGGGATGCTGCTCGTCCCGGCCGCCGCGGGCGTGGAACGGCTTCGTGCCGGGCTGGTGCAAGGGCGTCGTGGGCCCGGCCTTGTCCCCGCCCCGCGTTCCGGACAGCCCGGACAGCCCGAGCGGCCGGTGCGGCGGGAGCAGCGGGTCGCCGCCGCCGACGCCTTCTTCTTGCACGTCGAGAGTGACCGCGTCCCGCAGGTCGTCGGCGGGGTCGCCGAATTCGCCGGGCCCGGACCGTCGACCGAGCGGCTGCGGGCGCTCATGGCCGAACGGCTGCCGCGTCTGCCGCGCCTCACGCAGCGGATCCGTCCGGCCGGGCGGTTCCGGCGGGCCCGCTGGGCCGACGCGGACCGGATCGACCTCGACTGGCATGTCCGCGAGATCGACCTCCCCGAACCCGGTGGGCGCCGCGCGCTCGACGCGCTCGTGGCCCGGCTCGTCGCCGAACCGCTCGACCACGACCGGCCCCTGTGGCGGTTCTGGCTCGTCCGGGGCGGATCGGACGGCCCCGACGCCGTCGTGATCCTCCTCCACCACGCCATCGCGGACGGCATCGGCGTCGTCGACATCCTGCGCGGCGTCCTGGAGCCCCGGCTCCCGGACGCGGAGCCCGGACGGAGCCCCGGACGGTTCACGCGCGCCGCCGCCGTCCTGCCCGGCCTTGTCCTGCTCGGCCTGGACGGGACGGCGCCGACCGTCTCCATCACCGGCGAGCTGGGCCCGGGACGCGCCTTCGGGACGGCCACACTGCCCCTCGACCAGGTCAGGGACACCGCGCGGGCGGCGGGCGTCCGCGTCACCGACGTGCTGCTCGTCCTGGTCGGCGAGGTCTTCGCCGACGTGCTGGCCCGGCGCGGCGAACGGGCGGACGGCCGGGCCCTGCGCGCCGCCGTCCCGATGACGCTGCGCGCCCCGGCCCCGCCCGGCCGGGGCCGCACCGCCGTCCCCGGGAACCTGACGGCCGCGCTACGGCTGGACGTCCCCGCCGACCCGATGCCCGTCCGGGAGCGGCTCGCGGCCCTGCACCGGTCGGCGGAGCGGCGCCGCAGGTCAGGGCGGGCGGTGGCGAGCACCGCCGTGCTCACCCTGATCGGCCTGCTGCCGCCGCGCCTGCACGCCCGCGCCGCGCGCGGCACCTACCGGGGCCGGTTCTTCGGGGGCATCGTGTCGAACATGCCCGGTCCGGCGGTGCCGATGACGCTGGCGGGCGCGCCGCTCGGGCTCGTCCACCCGATCCTGCCGCTCGCGGACGGCGTGCCGTTCGCCGTCGGCGCGCTGAGCTGGGACGGCGCGCTGCACATCGCGGTGACCGCCGAGCCGGGGCTGCTGCCGGAGGCGGCCGCGTTCCCCGCCGGGATGGTCCGGGCGTTCGAGGAGCTGTCGGCCGGTCTCGGCACCAGCGGCGCCAGCGGCAGCGGCGGCGGCGCGCGGACCGGGGCGCCCTGATGGCGTGGTCGGCCGGGTTCAGCCTGCTCGCCGCCTTCCTGTTCGCCGGGGCCGCGACGCTCCAGTACCGCGCGGCCAGGCGCGCCGTCCGGGGCGGCTCTGACGCGACCGCCGCGCACGGGCTGCTGCGGCGCCTGGTCCGCGACCCGGTGTGGCTGACGGGCTGGGCGGTGAACCTCGCCGGGTTCTGCGCGCAGGCCATCGCGCTGCACTTCGGCTCGACCGCGCTCGTCCAGCCGCTGCTGGTCACCCAGCTCGTCTTCACGATCGTGCTCGGCACGGTCGGCACGGGCCGCCGTCCCGCCCGGATGGACCTGCTCGGCGCGGTCGCCGTGTCGGCGGGGCTCGCCGTCCTGTTCACCGTGCCGGGCGCGATCCCGCCGGAGGGGGAACCGTCCCGGCCCCGGCTGTTCCTCGCCGGGCTGATCGGCGTGCCGGTGATCGTCGTGCTGTCGCGCGCGGCGTGGCTGCGCCGGGGCCCGGTCCGGGCCGCGCTCCTCGGCGTCTGCTCCGGCCTGTTCTTCGCCGCGACCGCCGTGCTGATCAAACTGACGACCGCCGACCTCGTCGACCGGGGCGTCGCCGCCACCGCCGTCGACTGGCCCGGGTACGCGCTCGCCGGGAGCACGTTGCTCGGGCTGATCCTGGAGCAGCGGGCGTTCGCCGCCGGGTCGCTGCCCGCCGCGATGACCGCGATGACCATGACGAATCCCATCGCGTCCTACCTGATCGCGGTGCTGGCCTTCCACACGCTGCCGCCCCGGACGGCGTCGGCGTTCGTCGCCGTGTCGGCCACGGCCCTGCTGCTCACCGCGGGGGTGTCGCTGCTGTCGCGGTCCGCGGCCGCCGCCCGGCCGCACGAGGCCGCGCCGTGAGGCGGCGTCCGAGCCGCTGGGCGGGCCGTTCGACGTAGCGGTACCCCAGCCCGGCGGCGCCGAGAACGCCCGCGACCAGTACGACCCCCCACATCAGCCGCACGGGGACGGGGAGCGTGCCCGAATGACGCCCGGCCGCGTACCAGACCACCTGGACGACCAGTGGATGCAGTAGATACGTCGAATAGCTGACCAGCCCCGCCCAGACGAGGGCGCGCGGCATGGGACGGTCGCGCAGCACCAGCCCGGCGAGGAAGGTCAGCCACGCGGCCGCCACGGCGATCGACCAGTCGAGGCCGAGCGGGTTCGGGTTGGCGTGCAGGGCCAGGGACGTCGGCGACCGCAGGCCCGCGAACAGCGTGAACGCGGCGACGACCACGACCGTCGCGACGGCGGGACGGGGTCGCAGCCGCCCGTCCTGGACGCCGCGCACGGCCGTCCCGGCGAACATCGTGGCGATGACGCACAGGCTCTCGATGGCCCCGATCCGGCTGTTCAGGACGAGCAGCCCCAGCGCCAACGCCGCCACGACCGCGACCCCCGCGCGCCGGATCCCGCGCCGCCGCGCGGCCATCGCGGCGAGCCCGGCCGCAAGCAGCAGCGCGGCGGCGAGGACCGTCCCGCCCGGCCACCGCGACGCCAGCAGCGCGGACGGCAGCGCGACGCCCAGCATCGCCGCGCCCACCCCGAACCCGAGCGCCACCCGGGCGCTGGAGCGGTGCACGCCCGCGACGAACATGGCGGTCACGAGCAGGTAGAACACCATCTCGTAGGACAGCGTCCAGTACACGTTGACGGCGTTGGGAACGCCGAGCAGATCCTGCAACATCGTCACGTGCGCGAGGGCCGACATCCACGGCCGGTCGCCCAACGCGGCGGGCAACCCGTACGACATCCCGGCCGCGCCGAGCAGCAGCGCGAGACCCGCCGACACGAACCAGGCGGGATACAGCCGGAACACCCGCCCCACCCAGAACCGCCGGACGCTCGCGTGCCGCTCCAGCGAGAACGGCACGACATAGCCGCTGACCAGGAAGAACACGAAGACCCCGTACCGGCCGAAGTCGAACCAGGGACTCGCCGTCCGGCGCACCTCGGGCAGCAGCACGTCCAGGGAGTGCTCGAACACCACGACCAGGGCCGCGACGCCGCGCAGGGCGTCCAGCCAGTCCATCCGGGACGACTCGCGCGGACGGGAGGCGATCCGGGCTTCCGGGGCAGTCAGGGTCTTCACCGGCATCCGGGCCACCCTAGGGGCGGCGGGGCGGGTCGGCTCAACTCGGTGTGACGAGAGCCACACGGAGACGGACGGGTCAGCGCACCCCGACGGCCCCGTACATGACCGGCTCATGGCCGGGACGGAACGTCCCGCCGCGCGGCCAGGACGTGAGCGGGATCACTCCCGGCGAGAGCGGCCGGAACGGCCCGAGGAGCCGCGCGACCTCGACGGCCCCGCGCGGGATCAGCGGGACCGTCGCCGACTCCAGGTAGAGCCGCGCCGCCTCGGTGACGGCGTCCGGCGCGAAGTCGGCCGTGGCGTGCGAGACGATCACGGCGCTGCCGGGCGCGGCGGCGGCCGTGAGGGCGGCGACCCGGTCGGCGGCGCCGGGCAGGAAGTGCAGGACGGACGAGAACACCAGCGCGACGGGCTCCGCCGGGTCGATGAGGCGCCGCACCTCGGGGCTGTCCAGGACGGCGCCCGGGTCGCGGATGTCGGCCCGCAGCGCCGCGACGTTGCCGCCGTCCATCAGCAGCGCCCGCGCGTGCGCGATCACGAGCGGGTCGTCGTCGACGTAGACGACGCGGGCGCCGGTCGCGTGCCGGGCGGCCAGGTCGTGCAGGTTCCCGGACGTGGGCAGCCCGCAGCCGAGGTCGAGGAACTGCCGGACGCCCCGTCCCGCGACCTGTTTGACCGCCCCGGCGAGGAACTCGCGGGCGGCGCGCGCCGCGTTCGCCGACTGCGGCAGGACCGCCAGGAGCCGCCGTCCGAGGTCACGGTCGGCGGCGTAGTTGTCCTTGCCGCCGAGGAGATAGTCCTGGACCCGCGCGGGACCGGGTCTGTGCAGGGCGAGCCGCGTCCCCGGCGCCCGCTCGCCGACCGTCGTCATGTCGTGGTCACCTGTCGCCTTCACGAAGAGAAGTGCGGGGCGTGGCTCGTCCTCGACGCTAGGCGGCCAATGTCGCCGAAAGGTTGAGCCCACCCGGGACCCACCCGAAAGCGCCCCGTCCCATGGCCGGATGGGGCCAGCCCCGTTTACGGCCGCCGACGCCACCACCATTGGTGATCAGGAACAGGACGGGAGAACGGCGGCGGACGCGTCCCGCCACCCCCTATCAACAAATGGCCGTTTGCGGCCATGACAACGACTTAACGGAATGGCCGAATCCTTGTCGGATCCGCTCAGCCGCCGCCCTGCCCGGGCTCCCGCCACATGAGCCAGACCGGCGGCGCGCCCTTCCCGGGCAACGCCAGTTCCCGCGTCACCTTGAAGCCGAACCGCTCGTAGTACGGGACGTTCCGCTCCTTGGAACTCTCCAGGTAGGCGGGGATCCCTGCGGCGTCGCAGCGGTCGAGCCGCGACCGCAGCAGGGCGCCGCCCAGCCCGTTGCCCTGCGCCGGGGGATCGGCGCCGATGACGGCGAGATACCAGTGCGGCTCCCTGGGATGGTGCTTCTCGATCACGCTGAGCGTGCGCAACGAGGTGGGCATGCGTGCCCCGAGAACCCGCAGCAGCGGGACGACCTGGGCGGCCTGCACCCGCGCCGGGACGCGCCAGTGACCGGGCGGCGACCACAGCGCCGCCGCCTCCGTCCGGGTGCCGCGTCCCGCCGCCTCCGTGCCGTCGTGCCGCAGATGCACCCGGCGCAGCATGATCTCGAACACCCCGGTCAGGCGCCGGACGCGGGACGCCTCGTCCGGCACCAGCCACGCCCACAGCGGGTCGTCGTCGAAGGCGCGCCCGAGCACGGCGGCCATCGCGGCGGCGTCGTCCGCCCCGGCGGCACGGACCGCCAAGGACGGCTGGGATTCGAGTGTCATGCGCGGCCTCCCGAAGAACCCGCCGATCTTCACCGGCCGCGCGGCCACCCGTCAAGAGCGGTGGCGTTCCTCGCGGGAGCGGGCGAGCTCCTCCAGGACGAGGGCGGAGCCGATGCCGAGAAGCCAGGAGTCCTTGGCGAGCGGGATGCCCTGCTGGGTGGGCCGCAGCCCGCCCGGTTCCCGCATCCCGGGCAGTCGCAGGTACAGCCCGGCCAGCCCGCCGGAGAACGCGGTCAGCGCCGCGCCCGCGACGAGCGACGGCACCACCGGGATCATCAGCGCGGCCCCCAGCGCCACCTCGACCGTCCCAAGGCTACGGGTGAAGCTCCGCGGATCCTGCGACCCCAGGAACGGGTACGCGGCCGTGGCCGTGCCGTGGGTCTGCTCGGCCACCTCGTCCCCGCCCTTGAGCTTCGACAGCCCCGAGTTCAGGACGAACGCCCCCACGATCAGCCTGGCGGGCATCTGGTGACCACGGGCCAGAAAACGCATCGTTCCTCATAACCGTCGGAGTGATCGGGCGCAGACGTTCATTCCCGTCGTCAGCCCCCTACACCTCCCACCCGAGTCAAGTACCGTTGACCAGCGTGACCACGGAATGGATCCCGGAACGCGAGGTCACCGCCGAACAGGCCACCCACCTGATCGGCGCCAGATTCCACGACCTGCGCGGCGCCCCGGTGCGACTCCTCGCGACCGGCTGGGACAACACGGTCTTCCTAGTCGGCGAAGAGTGGGCGTTCCGTTTCCCTCGGCGCCAGATCGCCGTTCCAGGGGTCGAACGCGAGATCGCGACACTGCCGCTCCTGGCCCCGCGACTGCCGCTGCCGATCCCCGAACCGCGTTACATCGGCGAGCCGTCCGCCGACTTCCCCTGGCCGTTCTGGGGCGCGCGCCTGATCCCGGGCCACGAGTTCGCCGCCGTCCGCCCGCCGGACGAACACCGAACCGCCATCGCCACCGAAACAGGCGCCTTCCTACGGACTCTGCACGACCCGGCCCTTGCCCGTGCCGTAGGTTTCACGCTGCCCTTCGACCCCATGCGGCGCGCCGACACCCCGTCCCGCGCCGCGAAGACGTCCACCCGCCTGGCCACCCTCGCCCGCCTGGGGCTGTGGCAGCCCGACCCGACCGTGGACGCCTTCCTCGCCATGGCCCGCGACCAGCCCCCACCCGCAGGCGACCCGGTGGTCGTCCACGGAGACCTCCACGCCCGCCACCTCCTCCTCGCCCCGGACGGACGCGCCGCCGGAGTGATCGACTGGGGCGACGTATGCCTGGCCGACCCAGCGGTGGACCTGTCCCTCGCCTACGCCGCCTTTACCGGCGCGGCCAGAAAAGCGTTCCTCACGGAATACGGCCCGGTCCCACCCGCCCGCGAGACCGCCGCCCGAACTCTGGCCCTCAACCTCACCGCGACTCTTGCCGAATATGCCGCAGAAACCGCCCGCCCCAGCCTTCTGGCGGAGTCTCTGACCAGCCTCCACCGCGCCGTCACCGACTAAGCCCGATCACCCTCGGAAAAACACGCGCACCGCTGTGCCTTCGGGGCCGGTGTGCATGCGTACGAGGTCGGCCAGGTGGTTCACCATCAGGATGCCTCGGCCGCCGTGGGGGCTCATGTCGGCGGGACGGCGTCCGGCCAGGGGGTCGGTGATTATGCCGGTGTCGCGGACTTCGCACACGACCTGGCCGTCTTCGGACCACATGCGGATGGTGCCCGCGCCGCCGCCGTGGAGGCAGGAGTTGGCGGCCAGTTCGTTCGCGGCGAGTTCGAGGTCGCCAACGGCGTGCGGAGCGAGGCCGAGGTGCGTCGCCCAGCGGGTGACGAACTCGCGGACGCGGGGCAGCGCGTCCAGATCGAAGGTCATCTCGACGGCGTCGGAGGGCTCGGGCAACGGACGGTTGTAGGCGCGGATGATCCGGTCGGGCGCGTAGTCGCCGCTGGCCCGTTCGCCGTCGTGGTCGATCACGACGGGGTGGGTGGCGCGGGCGTCGGCGATCACGACGTCGTCCAGCGCGGACACGTCGTAGGGGCACAGGATCGACACGTCACGGCCCTGGAACGCCAGGTTGATCAGCGCCTCGTGCTGGGCGCAGGCCGGGTACTCGGTGGCGGACCGGCCGGGCCATATCGGCTCGCCGATGATCCGGACGCGCCCGGTGGTGTGCCGGTCGGCGAAGGCGCGCAGGACGCCGGGGATGATGCGGCCCGGGTTGCGGCCCGCCTCGGACATGTCCAGCCAGGACACGTCCGCCGCCGCGCGGCCCACGGCGGCGCGCAGGACGGTCAGGCGGTCGCCGGGCACCGCGACGGCGACGGGTTCGCCCGCCGCGCGGCCCGCCCGGATGAACGGCACGGTGCCCGCGAGGTACTCGGCGTCGTCGCGGTAGAAGAGGGCCGGGTGGGCGAACGCGTCGCGCGTCATGGTGCCCGGCCCCCCGGGCCTGGGGCTCATCGCGCGGTCGCTCCGATCAGGACGGTGGTCATGTGCAGGGGTGACATGAACGATAGTCAACCCGTCGATTACCCGCACATGACCGCCGAAAAACGGGCGAAGGCCCTGAACTTACGGTTTGTCGGTCACTGCCGGGGGTCGTCGGCGACCACGTCGGTCATGATGTCGACGGCCAGCGCGATGATCCCGCCGATCACCGCCAGCGCAGCGCCCGCCCCGAACACGACCCATTCCGGCCCGGAGACGATGCCGACGCCGCCGACGACGAAACCGGCGAAGATGATGGACACCGCGACCCATGACTTGGGGCGCCCGGCGTGGCTGCCAGTCGACATGCGTTTCGTCTTCCCTCTGCAAGGTTCCGGTGGGGGCTGTCTCTGATGGAGTACGACGCCGAACTCTAGCAACGCCCAGCGCTGTCGGCTGTTTTGGGACCCGCTTTAGAGCGGCATTCGGGTTCTCGCCTACGATCCGGGACATGACGGTGCCGTCTGAGGAACTCGAACTGGCCGCCGCCTTCCCCCCGGCGGAGCGCGACCGGTGGCGGGAGATGGTCAAAGGGGTGCTGCGCAAGTCCGGCGCGGCGACCGAGGACACGCCCCTCGACGAGATCGAAGGGCTGCTGACCCGCGAATCGTACGACGGGGTGCCGATCGCCCCGCTCTACACCCGGGAGGACGCGCCGCCGGGCCGCCCCGGGCTCGCTCCGTACGTCCGCGAGGTCCGGCCGGACGGTGAGGGCATCGCCGGGTGGGACGTCCGGCAGCTCAACACGCATGCCGACGCCGCCACCGCCACGCGCGAGGCGATCCTCGCCGACCTGGAGAACGGCGCGACGTCCATCTGGTTGCGGCTCGACGACGCCGCAGCGCTGCCGGAGGTGCTGAACGGCGTCCTGCTCGACCTCGCGCCCGTCGTCCTGGACGCCGGTGCCCTGGCCACGGCCGTCGCGGAAGCCTTCCTCGCCCTGGCCGCCGAGCGCGGGAACGCGGCGGACGTGTCCGGCAACCTGGGCGCCGACCCGCTCGGCCTCGCCGCTCGCACCGGCACGCTCGGCTCGCTGGACGAGGCCGCCGCGCTGGCCGTGCGGTGCGCCCGTGAGTTCCCGAGGCTCCGCGCGGTCGTCGCCGACGGCACCCCCTACCACGACGCGGGCGGCTCGGACGCCGAGGAGCTGGGCGCGGCGGTCGCGGCGGGCGTCGCCTACCTGCGTGCCCTCACCGGCGCCGGGCTGGGCGTGGACGAGGCGTTCGCGCGGATCGAGTTCCGCCTCGCCGCCGGGGCCGACCAGTTCGCCACGATCGCCAAGGTCCGCGCCGCCCGGCGGCTGTGGAGCCGGGTCGCCGAGGTCAGCGGTGCCGCCGACGGGACGGCGGCGCGGATCCACGCGGTGACGTCGTCGGCGATGATGACGCGCCGCGACCCGTGGGTGAACCTGCTGCGCACCACCGTCGCCGCGTTCGCCGCCGGGGTCGGTGGCGCGGACGCCGTCACCGTCCAGCCGTTCGACGCCCGCCTCGGGTTGCCGGACGCCTTCGCCCGCCGCATCGCCCGCAACACCCAGACGCTGCTGTTGGAGGAATCGAGCCTGGCCCGCGTCGTCGACCCGGCGGGCGGCTCCTGGTACGTCGAGAGCCTCACCGAGGGCCTCGCCCGAGCCACCTGGGCGTGGTTCACCGACATCGAGAAGGCCGGGGGGCTCGCCGCCGCCCTCGACTCCGGCCTGGTCGCCGACCGGGTCGCGGCGACCTGGGCGCGGCGCCGCCGGGACATCGCGTGCCGCAAGGCCAAGATCACCGGTGTCAGCGAGTTCGCCGACCCGGGCGAGACGCTCCCGGCGCGCACACCCGCGCCACCGGCACCCGGTGGGGGGCTGCCCGTCGTCCACTACGCCCAGGACTTCGAGGCCCACCGGGACCGCTCCGACGCGCACGCCGAGGCCACCGGCACCCGGCCCCGCGTCTTCCTGGCGACGCTCGGGCCCGTCGCCGTCCACACGGCGCGGGCATCGTTCGCCGCGAACCTGTTCCAGGCGGGCGGCGTCGAGACGGTCACCGGCGCCCCCGAGGAGTTCGCGGCGTCCGGGACGACCGTCGTATGCCTGTGCTCCAGTGACGAGCTGTACCGGGAGCGTGCCACGGAGGCGGCGCGAGCCCTGCGTGACGCGGGCGCGGTGAAGGTGTGGCTCGCGGGGAAGGGAACCTATGAGGGGGTCGACGCCACGGTGTACGCGGGATGCGACGCGATCGACGCGCTGGAGACCACCCTCCGCGACCTGGGAGTGAACGGATGATTCCCGACTTCAGCGACATCGACCTCGGGTCGGCGCCCGCCGCCGACGAGGCGGCCAAGCGGTGGCGCGCCGCCGCCCTCGAAGGCGCCACCGAGGGCACGGACCCCGCCCAAACTCCGGCCGCCCAGACCTGGGACACCCCGGAGGGCATCGGCGTCAAACCCCTCTACACCGGAGACGACCTGGCCGGGCTCGACTTCCTCGACACCTACCCGGGCATCGCGCCGTTCCTGCGCGGCCCGTACCCGGCGATGTACGCGACGCGGCCGTGGACGATCCGCCAGTACGCCGGGTTCTCCACCGCCGAGGAGTCCAACGCGTTCTACCGCCGCAACCTCGCCGCAGGGCAAAAGGGCCTGTCGGTCGCGTTCGACCTGGCGACCCACCGCGGCTACGACTCCGACCATCCGCGCGTGTCCGGCGACGTCGGGATGGCGGGGGTCGCGATCGACTCCATCTACGACATGCGGCAGCTCTTCGACGGCATCCCGCTGGACCGGATGAGCGTGTCGATGACCATGAACGGCGCCGTGCTGCCCGTCCTCGCGCTCTACATCGCCGCCGCCGAGGAGCAGGGCGTGCCGCCGGAGGCGCTCGCGGGGACGATCCAGAACGACATCCTCAAGGAGTTCATGGTCCGCAACACCTACATCTACCCGCCGCGACCGTCCATGCGGATCATCTCCGACATCTTCGCGTTCACCTCGCGGCGGATGCCGAAGTACAACTCCATCTCGATCTCCGGCTACCACATCCAGGAGGCCGGGGCGACCGCCGACCTGGAGCTGGCCTACACCCTCGCCGACGGCGTCGAGTACATCCGCGCCGGGCGCGAGGCGGGCCTGGACATCGACGCCTTCGCGCCCCGCCTGTCGTTCTTCTGGGCCGTCGGGATGAACTTCTTCATGGAGGTCGCCAAGCTCCGCGCCGCGCGCCTTCTCTGGGCGAAGCTCGTGAAGACCTTCGACCCGAAGAACCCGAAGTCGCTGTCGCTGCGGACGCACTGCCAGACGTCCGGCTGGTCGCTGACCGCGCAGGACGCCTACAACAACGTCGCCCGCACGTGCATCGAGGCGATGGCGGCGACGCAGGGCCACACCCAGTCGCTGCACACCAACGCGCTGGACGAGGCCCTCGCCCTCCCCACCGACTTCTCGGCCCGTATCGCCCGCAACACGCAGCTGCTCCTCCAGCAGGAGTCCGGAACGACCCGGACCATCGACCCGTGGGGCGGCAGCGCCTACGTCGAACGCCTCACCCACGACCTCGCGCGCCGCGCCTGGGGTCACATCACCGAGGTCGAGGAGGCGGGCGGCATGGCCAGGGCCATCGACGAGGGCCTGCCGAAGCTGCGGATCGAGGAGGCAGCCGCGCGCACCCAGGCCCGCATCGACTCCGGCCGCCAGCCCGTCATCGGCGTCAACAAGTACCGGCCCGACACCGAGCAGGAGATCGACGTCCTCAAGGTCGACAACGCGTCGGTCCGCGCGCAGCAGATCGAGAAGCTGCGGCGCCTGCGGGAGGAGCGCGACGAGCCCGCCGCGCTGTCCGCGCTGGACGCGTTGACCCGCGCCGCCGAGGCCGCCGAGGACGGCACCCGCCCGTCCGACCTGGACCACAACCTGCTCGCCCTCGCCATTGACGCCGCCCGCGCCAAAGCCACCGTCGGCGAGATCTCCGGGGCGCTGGAACGGGCGTACGGGCGGCACGCCGCGCAGATCCGTACGATCTCCGGTGTGTACCGGGAGGAGGCGGGACGGGTGACCGTCATCGAGAAGGCCCGCGCGGCGACCGCCGGGTTCGAGGAGGCCGAGGGCCGCCGCCCCCGCATCCTCGTCGCCAAGATGGGCCAGGACGGCCACGACCGCGGCCAGAAGGTGATCGCGACCGGCTTCGCCGACCTCGGCTTCGACGTCGACGTGGGCCCGCTGTTCCAGACCCCCGCCGAGGTCGCCCGGCAGGCGGTCGAGGCCGACGTGCACATCGTCGGCGTCAACTCCCTCGCCGCGGGCCACCTCACGCTGGTGCCCGCGCTGCGCGCCGAGCTCGCCGACCTCGGCCGCGCCGACATCATGATCGTCGTCGGCGGCGTCATCCCGCCGGGGGACTTCGAGGAGCTGCGCGCCGCCGGGGCCGCCGCGATCTTCCCGCCGGGCACGGTGCTCGCCGACGCCGCGATCGGGTTGCTGGACGAGCTGACCGCGAGACTGGGCCACCCCGCGCGGTGAACACTGGAACCGTGAACACGGGGGACACGGGGCTGGACGACTACGCGGCCGGGGTGCGGGACGGTTCACGAGCGTGGATCGCGCGGGCGATCACACTCGTCGAGTCGACCAGACCCGACCACCGGGAGCTGGCGCAGCGGCTGCTGGTCGAGCTGACCCCGCACGCCGGGAACGCCCGCCGCGTCGGGATCACCGGCGTGCCGGGCGTCGGGAAGTCCACGTTCATCGACGCGCTCGGCACCCGGCTGACCCGCGCCGGGCACAGGGTCGCCGTCCTCGCCGTCGACCCGTCGTCCACCCGGACGGGCGGCAGCATCCTCGGCGACAAGACCCGCATGCAGAGTCTCGCCGCCGACCCGGACGCCTTCATCCGCCCGTCGCCCACCGCCGGGACGCTCGGCGGGGTCGCCAAGGCCACCCGCGAGGCGATGGTCGTCATGGAGGCCGCCGGATACGACATCGTCATGGTCGAGACCGTCGGCGTTGGCCAGTCGGAGACGACCGTCGCCGAGATGGTCGACACGTTCCTGTTCCTCACCCTCGCCCGCACCGGCGACCAGCTCCAGGGCATCAAGAAGGGCGTCCTGGAGCTGGCCGACGTCATCGCGGTCAACAAGGCCGACGGCGAGCACCAGCTGGAGGCCAAGCGCGCCGCCCGGGAGCTGTCGGGCGCGCTGCGGCTGCTGCGCGGCGACGAGCGCCGGGACACGCCCGTCCTGACGTGCAGCGCCAGGGAGGGCACCGGGCTGGACGCGGTGTGGACGCGCCTCTCCGACCACCACGACCGGCTCGTCGAGTCCGGGGAGCTTGAGGCCAGGCGCCGTCGCCAGCAGGTCGGCTGGACGTGGGCGATGGTCCGCGAGCGGCTGCTCGGCGACCTGCACGCCGATCCCGAGGTCCGCCGGTTGACGCCCGGGCTGGAACGGGAGGTCGCGGACGGCACGCTCACGCCCGCCCTCGCCGCCGAACGCATCCTGGACGCGTTCCAGCGCGGCCGCTGACCCGTGTTCCCTGCGACCGAAACCCCGCGTTGGCCGGGGTCCCGGTCGCGCCGCGCGGCGATCAGGTACAACAGTCGAATGGACGTCATCGCGATCGATGATCCGACGGACGCGCAGATCCGGGGGTGGCACGAGGTGCTCACCGCCGTCCACGCCGCCGGTCCCGCCGGGGACCCGGCGCCCGATCCGGGGCACACCGCGCGCGGGCTGCGCGGCGCCGAGCCGGGCTCGCGGCGGCGGCTGTGGGCGGTCGCCGACGGCGACCGGCTGGCCGGGGTGGCCGCGGTCCGGCTGCCCGGCGAGTCCGGCGCCGGACGTCCCGGCGAGGTCGACATCCAGGTCCGGCCGCCGCTGCGCCGCCGCGGGATCGGCGGGCTGCTGCTGGCGGCCGCCGCCGACGGGTTGCGCGCCGACGGCCGCACCAGCGTGATCGCGCAGGTCCTCGCGGGCACCCCCGCCGTGCCGTTCCTGGAGTCGCACGGCTTCGAATGCGTCCTGTCGCTGCGCGGGATGGTGCTGCACGTGGCCGACGTCCCGCCCGACCTGCCCGCGCGGCTCCTCGCCGACGGGCCCGCCGGGTACCGGCTCGTCCGCTGGCGGGGCGTGGTGCCGGACGAGCACGCCGCCGCCCTCGCCCGCGCCAAGCACGCCATGGCCGACTTCGCCGAGTACGAGGGCGAGCCGTGGGACGCCCGCCGCGTCCGCGAGACCGAGGAGGTCGTGGCCGAGCGCGGCGACGACCTGTACACGGTCGCGGCGCTGTCGGGCGACGTCGTCGCCGGGTTCACCGAGGTCGTCGTGCCGCACGGCGCCGCCGGGCGCGCCGCCCAGTACGACACCGCCGTCGTGCCCGAGCATCGCGGCAGGCGCATCGGCATCTGGGTGAAGGCCGCGATGCTCCAGTGGTTGGTGGCCGACCGACCCGACGTCCGCGAGATCGAGACCGACAACTCCGGCGACAACGCGCACATGCTCGCCGTCAACGAGGAACTCGGCTTCCGGGTCGAACGCGAGTCGATGGAATACCAGGCGGCCGTCGCCGCCCTGCCCGCCCGCTGAGCGGCGCCCTTCCCGCGTCCTGGACGGGCCCGGCGGCGCGAAAATGCGTTGCTCGGGCGCCCGCGCGTCGGCAGTCTTATGGAGGCTTCCGGGAAATGCCCGGAAGCCGACAATTGCCGGAGCATTTCCTCGTAGTTCAACGGCAGAACGCCGCACCGTTAATGCGGTTATCCAGGTTCGAATCCTGGCGGGGGAGCGGCACGGGCCAGGGAGGTGACCCGGTGAACGTGCTCGTCCTGAACGCGTCGTACGAGCCACTGCAGAAGGTGGATCTGCGGCACGCCATCCGCATGCTGGTGCGCGAGGTGGCGGTCGTGGAGGAGGCCGAGGAGGGCCGTACCTTCGGCAGCTACCCCGTTCCGCGCGTGCTGCGTCTCGTCCGGTACGTCGCGATGCGCTGGCGGCACGGCAGGCGCCCGCCGTGGACGAAACGGGGCGTCTACCTGCGCGACCGGGGCCGCTGCTGCTACTGCGGCGGGCGCGGCGACACCATCGACCACGTCCACCCGCAGTCGCGCGGCGGCGGCGACACCTGGGAGAACACCGTCCTGGCGTGTGGGCGGTGCAACAACCGCAAGGGTGACCTGACGGTCGCCCAGGCGGGGCTTCGGCTGCGTTCCGCGCCGCGCGTCCCGCGTTGGGACGAACTCGTCGGACTATGACGGGGGCCGATTCGGGGGCCGGACCGCCATCGGGCGGTACCGGCCCCCGAATCGTGTTCGCCGCATGACCCCGACGTAGCCTGCGGGTCACTCTGTGTGGTTTTGTAAAGCTATGAGGCTAAATAGGTGATTGTGGTAGCGTGCGGCCAATCCTGAGCTTTGTTATCTAGGAGTGATCTGTGGCGGCCCTCGACCCCCACGCCGCACCACCGCACCGCTCGCCCTTCGGCTCGCGCGGGCGTGGGGCGGCACGGCGTCTCGCGGCGCTCGCCCTCGCGGCGGGCCTCACGGCGATGGTCCTCCCGGCGTCCGGAAGCGCCGCGAGCCTCCCGCAGGAACCGAAGGACCTGAAGAAGAAATACGCGGAACTCCAGAAGCGCGCCGAGAAGCTGTCGAAGGACTATCGCGGCGAACTCGTCACTCTCGAAGAGACGAAGAAGGCCGCCGAGAAGGCCGCCGCCGACGCCGCCAAGTCCGAACGGGAGTACCGCGCCGCGCGCGCCGACATCGCGCGGCTCGCGTCCGGCGCGTACATGACCGGACGCCTCGGCGTCGTCCCGATGATCACCGCGACCGAGCCGGGGACCGCCGTCCACGACGCCGCCGTCGTCGAGCACATCAGCCGCAACAACGGCCGCCGCCTCCAGAACCTCCAGGTGCTGAACGCCAAGGCCACGAAGTCGCAGGACGAGGCCACGAAGAAACTTGACGCGGTCAAGAAGGAGATCGAGGACCTGGAAGGTCAGCGCGCCCGCGTCAAGAAGCTGCTGGCCAAGTACAAGCCCGAGGTCACCAAGACGCAGGTGGGAAGCGGCCGTCCGGACGGGGCGAGCGGTACCAAGTCGCCGATCGTCGGGAACTCGATGACCGCGCGGATGCGCACGGCGCTGCTGGAGATCGACGGCAAGTTCGGCCCGTTCCCGACCATCGGCTGCTCACGCCCCGGCGACCCGCAGGACCACGGCTCGGGCCGCGCCTGCGACTTCATGGAGAGCACCGGCGGGAAGATGCCGAGCGCGTCCGCCAAGGCGCACGGCGACAGCGTCGCCCAGTTCGTCATCAACAACGCGTCCCGTCTCGGCATCAAGTACGTCATCTGGCGCCAGCGGATCTACGACATGCGCGGCAGCGGCGGCTGGCGGGCGATGGAGGACCGCGGCAGCGTCACCCAGAACCACTACGACCACGTGCACGTGTCGGTGCTCTGACCGGTCAGCCCTCGTCGAGGTGGACGACGGTGTGCTCGGCGGCGGAGCGGGCGGCCGCCTCGATCACCTCCAGCCCGCGGATCGCGTCGGCGAGCCGCACCGGCGCGGGCCCGTCGCCGCTGAGGGCGCGCGCCACGGCCGCGTAGAAGTCGTGGTAGGCGCCCGGCGCGGTCGGCTCGGGACGCTCGTCGCCGGGGTTGCCGACCAGCCCGTACGCCTCGGGCGGCGCGATGCCGTAGCCGGGGTCCTTCGGGGTGAGGCCCGCGTGGAGCTGCGCCTCCTGCACGTCCATCCCGGACACCGTGTACGACGCGCGGCTCCCCAGCACCCGGAACCTCGGGCCGAGGTGCGCGGCGGTCGCGCTCGTCCACAGATGGGAGCGGACGCCGCCGGGATGGGACAGCGCCACGAACACGTCGTCGGGGGCGGTCGCGTCCGGACGGCGAGTCACGACCTCCGCGTACACCGAGTCGGGACGCCCGAACAGCGTGACCGCCTGGTCGATGAGGTGCGTGCCGAGGTCGAACAGGAGGCCACCCGCGTCGCGCGGGTCGGTGCTCTGCTTCCAGCTCGGCCTGACCTCGGGCCGCCAGCGCTCGAACCGCGACTCGAACCGCTGGACCTGGCCGAGCGCGTCCGTGGCGACCAGCCGCGCCGCCGTGAGGAAGTCGCCGTCCCAGCGGCGGTTGTGGAACGGGAACACCGGCAGGCCGCGGACGGCGCTCAGCGCCGCCAGCGACCGGGCGTCCGCCGCGGAGGCCGCGACGGGTTTGTCCACCACGACGGGAAGGCCCGAGGTCAGCGCCGTCCTGGCCAGCGGGACGTGCTGCCGGTTCGGCGCGGCGACCACCACCAGGTCGTAGTCGCCGGACGCGCCCCACAGCCGGTCCGGGCCGTCGACGACCTCGGTCTCCGGGTAGCGCTCCTTGACGGCGCGCCCCCGGTCCTCGTCGCCGGTGACGACCGCGGCGAGCCGCATCCCGGGCACGGACGAGATCAGCGGCGCGTGGAACACCGAGCCGCCGGTGCCGTATCCGATCAGTGCGACGCGCAGGTCCATGCCCTGATGATGACCGATGCGGCGGAGGCGCGCGGGACCCGGGGGGCGACGGCGTCGTAGGCTTTTGTCCAGGGAAGTACAGCGATGAGGGGGCCCGTTGTCCAAACCAGTGCTTCTGACGGTCGACGACGACCCGGGCGTGTCCCGGGCCGTGGCGCGCGACCTGCGGCGCAGGTACGCCGGGTCGTACCGGATCGTGCGCGCCGAGTCCGGCCGGCAGGCGCTGGACACGCTGAGCGAGCTGCGGCTGCGCGGCGAGGACACCGCCGTGATGCTCGCCGACCACCGGATGCCCGAGATGAACGGCGTCGAGTTCCTCGAACGCGCGATGGACCTGTACCCGTACGCGCGCCGCGTCCTGCTCACGGCCTACGCCGACACCGACGCCGCGATCCGCGCGATCAACGTGGTCGACCTGGACCACTACATGCTCAAGCCCTGGGACCCGCCGGACGAGAAGTTCTACCCGGTGATCGACGCGCAGCTCGACGCCTGGGCGCGCACCGACCGGCGCCCGCCGGGGGAGCTGCGGGTCGTCGGGCACCGTTGGTCGGCGCGATGTTACGAGGTCCGCGACTTCCTGGCCCGCCACCAGGTGCCCTACCGCTGGCTGATGGACGGCGACCCGGAGGGCGCCGAGCTGGTCACCGCGGCGAACGCCGCCGAGCTGCCGCTGATCGTGACCGCGGACGGGACGGCGCTGTGCACCCCGTCCGACGCCGAGCTGGCGTCCGCGATCGGGCTGTCGACCAGCCCGTCCACCGGGTTCTACGACCTGATCGTCGTGGGCGGCGGGCCGTCCGGGCTGGGTGCCGCCGTGTACGGCGCGTCGGAGGGCCTGAACACCGTCGTGGTGGAGCGCCGCGCCCTCGGCGGCCAGGCCGGGCAGAGCTCCCGCATCGAGAACTACCTCGGCTTCCCCGACGGGGTGACCGGCGCGCAGCTCGCCGACCGGGCCCGCCGCCAGGCCGACCGGTTCGGCGCCGAGCTGCTCCAGGCCGGGGAGGTCACCGCGCTGGAGTCGCGCGGCACGGCCCGCGTCGCCCGGCTGTCGGACGGCACGGAGATCGCCGCGCACGCCGTCATCCTCGCGACCGGCGTGTCCTACCGCCGCCTCAACGCCGAGGGCGTCGACGACTTCGTCGGACGCGGCGTCTACTACGGGGCCGCGCTCACCGAGGCGCCGTCCTGCAAGGACGAGGAGGTCGCCGTCGTCGGCGGCGCGAACTCCGCCGGGCAGGCCGCCGTCCACCTCGCCAAGTACGCCAGGAAGGTGCACATCATCGTCCGGGCGGACGGCCTGGAGCGGTCGATGTCGCACTACCTGGTCGAGCAGATCGCCGAGACCCCGAACATCGAGGTGCACACCGGCAAGACGATCTGCGCGGCGGAGGGCGCCGACCGGCTGGAGCGGCTCACGTTCGCGTGGCCGGGCGGAAAGAAGACGATCGACGCGCACTGGCTGTTCGTGTTCATCGGCGCCGAGCCGGGCACGGACTGGCTCGGCGGGTACGTCGAGCGCGACCCGCGCGGCTACGTGCTGACGGGCCCCGACCTGGTCGCCGGTGGACGGCGACCCGCCGGGTGGCCGCTGGCCCGCCAGCCCTACCACCTGGAGACGAGCGTCCCGGGGGTGTTCGCGGCGGGCGACGTCCGGTCGGAGTCGATGAAGCGCGTCGCGTCCGCGGTCGGCGACGGCGCCATGGCCGTCGCGCTGGTTCATCGGTATTTGGAGCAGGCATGAGCGAAGCGAACCCGGGGGGTGTGGGGGGTCGCCCCCCACAAGGAGCAGGCATGAACACGGTATCGCCGGAGGAGCTGCGGGAGCTGTTCCTCTTCGAGGACCTCGACGACGACAAGCTGGCGTGGCTGGCCGAGCACGGGACGGCCGAGATCGTCCCCGCGGGCAACGCGATCTGCGAGCAGGGCGAGGCGGCCGAGTTCCTGTACGTGCTGCTGGACGGCGAGATGGCGATGTCCACGAACGTCCGGGGCCATGTCGTCGAGGTGGTGCGGACGGCCCGTCCCGGCACCTATGGCGGCGCCGTCCAGGCGTACCTGGGCGAGCAGATCGAGCAGATCTACCACCACACGCTCCGTGCCGTCCGCGACTGCCGGATGTTCGTGCTTCCGGCCCGCAAGTTCGGCAAGGCCGTCCGCAAGTGGTTCCCGATGGCCGCGCACCTGCTGGAGGGCGTGTTCTTCGGGATGACCAACAACCGGCGGGTCATCGACCAGCGGGAGCGGCTCACCGCGCTCGGCACGATCACCGCCGGGCTCACCCACGAGCTGAACAACCCGGCCGCGGCGGCGGCACGGGCCAGCACCGAGCTGGGCGACCGGCTGGTCGGCGCGCAGCAGAGCCTCGCCGACCTCGCCGCGCAGGGCGTCGACTGCACGCATCTGAGCGCGCTCGTCGCGCTGCGCCCGGCGCTCCAGCCGAAGGCGGCGCGGCGCAGCCCCCTGGAGGTCAGCGACGCCGAGGACGAGCTGGGCGACTGGCTGGAGGAGCACGGCGTCGACGACGCCTGGGAGCTCGCGCCCGGCCTGGTCGGCGCCGGGATCGGCGTCGAGCAGGCCGAGGAGGTCGCGGCGGCGGCGGGCGAGCATCTGCCGGGCGCCATGCGCTGGCTGGCGGAGGTGATGGAGGTCGCCCAGCTCCAGTCGGAGATCTCCGAGGCGATGGGCCGCATCACCGCCCTGCTGGACTCGGCGCGCCAGTACTCCCAGCTCGACCGCGCCGACCACCAGGTCGCCGACCTGCGCGAACTGCTCGACAGCACGCTCACCATGCTGAAGCGCAAGATCGGCGCGGACGTGACGGTGAAGACCGACTACGACGCGGGACTGCCGCCCGTTCCGGTCTTCGCGGCGGAGTTGAACCAGGTGTGGACGAACCTGATCGTGAACGCCCTGTACGCGATGCAGGGGTCGGGCACCCTCACGATCCGCACCGGCCGCGAGAACGACCACGCGGTCGTGGAGATCGGCGACACCGGCGTGGGCATCCCCGAGGAGAACCTCGACCGGATCTTCACGCCGTTCTTCACCACGAAACCGGTCGGCCAGGGCACCGGCCTCGGCCTGGACATCTCGTGGCGCATCGTCGCCGACCGGCACCACGGCGACATCCGCGTCGAGTCGCTGCCAGGCGACACCCGCTTCCAGGTGCTGCTGCCGATCACTGAGGCCACGGGCTCCGGGGATCAGTAGGTCTGGAGTTCCAGCAGGGTGCCCTCGGGGGCGCGCAGATGCGCCGTGCGCATCGTCGGCCCCCAGTCGGGCCGGTCTGTCGGGGCGGCGACCTCGACCGCGCCGAGCCCGGCGAGGGTCTTGGCGGCCGCGTCGACGTCGTCGACGCGGAACACGAGCATGGCCCGCTGCCGTCCGGACGCGGTCGGCGGGGCCCCCGCGCCCGCCGCCGCGTCGTCCGCCACGGTCGCGTCCAGCCGGGCGCCGCCCATCACGGCCAGCACGCCCTCGCCTTGGAAGTCCCAGCTGGCGTACTCGGCCTCGGGGACGAACCGGGCCGGTTCGACGCCGAGCAGGGCGCGCAGCGCCGCCTCGTAGAACCGGGCGGTGGGCTCGAAGTCGTCCACCAGCAGGCGCGGATACAGCGCGTCCATGCGTCCCCCTAATCGTGGGTGTACACCAATGATTGGTGGAACCCTACAATATCGGGATGGACGAGACCGCGGGGCCGCTGCCGCCCCGGCTCTTGGCGATCACCACGTTCGCGACGGCCCAGGTCGGACGCGTCGGACGCGCGGCGATGGGCCGCATGATGGACGAGCACGGTCTCGGCCTGTGGCACTTCGCCGTCCTCGCCGCGCTGGACGACTCGGCGCCCGCCTCGCAGCGCGAACTCGGCGCCCGGCTGCGCATCGACCCGAGCGACCTGGTGGAGGTCGTCGGACGGCTGGAGGCGGCCGGGCTGGTCCGGCGCGAGCGTGACCCGTCCGACCGCCGCCGCTACGTGGTGGAGCCGACGCCGGAGGGCCGGGCGCTGCTCGACGAGGTGTCCCGCCGCGCCACCGACCTCGACGACCGCCTGCTCGAACCCCTCACCCCGGCGGACCGGGCCGCCTTCGAACGGATCGTCCGGGTCCTGCTGACCCACCACGACCCGCGGGCGCGTGCGGCGCCTACTCGAACAGGTCCGGCTGTTCCCGGGTGATCTGGTCGTACAGGGGCTGGTAGTTGATCCAGCCGACCAGGTCGTTGCCGATCTGCTCGTGGGTCAGGACGGCGTTGTCGTGCCCGATGGGGACGACCTGCCCGGCGGCCTGCGCGAGGAGTTGCACCTGGCACGAGCGTTCCATCGTGATGAACCACCAGGCGGCCGCGTCGACGGTGTCGCCGACGGTGAGCAGGCCGTGGTTGCGCAGGATGACGGCCTTGGTCCCGCCGAGGGCGGCGGCGATGCGCTTGCCCTCCTCCAGGTCGGTGACGACGCCGGTGTAGTCGTCGAACAGGCCGTGGTCCTGGTAGAAGGCGCAGACGTCCTGCGTGATCGGCTCCAGTTTCCGTCCCAGCGCGGCCATCGCCCGCCCGTGGGTGGAGTGGCTGTGCGCGGCGGCCACGACGCCCGGCCGGGCCTGGTGCACCTGCGAGTGGATCGCGAACGCGGCCTCGTTGACGGGGTAGCGGCCCTCGACGACCTTGCCCTCGTGGTTCACCAGGATCAGGTCGCTGACCCTGACGTGCTTGAACGACACCCCGAACGGGTTGACCCAGAAGTGGTCGGCGCGCTCGGGGTCGCGGGCCGTGATGTGCCCGGCCACGCCCTCCTCGAAGCCGAACTTACCGAACAGGCGCAGCGCGGCGGCGAGACGCTCCTTGCGGTGCGCGCGCTCGTCCGCGACGTCGTCGAACGTCGGCGGCAGCTTGAAGATCAGGTCGGTGGGCAGCTTCTCCAGGAACTCGTCCTCGTCGGACATCGGTCACTCCTCGGGTCAACTGGCTCCAGGGAACACCATGACCGGGCGATCCGGCTAGAGAGGAACGATCCAGGCCCCGGGACGCCCGCGGGCACGGCATCATGATCTGGGGGACGTTCCGGTCAGGGGACGTCCGGGGACGAGAACGGAGCGGCCGGTGCCCGAATCGAGAATCGGCACCCAGCGCCACGCCTCGGCGTACGGTGAGGCTGGGGAGGGTCGCTGATGCCGTTCGTGCTGCTCGTGTTCGCGATCGCCTTCGAGGTCACCGCGACGCTGTCGATGCGGGCCTCCGAGGGGTTCACCAAACTCTGGCCGTCGCTGCTGGTCGTGGCCGGGTACCTGATCTCGTTCGTGTTCATGGCGAAGGCGTTGACGTCGCTGAACGTCGGGCCCGTCTACGCGATCTGGTCGGCGCTCGGCACGATCGGCGCGTTCGTCGGCGGCGTGCTGCTGTTCGACGAGCCCGTCCGGCCGTTCGCCATCGTCGGCGCGGTGATCATCGTGGTGGGCGTGGTCGTGATGAACATCGGCGGGGGAGTGCACCAGGGCTGACCGGCGCCCGCGTCAGAGGGGTTCGGACAGCGTGCTGACGCGCTGCTGCTCCAGCTGCCCGCCGATCAGCTCGGACGGGGTGCAGCCGGACAGGGCGCGGAACTCGCGGTTGAGATGCGCCTGGTCGTAGTAGCCGCAGGTGGCCGCGGCGGCGGCGAACCCGGCGCCGCCGGACAGCAGGTCGACGGCGTCCTGGAAGCGGAGCACGCGGGCCATCACCTTGGGCGGCAGCCCCGCCTGCTCCCGGAACCGGTGGGTGAGGTGCCTGCGGCTCCACCCGACGTCGGCGGCGATCCCGGCGACGGACACGGCGGGATCGCCGGACAGCAGCCGCCACGCGTGCGCGACCTCCGGGTCGGGCCGGGGACCGGTCTCCAGGCGGCGCAGCAGGAAGCCATCGAGGACGTCGAACCGCTCGCCCCACGACGTGACGTTCCCGAGCCGCTCCACCAGGGCGTGCGCGCCGGGCCCGAGCAGGTCGGGCAGGTCGACGGCGATGTTGGTGAGCCCGGCCATCGGGACGCCGAGCAGCGTGTACGCGCCGAGCGGGGTCATGTCGAGCTGGATGCCGCGCTGCCCGCCGGGGCTGACGTACATGCCGTGGCCGTCGTGCATCCCGGCGACGAACGAGACGTACTCGCGGTCGCGGACGGCGCCCGGCACCTCCAGGTAGAGCGGCGGCCCCAGATTGATGACGACGACGGTGGTGCGGGTGGGCAGCGTCCGCATCCGGGTCGGGACGGCCTCGGTCTCCCAGTAGCCGTCGTAGGAGCGCAGGAACGGGCGCAGCGCGCGATGCGGCCACCCGCGCGCCCGCCACCAGCCCCCACGGTCGTTGACCTCGACCGCTCTGTCGCCCATGCTCCCAGTCTTACCACCCGGCCCGGACAGGTCGGCCGCTTCGCTTCCTCAGGCGTCGATGACCCGGTTCAGCAGGTCACGGTAGCCCCGCAGCGCCTGGCGGAGGCGCTCGGTGTCGGGACGTTCCCGGTCCGCCGCCCCGTCCTCGGAGAGCGTCCGCCGGTGCGCGGCGATCGCGTGCCCGAGGGCGTCGACGGCGTCGGACGCCAACTCGTCCGCCCGGCGGACGGCCCCGTCGGGATCGTCGACGAACCCGGACTGCACCTCGTGCCAGCGTTTCCGGAGCCGTTCGGCCTCGTCCGGGGCGAGGAAGCCCGCCGGAGGTTCCGCCGGGGTGCGGGGCGGCGGCGGCCCGGGGGTGTCCACGACGGGCGGTTTCGGCGGGGGCCCGGGGGTGTTGATGACGGGCGGCTTCGGTGCGGGCCCGGCGACACGCGCGTCACCGGCCACACCGGACTCGGCCGCTCTGGTGGCGGGTCGTTCGCGGTCCATCGGGGTCACCGCCTCGGGCTCCGGTCGTCGCCGTGGCCCACCGGCTCGGCGGGGGTCGCCAGCAGCTCCTCGAAGAGCGCGCGGTAGTGCACCATGGCCTGCCGCAGGTCCTCGGTGGAGGCCGCCCCGCTCTTGGCCCGGCCGCTGATGGTGTGGGCGCGCCGGTAGTGGTCCATCGTGCGGCCGTGCTCCACCGACAGGTGGGCGACGTTCTCCTCGAAGCCGCGCGTCGGGTAGCCGCGCTCGCCCATCAGGACTGTGACGAGGCCGTCGGCCTGCCCGACCGCGGTCTCCGGGGCGTCGACGAAGCGCTCCTGCACGCCGACCCACTGCTCGCGGTACTGCTCGCGGCGGCGCGGCTCCAGGTCGCGCAGGTCGAGATGCTCGTGCTGGTTCTCGCGGGAGCGCAGCTCGCGCTCGGCGGCGCTACGTCCGCCCTCCCGCTCCACGGCCCGGTCGTATTCGGGGCCGAACCGTTGCCGGAGCCGCCGGGTGCGCGCCCCGGCCGTGACCAGGTACACACCCGCGACGATGGCGGCGGCGATGATGACGGCGATGACGACCCATATGACGGTCGACATGGTGATTACCTCCTCCATGCTTGCGATTGACGGGAATCCGATGCCCGGAAAAGGACACGAAAAACAATTCCCATGAATCGGTCAGCCGGCGGTCAGGCTCTCGGCGCGAACAGACAGCGCAGGTTGCCGACGCGCCGTTCGCCCCTGTATCCGGCGGCCTTCAGCAGTGCGAGGCCTCGGGTGTCTCGGGGATTTGCGCAGGCCACGTCCACTTTGGTGCGTGTCAGGGCCGCCGCGACCTCGGGCGCGTCCGGCTTGTGGCCGGACGGGCGGCGGACCGCGTCCGACAGCACCTGCCGGTCGCGGATGAACCGGGACGGCACCGGCAACAACTTCAGGTAGTGGCCGTTCGCGTTGACGGCCTGCGTGCGGACGGTCATCAGCGGCACGACCCGCATGACCCCGGTCGGCATCAGCACCAGGCCGCCCGGCCCGGCGAGCGCCACCACGTTCCGCGCCGTGCCGACGGTGTCCGGCGGGACCTTCCACGACGGACGCGACGCCACGAGCGAACCGTTCGATTCGGACCACACAGGCGTCCCGCCCGCGACCAGCGCGACGACCAGCGCCACGGCCGGTACGGCGGTTCCCCACCGTCCGGCCGGGAACCGCACCGAGGCGAGCAGGCCGATCAGCGCGGGGGCGGGGACGATCCACATCGTCCGCCAGAGCACCTGGCCGGCGCCCGACAGGTCCGCCGCCGCCTCCAGCACCCCGGGGACGATCAGCAGAGTCAGCGCCGCCGCGACGCCGGTGGCGAGCAGCGCGGGGACGCCGCGACGGGCCGTCCACGGCGACAACCACAGCGCGCACCCGGCGATGACGCCGAGCGTCCCCTCCAGCAGAACCCAGGCGTAGCTGCCGGGCGCGTCGTGCACCGCCCCGGGCACGGTCGTGTCGCCGTAGAACGCCGCGACGGCGAGGCCGGAGCCGATCGGGTAGACGAGCGCGACGCAGGCGAGGAGCCCGGTCCTGATCCGTCCGGCGGCGATGAGCGCGACGGCGGCGGCGCCGACGAGAAGCGGGACGACGAACGACGCGGACGAGGTGAGCCCCGCCGCCGTGATCCCGGCGGCGGCGAGCAGCGCGAGGTCCCCACGGGTGCGCCGCTCCGCCCACCGGGTCAGGTACACCAGCAGCAGCGGGATCAGCACCGACACCAGGACGGCCTTGCCCTGCCACATGCGCAGCAGGTGGAACGAGCCGAGCGACGCCCGGTTCGTCCCGCTCCACAGCAGGTAGACCGCCCCCACCGCGAAGCACAGGGCGGCGCGGCGCGGCGCCCACGCCCGGACCAGCCGCCACAACGCCCAGACCGCGAGGAAGGTCGCCGCCGGTAGCAGCAGGTACCAGACGAAGGAGGCCGCGTGGACGCCGAGCACCCGCGCGGCGGCCCCGGCGAGCACCTCGATCGACGCGACCGGCGGCTCGCCGGAGATCGCATCCGCCGTGCCCGGGGTGAAGATGACGTCCTTGACCGGGATCTCGCCGGTCGCGGCCGTCGCCACCGACCGGGAGACGAAGTAGGCGTCGTCGCCGTCGGTGTTCACGATGAACAGCGACGCGACGGCGAACCCCGCCCCGGTGAGCAGCGCGAGCGGCGTCCCCCACCGCGTCTCCCCGCCCCTTGGGGTCTCTGCCCAGATGTCGCGGGGCGCGCGGCGCTGGAGGACGTACCCGGCCGACGCGGCGACGCTCACGATCCCCGGAACCCACGCGCACCACCACGGGACGCCGGACGAGTGCAGCCCGGCGCTCGTCCCCGCCGCGACCCCCGCGACCACCGACACGACGAGCAGCCAGCGCGGCGCGGGCTCCGTCTCGGACTCGGGGACCGTGGCCTCGCGCCATGCCTGCCCGGCCCACCACCCCCGCCGCACCGTGTACAGCGCGGCGACCGCGACCGCGCCCGCCAGCCACACCAGGAGCAGGACGTACGTGGGCGGACGGATCAGGAGCCCGAGATGGTAGATGACGGTCCACGCCGCGAAGAGCAGGACCGAGACGTCGGTGAGCCCGTCCACCAGCCGTGTCGCCTGCGTTTCTCGCGTCAGGCGTCCCGTCCCGGCGGCGCGGTCCAAGAATTGGATCACCCCATGGACGGTGCCCCCTCCGGACCCCCTTATGTGCGAGCGCCGCCCGCGTGTCCGGGGCGTGTCGGGGGTCGGTCCCGGCTTGCCAGAAGCGGTGCCCCGCCATATCCGATATTGGACAGATCTACTGCGCTACTCCGGATGTGCATGTTGTTATGGGTGTCGCAATGGATTTGATTGGATGTGATGGGCGATGCGCCATACGTTTGGCTTCGTCCTCGGTGTCCTGCTGACGCCCGGGCTGGTGTACGGCGCGGCCTGGGGCTACGTGCAGGCGGGCCAGTCCTTCGACGGCACCGGGCAGGAGATCACCGACCGGACCCGCATCTACGGCGCGTTCGCCCTGCTCGCCGCCGTCGGCCTGGTGATCGGCGTCGTCGTCGTCGCGCGGTGGGCGTCGCCGCTGGTGTCGCTCGTGCCCGCGCTGTCGCTGCTCGGCCTGTCCGTCTGGTTCCTGGTCGACCCGGGCGGCGTCCTCGACCTGCCCGGCAAGGTGCCGCCCGGCGGCGACATGGACTTCGGGCTGCGGATGCTGCTCGGCTCCGGCGTCTACGCGATGATGGGCCTGGCGCTGCTGATGCCCGCGTGGGCGCCGCGCCGCTGGAGCTCCGGCCGCGACCAGGACGAGGCCGAACTGGACTTCTACACCAGCGTCCAACGCTGACCCCCAGGCCGACGTGCCGTTATGGCGCCACCGGGCGGCCGGGGCGCCGGTAGGCGTGGTCGCCCCGGTAGAGGGCGGCGAGCACGTCGTCGATCCCGGCCTCCCGCAACGAGATGTCGCGGACCTCGTGGCCACGGGTCAGCTCGGCGACCACCGCCGCCGCGTTCACCGAACGCGGCAGCCGCAGCCACTGCCGGGGCCCCTCCACCCGCTCCGCCTCGATGCCGTCCAGGGTGATCGGCGGGGCCGGACGGGCCAGCTCGACGACCAGCATCCGGTCGGCGTCCACGGTGCGGCGCAGCGCGTCCAGCCCGCCGTCGTAGGCGAGCCGGCCATGGTCGATGATCAGGACGCGGCGGCACAGCCGCTCGATGTCGCCGAGGTCGTGCGTCGTCAGCAGGATCGTGGTGCCGCGCTCGACATTGATACGTTCCAGGAAGTCCCGGACCGTCGCCTTGCTCACCACGTCCAGGCCGATCGTCGGCTCGTCCAAGACGAGCAGTTCCGGATCGTGCAGCAGCGCCGCCGCCAGGTCGCCGCGCATCCGCTGCCCCAGGCTGAGCTGCCGGACGGGCGTGTCCAGGAACGGCTCCAGCTCCAGCAGCGCGGCCAGCTCCGCGAACCGCTCCCGGTGCGCGGCGGCCTCCACCCGGTACAGCCGCCGGACGAGCGTCAGGCTGTCGCGCAGCGGCAGGTCCCACCACAGGGTCGTCCGCTGCCCGAACACCACCCCGATCCGGCGGGCCAGGGAGGTGCGCCGCCGCGACGGGTCGAGCCCGCACACCCGCAGGCGTCCGGACGACGCGGTGAGGATCCCGGTCAGCATCTTGATCGTCGTGGACTTCCCGGCGCCGTTCGGGCCGAGGTACCCGACGAACTCGCCCTTCCCGACGGTGAACGACACCCCGTCCACGGCGCGCAGCGACGTGCGCGTCCGCCGGAGCGGGCCCGACCTGGTCCGGACGGTGAACGACTTCACGACGTCCTCGGCCTCGATCATCGCCACCGCGATCAGCTCCCTGTCGATCGGTAGTGCCGCAGCCCCGCCCGCCACACCACCGCCGCCGCCGCGCACAGCGCGACCGCGACCAGCGGCGAGGCGAACCGCGCCGCGCCCGGCAGCCCGAGCGGGTCGCGGCGGTCCAGGACGTACAGGGCGGGCTGCCAGTTGACGAACGCCAGCGGCACGACGAACGTGACGCCCCGGACGAAGTCGCGGGCGAACATGGTCATCGGATACTGGGTGAGGTACCCGCCCCCGTAGGTGAGCGACTTGCTCGCCCCGTGGATGTCGACGATCACGAACTGCATCGCCGCCGTCAGCACCCACAGCCCCCCGAAGATCGCCGCCCCGGACAGCACCATGACCGGGATCATCGCGACGCGGCCCGGCGTCCACGCGACGTCCACCCGGGACAGGGCGAACGCGAGCACGCCCACCGCCGGGACGAGCTTGCCGAAGCGGCGCGGCGAGAACTCCTCCGTCGCGATCTGGACCAGCGGGCTCACCGGACGCACCAACATCGCGTCGAGCGTCCCCTGTCGGACGTGGTGCCCGAGCCGTTCGGTGGTGCCGAGCAGGATGTCGGAGATCCCGAACGACAGCGCGGACGTCCCGTACAGGAACAGCACCTCCGGCGCGCCGAACCCCGCGATGCGCGGGGCCTGGGAGAACAGCAGCAGGATCGCGGCGGCGTCCAGCCCGGTGACCACGGCCGCGGCGAGCGCCAGCAGCACCATCGACACGGGGTACTGCGCCGCCGCCCTGATCCACGTCCAGACGAGCAGGCCGTACATCCGCGCGCCGTCCACACCGCCGCCCATCACCCGGTCAGCCACCGCGCACCACCAGTTCAGCCGCGCGCACCACCAGTTCAGCCACCGTGCACCACCAGTTTCCGCCGCGCCGCCCGGGTGGCGAGCGCGCCCGCGCCGAGCAGCGCCGCCGCCCAGGCCGCCTGGAACGCCAGCGCCCCGGCCAGCTCCGCGCCGTCGTACCGGCCGAGGAACACGTCCGCCGGCACCTGGATCATGGCCGCCCACGGCAGCGCCTGCGCGACGGCGCCGAGCCGCCCGGGGAACACGACCAGTGGCAGGATCATCCCGGAGAAGAACATCGACATGACGAGCGTGACGGCGTTCAGCCCCCGGTCGTCGTGCAGCCAGAACATCCCCATCGCGACCAGGTAACGCAGGGCGAAGCTCACCGTCGCGGCGAGCAGCAGCGCCGCCGCGAACGCCGCGAGCCCCGCGGGGCCCGGCCGGTGGAACGGGAACACCAGCGCCCCGGCCAGCAGCGGCGGCGCGGCGCGCAGCAGCAGCGAGCCCGCCGCGCGGCCGAGGTCGTCGGCCAGCCACCAGCTCTGCAACCCGGCGGGACGGTGCAGGTCGATCGCGACGTCCCCGGTGCGGATGCGTTCGGCGAGATCCATCCCGCCGAAGATCTGGACCGGCCCGATCAGCGCCTGCGTGATGAAGCAGAACGTGACGGCGTCGGTCACGTCGTAACCGCCGAGGGACGGGCGCACCTCCCACAGGGCCATCAAAACGTAAGCGCGCATGAAGCCGAAGACGGTGTTGGTCACGGCCTCGGTGGCGGACCCGAGCGGATACGCGGTATGGCGGCGGAGTCCGTACCACCACACCCACGGAAGAACACCCACTTGCCGAGACCCTAAAGAGGCGAGCTAGTCCTCACTACGTAATTTCGCACAGTTCGCGCAACACGGGAACGGGCCCCGGCGTGCCGCCGGGACCCGTCGTGTCATGCCCTGCCTACGTGGTGCCGTGTGTTACGGCAGGTCGGGCTTGATGGGGGAGTAGAGCCAGTCCTTGAAGAACGCGTCCAGGTTCTGGCCGGACACCTCCTCGGCCGTCCGCGTGAACAGCGCGGTGTAGCCGTTGCCGTACTTGTTCCGGGCGAACCATGTCCGCAGGAGTTTGAAGAAGTCGTCGTCACCGATCTTCTCGCGGAGCAGCTGGAGCATGATCGCTCCACCGCTGTAGACGCGGTCGTTGAACATCGTGTCGCGCTGCGGGTCGGCGAGCACGACCGACCAGTACGGACGTCCCGCGGCGTCGGGGAACGGCCTGGCCGCGTAGGTCGCGCGGGCCGAGTTGCGCGCCGACGTCCCGCCGTGCGTCTCGTTCCAGTACCACGCGGCCCAGCTGGCGAAGCTCTCGTTGAGCCAGACGTCCTTCCACTGCCGCGGCGAGACGGCGTCACCGAACCACTGGTGCGCCAGCTCGTGGACGATCGTGCCGGTGCTGCGCACCGCCGAGTAGACGGGCTTGCTCTGCGTCTCCAGCGAGAAGCCGAGCGGCTGCCCGTTGAAGCGGGCGTCGTCGGCGATCGCGCCGGTGCTGGCGAAGGCGTACTTGCCGAACGTCTTTGACCAGGTGTCGGTGACGTCGCTGGTGGTGTCGTAGAAGAAGTCCACCGCGTCCGGCTGGTTGGCCAGCAGGACGGGGTCCACGGCGGTGTAGTTCGGCACACCGCCGGGCGTGCGGCCCGACTTGACGTCCCACTTGCCGATGTCGATCGTGGTGAGGTAGCTCGCCATCGGGCTGGACTCGTACCACTTGAAGGTCTCGGCACTGGTCTTCGCGCTGCGGCGGCTGAACGAGGCGACCTCGCCCCGGTGCGAGACGAGACGGCCGTTGGCGACGGCCGTCAGACCCTTCGGCACCGTGATGGTGTAGTCGTAGGACGCCTTGTCGCTCGGGTGGTCGTTGACCGGGAACCAGGTGCTGGCGCCGTTGGGCTCGCCGCCGACGAACGCGCCGTCGGGCGTGTGCAGGAACCCGTACGGGGAGCCGAACACGATCGGCGATCCGACGATCGTCTGCGGCACACCGCCGTAGCGGATGGTCGCGGTGAACACCTTCCCCTTCCGCAGGCCGCGGCGGGGCGTGATGATCAGTTCCTGGCCGCGGCGCTTGTAGTCCGCCTTGCGCCGGTCGACCGTGACCTTCTCCACGTCCATGCCGGACAGGTCCAGGTCGAAGCTCGACAGGTTCTGCGTGGCGCGGGCGATGAGGGTCACCTCCCCGTCCAGCTGGTCGTAGTCGGGGTCGTAGCTCAGGTCGAGCGAGTAGTGCAGGGCGTCGTACCCGCCGTTCCCCTCCAGCGGGAAGTACGGGTCGCCGAGACCGGAGGCACCAGGGGTGTAGTGCCCGTGGCCGTGGCCGTGGCCGGCGGCGGACGCGGCGGGCGCGAGCGCGACGACGCTCACGGCGGCGACGGCGATCGGCAGCATTCGCCCGGGGGTTGCCCGGGGCGGAATGAACCTGAAGTGGCGCGCCATCAGAGATCCTCTCCCTCGAGTGATCATTAGCGGGCCAACTATTCGCCTGATTTCGGGCCATGTCGAGATCCGTTGCCGGATGTGGCCGGAATCGTGATCTTGGCGTGCCGGAAACCCCGGATCCGGAGCGACCCCGCAGGTCGGAAGGCGCGACCCCACGGGCTGGCGGGCGCGACCCCACGGGTTGGCGGACCCGACCGCGCGGGTCGGAAGGCGCGACGTGGCCCGAAGGCCCCCGCGGGTGTAGGGACGCGGGGGCCTTCGGTGGTGCGGACGGCCGGGAAAAGCCGCAGGTCAGGCGGGTGTCAGTGGAACTGCCCCTCCTCGGTGGAGCCCTTCAGCGCCGTGGTGGACGAGTCCGGGCTGATCGCGGTGCTGACCAGGTCGAAGTAGCCGGTGCCCGCCTCGCGCTGGTGCCTGACGGCGGTGAAGCCCCGCTCGGCCGCGGCGAACTCGCGTTCCTGTAGGTCGACGTACGCGGGCATGCCCTCGCGGGCGTAGCCGTACGCCAGGTCGAACATGCCGTGGTTGAGGGCGTGGAACCCGGCCAGGGTGATGAACTGGAACTTGTAGCCCATGTGGCCGAGCTCGCGCTGGAACTTGGCGATGGTGGCGTCGTCCAGGTGCGCCTTCCAGTTGAACGACGGCGAGCAGTTGTACGCCAGCATCTGGTCGGGGTACTCGGCCTTGACGGCCTCGGCGAACCGGCGGGCCAGCTCCAGGTCCGGGGTGCCGGTCTCCATCCAGATCAGGTCGGAGTACGGCGCGTACGCCTTGGCGCGGGCGATGCAGGGCTCGACGCCGTTGCGGACCCGGTAGAAGCCCTCGGCGGTGCGGTCGCCGGTGATGAACTCGCGGTCGCGCTCGTCGACGTCCGTCGTGATCAGTGTCGCGGCCTCGGCGTCGGTCCGCGCGATGATCAGGGTCGGGACGCCGTACACGTCGGCGGCGAGCCGGGCGGTGTTCAGGGTCTTGACGTGCTGCGAGGTCGGGATGAGGACCTTGCCGCCGAGGTGGCCGCACTTCTTCTCGGAGGCCAGCTGGTCCTCCCAGTGCACGCCCGCCGCACCGGCGGCGATCATGCCCTTCATCAGCTCGAAGGCGTTCAGCACGCCGCCGAAGCCCGCCTCGGCGTCGGCGACGATCGGGGCGAGGAAGTGGGTGTCGCCCTCGCCCTCGGCCCACTGGACCTGGTCGGCGCGCAGAAGCGCGTTGTTGATGCGGCGGACCACGGCCGGGACCGAGTTCGCCGGGTAGATGCTCTGGTCGGGGTAGGTGTGGCCCGCGAGGTTGGCGTCCGCCGCGACCTGCCAGCCGGACAGGTAGATGGCCTTGAGGCCCGCCTTCACCTGCTGGACGGCCTGGAGGCCCGTCAGCGCGCCGAGCGCGTGGACGTAGTCCTCCTCGTGCAGCAGGTTCCACAGCCGTTCGGCGCCGAGGCGCGCGAGGGTCTGCTCCTCCTGGACCGATCCGCGGATCCGCACGACGTCCTCGGCCGTGTAGGTCCGCTCGACGCCCTCCCACCGCGGGTCGTCGTTCCACTGTCGCCGCAGCTCATCGGCTGCGCCCTTGAGGCGACTGTCAGTCATGGCCTTGCCCTTCCGTGTCGTCCCCTGGGTGCTTGTGGACGACTATGCCCGGATCGCCGCCGCCCACGAACCAGCCAGTAGCAGAAGAAGCGTGAAATTTCCGCTATCATAAAGCTGTGACGACCTTGCGGCCAGAAGAACCCCTTAACTTGACGAGCAACCTGGATCTCGTCACCTTTGGCCAGCGGCTCCGGCATCTGCGGCGGGGCCGGGGGATGACGCTGTCGGAGCTGGGCGAGCGCGTCGGGCGCGCGCCGTCCCAGCTGTCCCTGCTGGAGAACGGCAGGCGCGAGCCGAAGCTGTCACTGCTCCAGGCCCTCGCCGTCGCCCTGGAGTGCCCGGTCGAGGAGCTGCTGCGCCGCCAGCCGCCGAGCCACCGCGCGCAACTGGAGATCGAACTGGAGGAGGCGCAGCGCGACCCCCTCTACCGGACGCTCGGGCTGTCGCATCTCAAGGCGGGCAAACGCCTCCCGAACGAGGTGATCGAGCACATCCTCGCCCTCTACGGCGAACTGCGCCGCAGCCGGACCAAGCCGACCGCGAGCCCCGAGGAGGCGCGCAAGGCCAACGCCGAGCTGCGCCGCCAGATGCACGAGCGCGGCAACCACTTCCCGGAGATCGAGCGCATCGCGGCCCAGACCCTCGACTCCGTCGGGTACCGGCGCGGCGCCGTGTCGCAGGGCCTCCTGATGACGCTCGTGAGCCACTTCGGCTTCAGCCTCCAGTACGTGCAGGATTTGCCGCGCTCTGTCCGGTCCGTCACCGACCTGCGCAACCGGCGGATCTACCTGGAACGCGAGCAGCTCGGCATGCACACCCCGCGCACGATCCTGCTCCAGACCCTCGGGCACATCGCGCTCGACCACGACCAGCCGCGCGACTTCGCCGACTTCCTGCGCCAGCGCGTCGAGGCCAACTACTTCGGCGCCGCGATCCTGATGCCCGCGCTGACCGTCGTCCCGTTCCTGGAGGAGGCGAAGGCCGCGCGGGAGCTGTCGGTGGAAGACCTCGCGGACGTCTTCTCCGTCTCCTACGAGATGGCCGCGCACCGCTTCACCAACGTCGCGACCCACCATCTCGACCTTCAACTGCACTTCGCCAAGAACGACGAGAACGGCACCATCTACAAGGCGTACGCCAACGACGGCCTCGCCTTCCCGCAGGACGAGGACGGCGCCATCGAGGGCCAGCGGATGTGCCGCGAGTGGGCCGGACGGCACGTGTTCGGCGCCGCCGACCGCTTCTCCGTCTACTACCAGTACACCGACACGCCGAACGGGACGTACTGGTGCCTGTCGCACATCGACCCCAGCCACGAACGCGACTTCGCCATCACGCTGGGCGTCCGCTTCGAGGACTCCCGCTGGTTCCGCGGTCGCGAGTCGAACCGGCGGCGCAGGTCGTCCTGCCCGGACGGCGACTGCTGCCAGCGCCCTCCGCGCGAGCTGTCGGACCGCTGGGAGGGCATGGCCTGGCCGTCGGCCCGCGCGCACTCGCACGTCCTGTCCGTCCTGCCGCCCGGCGCGTTCCCCGGCGTCGACGAGGCCGACGTCTACGAGTTCCTGGACCGACACGCCGCCACGGAGTGACCCCCGGCATGACGGCGGCGAACGTCCCGGTGTGATCGACGGCGACGGTTTCAGGGTTTCCGAGGTGGCATGGGTTCGTTCATCGCCGCGTGCAGACGGGCCAGATAGTCCGTACGTTCGCTCAGGTCGCCGCGATAGGTCTGGACGACCTTCAGGACACGGCTCACCCAGGCGTCCCACTCGGGGCGCAGCGCCGGGGCGAGCCGTCCGTGCGCCTCCGCGATGTCCAGGATCGCCCGGGCGATCTCCCCGCCCATGTCGGCCTTGTAGCGGAAACGCTGGGTGAACAGGCCGATGTGGGTGAGCGTCATCGGGCGTCCGGTGAACACGGCCGAGAGATTGAGATGTGCTTCGACACCGAAGTCGTCCGGGGCGTCCTCGCCCAGGAGCTCCGGGCGGATCGCGCGGAATCCGCTGAGGGGGCGGCTCCCGAAAAGCCCGTCCGCCTCGGGAACCAACGCCCGCACGAGCGGCGTGTAGATGGAGATGGTGGTGCTGAGAATGGGTTTGGGGGGCGGGTCGTCGAAATCGGCGACGACCATTACCGCCGAATCCGGCGCCGATTCGATTCCCTGCCTGAGGGTGAGCGGGATGTTGCGGCCGTTCTCCACGATGTCGGCGTCGAGAAAACACAACCAGGGCGTCTTGGCCGCACGTGCGGCGGCCTTCATCGCCGCGCCCTTCCCCAGCGGAGCCGGGAGGACCTCGCACCCGAGCGAACGTGCGCGTGCCGCTGTGCCGTCGGTGGAGGCGCTGTCGACCAGCATGATCCGGGTGGCGGAATCGGCCGTTTCCCGGGCCTGCCCGATCGCATTTTCTACATAGGGCTCCTCGTTGTGGGCTACGATCACGATAGTGAGCATTGCGGGACAAATACCCTCTGACTGGACGATTAGCTGGATTCGCACGTACGATCTCGGTGATCTGGCCGACATCGCTCCGAGAGATCTTCTCATCGCGGGGACCGACGGCAGCGGGCGACTCCTCGATGTGGACGCCCAGGCGTTCTTCGACATCCAGACCCTGCGGCTCGGACATGTGGCGAGGTACCGGCTCCCGCCCGTCGAGTTCGACGGGGTCCTGCGGCTGCGCGACGGCGACAGGCCGGTCGGCGGCAAGGTGGCCGTCCACCTTCTGGTGCACGCCTCCGGCTTCATGGTCATCAGGCCCAGCCTACGGTCCGAATGGCTGGTCCACGGGGGCGACGTCACCGCGGAGGTCCTGAGCCAGCTGGAACGGGCCATGTGGATCGCCGGCTATCCGCTCCGCTGGCATGTCTCGCCGGATCACACGGTGGAGGGCAGCGTCCGGTGCCTCATGAACTGGGTCTTCCTCGACCTGTACGAGCGGGTGCACGGCGACGCCGACCCCGCGCGGGTCGCGGCGTGGGCGAGCGAGGGCGTCCAGGGCGCCGACCGCCTGCACGAGATGTACGACGAGGGGCTCATCAACTATCCGTTCCCGGTCAGCTTCGGCGCCCAGTTCGAGATCGTGAATCCGGGGATCGGCCCGCTCGTCCGCGGCATGGAGACCGAGGGGGAGTGGCAGCACGTCATCGACCAGCTGATGTACCCCGACCATGGCGACATGCGCGCCGCGCCGGTCACCCTGGGACGCGAAACGCTGGACCGCTGGTACCTGTCGGAGAACCAGGCGCTCACCCTCGTTCCGGCCGGAACGGCCGACGACGAGATGGACGTCATCGACCCCGACCGCACCCAGCTCCTCGAAGCGCTCGGACTGCGGCGCGCGGTGCTGCGCTGCGTCCAGCGCGACACCCAGCGCGTGCTCACCGAGCGGCTCACCGTCACCCGCCACCAGCTCGAACGCTGGCAGCACATGGTGGCCAGCACCACCGACGACTACGTTCTGCACGACCGCATCGGGCAGCTCATCGAGCCCATCAGGCGGCACAACAGCAACGAGATCCTGATCCGTGACCTGGGCGATCTCGAACGGCAGGTGCGCGCCAACCTCGCGTGGTTCCAGGAACGGCTGGACACGCTGTCGGCCTGGACGGGCGGGCTGGTCGGCGCCTCGGTCGGCACCGTGGCGATGGTGCTGAGCCTTCAGGAGGCCCTGAAGGCGGTGCTCAGCCAGACCCTGAACCGCGAGCCCGACAAGGTGTTCCAGGACTTCGGCTGGCTCTTCGCGCTGACGATGGTGCTGCTCATGATCACCTCGTTCGCCGTCTCGGTCTTCCTGATCCGCCGGGTGACGCGCAAGCTGAGCCCGTTCTCGCAGCGGCTCCCCGTCCGCGGCGGCCCCTGGGCACGCCGACGCGACCGGGCGATCCGCCGCGCGATCGCCGGGGGCGCCCCGCCGCCTCCGCCCGGCCCCCCGCCGCCCCCACGTCAGCCCTGACACGGGTCCTCCGACCACGCAGGGTGCTACCGTTGGTAACAGCCAACCTGGAGGAGGGGTCGACGCACCATGACGAGCGCCGAGCCGACGCCGTTCTCACTGGAGCCGACCGAGGAGGTGCGCGAGGTCAGGGACTGGATCCACGGGTTCGCCAGGGACGTCGTCCGTCCCGCCGCCGCCGAGTGGGACGAACGCGAGGAGACCCCCTGGCCGATCATCGAGGAGGCCGCCAAGATCGGCCTGTACTCGCTCGACTTCTTCGCCGCCCAGTGGCTGGAACCGACCGGCCTCGGCATCCCCGTAGCGTTCGAGGAGCTGTTCTGGGGCGACGCCGGGATCGGGCTGTCCATCACGGGCTCCTGCCTCGCCGCCGCGTCCGTCGCCGCCGTTGGCACGCAGGAACAGGTCGGCGAGTGGGCGCCGCAGATGTTCGGCACTCCTGGTGACGTCAAGCTAGGAGCGTTCTGCGCCTCCGAACCCGACGCCGGAAGCGACGTCGGCGCCATCCGCACCCGCGCCGTCTTCGACGAGGCCAAGGACGAATGGGTGCTCAACGGCACCAAGACATGGGCGACCAACGGCGGGATCGCCGACGTCCACATCATCGTCGCGTCCGTCCACCCCGAACTCGGCAGCCGCGGCCAGGCGAGCTTCATCGTCCCGCCGAAGACACCGGGCCTGCGGCAGGGCCAGAAGTTCCGCAAGCACGGCATCCGCGCGTCCCACACCGCCGAGGTGATCCTGGACGGCGTCCGCATCCCCAGCCGCAACATCATCGGCGGCAAGGACCGTTTCGACGAGCGCGTCGCCCGCACCCGCGAGGGCCGCAGCGCCAAGGGCCAGGCCGCCCTGAAGACCTTCGAGACGACCCGCCCCGCCGTCGGCGCGATGGCCCTCGGCGTAGGCCGCGCCGCCTACGACTACGCCCTGGACTACGCCCGCGACCGCGAACAGTTCGGCCGCAAGATAGGCGACTTCCAGGCCATCGCCTTCAAACTGGCCGACATGAAATGCCGCCTGGACGCCGCCCGCCTCATGGTCTGGCGAGCCGCATGGCTGGCCCGAACCGGCCGCGACTTCGAGAACGCCGAAGGCTCGATGGCCAAACTAATGGCAAGCGAAATGGCCGTCCACGTAACCGAAGAGGCCGTCCAAATCCTAGGCGGCAACGGCTACACCCGCGACTACCCAGTAGAACGCTGGCACCGCGACGCCAAAATTTTCACCATCTTTGAAGGCACCTCAGAAATCCAACGCCTCGTCATCGGCCGCACCCTCACCGGCCTCCCCGTCCGCTAGTAGCTGACCTGCCGCCGGATGCCTCAAAGATGGCCATGTGGCAGCGGGACCGCGACCGGCCACCGAGCCAGCAACGGCCACAGCGTGATCGGCAATGTGCCACCTGCTGAATACGAGGCGATCCACTACCGTTCGACGAACACATCAGCGCCAACCGGCGCCAGGTAGTTCGGACGTCACGAAATCCGGGGCACCTCACCGGCGTCGGTTACGGGTGTTGCTACCCCCCCAGGCCGCTCATGCTTGTCGTAGCCGTGATGGTTGGTGATCGCGCCCTCTAGCGCCGAATCCGGCCATCCGCTTGGTCAACTACTGCCACAGCCCGCCCTCACCGGTCGACTCCAGGCCCTGCTCACGGGCCTGGGCCACCAGATGGCCGATCAGATGCTGGTTCGCCCGGTCCTCGGTCGGCTGGCCGGGCTTGGCCACTACGGTGTCCGCCTTCGCTTCAGTTGTCAGCAGGAGCAACTCCTTGATCAGGGGTTACACCGAAACCGTACAGTCCCCGTGGACGCGACCGCGCACGTTCTCATGCGCCACCTGTAGGCCAATCACCCGAAGCGTGATTCTGGACTGACACTCATGGGGGGCCCTCGCGCGCGGCTTCCATCCTGGAGTGTCTGAACAATTCTGAGACAAGATCAGCCTTGTCTGAGCTGGGAAGGCTGTGCGTTTACCAGCGAACAGAGGGTGTGTTCGGGACTGTTCGATTGCGCGATCGGGCAATCAATGTTGCCCAAATGGCCCGGCACTGGAAGGGAGTATTTCTCGACGATGAATTGGTAACTTTAACTGAGTGCTCGGTGCGGACACGGAGGGGGCGCGATGAACCTCGTTCTCGGATTGTCGCACGAGGTGCGGACCGGCGCGACTGCCAGAGCCGTGCCCGGTCGTGACGAGGCGTTGTCGTTCCGGGTCGGATCTTGGCCACGGCCACCCCCGTGTCGGCGGTTCTCTGGTGCGCCCTCGTTCAGCGTTCTCGCGGTTGGCGAACGGAGTTTTTTCGGATGGATGCGACAGGGTTTCGTTCCGTCGGCCGGGCCGAGCAGATGCGCGCGCTTTCCCAGGCTTGGCAGGACAGTTCGACGGACGGCCTCGTGCGCTGTGTGGTGTCTGGGGAACCGGGAATCGGCCGTACCGCGCTACTTGAGGCGATGGTTGACCGGTGTGCGCGGCGGGGCGGCGAGGTGATCGCACTGTCCTGCCGCCCGGACAACCGCAATGATTGCGAACTGGTGAACGATCTGATCGAGGCGCTCGTCGAGCGCCTTCCCGCGGACAGCCCCGACGTTGCCGCGCTGCTGACCGGTTGTAAGGACTCGCCGCCCAAAGGTACGTTCCTGGTCGCGGCGCGAGACGCGGTGGCGCGGTCGTGCCGCGATGCGCCTTTGGTGTTGACCGTTGACGACGCCAACTATGCGTCAGCACGCTCTCTCGACATGCTGCGCCACATCATCGACGCCTGCGCTCGACTCTCCGTAGTCCTGGTGATCTCTGTGCGTGCAGGCGAACCGCCTCGCGCGCCCACCGAACTCGCCGGGTTGTCGGTCGATGCTCGCCGATGCGTCCTCAGCGGCCTCACCGAGGCGGACACCGGCGCCATGCTGCGCGATCGGCTGCGGCGCGGTGTCAGTGCGGCGGTCATCTCGGCCTGCCACCGGTTAACCGCCGGCAACGCGTTCCTTGTCGCGGAACTGGCCCGGTGGTCAGCTGAGGCGGTCGAGTTTCCAACGCCGGTGGCGCTGGACGCCCTCGTCCTGCCGACAGCGGTTGATCAGTTCGTCGCGCGGGCCGTTCGCGTCGATTCGCGGGCCTGCCACCTGCTGGAGGTGATGGCGGTGGTGGGCGAGTTCGGTAGCGCGGACGCCGCGCTTGTCGCGCACGTGTCCGATCTTGGCCTGGTGGACACACTGCACGTCCTGGATCTGTTGGCTCGGATGGGCATCGTTTCGGACAGCGACGAACTCGTCCTTCGACATCCGCTGCTGGCCAACGCGGTGCTCGGACGGATGACGCTGATGGCCCGCAACGCGGCGCACCTGCGAATCGCCGACTACCTTTACGAGCACGACGCCCCGGTGGAGTCGGTGGCCCGTCATCTCAGTGCGTCGACCGTGGCGCCACCAGGGTCCTGGCCCGCCGAGGTACTGGTGAGGGCCGCCGAGATCGCGCTGGAATCGGGCCTGGACGACACCGCTGGCCGGTACCTGGAACTGGCCGCGGCAACCGGGGCCGGGGCGGAGCAGCGCCGGGCCGTGCTGGAACTCGCAGACCTGCGGCTGCGCGCCGATCCGGTCAGCGGGCTGGCAGCTGTGGTGGCGAGGCTGCCGCGCACCACCGACATCGTCGTGCTGCGCCGGCTGCTCGGCCAGATCGGCCGGGCCCTCTGCCACCCGGCGGTGTCCTCGGACCGTCAACGGTTGCGTGACACCATCGCGGCGGCGCTCACCGGCACGGTCCTCCACGGGTGGGGGGAGCTGCACCACGCAGTTTCGCGGCTCGCGCGGATGCCGCCCGAGCGAGCCGCGGTATTCGCTGAGAGCCTCCCCGCCGACCTTCAACTGGGCAGCGCGGCGCTGCTCGGCGCGACCACGGCGTTCGCGGGATTCTTCCGGCATCTTGTCGATGACGACCCCACCGTGGCACTACGCCTGGCGCGTGCGGCACTCGAACGGCAGGCCGACGAACTGGACACGCAGCCGCTGGCACTCGCGGCGGCCCTAACCGTCCTGGTGGACAACGGGCATCCCGAGGAAGCGGCGGCATACGTGCGGAAGTCCGATGAGTACGGGCCCCGGGTGGCGATGGGCAATCGCGCAGATGTCCGCTACATCGACGCTCGAATCGCGTTCGCGCGTGGCGACCTGCCTACCGCGCGGACGTTGCTGCTCGACTGCATCGGTGAAGAGCGCCCCGCCGACGTGGCCACGCCGGTGGACACGGAGATGGTCGGGTTGCTGGCCCACGTGCTGCTCAGCATGGGTGACAACGCCGCCGCGGAAGCACTACTACGACGCCACCGCTGTGAGGATGAGTTGCCGTTCGACTGGTACTACGGGGACATCTTGCTTGCCAGGGCACGGCTCCGGGCCGCGGGCGGCGACTTCGCCGGAACGGTGCAGGACCTGGCCGAACTGGGGCTACGCGGTCAGGAAAGTGGCCTGCGGACGGTCGGTACCGCCTGCTGGCGGATGTACGGTGTCGCACTGCTCGATCAGGCAGGGCAGCGTGCCCGGGCGAGCCGACTGGCGCTGCATCAGGTTCGGTTCGCGGAGAAGACGGGCTCCGCGCTGGAGCGTGGCAGGGCCTTGCGCGCGCTCAGTCGGGTGTCTCCGCTGAAACAGCGGGAGCAGATGCTGCGCAAGGCGATCCCCCTCCTGGAGGCGGTGCCCTGCGGACTCGACCTCGTCCACGCGACCATAGACCTGGGCAGTGTGCTGATCCGGCGGCGTCACCAGGACGAGGCGATCGTGGTGCTGGCCACCGCGATGCGGCTCGCGGAGCAGTGTGCAGCCGGTGCGCTGGCTGAGCAGGCCCGCCAGCACCTTCTCGCGATGGACGAGCACGCCACGCACCATGTGGTGCTGCGCGGTGTGCTGTCGTTGACCGCGCGGGAACGAGAGATCCTCATCGATGCCATGCGTGGGCTGACCAACCGGCGGATCTCCGCAATCCGGGAGATCACCAGCCGCACGGTGGAGCTGCATCTCTCCAGTGCCTACCGCAAGCTCGGCATCTCCGGACGCGACGACTTCCCCCTGGTGTTCAGCAATCCGGGCCTGTGGACGCTGCTCGCCGACGGCACCCCGGTCGCTGGTCGACGGGAGCAGCTGGGCAATTCATGGTCTTCGCGCCGTGACTAGGTGTTTCCGGGGCGGTTCTCACTGACCACGGTTCTCACCGACCACGGTGCGGACCGGCGCCAGCGGGCTGGCGAGTTCACGGCCGATCCGCCGCGCCTCGGCCCGGATCTCGGTCTCCCATCGGCGCCACAATGTCCGCAGCCTCGATGTCACGAAGACGAGATCGACCGAGTTGTCCGGCAGAGCGGTGCGCAGGCCGATGGCATGGCTCACCTGGTGCGTGGCGTTCTGGACGACATCGCGGTCGAAGTCGAACAACGCCGCGGTGGCCAGCCAGTCCGGCACGTCGTCGCCACAGCCCATGACGGCGATCCGGGCACTTCCCGCCGTCCGGCGCAGCCGCGCCAGTTCATCGCTCACGTCGACCGGCTTGGCCGCGGCGACCGCGTCGAGGACGAGCAGGTACTCGTCTTCCACGTTCCAGTCGTGATGGATCTGGAACTGCGTACGTTCGCGGGCGAACCAGGTCCACAGGAGTTCGACCACGGTGTCCGGTTGCTTGTGCAGGAACTTCAGCATGTTCGCGCTGCCGCTGTCCAAGTTCGGCACGGTCGTCCTGGGGTGGGGCGCCTCGATCGCCCACGCGGCCCGGCTCACGACGAATCGCGCGCCGTGCCTGAACAGGCGGTATGCCAGTTCGGTGTCCTCGCCGCCCCAACTGCGGAAATCCTCGTCGAACCCGCCGACCGCCCAGAAGTCCGCTGCGCGCACCGAGCAGTTCCCCGACCAGAACCACTGCCACGGAACCGCGCAGCTCCCCAGGTCGAAGTCGAAACGCTCGAGCGCGAGGTGCCGAACATCCCGGAACTCCGGCGAATCGCCGTATCGCCGGACTAGTTGCTCGGGTGCCAGCGTCCATGCGGTCTCGTCGAGCGGGGCGGCTGGGCCGTCTGGCTGGTAGCCGAAGATGTACCCGACCACGGCCGAACCGGACAGCTGGGCGGAGAGGTGGGCGGACAGGAAGTCCGGCCCCGGCAGTACGCCCGCGTCGACGAACGCGAGGACGGGCGCCGATGTGCGCCGGGCCCCGGCGTTCCGCGCGGCCGACGCCCGGAAGCCGAGATTCTCCTGGAAGTGGTATTCCAGCTGGAGTTCGTCGGCGAAACCGGCGACCACGTCGCCGGTGTCGTCCGAGGAACCGTCGTCGGACACGACGACCTCGAACTCGCCCACCGGAATCCGCTGCCTTACCAGTGCCGCCAGCGTGCGGCGCAGCAGCTCGGATCGGTTGTAGGTAGGGACAATGACCGCGATCCGCGGCTGGTCCGCGCGTTGCGCTGACATCACTGCTCCAAGAAGTGCTGTGGCAGCGTCCCGTCCCTGCCCGGCGACCGGGACGCTTCCAAACGCGACTTACGGTCGGTACTCCGCCCATGTCTTGGGAGTTTCGGAAAGCAGAATCGCGCTCAACTCCGGGAACAGCGGCAGCCAACGCTCGTACATCCAGTAGGCGAGGTTCTCCGCGGTGGGATTGCGGCCCGCCATGACGTCATTCAGGTGGCGGTGATCGATCTCGTCATCCAGCCACCGCTTGAAGACGGACAGCTCTCCGTAGTCGCGGACGAAACCAACGGCGTCGAGACCGCGCTCAGCCGCGGCGAGTTCGACTTTTACCACGTAATTGTGGCCGTGCAATCGGCCGCACTGGTGACCCTCCGGAAGCCCGTCGAGCCGATGGCTGGCCGAGAACTGGAACTCCTTGCTGATGAGAAAACCCATTTCTGAACCTCCAGGGCCATGGTGCCGCCCTGGCGGTTGTCGCACATCACGGGCCGGACCGAGATATGGCCGGCCGGTCCCCGAAGGGCGGCGGGGCCCGCCCCCGGTCGAAGTCTCGGTGCGCTCTCGCGGACACTTCGGCTTGTCCCGTGATGCGCCGGGCGCGCTGTGCCCGGACCATGGGAACTGGCCGATGACACCGGTGACCCAGGGGACGCACAACCGTTGCCACACAAGGAGCGGAATTCATGATCATCTGTGGGCTCAAGCTCACCCACGACGGCGCCGTGGCGTTGATCGACGGTGACCGGCTGGTGTTCAGCGTCGAGATGGAGAAGATCGACAACGGCAAGCGATACACCTGGATCAGTGACCTCACCATCATTCCCAGGATATTCGCCGATTTCGGCTACAAACCAGAGGATGTGGACGAGTGGGTGATCGACGGTTGGGACGGCGACCAACCCAAGCCGCTCTTTTTCGCCATGCACGACAACGGGAAACCGATCGAGATCACCGTCGCGCCGTACCGCGAGTGCCCGGCCTGCCCTGACCTGCTCCAGCCCGGTTATTCGGACGAGTTCACCATCGACGGCCACACTTATCCTTACACCAGCTACACGCACGCAGCCGGCCACTTGTCCAGCACCTACTGCACCAGCCCCTTCGCTCAACGCGGGGAGCCCGCTTTCGTACTCATTTGGGACGGTGGCCTGTTCCCGGCTCTTTACCTGGTCGATCCCGATACTGGAGTGCGTAATCTCGGTGACCTGTTTCCTTTGCTGGGACACGCCTACGCGATCGCGGGCCAGCATTTCGGGCCGTTCCAGCGGCCCGACGCGGCCAACGCCTGGGATCTGACGGTGGCCGGGAAACTCATGGCGTATGTCGCACTCGGCGCGCCTCGTGACCCGGTGCTCGCCGTGCTGCGCGACGAGTTCCATCGCATATTCGAAAGCGATCAGGACCAAGCGGTGGAGTACCGGCGCAGGACCGGCGGGTTCGGTAGCCCGTTCGAACCTTCGGTGCCGCCGGTGCACGAGTTCTACACGGCTGTGCGCACGCGGACCGAACCAGCCGAGGTGTCCGACGAGGACGTGCTGGCCAGCATTCACCAGTTCTTCGAGGACCTGCTCTGCGAGCGGATCACCGGCGCGTTGCGCGCCGCCGACGCGGCGGGCCCGGTGAACCTGTGCTTCACCGGCGGTTGCGCGCTGAACATCAAGTGGAACAGCGCGCTGCGCGCACTGCCGGCGGTCCGCGAGATGTGGGTGCCCCCGTTTCCCAACGACTCCGGCTCAGCCATCGGCGCCGCGGCCCTGGGCCGAATCGCGCATGCCGGGCTGTCAGCCGTCGACTGGTCCACCCGGCTTGGGCCCGAGCTGCTTCCCGTGCGGAACATCCCGGCCGGTTGGTGGGCCCGTCCGTGCCCACCCGCCGAACTGGCCAGGGTGTTGCACGAGACCGGCGATCCGGTGGTGGTGCTCAACGGGCGCGCGGAGCTGGGGCCGCGGGCCCTGGGCGGGCGCAGCATCCTCGCCGCGCCGACAGGTCCCGGGATGAAGGACGAACTCAACCGGATCAAGGCGCGCGAGCCCTACCGTCCGGTCGCCCCGATCTGTCTGGTCGACGCCGCCCCGGAGATCTTCGACCCGGGCGTCCCGGACCCGTACATGCTCTTCGACCACGCGGTACGGCCGGCCTGGGCGGACCGCATCCCGGCGGTCGTGCACCTGGACGGCACCGCCCGGCTTCAGACGGTCGACCCGGCCGACGACCCGGTGCTGGGTGAGGTGCTCGTCGAGTACCACCGGCTCAGCGGAATTCCGGTGCTGTGCAACACCAGCGCCAATCTCAACGGCCGAGGATTCTTCCCCGACGTGGCCTCGGCCATCGCATGGGGACGGGTGGGCCGCGTCTGGAGCGCCGGAACGCTGTATCAACGTCGCGGCGCTTGACCGACGAGACCGGGGCGGGCGACCCGCCCCGGGACAGCGGATCCCTGCCCGGTAATGCTTTCTGGAGGATTCGGTGCTTTTCTGTGGAATTTCTTGGGGGCCGGTGGGATACCGTGCCGCCGCAGTAGACACGGCCGGCGAGGAGGTCTTCGCCCGGGACTTCCCGCCAGGGCCGCTCGACAGTCTCATCGCATTCCTGCGCGAGCGTGCGGCGACCGCCGACGGCGGGTTGTGCTGCGTCATCGACAGCACCAACGGAACGCTGGACCTTCATCTGCTGACCGCGGGCCTGGCTGTGTGCCGGGCCGATCCATGGTCGTTGCCCGGCAGGCCGGTCGACGGTTCGGTGCCCGCGACGGAGCTGGCCAGGGCCGCCGCGGCCGACCCGACCGCGGTCACGGGGCTGGCGGTGACCTCGGGCACGCTCACCGGTCGCGCCGACGTGCTCGACCACTACCTGCGAAAGCCCGCCGGGCCCCTGCCACGCTTCATTCCCGGTGACCCCGAGCCGCGACGCGGCGCGGAGCAGCCGCGCCAGGTCGCGCTGACCTTCGACGACGGCCCGTGCCCGCCCTACACCGACCGGATCCTGGACATCCTCCGGTCCTACCGGATCACGGCCAGCTTCTTCTGCGTCGGGTTGAACGCGGCCAGCCACCCGGCGACGGTACGGCGCATCGCCGAGGAGGGGCACACTCTGGGCAACCACACCTGGTCACATCCCTATCTGCCCGACCTTGGCCTGGACGAACTCGCCTTCCAGCTCGAGGCGACCGCCACGGCGATGTCCAGGGCCGCCGGGTCGCGGCCCCACCTGGTGCGCCCGCCCTATGGAGCCGGTCGGCCCGAGGTGCTGGACTGGCTCGCCGAGCGGGACCTGGTCTGCGTGTTGTGGGACAACGACAGCCGCGACTGGGCCGCGCCGGGGGCAGCGGCGATCGCCGAGCGGGTCGTCCGGCAGGTGCGCGGCGGATCCGTCGTGCTGCTGCACGACGGCGGCGGCGACCGGTCGCAGACCGTGGCGGCACTGCCCGGGATCATCGAGCGGTTCCTCGCCGAGGAGTACGCCTTCGTGGGCGTCGACTCGCTGTGGCCGCCGGCGTTCCCCGGCCGGGAATCCTGACTCGGATGGGTACCCAGTTCTCGTCCCCGGACGGCCGGGCGGTCGGGCACCTCGGCGCCCGACCGATCCGATGGCGGACGCCGTGACCCCCGGCTCCACCGGCCGCGGTCACGGTACGCGCCGTCACCCGGTGGTCGAACTCTTCGGGCCGACCATTCAAGGTGAGGGGCCCGATGCCGGCCTGCCGTGCCTCTTCGTACGACTCGGCGGTTGTGACTACCGGTGTACCTGGTGCGACTCCATGCACGCCGTTGATCCACCTACGGTCCGGCGGGAGGCCCGCAGGCTCGACGAGTCCGATATCGTCGCCGAACTCCGGCAAAGGGTGTCCGACTCCACCGGAATGCTGGTGGTCCTTTCCGGAGGGAACCCGGCGATGCACGAACTGGGGCCCCTGGTCCACCGGTTGCACGACTCCGGTATGCGGGTCAGCGTCGAAACCCAAGGGTCACTCTGGAAAGACTGGCTCCGCGATGTTGACCGGCTGGTGGTCAGTCCTAAGCCGCCATCAAGCGGAATGGCCACCCCAGAGAACGCGCTTCAGTCATCAAAGTTCATGTCAGCGGCCACGCGACCATGCCCCAAAAGAAGCGATGTCTATCTCAAAATAGTCTGCTTCGACTCCGCGGACGTTGAATTCGCGTTCCGCTTCAGAGAGCGTCATCGACGCGCCGACGGGTCGCTACTCCCACTTTTTCTGTCATCCGGAACCGATGCCGAAGCCGCGCGTCCCCTGCCGGCGGTGACGGACCGTTTCCGGTGGCTGTGCGAGCTCGTCGCCGGTGACCCGCGAGCAAAAGACTGCAAAGTACTACCCCAACTACACGTTATCGCCTGGGGCCATGAAAAAGGACGGTGACCTTGTGCTGATCGGACACCCGAACGAGACCGCGACAGCGAACCCGCGCCACTCCGCCTTCCGGTCGATCCTGGCTGGCATCACGGGAGAGGATCCCGAACGAGAGGGGCTTGCTGACACCCCTCGACGCGCCGCGGAGGCAATCGACGAGTTCACCCGCGGGTACGAGATCGACCTGAACGATCTCTTTAGGACATTCGACTCGGCCGGCTACGATGAAATGGTCACGGTGCGAAATGTCCCGCTCTACTCGTTGTGCGAACACCACCTTCTTCCATTCATCGGTACGGCGCATGTGAGCTACATTCCGGACGGTCGAATAGTCGGCCTTTCCAAGATCGCGAGAGTCGTTGACACCTTCGCTCGCCGCCTGCAGGTACAGGAGCGCCTGACCATCGAGATCGCAGACGCCATCGAGAAGTACCTGACACCGGCCGGACTTCTGGTGATGATCGAGGCCGAGCACCTCTGCATGACGGTGCGCGGCGTGCAGGCTCCGGGAACGACGACCATCACCACCGCCGTTCGCGGGCGTATCCGGGAACAGCAGACCACCCGTGCCGAAGCGGTATCGGCGATCGGAATGAGGTCACAGTGAAACGGAAGGCGTTGGTCTCGCTTTCGGGCGGGCAAGACTCCGGAACCTGCCTTTTCTGGGCCCTGTCAGAGTACGACGAAGTCGAGGCGGTGTCGTTCGACTACGGCCAGCGTCACCGGGTCGAGCTGGACTGCGCCTCGCGGCTCGCCTCCCGTGCCGGAGTGCGGCATACCGTCCTGGAACTCGGGCCTGCTTTTCGGCAGATGGGTGGCTCCTCCCTCATCGACGAATCGATCGACTCACGATTCGACGCCACGGGAACGGGAAATGACTACGCGGCCAGGCACGGCCTTCCTTCCTCGTTCGTCCCCGGGCGCAATGTCGTGCTGCTCGGCTACGGCGCGGCGCTCGCCGCCACGCGGGGCGCGCACACCCTCGTCACCGGTGTCTGCTCGACCGACGACGCCGGGTACCCCGACTGCCGGATCGACTTCGTTCGCTCCTACGAACTCGCCTTGCGTCAAGCACTCGACGAACCAGCGTTCCGGATCGAGGCGCCACTGCTCGACCTCACCAAGGCGGAAACCTGGGGCCTCGCGCAACGGCTGCGGTGCCTCGACGAGATCGTCGAACACACCCACACCTGTTACCACGGCGACCGCAGCACCCTGTTCGACTGGGGTTATGGATGCGGACGATGCCCGTCCTGCACGACCAGGGCGGCCGGGTGGCAGCAGTTCAACGACCGGCAGAGGCAGCAGACCCGATGAAGTTCGCCTTCGTTCTGCTCACCTACAACCTCGACGAGCCCGCGGGCATCGAACGCAGCGTCGCCGCCCTCGCCGTCGGCCTCCGCGCGCAAGGGCACCGAGCGATCATCATCGCCGCCGGACCGGCGACCGCCGCCGACGATCCCGATCTCGTCAGGCTCGAGACCATCGAGCTTCCCCGCCCCATGCTTTTCGATGATCTTCCGAGGATGCTCACGAACCCCGCGGCGCTCCGCGACGAGGTCGAGCACGTCCTGGCCGAAAACGACGTCGACCTGGTCTGCTGGGCCGACGCCGTGGCGGGTCTCGGCTACCTCGCCCCCGCGCCGGCCGGTGTCCGCACCGCGCTCATGGCTCACCTGATCCGGGCGGACGCGTCGATCCACGAGAGTCTGGCGCGCAAGCCGGACGCGGTGCTGGCAGTAAGTCCCTTCCTCATTGAGGAGTCCGCCCGCGCCGACGTCGACACGCGCGGTTGGAGGGTTCTTCCGAATCCTCTCCCTCGACGCGGCACTCCGCCCCCCCGTCACGTTCGGGAACGGCTACGGCTCAGTGGCCCTGTCCGAACGTTGGCAAGGGCGGACCCGGTGAAGGGAATCAGCGGACTGCTTCGCAGCCTGCCGCACGACTTCGGCCGTCCCGTGCAGGTCGCGCTGGCGGACGCCTCCTTCGAACTGTGGGACGGTATGCAGAAGGCCGTCCGCGACGAGTGTCTGAGGATCGCCGGAGAACGCCCCGAGGTCGAACTCCTGCCGGCCCTGCCCTGGGACGAGGCCCAGGACTTCCTGGCTGGGGCCTCCCTCGCGGTCGTCCCGACGATGTGGCCGGAAACGTTCGGTAACGTGGCCGCGGAGGCCCTCTCGGTAGGCACCCCGGTAGCGGGCTTCCACCTCGGAAACCTGCCCGTCCTCGTCGGCGGAGCGGGCCGCCTGGTGGAACTCGACCGCGGTGACGAGGTCCAGCACATCGGTGGCGTCACGGGTTCGACCGCGGAGCCGCCAGGCGCGTCCGAAGCGTTCACACGCCTGTGGTCGGCCGCCGCGAGCCTTCTCGCGGACCACGACACCTATCACACGGCGTCCGAGCAGGCATGCGGCCAGGTGCACCAGTACGAACCGGCGACCGTGGCCGACACCTTCCTGACTCTGATCGGCACCGGACATTCGGCCTGCCGAACTCGGCCCCCACATGAACCCGAGGAGCGGCTGAATGTGGCCGGCTGAACTGTCCGTCCCTACATCGAAGCTCGATGTCGACGCTGTCGTGGCCCATCCCTGGTGCGGTTCGGTCTGCGACCGTCCCCTGGAGTATCGCGGCCCGCACCAGCTGTCCCGGAATGGCTGGACCAACTTCACAGAGCGACTGGAGCGAGGCGAAGAGATAGCGCTCCTCCGCGCACTCGCCGTCGGCCGCGCCCACGCGCTCGATGTGGGAGGCGGGACGGGCGAGTTGACCGCCGCAGTGGCGACGCAGGCCGGCCGATGCAAAGCAGTCGAACCTCACCGCGACCGGGTCGCCGTGCTTGGTGAGATGGCCGCCGTGGAGGTCCATCCTGGTCACGCCGAGGCACTGCCGTTCCCGGACCGCTCCTTCGACTTCGTGCTCGCCGCGTGGATGCTGCCCTATGTGCAGGACTTGCGGGCCGCGCTCCACGAAATCGCGAGAGTATGCGACAACGAGGATCCCGACGCGACCATCGTCATCGTCGGCGGTGCATCCGACAACGAACTCGTCCGGCTCCTCAACGACGTGTGCATCCCGTTGTCCGGCGAGGAACCCGATCACCAGGGCTTTCTCCTGGTGGAAGCCGCCAGAGCCTTCGCTGAACACGGTTTCACCGACTTCTCGCTTCTACGGACCGAAGCCGCCCTACATTTCCCGGAAACTTCGGAAGACGACCGGATCAAGTCTGCGGCCACAACCTTGGCCGATTTCTGGTTCGAGGGGCATCCCCGGTCCGTCGATATGCGCCTGGCTCTGGAGCCGGCCCTGAGGGAGCATTTCGCCCACCGCCCTCACGCGATCGGTGATCAAGGCATCGCGCTGGTGGCACGCCCCAGCAGAAGACGCTGAAGGCCACCAACCAGGCCAGTGGCCGAGAATCACTCTCATGGCGCAACTTCCTGCGGAAGCGTAAGCGTACGGCGGTCCTGGAGCGCCAGGCAGCCGGAAATCCGCGAGCACATGAGAGCGACTCATCCGCCGACGGAATACCGCACCTCTCAATAAATGCTCTGCCCCAGTAGCAGGGTCAGGGGGAGGGGGCGGGGAGGTCTTGGCGGGAGAGTTTTCCTATGGTGGTGACGGGAATTTGGTCGATGGGGATGAAGCGGACCGGGATTGCCTCAGGTGGGCATGAGCGTTCCAGAAAGCGGCGGAGCTGGTCGGAGGACGCGGTGCGTTGTTCGTAGAACACGACGTAGGCGACGAAGCCGAGCTTGTCAGGTGCGATGACCACTGACGCGGCGACGGCGGAGTGGGTGCCGAGGATGGCGTTCACCTGGTCGGCGCCCATTCCGATGGCGGGACCGCTCTTGTGGTCGGCGGATCGGCCCAGGATCTCCAAGGTGCCGTCAGGCTGGAAGCGGCCCCGGTCGCCGGTGGGGAAGATCAGGTCCACCGGGTCGTCTCGCAAGGGGGCGTCTCGGAAGGGGTTGTGCAGCAAACCGGTCGTTTCTTGGTGCCCGAGGTATCCCAGCGAACTGTAGGGCGAGCGGATGAGGACTTCGCCGATCTCGCCGGGCGCGCACAGCGTACCGCCGGGCGTGGTCACCACGGCCTCGACGTCAGTGATGCCGCGTCCCGCCGGGACCCGTCCAGCGGCAAAGGACGGCGGGACGGAGTAGCAGGTCTGGACCATGGTGCATTCGCTGGCGCCGTAAAGGTTGACGATGGCGGCGTGCGGGGCCAAGGCGCGGAAACGGCCTGCGAGCCGACCCGACAACGGCTCGCCGGCGAAGAACAAGAGCCTGAGCTGGTCGAGCTGGCCGGTACCGGAGGGTGTGGCCAGAGCCGCCGAGGCCAGCGAGGGGACTGTGTGGGCCATGGTGATCTTCGCCTCGCGCATCCATGCCAGTGGCAGGGTCGCGTCGCCCGCCAGCGCCGCGGGTTCGGCGGGCAGGCTCAGGCACGCGCCGCTGACCAGGGGCGTGAAGATGTCGCGCAGGACGGCGTCGGCGCTGAGGCTGAGCAGGGGCGCGCATCGATCGTGCGGACCGATGTCGAACCGCCGGCTCTGCCACATGAGGAAGTGCGACAAACCGTTGTGGCGCCCGAGGAGAGCCTTGGGTGACCCGGTGGTTCCGGAGGTGAAGAACACATATGCCGGATCATCGACGCCCGCGCCGCCGTCTGAACAGCGCTGCGGCCTCGTGCCGGTGCGTACGAGGATCGCCTCGGTGTCGGCGGCGGCGTGCACCACGGCCGCCTCCGGCGCACCGATGGCGGCTTCGGCTGACTCGGGTCCGACGGCGATGATGGTGCGTGCCCCAGCCCGATTGATCATGTACGTCCGTCGAGATGGCGGCAGTGCGGTGTCGACGAGGAGCAGGGTTCCTCGCGCGAGCCACACGGCCCAGATGGCGGCGTACAGGTCGAAGCCCTTGTGCCGGGCGGCGACCGCGATCACTCCTCCGGGGACGTGCCCCGCTGCGCGAAGGGTGTCGGCCAGCGCGTGTGCCCTGGCGGACAGGTCACCGTAGGACCAGCGGCGGACGCCCTGCTCAAGCATCGGCAGGTCGTGATGACGAGCCGCTGAGTCCCGCAACAGTTCGGTGATCAACGGGTGCGCGCGGCGGCGGGGAGGGAGTGTGGGGTCCGGGAGCAGGCGCCGATGCGCGGGTGAGGTGAGCGGGACGTCGTGCACCGGGGCGTCGGGATCCTGGACGATGCCGATCAGCAGCATGCGGAACTGCTCAAGCATGTCGGCGACGTATCGGGCACTGAACAGATCGTCGTCGTAGCCCGCCTCCAACACCAGTCCGGCGTCGCCCACGCCACCGGGGTCACCGGGAGCGACGTGCACCGCCAGCGGCAGTCGCGGGTCCCGGTACCGAGCCGTGTGCGCGGACAGGCGTAGTCCCGCACGGGCGAGCTCGACGGGCGGGAACTCAGCCAGATCGAAGGTCACCTGGACGGTTGGATAGGCACCGGCGTGGCGCTGTGGCCACAGTTCCCGGGTGAGTTGATCGAACGGAAGGTCCCGGTGTGCCTGTGCGGACCGGAGCTCCTCCCGCACGCGCGTCAGTGCCTGTCGGAAGGTCGGTCTCGAGGCGAGATCGATCCGCAGTGGCATGACGTCGGTGAACGGACCGATCAGCTTGAGATCCTGGTGCGGCACCTTCGCGACCGTGGTCCCGACCACGACATCGTCATGGCCGCTGTAGCGCGCCATCAACGTGGTGAACGCGGTGAACAGCGCGGTGAACAGCGACGCCTCATGCTGGGCGGCGAGCGTGGTCACCTCCGTCACCAGTCGTTGAGGCAGCTTGCCACGTTCCCATCGACGGATCAGACTCTTCGGCGCGTCATCGCACCGGCTCGGCAGCCGGGTCGGCGGCAGGGCCAGCCCGACGGGCGCTCCCATGAGCCGGTTCCGCCAGTAGGACGACTCTCGGGAGAATGACTCGTCCCGCTGCCACGCCGCAAAATCGGCGTATTGGAACGGCAACGTTCCACGCTCCGGTGGCCGCTTTCGAACCGCGGCCGCATAGCCCGCGGCCAATTCCTCGACCAGGACACCTGCCGAGCCGAGATCGATCACAAGCCGGTGTGCCACCAGTACCAGCAGGTAGTCACACTTCTCCGTCCGACGGCGGTCCTCCCGAAGGCCGTCCCGATGGTCGGTCACCAGCGGGTTCTCGATGCGCAGCAACCTGGTACGCAGCAAGGGCGGAGCGTCCAGATCAAACGGTTGCCGGACCGCCTCCCTTTCCCATCGGTGAATCGCTTCATCGCGCTGTTCGGCGGTGAGCCCGTCCCCTTCAAGCTCCTCGATCGTAAGTCCTTCTGGCGCCTTGGGGGCCACTCGCTGCACCGGTCGGCCGTCCACCGCGACAAAGCCGGTACGCAACACCTCGTGACGATGAATGAGCTGGCCGATACTGCGCCGCAACGCGACCAAGTTCAGTTCACCCACCAGACGGACGGTCACAGAAACGTTCTGTAGCGCCGACCCCGGATGGGCTTGTTCAAAAAGCCAGGCCCGTTCCTGCGCGAATGACAACGGCAGAGCGGCATGGCGCCGGCCGTGCGGGCGAAAAGGCGGTCCATCTCTCCGCGCGTATTCAGGGCTGGCCGTCATGACAGAGATGAATAGACAGGATGCTTGGCAGCGACATTGTCGACGCGAGAGCGCAGAACATTTGTCTCTGATTCGGTGATATCCGGCCGCAGCGCTGCGGCGATGATGTCCGCGATCTCCGCGAAATCTTCGGGTTGGAAACCGCTGGTGGCCAGAGCCGATGTACCGATTCGCAGACCCGAGCTCGTCATGGCGGGACGGGAGTCGAAGGGCACCTGATTGCGGTTGACCGTGATTCCCACGTCGTAGAGACGGGTTTCCGCATCCCGGCCGCTCAGCACAGATTTTCGGAGGTCGAGAACCACCAGATGGACGTCGGTTCCTTGGGTGAGCACCTCAACGCCGGTCGCGGCCACGTCCGGAGCGCCTAACCGTGTGGCCACGATATCCGCCCCTTCCAGGGCACGCCGCTGGCAGTCGCGGAAATCCTCCCCCATGGCAATCTTGAAGGTGACCGCCTTGGCGGCGATGGTATGTGCCAGCGGCGCCGCCTGTTGCCCCGGGAAGACGGCCCTGTCGATCCGGTCGGCCAGTTCGCCGCGGCACAGGATCATTCCTCCTCGCGGGCCGGCGAGTGTCTTGTGTGTTGTGGAGGTGACCACGTCGGCGTAGGGGACGGGGTTGGGGTGCAGACCAGCGGCCACCAGTCCCGAGATGTGCGCCATGTCGATGAGCAGGTAGGCACCGACCTGGTCGGCCACCCGCCGGAACGCGGCGAAGTCGATGGTGCGGGGGTAGGCCGACCAGCCGGCGACGATCAGCCTGGGTCGGTGCTGGTCAGCCAGCCGTGCCACCTGCTCCATGTCGATGACGGAGTCGGCGGCCCGGACCTGATAGGACACCACGGTGTAGAACCGGCCTGAGAAATTCGCCCGCATCCCATGGGTGAGATGGCCCCCGTGGTCGAGGCTCAGCCCCAGAATCGTGTCACCAGGCTGAAGGAGAGCCATATACGCGGCGGCATTGGCCTGGGCTCCCGAATGCGGTTGCACGTTGGCGTGTTCCGCCTGGAACAGCGTCTTCGCCCTGTCGATCGCAAGCTGCTCAATGCGGTCAACGTTCTCACAACCCGCACAGTAGCGCTTTCCCGGATAACCCTCCGCCAGCTTGTTGACGAGAATCGAACCCTGCGCCTCCAGGACCGCCCGCGGCGTGAAGTTCTCCGAGGCGATCATCACCAGCTTGCTTTGCTGCCTGCTCAGCTCATCGGTTAATGCCTCGGCGACCTCCGGGTCGACCTTCGCGACGGAATCATCGATGATCCTCATCATTGGGCATACCTTTCGACTTGTATGACGTCGCCGTAAACCTCTGTGACGGGCGGCATTGCCGCTATTGGCGGCAGCGCTTCATTTCCGCTTCCTCCCCTTCGTTGTTCCAACGAAGGGAGCACTCCCAGTCGGAGTCAATATCCCGACAATGACTCGCCCGAGCCCACATGATCTAAGATGGCACGGCTTCCGTGAAAGGAACACCCACACTCCGCCCTTACGGCGCCGGAAAAGGGATTGGAGCCCAGGTCATCGGCGTGACTCGACTTCCGGAGGATGAGGAAGATCACAATGCGTAAGCGAGGTTTGGAGCGCCCCGCACCGCCACACGATCCAGGGCAGAACGATGCCGGGGCGGCCCCGATCGCCCCACTCACCAGGGGTCATAGGAGCTCACCACCACATCTGGCAGCCGTGCGTCGATCGTCACAGCTCAATACCAGGGTCTGACCAACAAGTCTCTGGCCGCGCGGGAGCCGGGAGCGTCTGAGCAGGCATTTACCATCCACTTTGGTCAGGCCGCGATGGGGAAAGGAGGCGTCGGGCGGGGGATGGCGCGCGATGTTCCTACCGAAGTTCGGCTTTCCGGGCTATACCGCGCTTGGCGTCTGGTCACACCCTGACTCAACAGAGCCGTGACCCTTGACCTGTCCGGTTCCGGAAGTCGGCATGTCGGCCGGGGATCTGCCCATGCCGTCTCGTCCGGATGATCTGCTCAGTGTCGACCCGCACAAGTCCACACACACCGCGACTGCGGCCCAGGCAGCCACCAACCAGCCGAGGCCGTCGGTCGGACTCCTTGCGGTTCGCCTCCCCGTGGAGACACGGGTAGTAGGGGAACCCTGCCCGCGCTGCTGGGGTCAACCCCCGTTGTGATCTTGAGGTGCGCCGGATCGCGGCCCGCTGTCGGGCGAAACTAGCGTTTCGGTCATGACCTCGACTCTGCGCAGGCACCTCGCTGTGGCAGTGTGTGTCGCCGCGCCGCTCGCCTGCGATGCGGCCCCGGCCGTCGCCCGGTCCGCCGGTCACCGTCGACCACTGGCTGCCGGGAGTGGTGCGCGGCAACGGCAACGAGTCGATCGCCGAGATGGCCGACTGCTGTTCCGAATGCCACCGGGCCGCGATGCTCCGCCTCGCGCACGTCCTCGCATCAGCCGACGACGTGGCGCTCCACGCCACCTACTCCGCGGCGATCGCCAGCACACCCATCGCGCTCGCCAGCATTTCCAGTACCGCCGTTCCTTCGCGGCCATCACCACCGACCGCGAAGCAACCACCAGAGCCGCTGCTTGGCGTGATACCACCGCAGCCACAACGGGAGCCGGTGATGCGGCACGAACGACCACAGATCGTCATCGGCTGGATTGCCCCGCGCGCACGACCTCAATAGGGCTAGACAACGCCGGTCCACAGCACGGTGGAGCCTGGCCGTGTGAGCCATCGCGACCAAGCCCTGCTCACGGATCTGCGGGCTGCTGGATTCCATCGCCATCGCGACCAGCGGCAGCACTCGCGCGGGTTCTGGATGGTTGAGCGCCAGAGCGATCACTGCGACCCCCGCCATCTCCTCACCGCGCTCGAACGCCGCCCGAACCTCCGTGGGGAGAAGATCCGCCTCCCAGACTGCGGAGCCGTCGCTCCAATCAAGGCCACCGTCAATTCCCGCGGCTGTCTCAGCGTCCTCCACAGACAGACTCTAATGCCGGACTCCTGGCGAACCGCCGGTTGTCCGGCGTGGTCGACGATCAATCCGACCCCTCGGCAGCGTCAGCGGGCATCTCGACTCTGGTGGGGGAGGCGGGGGTTTTGGTGCGGACAATGAGGGGCGACGCAGGCGGCATCCAAGGCCTGCCGGATCACTTTTTTCCGCGCACCAGGCGAGAGGTTTTGCGTCCGATCAGGAGATAGGCCGCCACCACCCCCGCGGTGTTGAGGATGACATCGTCGATGTCGAAGGCCCGGCCCGTGATCAGGAGACCCTGTGCCGTTTCGATCGACAGTGACACCAGCGCGCCGACCAAGGCCAGCCGCAGCGGGCCGCGCAGGCGGGTGAACACCGTGGGAAGTAGCGCTCCCAACGGCATGAGCAAGGCCAGGTTTCCGCCGATCTGCGTCAGGGCCTCGCTGGCAGGCCGATCGAGGTAAAAGCGCAGCGAGTGGCCGGGGTCTGTGTTCCCGCCGGCTTGGCCGTTGTCGTGGACAGAACTGAGCGTCACATGCAGCGTGTAATAGAAAAATGCCACCAAGGCTGCGAGGACAAGGGTGACGGCAGCCGATCGCAGCAGTATGACATACCAGCGTGTCACTTCTTCCGAAGAAGAGGGATTGGTCTTGGTTGGGGGCGGCACTGTTGATCCTTGAAAGGCTGTTGATATCCTTTGATACCTCGCTCGCATATGCCCGGTTCGACGGGCGATAAACACGCCCCTCCTCGGTCCGCATATCTGGCGGGTCGGCGGGCGCTTGGGCGGGAGCGGCCGCGGCCGACCGGGTCAGGCTGGGAGAGCTGATGGTTTCCACGATCTGGCATCTCCGCAGATGAGACGACGTGCTTACCTCTCTGGGAAGACGGTCATTGCTCGCTGACCGCGCTCCCGGAGAAGGTCGCCTCGTCGAGCCCGGCGTGCCCGCCGAACCGCACCCCACCGAACCGAGCGAGCCCGTGGGAGGTGGATGGTGGAAGGTCACGGTGCGGATGCGGCAGTGGGCGAGGGAGTCCTGACCTGCCTGGACGCCGACGTGTTCGGGGCGATCACGTCCCACACCTGGCGGCGGACGGTCGCGACCCGCCTGCACCATGTCGGGCTGAGCGCCTGCGCGATCGCCGATCACCTTGGCTAGTCCAAGCCGAGGATGACCCACGACGTCTACGTAGGGCGCAACCTGGCCTCCGCTACTGGGTCCGCTCAACGTCGTCTCGGGCGCACTTGCCGGGAGGATGCGGTGGCGGGTGGAGTCAATGCCGGGTGAAACGCTCAAGCGGTTTGGAAAGACGTTCGTTCGGCCACTTTTACTCTGAGAGCGAGGTCAGGGGGGTGGAACCAGCGCGGGCGGGGGATTCACCATCCGTTTTGGAAGAAGTCCAGGAGTGCCGGTGCCGGGTCGGCCGCGGTGGCGGTGTTCGCCGCGGCGACGACGATCCCGGCCAATGCGAGTAGGGCTGAGAGGGCACCGAACGATCCCAGGACTCGCCTGGTCCGTTTGCCTGACCGCTCCGTGCGCGCGAACCGCCTCCACAAGACCGCGCTGAGGGCGATGAGGGTGGCCGCCACGATCGCGGCGATCACGGCCATTGCCACGTGGTAACGAGCGAAGTCGTCAGTCATCAATTGCAGGGCGGGCGCGGCGTGACCGTCCGTGCCCGAGGAGTCGGCCAGTTGCCGCCGGATCTGATCGAGCGTGCCGGTGAGCTGGGCGTCGGTCGTATCGGTCAACATCGGCAGCAGCGAGGAGTAGGGGGCGACCATGCCCTGGACGTTGGCCATCACCGCCACCAGCGAGAACAGCGCGAGCATTGTGACCAGAACGCCGGTCGAGGCCAGCGCGGCGCTCTTTCCCGCCCCGAGACCGTCGGTCTTCACGAATGCCTTCCAGACACTGACGCCGAGCGCGACGAGCACGATCAGCAAGAGTGCGGCGATCACGGCTTTGGCCAGGTGATAGCGGAACCAGCAGTCGACGACCCTTTCCAGGCTCGGGGACAGATCTTGGTCGCCAGAGTTCCAGTATCCGATGAATGACGTCCGGAGAGCTTCGACGAGGTCGCGTTTACCGGTGAAACCGCGACCCGGCCCGATGCCCGCCAGGAAGCCCGGGGCGACGACGAAGGCGGCGGACAACGCCACCGCAAGGCCGGTGAGCATCGCGAGGGTGCGGCCGGGCACACCAGCGGGGCTCATAGGCGCTGCATGAGCTGACATTGATGTCCTTGTGCGATAGTGGTCGGGACCTGCATGGATCATGTCGCTGCGAGGACCGGCCCACATCGGTTCCCAGCGTGATCCGGCATCAGTGCCTGGTGTGATTTCTCCTCACCCCCTTTCCACCCTCGCAACGGCTTCCATCTGCCACGCGTAGTCCCGAAGAGGGACCGTGCGGATCCGGATAAAACGGCCAAGCCGACATCTCGCTGATCGCGCCGCTGGTGAGCGTCGCCACCGCCGCTTTCCTCGGGCTCAAGTCCGCACCACCGCGGGCCATGCTCGACGGCATCGCGGGCGTGCTCCGACGAGGGCGGCGTTGTGGTGTGAGGTTAGGGGTGGGGTGGGGTGGTGAAGCTGTGGAGCAGATTGAGGAAGGTCTCGCGGAGTTCGTCGTGGGTCGGGCGGCGTTCGCTGGCGCCTGCCAGGTGATCGAAGACGACGCCGTCGAGGAAGGCCACGAATATTGGTGCTTGGGACGGCGGGTCGGACGCGCCCACGGCGGTGAGGTGCTCCCGCGCGACGGCTCGGTGGGCTCTGTCCGCGCGCATGCGCTGGTCGAGACCGAGGCCGGTATCCGCAACAGCTCTGGTCGCTGGCTGTCTCGTACGGACACCGAGGAGCTCGGACGCCGGTACGGCCCGCTGGTAATGATCCACCGTGCGGATCTGTTCGAGATCCTGCGTGGGGCCGTTCCCAGCGTTGTCCGTACGAACGCCACGGTCACAGCTGTCAGGGACCACGGCTCGTATGTCGAGGTTGAGCACGGCCAGGGGACGTCGCGTGCCGACCTGCTGGTCGGGGCCGACGGGATGCGCAGTGCGGTGCGGGGTTCGCTGTGGCCGCAGGCTCCGTCACCCCGCCACGCCGGGTACACGGCCTGGCGGCTGGTCCCCGACCCCGGTCGGCGGCTGGCGGTGGGTGGGGAGAGCTGGGGGCGGGGCGCACGGCTCGACATCGCTCCTCTCCCCGACGGCCGGGTGTACGTGTTCGGCGTCGCCAACGCCCCCGAAGGGCAGCGCAGCCCCGATCGCGAGCTGACCGAGATGCGGCGGCGCTTCAACGGTTGGCATGACCCGATACCGGAGCTGCTCGCGCAATGGAGTTCGGCCCCGGCCGTTCTCCTGCGCGACTGGTTGCTCCGACTGACCCCCTCTTCCACCATGCTGTCCGCGCTCGACCCGGCCCTCGGCTGGCAGCCACCGACGAGCGGGGAGGGCAGAGTCAATGGCGCGTCGCGCTGATGCCCGGAGAGCGTCGAACGCGACGCGGCCTATGGGTTGACGCGTAGGGCGATCATGGCGATGTCGTCGGTGCCGGCGCTCGGCATGGTGTCCAGGAGACCGTCGCACAAGTGCTCCAACGGGCCGGAGGCGAGGGCGGACGCGTGGCGACGGAGCCGGTCCAGGCTGGTGTCCAGATGCTCGCCGGAGTGTTCGATGAGACCGTCCGTGTAGAGCACTACGGTGGATCCGGGCGGCAGCGGCTCGGTCGAGCTGTGGTACGGCTGGTCGAGTGGGGATCCGAGGAGGGGGTTGGGCATGTCGTCCAGGAAACGGGCGGCGCCGCCGGGGGCGATCAGCAGTGGCGGCGGATGTCCGGCGACGGCGTAGTCGAGTTGCCACTGGCCGGGTTGGGATTCTTCGACGCGGGACAGGATGCAGGTCGCTGTGGCGTCCGGGGCCACCGTCTGCATGGCGGTGTTGAGACGGCGCAGGATGGCTCCGGGTGGCGTGAGATGTTCGGCGGTCAGGACGCGGAGCATGTTGCGTAGGCGGCTCATCTCGACTGCGGCGGCCAGGTCGTGGCCGGTCACGTCGCCGATGATCAGCACGGCCGCACCGTCGGGGAGGACGAACGAGTCGTACCAGTCGCCGCCCACTTCGGCCGCGGCCGGGCTGGCAAGGTACCGGGCGATGAGTTCCAGCGCGTCGAGTTCGGGTGGGTCGGCGAGCAGGCTGTACTGGAGGGCGCGCGCCAGCTGCTGGGTGCGGTGGAACTGGACGGCGCTGCTCAGCGCGTCATGGGTGTGGTCGAAGACCTGCTCCATGAGAGCGATGTCGGCCGAGTTCAGGGGCGTGCGGTCGCCGCGTCGGGCGGCGGTGACCGCGGCGGCGACGATCCCGTCGACGATGACCGGCATCAGCACGACACTGGTGGCCCCGGCCTCGGTCAACCAGCGGACGGTGGTCTCGGGGAGCAGGTCCGCGGGTGGACGGCCCGGCGGAAACACGCGAAGCAGCGGACGGCGGTGCCTGATGGCCTGGGCGAATCCGCTGTCGGGGGAGAACCGCTCCTCCCCGCTCGGCGGCTGTCGACGGACTCCCCCCAGCGACGCGGTGGCGATGCGGTGCACGACGATCGGGGCCCCGCTTGGACGGTCGACCAGGTCGGGCAGCAGATGCACGCCGCACCCGTCGGCCAGGGCGGGCACGAGAACCTCGGCGAGCGCGGCGAACATGTCGGTCAACTCGGTCCGCTCCCGTGCCGCCGCGGCGGCACGGTCGAGCAGTTCGCGGCGTTGTCGTTCCTGCCACTGCCGTTCGACGTCGGTGCAGGTTCCGACCCATTCCACGACGACACCGTCCTCGAACACCGGCGCGGCGTGCAGGTCGAAGTGCCGGTACTCACCCTCCAGCGTGCGCACTCGGTAGGTGTAGTGCCAGGAACTTTCCTGCCGGAGGGCGTTTTTCCATGACCGCAGCGCCGCCTGACGGTCGTCGGGGTGGAGCACACGTGACCAGCCCTCGCCCTTGTAGTCCTCCCAGCTCTGTCCCGTCATCTGTTCCCAGGTGCCGCTCGACTCGGTCACCTGGCCCGCCGGATCCGCCACCCACACGATCTGCGCGTTCAGCCACACCAGGCTCTCGAACCGGCGCCTGACCCGCTCCTGGTCGATCAAGGCCTCGTCCGCCCGGCGCGTCGCGGTGACCTGCTCGGTCACCTCGATCGCGATCACCAACACCCCGGGCCGCGCACCGTCGACACGGGACAAACTGAACGAGAAGAACAGGTCTTCGCCATCCGTACCGGCAGACGCCAGTCTCACCGGTGCTCCGACGAGGCTGACCGGCTCCCCGGTGGCCAGCACCTGGTCGAACATGTCGCGGTAGTCGCGCCGCGTCTCATCGTCGAAGGCGTCCGCGATCGGCCGGCCGAGCGGCCGACCTCCGACATGGGCCCGGTAGACGTGGTTGGTGTAGACCAGCCGGTGTTCAGGCCCCACCGTGAGAGCGACCGCGATCGGCGCCGAGTCGAACGTCTCCAGCCCGAGCCACCGCGTCCCGCGCCCGTCGACACCGTCCATCTAGCGTCCCCCGGCTGTCCGCCGCATTCCGGTACTACCCGTACCCAGCAGACCACCGTGCTACCTGCGCCTTCACGCACCGAGTCGAATCGCTGGGGCGGCCGTTCCCGGATGGCGGCCTGCCGTCGACGCATCCCCAGACGGCGCATCCTTCTGCTTGTGGTGAGATAGCGGGATGCGCGTCGCTACGTTCCCTGTACTGACCACTGTCCTCGCCTGTGCCGCGTTCATGACGGCGTGTGGCACGCAGGACGGGTCGACGGCCAGCGGCGTGAACGCGGCCGCGTCCGGTAGCTCGGATCTTCCCGGTGACCCTGATGATCTGGCGCGGGACGGGGTGAGGATCACCGGTATGAGTGACTGGTCCCGTCGGGAGACGCCCCCGGTGATCTCGGCTGAGTTCGAGGTCACCAACCACGAGAGCGAGCCGTTCACCTACGCCATCACCTTTGATGCGCTTTCCGGCTCTGGCGGAGTGCTGGAGAACACCGAGCAGACGGTGCCCGCCGTGGGGCCCGGCCAGACCGTCAGACGCACCGTCCGTCTGAACGGTGTGCCGTCGGGTGGCAAAGGGCGGGTGCGCATCGCCAAGGTCCGGCGGGTCCCCACCGCTGAGGCTCCAGCTCAGAGTGGGCCCTGCCCGTCTTCCGGGGTGCGGTTGACGGCCGACGCCGGAGACGCCGCCATGGGGCTGCGTGTCGTAGGGGTCCGGCTGACCAATTGCGGGACCCGCGTCTACCGCCTCAACGGTTTCCCGCTCCTGCAACTTCTGGACGAGGACAGGAAACCCGTAAAGGCCGTCAGGATCCTCAAGGGCAGCGGCGGCATCGCCACCGTGGACGACTTCGACGCTCCGGCCCGGCCGGTGGTCCTGAACCCGGGCCAGACGGCCAGCACCGGCTTGATGTGGCGCAACACCAACGACGCCAGCGGTACGCCGGTCAACGTCCCCTACGTCAGGGTCAGGGCCAAATCCGGAGCCAAGCCCATCATGATCACTCCGGAACTCGATCTGGGCACCACCGGACGACTCGCGGTCAGCCCCTGGAAGAAGGACCCGGCACGCTGACCCCGCGTCTCTTGAGTCACGGTGTCCGGGTCCTTCCCCTGGCCGTCCGACCGCTAGCGGGACTGCTCGTCTCGGCACGCCCAGGCGTCCACCTCCACGTAATACTCGGGCGCCGCGAGCGCCGAGACGTACAACACGGTCATGCAGGGGCGGTGGCCGCCCGACCACTGGGTGATCACCTCGCGGCGGCGTGCGGTGTCGACGTCGCCGACCAGGTAGAAGGTGACCTTGACGAGGTCGGCGACGTCCATCCCGGCGGCGGCGAGTTGCGCGGTGACGTTGTCCAACGCGACCGCGAGCTGTTCGGCCGGGTCGCTCGGCACCTCTCCGGACGGCCGCTTGCCGATCTGCCCGGAGAGCACCAGCCAGCGCGGTGTGCCGGTGACCTCGATCTGGTGGGTGTATCCGGCGATCGGTGCGTGCACGGTGCCTGGATCGCGGGCTGTCCTCATCCGGTTCTCCTGTCGCTGTTCGGCCGCCGGGCGCGGCGTGCGCACGAACCGTCCCATATCGCTCGCGGACGAGCGATATCCCCGGTGTCGAGATCATCGGGCTCGGGGTCCGCCGACCCGATACCGTGCTGTCCATGACGAGGACGGGGGGTGGACCGGGGCCGGGGTCGCGACGCGATCCGGGGCGTCGCCGCGCCCTGCTCGACGCCGCCGACCGGGTCATCCAGCGGGAGGGCCCCGAGGCGTCCATGGCCGCGATCGCCGCGGAGGCGGGCATCAGCAAGCCGATCCTGTACCGCCACTTCGGCGCCAAGAGCGGCCTCTACCAGGCGCTGGCCGAGCGGCACACGCGCAAGCTCATCGACGGGATCCGGGAGGAGTTCTCCCGCGACGAGCCGATCCGGACGCGCACCCGGTCCACCATCGACACCTATCTGGCGACGATCTCCAAGAACCTCAACCTCTACCGCTTCCTGATGCACCGGGCCAGCGCCGAGGACACGGCGACGCACAGCGCGATGAGCACGACGATCCGCGACATCAGCCGGGAGCTGGCCGAGGTGATGATCGCCGAGGGCGAGGTCACGGACCGGACCCGCGCCTACGTGTGGGGCCACGCGATCGTCGGCATGGTGCAGACCGCCGGCGACTGGTGGCTCGACCAGAGCGAGGTGCCGCGGGAGGCCGTGGTGGACGGTCTCGCCGACCTCGTCCTCGGCGGGCTGCCGGCCGCCGCGTCCGGTGCCCGTGGCCCGCAGCCGTCCGACGAACGACGATCCCCGAGGTGACTGTGCAGACCGACGCGCGCCCCCAGAACGACGTGCGACCCGAGCCGGACGTGGAGACCGAGACACGGCCGTGGGGGAGCTTCGAGCGCTTCACGCTGAACGAGCCGTCCACGGTGAAGATCATTCACGTGGCCGCCGGGCAGCGGCTCAGCCTGCAACGGCATCGCGACCGCGACGAGTTGTGGGTGGCGCTCGACCCCGGCGCGGTGTTCGAGGTGGCAGGGCGCCGCGTGCTGCCCGCCGTGGGGGAGCGGATATTGATTCGGGCCGGGGACACCCATCGGCTCGGGTCCGACGGTCCGGCCGTGCGCGTCATGGAGATCGCCTTCGGCCACTTCGACGAGGACGACATCGAGCGCCTCGACGACGAGTACGGCCGCGCCTGACGTCGAAAAGGGGAACGGCCCGGCCGTCCGGGGGAGCGGACGACCGGGCCGATGCCGTGCGGGGAGTTACTGGAGCAGCGCCCAGTAGCCGTCAGTGCGGCCGGGTTCCTGGCCGCGTCCCTCCCGCGTCGCCCGGAACAGCTCGCCCTGGTGACGGACCAGAGCGCCGGGCTTGTAGGACGTGCCGTTCTGCCAGGCGGGCAGCCCCACCTGCGAGATGCGGCTGGTGCGCCCGTCGACGGCGCGGGTGCGGGTCAGCGCGTAGGCGCCGACCTTCACCGGGCCGTTGTAGGTCCGCCAGTACCGGCCGTCGGTGGAGAACTCGACGTCCAGGCCCGGGTTGCGGACGTTCGCCGTCAGCGTCCCGCCGGAGATCTTCGCGCCGGGCAGCGGAATGCGGTAGTTGACGCCCGTGCCGCTCAACCCCACCGGCTTGTAGGACGACAGCAGCGGGAACGTCTTCTGTCCGAGCGTGTTGTTGAAGACGTTCCAGGCGGCTTCCATCTTGTCCGGCGCCGGGGTGTCGCGGTTCCAGGCCCGCTCGGCCACGCCGAGGAGCTTCGGGAACGCCTGGTACTCGCGGATCCCGGGGGCCTTCCCGTTCTCGGCCCACAGCTGGGCCTCCAGGCCGAGGATGTTCTTGCGGCCATCGGGGGTGAGCTTCGTCCAGGCCGGGTTCGGCTCGATCTTGTTGCCCCAGCGGTCGACGGTCGCGTTCGCGTACACGTTGAACGGCTGGTAGGTGAAGGTGCTCTTCTCGTCCACGTAGGCGGCCCAGTAGTAGCCGGGCTCGTCCGGGTCCTTGTTGTAGGCGAGGTCCATGTACAGGTTCGTCGCGTGGGCGAGGATCACGGGCGTGCCCTCGTTGGCGAACCGGTACGCCCAGTCCTCGCGTCCCCAGCCCCACACGTTCTGCCACGGCAGCGGCGCGAAGCCCTTGAGGCGGAACTCGCGGGTCGGGTCGGTGATGTCCTCCCACCCGGCGGTGCTGCCCGCGTACTTGTGGGCGATGGTGTTGTAGATGCCGAAGAACAGCTCCTTCAGCTCCTCACCCGACTTGCCCTTGGTCTGCGGGTTCTTCTGGCACGCGGGGGACCCGGACCACCAGCCGTCCTGCGGCCCCGGCGGTTCGTCGCCGCCCATGTTCAGCCGCTCGAACGGGACGCCCGCGTCCTTGTACATCTTCGCGACCTCGGACACCACCTTGACCAGGAAGGTGTAGGTGCTGTCCAGGCACGGGTTCGCGAGGTTGTCGGTGTAGTACTGGACGCTGGTGTGCTTGCTCGTGTCGTCGGGGTCGAGCAGCCGGTACGTCGCGTCGTGCGTCTTCTGGTAGCGGCGTTCCATCGACTGGACGGCGGCGCGTGCGTGCGCCGGGAAGTTCAGCTCGGGCACGACCTGGATGTGCCGGTCGGCCGCGTACCGCAGGATCTCCTCGAAATCGCTGACGGAGTAGTGCCCGCTGCCCTTCCCGACGAAGTTCAGGGTGTTCTGCTCGAAGCCCTGGTAGGCGGGGGCGCGCCCGAGGTTGGCCTCGGTCTCGTTCTTGGCCTTCCCGGAGATCCCGTCGCCGTCGCCGAGGTCGTTCGCCGACCCCATGCCCTGGTGCAGGCCGTCCTTCTCCTTCAGGTCCAGCGCCCGCTTGGAGCCGAAGTCGGTCAGCTCGGGGAGCCCGGGGATCTCCAGCCGCCAGCCCTCGTCGTTGGTCAGGCTGAGGTGCAGCTTGTTGAGCTTGGTGAAGCTCATCAGGTCGAGGAACTTCAGGATGGTCTGCTTGGTCTCGAAGTGGCGGCCCACGTCGATCTGGAGCCCGCGGTACCCGAACAGCGGCGCGTCGGCGATCTCGGCGGCGGGGACGGCGACCGTCCGCGCCAGGTGCCCGGCCGCGGCGGCGCGGTAGCTTCCGGCCGGGACGAGCTGCCGCAACGTCTGCACGCCGTACAGGGCGCCCGCCGGGTCGGTGCCGACGATCTCGACGCCGTCGCCGCCGGTGGTGAGCGTGTAGCCCTCGGAGTCGGGGGCGCCGTCGCCGTCGACGTCCAGCTTCGGGTCGACGTTCAGCGAGATAGGCACGCCCTGCTCGGTCGAGATGTCGCTCAGCGCGGAGCGCAGGTAGCCGGCCTCCCGGCTCAGTTCGCGCGGGGCCGAGATGAGGGATCCGCTGCCGATCGCGACGGTGCCGCCGGACGTCTTCGCCGACAGCGGCTGCGGGACGAGGCTCTGCTGGAGCGTCAGGTCGAGTTTCTTGGACGTGTTGTCGGCGTACCGGGTGGCCGCCGTCTCCACGGGACGCTTGTCACCGGAGAACGCGGTGGTCTGCTTCGGGTCCGCCGGGTCGAGCAGGGACTTGGCGGGCACCCAGTGCGGGGTGTCGCCGCCGTAGGAGATCGTCCAGCCGTTGGGAGCGTCCGACTTGTGGATCGCCCACACTTCGAAGTAGATGTCGATCGCGCGTCGTTCGCCCGGCCCGACCGGCTTGAACCCGGCGAGCGGTTTGAGGGTGTAGAGGTCGCCGCTCCGCGCGTCGTCCGCGCGGGTCACGGCGAGACCCTGGTCGGCGAGCTGCTTGCGACCGATGTCGCCGGTCTCGCCCGCGAGCACGGCGACGGGCTGCCGGACGGCGTTGAAGTACATCGCCCATCCGGCGCCGCCGAGCGCGCACCCGCTGTCGTTGTTGTCGATGGTGAGCCGCGCGAGGTGGTATTTCGCGTCGGCGACGGTGTGGTCCACCGGTTGGTAGGTCACCTGGAGATCGCGTGCGTCTGGATTGCAGGCCGCCGACGCCGCCCCCGCCGGGGCCGCCGTGAGTAGGGCGGCCGTGAGCGCGGCGGCCGTCAATGCGGCCGCTGGTCTATTCGGCATGAATAGGAAACTATCCTAATAATTTGCCAAGATCCCTGGCCCTGATCAGGCCATTTGGGAAAGCGCAGGCAGCGAAGCGGTGGCCGCCTCCGGTCAAGCGGCTGATCTTGACGGGGACGATCTCCGGAATGTTCGATCACTGGTCAGCCGTGGCGCGCCGACCGCGCCGCGACTCCGACGCGTGGCGCCGACCCGTGCCGCGACTTCGACGCGTGGGCGTGCGACACGGCCGCGTGGGCGCGCCGAGCGTGCCGCGACTCGGCCGCGCGCGGGCGCGCCAGCCGAGCCGCGACACGGACGCGGGCGCCGGGTCAGGTGCTGGCGGCCAGGTCGACGTCCTTGACCTTCGGGTCGCCCTCGTCGGCGAAGTAGTCGGCCGTGCGGGTCGCGTCGACGCCGTCCGCCAGCCGCGCCGCCCGGCACACCAGGGTGCCGACGACCGCGACGACGACGTTGGCGGCGAGCGCCAGCATCCCCGCGTACACCGTCATGTCGGTGTCGAGACCGAGATCGTCCAGCGGATAGGCCGAGCCGCCGAAGTGCTCCTTGCCCTTCGTCGGGTTCGGGATCTGGTACAGCATCCACAGCCCCGCCGCCATGCCGCACGCCCACCCGGCGATGAGGGCGCCCCGGTGGAACCAGCGGGTCCACAGGCCGAGCGCCACCGACGGCAGCGTCTGGAGGATGATCACACCGCCGATCAGCTGGAGGTCGATGGAGAACTGCGGGTCCAGCGCGAGGACGCACGCCACCGCCCCGGCCTTGACGACCAGCGACACCAGCTTGCTGACCGTCGCCTCCTGCCGCTCGGTGGCGTCCCGCTTGATGTACTCCCGGTAGATGTTGCGGGTGAACAGGTTGGCCGCCGCGATCGACATGATCGCCGCAGGGACCAGCGCGCCGATGCCCACGGCGGCGAACGCGACCCCGGTGAACCAGTCGGGGAACAGTTGGTCGAACAGGACCGGGACGGCGGTGTTCGCGTCGGGCTTGCCGTCGGTCATCACCGGCGTCACGTCCGCGGCGATGGCCATGTAGCCGAGCAGCGCGATCAGGCCGAGCACCAGGCTGTAGGCGGGCAGCGCCGCCATGTTCCGCTTGATGGTGTCGCGGTTGCGGGCGGCCAGCACGCCGGTGACGCTGTGCGGGTACAGGAACAGCGCCATCGCCGACCCGAGCGCCAGCATCGCGTAGTTCAGCTGGCCGCTGCCCGCGATCGTGATCCCGTCGCCGGGCGCGGGCGTCGCGTCGAACTTGGCCTTGGCCGCGCCGAAGATGTCGCCCCAGCCGCCGAGCTTCGCCGGGATGTACAGCACCGCCACGATGATCACCAGGTAGATCAGCGCGTCCTTGACGAAGGCGATCAGCGCCGGTGCCCGCAGCCCGGACTGGTAGGTGTAGGCCGCGAGGATCACGAACGCGATGACGATCGGCCAGTGGCCGTTCACGCCCATCGCCTTCAGCACCGCCTCGATGCCGACCAGCTGCAACGCGATGTAGGGCATCGTCGCGACGATCCCGGTGATCGCGATCAGCAGGGCCAGCGTCGGCGACCCGAACCGCGCCCGGACGAAGTCGGCCGGGGTGACGAACCCGTGCACGTGCGACACCGACCACAGCCGGATCAGGAACAGGAAGACCATCGGGTACACGACGATCGTGTACGGCACGGCGAAGAACCCGGCCGCGCCCGCCCCGAACACCAGCGCCGGGACGGCGACGAACGTGTACGCGGTGTAGATGTCGCCGCCGATCAGGAACCAGGTGACCCAGCCGCCGAAGCTGCGGCCGCCGAGGCCCCACTCGTCCAGGTTGTCCAGGGTGCCGCCCCTGCGCCAGCGCGCCGCGACGAACCCCATCCCGCTGACCAGCAGGAAGAGGACGGAGAAGACGACGATCTCGGTGACATGGTCGCGTGCCATCGCGCTCAGCCCCGCTTCCTGGTCATGCGGTACACGACGACCGTGCTCGCGACGCCGAGCAGGATGAAGGACAGCTGGATCCAGTAGAAGGCAGGGAACCCGGCCAGGCGGGGCTCCTCGTCGTTGTAGACGAACGTCAGCAGCGGCACCACGATCGGGAGCAGCAGCAGCCAGTTCCAGGCGCTCCGGTCGGAGCGGGTTGCGGGCGGGGACGGCGGCGGGTCCTGGTTCTGGTCCTGCGGGCTGTCGGGAGCCACGGGAGTCCTCCTCGTCATGCGTCACACGGCGGGTCATGCGTCGCGGGGCGGGTCATGCGTCACGGGGCGGCGGGCCCGTCCGGATCGCGTGACGGTACCGTGCCGGAGAGTGCGGCCGGGCGAGAGTACACGCGCGTTGATCACAGTGTGATCTCGGTCACGGCACGACTGGGCGGAGCGTTCCACCGGGGGCCGCGTCGCGGCGCGACCGGGCCCGGGCGGGGCCGTGGTAGCCTCGCCGCATGCGGACCGTAGCTCACCAGTGGTGGTGGCGTCGCTGAGGCGACGCCGGTTCGTGCACGTTCACATCAGGCGATCGCCCTCATCGGCGGTCGCCTTCGCGCGTCGTCGCCTGGTGAGGGCCCGACATGAGGGGCCACCGCGGTGGACACCGACTCACAACACCCGCCGACCGGCGAGTTCGTCACCCAGTTCGTGACGGGCGGGGGCGTACGGGTGACCCGTACCGCCACCCCGGTCGATTCGGGCCGCAAGTCCGACGCCCTGAACGCCCTCGTCGCCGCGGTGGGGGAGCGGCGCGGCGGAGTGCTCAGCTCCGGCATGGAGTATCCGGGGCGCTACAGCCGCTGGCACATGGCCTATGTCGACCCGTGTCTGGAGATCGTCGCCCGTGGCCGGGTCGTCGCCGTGCGGGCGCTGAACGAGCGGGGCCGGGTGCTGCTGCCCGCGCTGGCAGCCGTCCTGCGTCCCACCGGTGAGGTGCGCGCGGACGAGCCCGGGGTCTTCGAGGTGTTCGTCCCGCCCGGCGAGGAGTTCTTCCCCGAGGAGGAGCGCAGCCGCCAGCCGACCGTGTTCACCGCCCTGCGCGCCGTCACGGACCTGTTCGGCTGCGACGACCCGCACCTCGGCCTGTACGGGGCGTTCGGGTACGACCTGTCGCTCCAGTTCGAGCCGCTGCGCACGAACCTGGAGCGTCCCGCCGACCAGCGCGACCTCGTCCTGCACCTGCCCGACGAACTGGTCGTCGTCGACCGCAAGCGCGAGACGTCCCACCGCATGTCGTACGACTTCGAGGTGGATGAGCCGAGCGAAGCTCGTCGTTTGGATGGTGGGGGGCGGGGGCTGGAGGACGGTGAGCCGAGCGAAGCTCGTCGTTTGGATGGTGGGGGGCGGGGGCTGGAGGACGGTGAGCCGAGCGGAGCTCGTCGTTTGGATGGTGGGGGGCGGGGGCTGGAGGACGGTGAGCCGAGCGGAGCTCGTCGTTTGGATGGTGGGGGGCGGGGGCTGGAGGACGGTCAGCGGAGCACCGTGGGGCTGGCGCGCGCCACCGAGCCGACGCCCGTCGCGGCGCGGGCGGAGCTTCCGCCGCAGCCCGTGCCCGGCGTGTACGCGCAGATGGTGCGGGACGCCAAGGAGAAGTTCGTCCGCGGCGACCTGTTCGAGGTCACGCCGGGGCACGCCATGTACGCGCGGTGCGACGCGCCCACCGCGTTCTTCGAGCGCCTCCGCGAGACCAACCCCGCGCCGTACGAGTTCCTGTTCAACCTGGGCGACGGCGAGTACCTGGTCGGGGCGTCGCCGGAGATGTTCGTGCGGGTCACCGGCGACCGCGTCGAGACCTGCCCGATCGCCGGGACGATCAAGCGCGGCGACGACGCCCTGGAGGACGCCGAGCAGATCCGCGCGATCCTGTCGTCCACCAAGGACGAGTCCGAGTTGACCATGTGCACCGACGTCGACCGCAACGACAAGTCGCGGGTCTGCGTGCCAGGCAGCGTGCGCGTCCTCGGCCGCAGGCAGATCGAGATGTACTCGCGGCTGATCCACACCGTCGACCACATCGAGGGACGGCTGCGTCCCGGCTTCGACGCGCTCGACGCCTTCCTCACCCACATGTGGGCGGTCACCGTGACCGGCGCGCCGAAGACGTGGGCGATGCAGTTCATCGAGGACCACGAGGCCTCGCCGCGCCGCTGGTACGGCGGCGCCGTCGGCTGCGTCGGATTCGACGGGTCGATGAACACGGGGCTGACGCTGCGGACCGCGCAGATCCGGGACGGCGTCGCGACCGTCCGGGCCGGGGCGACGCTGCTGTACGACTCCGACCCCGACGCGGAGGAGCGCGAGACGCACCTCAAGGCCAGCGCGCTGCTGGGCGCGCTCGCCGAGTCCGAGGCGGAGACCACGGCGCCGGAGGCGGCCCCCGAACGGCCGGGCGACGGCGTGAAGGTGCTGCTCGTCGACTACGAGGACTCGTTCGTCAACACACTCGCCGACTACTTCCGCCAGCAGGGCGCCGACGTCGTCACGCTCCGGCACGGCTTCCCACTGCGGATGTTGGACGAGCACGATCCCGGCCTGGTCGTCCTGTCGCCGGGACCGGGCCGTCCCGAGGACTTCGCCACCCGCCCGCTGCTGGACGCGCTGGACGAGCGCAACCTCCCGGTATTCGGCGTCTGCCTCGGGTTGCAGGCGATGGTGGAGCACGCGGGCGGCGAGCTGACGCTGCTGCCCGAGCCGTCCCACGGCAAGCCCGGCCAGGTCGAGGTGACCGGGACGGCGGCGGAGGGATCGTTGTTCGAGGGACTCCCGGACGAGTTCACGGCGGCCCGCTACCACTCGCTGCACACCACGCCCGATCGGGTGAAGGGGTACCGGGTCACGGCGCTGACCGGCGACGTCGTGATGGGCATCGAGGACCCGGCGCGGCGGCACTGGGCCGTGCAGTTCCACCCGGAGTCGATCCTCACCGCGACGGGCGGGGCGGGGCACCGGATCGTCGCGAACGTCCTCAGACTGAGCCGGTCCTAGTCCCCTGGCAGGAGATCGTGCGGACCTAAATGGTCCTGAGGTCGCTGTCGCCGTGACGCGCGGACCGGAAGACTTGGTGACCGGCCACGGCGCCGCACTTCTGCGACGCGGTGATCGCCGTTATCCCGGCGGAGAGGGGAGCGATCCCCTCTCCGCACGCGGGGACATATCGGGTGTTTCGGTTTGTCCATAACCAATCGCCTGTTTCCGGGCACTGTGGGCGGGGATCCCGCCCGCCATGATGACGATTCTTTGGCTTATCGCCGCGATCCTGGTGATCTCCGGTATCTACGTGATCCTCGCCCGCCGCGAACTGATCTGGGGCGCCGTCCTCATCGTGGTCGGCCTCCTCGTCGGCCCCGGCGGGGTCAGCATCTTCACCTGACCGAAAATCGCCCGGCTCGGGATGGAACGCTGACATAACCTGTCAGGTTTCGATGCCAGCATCCTTCCCATGACCCATGAGACGACCCATGAGAAGACACTGACGGGCACGGTCGCGCTGGTCGCGGGTGGGACGCGCGGCGCGGGCCGCGGCATCGCCGTCGAGCTCGGCGCCGCGGGCGCGACCGTGTACGTGACGGGACGCTCCACCCGGACGAGCCGGTCGGAGATGGACCGTCCCGAGACCATCGAGGAGACGGCGGAGCTGGTCACGGCCGCGGGCGGCGAGGGCATCGCCGTCCGGGTCGACCACCTCGACCCCGCGCAGGTCACCGCGCTGGTGGAACGGATCGACGCCGAGCGGGGGCGGCTGGACGTCCTCGTCAACGACGTCTGGGGATCGGACTCCTACTTCGAGTTCGGCAGACCGCTGTGGGAGCAGTCCCTCGACGGCGGGCTGCGGATGCTGCGGCTCGGCATCGAGACGCACGCCATCACCAGTCACCGCGCGCTGCCCCTGCTGATCCGCGAGCCCGGCGGCCTGGTGGTCGAGATGACCGACGGGACCGCCGACTACAACGCCCGCTACCGCAAGGACGTCGGGTACTTCTACGACCTCGTCAAGAGCGCGGTGATCCGGATGGCGCTCGCCCAGTCCGAGGAGATAGCCCCGCACGGCGCGACGGCGGTGGCGCTGACGCCGGGCTGGCTGCGCTCGGAGGCGATGCTCGACAACTTCGGCGTCACCGAGGAGACCTGGCGGGACGCGACGAAGACGGTCCCGCACTTCGCGATCTCCGAGTCGCCGACCTATGTCGGACGCGCCGTCGCCGCCCTCGCCGCCGACCCGGACCGGGCCCGCTGGAACGGCGCGTCCCTGTCCAGTGGCGGGCTCGCCCAGGTCTACGGGTTCACCGACGCCGACGGGAGCCGTCCCGACGCCTGGCGCTACCTCGTCGAAGTCCAGGGCCGGGACCTGCCCGCCGACGTGACCGGCTACCGCTGACAGACGTCTCGGGACGCGCCCTCTCGACCGGTCAGCCGGACGTGTACAGCTCGGCGAGGCGGGCGGCGGCCTCCGCCATCCGGGCGCGCAGCTCCGGCGGGCCGAGGACCTCGACCTCGGGGCCGAGCCGCATCAGCTCGGACGCCGCGACCACCATCGACTCGACGGGCAGCACGGTGACCACCCAGCCCTTCTCGTCAGGCGGCCCGGCGCCTTCCTTCGCCCGGGATGCCGCGTAAGGCTCGACGGCGTACGGCAGGACCCGCATCCCGGCGGGGGACAGGCGGACCGTGACCTCCTCGCGCAGGATCGAGCGGACGAACGCGGCCGCCTGCTCCCGCCAGTGCCCGGCGAGGTCGAAATCGTCGTCGCGGTCGAAGGTGACGCCGGTCGGCCGGACGGCGGTGACCCGGTCCACGCGGTAGGTGCGGGGCCTGCCGTCGATCCGCGCGACCAGGTACCAGGTGCCGTTCTTCAGCACGAGCCCGTACGGGTCGGCCGTCCGCTCGACCTCGGTGCCCCGGCGGCGGTAGCGCAGCTCGACCGACTCGTCGTCCCAGACGGCCCTCGCCAGGTCGCGCAGCAGCGGCGGCGGGCCCGACTCGCCGAACCAGCCGGGCGCGTCGAGATGGAAGCGCTGACCCGCCCGTGCGGGCGCGTCCCGCAGCGTGGCGGGCAGCGCCGCCAGCACCTTCAGCTCGGCGGCGGCGACCGCGTCGCCACGGCCCATGTCCCCGGCCGGGCCGGGCAGCCCGGACAGGAACAACGCCTCGGCCTCCTCGCGGGTCAGGCCGGTCAGCCGCGTCCGGTAGCCGCCGACGAGCCGGTAGCCGCCGCGCCGCCCCTGCTCGGCGTAGACCGGGACACCGGCCGCCGACAGCGCCTCCATGTCCCGGTAGACGGTGCGTTCGGACACCTCGAGCTCGCGGGCCAGCTCGCCCGCCGTCATCGTCTCCCGCGACTGGAGGAGCAACACCATCGAGATCAACCGGGCCGCCCGCACGGTCCCTGTCTACCAGGGGAGCCGGCTACGGGACGTTCTTAACAATCTCGTGGTAGATTCGGCGATATTCGCTGTCATGGCGGGCCGTCGCGCTGTTAGCGTCGCGGAATGCCGACCTCCGCCACCGCCGTCGAGGCGTTCATCGAGTCCCTGCCCAAGGTCGAGCTCCACGTCCACCTCGTGGGCTCCGCATCCGTCCCGACCGTGCTGGAACTCGCCCGCCGCCACCCCGACGGGCCCGTCCCCGTGGACGAGCGCGCGCTGCGCGCCTTCTACGAGTTCCGCGACTTCCCGCACTTCGCCGAGGTCTACGAGTCGGTGTCCAGCCTGGTCCGGACGCCGGAGGACGTCGCGACGCTCGTGGTCGGCGTCGCCCGCGACCTCGCCGCCCAGAACGTCCGGTACGTCGAGCTGACCGTCACCCCGTACACGCACCAGCGGGCCGGGATGCCGATGCCCGCCGTCACCGAGGCGCTGGACCGCGCCGCCCGCGAGGCCCGCGACCGGCTCGGCATCCGCGTCGCCTACATCTTCGACATCCCCGGCGAGTTCGGCGCCGACGGCGCGCGCGGCACCCTCGACCACGCGCTGCGCCACCCGCCGGAGGCGCTCGTCGGGTTCGGCCTCGGCGGCATCGAGCAGATGCGGCCGCCGCACCGCGACGCCTTCCGGGACGCCTTCGCCGCCGCCCGCGCCGCCGGGCTGCGCAGCCTGCCCCACGCCGGGGAGATGACCGGCCCGGAGACGATCTGGGAGGCGATCGAGGGTCTCGGCGCCGAGCGGATCGGCCACGGCACCCACTGCCTGGGCGACCCGCGCCTCGTCGCCCACCTGCGTGAGACGCAGCTTCCGCTTGAGGTGTGCCCGACGTCGAACGTGTGCACGGGCCAGATTCCCGACCTGGCCGCGCACCCGCTGCCGCGCATGCTGGAGGAGGGGCTGTTCGTCACGCTGAACAGCGACGACCCGCCCATGTTCGACACGACCCTCACCGGCGAGTACCGCGTCGCCGCCGAGGTCTTCGGCCTCGACCGCGCCGCCCTGGCCGCCCTCGCCGGCAACGCCGTGCTCGCCTCGTCCCTGGACGTCGACGGCCAACGCGACATCATCGCCGACATCGACGCCGTGGTCTGACTGCCCATACGGCGGCGGCTGATACGTCATGGTCCGTTACGCGGAACGTGAGCGCTTGCGCGCATTGCTCCACGTAGCAGCCGGAAGCCCGGCGGCGGTCCCGGTCTCATCCACACCATGTGCGGCGCCGGATTCCTGCTTCGTCGGCAAGTGCCCGGCAGGGCCAGGTCTGACATCGCCTCCACAAGCGTTTAGACTCTCCGCCCCACTGGCGGCGAGGGAAAGCAGGTTACGTGCGGCGTTGATGTCCCGACCCAGGCTCAGGCCACAACCGTCGCAATGGTAGGTGCGTTCGGACAGGGTGAGGCTTGGCTTTCGCCTCCGGCAGTCCGAGCACGTCTTGGAGGATGGATACCAGCGGTCTGCCACCACCAGGCGGCCGCCCATCCAAACGGTTTTGTAGTCCAGCGTGCGCCTGGCCTGCCCCAGCCCGGCGTCGGCGACGGCGCGCGCGAGCCGCCGATTGGCCAGCATGCCGGTCACGTGAAGGTCTTCGACCACGATGGTCTCATAACAGGCAGCCAAGCTGGTCGTGGCCTTGTGTAGCGCATCAGCACGCATGGCGGCGATCTGGGCGTGGTGGCGGGCCAACCGCTCGGCAGCCTTGACCCGGTTGGCCGAACCTCGTTGCGTGCGGGAGTGCGCCTTGCTTAGCCGCCGAAGTTTGCGCAGCCCCGCCCTCAGCGCCTTCGGCCCAGTGATCTCGATGACCTTGCCTTGGTCGTCAACTGCGGTCAGCAGGGTCTTCACCCCGAGGTCGATACCCACCGCCGAGCCGGGGCGGGCGTGCCGCGTGGGAACTGCGCGGTCGACCCGCACGGTGAAGGAGACGTGCCAGCGGTGCGCAGTGCGCGAGACCGTGGCCGACAAGATCCTCGCGGCGCCCTTCTCTAGACGACGAGCCAACTTGCGGGTGGACTCATGCGTGCTGATGGTGCCTAGACGGGGCAAGGTGACGGTGCGACCGCCGCAGCGGATCGCGCCAGTGGAGAACCGGAATGACTCGCGGCACCGGCCCCGCTTTTTGAACCGGGGGAACCCCAGGCGTGGCCCCTTCCTCGCGCCGTTGCGGGACCGGACGAACTCTTGTAGGGCGCGGTCCAGATCACGGAACGCCTCCTGATAGACGCATTTCGAGTTCTCGCTCCACCAGCCAAGCGCGGGGTTGTTCCTCTTGGCCACGTTCCATAGCCGGTGCAACTCGGTCCCCGACCACCACTTGCCTTCGCCTTCGTAGCGATTGTTGCAGGTTGCCAGGGCCCAGTTCCAGGCGAACCTAGCCGCGCCAGCATGCGAGGCCAGCGCCCGTCGCTGCGAGGGCGTTGGGTCCAATGCGAACCGGTACGCCTGAGTCACCATCACATCACGTATCGTATCCTCTTGGTGGCGGCGACGGACTCGATCACCGGCATCTACGAGCTATTCGCGCCGGGTCGTCCGGACGCCCTCGCCGGGCCGCCACACCTGGATGACGAGCCGGTCGCCCTCCACGGACGTCAGGACGGCCTCGCGCAGATCGAGCCGGAAGGCGTGGAAGTCGCCCGGCGGCTCGTTACCGGTGGTGTAGGTCTTCTTCTCCTCCGGGTCGGTGACCTCGACCGCGACGCCCGCGACCTTGGCGTCGCCGCCGTCGGCCGGGTCGGCCGGGTGCGCGTGGACGGCGCACCGCCCATCGCGCCGCAGGTCACGGGCCTTCATCGCGTCCAGCATCGACCCGAACGACAGGTCCGGGCCGCGGAAGTCGACCTCCGAGCCGCTGACCCGGGGAGATCCGTCCTTGCGCAGGGTGGCGAGGACGTGGGTCTCGGCGTCCTCGAACCGCTTGCGGATCCGCGCGGCCAGGTCGGCCGCCTCCGCCTCGAACTGTTTCCAAGTGGCCATGGAGGGAGTGTGCCCGCCGGGTCCGACGTTCTGGGCGCGTTACCTCCCACGTCATCGTCGTCATGACGTCGTCCCGGTAGCGTTGGTGCCGTGACGACGGCGTTGAGCGATGTGAGACCGATCGGGGACCAGTTGCGCGCCTGGCGGCGGCGCCGCAGGCTCAGCCAGCTGGAGCTGGCGTCGGAGGCGGACGTGTCGACGCGGCACCTCAGCTTCGTGGAGACCGGCCGGTCGGCGCCGAGCCGGGAGATGGTGCTGCGGCTGGCCGAGCATCTGGACGTCCCGCTGCGCGACCGGAACCTGCTGCTGGTCGCGGCCGGGTACGCGCCGGTGTTCGCCGAGACGCCGATGGAGGAGCCGACGATGGACGCGGTCCGCGCGGCGCTGCGGCAGGTGCTGGACGGTCACGAGCCCTACCCGGCGGTCGTCGTCGACCGCTTCTGGAACCTGATCGACGCCAACGGCGCGGCCGGGCTGTTCATGGAGGGCGCCGCGCCGGAGCTGCTGGAACCGCCGCTGAACGTACTGCGGCTCAGCATGCACCCGGACGGCATGGCCAAGCACATCCTGAACCTGGCCGAGTGGCGCGCCCACATGATCGACCGGGTGCGGCGGCATGTGGCGCTGACCGCGGATCCGGGCCTCGTCCGGCTCTACCGCGAGTTGCGGAGCTTCCCGGGGGACGTGGGGGAGGCGCTGGCACCGCCCGCGGGCCACGAGGTGTTCGTCCCGCTGCGGATGCGGGTCGACGGGGACGAGCTGTCGTTCTTCAGCACCATCGCGACGTTCGGGACGCCCGTCGACATCACGGTGGCGGAGCTGGCGATCGAGTCGTTCTACCCGGCGGACGCGCGGACGACCGACTTCCTGCGGGCCCGCGCGGACGGATGAGGCGGACCGGGGGGTCGAGGCGCCTCGGGGGGTTGGGGCGGGTCATTCCTCGTCGGTGAGCAGGTCGTGGTGGATGTGGCCGAGCGGCATCCCCTGCTGTTGCAGCGCGGTCACGGTGCCGCGGACGAACGGGGGAGGACCGGCGACGTAGGCGTCGCGGTCCTGCCAGCCGGGGAGGTCGGCCAGGAAGCCGGGCAGGACGTCGGGCAGGCGGCCGTGCGGGACGTCCCGCCCCTGCTCCACCGGCCGCGACAGGATCGGGACCACCCGCACCCGGGGGCACGCGGACTCCAGCAGCCGCAGCTCGGCGAGGTCGTAGAGGTCACGTTCGGTGCGGGCCCCGACGATCAGGTGGACGTCGCGGTCCGGCCCGAGGGAGGCGGCCTGTTCGGCGATCGCCTTCATGGGGGCGAGGCCGGTGCCGCCGCCGATGAGCAGCAGCCCGCGCCCGGGTTCGGTGCGCAGCGTCATCGTGCCCGCGGCCGGGCCGAGCAGCACGGTGTCGCCGGGCGCGGCGTGCCGCACCAGCGCGCCGCTCACCCATCCGGCGGGCCGCGCGCGGACGTGCAGGCGCAGCGCCCCGTCGGAGCGGGGCGCGTTGGCGATCCAGTAGGACCGCCAGACGCGGGGCCAGCGGGGCGTCTGCGCGGGCACGTGCTGGCCGGGCCGGAACGGCAGCGGGCGGTCGGGCCGCAACGTGAGGACCGCGAGGTCGGCGGCGCGGCGGTCGTGGCCGGTGATCTCGGCGGTCCACCAGGGCGGGGCGTCGGCGGCGTCCCGTTCCGCGGCCTCGATCATGATGGCGGCGGCGGACCGGTAGGCGGTGGTCCAGGCGTTCTCGGCCTCGACGGTCCACACGTCGGCGGCGAAGGTGCGCAGCGTCGCGAGCAGCGCGCCCTCGACGGCCGGGTAGTGCTCGGGCAGGACGCCGTGCTTGCGGTGGCCGCGGCCGAGGCGGCGCAGATGGTCGGCGAGGTCGTCCGGGTTGTCCTGGCTCCACACGATCCGGGTGAGGGCGCGGAAGAACCGTTCGTGCACGGCGCCCATCGCGGGCGGGAACAGGGCCCGCAGCTCCGGCCGCGCCACGAAAAGGCGGCCGTAGAAATAGCTCATGGCGGCGGCGGGGTCGGCCTCGAGACGGGTGAATGTCTCTTTGACCATTCGGGGTTCGTCTGCCATTCGCAAAGCTCGCTCCCTGGGCTTCCCAAGTTTCGGATCCGGGATCTCCGCGGCGATCGCGCCCTCCTCGGCGCCTGGCTGGGCGGAATTCTCTCACCGGAATCCGCAGGTCTTCAAGCGATGTCGCGCGACGGGTACCGCTGCGAACGCCAAGAGTAATCGTCTTATGATTCTCTGTAATGGAAATATCGGAAAGAGGCAGAGGTATACTGATCAGTATGGAAGTGCCGTGACAGAACCGTCTCGCGGCGGGGAAGAATTAGGAATCGAATCTAGTACCAGGTGGAAGATTTCCGGTTTCTTTGGGGTTCGTCGCGGCGGGCGCGCGTCCACCCGGGCCCCGCCCGGCTCTTCCCGGCGCCTCCGGGCCCCCGGCCGGGGCGGACCCGATGTGGACGCGGGTACTGCCAACTTCCCTCCCGGTACGGCAAGCTGGCCGGGAAGAAAGCCCCGGACGGGGCGGCCGAGGGGGAAGCGCCGTCCCGCCGCCGGTGGCCAGCATGAGGGGGAAGCACGCATGGCACAGCCCGTCCGCGGGGCCCCGGCCCCGACCACCGAAGGCGGCGCGCCGCCGCTCATCGGCGTCACCGCCTACCAGGAGCCGGCCCGCTGGGGGGTCTGGGTGCGCGAGGCCGCGTTGCTCCCGGTGCCGTACGTGCGCGCGATCGAGCGCGCCGGGGGCATCCCCGTCCTGCTGCCGCCGACCGCGACCCTGCGCGGGATCGACGCCCTGGTCGACCGGCTCGACGGCGTCGTCATCGCGGGCGGCGGCGACGTCGACCCCGACCTGTACGGCGCCGTCCGGCACGCCGAGACCGGGCCGCCCCAGCCGCAGCGCGACCGCTTCGAGCTGGCGCTCGCCCGCACCCTGATCGAGGCCGACCTGCCCTTCCTGGCGATCTGCCGGGGCATGCAGGTGCTGAACGTGGCGCGCGGCGGGGCGCTCGTCCAGGACCTGCCCTCCGCGGTGGGGCACCGGGGGCACGCGCCGGAGACCGGCATCGTCGGCCACCATCCGGTGCGGATCAGCGCGACGAGCCTGGTCGGCAAGATCCTCGGCGAGTCCGCCGACGTGCCCACCTACCACCGGCAGGCGGTCGGCCGCCTCGGCCGCGGCCTGACCGCCGTCGCCTGGACCGACGACCAGGTGGTGGAGGCCGTGGAGTTGCAGGGGCACCGGTTCGGGCTCGCCGTCCAGTGGCATCCGGAGGAGAGCCGCGACGGCCGCCTGTTCGAGGCGCTGGTCTCCGAGGCCGCCGGTCGCTGACGCTCCGGATCAGCGGGGGCCCGGGACGTTCAGGTAGCGGGCCACCATCCGGGCGATGACGTGCGCGAGCCGCTCCGGCGGCCCGGACGGCAGCATGATGTGGCTGGCGGTCAGCCGCACCGCCGCGTCGGTGATCTCGGTGACGGCGCCGGAGTCGAGGTCGGGCCAGCGGCGCAGCGCGTGATCGGCGATGCGGGCGCTGGCGGTGAACAGCACCGGCTCGGCCCGGGTGGTGAGCAGCGGCAGCAGCTCGTCGCCGCCCGCGCCGGTCAGCACCGCCTTCTTCAACGGGTCGTCCGCCGACGTCTCCAGCGTGTACGTCACCGCCGCGACCACCGCCGAGTACAGGTCGTCATGGCCGGACAGGACCGCGTCGATGCCGTCGAGGTAGCGCTCGTTGTCGCGGATCACGACGGCCCGCGCCAGGCTCCACTTGTCGCCGAACTCGTTGTAGACGGTCTGGCGGCTGACCCCGGCGGCGTCGGCGACGTCCCGCATGCGGACCGCCCGGTAGCCGCGTTCCACGAGGAGGCAGGCGGCGGCGTCGAGCACGGACTCGCGCACGGGACGGCCTGCGGTGCCCATGGGTCGTCGATCCTCCGGGACGGCGGTGAGGGGGCGTCTCACCTCCCATTTTACGGTGACGGCCGGGGCTCAGGGGGCCAGTCGGTCGCGGGTCCACTCCTTGACTCCGGCGACGAAGGCGTCGACGTCGGCGGCCTTCCCGGAGGCCATCTCGCTGAACCAGCCCGGCACGTACCGTTCGAACCCGCCGTCGCCGACGAGGCCCAGGACGGCGTCGGCGACGTCCTGCGGCGGCAGCGCGTCGGACAGGTCGCTCAGCGGCTCCTCGTTGCCGGGCAGCGTGAACAGCTCCGTCCCGGCGATGAGCGCGGGCTGGACGATGTGGACCTGCACGCCGGTGCCGTCCAGGTCGACGGCCATGCTCTCCCAGAACGCGGTGAGCGCCGCCTTCGACGCCCCGTAGGCCGCCTCGTGCGGCGGGCCGAGCCGCGCCGCGACCGAGCCCATCGCGACCAGGTGCCCCCGCCCGCGGCTGATCATTCCGGGCAGCAGCGCCAGGGTGAGCCGCACCGGGGACAGGTAGTTGAGGCGCATGACCTCCTCGGCGTCGGCGGGGGAGGTGTCCTGGACGCGGCGCCGCTTCGGCATGCCCGCGTTGTTGACCAGGATGTCCACGCCGCCGAGTTCCCGTTCCACGGTGGCCGCGAGGTCGGCGATCCCGTCGAGGTCGGCGAGGTCGGCCGTCCACAGCGCCGAGTCCGGCGTGTGCTCGCGGCACCGGGCGAGGACCTGCTCCAGCCTGTCCTTGCGCCGCGCGACGAGCCCGACCCGCGCCCCGGCGGCGGCCAGCGCCTCGGCGACGACCGCGCCGATGCCGGACGAGGCCCCCGTGACCAACGCGGACCGTCCCGTGAGAGTGACCATCCGCCCAACGTCACACACCCCGGCCCCGCCCGGCAAGGCGCACCGCCGGAGCCGGGAAACCCGGGCCCGCCGGGGGAGCGAGGCCGGTAAGGTTGTGGGTTTCGCCCTCATCCACCCCTCTCACCGGAGGTCCGTTGGCATGCCCGCCGAACCCGATGATCCCGAGGTAACGGTCGTCCTCGCCGCCGAACGCGCCCACCTGGCCGAGTCGCGCGCCGCGCTGCGCCGGATGCGCGAGCACGCGCGCGGGCTGTCCGCCGACGCCGCCGCCGACTGGGTGTCCCGGCAGATCCTGGAGTCGCTGCTCGACCAGCGCGTCGAGGCGCTGGCCGACCGCCCCGACACTCCGCTGTTCTTCGGCCGGATGGACCGCGGTGACGCGGACGGCGACACAGACGGTGACACGGACGGCGAGGAGGACGGAGAACTCCCGGCCGTGATGTACGTGGGGCGGCGGCACGTCCACGACGGCGACGAGGGCCGCCCGCTCGTGCTGGACTGGCGCGCCCCTGTGTCGCGGGCGTTCTACCAGGCCGGTCCCGCCGAACCGATGGGCTGGCGGCTGCGGCGCCGGTTCGGTTTCCAGTCCGGGGACCTGACCGCCTTCGAGGACGAACCCCTCGACGGCGGCGCCGAAACGCTCACTTCTCGGATTTTGACCGAGGAGATCGAGCGGCCCCGCACCGGGCCGATGCGGGACATCGTCGCCACCATCCAGCCCGAGCAGGACACGATCGTCCGCGCCGACCTGCCCCGGACGGTGTGCGTGCAGGGCGCGCCCGGCACCGGCAAGACGGCCGTCGGCCTGCACCGCGCCGCGTACCTGCTGTTCACGCACCGGGAGCGGCTGGCGCGGTCCGGGGTGCTCATCGTCGGGCCGAACCGGGCGTTCCTCGCCTACATCGCGGCGGTGCTGCCCGCGCTCGGCGAGGTCACGGTCGAGCAGGCCACGATCGACGACCTGCTCGGGGCCCCGGCGGCGGAGGAGACGGCGCCGGTCGCCGCGCTCAAGGGCGAGGCGCGGATGGCGGACGTCCTCCGCAGGGCGCTGTGGCTGCACGTCCGCAAGCCCGCCGACGGCCTGGTCGTGACGCGCGGTTCGGCCCGCTACCGGCTCGCCGACCACGAGGTCAGGGAGATCGCCGCCGCGCTGCGCGGCACGACCCGGTACGGCAGCGGCCGCGCCGCGTTCGCGCAGCGGCTCGCGCACCAGATCCTCGTGCGGATGGAGCGGCGCGGTGAGGCGCCCGACGACCGCGTCCAGGACCAGGTGGCGCGCGGCGGGCCGGTCAAGAAGATCGTGGAGGAGGTGTGGCCGAAGCTGACCGCCGAGCAGGTGCTGTACCGGCTGCTGTCGGACGCCGACTTCCTGCGCACGGCGGCCAAGGGGGTCCTGGACGAGGACGAGCAGGCCGTGCTCCGCTGGGCCAAGCCCGCCCGCTCGCACCGCTCGGCAGCCTGGACCCGCGCCGACCGCGCGCTGCTCGACGAGCTGAACGACCTGATCGAACGCACCGCGTCCCTCGGGCACCTGGTCGTGGACGAGGCGCAGGACCTGTCCGCCATGCAACTGCGGGCGCTGGGCCGCCGCTGCGGGACGGGTTCGGCGACCGTCCTCGGCGACCTCGCGCAGGGCACCACCGAATGGTCGGCGCGGTCCTGGACGGACGTCCTCACCCACCTCGGGCAGGAGGGCGACGTCACCGAACTCACCATGGGCTTTCGCGTGCCCGGAACCGTCCTGGACTACGCGGCCCGGCTGCTGCCGCACATCGCGCCCGCGCTGGAGCGGCCGCGTTCGCTGCGTCCCGGCGCGGGCGCCCTGGATGTGCGGCGCGTCGACGACCCCGCCGCCGCCGCCGCCGAGGCCGCCCGCGCGGCGCTCGCCCGGCCCGGGTCGGTCGGGCTGATCGTCCCGGACGCCGCCGCGGCCGTGCACGCCGCCGCGCTCACGGCCGCGGGCCTGGACCACGAGGTCCTCGGGCCCGAGTCGGACGGCGCCGCCCGGCTGCTGGTCATCCCCGCCGCGCTCGCCAAGGGCCTGGAGTACGACCACGTGATCGTCGCGGAGCCCGCCGCGATCGCCGCCGCCGAGGCGCGCGGCCTGGCCCGGCTCTACGTGGTGCTGACCCGCGCCGTCACGTCGCTGACGGTCCTGCACCGCGAGGATCTGCCCGCCGAGCTGACAGACCGTCGAACACGACCCTGAGGACGCCCTCGTCCGCCCCGGCGCGTTCGGTCGCGTAGCACAGGCCCGCCAGGAGGGCCATGACTTCGCCCGCGCTCACGTCGGCGCGGACGGCCCCGGCCGCCTGGGCGCGGGCCAGCAGGACCCCGAGCGCGGCCTTCAGTCCGGGCCCCGCCGTCCCGGCCCGGTCGTGGGCGTCGACGCCCGCCTCGGCCAGCGCCTCGGTCACGGCCTGCTTGACCTTCGCCCGCGACACCACCCGGGCGAAGAACCCGAAGAACGCGGCGCCGGCGTCGTCGGCCGACCGCAGGCCCTCGGCCTCCTCCGCGAGCCGCTCCAGCAGGGCGACCAGCACGGCCTCCAGCAGCGACTCCTTGGTCGGGAAGTGCCGGAACACCGTGCCGATCCCGACGCCCGCCCGGCGCGCGACCTCGTCGGTGGAGGCCGAGGTCCCCTGGACGGCGAAGACCTCCTCGGCCGCCGCGAGGACCTTCGCGCGGTTGCGGAGGGCGTCGGCCCGCAGCGGCCTTCGAGACGCGGATGTTGTCATCGCGGCCTTCCCGTTGACAAGTGGAGTCGTGGCTCCGTATTCTTCATGCGGAGTACGAACTCCGATTGTACGGGAGGAATCATGTCCGAGTTCGCCAGCCCCCGCGCCGTCGTCCGGCGCCTGATCGAGGCGGTCACCGCGCGGCGGGTCGACGCGCTGCCCGACCTGTACGCCGAGGACGCGGTCGTCGTGCACCCGTTCGCCATGCCCCCCGTCCCCCTGGAGGGACGCGAGGCACTACGCGAGCACTTCACCCGGAACTTCGCCCGCATGGAGGGCGTGGAGTTCACGGCGCGGAACGTCGTCATCCACGAGACCGCCGACCCCGAGGTCGTCATCACCGAGTTCGACTACGAGGTGCGCGTCCCCAAGAAGGACCGCGTGTTCGTCGTGCCCAACATCTTCGTCCTGCGCATCCGCCGGGGGCGGATCGTGGAGTCCCGCGACTACGCCCACCACCGCGCCTTCGAGGAAGGACTGGCCTGAGCCGGGACTCAGCGCGGCATGGGCAGGCGGAGCCTTTCGCGCAGCGCGCGCTGCACCTCGTCGGCGGACGGTCGCGCGTCCACGGTGACCACGTACTCCTTGCGGCCGAACAGCTCCAGCACCGGGTCGGTCTTCTCGTGGTACACGCGCAGCCGCTCGGCCAGCGCCTCCTCGGTGTCGTCCTCCCGCGCGACCAGCTCGTGGCCGCACACGTCGCACCGCCCCTCCTCGGTGGGACGGTCGGCGATCAGGTTGTAGTCCATCCCGCACCCCGAGCAGTACCGGCGGGCGAGCACCCGTCGCCGCACCTCCCCGTCCGGCAGGTCCAGATGGATCACGCCGTCGATGTCGTAGCTCTCCAGGAAGAACTCCGTCTGCCTGCGGTTGCGGGGGAACCCGTCGACGACGAACCCGTAGTTCCAGTCGTGCTGGTCGAGACGGTCGCGGACCACGCCCGCCACCAGGTCGTCGCCGACCAGCTCGCCCGCCGCCATGATGCGCCGCACCTGCGCGCCGAGCTTGGTGTGGTTCTTGACGTGCCACCGGAAGATGTCCCCGACGCTGATGTGCACGAGGTCCAGGTCCCGGGCGAGCAGGCCCGACTGCGTCCCCTTGCCGCTGCCGAGCGGGCCGACGATGACGTACTTGCGCATGCCGAAAGCCTAGGGGGCGGGACGCGGACGTCAGAGCGGGAGCCGCAGCCTGCGACCCAGCCGCCGGAACCGGGAACCCGGCACGTGCTCGGGCTCCTCGTCCCGCGCGGTCAGATGCTCCAGCAGCGTGTCGAACGCGGGCGGGCGGACGCACACCAGCGTCGCCCTGGCCCGCCGCGCGCAGTGCAGCCGCACCGACGGCCGCAGCAGCCGCGAGAACGGGCCGCGCGTCCCGTGCCCGACGACGAGGATGTCGTCGTCGCCCGCCAGCCGCACCAGCGTCGCGCCCGGCTCGCCGACCAGCGCCAAAGCCGTCATCCGCACGCCGTCCGGTGGGCCGTCGCACACCTCGGTGAGCAGCCCGGCGATCAGCTCCGCGCCGGACCCCCGCAACGCCTCGGTGATGCCGCAGCCGAGCTGACCGGCCGCCGACACGTGCGGCGGCAGCGGCGCGGCATGGACGACCAGCAGCGGCAGCCGCCGCAGCCGCGCCTCGCCGATCGCCCAGGAGAGCGCGCAGCGCGCGCCCGCGGAGTCGTCCACTCCCACCACCACGCGGGGGCCGCCCTCCGGTCTCGCGATCACGGTCCCTCCCGAGGCCGCCGGTTGATGTGCCCTCTAGGGTGCAGGTATACCCGCCGACACGGAAGTGTTTCGCGCCGTGGAAACGCCGGTTTCCTCAAACCCACGACCCGCTGAACGGTCGCGCTGTCCGTTTCCAGAGAGATGTACGGGCTGGTCAAGGCGCGTAGGATGTGCGGGTCGCATGGTTCTGTCGGTGGGCTCGCCTACGGTCGGAGATGACCCGGAGATGACGGGGCCCGTCGGCGGCGCCCGTCCGCAGCGACGACGCCGAACGAAGGTGACGGTCACCATGCCGAACAACATGGCGAACAGCACGATGGCATCGGAACACGACTTCCAGCGCCTCGCCGACCCGTACCGCCGGGAGCTGCTCGCGCACTGCTACCGGATGCTCGGCTCCATTCACGACGCCGAGGACCTGGTCCAGGAGACCTACCTGCGTGCGTGGCGCTCCTACGACAACTTCGAGGGCCGGTCCTCCCTGCGGACGTGGCTGTACCGCATCGCCACCAACGTGTGCCTCACCGCGATCGACCAGCGCGGCAACCGGCCCATGCCGTCCGGCCTCGGCGCGCCGAGCGACGAGCCGGAGCGTCCCGTGGTGGCCTCGCCCGAGGTGCCGTGGCTGGAGCCCGTGCCCGACACCGTCCTCGGCGCCGACGCCGCCGACCCCGCCACGATCGTCGCCGCCCGCGAGACGACCCGTCTCGCGTTCGTCGCGGCGTTGCAGCACCTGCCCGCCAAACAGCGGGTCGTGCTGATTCTGCGGGACGTCCTGAAGTGGCGGGCCGCCGAGGTCGCCGAGCTGCTCGACACCTCCACCGCCGCGGTCAACAGCGCGCTCCAGCGGGCGCGGGCCCAGCTGGAGGAGAACGCCCCGCTGCGCGACGAGCTGGTCGAACCGACCGACCCGGCGCAGCGCGACCTGCTCGAAAAGTACGCCAAGGCGTTCGAGGACGCCGACATCGCCGGGCTCATCGAACTGTTCAAGCAGGACGTCATCTGGGAGATGCCGCCCCACCTCGACTGGTTCGTCGGCGCCCGGGACGTCGTGCGGCTCATCGAGGTGCAGTGCGCGCCGACGCCCGGCGAGCTGCGGATGGTGCCGTCCGCCGCGAACGGGCAGCCCGCGTTCGGGCTCTACCGGCGCGGCGACGACGGCGTGCACCGCCCGTACCAGCTCCAGGTGCTCAGCGTCACCGCCGACGGCGTCGCGCACGTCTCGGCGTTCTTCTACCCGGAGATGTTCCCCCTGTTCGGGCTGCCCGAGCAGCTCTGAGCCCGACCCTTCCGCTGAGCGGAAACTCCCGCGCGGTCCGCGCGGTGCCCGCTGCCACGCTGGAGGCAGCGGCACCGGCATGCTCGCCGGGAGCCGCCAGCGGAAGGGAACGAAGCGCATGGACGGCGCACGGACACGGTCATGGCGTTGACCCGGCCGGGCACGCAGGTGAGAACGGCGCGCCGCAGGGCAGGAGAGGCCTGATGGCCGGTCTCCCGCCCGCCGGAGACCACGCGACGCCGCGGCGGATCGTGGACGAACGGCCCCTTCCGCTCACCGGAAGCACCCGCCTCGGCCCGGGCGGCATCGCCGGGCAGGCCTGGGTGGCTACCGGCCCGTGGCTGAGCCCGCACGGGCCGAGGCGGCACGCGGCGGCAGAAGGGAACAGCGCATGACACACCCCCCGTACCTGTATCCGGCCTACAAGAGCACCGTGCTCCGCGCGCCCGCGCACGAACCGGTGATGCCGAAGCTCGGCCCGGACAGCGTCGAGCTGACCGCGCCGGTGTTCGGCCACCAGGAGCTCGGCCGCCGGGACTTCGACCTCACCGTCCAGCATCCGGGTGAGCCGCTCGGTGAGCGGATCATCGTGACCGGCCGCGTCCTGGACGCGTCCGGCCGCCCGGTGCGCGGCACGCTGGTGGAGGTGTGGCAGGCGAACGCGTCCGGCCGGTACGCCCACCTCGGCGACCTGCACCCCGCGCCGCTCGACCCGAACTTCACCGGCGCGGGACGCTGCATCACCGACGACGACGGCCGGTTCCGGTTCATCACGATCAAGCCGGGCGCCTACCCGTGGGGCAACCACCACAACGCCTGGCGGCCCGCGCACATCCACTTCTCGATCTTCGGGACGGCGTTCACGCAGCGGCTCGTCACGCAGATGTACTTCCCCGGCGACCCGCTGTTCGCCTTCGACCCGATCTTCCAGTCGATCCCCGACCAGAAGGACCGCGAGAAGCTGATCGCCCGCTTCGACATGGACACCACCAAGCCGGAATGGGCCCTCGGCTACCAGTGGGACATCGTTTTGGCCGACACGCCCATGGAGGCGTGATGACCGCAGCGGAGCGAGGATCTTCACGCATCCACACTCGGGGGTCTGGGGTCGCCCCCCAGAAAGGCAGGGCCTGATGATTACTCCGTCGCAGACCGTGGGGCCGTTCTTCGGCTACGCGCTGCCCTACGACGCCGGTTCGGAGGTCGTGCCCGGCTGGCGGCCGGACGCGATCCGCGTGCGCGGCCGCGTCCTGGACGGCGCGGGCGAGCCCCTCCCCGACGCGCTGGTGGAGATCTGGCAGGCCGACGAGAACGGCGAGATCGCGCGGCGCCCGGGCGGCATCGCGCGGGGCGGCCACGACTTCGCCGGGTTCGGACGCTGCGGCACCGACGCCGACGGCGGGTACTGGTTCAGCACCGTCAAGCCCGGCGCGGCCGGGGACAGCGCCCCCTACATCGCCGTCCTGGTGTTCGCGCGGGGCCTGCTCAAGCCCGTGTTCACCCGGCTGTACTTCCCCGAGGACGAGGCGGCGCACGCGACCGACCCGCTGCTCGGCGCCGTCCCGGACGACCGGCGCGGCACCCTGGTCGCCGAACTCGAAGGGGAACGGAGCTACCGTTTCGACATCCACCTCCAGGGGGAGCGGGAGACGGTCTTCCTTGGCTTCTGACGAGCGGGACGAAAGCCCGGTGTCGCCCGACGCGGGGCTGCTGTCGCCCGTCCGCGCGGGCACGGAGGCGGAGGCCGCGACCGGCGACCTCGCCTACCTGGCCGCGATGCTGGACGCGGAGTCCGCGCTCGCCCGCGCGCAGGCCCGGCTCGGGATCGTCCCGGCGGACGCGGCCGAGGCGATCGCCGCCGCCGCCGACCCCGGCCGCTTCGACCTGGTCGACCTGGCCCGCCGCGCCCGCGACGCTGGCAACCCCGTCGTGCCGCTGGTCGCCGACCTGCGGCGCCTCGCCGGACCGGCGGGCCCGCACGTCCACCGGGGCGCCACCAGCCAGGACATCGTCGACACCGGCGCCATGCTCGTCGCCGCCCGCGCCAGGCGCGTCGTCCTCGCCCATCTGGACCGGGCCCTGGACGCGCTGGCCGGGCTCGCCGAGCGGCACCGCGACACGCCGATGGCGGCCCGCACCCTCGGCATGCGGGCGCTGCCGACGACGTTCGGCGCGAAGGCCGCGAACTGGCTGCTGGGCTGCCTCGACGCCCGCGACCGGCTCGCCGCGGTCGAGTTGCCGGTCCAGCTCGGCGGCCCCGCCGGGACCCTGGACGCCTACGGAGACCAGGCGCTCGACCTGGTCGCGGCGTACGCGGCGGAGACGGGGCTGGCGCGTCCCGTCCTGCCGTGGCACACCCGCCGGACGCCGATCGCGGACCTCGCGGCGGCACTCGCGCTGGTCACCGGCGCCCTCGGCAAGATCGCCACGGACGTGTGGCTGCTGTCGCAGAGCGAGGTCGGCGAGGTCGCCGAGGCGGCCGGGCCCGGCAGGGGCGGCTCGTCGTCGATGGCGCACAAGCGCAACCCGGCGCTGTCCACCCTGATCCGGTCCGCGGCGTTGCAGGTCCCGGCGCAGGTCCAGGTGATCCTGGCGGCGCAGGTCGCGCCGCACGAGCGCCCGGCGGGGGAGTGGCATGCGGAGTGGCAGCCGCTGCGCGAATGCCTCCGCCTCAGCGGCGGCGCCGCCGAGACGGCCGCCGAACTGCTCGGCGGCCTTGAGGTGTCCGCCGAGCGGATGCGCGCCGACCTCGACGACCTGCTGACCGTCCTCGGCGAGGACCCCGGCCTCGGAGCGGCCGCCGTCCTCGTCGACCGGGCCCTCGACGCCTACCGCCGGAGCCGCGCGTGACCACCGTGACACCGCCCCACCACCGTCTGGACGGTCCGGAGGGCGCGCCCGTCGTCGTCCTCGGCCCGTCCCTCGGTACCACCATGGACCTGTGGTTGCCGCAGTTGCCCGCGCTGAGCCGGTCGTGGCGCGTCCTACGCTACGACCTGCCCGGCCACGGGCAGGAGCCGCCGCCGAGCGGCCCGGTCACCGTCGACGGCCTCGCCGACGGTGTCGCCCGCCTGCTCGACGACCTCGGCATCGACCGCGTGGCCTACGCGGGCGTCTCGGTCGGCGGCGCCGTCGGCACGACCCTCGCGCTGCGCGCCCCCGACCGCGTCGCGAGCCTGATCCTGTGCTGCACGTCGCCACGGTTCGGCGACCCGGGGCCCTGGCGGGACCGGGCGGCGCTCGTCCGCCGCGAGGGCGTCGGGCCGGTCGCCGACAGCGCCGCCGGACGCTGGTTCACGCCGTCCTTCACCGGCGCCGACCCGTACGTGGCGATGCTCCGCGCCACCGACCCCGGCGGCTACGCGGCCTGCTGCGAAGCCCTCGCGGGCTTCGACGTCACCGCGCGGCTCGGCGAGATCACCGCCCCCACCCTGGTCATCGCGGGGGACCAGGACCTGCCGACGCCCCCGAAGGGCCACGCCGACCTGCTCGCCGAGGGCGTCCCCGGCGCCCGCCTCACCGTCGTCGACGACGCCGGGCACCTCGCGAACGCCGAGCGTCCCGGCCCCGTCACCGACGCGATCATCCAGCACCTGGACCGCACAGCGCACCTGGACCGCACCTGGAAGGGAACCGGCCGATGACCGAGCGGATGAGCGACGCCGACCGCCACGCGCAGGGCATGACCACGCGCCGCGAGGTGCTGGGCGACGCCCACGTGAACCGGGCGGAGACCCGCAAGGACGACTTCACCGCCGACTTCCAGGACATGATCACCCGCTACGCGTGGGGGGAGATCTGGAGCCGTCCCGGCCTGGACCGCAAGACCCGCAGCTGCATCACGCTGACCGCGATGGTCGCGGGCGGCCACCTGGACGAGCTGGCGATGCACGTGCGGGCCGCGCTGCGCAACGGGCTGTGCCCGAACGAGATCAAGGAGGTGCTCCTCCAGACGGCGATCTACTGCGGGGTGCCCGCCGCGAACTCGGCGTTCGCCGTCGCCCAGCGGGTACTCGCCGAACAGGGGTGACGCGCGGGCGGAGGGTGACACGTGGAACGTGACCGGCCGGTGAGCGTGGCGGGCAAGGTGATGGCCATCCTGAACGCCTTCGCGCAGGGCGGCGTGCGCCTGAACCTGAGCGAGATCTGCCGCCGCGCCGGGCTGCCGCTCGCCACCGGCCACCGGCTCGTCGGCGAGCTGACCGCCGGGGGGTTCCTGGACCGGCTCCCGGACGGCACGTACCGCATCGGCACCCGGCTGTGGCGGATCGGCAGCCAGGCCCCGGCCGTCATGGGCCTGCGCGAGCTGGCGCTGCCCCACATGGAGGACCTGTACGAGGCGACGCACGACAACGTCCAGCTCGGCGTCCTGCGCGACGACCGGGTGCTGATCGTGGAGCGGCTGCGCGGCACCCGTTCGGTGCCGGTCCTGACGCAGGTCGGGCAGACGCTGCCGCTGCACACCACCGGCGTCGGGAAGGTGCTGCTGGCGTTCGCGGCGCCGGATGTCCGCGAGGCGATCCTGGCGGGGGAGCTGGAACGGCACGCGGCGCGCACCATCACCGACCCCGCCGACCTGCGCCGCTCCCTCGACGAGGTCCGCCGCGCCGGGTACGCGCTGACCCGCGACGAGATGACGCTCGGCGCGGCGTCCGTCGGCGCCCCGGTCCGGGACGCCGCCGGGGACGTGGTCGCCGCGATGTCGCTGGTCGCCGGGAGCCGCGGCGCCGACCTGCGGCGGTTGCTGCCACCGCTGACGACGGCGGTGCGGGCCCTGTCGCGTGACGTGGCCGCCCACTGGCACGGTGATCCCGACATCTTCTCCGCCGAACGCCGGTCCGGTGCCTGACCCCCGAAGCCGAGGAGGCTCGATGCGAACCCAGGTCGCGATCATCGGCGGTGGCCCCGCCGGGCTGCTGCTGTCCCATCTGCTGCACGTCCAGGGGATCGACTCGGTCGTCCTGGAGAGCCGGGACCGCGGCTACGTGGAGCACCGGCAGCGGGCCGGGATGCTGGAGCAGGGCACGACCGACGTGCTGCGCGACAGCGGCGTGGGGGAGCGGCTCGACCGGGAGGGCCTCGTCCACCACGGCCTGGAGCTGCGGTTCGGCGGCGCCGGACACCGCGTCCCGCTGACCGACCTGACCGGCCGGACCGTGACCGTCTACGCGCAGACCGAGATCGTCAAGGACCTCGTCGAGCGGCGGCTCGCGGACGGCGGCGACGTCCGGTTCGAGGCGCGGGTCGTCGACCTGGACGCGTCCGCGCCGAGCGTCACCTTCCGCGACGCCACCGGCACGCACATCCTGGACTGCGACTACATCGCGGGCTGCGACGGGTTCCATGGCGTGAGCCGCCCGGCCGTCCCGGGGCTGCGCATGTTCTCCCGCGAGTACCCGTTCGCCTGGCTCGGGATCCTCGCGGACGTCCCGCCGTCCACCGACGAGCTGATCTACGCCAACCACGACCGGGGCTTCGCGCTGCACAGCCTGCGCTCGCCGAGCGTCAGCCGCCTGTACCTCCAGGTGTCCCCGGACGAGGACATCGCCGCCTGGCCCGACGCCCGCATCTGGGACGAGCTGGCCGCCCGGTTCGCCACCGACGACGGCTGGACGCTCCACCAGGGCCCGATCACCGACCGGTCGATCACCCCGATGCGCAGCTTCGTGGCCGAGCCGATGCGGCACGACCGGCTGTTCCTCGCCGGGGACGCGGCCCACATCGTCCCGCCGACCGGGGCGAAGGGCCTCAACCTCGCCGTGTCGGACGTGACCGTCCTGGCGCGGGCGCTCACCGAGCGGTACGGCACGGGGTCCGAGACCCTCCTGGACGGATACTCCGACGCGTGCCTGCGGCGCGCGTGGCGGGCCGAGCACTTCTCCTACTGGATGACGACGTTGCTGCACGTCGACCCGGCGGCGACCCAGTTCGAGCGGCGGCTCCAGCGCTCCCACCTCGATTACGTCGCCACGTCGAAGGCGGCCGCGACCTCACTGGCCGAGAACTATGTCGGCCTGCCCCTCACCTAGCCGCTGACCTGCGATGATGGGGGCCGCGCTGCCCGGACGGGGTGTCATGAGATTCTTCTCACCCAAATTGGCAGCATCTGAAATTCTGCCGACAACCCGCTCTGACCTGCTACGGAACATTCCTCTCCTCCTCCGTGGGGCACTTTTAGGGCACATCGCCCGCCGCATTCGAGCCGCCCTCCTCTCCCTCGCCGGGCTCCAGGAACTCGTCCACCGCCTCACGGCCGAGGTCGGCGAGATCAGGGATGAAGTGACCGTAGTACCGGAGAGTGAACCCCGGATCGGTGTGCCCAAGCCACGCCGCGAGCTTGATCACATCGACGCCCTTGTGCAGGATCAGCGACGCATAACTGTGCCGCAGGACATGCATCCCGTTCGCCCGCGTCGCCTCCGCGCCTGCCTTCCGCCGCGCCGCGCGCCACAGGTACTCGAAGTTCTTGCGGTGCCACGCCTTCCCGTCCGGCCGGACGAACAGCAGCTTCACCGTGACCGGCTTCCCGTCCGGCTTCTTCCACGGCAAGGTCACCGCCCGCGGGGAATTGGCCTCGATGTGCGCCGACAGCTTCCGGCCGAGCACGTCCGACAGCGGCACGTCGCGGGTCTTACCGCGCTTGGGCGGCGCGAACACGGGCACGTGCTTGTCGGTCTCGGGATCCTTGACCAGCTTGACCTGCCGCCGAACCTTGATCTTGCGGTTCTGCTTGCGGCCGAGGAACACGATGTCCTCCTCCGCGACGCCGAAGATCTCGCCCTGCCGCAGCCCGGCCCCGGCGCCCAGGTCGGCCATCGCGCCGCAGTCCTTGCGCTCCTCCAGCTCGCCGCGCGCGGCCGCGACCATGCCCGGCGTCCACGGCTCGATCAGCGTCTCGTCTAGGGGCGGCAGTTGCACCGACGATGACCGCGTCGGGTTCTTGTGCGCGATCCCGTCGTCGATCGCGGCGATGAACACCGAGGACAGCGTGTTCCGGATGTCTCTGATGTAGCCGGGCGCAAGCCCGCGATTCTGGAGGGACTTGACCCACTGCTGGATCATGGACGGGCGTTTGGCGAGCTTGGAGATCGGCGTCTTCGCGATCGGTGTCGGGTCGTCGTCGGTGCCACGGATGTGCTTGAGGCGCCGGTCGATGCCCTCCAGGCTGACGGAGTCACCGGTCAGCCCGGCCCGCCATTCCGCCGCGAACTCGCCGAGTGTGATCTTGGCGCGTTCGGGTGTGATGTAGCTGTCGGTGTTCAGGTCGTTGGTGACCTGGGCGTCGTAGGCCTCGGCGTGCTGCTCGGGGTCGTCGCCGTACCTTTCGGCGAAGTTCTGTTTGCCTTGCCTCTTGTTGTCTTCGCGCCATCTGACTTGCCACCGTTTCCCGCAGCCGTGATTGACGGTCGGATAGAGCTTGTTCTTTCCTCGTCCACATTTGCAGGGCGTGAGGCGCTTCTCGGGGTCCTTGTGGTTCCAGCGGGGGTGGGTTGTGGGGTGACTGAGGTGCCACCTGTCGTAGATGGACATGTCGCTCCGGGGGCGGGGGAGGGGGTTAGCAGCCTCGACGGTTGCGGCGGCGTTCCAGCTCGTCCTGCTCGCGGCGGTGCAGCTCTTCGATGAACGCGGCCATGGTCGTGCGGAGATCGGCGAGCGCCTCGGCTACTTGGGTGAGTTGCGCCGCGGACCGCTCGTGATCGTTGATCACGATGCTCTCCAACTGGTCGAAGCGATCCTGCAACCCGCCGTCGACCTTCTGGTCGATGATCTGCTCCAGTCGGGTGAGGTGGTCGCAGACGCGGGCGGTGCGGGCGTCGGCGGCGCAGAGTTGGGCGCGGTGCTCGACGTGGTCGGCGACGATGCCGCGGAGTGCGCGGATGCCGCCGTACACCAGGACGGCTAGCCCAGCGAGGATGAGCGCCGCGAGTCCGGCGAGGTAGGCGGATCTGAGGTCGGCGAGGAGGCCGCCGCTGATGACGGAGACGGCGAGGCCTCCGGTGCCGAGTAGGGCCATGGCTGCGCTGGCGATGGTGGACGCGGCGCGCATGGGAGTGGCGGAGAGCGCGAGAGGTGCGGGCTGGGGGTGAATGTGCATGACTGGACCCCTTTCGCGTACCGGCCGGCCCGGGGCGGGTAGGCGCTGCACGGCTACGGGGTGGTGCCCTGGCGGGGTCACTCAGCGCGTTTTCGGTCCGACTATGTGTGTTGTTTGTTCGTATCCTGCGCTGGAACGATGCAAATACTCATTGTCACGATTGCTCACAAATTAGTGATCGTTTTGTGAGATTCTCACCCAACCTCCCGGCCGTCCTGCGCGTCGTCATCGCCCTCCTCTCCCTGCGTGTCCTCCCGGTCCCAGGTATCCACCAGCCCACGCAGCACCGTGCCGCGTGCGCCCGGGTCGTCCCGGTACCGGCGCCACGCGCGATCAAGCCGGTCCTCCTCCTCGTCCGAGGTGGGAACCGGCCGAGTCGGCGTCAGCCCGGCGAGGCGCAAGGCCTCCGATCGGTCGACCCCCAAGGCGTCGGCGACGTCGGTCACGGTGGTCACGTGCGGCGCCCTGGGGTTGGTCTTCCAGCCGTCCACGGTCGTCCGGGCGACCCCGGCTCTCTTGGCCAGCTGGACGCGGCTCCAGCCCTTCTCCAAGCGAAGGGCTTCGAGGCGCTCCCACCACGGGAGCGCTGGCGGTCTTGACCCTCTGGTGTCCACGTAGCCCGTTGTAGCGGATTGTCGCGTGTCGTCAAAGACTCATCCCTGTAGCCTCTTGTTTGATCATGTAGTGCGTTGTAGCGTGTAGCCAACGGCACGCAGCAATTCAATGCAGAGGACAGCCGGAATGACCACCACGACCACCGATGACGACCTCCTGACCATCCGGGAGGTGAGCGAGAAGATCCGTCGGCACCGCGTCACCGTCAGCCGGATGATCCGCGACGGCGAACTCCGCGCGGTCCGCGGCAAGGGGCGCAACGGCCGTGTGTTCATCTACGCCGACTCCGTGGCCGACTACCTCAAGCGCAACGAGGTCCTGCCCCTGAGTGAGGCGGACTGATGGCCAATGCACGCGGCGCGGCTCACCCGACCATCCCGAAGGGCTGGGGCACCCGCGCGGAGGTCGCCGAATACACCGGCCTCAGCGTCCAGACCCTCGCCAACCTGCACGTCCACGGCCAAGGCCCGCCGTCCACCGGCAGAGGCCGCGGGCTTCGTTACCCGTGGCCCGGCGTCGAGCGCTGGATGCGCGAGCGCACCTGATCCCGCACAGCACGAGGGCCCGCCGACCGCGCGACCGGCCGACGGACCCGAAGCCCCGCACACCCACAACCACAGAAGGAGCAGCGGAGCCAATGACCATTCTGACTGATCACCGCCGGGAGGTGGAGACCCTCGCCTACCGGGCGCGGACCTTCCACGGCCTCTCGGTGACGGAGGCGCTCGCCGAGATCGCGCCGCACCTGACCCGTGCCGAGCGGGCGAGCGCGTTCGGTGACCTGATCGACGGCATCGGCCTGCGGGACGCCGCGACGAAGGCGTGCACGGTGGACACGCACGAGGTCGCGCAGGTCCTCGCGGACCGCGTCACCCCCCGCGTAGCGGTCCTCGCGGCCGGGACGGTGTACCCGTTCCTGCTGGCGTCGGCGAAGATCCGCGCCGCGATCGTCCGGTGCGACTTCGACAAGCGTGATGGCCTGGACGAACTCGACGGCCTGGACGCCAACGTCGACGGCGCCTGGGACGAACTCCTCAAGATCCGCGACGGGTATTTCACGGCGGCGTCGGACTACCCGGACACGGACCCCGACCGGCTGGAGGAGCTGGCGGAGCAGGCGCTCAGGGCGGTGTTGGCGGACTTCTCGTTCCGGGTGGAGCACCAGCTGGAGCAGCGGCTGGTCGAGTTCACGGTGTTGGCGTGGCGGTTCGCGGACGCGGCGCGGCTGCGCCTGACGGGCGGTGCCCGATGAGCCTCGCGAAGACCCCGTGCCCGACGTGGTGCGAGACCGACCACGACCGCGAGCAGAGCCACGAGCACTTCCTCGGCGAGTTCGACCACGTCCAGGTCCACCTGCGCAGCGTGTCGTCCGAGGAGTACCCGGTGGTCTGGCTGACGAACGGGCGGACGCTCCGGCTGGACGCGCCGTCCATCACGGAGATCGAGGTGTGCGAGGCGCCCGGCATGGCGGCACTGATGGACACGCTCGGCCACCGGGAGCTCGGCGAGATGATCCGGGACGCGCTCGAGATGGTCGAGGACGAGGACGAGCTTGCGCCGGTCCAGGTCGAGGGCGGTGCCCTGTGAGCGACTACCGACCCGGCCAGCGGTACATCGCCAAGACCGGCGACGTCCTGTTCGTCATCGCCGAGCCCGGCGCCACACACACCATCGCGTTCGTCACCACCCTGGGTGTGCGGGTCTCGGTCGGTGAGGCCGCGCGGGTGTACGCGCCGCTGACCTTGATGCCCGAGGCGGAGGACGTGGCGGAGTTGGCCGCCGCGATCCGTGAGGTGCTCGGCCTGCCCGACTACACGCCGGGTTCCACTGAGGCGTACACGGCCCACCGGGAACTCCTCGCGACCCGCGCCTACTACGTCAAGGGTGCCCTGGCTCCGCTGGCGGAACGCGAGGCGAACGCGCGGAACGCGATCGCCTCCCTCCGGCGGGCCGATGAGTGGTACCCGGTCACGTACCCCACCGCCGACGACCAGGACGCGGAGGACGGCCTGGACGGGGAGGCGCTGGCCGCGTACCGGGCGCTGATCGGCGAGCGCGTCTCGGTCTCCCTCAAGGACCGTGGCGACAGCGTCACGGAGGTGCGCGGGATCCTCACGGCGGCGACGCGGGCCGGGCTGTGGATCGGCGACGAGGACGGCGAGCACATCCTGCTCGGCGACGTCGCGGGCGTGGAGGCGGCGCCCGACAGCGACCGGGAGGACGACCCGGGCAACGGCGCGGACTTCTTCGCCTGCGAGCACAAGACGACCGACGAGCCGGGCCACCACCCGAGTGTCTGTCGACGCCTCACGGACGCCGAGATGGACGCCCTCATGCACGGAGCGGCCAAGCAGGACGGCGGTGACGGCCGTGGCTGACCCGTTCACCATCGACGACAGCCTCGAAGGCACCGACCGCTACGCCGCCGACCTGCGGCGGGTCCGTTTCACCTTCCTCGACACGGACGACAACCTCACCCGCGACCCCATCAAGTTCACCATCGAGGCGTTCCAGACCGCGACGTCGCGGTCGGCGTACGACTACGTCTCCTTCAGCTCCCCGATCGCGTGGGCTCGCTGCTACCGCGTCAGTCCGGAAGGGCCCCTGCGCGCCTACGTCCGCGTGATGACCCGGCCGATCGAGCCGCTCGTCGAGTTGGACGGCTGGTCGGGCTGGGAGTTCCGGGACGGCGGCCTGTGTGAACCGACCGAGGAGCAGATCGAGAAAGTCCCGGCGATGTGCACGAGCACGCTCCTGCTGTTCGCGGTCCCGGTCGGGTCGCTGCACGTGCCGCTGGACACGCCGGAGGAGCTGACGGTCCAGGACGCTGCGGCGGCCGTGGCCGCTCTGGTCGCCGTGCTCAACGAGCGCGTGGGGCCCGTCCTCGCGCGGCTGGAGGGTGGCCGATGAGCACCCTCACCGAAGCTCCAGAGACCGTCGTCACCGCGCCGGGCGTGTACGCCATGGACGCCGACGTCTACCACGCCGACCCCGTCCCCGGCGGGTCCCTGTCGTCGAGCGGCGCGCGGAAACTGCTGGCGACCTGCCCGGCCCGCTACCGGTGGGAGGCCGACCACCCGAAGAAGCCGACGAAGGCCATGGAGCTGGGCACGGCCGCACACAAGCTGGTGCTCGGCGTCGGACCTGAGCTGGCCCGCATCAAGTACGCCACGTACAACACCAACGCGGCGAAGGCCGCGCGGGACGAGGCGTACGACCGTGGAGCGGTCCCGCTCAAGCCGGACGAGTGGGACCAGGTCCACGCCATGGCTGACGCGATCCGCGCGAACGAACTCGCGTCGGCGCTGCTCGGCGGGACGGGCGAGCCGGAGCGGGCCCTGTTCTGGCGGGACCCGCCGACGAAGGTCTGGCGGCGGGCGCTGATCGACTGGCTCCCGCCCGCCGATCCGACGGGGCGCCTGTACCTCGCGGACTACAAGACGGCCGACTCGGCGCACCCGGACTCGATCGCCAAGTCGCTGATCAACTTCGGCTACCACATGCAAGGCGCCTGGTACGAGGACGCCGTCCGCGCGGTCGGCCTGTCCGAGGACGTGCCGTACTTCCTGGTCGTCCAGGAGAAGACCGAGCCCTACCTCGTCAGCGTCGTCCAGCTCACGCAGATCGCACTGGACGCGGGCCGCCACGAGAACCGCAAGGCCATCGGCCTGTTCGCGCAGTGCCAGAAGACCGGCGTGTGGCCCCCGTACGTGGAGGGCGTCGCGCAGGTCGGCCTGCCCGGATGGGCGGAGAACAAGTTCCTCCAGGAAGTGACGTCATGACCGAGTCCACCGCCGACCGGCTCACGATCGCCAGCGAGCAGCTCACCGTGACCGGCGAACGGCTCAGCAAAGTCGGCTTGACCACCGCCGACCTCCGGGCGGTCGCCCGGTACCTGATCGACCTGTCCGAGCACGGATACCGGATCTGCTCGATGACCAGTGGCGTTGTCGAGCGCGGCGCCTCAGAGCTCCCGACCCAGATCCGCATTGACCTGGATGCGGATCTCGGCCACGCCGAGGCCCTGTTCAGCGCTATCACCCACTTCGCGTACGAGATCCAGGGCTCCGCCGACGCCTTGGCCGAAGGAGACACCACCCCATGACGCAGCAGATGGACCGCGCCCCCATGCCGACCGTGCCGTCCCCGGCGCGGATCGGGCAGGGCACCGCGATCGAGCAGTCCCGCGCGGCGGCCGAGGTCCTCGCCGCCGTGGAAGTCGCGCAGCGCTTCCCCCGCGACGTCCAGTTCGCCCGCGCGCAGATGATCGACTCCTGCAAGCAGCGCTTCCTGGCTGACCGCGCGTTCTACCGGTTCCCCCGCGCGGGCGGCAACGTGTCCGGCGCGTCCGTGCACCTCGCCCGCGAACTGGCCCGCTGCTGGGGTCACATCCAGTACGGCATCGTCGAGATGCGTCGGGACGACGAGTTCGGGCAGTCGGAGATGCAGGCGTGGGCGTGGGACGTCCAGACCAACTCGCGGGTGTCGTCGGCGTTCATCGTGCCGCACCTGCGCGACACCAAGAACGGCCCGTCGCAGCTCAAGGAGCTGCGGGACATCTACGAGAACAACGCGAACCAGGGTTCCCGGCGGGTCCGCGAGCAGATCTTCGCGATCCTCCCGCCGTGGTTCGTGGAGGAGGCCAAAGACCTGTGCCAGCAGACCCTGCGTGACGGCGGGGGCGTGCCGCTGGCGACGCGGATCACGACGGCGATCGAGCGGTTCTCCACTATCGGGATCAAGTCCCGGCAGTTGGAGGAGAAGATCGGCGAGCCGTCGGGTCGATGGACGGAGCATGACGTCGCGCAGTTGGGCGTGATCTTCAAGTCCATCGAGCGTCGAGAGGTCCGCAAGGAGGACGAGTTCCCGGCGCCCGCCGCGACGGCTGACGAGATCCTCGCCGCCCGCAAGGCCCCGGCCCCTCCCGCTCCTCCCACCTCGGGGGTGATGGCCGACGCGGACGCTGAGGCCGCTGCGCAGGCGCTCGGCGAGGGCAGCCCGGTTCGGTACACGGCGGAGGAGATCGCCGAGATGGGCGGCCAGTCGTGAGCTGGCACACCGGCGTCCTAGCCGCCCTCGCCATCCAGGTCGATGGCCCCGACGTGGAAACCGCCCGGATCACTGGCGCGTGCGTCATGCGCGTGGACCGCTCCGGGGAGAACACCCCGATCGCCAGCACCTGGCCGGACAGCGCGCCTGCCGAGGAGGTGATCGCGGAGACCACAGCGCTGCTGCTGCGCGCGGTCCGCGCGGGTCTGCCCGTCGTTGGGTTCGGTGTCGCGGACGCGCTGACGGTGCTGGACCGGGAGTGTCGCCGCCACGGGCTGTCGACGCTCGGCGAGCTGGTTCCGGACGAGGTGGGGCCGGTGGTCTGCGCGCGGGTGCTGGACGCGCACGTGTCGCGGCGCGCGGACCCCGCCCAGTGTCCGACTCTCGCGGAGGTCTGCGCGGCGCGGGAGGTGTGGCTCAAGGACCCGGGTGACCTGGCGTGGTGCGCGTGGGCGGCGGCCGGTCTGGTGGCGCAGATCGTGGAGTCGAGCCGGTCGCTGGCGGCGATGTCCGCGGTGGAGTTGCACGCGGCTCAGGCCGGGTGGCATCGGGAGCAGTCCCTGGCCTTCGCGGGTGTGCTGCGCCGCCGTGGCGAGGCGGGCGGCGCGGAGGACCAGCTCGCGGTGCACGCTCAGGCGGACCGCGCGGTGGGGGCGGCCGGGAGCTGGCCGGTGGCGCCGTTCGAGCAGCAGGGGCAGCTGGCGTGACGAGCGTCCGTGGTCTGCGTCAGCGTGCCCGTGTCAGGGCGGGCGCGCTGGCGCGCGGGACCTTCCCCATCTATCTCGGCGACCGCACATGCCTGCGCTGCTGGGCCATCACGGGCCAGGTCAGCAACCACGTCTACGCCGTGTACAGGCGCGGGGGTGCGCTCCGCTGCGGGTGCGGCGGGCGGCTGTGGCCGACCCACGACACCTACCTCTTGTCGATCCTCACGTCCGCCGCGATCACGTCCGCCGCCGAGGACCAGCTCACGCAGCTGCTGACCCTCGACGCCAACCGGTTCTACCCCGACGAGCCAGCGGGGCTGGACCTGATCAGAAACCGAACCGGCGGCACCCCCGGCCAGGGGGGCACCGCCGCACACGACGACGACCTTGGGAGCCAACCGTCATGACCCTCATCATCCCAGACCCCAAGTCGGCCCCGGCCGACCAGGGCCACGAGGACGCCACCGTCTACTCCAGCGCGGTCGTCCTGCACCCCCTGCCCGGAACGCCCCGCTTCGAGGGCGTCCTGACCGGCCCGGCCGGGCCGATGGCCCGCCTCCGCGACGGCGACCTGGTGCTCCGCGCGGACCTCGCCACGATCACGGCGTGGGCGGCGGCGCTGGAGACGGCCCGCAAGCAGCTCACCACCACGACCACTGACGCCGAGAGCGAGGCCCGCTGACCCATGGACGAGACGATCATGACCGAGGTCACCGACCAGATCATCGCGCAACTACGGGACTCGGCGACCTGGGACGAGAAGCAGGCCGCCGAGCTGCGGGCCGGGGCCGACCGGATGCGCGGTGAGGCCGTGCAGTTGCGGGAGCAGGCCGAGGAGATCGACGTCCGCGCGGGCGACTGCGACGCGCACGCGGTGCTGTTCGAGGCGCGCGGGCGGGGCAAGCGGGCGCATGCGGCGCAGCTGGCCGGGGCTCCGGTGCTGCCGACGCCGGGTGAGGTCCTGCCGGTCGGCGGGCTGGGCATGGCGATCAGCACGCTCAAGATGATCCCGCGGAAGGACCCGTCGCCGGAGGAGCTGACGTCCTACCGGGACCTGATGCGGCAGGTCCACGAGACGGGGCTGCATCAGTTGCAGCTCGCTGAGGCGTTGCTGCGTGAGGCTCAGCGGACGGTGATCACGGGGCAGCTGGCGCCGGAGGACATGCCGCAGCCGGACCCGCTGACGGCGTCGCCGGGCGAGGAGTCGGGCGCGCACAAGGTGCCACCGGTGCTGTCGGCGCCGGTGGTCGAGCCGGACGCGGACGCGCAGTGCGAGTACTGCACGGCTCCGCTGGTGCGGCTGGCCGGGGCGTGGACGCACGCGGCCACCGGTCAGCAGGAGTGCGGCCCGTACGGGGACCTGACCGCCTGCCCGATCGGCGTCACGTACCGGGGCGAGGACGAGGACGACGCGGCCACCCAGGAGTCGGTGGTGCCCGCGCAGCCCAAGCCCGCGACGGCGCTGAAGGGGATCAAGCAGGTGGCGCACGGCCTCCTGCGCCGCAAGCCCGCCGCCGAGCCGGAGGAGGGCGACCCGATCCCGTACCAGCGGCTGCTCGGGCAGCGGGTCATCGTCCGGCGGACGGACGGGTCCCGGTCGCGTGGGGTGCTGGACATCGCGGGCCGGGACCGGCTGGTGCTGCACCCGTGCGAGGAGGGCCCGGCGGAGATCGCCGTGGCGGACGTGGTCGGGGTGTTGCCGGTGCGGGCCAGGGCTGATCGGCCGGTGCTGGTGGACGTGCCGCGTGGTGAGTACCCGTCGGAGCCGGTGACGGGACCGGTCCCGGTGGACCCGCAGGCACGGCAGGTGCTGCCGTCGTCGCACGGTGCGAAGGATGCGACGGAGGCGTTCCCGCCGGTGATCGAGAACGGCGGTGTGGCATGAGAATCCTCGTCACCGGATCCCGCGCCTGGGACGACGCCGCCACCATCCGCACCGCGCTCGACGAGGTGTACTTCAGCAGCACGTGCACCATGCCCGTCACGGTCGTGCATGGCGACTGCCCGCACGGCGCCGACGCCATCGTCCACGCTTGGGCCGCCGACACTCGCCGCGCCGAATGGGTCGTCGGCGAGGAGCGCCACCCAGCCGACTGGCGCCCCGGCGGCGGGGCCTTCGATCGCTCCGCCGGACACCGCCGCAATGCCGAGATGGTCAACGCGGGCGCCGACCTGTGCCTGGCGTTCATCCGCGATCGGTCGTCCGGCGCGACCCACACCGCTGATCTCGCCGAGAGGGCGGGCATCCCCGTGCGGCGGTGGACGTCATGAGGCCGCCGATCGTGCCGGGTGTCCGCCCGCTGACGCGCAGGCAGGCACCGCCGATGACACCGCAGCACGGGTGCGCGGGCCTGTGCGCGGGCGAGGGGTGCGCGCAGTGCACGTCGCTGGCCGACCAGATCACCCGCGCGAAGCGACTGCCGAATGGTCCGCAGCGGGACGCCCACCTGCTCGACCTCGCGGACCGGGTGGCGGACGCGATGGACCCGGCCCGGTCGGTGGCCCCGCCGCTGGGCCCGGCCGTCCGGCTCGTCGGCAAGCCCACCTACCGGAACGGACACGACCGTGGCTGACCCGATGACCCCCGAGCGGCTCGCCGAGATCGACGCGCTACTCGACGAGATCAGCCCCGGCGAGTGGTCGAACCCCGGTACCTACGGCGAATTCGGATGGACCGTCCGTGGCCCGGCCGGAGGCGTCGAGACCGAGGACAGCGAGCAGGGGAAGATCGACGCCGAGTTCATCGGCACCGCCCCCGGCATCGTCCGCGAGATGCGAGCCGAGGTGGAGCAGCTCCGTGGCGACCTCCGCGAGCTGACCGTGCTCCGCCGGGACATGGCGGCTGTGCAGGCAGAACGGGACGCCGCCCTGGACGGCGAGCCCGAACCCGTACGGCTCCGTGCCGAGGTCGAGCGGCTGCGCGCCGAGCTGGCCACCGTCGCCGCCGACACCCTCCGCCGGTTCGCCGAGGTCATCGACAACGGCCCTGCGGTCACCGGCAAGAAGGCGATCGAACTGCCGCCGCGCGTCTATTCCGACCTCGCCCGCAAGGAAGCCGACCGCGCCGCCGGTGGTGTCCTCGATGGGGCGGAGGCCGACCGTGGCTAAGCGGACTCTGCTCACCGAGCCGCACATCTACCGGCAGGGCGGGCCTCGGGACTCCGGAACCGATACATGCCGCGACTGCCACCAGTCCTTCACCACGTCCTGGCTGCACACCGATCAGGCGCTCAGATTCATGGACCGAGTCCGGCGGGCCGAGGCCGAGCGGGACCGTCTCGCCGAGCAGGTGCGGAGCGTCGAGGCGCTCCGGGACCGGTGGGAGGCCGCCACCCGCGACCCGTCCGCCTACAGCAGTGGCGGTGCGGTGCACGCGGCAGCCCTCGCGGCAAGCCACCTGCCCGACCTGTGCCGCGCCCTCGACGGGACGGAGGCGGGACGGTGAGCGCTGCGATCCGATGGCTCGGCACAACCGAGGTAGCCGAGCGGCTGGAGATGAGCCCGGCGAACGTCAGGCACCTCATCCGCGCCGGGAAGCTCCCCGCGCAGCGGGCAGGGCACCGCCTCTACCGAGTTCGCGAAGACCACGCCGACGCCTACAAGGAGGCCCGTCGTGGCTGATCTGACCCCCGAACGCGAGGCGCAGATCCGGGAGCGCCTCACGGAGGCGTTCGACGCCATCGACTACACCATCGGGGACCTCGCCGCCCGCGACCTCCTCGCCGAGCTGGACGCTATCCGCCGCCGGGACGAGACCACGGGCGGTGTCCTGTACGACGTCATCCGCCGCACCCGCGCGGGCCAGATGGACGAGCACGAAGCCGTCCGGGCGATCGAGGCTCGGCTCCTCCACCCGATGATCGCGCAGGTCCGCGAGGCGCGTGCCCGCGCGGGCGGACGCCGCCGACAGCGGGATGCCGCCACCGGCCTCGCCGGGCAGGTCCGCGAGCTGCGGGCCCTGCTCGGCGAGGTCCTCACCCTCCGCCAGACCGTCGACTCCGGCGACCCGGCGTGGCGGGACTTGGACCGGCGGGTCGAGCGCGCCGCCCGCGCGGACGAGGAGGTGGCGCCCGGTGCATGACGCCCTGCTCTACATCGGCATAGCCCTGGTCGGTCTCGGCGCCGCCGTCGCGATCTTGCGGGGCGAGGAAGGCAACCGCGTCGAGCAGCTCACGGATCTCGACGACCCCACGTACGAACCCGGCCGGGCCGAGGTGCCGGACGGCGCGACCCAAGCGAGGCATGAATGAAGATCTACCTGATCGCCCTGCCACAGGACGTACCGCACGCGATCAACCAAATCGAAGCCGCGTTCGAGCTGGACTTGCGGACCGTGCGGCACGAGACCGCCGGACCGGACCTGACCCGCACCGCGCTTGACGTGGAACTCCGCGCACCGCAGATCACACCGGAGGTCGCGGCCCACGTCCTGGCGCACTTCGGTGCGGGCGGCTACCACGCCGGTAGCTACACCCGTGACCTGATCATGCTGATCGCGCGTGCGGACCCGTCGCGTCGGCGTCGTCTCGCGCTGGCGGAACCGGCGTACGTGCTGGCGGTCGGGCTCGCGCAGGACACCGCGACCGGGGTGGAGACGCTCCAGACGATCGCGCGGTCCGGGCGGACGGCGGTCATCTCGTGAGTGACGCAACCAAGATTGAGTGGTCGGACGCCTCGTGGAACCCGGTGACCGGGTGCACGAAGGTGTCGCCGGGCTGTGACCACTGCTACGCCGAGACGTTCGCCGAGCGGTGGCGCGGCACGCCGGGACACCACTTCGAGAACGGGTTCGATCTGACGCTGAGGCCGGAGCGTCTCGACCAGCCGATCCGGTGGACGAAGCCCCGCAAGATCTTCGTCAACTCCATGAGCGACCTGTTTCACAAAGACGTCCCCACCGAGTTCATCGCCCACATGTTCGCCGTCATGGCGCTCACGCCTCAGCACACCTACCAGGTGCTCACGAAGCGGCACGCCCGCATGCGGGCGCTGATGCGCAAGACGGAGTTCCGCGCGCAGGTCGCGCGGATCGCCGTGGAAATGACCGAGGCTGAGCCCGGCCCGCCGTATCTGCCCGAGCATCTCGTGGTCACGTGCGGCCGGTCGTGGTGGCCGCTGCCGAATGTGTGGCTTGGCGTGAGTGTCGAGAACCAGACGTGGGCCAACATCCGGGTGCCCGCGCTGCTCGACGCCCCGGCGGCCGTCCGGTGGATCTCCGCTGAGCCTCTGCTTGGCCCGCTGGACCTGTCGCGCTGGCTCGTGCCGGAGATGAGCGTCTGCCAGACCGACGGGCACCCGGAGACGATGCGGGCGCTCGCCGAGCTCGGCCGAGCGGTCGCCCGTAACCACGGCGGCTGGAGCGGGTTGGGCTGGGTCGTCACGGGCGGCGAGTCCGGACCCGGCGCTCGCCCGGCGCACCCCGACTGGTTCCGCTCCATCCGTGACCAATGCCAGAACGCGGGCGTCGCCTACCTCCATAAGCAGAACGGGGCATGGGTGCCGGTCGGTCCCCTGTACGGCGACTCCGACGAGGTCGACGACGCCCATATGGAAGCCGTCTGCCTCGAAGTCAACGACCGTAAGCGGGTCGTCCAGCTCGAACGGTCCGGCCACGTTGCCGACGACTATCAGCCGACCGACCCGCGCACGTGGCTGATGGCCCGTGTCGGCAAGAAGGCCGCCGGGCGGGAGCTGGACGGCCGCACCTGGGACCAGTACCCGGACGGTGCACGATGACCCGGTACGCCGCCACCACCAGCGTCAGCAGCGAACACCGACGCGCCGAGATCGAACGGACGCTACGCCGATACGGCGCGGACGGGTTCGCCTACGCCGCGCAGGGCCGCCAAGCCATGGTCGAGTTCCTCATGGCGCGGCGCCGTATCCGGTTCACCCTCGCCCTGCCGGACCCGAACGATGACCGGTTCCGCCTCACGCCGACCGGCCGCGAGCGAAGCCCGGCCGCCGCCGACCGCGAGTACGAGCAGGCCGTCCGGCAAAGCTGGGCGGCGCTCGCCCTCGTCATCAAGGCGAAGCTGGAGGCGATCGAGGCCGGGATCTCAACGCTCGACGCCGAGTTCCTCGCGGCGATCGTGTTGCCGGACGGCGCAACGGTCGGGGAGCGGACAGTGCCCCAGCTTGACGCCGCGTACGCCGGTAGCGGCCTGCCCGCGCTGATGCCGGGGGGTGCGTGATGGGCGGGTTCTTCCTCGGTGGCTGTGCGGCGGTCGGTGTCGTCGTGGTCGCCGTTGGTGTGGCGGTCTGCCTGTACTTCGTGGTCCGGGCCGCCGGGGCTCATCTCGGCCGCCTGGTCGCCGTGTGGCGCCGTCGTCGTGCAGGTCTGGCGGGTGGGCGCGAGCGCCTGGAGGACATGCCCGCCCATCCCGAGCAGCTCGCGGACGTCGAGCTGGCCGACTTGATGGAGGCGCGGTACTGGGACGTGGTCGGGCGGCTGTTGGAAGACCAAGCCCGCGCCCGTGACCGGAGGGCGCGGTGACGTCCTCGGTTCAGCCCCTGGCCCCTGCCGAGCCCCGTGCGGCAGGGGCCAGGCCCACGCCCGCGCCGGTGGAGCTGACCCCACGGGAGCAGGTCGCGCTCATCACTGTCGCGGTCGGCCTGACCCAGGGCGCCGCCGCCCGCAGGCTCGGCACGTCCGAGCGGTCCATCCGCCGTGCGCTGGTCTCTGCGGTTGAGCGGCTCGGCGCGCGGTCGCAGGCGCACGCCGTCGCGGTCGCGGCGCTGATGGGGCAGCTCGACCTGCGCGTGGTCGGGCGCGGCGAGTTGCCGGAGTGGCCGCTGGATCCGCCGAAGCAGACGGGGGCGCAGATCCGGGCGAACTGCGTGCTGGCGGCGGAGCGGGCGGCGCGTGTGGCTCCCCGTCGTGCCCGGGTCATGGCGTTGCTCGGGGAGGGGTTATCGCCGAAGGAGGTCGCGGCCCGGTTGGGGCTGAGCAGGCGGATGGTTTACGCGGACCGCGCTGCGGTGCGGGAGCGCTCGGGTTCGGGGTGAGGCTGCCTGGCCGGGTGCGCCCGCACGTACCCGGCCGGGCCTGACCGTTGGGAGGCGGTCGTGGGGAAGAAGAAGCATTTCGCGGTGGACGTGGAGGCCCGTCCACGGGACGTGCCGGATGGGGTGGGGCGGCGTGGGGGGACGCCGAAGCGGAAGGACCGGTCGGGGTCGAAGGCGTCCAGGGTGCCTGCGCGAAAGCGGAAGAAGAAACGGTGACCGGCGCCGCGTTCAGCTGGCCGCCGAAGGGCGCACCTTTGGCGGCACCGTCATGGCTGCCGGTCGTCGGGGAGCAGCAGGCGCCGAACGTGCTCGCGGGTGTAGCCGGTCGCCTTCACCAGCTCAGCCTGGCGAACGCCAGCGTCGCGGGCAGCCCGAAGCACGTCGCGCAGATTGTCGTGCGCGTCCTCCAGTCGCTTCTGGGCTCCCTTGTGCCGGCGCACGGCCGCCTGGACGTCCTTCATCGCCTGCTCCTGGTCCACGGGGTCATGGTGCCACACGTGTATGTGGCCACCATCATGGTACCGCGATTATGCCACAGTAGCGTGGCCACATGTATGTGGCGTAGAGTGGGGGTGAAATTGGCCCTCTGAAAAAGGGAGGACAGGGGTGAGGTCTGCTCACCTTCTTCGATGCGGAAGGAGGCACGTGGCTGGTCAACTCTTCGGCGACGTCATCGAGTGGCTACGCACTCCCGCCGCCAAAGGCCTCAGCCCCAAAGCGCGCATTGTCCTGCTCGCCGTGGCGGACCGCGTGATGGATACCAGCTCGCGCCGGATGCGCCGCTTCAGGGGGGACGACAGCACGCTCCACGAGCGGCTGTGCCAGGTCGCCGACGTCAGCCCCGAGGGGTTGAAGAAGGTCTTCCAGGAACTCGCGGCTCGCGGGCTGGAGGTGCGCGTGCAGTTGCGCAAGGACGGCAAGCCGCTGTTCGACAAGGCCGGGCGGCCGGTCTACGCCTGCCGTGGGCACTCGATGGACTTCCGGATGCCGGAGCTTCCGGCGATGGTCCAGCTGGCGCTGCCTGTGGATAAAGAGGCGGTGTGACCTGTGGATATCTGTTCTGACGCCCTCCGAATGGGGGGTGACCACCACCCCCCATTGCAGAAAGGGGGGAAGCTACCACCCCCCTTTCCCGAGAAAGGGGGGTCGTCCTCACCCCCCAAACCCCCGAATGGGGGGTCGTCCTCACCCCCCCTAAGACCTTTAAGAACACCCCTAAAGATCAACCACCCCCTCGAAAGATCAACTGCCCCCCCGTGGTTCCGGTCCGCCGTGGTTGAGGTGGAAGGCGGCAAAAGCGGCGAACGACCTGTGGAAAAGCGAGATTTGATCATGACGAAACGGGACCTCGGCACGAACCTCCGCGCCCTCCAGGCCGCCTACGACGACGCCAACCGGCGCCTCACCGCAGCACGCGAAACCGAGAAGTCCACCAGCCGCGCCTACGACGCCCGCCGCCGACGCACCCCCATGGGCATCCAAACCGAACGGGCCCGCAACGCCTGGGCCATCGCGCTCGTCGACTGGGCGGGCGCGCTGGTCGCCCGCGAGGCAGCCAAGGACCGCGTGCGGGCCGAACGCCGCGACGTCGACGACACCGCGATGGGCGCCCTGATGGGCAGCGAGCGGCCGGTGGTGCACGAGGCCGACCAGGGAGCTACCCCATGACCATCGCCGAGGAGTTCGTCCAGCGCGCCAAGGACCGCCGCGTCCAGCTCGGCCTGAGCCAGAGTGAGCTCGCCCGCCGCATGACCGAACTCAGCCCGGCCACCTGGCACCAGATGACGGTCGCCCGTACCGAGGCCGGGGAGCGGCCGATCCGACTCGACGAGGCGACGTTGCTGGCCGAGCTGCTCGGCCTGGCGCCGCCGTTCGGCGGCGCGCTGGCCGCCGAACGTGCCGCCGACGCGCTCATCGCCGACCTTCGGGACCAGATGTGTGATCGACATCAGGAACGGATCGCCGAGCTGACGTCCGAGCTCGCCCGCGCGCGGATCCGCATCCGGGACCAGGAGCGCGCCCTCAAGAAGATCCGTGGCGTTGTCGACCGCGCCGTCGCGAGGCCCGGCGCGGACGTGCCCACCTGCCAGTGCGGGACCGCGCTCGACCCCGACGGCACCTGCTGGAACTGCACGCGAGAGGCCAGCACATGAAGCACATCGTCCAGTACTCCACCGGCCTCGCCTCCGCAGAGGTCGCATGGCGACTCGTCGCCCAACACGGCCCCGCCGACGTCCTCCTCCTCACCGCCGACACCAAGGTCGAGGACGCCGACAATTGGCGGTTCGCCACCGAGGTGGCCAACCGGCTCGGCTGCGAATGGCTCGTCCACGAGGACGGCCGCACCCCCATGCAGGTCGGCCGAGACCTGCGCGTCGTCCCGAACAACCGCATGGCCGTCTGCTCGCGCGTGCTCAAACGGGAACTGCTGCGCGCCTGGATCGACGAGCACTGCGACCCCGCCGAGACGGTCATCTACCTCGGGTTCGACTGGACCGAGCAGCACCGCACCGACGCCGCAGCCGAACCCTGGAAGCCCTACCGGGTAGCGGCGCCGCTCGCCGACCCGCCGTACGTGTCCAAGCCCGACCTGATACAGGTCTTCCGCGACCGCGGCATTGAGCCACCTCGGCTCTACCGGCACGGGTTCCCTCACGCCAACTGTGGCGGCGCGTGCGTCCGTGGCGGCCAGGCGCAATGGGAACTCCTCCTGCGCGTCAACCGGAACCGGTACCTGGAGTGGGAGGACGAGGAGGAGAAGACCCGCGCGGACCTCGGTAAGGACGTCTCGATCCTCCGTGACCGGACCGGCGGCGCCGTCACTCCGCTCACCCTCCGCCGGTTCCGTGAGCGTCTCGACAGCCAGCCCGGCCTGTTCGACTGCGGCGACTGGGGCGCCTGCGGATGCACGGACGGGACCGCGTGATGGCCGCGCGCGGCTGGTACCGCAACGACCTGTTCGCCGAGTCCGCGTCCCCCGAGGCGATCGCGATCCACCTGGACGACGAACGCCGCGCCGCCAAAGCATCGGCCGCCGCGTTCGCCCGGCGCATCGCCTGGCTTGAGCAACTGCGCGAACGCCGCACTGCGGAGAAGGCCGCCGGGACCTGGCCAGACCGACCGGCCGACACCAACGCGAACGGAGCCAACACGTGACCACCCGCATCCCCCCGAACCCCCACAGCCCCTACGCCAACGCCCTACCGAACGCCCGGCACCTCCTGCCGGTGCCGATCTTCTTTCCGCCCCCAATCCCCGGGAAGCTTGCCCTCACCGGCTGCGCCCGCATGGCCGTCGTCCCCACCGAAACACTGAGGGACGTCACCGACCTGATCGAGGCGGGCCGCATCGGGGAGTTGCCGCCCGGCCTGTGCGTCGAATGCGTCACCGCCGCCACGGGCGGAGATCCAGAGGACCCCGAAGACGACCACCCGGCGATCGCGCCGATGGCGTGCCGAGACTGCGGCGGCCTGTCATCGCAGGGCGTGTGGTGCGCGCTGTGCCGCCAGGAACTCCACGACGCCTGGTGGCCGACGAGAGAGGCCGCCACCTCATGATCATCATGCTTGAGCGCGGCCACCCCGTGACGGTCCTCGCGAAGTTCCGCTTGGCGTCCAAGCTCAACCCGTCCGCGCCGTGCCCGCCGTGGCTGCACTGGACGACCCCGCCGAGCGGCGTTAAGCGCAACGCCCTCGTCCAGCGCGCCAACGGTGAGCGCGTGGTCCGGCCGTTCCGCGGACTCCGGAGGCCCCGATGACCGCACTCCTCCGCCTTGGCTCCCTCTGCTCCGGTTACGGCGGCCTCGACATGGCCATCGCCCAGGTGCTCAACGTCGAGCACGCATGGGTCGCCGACCCCGATCCGGGTGCTGCCGCGATACTCGCCCGCCACTGGCCGACCCTCCCCAATTTCGGAGACATCACCCGCGTGGACTTCGCCCAGGTCGAGCCCGTGGACGTGCTCGCCGCCGGGTTCCCCTGCCAGGACATCAGTAACGCCGGTCGCCGCGCCGGATTGGACGGAGACCGCAGTGGCCTCTTCTTCACGGTGGTCGAGGCAGTTCGCCTACTACGACCCCGGCTCGTCGTGCTGGAGAACGTCGCAGCCCTCGTTGCTCGGGGACTCGACCGAGTCACCGCCGAGCTGGCCGCGCTCGGGTACGTGGGATCTTGGCGGTGCGTACGCGCTTGCGACGTCGGCGCCCCCCACCGCCGCGACCGCGTCTTCATCGTCGCAACCTCTGCTGCCGACGCCGGACGCCACACACGGCCGCAAGACCACCCGAACGGGACTGCTCCTGCCCGGGGTGGTGGAACTGCTCCCAACACCCCGGGCGTCAGCCAACGAGAATCGGCAGACGCGCCGCACACCATCGCAGGAGGCGGGCACGCACGGCCGCAATCTCGCCGCCGAGGCGTGCATCCTCCTGCCGACGCCGCGCGCGACGGACGGCACGAAGGGCGGTCCGAACCAGCGCGGATCCTCCGGCGACCTGATGCTGCCCTCGGCCGTGATGCTCCTCCCGACCCCGCGGGTCTCGGCCGTCCGGACGAGCCGGGGCACGATCGTCCGGGACTCGTCCTCACCGAGCCTGGAACAGGCCGTGGAGATCTCCCAGGGCGAGACGCCCCGCGAACTGGAGGGGATCGCGATCCCGCCAGCGTCGTGGCATGGGGACCGTACGGCCCCGCCATCGATCGATGGGCGCGCGTCCTCGGACGGCCAGCTCCTCCTCCCCGGCTTCCCAGCGGACGGAACGGCGCCGACCAGCTGAACCCCGTGTTCGTCGAGTGGCTCATGGGCCTTCTCTGCGGATGGGTCACCGCGATCCCCGGCCTCACCCGCAACCAGATGCTCAAGGCGCTCGGGAACGGCGTCGTCCCTCAGCAGGGCACGGCCGCACTGGCATATCTGCTCAACCGGATCGAGGTTGCCGCATGATCACCCGCACCCTCCAGCCCGGCGACTCGATCGACGCCCTCAACCTCCCCGCCCGCCCCCGCAACGCCCTGCACCGCCAGGGCATCACCACCATCAGCGCGCTCACCCAGTGTGAGCCCGCGGACCTGCTGGACATCCGCACCGTCGGGGCCTGGTCGGTGGACGCGATCCGTACGGCGCTCGCCGAGCACGGCCTGGCGCTCGCGGACTCCCGATGATTCGCAACGACCCCGCCCGGGTGGCGCAACGGCGACGCACCCGCCTTAAAAGCGGGCCTTCTGCGGGTTCGAATCCCGCCCCGGGTACCGGCCGAGGAGGTTCCGATGAGCATCCGCGTGGTTGACCCGACCTGCGTGCGCTGCGGAAAGCCGCTCACTGACCCTGCCTCGAAAGCGCTGTTGGTCGGGCCGGAGTGTCGCAAGGGCATGAACGCGGTGCAGCTGCGTGACGCGGCGGCCCGCGCTGCCGAGCGGGATGATCCGTTCCGGATCCCGGCGGAGCGTGCGCCGTCCGTGCAGGCCCGGGTCAACAACCACAACGCCCGCGAGGTCGCCCGGCCGGACGGCGTCCAGCTGTGCCACCACGAGAACCGTGCCGGGGCGTGCCCGGACTGCCGACGCGAAGCGGACCCGTGGCGTGCGTCCGAGGTGATCCTCCGGGAGGTGCGCGGCTGGACGTTCACGGCCCGCCGCGCGGAACGGCTCCGCGTGCTGTTCGACCGGTACGCCCACGCCGCCCCCTGGATAGGGCATCAGCGGGCGCGTACGCCACGAACACCGCCCACCCCAACCCCGCTGTAGGGCCACGCGCCACACGCGCCCCACAGGACAACTGGAGCTTCTATGACCGAGACCCCGAAGCCGACCGTCCGCACCACCCGCTACGAGGTGTCGTGCCTGCCGCCGGACAACATCGACGCCTTCCACTTCACGATCACCGTCGAGTGGCGCGGCGGCGACCTGTGGGCCGTCCTCCGCTACGGCGAGTGCCTTGGCACCGACGGCAAATGGGACTACGAACCGCGTCCGTCTAACCGCGAGGACGACTGGCTAGACGCCCACCGGTTTGACCTGGACACCGCACTCAAGCTCGCCCAGGAGGAAGCGCCGAAGATCACTGTCAACGGCCAGACGGTCGCCGACGTGCTGAGACGGGCGGCGTCATGAGCAGCGACCAGCCGTCCGCGCAGCCCGCGACCGCCGAACTCCTCGCCCTCGCCGCAGCCACCAGACCCGCCGACCAACCCAACGGCATCGACCTCAACGACCTGCGCGGCGTCATCGCCGAAGCCCTCGAATCCGGGAAGCCGTGGGCCGTCGTGATGGTCAAGACCGCCGTGATGCTCGCCCACCCCGACGAGGACGTCCGGGACCTGCGGATCGCGCTCGTCGACCCGCTCAAGCTCAACCCGTCCAGCCGCCGCGCACACCGAACCCACTTCTAGAACGGACCCGACCATGAACCTCGGAGAACTGATCGCCACCCTCGAAGCCGCCGACCCCAACCTGGTCGTGCCCAACGGCTTCAACAGCCCGCACTCCTATCGCGGCTACTACAACGAACTCGCCTTCGAGCCCGCCAGCAACATCACCGTCGCCGCGATGCTCGACAGCGCCCGCTCCGCCCTCGGCACTGAATACGAGGGCTACAAGGGCGGCAACTACACGATGACCGAGTACACCGACTGTTGGCTCGCCCTGTGGGGCTGCCTCGGGGAGACGCTCGGCCCGACGCTGCTCCGGCTCATGCTCGCCGCCGGGACGGTCCCGGGCGAGACGGCCGCGCTGACCGAAGGTGAGCCGCTCGGCCCCGAGATGATCACCGTGTACGCATCCATCGGGAACAGCGACGACAAGCTCACCCAGACCCGCTGGTCCGGCCTCGCCCAGCGGTTCGTCAACGAGATCAACCAGTTCGCCAGCCGAATCCACGGCGTCTGGTACTCCGCGCCGGACTCTCGCTATCAGAACGCCTGCGTTTGCTTCGAGATCACGGGTGCCCGCGCCCCGTACCTGCGCGAGTACCTCGCCGCAGCGTGCAAGGACTTCGACCAGGACTCGATCGCGTGGGCGGTCGTCCAGGGCACCGAGTTCATCACGCCGGACGCGACGCCCGTGGAGGCGGACCTTGCCTGACGCGACCGACCGGCTGGCGGAGATCACCGCGAACATCGACGGCTACATCGAGACCAAAGCCACCGAGATCGCCACCGCGCGGATCACCGCAGCCGAAGACGCCGCCGAGGAGAAAGTCACCAGCCTCATGGCCCGGCACGCGGCCGAAGTCCAGCGGCTGGAAGACCTGATCGCGGAGCTGCGGCGGCAGGTGAAGGCGTTCGATAAGCACCTGGAGGGCTGCCCCGGGACCAAGGGGAGGAAAGCCCGCACCAAGGCGCCGCGGCCCGGAGTCGTAGACCTGAGCGTCGGCCACGACCGGGGACTGCTGCTCGACGCGGCCCGTGCGGTCATCGACGGCCAGCGCGCGGACACCACCCACGTCCAACGGAAAGTGCGCGTCGGGTTCGTGAAGGCCGGGCGACTGCTGGAGCTGCTGGAGCAGTACGCGGTGATCGGCCCGGCGCCTGCGACCAAGAGCGGAAAGCGGCCGGTGCTGGTGTCGGCCTCCGACAAGGACGTGGTGTTGCTGCGGCTGGGCGAGGAGGCCGACGTCGCTGGGACCGCCCGCGCCGACATCGCCGCCGCCGCCGCCGCGCAGCTACGCGACCCAGTCAACTGCCTCCACCACAACCGGGCAATCGCGAACCTGCTGGAGGGCACCACGCGCCGACACAACCCCTGGCACGACGACTGCGACGAGTGCCTGTGGTGCGGCGAGCCGTGGCCGTGCCCCGACCTGCGGGACGCCGCCGCACTCGCCGCAGTGATCCTCGGAGGACTGCCATGACCGCCGCCCCCGAAATCCCACACGACCAGCAACTGGCCGCAGCCCAAGCCGTGGCCAACCACGCCACCCAGAAGTTCGCCGCCACCTGCGAAGCAATGCACGCCGCACGCGGCGCCTACACCCTCGCCCGCGCGAGCGACCCCGCCGACCAGACCACCGACGACGCCCGCCAAGCATGGGCGGAAGCGGCGCACGACTTGGTCGACGCGCACGTCGCGATGGAACAGGCCCGCGACGAGGTAACAGCGATCCACCGTCAGTCCGCCGAGTACGCGATCACCGAGGAGACCACCAATGCCTGACCCGACCGCGCCCCGCCCGGACGTGCCCGCGCGCGGCGTCCACGTCGTCCCTGGCGAGGTGCCCGAGGGGCAGGTACCGCCGTCCGCGTCGATGCACACACCCGAGCAGGCCACCCGGCTCCGCGACACGATCGCGGACGCCATCACCATGCACCCCGGTAACCGGACCGGCACACCCGAGCAGCGCCACCCCGTCTCTCTCATGCTGGCGGGCGCGATCATCCCCGCCGTCCAGGCCACGCTCCCGGCCGCGCCATGGACCGGGGTGTGCGTGGAGTGCAACGAGTCGATCGAGGACGGCGACCTGATCACGTGGCGGCTCCGGTACGCGCCGCAAGGCCCGATCCATGAGGAGTGCCGATGAAGCCCGCCGACCGCCCGCCCACCGGCGACCTGCGCATCGTGCCCGTCCGATTCGTCGATGCCTGCGGGTTCGTCGCCATGTGGCACCGGCACCACGCTCCGCCGGTGGGTCACAAGTTCACGCTCGGGATCGCCGACGAGGCGGACGTGCTGCGCGGCGTGGCGATCGTCGGTCGCCCGGTCGCCCGGTTCCTGGACGACGGCCTCACACTGGAGGTCACCCGCACCGCCACCGACGGCACGGCGAACGCGAACTCGATGCTGTACGCCGCAGCCTGGCGCGCGGCCAAGGCCCTCGGCTACCGCCGCCTGATCACGTACACGCAGGACGGCGAGAGCGGCGCCAGCCTCCGCGCAGCTGCATGGCGCGTCGTCGCCGAGCGTCCCGCGCGGCGCGGCTGGACCTGCCCGTCCCGGCCCCGCCACGCCCTCGGCACTGAGGGCATCCCCCGAACCCTCTGGGAGGCATCGTGAACCTGCCCGACGACTGGATCTGTCCGTCTAGCGAGCGCTGTATGTGCGGCTCCATCTGCGAGGCTCGCGAGGCCATGGACAGCTCGGACGAACCGGCTTCTTTCCATGGCGATTTCAGTACGGAGCCGGACGATGCCTGACCGCACGCCCACCGGCGACCTGCGCGAGGCGCTCGACCGCGAGACCAAGGCGGCCAGTGCGGCGATGGACGCCGGTGAACTGAGCACGTGCGCGCTCCACACTGCGAGAGCCGTTGGACTCCAGAAGCAGATCGATGATCGACTCGGTCGGAGCCCTGACACGCCCACCGGCGACCTGCGCGAGCGGCTCACGGCCGCGCTCGACGCGGACCCTCACTTCTCGTCCGGCGAGGTGGTGGACACGGTGATGCGGATCCTGGGTGAGCAGCCCGGCGACCTCCGCACGCGGCTCGCCGATACCCTGCGCACCACGTTTCACTGGTGGATCACAGCGGAGTGGATCTGCTGCGACCCACCCGAGAAGGGCCACAAGCTGTGCGAGCGGGGCCACGCCGCCCGCCGCATGGTGGCGTCGCTGCTCGCCGACGACCCCGAGCGGCATCCGCCGACGTCGCCGATCCTGGACGCCGTCCTGCCCGTCGTCCAGGCGTGGGCCGCCGAGAACTTGCAGCGGCCTGTAGGTTCTCGGCCCGCTGGAGGCCGTGAATCTGCTCGCGGCAGTGAGATTCCCGGCGACCTGCGCGAGCGGCTCGCCGAAGCGCTCTACCGATGGACCATGGACCAGGCGGCGGGTGGCCCCGCCCGGCTGCTGACCCGGGAGGAGACGGTCCTGTGGGAGAACTCCCTCGCCCGCGCCGACGCCGTCCTGCCCGTCGTCGAGGCCGTGCTCACTGAACAGGCAACCCGAAAGGATCTCTTTCGGGTTCGCGCGTCGTGCTGTGAGGACGGAGACCGCACGTACGGCGAGATGGAGCGGCGCCTGACCGAGCGCGCCGAGGAGGCCGAGGCCGCCGTGCAGCGGGTGCGGGACCTCGCCGACTCGCTGATGGCCCCGGGCGCCCCGTTCTTCTTCCCCGAAGCCGGTCACCGCATCCTCGCCGCCCTCGACCAGTTGAAGGAGACGCCACCCGATCCAGATCGGCCGGGCATTGAACGCCATTCCAGCCCGCAATTTTCTGACAAAAACCGGACAATCAACGATTCCCCCCACAAGCCCAAATAGAACGCGGGAGAATAGGCGCACCCAACCCGAGGAGACCGAATGCCCTGGACTCAACACGGCCACTGGATGGGCCCCGGCGTGGAGCCCGCCGAGGGTCGCCCCGACCCGGTAGCGAAGTGCACCTACAGCGCCTGCCCCTCCTGCCTACGCGACATCCTGCGCACACTCGCCCGCGAACCACACCTGCGATGGGACGAAACGTCCGGCCGCGTGATCGACCCGACCGGACCGTCTACAAGACCCACCCTCGTGATCACATTCCCCGAGATCGACGTGGACGCCGCCGTCGATCACCACAAACGGCTGAACGCCGCCGCCGAATCCCTCGGCCGAGCCGGAGCCACATGGAAGGTCAGCGAGGGCTGGTACTGCATCAACCTCAGGACTTGGGGCGCCGCTGACGAGCTCCAGGCTGAGGCCGTTCCACTCCCGCGCGGCTGGACGATGCGGATCAAGTGACCCCAGACTGTCGGAGCCCCGCGCTACCGTCAGCGCAGCGGACCCCGGACCAGACACCGGGCACCCGTCCACAGTGAAGGACCGGCCCGCGAACTTCTTTGGCGGGGGACGCGCGGGCCGTTCACACAGCGAACGCCCCCGGACCGCGCGGTCCGGGGGCGTCGACGTACAGGTCAGGGCATCCGCGAGGGCACATCGACATTCAGAGAAACCCGCCAGAGCGGATCATCGCCCTGGCGGCACTGCAACTCCAACCGCACCGGCTCACCCGCCCACTGCTGCCACCACTGCTCATCGCTCTGCCCCGTCCAGTGCGGCGCGCGGGTCTTCATCAGAGAGAACGGGCGGCGCTCACCGACCTGCAACGCGAACGGGGCGACGCCCCGGCCATGCGCGTCGGCACCGTCGGCGTACGGCCCGAACTGGTACGGCCCGTACACCTGCGCGGCGATCTCCTCAGCGCTAGGACCGGCAGGCGACACCGGCTCACGGCCTGGAACATCATCGCGGACACTCATGACGATCTCGTCCAGGCCGTTCAGCGGCACCGGCCCGGCCAGTTCCACCCACAGCTCGGCGCGGTCGATGTTGGCGGGGGCGGCAGTGACGACGAACTTCGGGGTGAGGTCGGCATGCCACCGTTCGGCTTCAAGGACGCTGACGGCCTGCCCTGCGTCGGCAGATCGGCGGGTGTGCCGTCCGGCGTACACGCCCACGGCGCCGGTGCTGATCATGCCTGCGGCGGACAGGGCAATTTCGGTGAGATCCACGGGCGGCATCGTACGGGTCAGGCGTCGGTGCCCGTACGGCTCGCGCCTTCCCCGTCCGTCTCGATCTCGGCCGCCGTACGCGCGGCCCGTACGGTCTTCTCGCACCATGACCGTCCCCACCCCGTACGCACCTCCAGATCGGCGTACACCGGCTCCCACGTACGGCCCTCCACGGTCGCCGTACGGATCTCCTTTGCGAGCATCCCGACCCAGTACGCACGCCCCTCACGTACGTCCCGTACGGGCGCGCTGACCTGCTCCGTACGGGTCGTACGGGCGGACGACACGGCGTCCGTACGCGGCGCCGTACATGCCTCCGTACGGCCCGCGCGTACGGCGTCCGTACGCACCCCACCGTCCGTACGCTCCAGCCCGTACGGCTCATCCCGTACGGCGCGCAGAACCGGACGCGCCTTCCGTACGGACGGCATCCCGACCTTCCGCTCACAGATCACCGGCCGCACCGTACGGACCGGGACGTCCGCCGTACGGGCCTGCGCCACCACAGCCGTACGCCGCGCCGAGATCACCAACGTGATCAGCGCCTCGATCGTCGACAGGTCCACCATCACCGGGAACACCCACCGCCACCCGTCACCCGCGAACGGCTCCACCGCAGCCGCCTGCGCCCGGATGCTCAGTGCCATGCCGAGCAGCATCAGCACGTACGTCAACGTCAACCGGAACCAGCCCTTCGGCGTGAACGCCGCCGAATGCGCCTGGAACGCCGCCAAGATGACCGGGGCCGTGCCGTACATGACGGCCAACGCGCCGAGCCACAACGTCACAGGCCCGCGGTCGCTCGCCTGGTCGAAGGCGTGCCAGAGGTTGACGCCGAGGCTGATCCCGCCGGCGACGAGCAGCGTCGCCCAGGCCATCCCGCGCCCGTGCGGCGCTCGATCGTGCGTGCTCATACCGTCCGTCCTCTCGGGGGTCCCACACCCCCCACACCCTCATCTGTGTGGTCAACAGAGGCTTGCAGAGGGCTCACACGGGGCCCTCGGGCCAGGGGTGTGGGGGGTGTGGGGGTGTGGTTTTCGCAGGTCAGCGGGCTAACGGGGGTGTGGGTGGGGGAGTGGGACCCACACCCCAACACACACCCCGGGTGTGGGAGGGTGTGGGCCCCCGGTCACGTCCATTCCGGCGGCAACTCCGGCGCGTCCGGCCGCCACCCGGCCACGCTCTCAGGCGCCACCAGGTCCCCGCGGCGGATCCGGTCGGCCGCCGCCTCCAGGTCCGCGCGCCGGTACCCCCGGCCCCGGCGGCCGTCGACCTTGAAGTCCGAGGGGAGCGGCCGGACGTCGAGCTGGCTGAGCAGCTGGCCGAGCAACTCGACCCGAACGCCGAGAGCGTCGGCCATGTCCCGGCTGTGCATCCGGTCAGCCGCCCGGAACGCGACCAGCGCCCGCACCACCAACTCCGGCACCACATCGAAGCCCTCGACGATCCGCTGGAACTCCGCGTCGGTGTCCCGGCCGGGGCCGCCGCCCGCGCCGTTGACGGCGTCGCGGAGCTTCTCGGCCGCCGCGCCGAGCCGGTCCATCGCCCCGCCGAATGACTCGGCCGCAGGCCGCTCCGACTCTGGCTCGGGTCGCGGCGGCCGCTCCGGATCCGGCCCACCGGCGGGCCCTGCGCCGGGACGTCCACCGGCCGCCGCGACCAGGTGCGCCGACCGCTCCCAGCGGTCCTCGAAGATCCGTGCCCAGTCCGGCGACATGCGCGCCGTCGCCTCGTCCAGCCGGGGCCGCCACGCCGACGTGGTGACCGCGACCTGCCGCACCGTCGACGGGAGGATCCGCGGGCCCTTGAACACCTTCGGCTGCCCCGACGCGATTCGGTAATGCCCGTACCCGGTGTGCGGTGCGTCCTCCGGCTTCGGGCGCCCCTTCCCGCCTGCCCATTCGAACAGGTACCCGAGAGCCTTCTCATCGTTGACCCGCATCGCGAGCCGGTTCGACACCTGCGCAAGCAACTCCGGCGGCACGTACGTGGACGTCGACCCCAGTGAGCACGTCAGCGTCGTGACAGCGGCGCCGCCGCCCCGGTCGTTGACCTGCCGGATCTGCTCGGTGATCTTGCGGTCCAGTGAACCGAACTCGTCCGTCACCAGGATGATCTGCGGAACCACAGGAGAGGCGTCGATCTTGTCGTCATCGCGGGCCGTGTTCGCCGCGTGGTAGTGCTTCTTGCGGAACTCGATCACCTCGACCAGCCATGCGCACATCAGCGTCGCCTCTTCCGGGGTGTCGGCGACCCACAGGATCGGCGAGTCTGAGATCTCGCCCGATGCCCACGGCATCAGCCACGGCAACGCGACCGCGCCGCCGTTGTAGTCGATCACGCAGACGACCGTGTTGTTGCACTCCAGGATCCGGCCCAGGATCGCGAGCAGTTCGTTGGTCTTCCCGGACCGTTTCGCGCCCGTCAGCAGCGTCGACTCGAACCGCATCGGCGCGACCGCCAGCGACCCGTCGCGGTGCACTCCAAACGGGATCGCGTCGATATCGCCCGGCATCTGCGCGGGAAGGTACGGCATGTCGTCGCGGAGCGCGTCGTGGGTGGCGACCTCAACCAGGCAGCGGCGCTTCGACGCGCCCGGCCCAACCTCGATGCCACAGCCCTCCGGCAGGTCGGCCGCCGACGCGAGCCCGTCCGCGTATGCGGCGATCGTCCGCCACGTCTCCCCTGTGGCCGGAAGCTGCACCTCCACCGTGTACCCCGTACACCGATCCACACCGTCCGGGCCCGGGAACACCCAGTCCTGGATCGCCAGCACCCGGCAGCCCTTGACGTGGGCGACCCGCTCGATCCGCCACACCCAGGTATCCGCGACCGTGTGGAGACGCTCCTGCTCGGCGACGTCGACCGCAGCGGCCTCCAGCTCCGCCTCCCGGACCGCGGCCCGCTCCACCCGGCGGCGGTCCATCGCCCGCACCGGCCGCCACAGCAGCCCCGCGCCGACCGCCCCAGCGGCCAGCGTCCATGCCACCGTCGGCGACCACCCGGCATCCACGGCGTGCGCGAGCCACGTCGAACCCCCGCTCACCGTCACCAGCCGATACGTCAGCCGGACCCGCGACGACCCGTCATACCGAGACCGCCACGCCACCACCCCCGCCACTACGGCGCCACCCCCCAGCACCGCATCGGGCGGCGCGTCCACCACGGGCAACGTCCCGACGATCGACGCCGCCGTCAACGCGATCGCCCCGTGCAGCGGCCCCGATGCGGGCCCGTGCCGCCACCTCCAGTCGATGCTGGTCATGACACGTTCCACCGCTCTTCGGACGGGCGGGGGGCGCGGTGCCGGTCCAAGTCCTCCACGTGCAGCCGCTCGATCGCCGGTTTGAGCTCCGCCGAAATCTGCGACATGTCGGCCTGCGCCTTTGCCATGGCGTCCACGAACTCGGCGATCGCCGGGTGCAGGGGCAGTTCGTTACGGCACCGGTCCGCCAACACGTTCAGCCCGCTGGAGATCGCGTCCAGCGCGTCGGGCAGCATTCCAACATCGGCGTACATCTGGACCATGCCGCCCGCGCCCGGTGGCGGCACGTACCGGCGGAACGCCTCCGCGAGTTCCTCTGCCGCGCTGACGAAGATCGGCGTGCCGCCGCTGTTGTTTCCCATGCTGTCCGCCCCTCCGGTTTGTCCGCCGGCCGCACTGGTGGGCCGGTCCACAGTCGTGTCGATACGCGGGTGTTCCCGGCCCTCGTCCTCGAGGGCGCCGCCGCGTCGCAGCGACACCAGCCACTGCGCGGCGTCGGTCAGGCTGGTGGCCCAGTCGTGGAACTGTCCGTAGATCCACGTCCCGATGCCGCAGGCCGCGTCGCCGAGCATCCGCCGCCACGCTCCGCGGGTCCGGGTGGTGCGGTGCGCGTCGCGGAGCGTCGCTCGCGCGGCGCGTGCAGCGCCACGGGGGGAGGCCCCGCCGCGTTTGGCGTCGCGTGCCGCGCGGGCCGCCGCACGCCCACGTGATGCGGCGGCGGTCGCGCGGTCCAGTCCGTTGCCACCGGCACGCGCCGCACGTCGCGCGGCGCGTGCGGTCCCGGCCAGTGCGGGGGAGGACGCCGCGCGCTTGCCCGCCGCGCCGACCCTCCCCGCGCCAGGGAGTCGCTTCCCTGCGCCAGGGAGGCGAGCCTGGCCTGCCCGTCCGGATGTCGCGGCACGCCTGCCTCCGCCGGACGACGGCATCCCCGTCCGTGACCGCGTGCGCCCCGCCGACCCGAACGACGCCGGGGCCTTCCGGCCCGCCGCGCCCGACGACCAGGGTCGGGTCCGCCGCGCTGCGCGCGCTTGCCGCCGACGCGCCACCACGGCCGTGCCTGCACCGACCACCCCGGCCGCGCCGAGCCCGACCGCCGTCCAGCCCCCGACCTGCCACAGCGCAGCGCCGACTGCTGTGACCGTCTCGGCGGTCATCGCGATCAGCGGGGCGGGTGTGATCCGCGCGGGCTGCGGTTTGTCGTCCTGGGCGTCTGGCGCAGGGGCGGCGGGCCTGGGCGAGTGCACGATCGGTTCGTCGGGGTCGGGTCGGGGTGCGGGCGGCGCGTCCTGGACGTCCGGGTCCGCGGTGTCCCGCATCGGTGCCCTCCAAGATTGGGGCGCCCCGCGGAGAAGCTCGGGGCGCCCTGGTCGTGGGTACACGTGTACCTTGGCGGTTTCACGGTAACCCGGTACACGTGCACCCACAACCGGTAACCCCCAGGAGGCCCTCCGTTGAAACCCACACGTGTACCTGTCACGATCTCTCACGTGCCCAACAAGCCCAGGCCAGGCCGCCGACACCGCTCCCTGGTGTTCTGGAACGGCCAATGGTGGGTCGCTCTGCGAATCGCGAAGAGGATGGGCACCAGCCGGAACGCCGTGACGGAGCAGATGTGGCAGTGGTACCTGCGGCTGCCTGGCGCCGAACTACCCGAACGCCCCCCGCCCGAGGTCATCGCGGAGGCATACACGGAGTGGTGCGTGGAGACCGGCGGCCCGGGGGACACAGAGGAGCCGATGCCGGAGGACGGGGAACGCGATGAGTAACAGGGTCAAACCGCTCTACCTGACCGGGTTCGCCGGGCTGCTACGCCGGATCGCCGACCGAATCGACGACAAGGGCGCCCCGCACTCCATGAGCAACTACACCTTCACCTTCGAGCGCGGTGAGGGCATCCGGTTCCGCGAGGACGGCAGGGGCTGCCGACTCTGGTACCTGGGCATGGACGACTATGAGCGGGCGCACGCGGAGGCGGACAAGCCTGCGCCTCGCGTCGACTGGGCGGCACTGGCGAAGGGGCGGAGGCGAGCCTGATAAGTGAGCTGGTGGAGTTTCTCAGTGCCCGGCTGGCCGAGGACGAGGCGGCGGCGACCGAGTGCGGTTACGTCCGCCGCACATGGGATGGCCCGTACGCGATGGACGACCAGTGCACCCGCGAAGCCGACCACGTCGGCAAGCACGGCCCGTGGCGAGCGCTTAAGCCAGCACCGCCGCAGACGCACCGGCAGATGACCGAACCCGAACGACGACGCGCGCGGGCCGAGGTCGCGAGCAAGCGGCGAATCCTGGACGAGCACTTCGGGTTCCTCAACCCGAGTGGACCGACCCGGGCGTGCAGACGATGCAGCGACCGCCGCGCCGACGACGACCCCCTAGTCCACGATGACCGGTGGGTGCGACTGGAGCCCGCCCCCTGCCTGACCGTGCGCCTGCTCGCCCTGCCGTACGCCGGGCACCCCGAGTACCGCGACGGGTGGCGGCCATGAGTACCGGCTTCAAGATGTGGATGGCCTTCTGCACCCTGCTCGGGTTGACCTTCTTCGGCGTCGTCATCTGGGCGATCATCCGACTGGTCACGCACTACACCCGATCGAACCAAGGAGCAGGGAGCAGGGAATGACCGACCGGGAACGCATCGCCAACGCGCTCGATATCGTCCGCGACGGCGTCGACGACGGCGCCCACCACAAGCAATGGGCCATCGACCAGATGGTCCGCGCCCTCACGGGCTGCCCCATGGTCGACGGTATCGCCCGCGATCACCGTGGCGAGCAGTTCACCTGCTCAGTGCGGGGCGAGTCGGAGGAGTACGTCCAGTTCGTCGCCGACTACAACGAGGGTGACGACGGCGACCTGTGGGAAACGGGCATCGCTCCATGACTGGTCATGTGAGTGAGAGCGTAGCGAGTGAGTTGGAGGGCACCGCCCGGATGGGCGAAGCCCTCGTCAAGGTGCACTTGGTGCCCGTGGAGGTCTTCGGCACCGAGTGCCCGACCTGCGAAACCGAGTTCGGCTACGGCCTGTGTGACGTCGCCGAACCCGGCTCGGACTGCAACCGGGCGTTCGGCCACATCTACCGCCGTGATGACAGCGACCAGCGTTACCGCAACCCGGCCGAGGTAATCACCGTCTTCGTCCCGCAGAGCGAGCTACCCAAGTTCGACCAGCGTTTCAGTAGCTGATCGAGCTTCCGAGCGAACCCAGTCGGCATCGACCCCCGATGGCCCGACGTGTTCTTTCAGTCGAGAGGAATGACCCGTGACCGACCAGATAGTCCTCAACGTCGTGAAGCGAGGCGCGGTCCTCCCCGTCACCCGGGATGCCCTCTTGGAGGCTGGTGTCATCGAGCCCACCCCGGCCGAGCGCGCCGAGATGGACCGCGCGGCCGCCGAGCACCAGCGCCGCGAAGCCGCCCGCGCCGCTCAACTCGCCGTCGTCCTCGAACAACTCGCCGCACTGGGTGACCCGCTGGCCCGCGCCGTCCTGGACCTCCACACCCGGGACACGTTCGGTGAGTGCCAGGGCTGTGACTTCGGCGGCGGGGAGGGTGAGCCTCCGGAGTGGCCGTGTCGCACCGTGGAGACCGTCGCGGCGCATCACGGGATCGACCTTGCGCTGGACGTGCGTGGCGACTGATGGAGGGCGACAACGTGATCAAGGAAGAGGCGCTCTGACCATGCACCCCTTCGAACAGAACCCCGATGCCCTCGTCCGCGTCTGCTTGTGCGACCTTTGGCCCGGCCACCACGCCCACACCGGCGACCGCTCCACCTGCGCATGCGACCGTTGCCTGCAACTGCGGGACACTCCGATCAGTGAGCGGCTCCGCGTCCGCATCCTCCCTGGCCGGAGTCCCTACGGCCAACGCCTCTGGTCGGCGGAGGTCTACGACCCAGCCGGGCGGCCGAACATGCGGGTCCTGATCTGGCACTCCTGGTGCCCGTCCTGGGACCAGGCGCGGCGGCGCGGGTTGACCACGCTGGGCGAGTACCGGTCCGGGCTCCGACCCGTGCTGTGATTGTCGCGGCGGAGAAGGTCGACCGGCACGAGATGCGGGTTGCTGCCATATGGATAGCGTGTGATGATGCCGACATGACCGGAGCGAAGGACCCCAAGATCGCCGCAGCGGCGGGTGTGAGGCACGCGCACAAGAAGCGGCTGGATGCGGAAGCGGCGGTGGTGCAGGCTGTGGCCGATGCGCGGAACGCTGGCGTGACGTGGGGGGAGATCGCGCGTGAGTTGGAGATGCAGCAGCCGAACGCGGTGCGGAAGTTTCGGCCGTTGCTGGAGGAGCGTCGTGAGGTGACGGTGCGGTCTAAGGGCTGATTCGACCCCCGGGTGTGTGGGTCCCGGGGGTTTCTTCAATCCCATCTTGCTATCAGAACGATAGGATGCTATCCTTAAGACATGAACCTGAGCGCCACCACCCCCAAGACCGCCACCTGCACCCGGTGCCGCGCCACCCTCCGCAGCGCGAAGAGCGTGGCCCGCGAGATCGGCCCCACCTGCGAGCGCCTCGCCCGCCAGGAGGCCGCCGCCAAGGCCGCCGGGTTCAAGGCCGCGACCGTCGAGAAGGCCCGCGAGCTGATCGCGGACGGCGGCATCGCGCCGCTCCGCACCATGAAGAGCGGAAAGCGCATCTTCCGGACCGCCAGCGAGCGGACCGGGGAGATCTACCTGACCGCCGCGCAGGGCTGCACCTGCCCGGCGGGCCTGCGCGGAAAGCACTCCTGCTACCACCGCGCCGCCGCCACCATGCTCGCCGCCTGATCAGACCCCCTACCGAAGGAGAGATCCACGTGACCGGCACGATGCGCCCCGAAGACTGGACCCACCCCGCGCTCACCGAACTGCCCTGGGAGCACACCGAGGCCGACAGGATCGGCGTCCACGGCGTCGCGCTCCGCGCGCAGGGCCGCCGCGAGGACTACGGGCCGAAGTACCACAGCGTCGACTGCTACTGCGGCTGGACCTCCGGCGACTGCACCACCGACCGCGAGGCGTTCGACGCGCTCGTCGCCCACGCCGTCCAGCCGCGCAAGGAGACGGACCGCGCGGACTTCGAGTGCGATGAGTGCTACGTCCACCCGGACGGGACGCGGCAGCAGGACGGCCTGACGTGCCCGTGCTCGGTCCGCGAGCCGGTCGGCGGGTGCCGCTGTCAGCCGAGCCCCGCCGAGTGGATGGGGCCCGCCTACATCCGCTCGGAGATCGCCGCTGAGGAGCTCTGACGCCCCGCCTCGGGCCCGGTACAGGACGCCAGACCCCACCAGACCACCTACTGGAAAGGACCTGACCATGACGGACTTCAAGGCCCGTGACCGCGTCCGTGTGACCCGTCGCCCGAAGGAGGGCGGGGTGTCGGTCTGGGAGGGCGTGCTCGTCACGGTCGCCCCGAACGGCGGGTTCCAGCTCGACGGCGTCCACCTCGGAACCGGCAAGCCCGAGCACGGCTACTTCTCCGACGCGGCGACCCTGCTGCGCCTGTACGGGTGCGTGCAGACGGTGGAGGTCCTCGCCGGTGACGCCGGGCCCGGTGACGCGGCTGCGGCTGCGGCCAGGTTGCAGGAGCGCGGTGACATCACGGCGCGGCGGCAGGCGTTCACGATCGTGCGGCGGCCGGTGCGGAGGCGCTGACGCTGCGCTGGGTGCTCCGCTGCCCCGTGGCGGAGCACCCAGCGTGACGGCAGACCTCCCAATCAAGGAGAAGCACATGGAGAAGATCGAGGACGGCTGCGCCGCGTCCGTATCGGACGCGGAGCTGTGGGACCAGCTGAAGCAGATGGACACCCTCCAGCGGTCGACGGTGCCCGACTTCGCGCAGCACCTGCGCATGGCGCAGGTGTGCGCCGCGATCTCCGAGGCCGAGACCGCCCCGGAGTGGGCGATCGCGCGGGCGGAGCAGGCGCAGGCGCACGCGGCGATCGCCGCGCTGCTGCGGGGCCAGTCCGAGACCGAGATCCGCGCCGCCGCACTGACGGCGGCCGCGCGGCTGGAGCCGTGGACGGACCGGTGCAACTCGGCGGACGCCCGCAACGACGAGGTCGCCGAACGGACGGTGACGATGGCCCGTCAGTTCGAGGACTACATCCGTGGCGAGAGCCGCTAGGAAGAGGAGCGCATGGACACGCAGATCACCCGCGAGATGGTGGACGGCTACGTCACCGCCGTCACGGCCGCGCTCAAGACGGCCGGGCACAAGCTCGACGACCCGTTCATCGACGACCAGGACGACATGGTCGTCAGCATCATGATCGGCATCCCGGATGCCTTGACCGACGAGCACGAGCGTTTGGGCTTGGCTCTGCTGTGGGAGCCGGGGGACGGGTGGGTCATGGCCTTCATGTCGCACCGTTACGGAAACACGGTTCGGGTCACGGGTCACACGGACCCGCGGTTGGGTGTCGTCCCGGCGCCGGATGTCGTCGTGCGGTCGGTCGCGGCGGTCCTCGCGGACGGCGACCCGAGGGCGGGCCGGATCGTGCCGGGTCCGGTGGAACTGCTCGCCGCGTACGCGGACGGGGAGACGCCGGAGGCCGCGCGCGTGGACCTGGTCGCGGAGAGCGAGCGGACTGGGTCATTCGACTACTGCATCATCTGCGGGGCTACGGACGTGGCGCACCGCGCGCTGTACGTCCGGACGGTGCTGAGCACCACCACGATCCGGGTGGCGTGGTGCTCGGCGGCCAGGTGCCAGGAGGACCGCGAGCGGTCGGCGGTGAAGTCGGTGCCGGTGGCTGCCGGGCCGGGCGGTTTCTATGGGGTGGTGGACGCCTGGTAGCCGCCGCGCATGAAGGGCCCCGCACACCTCCACTGGGGGTGTGCGGGGCTTTTCTGTGTCGGCGGTTGTTTGGTTGCGGCGGCATTGCTTGCCCTTCCTGGATATGCAGATATCCGAATGGCATAAGACTGTCATTGTGATATACTTATGGAAGTAGGAAACACAGAAACCAGCGACAAAGGGAAAGGCCCAACAATGGCCGCATCGACCCGCAGGCGCGAGGCCGCACAGAAACGAGACACCGAACTGCACGCCAGCGCGACCGCCCTCCTGGACGACGTCGAAGCCAGCACCCGCCTCGCCGCGCTGCTAGGCCACGCGCCCACCCTCATGCGGTTCTCGATCCGCAACCAGCTGCTGTTGCAGACGCAGGCCGACGAAGCGGGCATCGCCTTGTCCGACGTCGCGACGTACAAGCAGTGGCGGCAGGTCGGCCGCCAGGTCCGCAAGGGCGAGACGGGCATGTGGATCATCCGGCCGAGCAGCCGCAAAAGCGAGGCCAAGGACGGCGACGCCTCCACCGGCCGCGACGAGCAGGCCGAGGACGCCGGGCGGAACGAGGAGACGGGGAAGCCGGTCGGCTTCCGGGGAATGGTCGTGTTCGACATCTCTCAGACCGACGACGTGTTCGACGACGCGGACCAGGTGACCGTGGACCCCGAGACCGGGGAACGCTCGGTGCGGGTGGGCCCGGTCGTGCTGTCCGAGGCCGACGCGAACGACGCCAAGGTGGCGCGGGAAGCCCGGCCGACCGGACCGGCCGCGCTGCTGGGCGGCCTGCGGGACGCGGCCGAGGCCGCAGGGTACGACGTCTCGACCGGCGACGTCGCCGAGATCGACGTCGACGCCCGGCTCCTGACCCTCCCCGGCGAGCTGACCCCCGACACGATCGCGCCGGTGATCGACGCCGCACGCAGGCTCGCCGCATCGCAGAGCAAGACCCGCAAGGCCGCGCGCACGCCCAGCGCGGCCGAGGACACCGAGGAGATCACCGTCCTGTGACCCCGCCCAGGTGCCCGCCCCGCCCGAATCGGGGCGGGCATTCGGCACGCTCATTCTTCCCCCGGAGCACGCGATGACCGCGAAGAGACTGAGAATCAACATCCCCGGATTCGGGGCCCTGACCGGCCGCTACCAGCACGACTGGGCGACCGGCGCGACGACCTACACCGTGACCGGCCCCCGCGTCGCCGGAACGTTCGTGATCCGCCACAACCCGAGGACGCTGGTGCCTGTCCCCGGCGCCGACCGGAACCGCGGCGCGAGCACGCCGTGCGAGGTCCTCGACGTCGACGCACCGCAGGTTCACGTCCAGTACGGCGGCGGGAACAAGCCGGACTTCCTGGACTACGAACGCGATGACCTACCGCGCGTGAACGGCATCACGCTGTGCGGCGGTACGGGGATCGACGTCGACAGGATGCGTGAGCGGCGGTTGCGCGGCCGGGACGTGAACGTTCGGCGCGGCCGGTATTACCGCTCGGTGCCGGAGGCGACGCAGGAACGTACGGCGGTTGTGCTGCACGGTCTGGTCGCGCATTGGGCGGGCCGCCCGGAGAACTATGCGCTGCGGCTGGCGTGCTGCCGGGATTACGCCGCTGACCGGGGTCGCGTCGCTAGCGCGAAGCTCGGGGTCGATCGTGCTTGGGAGCGGGTGGAGGTGGCGCGGCGGGAGCTGGAGCGGGAGCAGGCGTGGGTGGGTCAGTTGGCGGAGGCTGCGGCGATGCCGCCTGCTGTTGTTGCTGGTGGGGAGGCTGGCGGCGACAACCCCAATTGATGTTAAGTAGATAGTCTGCTATCATAACGATATGAATCTTCTTTCCTTTCCTCCCCCGAAGGAGCCCGCCATGCCCACCATCCCCGCCCCTGGCGACGTCCAGGTCGCCACCGGCTTCCCCGAGGTCAACACCTACCGGGCCGCCCGCGACCGCGTCCCGGACCTGAACGCCGCCATCCGGCGCGCCGCCCGATACCAGGAATGGGTGATGGACAACTACCTCACCACCACCCCGGCCGGACGCGAAGGCCGCGCCAGCGCGCAGGCCCGCCTCGACCAGGCACGCGGGGCGCTGGCCGCACACATGGACGAACTGCCCGCGCTCGGCGAGGCCGCCAAGCAGACGCAGCTCGCCGCGACCGCACGCGCGGAACAGGCGCTGAAGACACGGATGGGGTACCGGGCCGCCGCCCGCGCCTGGTACCGCGACCAGCTCTGACGAAAGACACCCAACCGCCGCCCTCGAGGGAGAGTGAGATGCCCACCTACCTACCGGTCCCCGCCGATTGGGGCCGTTCACCCGACGGCAAGGGCTGGAACCGGCTCAGCCTCAACGCCCACATCGGCACCCCGGCGGGACGCTGCTCACTGGTCCCGATCACGGCGTCCGCCTACTGGGAGACCATGAACCGGCGCCCCTGCGCGGAATGGGGCAGCTGCTACGGCCGCTGCCCCCGGTCACCAACGTGGCTAGGCGGACCGTGGCCTGACTGCTCCACCTGCCCCATCCAGGGCCGCCGCACGCACCTTGAGGCATTCGATCCCCGCGTGCTGGTCCGCTACTTCCCTGAGCGGGGCCACCCCGACCAGCAGGCCGAGACGGCGCACCTCATGAACCGGCCCGACGACTTCGACTCCCGGAGCCAGTGGTGGACCTGGGCGGACCTGGCGGCCCTTGAGGGTTGGGTGTTCGACGGCACTCACGTCGACGAGTTCTCACGCGGCTACTGGATCCGGTGTGTCTGGCCTCCGACGGACAGGGGCGTGTACGGCAGGAAAGGAGCAGTTCGATGAAGATCCCCGAAGACGTCCTGGCGGTGCTCGCCGACCAGCGCACCGTCATCGACGGTAACCGCGTGCGGATCGGGCTCGAACTCGAACGCGACCTGTACCAGCGGGTCGACAAGATCCTCAAGGAGGCGGGCGGCAAGTGGGACGGACGTAAGAAGGTTCGCGCCCACGTGTTCCGCCACAACGTCGAGGATCTGATGCACCACGCGATCCTGGCGGGCGAGTTCGTATCCGCGCGGGACCTCGGCTGGTTCCCCACCCCGCCCGCAGTGGTGGAGGAGATGCTCCGGCACGCCAGCGTCAGCGAGAACCGCCCGGGACTGACGGTGCTGGAACCGTCGGCGGGAACCGGCGCGATCGCTGGCCCGGCCTCCGCCCGGGGCGCGATGGTGGACTGCGTCGAACTGGACGAGCACCGGGCCGCAGCCCTGACCGAGCGGTGCCGCCCCAACCGGGTGGTGTGCGGCGACTTCCTCCGCCTGGACCCGCTCGACTATCAGCAGGGGTTCCAGCGAGTGCTGATGAACCCTCCATTCAAGGACGCGCTCACTCACGTCGACCACGCGATCGGTTTCCTCGGTGACGACGCGCTGCTCGTGTCCGTCCTGCCCGAGAGCGTCATCTGGCGGAGCGACCGGGCGCACACCGAGTTCCGTCAACTCGTCGAAACCAGCGGCGGCACGTTCGTGTCGCTCCCTACTGACGCTTTCGAGTCGGTGGGCACCAGGGTCCGCACTGTGCTGGCCGTACTACCGACCGGCGAGCTGGGCGCCTTGCGCACCCATTCGTGGCATCGGTCGCGGCCTCGGCAGGCTTTCCTGTTCGACCTCTAGCCTCCTCCGCTGCGGGGGCAGGGGCACCGGGCCCCAGGATGAAGGCCGGATGGACTCCGGCGAACGACGTCATGACTATCAACGAGAGGAGAGGACGCACATGACCACGACCATTCCCGACGGGTTCCCACCCGCCCAGCCCGAGTCCGGGGGCATCGTCGCGCGCATTGACGCGGTCGACCAGCTGGCCGAGCTGCTGGGTACCGTCCCGCGCTGGGCGGACGGCGTCTACTACGCGGCAGCCGCACGCGGGGGCGAGGTGGTGGCGGTCGGGGTGCTGCTGCCGGCGCCTCCCGCTGAGATCGAGGGGGTGGCGTGGTGAGCGGGCATGCCGAGCTGGCCGCGCTGCGCCGGGCCCGCGCGGCCCGGCTGGCTGCGGAGGCCGCGGAGACGCGGGCCGTGGTGGACGCCCGGCTCGCGGGTGTGCGGTGGGAGGACATCGCCGTGGAGTTGGAGATGCAGCAGCCGAACGCGGTGCGGAAGTACAAGCGGTTGGTGGAGGAGCGCCTGCGGGAGGGGCCCCGGGACGGCTGATCGGGTGGGTGGCGATTCGGGTGTGGGAATGGCGGATTCTTCTGCCCAATTCCCATGACCGAATTGCTATCATGCTGAATGTGCTATATCATAAGTATATAAGAAATCAGATCTTCCCCCCCACCGGAGGCCGCAATGTCCGCCAATAAGACCACTCACCGCACCATCCCCGTTGACCGCATCGACCCCGACCCCGACCAGCCCCGCAAGCGCTTCGACCCAACCAAACTCAACCAGCTCGCCGCCTCCCTCAAAACGGTCGGACTGCAACAGCCCGTCCGCGTCCGCTACCGCCCGGCCGACCGCCGATACACCCTGATCATGGGCGAGCGACGGTGGCGCGCCGCCCAGCTCGCCGACCTCACCGAAATCGACGCGGTGGTCGAGCGCGGCGACAAGGCCACGTTCGTCCAAAGCGTCGTGGAGAACACGGCACGCGCCGACATGACCCCCATCGAAGAGGCCGCCGCGTTCAAACAGCTCATCGACGACGGCATGACCGCCGAGGAGGTCGCCGAAGCCTGCGCCAAGAGCGTCCCCTACATCACCTGGCGCATCGACCTGCTCCGGCTGACCCCCGCCGCGCAGGAAGCAGTCTCCAAAGGCCACCTGTCGGTCGGCCTGGCCTGGGAGATCTCCGAACTGTCCGCCGACGTTCAGAGCCGGATACTGGGCCAGTGGAGCCGTGGGGAGTTCACCGGAACCCGTGAGGCGGTCGAGGTCGCCAAGGCGTGCCAGCAGGTCGAACAGCAGCGGGTCGAGGGAATGTTTGAGGTCGACGAGCCCAGCGAGGAGGCGAAGACCGAGATCCGGCGGCGCCGCGACGGGTTGACCTCCAAGTTCGATCGCCTCGCCGCAGCCGGTGAGATCCTCGCCGAGTTCGCCGCCACCGACCCGGCCGACCTCGCGCAGCTCCTGGCCGGCGTCCACGGCGGCGCCAGCGCCTACCAGGACCGCACCGAGGCGCTCTACAGGGTCGCCGGGAAGGCGGCCACGAACCTGCGGAAGGCCGCCGCGATCGCGGCAGCGGCGACCATGCTGGCCGACACCGAGGAGGACGCCGAGGTCGCGGCCGAACAGTGAGGGAACCACGCGAGGGCACGCCAGCGCCTGCTGGCGCGCCCGAGGGCGAGAGGAGATGACAATGGAGGCTTTCGAGATCCTCGGCTTGGCCGCCGACATCATCGAGCGGAACGGGTGGACCTCCGGCGGCCGGCGGGTGTGCGTCGTCGCGTGTTTCGCCTGGGCAAGAGGTCCTGTTCACCGACGGATTCTCTTTGTGATTCGGGCCTATTTTCCCCGTCCAACACTTGCTATCAAATAGATAGCAGACTATAGTATAGGTATAAGAACAAAACGGAAACAAAACAGAAAGGCCACCAAAATGACCGAGATGATCGAAAAGGCGCTCACCCGGTACTCGGCGTCCGCCCTCAACCAAGAGGCCAAGGCGCAGGAGGAACTCATCACCTACCTCCGCGACCGTCGCCCCGGATCCTTCTCCGCCTCGCCCATGCGCAAGGTCGTCGAGACGCAGGGCAAGGCGCTCCCCTGGCACCGCATCAACCAGATGCGGGAGAACGGCAAGGCCCTGATCGAAGCCGCCCGCGCCGAGCGGGACTACTGCTTCAAGGTCCTGGTCGAGTTCGGCGAGCCCCGCCACAGCTGCGGGGTCTCCGACGAAGTCGAGGTCGCCAACCGCGACGGCGCACGCGCCTTCATCAGCACCACCGAGGGCCTTCTGGACGACTGACAGCCCCCGTTGACGCCACTCCTGGAACATAAACCACAAACTGCCCGCGACAGGCGGCATCCGGGTTCGAGCCCGGGGCGGGCGCCGCAGCAAAGGTGCGAGAGGAGCCGACATGACAACCAAACGATTCGATGAGATCCAGCCCTCCGAATGGGTCCTGGCCGCGAACTTCCACGGCATCAAGGCATGGCGGCTCGTGGCAAAGTCGGAACTCACCGGCCACGGCCAGGCCGACGGCGACGGGTCCGTCCGCCGCTACTGGGGGCTGACGTTCGCCACGGGCGAGGCCGCGATGCAGCCATACGAGGACGGCATCCACCCCGTGTTCAGCTACACGACCATCCTCGGGTTCCCCGAGGAGTCCGTGACCGTCCGCGGATAAGAGAGGAGTTCGCAATGCAGAAGACGCCGCCCCTCGGCCAGTGGATCCACTGCCGCGCGCACCACGACCCGGTGAAGGTCGTCACGGTCCAGGACACCCTGACCGGCACCGAGGTGCTGGTCCGCACGATCCGGGGCGATGACCGCACCATCGCGCTGGACGACCTCGGCGAGTGGGAGCCCGCGGCCGCCCCGGACCTCACCGCGCCGACGGGCACGCAGCGCGGCCAGCAGGAGGCGCTGTTCGCCGAGAGGGGCACGGACAAGTACGGAAACCAGGATCTGTTCTCGTGATTCCGGCCGATAATTCCCCGTCCTATATTTGCTATCATTGAGATAGTTCACTATGCTATGAGTATAAGAACAAACGGAAACAGAAAGGACACCGAAAATGATCAGCAAAATCGGTGAGATGAACGACAACGGCATCTACCCCAGCCCCTCCGGCCTCACCGGGATCGGGATGCACAGCGCGGCACGGATCGCCCTCCGCGACCTAGCCCGCGCCGGAAAGGTCATCGCCTTCCGGATGGACGGCGAGTACTTCGTCCGCCTCGCCCTGCCCGGACGGCCGCTCCCCGCCAACTCCCGCCGCGCGAACTGGCCCTCCGCCTGACCCCTGGGAGCAGGGCGGCCCGCCCTGCTTCCATGGCCATACACCCGGAACTGATTAGGACCCCGATGATTCTGCCCCTGGCCACCTGCTCCTACGCGGAGTTCACGCCCAGCATGGGCGTCCCCGTCCGCTCGACCGTCGGCGCGCCCCGCTACCGGCTGCCCTACAAGCTCGCCGGTCACGCGAAACTCATCACCCCCACACGGCCGATGCTGAACCTCGAACGGGCCCCGTACCGTCACGCCTACACCGAACTCCTCGACGGTCACGGCGCCGACAACATCGCCGCCGAGCTCACCGAGATCGCCCGCACCGCCGACGCCACCCCCGGCGACCGGCTGGTCCTGCTGTGCTTCGACGTCCTGTCCAAACCCGACGTGTGGTGCCACCGGCGGATGTTCGCGGTCTGGTGGCTCGCCCAACACGCGCAGGAAGTGCCCGAGCTGGGGAAGACGACCCCGCGGCTGCTGTTCTAGAACTGATCGCCGTCTCGGCTACCATCAGTTACACACGGCTGGTGGTAGCCGATTCCGCGTCGGAGGTGTAACGGCCGCACACCCCCCACCCCAGGGGGGAAGACCAGGTTCAACCCCTGGCCGACGCTCCACAAGGCCCCGCCCGGACGAGGGGAGGCGGATCGTGTTCCACGGTTCGATCCCCGCGGACATGTGCCGCATCGTCCGCGAACACGTCTCTCTGTGGACCGACGTCACCGACGTCTACAACGCGTGCTGCGGCAACTTCACCGTGGAACGGACCATCGCCACCCTCGGGAAACGGTTGCACTCCTGCGACGTGCTGCTGTACTCCACGGCGATCGGCTCCCACTACTCCGGATCACCCCACCCCCTCAACCTCTCACAGGCCGCCCTAGACGAGTTCCCGTACCTCGCCACCCACCACCAAACCCCTGCGGACAGGCTCGCGAACCTTCTGCTGTGCACCCGCCTCGCGCCACTCATGGGCAAGTCGAAGTCGAACGCGTACTGGGACAAGATGCGGCGGGCGTACGAAACCCAGTGGCCGGACCTGCACGCCAAGACGAAAGCGAAGATCCTGGCGGCGGAGGAGACGTTCACGCTCGCGTCGTACACCGCCGAGGACGCGATGACGTGGGTGGAGCGGATCCCACCGGACGCCGGGGTGATCTCCTACCCGCCGTTCCACGGTGCCGGTGCCGCGTTCGTCCGAGACTTCGCCAAGCTCGAAGAAATGTTCGAATGGGAGCCACCCGGGTTCCAGATCATGGACGACCCCGAACTGGAACAACTGATCGAACGGATCACCGACCGGGACCACTGGCTCCTCGGCACCAACGAACAGATCCCGCACATGGCCGAACACCTGCGAGGCAAGACGCGCACCACCAACCGCGGCATCCCGATCTACGTGTACGCCAAGGACGGCCCGACCCGGATCGTCCAGCCACGCCAGAAAACCGAGGCGTGGCCCGGCCCGCACCTCGCAGGCGACCCGATCGGCGACACCCCCAGCCTCGCCGTACTCACCAGCGGACAGTTCGCGGCGCTCCGCTCCGCGTACATGAACGCCAACATCCGACCCGGCGCCGAGTCCCTCGCCGTCGCCGTCCTCGTCGACCAAGTCCTCATCGGAGTGTTCGCCTACTCCTGGGCACCGACCCTCGGGAACTGGTCCTACCACCTGCCGCAACAGCCGACCGTGTACATGCTGTCGGACTTCCCCGTCTCGACCAGCCGCTACGCCAAACTGTCCAAACTGGTCGTGATGGCGGCCCTGTCCCGGGAAGCGCAGCACCTCGCATGGCGGCACGGCCACCGCCGCTACCAGTCCCTCGCCACCACCGCATACGCGAAACGCCCAGTGTCGATGAAATACCGGGGTGTGCTCCGCCTCCTCAAACGCGAGGAGAACAAAGCACTACAGGAAGAATGGTCGGCCGGCCTGTCACCATCCGACTCCTACTACGCGCAACCGTACGAGCTGCAATACGGCGGCCCGTTCACCGGCAAGCCCCTCACCGACGTGCTCGCCGAGTGGAAAAAACGCTACGGCAAGGACCTGAAACCATGAAGATCGAAATGGTCAAAGGGGACCCGGCGACGTTGACGCTGCTCCAGCTCAACGCCCGGTTCATGCGGCACGAACAGTTCCAGCAACTCGTCGCGAACCTCCGCCGCGACCAGGCCCTCACCAGCACCCCGTTCGTGTGGGTCAACCCCGACACCGGGCAGAGCATCGTCCTGTCCGGCAACCACCGGGTGAAGGCCGCCGTGGAGGCCGGGCTCGAAGAGATCTACTGGCTTCAAACCTGTGACCCGCTCCCCGAGGGGCAACGCCTCGGCCTCCAGCTGTCCCACAACGCGATCGTCGGAGAGGACGACCTCGCGATCCTCAAAACCTTGTATGAGCAGATCGAAGAGGTCGACTGGCGCGAATACGCCGGCCTGGACGACGCGGTACTGGAACTCCTCGCCGAACTCGACACACCGTCACTGTCGGAAGCGAACCTGACCTTCCAGACCCTCGCGATCGTGTTCCTCCCCGAGGACCTCAAGACCGCCAAGGACGTCCTCCAAGACGCACTCACCATCACCTCCGGCGCCGACAGCGTGTGGATCACCCAGCTCCGCCAGTACGACGAGACGATGCGGGCACTCGACCTCACCTCCAAATCGTTCGACGTCACCAACGTCGCCACCGCCCTCGGCATCATCCTGCGACTGTTCCACGACCACGCCGCAGACCTGAAAGAAGGCTGGTTCGACACCCGGACCGGCACCGCCCACCACAACGGCATGGCGCCCCTGGCCACGCTGTTCCACACCGACGCGATGCCCACGAAATCCGCCGCGCTGGTCGAGCGGGCACTACGCAAGGCCGTGTCCACCGGCGACATCCCCGCAGAGCACCGCCACAAAGCCCTCGAACTATGGGCCCACGCCTACCTCGGTGACACCGATCCCACGCCGGTGACGTCATGAGCGGCCCGACGCCCCTCGACCTCGACCCCGACACCGACCCCTGGGAACAGCAGCCCGAGGAGTCCCTGACGCGCTACAACCAGTTCTGCACGTACCGGGACATGGGCCGTGCCCGGACACTCCGGAAAACCGCCGCAGTCCTGACCAAGAACGACCGGTACATCCGGGACGTCGCATCGGCGTTCAAATGGCGGGAACGCGCCGCAGCGCATGACCGGCACCTCGATGAACTGCACGTGCTGCAATGGCTCGACGAACGCCGCAAGACCGCCGAAGCCGACGCGAAGATCCTGGCCGCCACAGCGGGCAAGGCCGTCCAATGGCTCCAGCAGCTCGACCCGCGGAAGATGTCCGACGGCGACGGGATCCGGCTCCTGGACGTGCTGATGCGGCAGCATCGGGCGCTGCTCGGAGATAACGCTGTCACCATCAATGCGACGGTCCGGCAGGTCGATTCCCGTGACGCCGAACTGGTCGAGATGATGAACGAGGCACTGGCCCGGGACGCGGCGCAGGTCGACGACTCCGGTCAGAGCGGACCGTGACCGGCACGGCTGTCCTGGGCGGCTATCTGGCCGGGGTGGACGCCGGGAACTTCGACCACCTGGTCTACCTCCAACGGGTGATGCGTGACCTGCCCGGCGGGTGGAGCGGGGACGAGCGGATGCTGAAGACTCCGGCGGCGCGCCGCGCGGCGACCCGGAACGACCCTCTGCTGTTCGCGCTGGTGTACCTGCGGCACCTGCTGAAGGCCCCGGATGGGGGCGTCACGTTCGGGGACGTGCACCTGGGCGTGTACCGGGACGCGTTGGAGTTGGCGCACCCGGCGGGGCCGAAAGAATCACGTCGCGCGTACGCCGCTCCGCGTGGTTCGGGAAAGAGCACAACGGCGTTCTTGATCGTGCCGTTGTGGGTGGCGTGCCACCACTCGGACGTGTCGGGGTTCATCGCGGCGTTCTCGAACTCCGGGACGCAGGCGCAGGACCACCTCGCCGGGGTGCGACGGGAGTTGCAGTCGAACGAGCTGATCCGCCTGGACTACCCGGAGCTGTGCCAGCCCGTCATCGACTCGAAACAGATGCTGTTCACCCGGTCCGGGTTCGCGTTCTCCGCGCGCGGTATCGACTCCGGTGTGCTGGGGTTGGTTGACCCGCGGAACCGGCGCCCGGCGATCCTGCTTCTCGACGACATTGAGGCCGAGGAGGGCGCCGGGTATTCGGTGTACCAGGCGGAGAAGCGGCTCGGGATGCTGCTGAACGGGATCTTGCCGATGAACGACCGGGCTCACGTCCGGGTGATCGGTACGACCACCCTGGCTGGTGGGATCATGCACCAGCTGGTGAAGGCGGTGACGGAGCCGGGCGACCCGGCCCGGTGGATCGCTGAGGAACGGTTCCGGACGACGTACTTCGCGCCGCTGGTGAAGACCCCCGATGGGGGTGACCGGTCGGTGTGGCCGGGCCGCTGGCCCACCGCGTACCTCCAGTCGATTCGGCACACCCGCGTGTACGCGAAGGCGTTCGCGAACCGGCCGGTCCGGATGGATGGGGACTACTGGACGCCGGAGGACTTCCGGTACGGCGACGTCTCCGACACCGCCCGGGTGATCTTGCAGATTGACCCGGCGGTGACCGACAAGAAGACCAGCGACTTTTACGGTCTGGCTGTGGTCGCGTACCGGCCGCCGGACCTGACCAAGGCCGGTGACGACGAGATCGTTCTTTCGACCGAAGCGTGGAAGCCGCGCCCGGACCTGCCGTTGTGTGTGGTGCGGCACGCCGAGCAGGTCAAGCTTCCGCCTGCGAAGCTCCGCGACAAGGTCCTGGCCCTCCTGGACGCCTACCCGGAGGTCGGCGCGGTCCGCATCGAAACGAACCAGGGTGGCGACCTGTGGAAGTCGGTCCTGCACACTTTGCCTGTTGACCTGCTCGTGCATTCGGAGTCGCTACCCAAACAGGTCCGGGCGGCGACGCTACTCAACCACTACCAGCGGTACCGGGTGTTGCACGCCCGGCCGCTGCCGGAGGCGGAGGACCAGATGACGTCGTTCCCCGACGTCCTGAACGACGACTTGATCGACGCGATCGGCGCCGGGGTCGCGTTCTTCCTCGACGCGAAGAAGACGAGGCTGCGGTGGCTGTGACCCGGAATGCGGGACGATGGCGGCATGGTCGACTGGGCAGGGCGGCGCTCGTGAGGTGGCGTCGCCCGGCCGTGGTCCGTCCGGCTGGTGCCCCGGTGATGGGGGCGCCGGTGTTGAAGGCCCGCAGGGTGCGAGTCCATGGGATGCGGCTGCGGCGGATGGTCCGCGGCGGGTTCCGCCGCGTGGGCGTCGCTGTCCGCGTCGCCGTCACTGTGGTGCTGGTCGTGGGTGGCTTCGTGTTGATCTCGGTCGCGGCGTGGGAACTCGCACGGCCCCTCGGTTTCCTGGCGGCGGGGTTGTCGTGCTGGGGCATCCTGAAATGCATGGGCGACGGCCCTGCCGATCAGCGGAGGCGATCATGAGGAACCCCCTGGACCTGCTCCCCGCCATCACCGCGCAAACACGCAAGGAACTTGCCCGCGTCCCCGTCCCCTACGTCGCCGCCGCGGCGGCGACGGGCTGGAAGCCCCGCAGCAACTCTGAGGGGCAGATGCGGGCGATGGGCGGTAACGGGACGCTGTTCGCGATCGTTGACCGGCTCGCGGCGTCGACGTCCGCTGTCCGATGGGACTTGTACCGGACGCCGCCGCCCGGCCGGAAGCCCCAGCCGTTCGAGGAACTCCCGACGGTGCCGAACCATCTGGCGTTGGACATTTGGCGGAAGCCGAACCCGTTCTTCACCAGGCAGGAGTTCGTGGAGACGTTCCAGCAGCACTATGACCTGGTCGGTGAGGCGTGGTGGGTGGTCGCCCGCAACCCGCAGTTCAAGGCGATCCCGTTGGAGTTGTGGCCGGTCAGCCCGGCGCGGATGGTGCCCGTCCCGGACCCGGACCGGTTCCTGGCCGGGTACGTGTACAACAGCCCGGGTGGTGAGGAGGTGCCACTCGGGTTGGACGAGGTCATCCAGTTGCGGCGCCCCAACCCGTGGGACCCGTACCGGGGGATCGGGCCGGTGCAGACGATCGTCGCGACGTTGCAGGGTGTCGCTCTGTCGGAGGAGTGGAACCGGAACTTTTTCCTGAACTCGGCGGAGCCGGGCGGGATCATCGAGGTCCCCACCCGGTTGAATGACGGGGAGTTCAACGAGCTGCGGGACCGGTGGAACGAACAGCACCGTGGGGTGTCGGCGGCGCACCGCGTCGCGATCCTCGAACACGGCCAGTGGAAAGACCGGACGGTGTCGCAGCGCGACATGCAGTTCGTGGAGCTGCGGGAGGTGTCCGACCGGATCATCCGCGGCGCGTACGGGATGAGTAAGTTCGCCGTCGGTGACCTCGATGACGTCAACCGGGCTGTGGCGGAGGCCGCGAAGGCGTGGTTCGCCGAGCAGATGACGGTGCCGCGCTGTGAGCGGATCAAGGAGGCGTTGAACGAGAAGTTTTTGCCGCTGTTCGGGCCGACCGGTGAGGGCGTCCATTTCGACTACGAGTCGCCTGCGGTGGCGGACCGCGAGTCCGACGACCGTGAGCGGACGTCGAAGGCGGAGGCGTACAAGACGTTGGTGGAGGCGAGGGTGGATCCGGAGGACGCCGCTCAGGTGGTGGGGTTGCCGCCGATGCGGACGGTGAAGCCGCCGGAGCCCGCCGCCGAGCCGGAGCCCGCGCAGCAACCCGAGCCGGAGCCGGAGACCGGCGATGCGGACGGCGACGAACCCGACGAGCCCGACGAGAAGGAGGAGCCCGGGGATGCTCCGGCCGCGCTGGCACTCCGCGTCACCCGCCCGGCCGCCAAGACCAGCGAGAACCTCGACCCCGACGACCTACCCGACGTCAGCCCGCTCCGCGCGGCCTGGGAGAAGGCCCTCGCCGCACTGCTGAAACTGTGGGAGAAGATCTCCGCCGCGCAGAAGAAATCCCTCGTCCGGCAGGTCCGCGAGGCCGCCGAGTCCGGTGACCTGACGGCGTTGACCAGACTCGTCGTGCCAACCGAAGACGCGACGAACACGCTGGCCGACGCGATGAGCGCGCTCGCGGACCTGGCCGCCGAGCAGACCGCCGCCGAGGCAGCGGACCAGGACGTCGACATCACCCCCGTCGCACCGGCCGGGTCGGCCCTGTCGGATACCGCCGCGGTCACCACGGATCTGATGGCGTCGGACCTGGCGACCAGCGCGGCACGTGAGGCGATGCGGGTCGGTGCGGGCACGGCCCCGGCCGACGATGTCGCGGACGCTGTCCGCGAGCACCTCGACGGCCTGTCGGACGCGCAGCTCCGGGAACGGCTCGGTGGGGCGCTGCACCGCGCGCAGCACGACGCGCGGATGGGCACGTGGCGGCAGGCCGAGCAGGACGGCGCGGGCGGGTACGAGGTGGCGTACTACGCGTCAGAGAAGAACGACACCAGCCGGTGCGGGCCGTGCGGCGAGATCGACGGCACGTTCCTGGGGAACACCATCGCCGACGCCGACCGCGAGTACCCGACCGGCGGATACCTGCGGTGTGAGGGCCGAGACCGGTGCCGGGGCCAGGTCGTTGCCATCTGGCGCCCTGGGCAGGTCAACCAGTAGGCGAAGGCTCCCGCTTCCCACAACCGCACACCATGCGCGGCGCCACCTGGTCGGCGCACTCGTCCTCCCACGCTTTCAGGTCGGCCAAGTGGAACTTGAGGTCCCTGCCGAACCGGTGACCCTTCGGCCCTTTGCCCCGTGACCGCATCGTGTACAGCGCCGCCAGCGACGGCAGTTTGTACTGCTCCACCACCTCGCGCGCGGTCAGCCACTCGTGCGCGCCCACTTCGTTCATGCCTAACATTCTGTCAGGTATTGAATGGTGATGTCAGCCGCCGTGAGAGCCGGTAAGGAATTGAAAGGAATGAGGTTAGGAAACGGGGCGCTGCTCGCGGACTGGCCCTCACGGAATGGGTACCTGTCGGCGTATCCTCCGAGGTGAAGACCCCTGAAAAAGTCGCGCGGGAGGTCAGCGAACGTGACAGCACAACGTGCTGAACAGTGCCCTGTCGTGTCCGAGGTGAACCCTTGACCGGTCAGCGGCTCGTCCCTCCGGAAATTGTGGCGAGCGTGTGGGCGCATCTCAACGCCCGCGACCGGCGCCCCCGCCCCACCATTCCCGGCAAGATTCTGGTCACCAACGCCGACGCCCCCGACGAACCCGAAGAAGAGGGCGCGGAGGAAGACGCGCCCGAGGAAGAAGACAAGCCCTTCGGCGCGGAAATGCTGCTGTACGCCGAAATCGGCTACTGGGGCGTCACCGCCTCCGACGTCGCATCAGCGCTCGCCACCGTCACCGCGCCGACGCTCCACGTCCGCATCAACTCGCCCGGCGGTGACGTGTTCGACGGCATCGCGATCTACAACGCCCTCGCCGACCACCCCGCCGACGTGTCCGTCACCGTCGACGGGATCGCCGCATCCGCGGCGTCGTTCATCGCGATGGCAGGCGACACCATCAAAATGAACCGCGGGTCGCAGATGATGATCCACGACGCGTCCGGGCTGTGCGTGGGGAACGCGGCGGACATGACGGAGATGGCCGATCTGCTGGACCGCTGCTCGGACATCATCGCGAAGATCTACGCGGCGCGCGCGGGTGGACGCTTCACCTCTTGGCGGAAGTTGATGCGCGCCGAGACGTGGTATTCCGCGTCGGAGGCCGTCGGTGCGGGGTTGGCGTCGGAGGCGGCGCCGGAGAAGAAACCGGCGAAGGCGAAGAAGGCCACGGCCGTCCAGGAGCCTGAGGTGGCGGCGGCCTACGACCTGACCTGTTTCCACTACGCGGGCCGCGCCCAGTCGCCCCCGCCCGTCCCTGTCGCCGCAGTGCTGCCGGCCCCGGCGGGTGCGCCGATCACCGGCCCGCTCATCGACGTGGACGCCCTACGTCAGGCAACGGGCGCCGACGCCACGGACGCGGCAGGCGAGCAAGAAGAGACGGACGCCGCCGCACCGACGCCAGAGGCAGACCATGCGGTTCCCGCGTTCCAGTTCGACCCCGACGTGTTCCGCGAGGCAGTGAGAGGAGCCCTCCGGCCATGAGTCCCACGGTCACCATTCCGACCAGCGCCGACGAGCTGGAGGACATGCTCGGCGACCCGCAGCAAATGCAGGACGTGTTCGCGGACAAGACCCAGTTCCGCGAGTTCATCCGCAACTACGCCAAGTCGACGATGGCGATGGACGCGTCCATCGCGACGCAGGTCCGGGAGGAAACCCAGCGGGTCCTGGCGACCTGGCTGCGGGAAAACCAGGTCGACAACATCAAGCGGCTGAACCTGACGCCCGGCTCCGACCCGACACCGTCGGCGAAACGGTCGGCGCACTACAACCCGGCCGCGCCCGGCGCGAAGGTCGACAAGCTGTTCCCGACCACGCGGGAGTACTTGCAGGCGACCTGGCACAAGGCCACGAGCCCCGAATCAATCGAGGCCAAGGCCGAGCTCCGCAGGATCCAGAACGAGTTCGGGTCGACGGTGCCGTCCGACGGCGGGTTCCTGATCCCCGAGTATCTGCGGTCGGAGCTGCTGCGGGTCGCGTTGGAGACCGCGATTGTGCGGCCCCGCGCGCGGGTCGTGCCGATGGAGACGCTGACCGTCCCGTTCCCGACGATCGACTCCACCAGCAACGCCTCCAGCGTGTACGGCGGCGTCATCGCCTACTGGACGGAGGAGTCGGGTGCGCTCACCGACACGTCCGCGAAGTTCGGCCGCGTCAAGCTCGAAGCGAAGAAGCTGACGGCGTACTGCGAGGTCCCCAACGAGCTGTTCACCGACTCGGTGATCTCGCTCCAGACGTTCATCGACGAGGTGTTCCCGCAGGCGCTGGCGTGGTTCGAGGACGTGGCGTTCATCTCCGGGTCCGGTGCCGGTGAGCCGCTGGGGTTCCTGAACGCGACCGCCGCCGTGTCGGTCGCGAAGGAGACCGCGCAGTCGGCCGCGACGATCGTGTGGGAGAACATCGCGAAGTCGTACTCGCGGATGCTGCCCGCGAGCCTGGGCCGGGCGGTGTGGCTGGCGCACATCGACACGTTCCCCGAACTCGCGACCATGGCCCTCAGCGTGGGTACGGGCGGGTCGGCGATCTGGCTGAACAACGGCGCCGAGGGCCCGCCGATGACGATCCTGGGCCGCCCGGTGATCTTCTCGGAGAAGCTGTCGTCGGTCGGCGAGGCCGGTGACCTCAACTTCGTGGACCTGGGCTACTACCTGATCGGTGACCGGCAGACCATGGCGGCCGACACCTCCCCGCACTACAAGTTCGCCAACGACCAGACCGCGATGCGGTTCATCGAGCGGGTCGACGGGCGGCCCTGGGTGCAGTCGGCGATCACCCCGAAGTCCGGCAGCAACACGCTGTCGCCTTTCGTGAAAGTCGCGGCCAGGGCGTAGTCGCGGCGTCCACCCCCTGTAGAGAGGACAAAGGACATGGAAGGGCTCGGACGTCTGTTCGACCTGTCGTGTGGTGTCGCGCCGGTCGACCTCCAGACCGCGCAGACCGGCAAGCGTGTGTCGCTGCGGCACGCGGCCGGTGTCAGCATCGTGCTGTTCAAGGGCGCGGGCACCGCCGCCGATGACCCGACGGTCACGCTGAAGGAGCACACCGCGTCGTCGGGCGGCACGTCACAGAACCTCGCGGTCATCGACCACTACCACCTCAAGGCCGAGACGGCGCTGGACGGCGACGAGACGTGGGAGACGGTCACCCAGTCGGCCGCTGCGACGATCGCGGACCCGGGCGGGGACGGCACGTCGGCGGAGTCTCAGCAGATCGTGGTGATCGAGGTGGACGCGACGTCGCTGTCGGACGGGTACGCGTACGTGTCGCTGGACGTCGCGGATGTCGGCGGGAACGCGCAGCTCGGCGCGGTGCTGTACATCCTGCGGGATCTGGCGTCGCAGCGCGCGCCGGACAAGATGCACGCCCCGCTGAGCTGATCGGAGACGTCAACCCATGAGCACCATCATTCAGGGCAACGAACTCCGCGCGATCGCGCTGGGCCGGGGCCCGGTGTCCAGCCCGTCGGGGGCGTTCGCCGCCGACACCCGAACGATCTTCACCGTCGCGGGCGGGGAGGTGCTGATCACCGCGCTGTGGGGTGTGGTCACCACCGCGATCAGCGTCGCGAACACGGTGAAGTTGCAGGCCAACCCGACCACCGGTGACAGCACCGACGTGTCCGAGGCGACCGACATCGGGACTACCGACACTGCGGTGGGCACGGTGATCGGGTTCACCAAGTCCATCGACGACCCGGCGACGAGTGGGGCGCTGGTGGAGAACTCGTTGCTGCGGGGCGGTCACGCTCTTCGTGATCTGGTCGTTACGACCGGGGACCTGGAGCAGGTCACCACTGGCACCACTCCGGACGGGGCGATTACCTGGTACGCCTGCTGGGTTCCGCTGACGGACGGCGCGACGCTGGTCGCGGGCTGATGTCGCTGAACGTGTGTGCGGGCTGCTCCTCCGCCTACGCGGTGGGGCTGCCCGCGTGCCCGCAGTGCGGGTCCACTGAGGTGGCCGGGGGAGGCGCGGCGCCGACGCTGCCTCAGATCAAGGTGGCCTGCCAGACCGAAGGGTGCCGCGCGGCAGGGAAGGTCACCACGATGCGGCTGCCGCAGGTCGCGCTCAACATCGTGCAGGTGCCCGCGCTCGCATGCGCGGTGTGCGGTCACCCGGTGGAGGTCGTGGTGGCCTGGAAGGACAACGACATGCCGAAGATCACCAAACGTGGCGGGCCGACGAACGCGGTCGCAGACCCGCCCGCTCCGGCCGCGCCGGAACCGAAGGAGGGGGTGGCGTCATCTCCTGGGAGCAGCTCGCAGACATCACCCGAGAAGCCAGCGACCTCACCCGAGCCGAAGCCTCCAGCGCCCCGGAAGCGTGCCCGAACGACGGGGAGCCGCTCCGGCAAGGCCCGGACGGGGGCCTCTACTGCCCGTGGGACGGGTGGCGGCCCGGCGACCGGCACGTCGGAGAAGACCTGACCTGACACAGCACCGCCTCACAACTGGACATCCGACTCTCCCCACCACCCCCTGGGTGGTTCTCGGCCAAGCAAGCAAGGGCACAGGAGGGACACCGCATGATCACTGCGCCGTGCCTGTGCACGCGCGAAGACGTCAAGCGCGCCGTCGACATCAAGCTCACGGCGCGCGCCGACGATGCTGTCGACCGCGCGATCGAGGCCGCGACCGACGTCGTCACCGGCCAACTCCACCGGAGCTTCTTCCCCTGGACCGGGACCCGGTACTTCGACTGGCCGCGCCAATCCCGCGCGTGGATCCTCCGCCTCGACCAGCATGAGGTCGTCTCGGTGTCCAGCCTCGTCACCGGCGGCGTCACCATCCCGCCCGCGAACTACTTCCTGGAGCCCAACGGCAGCGGCCCGCCGTACACGCGCATCGAGATGGACATCTCCTCCACCAGCGCGTTCTCGACGGGCGACACCACCCAGCGCGCGATCGCGGTCACCGGCGTCTACTGCGGCGTCCCTGCGGACACTGCCCCGGCCGGGGCGCTGGACGGGTCGATCAGCGACGCCGCCACCAGCGTGACCGTGACGGACGGGTCGCTGCTCGGTGTCGGCGACGTCCTCCTGGTCGGCACCGAGCGGATCCTGGTCGCGGGCACGGCCATGGCCGACACGGGCGTCACCGCGTCCGCGCTCACCGCCTCCAACAACGACGTCGCGCTCACCGTGTCCAGCTCGACGGGCGCACCGCAGCCGGGCGAGGTCATCCTGATCGGCGCCGAGCGGATGCTGGTGGTCGACGCCGTGGGCACGGCGCTGGTGGTGAAGCGGGCGTGGGACGGGTCGGCGCTCGCGGCGCACGACGCGGCGACGGCCGTGTACGCGGCCCGCTCGTTGACCGTCCAGCGTGGCCTGCTCGGCACGACCGCCGCCGCTCACTCCGACGCTGCGGCTGTGGCGCGGCACGTGGTGCCTGGCCTGGTCCGGCAGTACGCCGTCGCGGAGGCGATCTCGCAGGGGTTGCAGGAGGGCGCGGGCTGGGCGCGGCAGGCCGGGTCGGGTGACAACGAACGCGAGGTCCTCCAGCGGGGGCTCGGCGTGCTGCGCGACCAGGCGTACACGGCGTTCGGTCGGAAAGCCCGGACGAGGGCGGTGTAGCGGTGACGATCGCGGTGGACTTCGACGGCGTGATCCACGCCTACTCGCGCGGCTGGCAGGACGGCACGATCTACGACGAGCCGGTCCCCGGCGCGGTGGATGCGCTCCACGCGCTGATGGGGCAGTACGCGGTGTTCATCCATACCAGCCGCGACCCGGAGCAGGTCGTGCCGTGGCTGGAGGGCCTCGGGTTCGACGTGACGGCCGATGATCCGTGCGTGCGTTGCCAGGGTGCGGGCGGCCTCGCCGAGCCGGACGATGACGATCCCGTCCCGGGCGGTATGTACGTCGAAGATCCTTGCCGGGACTGCGAGGGCAGCGGGTACCTCAGGTTCTGGAATGAGCGCGGTCGGCTGCTCGTCACGGACCGGAAGCTCCCGGCCGTGGCCTATGTCGATGACCGGGCCATCCGGTTCACGACCTGGCGGGACGCGTTCGCCCAGCTACACAGCATCCAGGGGGCGAACAGCGCATGATGATCCACATCGCCGGTCCCGTGATCGTCGTCCACCCGGGCTACATGCGTCAGCGTTGCTCGTGGTGTGGCACCGTCCTGGTCGACTACAACCTCGAGCGCGTCGCCGTCCCGGAAGGCCAAGAGCCGACGCCCGCAACGTGGGAGTTCGGCGGGCTAGTGGAGGTCGACGGCGGCATGTCGACCGTCGTGCCGCACGCCGACGGTGAACCGCTGCCCGCAGGTGCGTGCGCGTTGCTGGACCCGGCGGTGACCGCATGATCGTCTTCGGCGCCAGGATCGACCGCGACGGGCCCCTGTTCGACAACCGCGCCGCGCTCGCCGCAGCCGGGTACGCCGACGAGATCGAGCAGGTCATCGCCGAAGTCGGCGTCAACAAAGTCCGCGTCGCGCTCGGCCCGTTCCTCAAGCACCCCACCGGCTACTACATGTCGCAACTCCAAGCCAGCAGGGCGTTCGACGGGTGGGAGATCCACGACGGCGGCGTGGTGTACGGGCCGTGGCTCGCCGGGGTCGGGAGCCGCAACAAGACCACCCGATTCAAGGGCTACAAGCACTGGATCATCGCGATCAACCAGATCCGCTCCGACGCGGACGACATCGCCGAATTCGTCCTCCAGAAGTACCTACCGAGGATGAACTAATGCTCAACTCGACCGGCATTTTCAACGCGCTGATCTCACACGCGGAAGCGTCCGGGCTGTTCGAGACGGTGAATGGCCACGAACCGAAATCCAGTCCCGGGAAGGGCATCACCGCGGCGATCTGGGTGGCGCGGGTCGACCCGGCGCGCGGGTCGTCCGGGCTGGCGTCCACGGCCGTGCGGCTCACGTACACGGTGCGGATCTTCTCCGACATGCTCCAGGAACCGCAGGACGGTATCGACCCGGCCGTCCTCGCTGCGGTCGACGCGCTGATGAACGCCTACTCCGGTGATTTCACGCTCGGTGGGCTGATCCGGAACGTGGATCTGCTCGGGCAGACCGGGGCGCCGCTGTTTGCGCAGTCCGGCTACCTCAATGTCAGCGGCCGCATGTTCAGAATCATGGACGTCAGCGTGCCGATGGTCGTGTCCGACGTGTGGGAGCAGGTGCCCTGACATGGCGAAACAAGGCGGGCTCGGCGACAATTTTTACTGGGGTGGCGTCGACCTCAGTGGCGATGTTGGCGCGATCGGCCGTGTCGGCGGCGGCCTGACCGGCACGCAGGACGTCACCGGCATCAACAAGTTCGCGTTCGAGCGGCGCGGGCTGCTCCGCGACGGCGGCATGGAATGGACGTCGTTCCTCAATCCGGCGGCGGCGGCCGCGCACCCGACCCTGTCCACTCGCCCCACGACGGACGAGCACGCGACCTACTTCCGTGGCACCACGCTCGGGAACCCGGCGGCGTCGCTGGTCGCCAAGCAGATCAACTACGACCCGACGCGGGGCGCGGACGGGTCGTTGACGATCGCCGTTCAGGCCCTCGCGAACGGGTACGGCCTCGAATGGGGCGTCCAGCTCACGGCCGGGAAACGGTCCGACACGACCGCGACGAACGGCACCTCGGTGGATTTCGCCGCAGCGGGCACGCACGGATTGCAGGCGTGGCTGCACGTGTTCTCCTTCACAGGCACGTCCTGCACGGTGAAGCTCCAGTCCTCCAGCGACAACGGGTCGACTGACGCGTTCGCGGATGTGACGGGCGGCGGTTTCACCGCGGCGACCGGTGTGACGTCGGAGCGGATCACCGTGTCCGGGAACGTTGAGCGGTACCTGCGGGCGGTCACGACCGGGACGTTCACCGAGTGCACGTTCGCCGTGCAGGTCACGGTCAACGCGACGGCGGTGGTCTTCTGATGCGGCCCATGTTCAGGATCGACCCGCGCGGCCCGGCGCACGCCTACAAGACGTACGCGATCGTCGCGCCCGCCGACCGGACGGTGAAGGCCGCGTGTGAGCTGGTCGGGTGCCAGGCGTGGCTGAACGGCTGGGAGACCGCCGTCGACGAGCACACCGACCTCGGCCGGGCGCAGGCGGAGTACATCCGCCACCAGTCCGGGAGGACGTTCCGGGAGCAGCGCACCGCCGCCGGGCTGACGGTGTTCGTGTTCGAGTCGCGGCAGCGGTGTTTCGCCGAGCATCGGACCCGCCCGGAGCGGTACTCGGTACGGAACGGTGATTGGCGCCCGACCGGCAGGGGCCCCACCCGCGCGCACGCCAACGCGAGTGACTGGGTTGAGGATTTCAGTGAGCACCAGCAGCGGGTAGCCGACCAGAAAGAAAAAGGGTAAGGAGGGCAGTAGCCATCAGCAAACAGTCAGGACTGGCCTGGACCACACTGTCTGTCGACGACAGCTCAGGCACCGTGAAAGCCATCAAGAACGACATCACGAACTTCCAATTCGCTACCCCGCGCGCCGTTCAGGACGTCACCGGCGTGGATAAGTCCGCGATGGAAAGGCTGCTGCTCCTCGCGGACTTCTCCGTGACGCTGAACGGCGTCATGAACGTCGCGACCGGCGCGTCCCACGACGTGTTCAAAACCGTCCCCTCCACCTCCGTGGCGCGGACCACGACGATCGCGTTCACCGAGGTCGGCGGGTCCACCGTTCACACCCTCGCGAACGAGGTGCTGTACACCGACTACCCGATCACCCGGGGGCAGGACGGCGCGCTCACCTGGGCTGTTCCTGGGGTGCTTTCGGATGGCACGGTTCCTAGCTGGACGAGCGCCTGATGGACGACGGGTTCGAGTTCGAGGGGAACATCTACAACCTGCGGTTCCAGACCCCTTCCCACAAGGGACTGGAGGTCCGCGCGGAATCCGTCGCGGTCGGCGAGTTCCGCCGCCTCATGCGCCTCGCCGTGGAACTCCAGGACGACGACGGTAACCCGGTCGCCAAGACCAAGTTCACGCCCGAGCAGGTCGACGCGCTGGACGGACTCCTCGAAGGGTTCTCGCGGGCGCTCGTGTCCTGGAACCTGAAGAAACGCGGAGCGCCTGTCCCCGCCACACCGGACGGCCTGGACTCGATGCCGCTGGAATTCGTGTTCCCCGTCATCAAGGAATGGTTCACTGCGGTCGGCGGCGTCGCCGAAGATTCGGCACTGGGAAAAGACTCACCCTCTGGCGTGACTTTCCCGGAGTCGTCACTGCCGATGGCGCCACCATCACTAAACCTTGGGAGCTTGACGACGCAGAGCTGATCCTCGGGTTGTGTGAGCGGTTCCACTGCCTGCCCTCCCAGATCGACAAGGAAGACGCCCGGCTGCTGAAGCTCCTGAGGATCCGGCATCTGGGCACCCCGCAGGACCGGGACGAGCAGGGCGAGGAGGTGTACCCCGGTGAATGAGGTGAACATTGAGGTCACCTCCGACGACCACACCAAGGCGGGGTTCCTGTCCGCCAGGCGTGAAGTGGCGTCGTTCGGCGACGGCGTGTCGAAGATGCTGTCCGGGTTGAAGGGCATCGCGGTCGCGGCGGGCGCGGACCTTGCGTCCTCGCTGGCAGGGCCGCTGGTCGCCGCGGCCGGTGTCGCCACGGCCGCGTTCGCGTCCGCCGGTGCCGCGATCGGCGCGTTCGGCCTGGCGGTGAAGCCGCAGGCCGACGCGATCGGCGAGGTCACCAAGGCGTGGGACAAGTACAAGGCGGCGGCGCCGGGAGCGGAGCAGGACGCCGCGTTCAAGGAGTACATCAAGACGCTCGACGGGTTGCCGCCCGCGACGCAGGAGGCGGCGAGCGAGTTCCTCGCGCTGCGGGAGTCGTTCGGGCAGTGGTCCGACAGTTTGGCCGGGGACACAATGCCGGTGTTCTCGAAGGGGTTGCGCCTCGCGCGGGATCTGCTGCCCAGCTTGACGCCGCTGGTGAAGGCCGGGGCGGGGGCGCTCAGCGGGTTCATGGACACTCTCGCGCGTGACGCGCAGGGCGGCGGGTTCCAACGGTTCACGACGAAACTCGCTGACGCTGCGAGCAAGACTCTGCCGTCTTTTCTGCGGTCCATTCGGAATGTCGCGGTCGGTTTCGGTGGGTTGCTGTCGGCGTTCCTGCCGTTCTCGGCGGGGATGTCGGGTGGCCTGGAGGATCTCACTAAGAAATTCGCGGACTTCGGGCAGGGGCTGGAACACAACCAGGGGTTCCAGGACTGGATGGCGGGTGTCTCCGAGCAGGCGCCAGACCTACTTGATCTGCTCGGGGACTTGATCCAGATCATCGTGAATGTCGGTCAGGCGCTGGCGCCTTTCACGGGCCTGACATTGAAGGTCACTGAAGCGCTTGCCGACTTCGTCGCGGCGATCCCGCAGGACGTCATGGACTGGCTCGCGCCCACGATCGGCGGGATCGTCCTGGCGATCAAGGCGTGGTCGGTGGCGCAGGGCATCCTGAACATCGCGCTCGCCGCGAACCCGATCGGATTGGTCGTGATCGCGATCGCGGCGCTGGTCGGCGGGCTGATCTACGCCTACAAGCACTCCGAAACTTTCCGCCGGATCGTCGACGAGGCGTTCTCCGTCGTCAAGGAAAAAGGCGTCGACCTGTGGGAGAAGATCCAGCCCGGCCTGGAACTGATGGGGGAGATGCTCGGCGAAACGCTGCCCGAGGCAGCATCGTTCCTCGCCGGTGCCATCGGCGACCTGGCCGACGAGGCGGAGAACGTCGCGGAAAAAATCCTCGGGATCAACGGGTCCCTCGAAGAAACCCCCGAGTCGGGCAGCAGCGTCATCGACTGGCTGAAGGAGAATTGGGAACCGGTCATAGCCACCATGCTCGCCGGGCCGTTCGCTGGCGCGGTCGCCGCCATACTGGACAAGTTCAACCTGATCACGGGTGGTCTCCAGTTCTTCGGCGACTACTTCATCGAGCACTGGGACAACATTTGGCAGGGCACGATCCGCAGCCCGTTCGTGTGGCTGGAGAAGGCCCGGGAGATCGTCCACGGGATCATCGGGCGGATCGCGCACGCGGTGCTGTCGCCTTGGCCGGGCGTGCAAAAGAGGTTCAACGAGTTCTGGGCACAGCTGGGAGTCCGGGCGCACGCGGGCATCAACCGCGTCTACTCGGCGGTGATCGGAGTGGTCCACCGGATCGCCGGTATCCGGCCGTCCTGGTCGGGCCTGTGGCATGGTCTGGCCGCAGCCGGGTCCCGGGTGGTCGGACTGCTGGAGGGCATCCTGAACCGGGCCAAGTCCATCGGGTCGAAAATCTCCGGCATCATCTCCCACATCCCCGGGTTCGCGACGGGTGGTATCTCGCACGCGGCCGAGGGCGGGCCGCGCGGGAACCTCGTGATGGTCGGTGAGCACGGCCGGGAGCTGGTCCGCCTGCCGTTCGGGTCGTCGGTGATCCCGAACGGGCAGACGGAGAACATGCTCGCCGACCGTGGCCCTGCCCTCCCGTTGGACGGGACGCGGCCCAGCGGCCCAATGGTCCTGAACCTCAGTGTGACGGTGGAGAACCACGGCGCGATCGGGTCGCGGATCGAGCTGGAGGACTGGCTGACCGCTGCGCTCGCCAGCCTCCGCAAGCAGGGCCGCCTCGTCGACCTGGCAGCGGAGGCGAGATGAGCCACGACGCACTAGTCGGCGCGGACACCAGCACGGCCACCACCGACACCGGGGTCATCACCGTCGACTCCGCCGTGTCCACGGGCAAGACCGTCACCGCGGCGGTGGTGTGGGAGTCCGGCGCCGGGACCATCCCCACGGTGTCCAGCGTGACCGACACGCGCGGCAACACCTGGACCGTGGACAAGAGCGCGGGGGGCGGCGGGAACGCGACGGTCGCGACGATGATCGCCCGCGCCCGGATCGCGACGGCGCTGCAGGTCGGCGACACGATCACCATCGTGATCGGGGAGAACCGGGTCAGGTGGGCTATGCAGGCGGATGCGTTCGATGACGTTGATGCGAGCCCGCTCGACAAGACCGCCGCGAACAACAACCCGGGCAACAGCGCGGCCCTTTCATCCGGTGTGACGGCGGCCACGGCGCAGGCGTACGAGCTGGCCGTGGCCGTGTTCGGGTTCGGGCAGGGACGCACGACGACGATCCCGGCCGGGTGGTCAGGAACGGCGAAGGTGGAGACCACCGCCGGATCCACGGACCGGGCGTTGCAGGTGATCTACAAGTACACGGCCGCGACCGGGACGCAGGAGGGCACCCTCACCCTCTCCTCGGGGTCCACGTACACGGGTCTCATCGCGACGTACAAGGCCACTGCCGTGGCCCCGGCGACCAAGGCGGGGCCGCCGCGCCGCCGCCCTCAACTCCGCAACCTCCTGATCAGGTGATGAACCCATGAGCCTCGGCATGATGTACACGGCGCAGTTCAGCGGCGTCGCGGTGTCCGCGCAGCAGGACCTGTTCGAGGTCGTGGCGCCCTCAGACGCTGTCGTGATCCTCCACCAGCTCGTCGTGTCCCAGACCACCGAGACCGGCGACGCGCAGGAGGAGGGCCTGCTGATCCAGTTGAAGCGTGGCGCGACCACGTCCGGGTCCAGCGGGGCGTCCGTGACGCCGGTGCCGTTGCAGGCCGGGTTCACCGCGGCGGGGTCGACGGTGGAGGCCAACAACACCACGAAGGCGTCGTCGGGCACGATCGTCACGCTGCATTCGGAGGCGTGGAACGTGCGGGCCCCGTTCGTGTGGTTGCCGCCGCCTGAGGCCCGCATCGTCGTGTCGCCGTCGGCGCGGCTCACCGTCGAACTCGGAACGACCCCGAACGACTCGATCACCATGGCGGGCACGCTCGTCTTCGAGGAGTTGGGCGGATGATGCGGGCGTCGTATCCGTCTCGAACCGCGGGCCCGGCGACGTTCCGGACGGCGTCGCGGGTGCCGTTCGAGCGGCGTCTGCGCGGCCGTCCGGGCCGCACCCAGACCGCCGGGACGGTCGGCGTCATCTGGAGCGTCGGCATGGACTGGGACGGCGACGGCTACGACCCCGGCGACGATGACATCACCGGCCGCGCCCTGATGCGGTCGACGTTGCAGGCCGAGTTCGGGCGGGACAAGGCGCGGGCGCTCATGCCGATGACGTCGGGGCGGGCCAGCGCGGAGCTGGACAACATCGACCGGGCCCTGTCCCCGGACAACGCGGCGTCGCCGCTGGTGGGCCGGATCCTGCCGGGCCGCCCGTTCCGGATCCAGGCGCGTCTGGACGGCACGACGTACACGCTGTTCGACGGGCACGGCGACGACTACACCGTCCAGGCACGCATCGACCAGCGGTCGGTGGACTTCGGGGCGCTCGACGCGATCGCGAAACTCAAGGATATTGAGATCTCCACGCAGTTGTACGCGGGGATCCGCACCGGCACGGCCCTCGGGTACGTGCTCGACGCGATCGGCTGGCCGGACGATCAGCGGGACCTGGACCCGGGCGCCACGATCATCCGCTGGTGGTGGGAGGAGGCCACCGACGCGTACAAGGCGATCACGGATCTGCTGCTGTCGGAGGGGCCCGGTGCGGTCATCCACGCGGACGCGGGCGGGAAGATCGTGTTCCGGGACCGGCACCACCGCCTGCTGAACGCCGCGTCGATCACCCCGCAGATCACGTTCGACCCCGACGACGGTGTCGGGTTCGAGGACCTGAAACAGGACGTCGGGTGGGCGGACATCATCAACGTGGTCGCGTTGAAGGTGGAGGAGCTGGACCCGGCGTCCTTTCCGGAGACGGTGTGGGAGTCACCCGACGTCCGCTCGATCGCCGCGTCAACGACCCTGGAGATCACGGTCACGCTGGACGACCCGGCGACCGATCTGGATGTGGCGTTCACGACGTTGGCGGGCACGGTCACCGGGTCGATTGTGCAGGACTCGGGGCAGACTCTCACTCTGAAACTGACCCCGGGGGCCTCGGCGGCGGCGGTCAGCGACCTGGTGGTGACGGGCCGTCCGGTGACGGTGGCCCGTACCTATCAGGTGACGGGGCAGGACGACACGTCGATCGGGCGGTACGGGAAGCGGAACCCGTTCGACAAGCAGGGCCCGTGGGCGGGTGTGCGGGATGCGGAGGCGATCGCGGACCTGGTTTTGGGTGCGCGCGCGGAACGTCTGCCGGTGGTGACGGTCACCATGTCGACGAAGACGGACGTGTCGTCGGAGCGGCTGGTGCAGCAGCTCGGCCGGGATCTGTCGGATCGGATTCATGTCCGTGAGGCCGAGACTTGTATTGATTACGACTTCTATTTGGGGCAGATCAAGCACCGCGTTTCTGACGGCGGGATGTTGCTGCGGACCGAGTTCACGATGGAGAAAGCGCCGACGCAGGCTTCGGACGTGTTCCGGTTCAACGATTCTGACCACGGTTTCAATGACGGCGTGTTCGGTGCCACCGGGCTCGACGATCCCGAGAACCTTTTCATTTTCGATCAGGACGGCCACGGCTTCGACGACGGGGTGTTCGCCACATGAAAGGGGGTCCTGCGTTGATCGCTCGGGCATATCACAACTATGGGCGCTGGGTGGCCGACTGCCCCCGCCCGTTCTGCGCTAATGCTCGGCGCCTGGAGCCGGGTCAGGAGCGGTTTTGGTGCGGGCCGGAGGAGAAGGGGTGCTGTCGTCTCGACTGCCCGATCGAGTGGCCGCCGGACGCCGAGGACATCGACCGGGTGCTGAAGCGGCGGCCGGTCCCGGCGACGCGGAACTGGTTCCCTTCCGGTCACGACCTGGCGGTGCGGGCCGGGATCGAGCACGGGCAGACGGTCGCTGATCTGCTGGCGGAGAACCAACTGTTCGGGGTGAAGTGACGTGGCTTGGACCAGCCCCATGACTGCTGTGGCGAATAGCGCATTCACCGCGTCCCAATTCAACGCGCATGTGCGGGACAACCTGCTGGAGACCGCTCCCGCGAAGGCCACGACTTCGGGGTCGATTTTCGTCGGCACGGGCTCCAACGCAATCGCGGAACGCGTCCTTGGCCTCGATACGATCAGCACGCAGGAAGCCACGTCGTCGACGTCATTTGTGAACCTCGCCACCGTCGGTCCTGCCGTGACGTTGACGACGGGCACGTCGGCGATCGTGTTCATCGGTGCGAGGGCTTGGAACGATACCGCTTCAGGGATCGCGACCATGGGCGTAGCCGTTTCCGGTAGTTCTACTATTTCCGCGACTGAGGACAATGCGTACATGGTCCGGTCCAGCTCGGACAGCATATTCGTCCGCGCCCATGCCGCTGTCCTGTTCGATGGGACGCTGACGGCGGGCAGCAACACGTTTACCGCGAAGTATAGGGCCGCCACGGGGGAGGGGTCGTGGCGGGACCGGTCACTGCTCGCCATTCCGCTTTAGCCACCGAGAAAGGGGAACCTTTTATGCCGGCCGATCCTGTACCGGCGGCCCCGACCGGCCGCCCCATCGTTTTCTACAGCCCTCATCAGGACGACGAGACCTTGTTCATGGGGCAGGTGATCGCGCGTCACGCCCTCGCGAACCGTGAGGTCCACGTGGTGCTCTGCTCCAACGGTTCCACCTCGGGTGCGCGGGCCCTGATCAACGGCGATGACGACAGCTACTGGTGGGGCGGCTACCACTACCCGCCGCGGGAGGGGTACGCGCCGCTGAGCGCGGCGGAGTTCGCCGAGGCTCGCACCCGGGAGCTGGTCGCGGCGTGCGCGCAGCTCGGCGTTCCCGCGTCGCGTGTCCACCTCGGTCGCGCGGACGCTCCCGGGACGTCAACGATGGACCTGCCGGACGGCATCACCACCACGTGGGCGACGCAGGTCATGCAGTCGTGGGCCTCGCATTTCACCGCGCTCGGCTGGTCCAGCGTCGGGCACTACACGATGTGGTGGGGCGACAACCACAGCGATCACGCCGCGCTCGGCTCGGCTCTCCAGGCGTGGGCGCCGTCCGATCGCCGGTGGCTCGTCAAGCCGGAGCAGGCATCCACCGCAGGCGCCGGGGTGTACGGGCTGCCGTCCACCTCCGCCGCGATGATCTTGCAGATGGCGCGCCGCGCCGGGGGGTGCTACCGGGCGTGGCAGCCCGGCGCCGGGTGTTTCGCGTGCGGCTACCACTCGGTCGGCTTCGACGGGCCAGAGGACGGGAACCCGAACTACCTCGTGGCGCCCTGACGACGTTCCGAATGCCGTTCCAGAGGAGCAACCAAATGGGTCAAACCGACACAAGTCCCGCGCAGGTTCTGGTGGGGCTGTATTCCAGCCAGGAACTGGTCGCCACGTCCATTCCGGTCGATGGCACGCCGGACACTCCGTACCGGGTGTCGCGGGTGGTGGTGCCGTGCCTGCCAGGTGACGTGCTGGATGTGACTGCCGAGGTGCGGGTCACGAACGACCTGTCGTACACGGTCGGCGTTGGTAGCAGGTTGCGGTACTACGACTGCGACGACGGGCTTCCGTACCCGCACGGCACGTGGATCGAGATCCCCACCCCGACCGGCGACAACGTCACGCCGATCACGTCGGCGTACGCGGGGCGGCATCACATGCCGATCACGTTGACGCGGGTGTACCGGGTGCCGGAGACGTGGCCGGTTCCGTTCACGGAGGGCGACTACATCGGCCCGCACCGCATGGCGATCAACCTGATGGTGGACGCCCACTGGGGCAACTACCACTCCGGGGACCGGCTGAAGGTCGACCCGTACGGGCAGCAGCTGGTGGTGCGCCGTTGGAGCGTCCCGTCATGAGGCCGTGGGGGCGTGGTGGTTGATGACTCTTCCAGGGATGTGGTCACGTTCCGACTGGACCGTCTGGAACGCGGCCAACAGGACCTCGCCGCGCGGTCGATCGCACCTGAGCTGTATGCGCGGGACCGTGCCGAGTTGGAACGCAGGATCTCCGAGTTGGAGACCGAGCTGGAGCAGGAGCGCGACGCGCGACGCGCGGCGGTCCGGGCGCTGCATGATCGGCTCGACAAGGCGGGGACGAACTGGCGGCAAGCCCTGTTCTCGGGGGTGTTGCCTGCCTTGTTCTTCATCATCACGATCACGGTCACGGTCCTGCTGGCGCTGCGCGGGTCCGGGAAGTAGGCGCGATGGTTGAGCGGATGCGGGCGGCGCGGTGGCCGATCACGGTGTCTGCCGTGGTGTGGGTCGCGACGTTGGTCGCGGTCGTGCTGATCGTGGGGCGGATCAACGCGTTGGGGCATCGGCTTGAGCGGGCGGAGCAGCGGTCCCAGGCGTATGCGCAGCAGCTGCGGGAGGCGGGGCTGAAGCCGCGCCCGCCAGGACCGTCGGGCGAGCCGGGCCGCCCTGGCGATCCGGGGGCGCCGGGTTCCCCTGGCGCGCGTGGGCCCGCGGGGAGTCCGGGGCCGCAGGGCCCGGCGGGTGCGGTGGGTCCGTCTGGTGCGCCGGGGTCGGCGGGCGGGGACGGCGCGGCTGGTGCTCCGGGCGCGCAGGGGCCTACGGGTCCGGCCGGGCCTGCGGGTCCGCGTGGGCCTGCGGGTGAGCAGGGGCCGGCCGGGCCGCCGTGCCGGGACGGCTGGCATCAGGAGACCGTCACCGTCGTGACTGCGGGAGGTCCGCAGGACACGGTGACGTGTGTGAAGGATGAGGAGGGGTGATGGATCAGGATCAGCCCGACATCGCGGAGGCGGTGGCGCCGGACATGGGGATGGTTGACCGGCATCCGGACGTCCACCGCGCGACGGAGCCGGACGAGGACGCCAGGCTGGCCGAGCTGTACGGGGCGCCGGACGAGGATGGCGCCTACCGGGGTGAGGCCCTGGCCGATAGTGAGGGCGGCGAACAGTGAGCGCCCGGGGAATGCTCGCCGAGGCGCGCGCGACGATCGGGATGTCGGGCCGCCCGAACGAGATCACCAAGGAGTATGCGGCCCGGCACGGGGACGAGTTCCTCCGCGCCAACTGGTGCGACATGGCCATCACCTACTGGGCGCGGCACAGCGGGAACGCGAGCGCCGTCCTGCCGGGCGGCGACCGCGCCTACACACCCTGGCACGCGGGGGATTTTCAGAAAGTCGGACGGTGGCATAGCGGGACTGCCGCGAACGTAAACCAGGCGAAGCCCGGCGACATCGTGTTCTTCGACTGGGGCGCCACCGACAGGGTGAGTGCGATCGACCACGTGGGCGTGGTCGAGAAAGTCCTCGGCGGTGGGCGGGTGCAGACCGTCGAGGCCAACACCAGCGACGCGGTATGCCGCCGCGTTCGCAGCTCCGGCGTGATCGCCGGTTACGGACGGCCGGACTACGGCGGATCGTCAACGAGTCAGGAGGACCCAGTGATCGGGCTCAAGGAAGGCGACAAGGGCGAGGCGGTGGTCGCTGCCCAGCGGCTCGTCCTGTACGCGGGTGGCACGCTGCCCCGCTACGGGGTCGACGGCGAGTGGGGTGACGAGATGAGTGCGGGTCTGCTCCAGGTCCGCAAGTCCATGGGGTCGGATGTGAAGGATGCGCGGGAGATGACGGGGACCGCGTACGCGCAGCTGATGCGCGCGGTCGCGCGGGCGGAGGCCGCCGGGGCGGGTGGGGGTCCGGCCGTGGATGTGGGGGCGGAGGTGCGCCGGTATCTGGAGGGCCTGCACGTGCGGCTCGACGTCACCTGACCTGGACGGCTGTAACGGCCGTCCAGTCTCCGACCATGTCAGCTAGCAAGGAGTGAGTATGAAACCGTCCCTCGGACGCATCGTCCACTACCGCGGCAAGCACGGCTATCAGGCCATGCGCGCCGCGATCGTCACCGTCGACGGCCACTCCCTCGACCCGCGCGGCGTTGAGGACGGCGTCATCCCGCCGCTGACCGACGAGTATCACGTGCACCTGTGGGTGTTCACGCCCGGCGAGGCGGGCGGGTTCACCGAGTACAACGTGCCGTGCGGTGAGCCGTTCGAGCACCAGCCCGGCCAGGAACTCCCGCCCGGCTCGTGGGGCTGGCCGCCCCGGGTCTGATCGTGGCCGGGCATCCGCTCGACTGCCGTTCGCCGGAGGGTGTGACGGTCGGGCTGGTCGACTCGATCATCACCGCCGCGCGGGTTCTGCGTGGGCGGGACTTGGATCATCCGGCGGTGCGGGAGGCGCTCGCGGACCTCGCCGAGGACGAGGACGTGGCGCGGCTCATGTCAGCTAGCAGGGAGTGACCATGGCGACAGTCCACGCGCCGCGTTCGGCTTCGGTGCTGCTGTCCGACGCCCTCAGATACCTCGACCTGATCGAACCTCCCGCCGCCAGGGAACCGATCCGAGGGATGCTGCGGGCGGCGATCGAGGAATGCGCGATCTCCAACTCACTGCTGGGCAAGCGGATCAACTACGTGCTGGAACTGGCTGAGGCGCTCGTCGCTGCTTCGCGGGAGAACAGCGCGCCGTGACGGCACGCTCCCGCCGGTCACCTGGGGCGACACGGTCTCGCCCCTACGGAATGTCCCCTCGAATGTCCGAGGGCGTGTCCCCGAAGGAGGGACCTATGAAGATCTGGGGTAGAGAACCGGCGGTCTGGCTCGGTCTTGTCGCCGTGGTCGTGCAGACCCTCGTCGCGTGGGGTGTCGATCTGTCCGAGGGGCAGCAGGCGGGCGTGAACGCCGTCGCGTCCCTCGCGGTGGGCCTCGCCGTCGCCGTCACCGCTGCGCACGACCGGATCGTCCCGGCCGCGTCAGGGCTGCTGGTTGGTGTGCTCCAGTTGGCGGTGTCGTTCGGGTGGGACTTGTCGCAGGAGCGGATCACGACGGCGGGTGCGCTGTTGACGGCGGTGTTGGCGGCGTGGCTGCGGACGCAGGTGACGGCGCCGGTGGCTGCTGATGGTTCGCGGGTGCCTCGGCAGAAGATGATCCGCTAGCCCGGTCTCGCGGGAACGGAGAGCGCCCCACCCCTTCGGGGGTGGGGCCGCTTCGTCATGTCCAGCTTGCCCGTTGGGCAAGGAGGGTCAGGGCTTCTCTTCGGCGAGCTTCCGTCGAACGTCGGCCTCAATGGCGGCCCTGGCCGCTTGCCGGAGGAGGAATAGGTTGCGGTCGAGTCCGAGGTCTTGCACGGCCGCCTCCCACGCTGAGGTGTCGGTGTAGAGCGCCTCGCCGACCATCTTCGCGGCGGCCCGGATGGACTCATGGTCTGCGACGGCGAGGACCCGCTCCTCCACGAGCGCGTTGTACTCCGGGGCGCCGGTGTTCTCGGGACCGAAGTCCGGGTGGGGTGCCTGGCGCGCCGCGTCCTGGGCGGCCCTCATCGCGGCCTGCACGGTTGGTGCCGCGTCCTGGGCGGCCAGCCGCGTCCTGAGCGGGAGCAGGGCACGCACGGCGGCCGCCTGGTCGTCCAGGCCCGCAGCAGCCAGAGCGTCCGCCAAGTGGGTGCGGACGGCCCAGTCCATCGCTTCCCACGCATCGCCGAACCGTGGTTTCGCTGTGTCCTTCTCGCGCGGCTTGGGCTGCGCCCGCTCCGGGCCGCGCCCGGACGACGGACGAGGCCGGGGTGAGCATTCCGCTTTCTCGGCGATGCGGGCGTCGGCGCCCTTGGCGTGGTGGAGGGCGTGGCTAATCAGGAGGGTGACGGGGCTGCCCCCGGTCCCTGCCTTGTCGGTCCGGAGCGACTGGTCGAGCGGCGCGGGGTCGCCGCGACGACCCCCACTGACCATCCAGCTGTTGACGCTCCGCGTGATCCGGTACTCGTCGGGTGTGGCGTTAAGGAAGGTCGCGACGGTCTCGGCATCGCTGCGGGCGACGAAGCCCCGGTCGGGGAGGCGACGGTCCTTCCCCTCACCGAAGCCCGCGGGTGTGCCGTCGGCACGGACGACCACGTAGCGGGCGCCGTTGTCGGTGTCGGTGACCTGGTAGCGGTCCATGCTGTTCTCCTTGCGGTGGGGCCGCTCAGTCGCGCGGGGGTCAAGCCGGGTAGGTCCGCAGATGTTTACCGGGCACGCCGAGCTGCGCGCGGAGCTCAGCGCATGCGGGGATACGAGAGTCAGGCACGCACGTCCCGAATGCGTTCCCGCACGTCGCGCGGCAGATAGTCCCGCTCGATCTGCTCGTCGCGGTCGCGGCGGGCGTCCTCGATCGAGTCGTACGCCCACACCACGTCCACGGCCAGGGGCGCGTTCTCGTCCCGCTCGCCGTGCTCGGAGATGCGGTCCTCCAGGACGACGACCGGCGTGCCGTCCGGCGCGGTACCAACCGTCAGCCGCGACCACACGATGTCAAGGATCGGGTCCCACTCCTCGCGGCCGTCCAGCAGGGTGATGGTGGTCGGGTCGATGTCGAGCTCGCGCGGTTCGATCTCGTTGGCGGGTGCCGGGGAGAGGCGCACCTGCACGCTCGGGATGGCGTGGGGGTTCACGGGTTGGCCCTCCTCGTCGACCACCCGCCAGGGCGTGGTGTTGTTGGGGAGGGGGATGCCGAGCGCGCCGTGGTCGGCGACGAGGCGACGCAGTCGCTCGGCCTGGGTCGCGCTCGGGGTGCGCAGGACGACGACGGCGTCGTCTTCGGGGACGATGCGGGCGATCGGCTTGGTGTAGTTCTCGATGACGACCTCGCCCCCGGAGCGGACGCGGTCCAGGACGTCTCGCATGTTCTTACGGACGTCGGCGGACTTCATGTGCTCGGCTGGCTCGTCCTGTGTCTGGGGGTAGGCGGTGGGAGCCGAGGGGATGGGGGTGCCGTCCAGGTCATGGCGCTGCTGGTGGGCGAGGGTCTCGAAGCGTGCGCCGTCGCGGGCGTTGTCGTCGGCCATGTCCCGGCTGATGGGGTCGTCGCTGGTGGTGCGCTCGGCGGCCTTGCGCCAGTTGGTGGCGGCGAGCCGGTAGGTCTTGGCGGTCTTGCGGGCGTGGGGGTCGCGGCGGTGGGCGCGCTCGATTTTGGCGGCGGTGGCGAGGCATTGCTCGGCCCGCTCGGTCCAGTGCTGGATGTTGTCCTCGGTCGTCGTCATGACTCAAGTGTCGTACAAGTTGTACAACTTTTCAAGAGCCTGGCCGGATCGCGCCAGACACGACAACGCCCCACCTCGACGAGGTGGGGCGTAGCGCGCTCAGTCCTTCTCGGGCTCCTTCGGCTTCGGCTTCGGCGGGGGACCCGGCTCGCGGGCCTTCCGGCAGATCGCGCAGTGCCCGCACGGGCAGATCATCATCGCGAGGACTCACCTCCCTTCAGGGCGTGTGGCTGCGGCGAGGGCGTGCTCCGCGAGTTCCTTATCGAGCAGCACCCGGAAGTCCTCACGATGACGGCGGACCAGCACACGCTGCGCCTTCTCGTGCCGCCGGGGCATCTCGCAGGACTCCAAGACCCGAGCGTGTTCCGCAGCCACTCCGGGCAGTTTGAGTAGCTCCCGGTAGGCCCGGCGCCATGCCTGCGTGTGCGCGAGGTTGGCCGCTCGGCAGGCGTCACATGCGCTCTCGCGATTGCGACGGTGCCGCTCGTAGGCGGACCGGGTGCCGCAGGGCTGACTGAGTGGGGGCATTGCTCGTTCGGGCCTTCCAGGTTCGGTGGTCTACTCGGGGCTAGGTGCTGTTGCGCCCCAACAGTCGGTGCACGATCTCCCGCCACGGCTCCGCCGTCCCAGGCCGAACCCACATTCCGCGGACGCCCGCCGCAGACGTCACCCGCCACCACCCGTCCGGCTCGGCGGTCATCTCGGCGTAGGCGTCGTCTCGCGATTCGCGTTCCCAGATCGCGACGTACGCTTCTGGTTCCCCGTCGCAGTTCGTGCGGTAGACGGCGATGCGTCCGTCGCTCGCCGTCGTGTCAGCGGGCGTGCGGTCGTCGCCGGGCATCGTGGTCCTCTCGTGTGGTGGTGGCGCGGCGGGCGGGTGATGACCTTGGGGGCACCCGCCCGCCGCGCCGGTACGGCGGCCGCTGCCACGCGCTGCGGCTGGCCGTACGATCGGGTGGGCGTGGGTGACCCCGCCAGGTAGCCGTGCCACGCCCACGTCTCTGGTCACCGGTGGCTGCTCCGCGCCCCGGCGATGTCCTCTGCCAGCTGGCGGAAGTCGTCGGCCTCCAGCAGGTGGCGGACGCCGGGCACGTACGCCCAGCATTTCCCGGTCCGTTTCCCGTACCAGGCGTGGACGCCGGGCCACCGGTCGGAGATCGCCGCCGCCGCGTGCTTGGCGAGCTGCTCGCGGCTCATCTCCGGTTGCGCGGTGAGCTGCTGGCCGGTGGGGTGGTAGGCGTCCATGGGGGTCACCGGGTGCACCGCCCATGGTGGGGCGCGGTGGGTCGTATCGCTTCGCGGAGCGCGACGCGCAGCTCGTCCGGAGTGTCGGCGTCGACACTGCTCCGCGCGCGTTTGGACGCCCGCCCGGCCTCGTTCGGGACCGCCCACCAGTGGCCCCGGTCGGTTCGGATGATCTCCCAGTCGGGGAACTCGGTGCGGAGCTGGTCCGCCGCGAGCGTGGCGTCGAGTGCGTCGGCGGTGTCGGCGGTCACCTCGGTTTCGAGGTAGGTGCCGAGGAGTGCCCCGGCCAGGGGGGTGCGGCGGACGGCATGCCAGCTGCCGTCTGGGAGGCGAGTGATGCACCAGTCCGGGTGTGCCTCAATCAGCCGGGCGGCCTTGATCCGCTGCGGGTCGGTGCGCTGGCCGGTCACCGGACGCACCGCTCTCCATGCTCGGTCCGCTGTGCCCGGACGGTGCGGGCGTGGACCTTCGCCTCGGTCTCCACGGCCCCCTCGATGAGGACGCGAAGTTCCTCGGGGTCGAGCGCCTCGGCCACCGGGTAGCCGCCGCGCCAGTCCGCGCGGCGCTCGCGGATCGCGATCCACGGCACCGCCTTGCCCTCGGCGTAGGTGATCTGCCATCCAGGGTTCTGGTCTTGGAGCCGTTCCAGCTCCTGCTCGGCGCTCACGACCGGGCCTCGCGTAGCTGCTCGGTGAGGGCGTTGACCGTCGCGGCCCGGAGGATCTGGTGGGGTTCCACGCCGGGGCGCGTTTCGGCGAGCCAGTCACCGTGCCTACCCCCTGGTAGCAGCTCCCGCCAGATGTCCCACTCGTCCCCGTATTTGGCCCGCAGGGTCTCTGCGGCGGATGGGCGTGGTGTTTCCACTGTGGCGTTCATCTCCGGCTCCCTGGCTGAGGGGGTTGCCGGTGACGCTACGTAGAGTCATCCCCGCGTAACAGACGCGGAGCACGGTAATTCACCGGACAGCCGCCGGGAACTACCGCGCTCCGTGGTACTCGAACGATCTTGGCTAGGGCTCAACCCCCATGAAATCGGCCAAATGCAACATGTCCTCGCTGAGCTTCCGCGGCCGAGTCGACAGAATCTCCCTCGTGATGTCCCGGCCGTACTGCTGGTACCGCAGCCACGACGGATGCTCCCGCCGGATCGCGTGCATCAGGTCGGTCGCCTTGTCCGCGTCGCCGACCTTCAGGGTGGCCCGCGCTACATCCAGGCGATGCCGATCCCATCCGGAAGTGTTTCCAGCCCCGACGTCACGAGGCACCTTCCGCGCCAGCTCCAGAGCCTTATCCGGCTTGTCGTCCAGCAGCTCGATCTCGGGCCCGTACAAGGCCGGGGTGAGCGGGCCCCAGGCGACATGCCCGGACAAGTCCTCGTGCTGCCGGTCTAGGCGCGCACCGGCCATGGCCGCGAGCGAGCTGTACTCGCGGGCATCCCCGCAGCGGTTATTGCGACTGGCTGCCGCAGCGGCCTTGAGTAGCAGGTAGCCCCATCCGCATAGCTCGTCAGGAGTCGCGGTGCTCATCTTCGGCTCGATCTGGTCGGCAGTGTCTACGCACAGCTGTTCCACCTCGGTGAGCCGTCCCTGGCGCAGCATCGCCCACGCCTGGCTGGAGACGGCCTGCGCGGCGAGCGGGACGTCGCCGATCTCCAGGGCGTCGCGCAACGAGGCGTGCAGCGCGATCAGCGCGAGGTCGTGTGCCCGGATCTGGATAAGGTAGCGGCCGGTCAGGCCGGTGATGTCCGCGCGAAGGCGGAGCGCTTCACGGCGGTCGTTGCCATGGTCGTAGGCGTCGACGTGGTGGTGAGCGGACCGCACCAGGCCGGGCATCATCCCCGCGAGGTCGTCGTACTCGTCGCCGTGATACTTGACCGCCACCGAAGACACCGCGCCGCGAAGCCTGCCGAGGTCCGGCTGGTCCCCGTCGGCGGTTCCGTACAGCGGCTTACCTGAAAACCCGACCGGAGGGTTGATCGCCGACCGCATGTCGGCCAAGACCATGTCGTCGACCGCGGCCTCTCTCGGCTCGGGTGAGGACGGTGAGACGAACCATACGGTCCGGACTCCGAGCGCGCGGGCGAGCTGGTGGTAGGTCTCCATCCGGCAGGTCCCGCCCTGCTCCAGTTTCCGGATGACGGCGATGCTGAGTCCGGAGCGGTCGGCGAGTTCCTCCTGAGTCATCCCGCGGCGCATCCGGAGGTTCCGGACGCGGTCGGAGATGCTAGCGTCGTGCATAGGCCCTGCCCCTTTCCTGAGTGACCAGACAAGCTCAGGCTACGGCGCAGGGCCTTGCTTCGTCAGGGGTGTCTGCTATGGCCTATTTCCCGATGCGGGTCCAGGTGCCGCACTTCTTGGCCGTGAACCCCGCGTCGGACTTCTTGATCGTCACGACGGCCGTGGACGCCTGCGTGAAGTCGTTCGCGATGACGTCGGCGAGCTTCCCGGAGAACCCGCGCAGGCGGGACCAATAGCAGCCCTCCGCCGTGGTGGTGCGGTACGTGCCGGGCTTGATGTCCTCGGGGACCCGCCACGTCCCGTCACCGAAGCTGGTCGAGGCGGCCGGTTTGGTGGTCGCCTTCGGTGTGCTCGGCTTGCGGGTGGGCGTCGCGGCGCGGCTGGTCTCGGCTACGGGCAGGCCGCCGCCGTTGTCCGGGTCGGTGGCGGCGGCCAGGCCGACGGCGCAACCTCCGGCGCCGCCTACGAACAGGCACACGGACGCGATGAGAACGACCACGGGCGCGGGCGTGCCGGTGCGCGTGCGCGGGGGGATGGGGCGGGGTGGTGGGTACATGCGGACTCCGGGCGCGGGGGAACGTCGCGGGGTTCGATGGTTTTACCACTGGCCGCCGGGCTGACGGGCGAGTTGGCCGGGTTCGGCTGTGTCGCCAAGATCGAGAGCCGTGTCGGCTACCAGCCGACCTCGTTGTGCGGAACGTCGAGCCACAGCCGCTCCCCATCGTCTGCGACCGTGAGGCCGAACCGGTCCAACTCCGGGCGGCCGAGCGACTGCCACCGGAAGTACGCGGCCACCACCTCGTCCCACAGGTCGCGTGCGCCATGCTGCCGGACCTCGAACACATCCTCATGCTCAGCGAATACCGCGATCGCCCAGCAGTCAGAGTCGCGACCGTCGAACAGCCATAGCGCATCGTCCGGGCGCCTGGCCGCGATCCCAGGCGCAAGGTGCGTGATGACCAGGTCCGCCGCTTCGGGCGCGAACGCGACCGTCCGAGGGTTGATACCCGTCCGGCTCACCCGGACACCGTCCGCCGCCCAGTCGGCGGGGTGATCATCGGCAGGGCGCTGTGACCGCAGGAACATGTACGCACTGGTCCCGGATAGCCTGCCGACCCCGGTGCCGTCGGGGAGGACGTCGACTTGGGCGATGAACCCGTACCCGAACCACCTTGCATAGGGGGTGACGATCCGTCCGCCGGGCCGAGTCTGTTTCAGCCACGCGGGCGGGATCGACTGCACTGAACACGTGGCATGAACCCGGTCGTAGGGGGCGTCCGCCGCGTGGCCGTCGGCGCCGTCGCCGGTGACGAGCGTGGGCGCGGGCACGCCGGCGGGAAGACCGCCTGCGACGTTCTTCGCCGCGCGTGTGGCGACCTCCGCGTCTACCTCAACCGATACGACCGACCCGGATGACCCGACGATCTGCGCGGTGAGCGCGGCGCTGTACCCGGTGCCGGTGCCGATCTCCAGGACCCGGTGCCCCTCGTCCAGGTCGAGGGCCCTCATGTTGTACAGCACGCTGGACAGCGCGGACAGGGACGAGGTCGCGATGCCCTGCCCGGTGGTTGGGTCGGTTGCGCCGTCGTCGGCTTGGGTGATGATCGGCGCGTCGGAGTAGACGGCGTCCCACCATTGGGTGGGCCGGGCCGCTTGGTCGATTGGGCCGTCGGCGGTCCACGCTCGCGGGGGGACGAAGGCGTGGCGGGGCACCGCGCGTAGCGCGCGCCGCCAGTCGTCGGCGGGTTCGGGGAGGTAGCCGCCAGTTTCGACCCCGTCAATGAGCGCGGCGAGGCGCTCATTGACGGGCCCGTGTTCTTCGGTCATTTCTCGCGTTTCCCGCCGCCTTTGCCGAGCGTGTCCGGGTTGGGTGGTGTGGGCGGTGTGGGGTTGGGCGGCTTGGGGGCGTCGTGCTTTCCCACCGGAGACCTCCTCCGTTGCGGTGGTTGGCTCACACACGGTAGAGGTGCGCTGACTCGCCGTCTAGGTGCCAGGGGGTGAGCGTCGGGTACTGGGCGGCAACGTCCCATGTCGCGAAGCCCGCGCGCTTAGACCTTCCTTAGATTCCGCTTAGATCCCTCGAATCCACGCCGCGACCGACCTACCGTCACTGTCGACACCGTGGCTACGACGGCCGGGCCCAGTACTGGTACACCCGTGCCAAGTCCGCTGAGGCCAAAGTTGAGCGGGTGCGGGACCTCGCCGACAACGCCGACACGACCGTCGCCGTGGAGGACCTGCGCGCCGCTCTCGAGACCGAACGGCCCGACGACAGCCCCTGACCGCCGCCCAGCTCCGCGAGCTCGGAGGGGTCACGATCTTCCGTGGGAGCGGCGGGTGAGGGGTGCGAGCCTGATTGCGGTCTCCAGCGGGATCCCGAGCCGCGCGGCCATCAGCGCCCGGTACCGGAACGGGTCACCCCCGGATGCCTCCCAGCACGCGCGGCGCGCTAGGCGCCGTTCCTGGAGCCTGACGGCCGCGCGCGCCGCCCTCGCCTCGGGGCTCAGGTCTGGGGTCAGCACAGCCAGTCCGAGGCGAGGATCAGGGCAGCGAGCGTGCCCCAGAAGACGAGGGCGTCTCCGATGGGGCGTCGGAGCGTCTGCCACTCGCTCGGGCGGGGCGGCTCGGGGTCGTCGTAGTCTAGGTACCGGGGTGCTGCGGGGGGCTCCTCCGAGGGCACATTGAGGGCACATGAGCAAAGTAGTGAACGGTAATCTGCGGTAACCTGCGGGAACCTGTTTCGGCAGGTCAGCGGGGGTTTGACCGCATTCCTGCACGTCACGCCACCCCAGGAAGCACAATCTGAAATTCTGCCGACAAGGCAAGTTTGGACTAACGTGGCCGCGTGACGGTGCGGGGCCGGCGGGACGACGCGATCAATCTGGTCGACCAGCCGCCTGACTCGCTCGGAGCCTCGGGCGGCCCCGGAAAGCGCGGCGGAACGTCCACGCCGAAGCGGTTGCTCCTGACCGGCGGGCCGGGCGGACGCCCCAGGCCGATCCCCGAACTCCTGCTCATCGCCGTGTTGTTCGCCCTCTACAAGCTCGGGCGGCTGCTCGCCAACGACCGCGTCGCCGAGGCCTTCGACAACGCCCGCGACGTGTGGGGCCTCGAACGCGACCTGCGCCTGCCGGACGAGACCGAGGTCCAGCACGCGCTTCTGAACAGCGACGCCCTGGTGCACCTCGCCAACGGCTACTACGCCTTCGTGCACTTCCCGGCCATGATCCTGTTCCTGGTGTGGATCTACCTGCGGAGGCCGGGCCACTACAGGTGGGTCCGGCGGGTGCTGGTGGCGCTGACCGCCGCCGCGCTCGCCCTGCACCTGCTGGTTCCGCTCGCCCCGCCCCGGATGCTCCCGACCACCGGGCTCATCGACACCGCCGCCCGGTTCGGGCCCGCCGTGTACGGGTCGCCGCAGAGCGACACGATCGCCAACCAGTACGCGGCCATGCCGTCCCTGCACATCGGGTGGGCGTCGGTCATCGCGCTCGGGCTCGTCGTCGCGTCCCGGACGCGGTGGCGCTGGCTGTGGCTGCTGCACCCGATCGTGACCACCGCCGTCGTCGTCGCCACCGCGAACCACTACTGGCTGGACGGCGTCGTCGTCCTGGCGCTGCTGTCGGTGATCGTGGTGTCGCTGCGTCCGCCCACCGGCTCGCCCGACAGCCCGCCCGCCGCGCCCAGCGTGTCGAGCAACTCAACGACGGGCGGAAGCTTCTCGTAGAGGAGCAGGACGGGCTCGCCCGGCTCGGCGATGTCCAGCGCCGACGTCAGCGCTCCCTTCAGGTCGCCCATCGGGTGCGTGCGGACCCCGGGGCGTCCCTCCCGCAGCCCCTGGACGATCAGCCGGGTCATCTCGCCGGAGCGGCGGCCGCGCAGGTCCTCGTCCTCGTAGACGACGACGCGGTCGAACGTCCCGGCCAGGGCCCGCGCGGTCTCGATGACCAGGTCGTCGGGCCGGTCGCCCGGCAGCGTGACCGCCGCGACGCCGCCCGCGCCCCAGCGGCGCTCGACGAACGCGCCGACCGCCGCGACCGCCGCCGCGTTGTGCGCGTAGTCGACCAGCACGGGGGTGGACCCCACCTGGTAGACGCAACCCCGCCCCGGGTTGCGCGTGTGCGGGTCGAACGTGCGGAGCGCGCGGGCCAGGACGTCCACCGGGACGCCCAGCGCGCGGGCGGCCGCGCAGGCGGCGAGCGCGTCGGCGACGACATGCTCGGCATGCCCGTCGAACGAGCCCCCCACGTCGGCGGCGGGCAGGATCCGGGTCAGGTCGGCGCCGCGCGCCTCGGTCAGCCAGCCATGCTCCACGCAGTAGCCGACACCGCCGTTCCGCAGATGCTCGGCGAGGACGGGCGCGGCCGGGGACAGCGCGAAGTAGCGCAGCACCGGGTCGCGGTCCCGCACGGCGGGACGGTCCGCCAGCGCGGCCACCGGCGGGTCTTCGGCGTTGAGCACCAGGTGGCCACCGCGCCGGACCTCCTCGGCGACCAGTGCCTTGATGTCGATCAGGTCGTCCAGGCTCTCGGTGCCGTCCACGCCGAGATGGTCGCGGGTGATGTTGGTGACGACGGCGACGTCCGCGCGGTCGTAGCCGAGGCCGCGCCGCACGACCCCGCCGCGCGCCGTCTCCAGCACCGCGACCTCCACCGACCGGTCGCCCAGCACCATCTCCGCCGACCGGGGCCCCGAGGCGTCGGACACGTGGACCACCCGCCGTCCCACGTACACGCCCTCCGTGCTGGTCAGGCCGGTGCGGCGGCCGTCAAGCTCCAGCGCGTGCGCGATCATCCGGACGGTCGTGGTCTTGCCGTTGGTGCCCGTCACCGACACGACCGGGATCCGCGACGGGGTGCCCGCCGGGTACATCAGGTCGATGACGTCCCCGGCGACGTCGCGTCCGGTGCCCTCGTGCGGCGCCAGGTGCATGCGCAGGCCCGGGGCGGCGTTGACCTCCAGGATTCCGGCGGCGCCGTGGTCGGCGGGTGGTGGCGCGCCGATGTCGGGCAGCCGCAGGTCGATGCCGCACACGTCCATGCCGACCATCGCGGCGGCCCGTACGCACATGTCCGCGACGTCGGGGTGGACGCCGTCGGTCACGTCCCGGCTGGTGCCGCCGGTGGACAGGTTCGCGTTGCGGCGCAGCCACACCCGCTCGCCGTCCGCGGGCACCGTCCGTGGGCCGTGGCCGCGCCGCGCCAGCAGCGCCAACTCCGTCGGGCCGAGCGCCAGCCGCGTCAACGGCCGGTCGTGGCCCTCGCCGCGCGCCGGGTCGGCGTTGACCCGCTCCACCAGCTCCGCGACCGTGGCGGTCCCGTCGCCGGTGACGCACGCGGCGGTCAGCTCCGCCGCCGCCGACACCCGTCCGCCGACGACCAGGACCCGGTAGTCGCGGCCCGGGATGTACGACTCGACGATGACCTCGGCGCCGTCCCCGCCGGTCCCACCGTCTCCGGCGGCCGCCGCGAACGCCGCCACGACCTCCGGCGGCGTGCACAGCTCGATGTGGACGCCCTCGCCCTGGTGGCCGGACAGCGGCTTGACGACCACCGGGCCGCCGATGTCGCGCAGCGCCTCCAGGGCCTGCGCCGCCGACGCCACCACCCGGCCCTCCGGGACGGGGATCCCCGCGTCGGCGAGGACGCGGTGCGCCAGCCGCTTGTCGCCCGCGATCTCCATCCCGATCGCCGAGGTGGCGTCGGTCATCGCGGCCCACACCGTCCGCCGGTACCGCCCATACCCGAGCCGCAGTAGGTTCAGGGCGCCGACGCGGCGGACCGGCACGCCCCGCCGCCGCGCCGCCCGTGCCAGCGCCGACGTGCTCACGCCGAGCCGCTCCTCCTCGTGGACGGCGGCGACCCGGGCCAGGTCGGCGGACGGGTCCGGCACCCGTCCCGCGAGCGCCCCGCCCACGATCCGCAGCGCCAGCGTGATCAGCCGCTCCACCACCGGGCTGCCGGTCGGCTCGTCGCGCGGGCACTCCAGGATCACCTCGTAGTCGCCGGGGCCGCCCGCGCGCACCGTCCGCCCGAAGTACACCTCCCGGCCGATCAGCCCGGACAGCTCCAGCGTGACGTGCTCGGTGACGTGCCCGAAGTAGGTGCCGCGCGCCATGGCGTCCAACAGCCCGCCGGGACGGCCCGCCGAGCAGTGGTGCGACGCCAGGCCCGGCAGCGCGTCCACCAGCCGCTCCGCGAACCCCGGGTGGTCGGTGGTCTCGTGACCGGTCAGGCCCTGCAAATCGAGCCGCGCGATCACCACCGGACGCGGCAGGAAGACGTTGGGGCCGCTCAGGCGGCGCACGTGATCGAGCCGCACGGCTACCTCACCTCCGGGCCGCGCATGTTGCCGATCGCGGGAAGCCGGTCGTGCATCTGGAACGCGCACCCGGCGGGCAGCAGATGCAGCGACACGTTCAACATGGCCATCGGCTCGTCGTCGGACGCGGCGTAGGCGACCGTGGACTGCTCGGCGTCCACGACGGTGACCACGCCCGTCCCGACGACGTCGAACTTGCCGTCGCCGACGACGATCGCCGTGTCCTCGTCGATGCCGACGCCCAGCAGCCTGGTGTCGAGGGCGATGCCGCTCATCAGCCGCGGCAGCCGCCCCCGCTCGTTGAAGTGCATGTCGATCAGCACGTTGTCGATCAGCCCGAGCCCGGGACCGACCTGCACGCTGGACGCGGCGACCTCGTGGCCGCGGCCGCCGAGGATCATCCAGTGGCCCATCGCGGTGGCGCCCGCGCTCGTCCCTGCGATGACCAGCCCGTCCTGGTCGAGCCGCCGCTTGAGCAGCTCGTTGGTCTCCGAGCCCACCAGGGTCCGGATCCGCGACTGGTCGCCGCCGCTGAACAGCACCCCGGTCGCCGCCTCCAGCGCCCGCAGCGTCGCCCCGTCGTCGGCCGCGGCGCGTCCCAGCAGCCGCAGCTCCCGTACCGAGGTCACGCCGAGCCGTCCGAACACGACCGAGTACTCCTCGGCGACCTCCTCGGGGACCTCCGTCGCGGTCGTCACGACGACGATCCGCGCGTCCTCCCCACCCGCCAGCTGGGCGAACGTCTCCAGTGCCCCGGACCCGCAGGTCCGGTCCTCCGCCCCACCAATGATCAGCAACCGGCCCTTGCGTCCGGCGCCACCCAGTGTCTGCTTCACACCGCCCAACTACCCTTGATCACCCTCGGTAGTCTTTCGATCGCGAAGAGGCGCGCGGGATGCCCGTGCGGGAATCTCCGCGCGCGCCCGAACGCTATACATTTCAGGACGAATGACCGTTTTATTGCAGTTAGGGGACGGCTGGCACGTGAACGACATCCCGCGCCGCGCCGTGACGCGGACCGCGAAGCTGGCGAGCCTGCCCCTCGGCCTCGCCGGACGCACCGCGCTCGGGATCGGCAAGCGCACCATCGGCCGCCCGGCCGAGGCCGTCGCGCTGGAGGTCCAGCGCCGCACGGCCGACCAGCTGTTCGCCGTGCTCGGCGAGCTCAAGGGCGGCGCGATGAAGGTCGGCCAACTCCTGTCGATCTTCGAGGCCGGGCTGCCCGAGGACGTCGCCGGGCCGTTTCGCGCCAGCCTCGTCCGCCTCCAGGAGGCGGCGCCCCCGATGCCCGCCGCCACCGCCCACCGCGTCCTCGCCGCGAACCTCGGCGACGACTGGCACGCCATGTTCGCCGAGTTCGACGACAGGCCCGCCGCCGCCGCGTCCATCGGCCAGGTCCACAAGGCCGTCTGGCACGACGGCCGCACGGTCGCCGTCAAGGTCCAGTACCCCGGCGCCGCCGACGCCCTGATGAGCGACTTCGCCCAGATCTCGCGGTTCAGCAGGCTCCTCACCCCGCTGTTCCCCGGCATCGAGGTCAAGCCCGTCATCGCCGACCTCAGAGGCCGTCTGGAAAGGGAACTCGACTACGCCGACGAGGCCCGCGTCCAGACGGCCTTCCACGACGCGTACGCCGACGACCCCGACTTCGTCGTCCCCGCCGTCGTCGCCCAGTCAGGCGACGTGCTCGTCACCGAATGGCTGGACGGCACCCCGCTCGCGGACGTCATCGCCGACGGCCCCCAGGACCGCCGCGACCGCGCCGGACTCCTGCTGTTCCGCTTCCTGCTCTCCGGCCCCGCTCGCTGCGAGCTGATCCACATCGACCCGCACCCGGGCAACTTCCGGCTCCTGGACGACGGGCGCCTCGGCGTCCTGGACTTCGGCGGCGCCGCCCGCGTCCCCGCCGACCTCCAGTGGTCGATCGGCCGCGTCCTGCGCATCGGCACTCTCGGCGACCCCGCCGACATCGTCGAGGCCCTCCGCGCCGAGGGCTTCCTCGCCCCCGACGCCCAGGTCGACCCCGACGAGGTCGCCGACCTCGTCGCGCCGCACGCCGCCCCGTTCGCCGTCGAACGCTTCCGCTACTCCCGCGAATGGCTCCGCGAGCAGACCGCCCGGGGCATCGGCCTCGCCTCCGACCTCCGCCCCGGCGCCCTGGCCCGCCAACTCCGCCTCCCACCCCAGTACCTGGCGGTGAGCCGCGCCCTGTCCGGCTGCGGCGGCGTCCTCTGCCAACTGGAGGCCGAGGGCCCCTTCCGCGCCGAAGCCGAACACTGGCTCCCCGGCTTCACCCCAGAAACCCAACCCACCCCCTAACCCGCACGAACACGTCCGCGCGGGGCGGGGGCTCGGCGCCCATGCCGTCGAAGTACGGGGCCTCGCACGAACACGTGCGCGGGCGGGGTTTTACGAGGCGACCGGAGTGAGCGCAGCGAGCGGAGGGCGCCTCTTGGTATTAGGCGAGGGCTTTGGCTTCCTCTTCTTCGACCTCGCGGTTCCAGTCGCGTTTGCCGGACTGCCAGCCGTCCTCGTCGCGGCCGAGGCGCCAGTAGCCGGAGATGGACAGTTGGGTCATCGGGAGGCCGCGGTCGACCCGCAGGTGGCGTCGGAGGGCCTTGACGAAGTTGGCCTCGCCGTGGACGAAGGCGTGCACGTCGCCCTCGGGGAAGGTGAGGTCGTGGACGGCGTCGACCAGCAGGTCGCCGACGCGGCCGCCGTCGCGGTGCAGCCAGACGATCTCGGCGGCGCCCGGGTTCGGCAGCGGCTGTTCCTCCTGCGGGCCCGCGACCTCGACGAACACGCGGGCGGGGGCGTCGCCCGGGATGCGTTCGAGGGCGGCGGCGATCGCGGGCAGGGCGCTCTCGTCGCCGACGAGCAGGTGCCATCCGGCATCGGCGCGGGGGGCGTAGCCGCCGCCCGGGCCCATGAAGTAGATGGCGTCGCCCGGCTGGGCGGCCGCGGCCCACGGGCCCGCCAGGCCCTCGTCGCCGTGGTAGACGAAGTCGAGTGTCAGCTCGACCGCCTTCGGGTCCCACGTGCGGACGGTGTAGGTGCGGGTGACCGGCCACTGCTCGCGCGGCAGCTCCGCGCGGATCCGGTCCATGTCGAACGGTTCGGGGTAGGTGACTCCCGGCGGGGGGAAGAGGAGCTTCACGTAGTGGTCGGTGAACTCGCCCGCGCCGAACTCGGCCAGGTCGTCACCGCCGATGATCACGCGGATCATGTGCGGGGTGAGGTGCTCGGTCCGCAGCACCGTCCCCTTGGTCAGCCTGCGCCCCTTGCGCGCCGGTTCCGTCGCCATCCAGGTCCTCCGATGATCCAAGTCACAGTACTTAGGCAACCCTAACCTGTGTTTCGCCCGGATTGTTCCACCTGGTCGATACGGAGGCGGACGCCGCGTTACCGTCGAACCGCGAGGTTACGGCTCTGATGGAACAGCGAGTGGACGGGTGGGTCCCTTGGCGGTCAGCAGGCAGACGATGACGGACGAGCAGCGCAAGTCGGTGGCGCTGGAGTACCTCAAGGGGTTCGACAACGGCGGCGTCACGTCCGACGGCGCGCCGCTCCTGGACCTGTTCGCCGACGACGCGCAGGTCTACTTCCCGAAATGGGGCCTCGCCACCGGCAAGGAGGAGATCGCGCGGCTGTTCGGCGACGTCGGCGCGACGATCACGTCCATCAGGCACCACTACGCCGGGTTCAACTGGATCCTCACCGGGACCGACACCCTGGTCTGCGAGGGCACCAGCCACGGCGAGCACCGGGACGGCCCCTGGCGCGCCGGTGTCCCCGAGTGGGGCGCCGGACGGTGGTGCGACGTCTTCGAGATCCGCGACTGGAGGATTCAGCGTGTCTTCATCTATCTCGACCCCGACTACGCGAGCGCCGACAAGGCCCGGTATCCGTGGCTGACGGAGGGGTGACCGGCCGTGAGAAAAGGGCGGTCGGCCTGCACGGGGTGACCCTCTGAGCAGGCTCGTCTGCGGTACGTTCGGGGGATCCGCGCTCCCCTCAGCCGTCCGCGCGCCGCCCGGAGGACCCATGTCCGTGCTCGCCCAGTTGCTCACCGCCGTCCGCGACGGCGCGGTGGAGGTCGTCGACCTGACCGCCCCGCTGTCGGAGCGCACCCCGATCCTGAGACTGCCGGAGCCGTTCGCCAACACGGTGCCGTTCCGGCTCAAGGAGATCAGCCGGTACGACGACCGGGGTCCCGCCTGGTACTGGAACGACTTCGAGTCCGGCGAGCACGTCGGCACCCACTTCGACGCGCCGGTGCACTGGGCGACGGGACGCGACGGCGAGGACGTCTCGCAGGTCGCGCCCGGACGGCTCGTCGCCCCGGCCGTCGTGCTGGACGCGTCCGCCCACGCCGCCGAGAACCCCGACTTCCTGCTGGAGATCGAGCACGTCCGCGCCTGGGAGGACGAGCACGGCCCGCTCCCCGACGGCGGCTGGTTCCTCTACCGGACGGGCTGGGACGCGCGCTCCGCCGACCAGGACACCTTCCTCAACGCCGACGAGAACGGCCCGCACACCCCTGGGATCTCGCCCGAGTGCGCCCGGTGGCTCGCCGAGGAGACGCCCGTCCTCGGCCTCGGCGTGGAGACCGTCGGCACCGACGCGGGCGGCGCGCACGGGTTCGACCCGCCGTTCCCCTGCCACTCGTTCTTCCTCGGCGCGGGCAAGTACGGGCTCACCCAGTTGCAGAACCTGGACCGGTTGCCCGCGCGCGGCGCCGTGCTGCTCGCCTCGCCGCTGCCGATCGTCGGCGGCTCGGGCAGTCCCGCCCGGGTGCTCGCGCTGGTCGAGCGGTGAACGTCGCGGAGGCGGTGGGGGAGTCGCTGGCGCGGCGCGGCGCCCGCACGGTCTTCGGGGTCGTCGGCAGCGGCAACTTCCATGTCACCAACGCGATGGTCGCGCATGGCGCCACGTTCGTCGCGGCCCGGCACGAGGGCGGCGCCGCGACGATGGCCGACGCCTACGCGCGGGTCACCGGCGGGCTCGGGGTGGTGTCGGTCCACCAGGGGCCCGGCCTCACGAACGCGGTGACGGGCATCGCCGAGGCCGCCAAGAGCCGCACGCCGCTGCTGATCGTGTCCGGCGAGGTCGCCGCGTCGGCCGTCCGCTCCAACTTCCGCGTCGACCAGGCGGCGATCGCGGCGGCGGTCGGCGCCGTGCCCGAGCGGGTCCACTCGCCGGGGACCGCGCTCGCCGACGTCGCCCGCGCCTGCCGTACCGCGGTCGCCGAGCGGCGCACCGTCCTGCTCGGCCTGCCGCTGGACATCCAGGCCGCCGAGCACCCGGAGTTCGCGCCGTCCCGCGCGCCCACCGGGAACGGCTCCCCGCCGCGGGTGCCGCCGCTGCCCGTGCCGCCGCACGCCGCGATCGTGCGGCTGGCCGAGGTGCTGAGGGCCGCGCGGCGGCCGGTGTTCATCGCCGGACGGGGCGCGCGGCTGTCCGGCGCCGACGAGCCTCTCGCCGAGCTGGCCGCCCGCTGCGGGGCGCTGATCGCGACGTCCGCCGTCGCGCGCGGGCTGTTCACCGGCGACCCGTTCGACCTGGACGTCAGCGGCGGCTTCGCCACCCCCGCCGCGGCCGAGCTGATCGCCGCCGCCGACCTGATCGTCGGCTGGGGCTGCTCGCTGAACATGTGGACCACCCGGCACGGCGCCCTCATCGGCGGCGGGACGAAGGTCGTGCAGGTCGACACCGACGCCAGGGCGCTCGGCGCGCACCGTCCCGTCGACCTCGGCCTGATCGGGGACGCCGCCGAGACGGCGCGCGCCGTCGACGCCGAGCTGGCCGAGGGCGGGCACACCGCGACCGGGTACCGCACGCCGGAGGTGGCCGACCGGCTCGCCCGCGAGGGCCGCTGGCGCGACGTCCCCTACGACGAGCACCCCGAGGAGGACGCGGACGACCCCCGCATCGACCCCCGCACACTGTCGATCGCCCTCGACGCGATGCTGCCCCGCGAACGCACCGTCGCCGTCGATTCCGGAAATTTCATGGGCTACCCGGCCATGTTCCTGGACGTCCCCGACTCCGACGGCCTGGTGTTCACCCAGGCGTTCCAGGCGGTGGGCCTCGGCCTGGCCACCGCGATCGGCGCGGCCGTGGCCCGTCCCGACCGGCTGACCGTCGCCGCGCTCGGCGACGGCGGCGCGCTGATGGCGGTGGGCGAGCTGGAGACGGCGGTCCGGCTCGGGCTCGGCCTGCTCGTGGTCGTCTACGACGACGAGGCGTACGGCGCGGAGGTGCACCACTTCCGTCCCGGCGGGCATCCGCTGGACACGGTGACGTTCCCGCCCGCCGACCTGGCCGCGATCGGGCGCGGTTTCGGGTGCGCGGCGGTGACCGTCCGGCGGCCCGCCGACCTCGACGCGGTGGCCGCGTGGCTGGACGGCCCGCGCGACCGCCCCATGGTCGTGGACGCCAAGGTCACCCGAGCCCACCCGGCCTGGTGGCTGGAGGAGGCGTTCCGCGGTCACTGACCGCGTTCGACCGGGTTTTTTCCGCGACTCCTGGGAACCATCACGGGGCACGATCATCTTCCGGGCACCCAGGAGGACAGATGACACGAGGCCCGAGAGTCTCCCAGCTCGGCGCGGAGATGATGGCCGAGTTCGCCGGCACGTTGATCCTGATCCTGTTCGGCGTGGGCGTCGTCGCGCAGGTGGTGGCGGGCAGCGGGCTCGGCGCCCCGGACAGCCTCGGCGGCCACGACGCCATCGCCTGGGCCTGGGGCATCGGCGTGACGCTCGGCGTGTACGCGTCGGCGCGGATCAGCGGCGGGCACATCAACCCGGCCGTCACCTTCGCGCTCGCGGTCTTCAAGGGCTTCCCCTGGCGGAAGGTGCTGCCGTTCTGGTTCGCGCAGGTGCTCGGCGCGTTCGTCGCGGCGCTGATCGTCCGGTGGAACTACAGCGAGATCCTGCAGAAGTTCGACCCGGGCCTGACGCAGAAGACGCACCTGGTGTTCTCCACGATGCCGGGTAACGGGACGCTGCCGATCGGCACGTGGGGCGCGTTCCGCGACCAGGTGATCGGCACCGCGATCCTGCTGTTCCTCGTCCTCGCCCTCACCGACCTGCGCAACGCGCCGCCGCTGGCGAACCTCGCGCCGTTCATCATCGGGCTCGTCGTGGTCGCGATCGGGATGGCGTTCGGCTCCGCCGCCGGGTACGCGATCAACCCGGCCCGTGACCTCGGCCCCCGGCTCGCCCAGTACATCACCGGGTACGGGTCGGACGCCTGGCACGACCAGTACGGACACCTGTATTTCTGGGTCCCGCTCGTGGCGCCGATGATCGGCGCCGTGGTCGGGGCCGGGCTGTACATCCTGCTCGTCGGCCGCAACATTCCGGAGGAGGAGGGCGAGCCGGGTCTGCCGACCGGGCCCGAACCGGAGTACGACGTCACCTGACGGATCCGCGAGTCAGGACGGGCAAGGCAGCCGCGCGAGGCAGACGAGGCAGAAGGGACAGTCCATGGCCGACTTCGTCGGGGCGCTCGACCAGGGCACCACCAGCACCCGCTTCATGATCTTCGATCACGGCGGCAACGAGGTGGCGCGCCACCAGCTCGAACACGAGCAGATCCTGCCGCGGGCGGGCTGGGTGGAGCACAACCCCACCGAGATCTGGGAGCGGACCCGCGCCGTCATCGAGTCCACTTTGAACAAGGCGCACCTGACCCACGCCGACCTGGCCGCGTTCGGGATCACCAACCAGCGTGAGACGACGGTGGTGTGGAACCGCCGCACCGGCCGTCCGTACTACAACGCGATCGTGTGGCAGGACACCCGCACCGACCGCATCGCGTCCGCCCTGGAACGCGACGGGAAGGGCGACGTCATCCGCCGCAGGGCCGGGCTCCCCCCGGCCACGTACTTCTCGGGCGGCAAGATCCAGTGGATCCTGGACAACGTCGACGGTACCCGCGAGGACGCCGAGGACGGCGAGGCCGTCTTCGGCAACATCGACACCTGGGTGCTGTGGAACCTGACGGGCGGCGTCAACGGCGGCGTGCACGTCACCGACCCCACCAACGCCAGCCGCACCATGCTGATGGACCTGGAGACCCTCGACTGGGACGACGAGCTGCTGTCGTTCTTCGGCGTCCCGCGTTCGATGCTGCCGCGCATCCTGCCGTCGTCCGCGCCCGAGCCGTACGGCATGACCCGTCCGGGCGGGCCGGTGGGCGGCGAGGTCCCGCTGACGGGGATCCTGGGCGACCAGCAGGCCGCGACGGTCGGGCAGGTCTGCTTCGCGCCCGGCGAGGCCAAGAACACCTACGGAACCGGCAACTTCCTGCTGCTCAACACGGGGGAGGAGCTCGTCCGGTCCAAGGCGGGGATGCTCACGACCGTCTGCTACCGGTTCGGCGACCAGGCCCCGGTGTACGCGCTGGAGGGGTCGATCGCGGTGACGGGGTCGGCGGTGCAGTGGCTCCGCGACCAGCTCGGCGTCATCTCCGGCGCCGCGCAGAGCGAGTCGCTGGCCCGGCAGGTCGACGACAACGGCGGGATGTACTTCGTGCCCGCGTTCTCCGGCCTGTTCGCCCCCTACTGGCGGTCGGACGCCCGCGGCGCCATCGTCGGCCTGTCGCGGTTCAACACCAACGCGCACCTGGCCCGCGCCACCCTGGAGTCGATCTGCTACCAGTCGCGAGACGTGGTGGAGGCGATGCGCGCCGACTCCGGCGTCGCCCTGGACGTCCTCAAGGTCGACGGCGGCGTCACCGCCAACGAGCTGTGCATGCAGTTGCAGGCCGACATCCTGGGCGTCCCGGTGTCGCGGCCGGTGGTCGCCGAGACCACCGCGCTCGGCGCCGCCTACGCCGCCGGGCTCGCCACCGGGTTCTGGGGCACCACCGACGAGCTGCGCCAGAACTGGAACGAGGACCGCCGCTGGGAGCCGTCCTGGACGGAGGAGCAGCGGCGGGACGGCTACGCGGGCTGGAAGAAGGCCGTCGAACGCACCTACGGCTGGGTCGACGTCGACTGACCGAGGCCCCGGCCCGTCAGGCGAGGAGCGGCGTTACGCGAGGAGCCCGGCGCGGAGCTTGTCGAGAGTGGCGCGCAGCAGGCGGGACACGTGCATCTGGGACAGGCCGATCTGCTCGGCGATCTGTGTCTGCGTCTTGTTGCCGAAGAACCGCAGCAGCAGGATCGTCCGCTCGCGCTCGGGCAGCTCGTCGATCAGCGGGCCGAGGGCGTGGCCGTCGATGAACGCGTCCAGGGCCGGGTCGTCGGATCCGAGGTACTCGCCGACGGTGCCGTTGTCGCTGCTGCGCGACCCGTCCGCCGGTGCCTCCAGGGACAGCGGACGGTAGGCGTCGCACGCGACGATGACCTCGATCGTCTCCTCCTCGGTGATGTCCAGGCGCGCGGCGATCTCGGCGGTGGTGGGGGCGCGCCCCTGCTCACGGGTGAACTCCTGCACGGTGCGTTGCAGCACCGGCCGCAGTTCCTGGACGCGGCGCGTCACCCGTACTCCCCACGTCTTGTCGCGGAAGTGCCGCTTCACCTCCCCCGTCACGACCGGGTAGGCGTAGGTGACGAACCGGTCGCCGACGTCGGGGTCGAACCGGTTGATGGCCTTGACCAGGCCCAGGTAGGCGACCTGCTGGAGGTCGTCGATCGGCTCGCCGCGTCCCGCGTACCGGCGCGCCACCCCGCGCACGAGCGCGGTGTGCAGGTCGACGATGCGCGACCGCAGCCGTTCGCGTTCGGGGTCGTCCTGCGCGAGGCGGTTCATCTCGGCCAGCAGGACCTCGGTGTGGCCATCGTCGAAGCGGTGCGCGGGCGGCGCCAATGTCATGAGAGTGATCTCCCTTCCGCGAGCGACCGTCGCGGCGGGGGGATCGCTCGGTTCCCCCTCTCTACCCGACGATCGGTCCGTCAGTCCGCGGCGCGGGGACCACACCAAATAGGGAGGACGTAGCTAGACTCGGGAGATTCGCAGGAGGCGGGGGCACGGCGGTGGGGAGCGTGTGGTGGCCGAACGTCCGGTCGACCCAGATGTCGACCTGCGTGTCCCGGAGCAGCGGCGGGAGTTCCGCCGTGATCCGTGGGAGACCCTGGCGGCCATCGCGGTCGGCGGCGCCATCGGAGCTCTGTCCCGGTACGAGCTGAGCCACGCGTTCCCGTACGGGCCCGGCGACTTCCCCTGGGTCGTGTTCTGGATCAACGTCACGGGCTGCCTGCTGATCGGCGTGCTCATGGTCCTCGTCACCGAGACGTGGCAGGTGCACCGGCTGATCCGCCCGTTCCTCGGCGTGGGGGTCCTCGGCGGGTTCACGACGTTCTCCACGTACGCCGTCGACATCCAGCGGACGGTCGACGCCGACGCGCCCCGGGTCGCGCTCGCGTATCTCGCGCTCACGCTCGTCACGGCACTGGTCGCCACCCTGGCCGGGATGCGGCTCACCCGCGCGGTCACGCGGCGAGCGGAGCGCCGGGCGGGGGAGTCGGGCGAATGACGGTCCTGCTCATCGCCCTCGGCGCCGCGCTCGGCGCCCCGCTGCGCTACCTGACCGACCGGGCCGTGCAGGCCCGGCACGACTCGGTGTTCCCGTGGGGGACGATGACCGTCAACGTCACCGGGTCGTTCGTACTGGGCCTGCTGGTGGCGCTGCCCGCCGACACTGGCGTCATGTCCTTCGCTGGGACGGGCTTCTGCGGCGCCCTCAGCACGTACTCCACGTTCGGGTACGAGACCGTCCGGCTGGCCGAGGAGGGCGCGCGCCTCCCCGCGCTGCTCAACGCGGTGGCGTCCGTCGCGGCGGGGCTCGGCGCGGCCTACTGCGGCATGGTCGTCTCGCAGGCCGTCACCGGCTGACAGGCTGTTACCAGTTGGCAGGCGTTACCAGCTGCCAGGGCCGGAAAAGTGGTGCGGCCCAGGCTCGCAGACCGAGGCACGTGGCTTCGATCTCGCGAGTGGGCCGCGACGTGACTGTGCCCATCCCGCCGTGACGGTAAACCGGTAGGTGTCTCAAGTGTCACGGCGCGGGGACACCGAACCCGCCTACGGGGAAGCGGTTACGGCCATGCGGTCTCCTTGGACGGGCACACCACCATCTCCCGCACCTCGCAGCCCGGGGGCTGTGACAGCGCGAACGCGATCGTCGCGGCCACGTCCTCCGGGCGGCTGAGCGTCACGTCCGGGCCCGGCTTGTACCTCGCGGGCCGGTCGTCGAAGAACGCGGTGTCCATGCCGCCGGGCACGACCATCGTGACGGCGACCTTCCCGGCCAGCTCGGCGGCGAGCGCCCGGGTGAACCCGGCGATCCCGAACTCGGCCGCGCAGGCCGCGGTCGCGTCGCCCGCCGCGCGGAGCCCGAGCGTCGACCCGACGGTGACGATGCGTCCGGCTGGCTCGTTCTCCAGGTAGGGGAGCGCGGCGCGGACGACGGCGGCGGTGCCGAGCAGGTTCACCTGGACGACCCGCTCCCAGTCCTCGGCGGGCACCTCGCACAGCGTCCCGTGGGCGTCGATGCCCGCGGCGGTGACGACGGCGTTCAGGCCCCCGGCGGCGCGGGCCAGGCCGTGCACGGCGCGCTCGGCGCACCGGCGGTCGGCGAGGTCGGCCTGCATGTGCTCGAAGTCGTCCTTGGGCGGGTGCCGGTCGAGAACGAGCGGGCGCCCGCCGTCGGCGGCGACCCTGCGCGCGACGGCCGCGCCGAGCCCCGACGCTCCACCGGTGATCAGGACGTTCATGGGCGTTCCCTTCGGCTCAGGCCGCCAGCTCGGTCAGCGCGGCGGCATGGCGGTAGACGGCGGCGACATCGGTGGCGACGCGGGTCCAGGAGTAGTGGTCGCGGGCACGGTCGGCGCCCGCAGTTCCCATCGCGGCCCGGCGTGCCGGGTCGTCCAGCAGGGCGCGGATCGCGGCGGCGGCCGAGTCCGGGTCAAGGGGCGGGACGTGGAGTCCGGTGACGCCGTGCACGACCGTGTCGAGATGCCCGCCGACGGCGCTCGCCACCACGGGGACGCCGCAGGCCATGGCCTCCAGCGGCACCATCCCGAACGGCTCGTACCAGGGCAGCGTCACCACGAGGCCCGCCGACCGGAGCAGTGGCGGGACCTCGTCACGGTCGAGCCGTCCGAGGAACGTCACGCGGGCGGCGACGCCCGCGTTCCGCGCCACCTCGCGGAGCGCGCGAACGTTCGGGTCGGCGTCCAGGTCGCCGCGCGGGCCGCCCGCGATGGCCAGTTCGGCGTCCGGCACCTTCGCGAGCGCCCTGATCGCCGTGTCGACGCCCTTGCGCTCGACGAGCCGCGACAGCACCACAAGCCGACGCCCGTCTTCCGGCGGGCCGCCGGGCGCGAACAGGTCGAGGTCGACGCCGCACGGCACCACCCGGACCCGATCGTGCGCGACGCCCATCGCCGCCAACTCGGCGACCTCCTCGGAGCAGGTGGCGATGACGGCGTCGACGGCATGCCCGATGGCGCGCTCCAACCGCACCCGCGACGCCGGACCGGTGTTCCCGACCTGGTGGCGGCGCGACACGACGCCGAGATCGTGGAAGGTCTGCACCACCGGGACGCGCCGCGCCCCGGCCGCCTGAGCGGCCTGGATCGCGGCGAGGCCGCTCATCCAGAAGTGTGCGTGCGCGACGTCGGGCGGGTCGGCGGCCCACCGGCGCTCCAGCTGGCGTCCGAAGTCGTGCGTCCATGGCAGAAGCTCCTGCCTGGGGATGCGCTCGGGCGGCCCGGCGGGGACATGCTCGACGGTCACGCCGGGCGCGAGCCGCACCCGTTCCCGCTGGGCGGGGGAGTCGCGCCGGGTGTAGACGGTGACGTAGTGCCCCTGGCGGCCGAGCGCGGCGCTCAGTCCCGCGACGAGGGGGCCGGTGTCCTCGGAGATCATGGCTATCTTCATCGCGTTACCTCCCGGAGTCTGCGTCCCGTGAGCGAACGGCGTCCATCACCTCCCCGTCCGTCGGCGCGGCCTCCCGCCTCATCACGATCTCCAGGGCGGCGGCGACCTCGTCCGCGCCGACCGACGACAGGCAGGGATGGCCGTCGACCGGGCACTCGCGGGCGTGGCTGTCGCGGCACGGCGCCCGCTGGTCGCCGAGCAATGCCATCGGCACGCCGAACGGCGCCCAGCGGGCCGCGCGGACCGTCGGCGCGAACAGCGACACGACGGGCGTGCCCACGGCGGCGGCCAGGTGCGCGGGCCCGGTGTTGCCCGCGACGACGGCGCGGGCGCCCGCCAGCACGGACGCCAGTTCGGGCAGCGTGGTCCGGCCGCCGAGGTCGAGACCGTCCGGCCCGGCGACGAGCGCGGTGAGTTCCTTCTCGTCCCCGTCGCCGGTGACGACGACGCGGTGACCGGCGGCGCCCAGCAGCCGGACGGCCTCGGCGCAGCGCTCCGGCGGCCAGGCCCGCGCGGGCGCCGACGTCCCCGGATGCAGCACGACGTATCCGGGGCCGCCGGTCAGGTGGCCGGTGTCCGGGAGCGGGCTCCTGACCCGCAGCCGGGCGCCGCCCACGGCCGGGAACCCGGCGTCCTCGGCCAGCGCGAGCAGCCGGGGCGCCTCCGGGACGTCGTCCTCCGGACGGTGCCGCAGGTCGAGCAGCGAACCGGGATCGTCCTCGCTGATGCCGCCGATCCACGGTGTCCCCGCCAGCCGCAGCAGCAGCGCCAGCGGCAGCGGCGACTGGCCGGACGACGTCAGCAGCAACGCCCGGTCGAACCCGCGGAGTCTGCGCGTCAAATCGTCGATCTCGCCGCGCCTGACCGGGACGCGCCCCGGGCCGAGCCACGGGGCGCGCCACTCGATGACGCGGTCGACGCCGGGCAGCAGGTCGGCGGCGGGGCGGCCGCGCGGGCCGCACAGCAGCACCACCTCGGTGGCGCGCGCGGCGACCGCCCGCACGGCGGGCCCGGCGAGCAGCACGTCGCCGAGGTCGTCCTGACGGGAGACGAGGACCCTCATCGGCCCCGCCCACCGCCGGGCGGCCGCCCGGCGGTGAGGTGCGAGCCTGTGGTGATCGAGACCGTGGTGATCGAGCCCGTGGTGATCGAGCCTGTGGTGATGGAGGTGAAGATTCCGAGCACGCGCATGTGAGCCCCGTTCCGGCGCAGCGTTCGGTGAATCGGCGACGCCTTCGTCGTAGGCGCCCGCCCTCGGCGTTCGTGCGAGACGAATTCCCCTACAGGTGATTCGACATTGCCGATAAGCGGGTCGTTAAACGCCAAAACAGAAAAGTCGCCGGTAGCCGAAATACGAGGTCAATGCGCGTTCAGGAAGCGGCGTGGGCCCCCGAGACGCGGCCCCGGGCCAGGAACACGCCCGCGGCGGTGCCGAGCAGCGCCATTACGGTGAGCGCCCAGCCCGTGCCGTACTCGGCGTGCCGCGTCGAGCCGCTGGACTCCGACAGCGTCAGGAACAGCGTCCCGACGGTGGCGATCCCGATCACCTGCGAGAGCTGCATCACCGTGAGGAGCAACCCGCTGGCGTCCGCCGCGTCCCGCTGGTCGACGTGCGTCAACGCGACCGTCATGATGATCGGCATCACGCCGAGACCGAATCCGATGACCCCCGTCAGTGCCTCGTAGGGCGCGCCGCCACCCGCGAGCGGGCCGACGCACAGGTACCCGGCCGCCGCGAGCGCGAACCCGACCGGGATCACGGCGCGGTGCAGCCGCGGCGGCAGCCGCCGCCAGTTCAGCCCCACCAGCCCGAACGCCAGCACGCACGGCACGAACGCGAGCCCCGACTTCACCGGCGACATGCGCAACTCGCCCTGGAGGTGCAGAGTCGTGGTGAACAGGAACGCCGCCCAGCTTCCCGGCCCGAACAGGAGCGCGACGCAGGCGGGCACCAGCCCCGGCGAGCGCAGCACCCGCGCCGGCAGCAGCGGCCGCCCGCCGGTGGCCGCGACGCGCCGCTCCACCAGGACGAAGGCGGCCAGGAAGAACACACTCGCGGCGAGCGACGCCCATCCCCACAGCGGCCAGTCCAGCTCATGGCCCATGATCAGCGGGACGACGAACAGCAGCACCGCCGGGCTCAGCGTCAGCAGCCCCGGGATGTCCAGCTCGCCGCGCGACCGTCCGGCCCTCTCGTGCGCCTCGTCACGCGGCAGGACGCGCGGACCGGCGAACAGCAGCCCCACCCCGACCGGCACGTTCACCAGGAAGACCGTCCGCCAGCCCATGCCGAACAGGTCCGCGCTGACCAGCAGGCCGCCCGCGACCTGCCCGACGACGACTCCGCCCGCGATGACGGCCGCGTAGATCCCGAGCGCCCGCGCCCGTGCGGCGCCCGTGAAGTTCCGCTGGATCATCGACATGACCTGCGGTGTCAGCAGCGCCGCCGAGGCGCCCTGGAGGAAGCGGAAGACCACGAGCGTCCCGGTCGTCGGCGCGAGCCCGCAGGCCAGGGACGTCAGGGTGAACGCCGCGAGGCCCGCGTGGTACATGCGGCGGTGGCCCGCGAGGTCGCCGAGGCGCGCCCCCGTGATCAGCAGTACCGCGTAGGAGATGATGTATCCGGCGACCACGAGCTGAAGTCCGGCGCCGGAGGCGTCCAGGTCCACGCGCAGCGTGGGCAGGGCGACGTTGACGATGTTGGTGTCCAGGATGCTCATGAACTGACCGAGCAGGATGACGGCGAGCGCGACCCCGCCGGCACCCGACCGCGACCCCCGTGCGGGAACAACTCCTCGCGTTTCGGTTGCTTGTGTCATATGTAGCATGATGCTCGCCCTTGGGTACTGGTAACGAGAGTCTGCTGATCCTGGTACTGGCAGCACCTGGCACGGGCCGCCGATCGGGGGCAGGGTGGGAGAGGTGACGATGACCGAGGAGACCACGACCGCCGGCCCGCGCCGCCGCACCGAACTGGCGGCGTTCCTGCGCAGCAGACGCGAGCGGATCACGCCCCAGGACGTCGGCATGCCGCCGGGCCCCCGGCGCCGCACTCCCGGCCTGCGCCGCGAGGAGGTCGCCCAGCTCGCCGGGGTCGGCGTCACCTGGTACACGTGGCTGGAGCAGGGCCGTCCGATCAACGCCAGCACGCAGGTGCTGAACGCGGTGGCGCGCACCCTGCGGCTGGACGGCGTCGAACGCGAGCACCTGTACCGGCTGGCCGAGGTCCCCGACGCCGCGCCCCCTGGGGCGGAGATCGCCCTGTGCGACGAGTTCCAGGGGATCCTGGACGCGCTCGTCCCGCTGCCCGCACAGGTCGCCAACGGCCGCGGCGACGTCCTCGCGTGGAACGACGCCTACGCGGCCCTGTTCCCGCAGCTCGTGGCGGCGCAGCCATGCGAGCGCAACTCGCTGTGGATGATGTTCACGCTGCCGCCGTGCTGCAACCCCGTCGCGGACCTGGACGTGGCGGGCCCCGCCCTCGTCGCGGTCTTCCGGCACCGCTACAGCAGGCACCTCGGGGAGCCGGGCTGGAAGGAGTTCGTCCGGCTGTTGCAGGCGGCCAGCCCCGAGTTCGCGCGGCTGTGGGCGTCCCAGGACGTCGCCCTGCCGGGCACGACGCCCAAGAAGTTCCGGTACCCGTCCGTGGGGGAGATCCGGACCCGCACCACCAACATGGACATCTCCGCGTCCCCCGACACCCGGATGGTCGTCTACACGCCGACCGACGAGGAGAGCCGCGAGCGGATCGGATACCTGCTCGCCAACCCCGAGGTCGGCGCCGCCCTCGTGCACCGGCACTGACCCGGTGCTCCGGGAGCCCGGCGGTGATCAGTGCCGGGCCCGGCGGGCGATCACGACCAGGTCGAGCGCGGCGACGACCGCGACGAACGCGCACAGCGCGGCCGCCGTCCAGGCGCCGTCGTCGTCCTCGCGCTGCGCGGTCACGGCGAACACGACCGCGGCCGCCGCCGACCCGACCAGCGCCACCCCGGACAGGATCGCCCGCAGCCGCAGCGGGCTGCGCGCGGTGAGCGGCTCCCGTCCCGACGGCTGCTCGTGGCGGTAGGGCCCGCGCGACCCGGGCCCGTGCCAGTCGGGGTCCCGCCACTCCGAGTACTCGTCCTCGGGTTCGCGCCGGTCGGGCCGGTCGGGCCGGTTCGGGTCCTCCATGCGCTGGTCGTGCCCCGTCACGGCCCGACGATGCGCGCACCCCGGCTGGCCAGCGACACCAGGGCGAGCGCTGTGATCATTCCGCGCTGGACGCCGCCCAGATGTTGACGCCCGACTCGACGGCGTCCCGGTCGATGGCGGCGAGCTCGTCAGCGGTGAAGTCGAGCCGGTCGAGCGCCGCGAGGTTCTCCTCCAGCTGCGCGACGCTGCTCGCGCCGATCAGCGCGGAGGTCACCCGGCCGTCCCGCAGCGACCAGGCCAGCGCGAGCTGCGCCAGCGACTGCCCGCGCCCCTTGGCGATCTCGTTGAGGGCCCGGACGTGCCGGAGGTTGTCGTCGGTGAGCAGGCCCGGCGAGAACGACGCCCGCGTCCCGGCGCGCGCCCCCTCCGGGACGCCGCCGAGGTACTTGCCGGTGAGCATCCCCTGCGCCAGCGGGGAGAACGCGATGCACCCGGCGCCCTCCCGTTCGAGGGTGTCCAGGAGCCCGCCCTCGATCCACCGGTTGAGCATGGAGTAGGACGGCTGGTGGATCAGCAGCGGCGTGCCCAGTTCCCGCAGGATCGCCGCCGCCTCGGCGGTGCGTTCGGGGGAGTAGGACGAGATGCCCGCGTACAGGGCCTTCCCGGACCGGACGGCCCGGTCCAGCGCCCCCATCGTCTCCTCCAGCGGTGTCTCGGGGTCGAAACGGTGACTGTAGAAGATGTCGACGTAGTCGACGCCCATCCGGCGCAACGACTGGTCAAGGCTCGCAAGCAGGTACTTTCGCGACCCCCACTCGCCGTACGGGCCGGGCCACATGTCATAGCCCGCCTTGGTCGAGATGACGAGCTCGTCCCGGTACGGCGCGAGGTCCTCGCGCAGGATCCGGCCGAAGTTGGTCTCCGCCGACCCGTACGGCGGGCCGTAGTTGTTGGCCAGGTCGAAGTGCGTGACGCCGAGGTCGAACGCGCGCCGCAGGATGGCCCGCTGGACGTCCAGGGGACGGTCGTCGCCGAAGTTGTGCCACAGCCCGAGCGAGATCGCGGGGAGCCGCAGCCCGCTGCGCCCGCACCGCCGGTAGGGGATCCGCTCGTATCGTCCGCTGTCCGCCGTGAATGTCATGGTCACGAGTATTGACCATGCCGCCGGGTCGGGCGCCGCGCGGAGATCATCCTTGCGGAGTGAAGCGCAACGTAGGAGTGCACAAACGGAGCGTGTACCGGCTGTCATGTCTACGAGGCGTGAATTGGCGTCGCGGGTGGCAAGAAGACTCAGAGGTATGCGGACGAGGAGGTCCCGGTGGTCGTGCTGCGCAGTTATGTGTCGGGTTCTTGGCGGGCCCCGGACGGCGAGGGCGCGCCACTGCGCGACGCCGTCACGGGGGAGGAGGTCGCCCGGATCTCCTCGGCGGGCATCGACCTCGGAGACGCGCTGCGCTACGGACGCGCCGTCGGCGGCCCGGTGCTGCGCGAGTTGACGTTCCACCAGCGGGCGGCCCTGCTGAAGGCGCTAGCCTCGCATCTCTTGGAGCATCGCGAGGAGCTGTACGCGCTGTCCGCCCGGACGGGCGCCACCTTGGGCGACTCCAAGTTCGACATCGACGGCGGGATCGGCGTCCTGTTCGGCTACGGCAGCAAGGGCAGGCGCGAACTGCCGAACGACACGGTCCTGGTGGAGGGGGACGTGGAGCCGCTGGGCCGGGGCGGCACGTTCGTGGCGCAACATCTGTGCACGCCGTCGCATGGCGTCGCGGTGCAGATCAACGCCTTCAACTTTCCGGTGTGGGGGCCGTTGGAGAAGCTGGCCCCGGCGTTCCTGGCCGGGGTGCCGAGCCTGATCAAGCCCGCGAGCCAGACCGCGTACCTGACGGCCCGGCTGGTGGAGTTGATCGTCGCGTCCGGGATCCTGCCCGAGGGCAGCGTGCAGGTGGTGTGCGGGGAGCCCCGCGACCTGCTGGAGCACCTGACCGAGCAGGACCTGGTCGGGTTCACCGGGTCGGCGTCCACGGCGCGGCTGCTGCGCACCCATCCGACGATCGTCGGGAACGCGGTGCGGTTCAACGCCGAGGCCGACTCGTTGAACTGCTCGATCCTCGGTCCGGACGCCACGCCCGGCACCCGGGAGTTCGACCTGTTCGTCAAGCAGCTCGTCACCGAGATGACGGTGAAGGCGGGCCAGAAGTGCACGGCGATCCGGCGCGCGCTGGTGCCCGCCGACCTGATCGGCGACGTCGTCGAGGCGGCGCGGGAACGCCTGGCCCTGGTGACGGTCGGGAACCCGGCCGACCCGCAGGTGCGGATGGGCGCGCTCGCCGGGCTCGACCAGCGCGAAGAGGTGCGGCGCTCGTTGAAGGCGCTGCTGGAGGCGGGCCGCGCCGTGTTCGGCGACCCCGAGCATGTCGAGGTCGTGGGCGCGGACGCCGAGCGCGGCGCGTTCATCTCGCCGATCCTGCTGCGCGTGGACGACACCGCCCGCGCCGAACCCCATGAGGTCGAGGCGTTCGGCCCGGTCAGCGCGCTCCTGCCGTACGAGGGCGCCGACCAGGCCGTCGAGCTGGCCGTACGCGGTCGCGGCAGCCTCGCCGGGTCCATCGTGAGCGGCGACCACGACTTCGTCCGGCGCGTCGTCCTGGAGACGGCGCCGTGGCACGGGCGGCTGCTGGTCCTCAACTCCGAGAACGCGAAGGAGTCGACCGGCCACGGGTCGCCGCTGCCCGCGCTCGTGCACGGCGGGCCCGGACGGGCGGGCGGCGGCGAGGAAATGGGCGGGATCCGCGGCGTCGTCCACCACATGCGGCGGACCGCCGTGCAGGCCGGGCCCGCGATGCTCACCTCGATCACCGGCCGGTGGGTCCCCGGCACCGACCGGACGGTCACCGACGAGCACCCGTTCCGCAAGCACCTGGAGGACCTGCGCGTCGGCGACACCGCCGTCGGCGGGCCCCGCGTCGTCACCCTCGACGACATCGAGCACTTCGCCGGGTTCACCGGCGACACCTTCTACGCGCACACCGACGAGGACGCCGCCAGGGCCAACCCGTTCTTCGAGGGCCGCGTCGCGCACGGCTACCTGGTCGTGTCGTTCGCCGCCGGGCTGTTCGTCGACCCCGCGCCCGGGCCCGTCCTCGCGAACTACGGGCTGGAGAACCTGCGGTTCCTCGCGCCCGTCAAGCCGGACGACGAGCTGACCGTGACCCTCACCGCCAAGCAGATCACCCCGCGCGAGGACGCCGACTACGGCGAGGTCCGCTGGGACACCGACGTCACCAACCAGGAGGGCGCCTCCGTCGCCAAGTACGACGTCCTCACGCTGGTCGCCAAGCGCCCCAAGCACGACTAGTCACCCACCCCCCCGCCAGCCACACACGCGCCCAGTCACCCACCCGCCTGGCCCCCCACCCCCAAGGTGTGCGCTCCCCATGATCAGTCCCCTGCACATCCAGACGGTGCGCGAGGTGGTCCGCACCGGCTCCTTCGCCGACGCGGCCCGCAACCTCGGCTACACCGCGTCCGCCGTGTCCCAGCAGGTCGCCGCGTTGGAACGCGCCTGCGGGCTGGTGCTGTTCGAGCGGCGGGCCCGTAGCGTCCGGCCGACCAGCGCCGCGTTCCTGCTGGTCAGCCGGGGCAACGACGTGCTGTCGGCGCTCGACACGCTGGAGCGGGAGCTGCGCACCGTCGCCAGCGGCGAGCGCGGCGCCCTGCAACTCGGCAGCTTCCCGACCGCCAGCGCCCGCATCCTGCCGCGCGTGCTGGCGGAGCTGTCCCGGGTCCGGCCCGGCATCGAGATCACCCTCGCCGAGGGCGAGCCGGACGAGCTGCTCCCCGAACTGCTCGACGGCGACCTCGACCTCCAGCTCGTCTACCGGTACGACCTGTTACCACGCGCCTGGCCCGACCAGATCGTGGAGACGCCCGTCATGGACGAGGACCTCGTGCTGTGCGTGCCACGCGACCATCCGCTGGCCGCCGGGCACACCGTCCGGCTGCGGGAGCTGCGGTCGGAGACGTGGATCGCGAGCCGCCCGGAAAGTTCGGGCGCGCAGGCCTTGGAGCGGGTGTGCGGCACCGCCGGATTCACCCCGAACATCGCGTTCCGCAGCAACGACTACGCGGTCGTGTGCGGGCTCGTCGGCTGCGGCCTCGGGATCGCGCTCGTCCCGGCGCTCGGCTGCGTGCCCGCGCCGGGCCTGCGTGTCCTGCGGTTGAGCCGCCGCGCCCCGCGACGGCACGTCACCGTCCTGTGCCGCACCACCAACACGAACCCCCTGGTCAAGGATGTCCTGCGCGGCCTCACCGAGGTCGCCCGGGGCGTGCGGGCCGAGATCGGCGGCGCCACCGACCCGACTACAAGCGGAAACCGAGATCGGGAGTGATCTCCAGGACGTCCATCTGGGCCTTCTGGAGGCGGCCCGAATGGTCCCAGTTCATCGACTGCCAGCGGGTGAACTGGTCCAGTACCCAGACGCCCGACTGGCGGCTCCCGTTGCCCGACCGCCCGTTGCCGCCGAACGGCAGGTGCGCCTCCGCGCCGGACGTCGAGTTGTTCACGCTCACCATCCCGGCGGAGATCCGGCGGCGGAACGCGAACACCGTCGCCGGGTCCGTCGTGTAGATCGACGCGGACAGGCCGTAGCCGGGCGCGTTGGCGAGGGAGATCGCCTCGTCGAGCGTCTGGTACTTGGTGACGCCGATGATCGGGCCGAACGTCTCGTGGGTGAACAGCGCGTCGCTGGGACGGACGCCGTCCACGATCACCGGATGGTAGAAGAGGCCCGCCGCCGGGTCGCCGTCGAACCCGGCGCGCGGCGCTGTCGCCGTGATCCGGCCGGTGGCGGACGAGCCGAGCACGGTGTGGTGCGGCTCGATCCAGCCGAGGACCTTCTCGAACCCGGCCGCGAACCGCTCGTCGATCATCGGCCCGTACAGGACGCCGCCCGACGGGTCGCCGACGACCGCCGACCGCGTCGCCTCGTCCAGCAGCCGGACGAACTCGTCGTGCACGGACTCGTGGACGATCGCCGTCCCGAGCGACGTGCAGCGCTGCCCGGCCGTCCCGAACCCGGAGAACAGGGCGCCCTCCACGGCGAGCGGCAGTTCGGCGTCCTCGGTGACGACCATCGGGTTCTTGCCGCCCAGTTCCAGGCACGGCGACTGGAGGTGCCGCCCGCACAGCTCCCCGATCCGCGACCCCACCTCCGTGGACCCGGTGAAGCCGACCTTGTCGACCAGACCCTCGCCGAGCGCCCGTTCCAGACCGCGATACGTTTCCGGGCCGTCCGCGTGCACGACGTTCAGGACACCGTCCGGGACACCGGCGTGCGCGAACACCTCGTAGAACGCCTCCGCGCATGCCGCCGCGTACTCGGCGGGCTTCCACACCACCGTGTTCCCGCACAGCAGCGCCGGGACGATGTACCAGGACGGCACCGCGACCGGGAAGTTCCCCGCCGTGATCACGGTGACGACGCCGACCGGGTCGCGGAACGTGAACAGCTGCTTGTCGGGCATCTCCGACGGCACGGTCTGCCCGTACAACCGCCGCCCCTCCCCGAGGAAGAACGCGCACGTGTCGGCGATCTCCTGGACCTCGCCGAGCGCCTCCGCGTACGGCTTGCCGACCTCGCGGGTGACGACGCGCGCCAGCGCCCCCTTGTTGGCCTCCACCAGGCGTCCGATCGCGGCGATCACCTGCCCGCGAACGGGCGCGGGCACGTCCCGCCAGGCGTCCTGCGCTTCGCGTGCGACAGCGCAGGCGCGCACGAGGTCGTCGGCGCCCGCCAGGGACACCTCGGCGACCACCTCGGCGGTGCGGGACGGGTTAGTTGACCGGTGCACGCGCGCACCGGGCGCGAGGCGTTCACCACCGATGACGGAGCTGAGCATGATCCCACCCTCTACGGCCGGGACGCCGTAGCCAAATCGAGCAGAGCGCGACTTCCTGATCGCCAGGCCAAGCCCAGATGAGGCTCCTCCCGGCCGCGTGCGATGCTCGAACCCAGTCTCGGGGAGGAGACCCATGACCGAGCCCGCCGACGTTCACTTCCTGGAGACGGTCGCGTCCCTCGTGCCGCCGGACGTGCCCGTCCCACCGGACGCCGTGCGTCTCCTGAACCTGTTCGACGCCCAGCTCGGCAGCAGGCACCTTGACTTCGCGGCCCGGCGGCTCCGCGCCGACGGGCACGGCTACTACACGATCGGGTCGTCCGGCCATGAGGGGAACGCCGCCGTCGCCGCCGCGCTCCGTCCCGACGACCCGGCGCTGCTGCACTACCGGTCGGGCGCGTTCTTCCTGGAGCGGGCCCGCCAGGTGCCCGGCGGGGACCCGCTCCGCGACGTCCTCCTGGGCCTGGTCGCCGCCGCCGAGGAACCCATCGCGGGCGGTCGTCACAAGGTGTTCGGCAGCCATCGCCTCCACGTCATTCCGCAGACGTCCACGATCGCCTCGCATCTCCCGCGCGCGCTGGGCGTCGCCTTCGCGATCGAACGCGCCGCGCGACTCGGCCTGGACACACCCTGGCCGCGTGACGCGGTCACCGTGTGCAGCTTCGGTGACGCCTCCGCCAACCACTCCACGGCCACCGGCGCCATCAACGCCGCCGTGAACTGCGGGTACCAGGGGCTTCCGTTGCCACTGTTGTTCGTCTGCGAGGACAACGGTCTCGGTATCAGCGTCCGCACCCCGCCCGGTTGGATCCACGCCGCGTATGGGTCGCGTCCTGGGCTCGCCTACTTCCACGCCGATGGCTGCGACCTCGCCGATGCACAGGCGGTGGCGTCCCAGGCCGTCGACTGGGTGCGCGAACGTCGCCGCCCGGCGTTCCTGCACCTGCGGACCGTCCGGCTGATGGGCCACGCGGGCTCCGACGTCGAATCGTCCTACCGGACGCCCGCCGAACTGGCCACCGACCTCGACCGAGACCCCCTCCTCCAGACGGCGCGCATGCTCGTCACCACCGGCGCGGCGACGCCCGCCGAGATCATCGACCGCTACGAGGCGAAACGCGCCGAGGTCACGGCCCTGGCCGCGAAAGTCGCCACCGCGCCCCGCCTCGCCTCGGCCGCCGCCGTGATGGCCCCGCTCCGTCTCACGAGAACCGACCACGAGGCACCAGCGACAGGCTCACCGATGACGGTCGCCCAAGCGATCAACCACACGCTCGGCGACCTCCTCGACGAGCACCCCGGCCTGCTGGTCTTCGGCGAGGACGTGGCCCGCAAGGGCGGCGTCTACGGCGTCACCCGCGGCCTGCTGAAACGGGGCGGGGCGGCCCGGGTGTTCGACACGATCCTGGACGAGCAGTCGATCCTCGGCCTCGCGCTCGGGTTCGGCCTGGCGGGGATGGTGCCCGTCCCCGAGATCCAGTACCTCGCCTACCTGCACAACGCCGCCGACCAGATCCGCGGCGAGGCGGCGACGCTGCCATTCTTCTCCTCGGGCCGGTACCGCAACCCGATGGTCGTCCGCGTCCCCGGTTACGCCTACCAGAAGGGCTTCGGCGGCCACTTCCACAACGACAACGCCGTCGCCGCCCTGCGCGACATCCCGGGCCTGGTCATCGCCTCACCGGCCCGGCCTGACGACGCCGCCGGAATGCTCCGCGCCTGCGTGAACGCCGCCGAGACCGGCGGGCACGTCTGCGTGTTCCTGGAGCCGATCGCGCTCTACCACGTCCGCGATCTGCACGACGAGGACGACGGCGGCTGGCTCGCACCGCCCGGCGGCACCGTCCCGATCGGCCGCGCCCGCACCTACGGGGACGGCCGCGACCTCACCATCGTCACCTTCGCGAACGGCCTGCGCATGAGCCTGCGCGCCGCTCGCCGTCTGGAATCCCGGGGCATCGGCTGCCGCGTCGTCGACCTGCGCTGGCTCGCGCCGCTCCCCGTGGACGACCTGCTCCGCGAGGCCGACGCGACCGGCACCGTCCTGGTCGCCGACGAGACGCGCCGCACCGGCGGCGTGTCCGAGGCCGTCCTGACCGCCCTCGCCGACGCGGGCTTCCAGGGCCGAACCGCCAGGGTCGCCAGCGAGGACACGTTCATCCCCCTCGGCGACGCCGCCCACCACGTCCTCCTCTCCGAGACGGCCATCCAGGACGCGGCGGACGACCTCCTCAGGCGGAGTCGATGACGGGGTCGCCGCCCAGGTAGGCGGCCTTCACCCGGGGGTCCTGGGCGAGGTCGGACGCGGTGCCGGACATGACGATGCGGCCCGTCTCCAACACGTACGCGCGGTCGGCCAGGCGGAGGGTCTGGTGGGCGTTCTGTTCGACGATCAGGATCGTGGTGCCCTGGTCGCGGATGTCCCGGACGACGTGCAGCACCTGCTGCGCCGTGCGCGGAGCGAGGCCCATCGTCGGCTCGTCCAGGGCGAGGAGACGGGGGCGCTGCATCAGCGCGCGGCCGATCGCGAGCAACTGCTGCTCGCCGCCCGACAGGAGTCCGGCGAGCTGGCCGCGCCGTTCCCCGAGCCGGGGGAACATCGCGTACACCTCGTCGCGGCGGGCCGCGACCCCGGCCCGGTCGCGGCGGCGCAGGTAGCCGCCGAGCAGCAGGTTCTCGGCGACGGTCAGCGCCGGGAACACGCGGCGGCCCTCCGGGACGTGCCCGAGGCCCGCCGCGACGATCCGGTGGGCGTCCAGGCGGGTGATGTCGCGGCCGTCGAACTCGACGCGTCCCGCCCGGGCCCGGTGCAGGCCGGTGATCGTGCGGAGGGCGGTGGTCTTGCCCGCGCCGTTGCTGCCGAGCAGCGCGACGATCTCGCCCTCGGCGACCTCGAACGAGATGCCGGACAGCGCCTTGACCTGCCCGTAGCGGCTGCGCAGGTCGTCCACGCGCAGAAGCGTCACAGCGGCACCTCCGTGACGAGGTCGGGTTCCGGGTCGTCGGGGACGCCGAGATACGCGGCGATGACCCGCCGGTCCTCCTGGATCTCGGCGGGCGGGCCCTCCGCGATCGTGCGGCCGTACTCCAGCACGGTCACCCGGTCGGAGATCGACATGACGAGCGCGACATCGTGTTCGATCAGCACGACGGCCGTGCCGAGCGCGCCGATCCGGGCGATCAGCTCCATCAGCGCCCGTTTCTCGGTCGGGTTCGCGCCCGCCGCCGGTTCGTCCAGCAGCAGGACGCGCGGGTCGCCCGCGAGCGCCCGGGCGATCTCCAGACGCCGCCGGTCGCCGTAGGCGAGGCCACCGGCGGGACGGTCCGCCGCGTTGAGCAGGCCGACGAAGTCCAGGCAGCGGTGCACGGCGTCCAGGTCGGCGCGCGACAGCGGCCGCAGCAGGCCCCGGTCACGCGCGAACCGGCCGATCAGCACGTTCTCCGCGACGGTCATCTCGTCGAACAGCCGGATGCTCTGGAACGTGCGGGCGAGCCCGGCGGCGGCGACCCGGTGTGGGGCCTTGCCGCGGACGTTCCGTCCGCCGAGCATGATGGTCCCGGCGGACGGCGGGATCATGCCGGTGATGCAGTTGAACGCCGTGGTCTTGCCCGCGCCGTTCGGCCCGATCACGCTGACCACCTGCCCGGCGTCCGCGCGAAGCGCGAGCCCCTCCACGGCGGTGACGCCACCGAAGCTCCGCGACAGGCCGCCGACGTCCAGGAGCGTCCCCGTCGCGGCCGGGAGTTGCGGCGCGGGGCCCGCCTCCGGCGGCAGCCGGAGCCGCCGTGGCCGGTAGGGCCACACCCCCTGTGGGCGTAGCAGGACGATCAGGATGAGCAGCAGCGCGAAGAACAGCCCCCGATACTCCTGGACGCTGCGCAGCACCTCCGGCAACGCGATGATCACCACCGCGCCGATCATGACGCCGGGACGGCTGCCCATCCCCCCGATGATCACCACGAGCAGGATCATCAGCGAGGTCAGGAACGTGAAGCTGGACGGGTCGACGGTCCCGAGCTGCGCGGCGTTCAGCGGCCCGGCGACCGCGCCCGCCATCGCGCCGAGGACGTAGGCGAGCAGCTTCACCCGCCGCGCGGGCACCCCGACCGCCTCGGCGGCGGTGTCGTCGGACCGGATGGCCCGCCACGCGTACGCGAGCCGCGACCGGGCGAGCAGCGCCGTCGCCGCCAGCACGACGACGAAGAACGCCAGCGCCAGATGGTAGAAGTCCTTCGGCATGACGATCTCGCGGCCGCCGAGCGTCACCGGCGGGATGCCGGTGAGGCCGTTCGGCCCGCCGGTGACGTCCAGATTGATCACGGTGATCCGGATGATCTCGCCGAAGCCGAGCGTGACGATCGCGAGGTAGTCGCTGCGCAGCCGCAGCGTCGGATACCCGATCACGACCCCGGCGACCCCGGCGGCGGCCACCGCGACGGGCAGCGTGAGCCAGAAGTTCCACTCCAGCTTCACCATCAGCAGCCCCGACGTGTACGCGCCGATCGCGAAGAACGCGGCGAACCCGAGGTCCAGCAGGCCCGCGTACCCGACGACGATGTTGATGCCGAGGCCGAGGATGGCGTAGATCAGGATCGTGGCGCCGACGGTGAGGCCGTAGTCGTCCATGACCTGCCCGGCGACGAGCGCGACCACGACCAGCAGCGGCCAGCCCCCGTACCGGACGGGTGACTCCCAGCGTCCGAGATTCGCCGTCCGCGCCCTCATACGCGCTCCACGACACGTTCGCCGAACAGGCCGGTGGGTCTCAGCGCCAGCACGCCGATGAGCAGCCCGAAGATGATGACGTCCGTCCAGCGGGACGAGACGTACCCGGCGGAGAACGACTGGACGAGCCCGATCGCGACGCCCGCGACCATCGTCCCCGGCAGGTTCCCGATGCCGCCGAGCACCGCCGCCGTGAACGCGCGCAGCCCGATTAGGAACCCCATGCCGAAGCTGATCTGCACGTAGTACAGCCCGTACATCACGCCCGCCGCCCCCGCCAGCATCGAGCCGATGAAGAACGTCGTGAGGATGAGCCGCTCGACGTTGATGCCCTGGAGCCGGGCGGCGTCACGGTCCATCGCGAGGGCGCGCATCGCCGTTCCCGTCATGGTGCGCGTCACGAACAGCCACAGCCCGGCCATCAGCGCCACCGACAGCACGACCAGCGTGAACTGGCCCCAGGTGACGCGCACGGAACCGCTGAAGATATGCCCGCCGTCCAGGGTGTTCGGATACGACTTGAACCGGGCGTCCGTCAGCACTTTCACGCCCTCCTCCAACGCCAGCGACACCCCGATCGCGGCGATCAGCAGCGCCAGCCGCGGCGAGGCGAGCAGGGGCACGTAGGCGGCCCTGGCGATCCCGGTGCCGACGACACCGGTGGCCAGCGCGCCGACGGCGACGGCTGCGAGGATCGCGGGCAGCGCCATCCCGCCGGTCGCGCCGAGCGTGGTCAGCGTCCCGAACCCGGCGAACGCGCCGATCATGAACACGTCCCCGTGCGCGAAGTTGATCAGCCGGACCACCCCGTAGATCATCGAGTAGCCCAGCGCGATCAGCGCGAGGAACGCCCCGATCGTCAGCCCGTTGACGAGATACTGGACGAACTCGCTCATGACGCCTTGGCGTTCACCCAGGCGCCGGACGGGTCGAGTTTCTTGTAGGCGGTGTACGCGCCGTGCTGCACCAGGACGGTGATGTACAGCGGGTCGGTCCGGTCGCCCTTGCCGTCGAAGGTGATGGGCCCGGTGATGCCGGGGAAGTTCTTTATCTTGTGGAGGGCCTCGGTGATGTCCTTGCCGTTGGTCGATCCGGCGACGTCGACGGCCTTCGCGACGAGCTTCACCGCGTCGTATTCGTACACCGAGAACGGGCCCGGATCGGCGTTGTTCGCGGCCTTGTACGCGGACACGAACCCGGCGGCGGCGGGCAGGTCCTTGGCGAGCGGCGCGGTGGTGGCGTAGTAGCCGTCGGCGGCCGCGCCCGCGGTCTTCAACGCGGTTGAGTCGGTCGTCGCGTCCCCGCCCATCAGCGTGAACTTCAGCCCGAGCCGCGCGCGCTGTTTCATGAGCAGACCGGCCTCGGCGAAATACCCGGTGAAGTAGAGGACGTCCGGTTTCGCCGAGGCCACCTTGGTGAGGACGGGGCTGTAGTCGGACTGGCCGGGTTGCAGCGCGTCCTGGTAGACGACCTGGCCGCCCGCCTGCTTCACCGAGGCGGCCGCCGCGTCCGCGAGGCCCTTGGCGTACGTCGTGTTGTCGTGCAGCAGCGCGATCCGCTTGGCGCCGAGCGGGCCCGTCATGAACTTGGCGGCGACGAGGCCCTGGTTGTCGTCACGTCCGCAGGTGCGGAAGACCTTGCCCTTCCCGGTGTCGGTGAGGGACGGGTTGGTGGACGCGTCCAGCACGAACGGCACGTTCCGCCGCCCGTAGATCGGGATCGCGGGCACCGCGGCGCCCGAGCAGTAGCCCCCGGCGACGGCCACGACCTTGCTGTTGAGGAGCTTCTGCGCGGCCTGCGCGCCCTGCTGGGCGCTGCACTGGTCGTCGGCCTCGACGATCTCGACGTCCCGGCCGTCCACGCCGCCCGCCTTGTTGATCTCTGCGGCGGCGACCTTGGCGGCGGCCAGGATGTCCTGCCCGGCGGAGGCGGAGTCACCGCTCAGCGGCGCCGGAACGCCGATCCTGATGGCGCCCGAGCCGCCGGAGGAGCCGCCCGAGCCGCAGGACGCGGCGAGCGGGACCAGCAGCAACCCGGCGCCGGTCGCGGTGAGGAGACGGAACCGGCGGCCGTGGCCCCGGGATGTCGATCGTGTCATCGGCGCCCCATGCGTTCACTCGTGGGAGGGATGGTGAAAGCGTGAAACGTCGAGACTCGGGCGTCGAGACGGCGAGCATGCGATCTCCTGGCGAGACCGTTAAGCAGAACTTGGCCTTACGTCAGCCGACCCAGACGGTCTTGGCGTTGCAGAAGGCGTGCATGCCCTCCGCCGACAGCTCCCGGCCGTAGCCGGAGCGCTTCGTCCCGCCGAACGGCAGCTCGGGGAACGAGGTCACCATGCCGTTGATGAACACCTGTCCGGCGTCCAGTTCGCGGACGAACCGCTGCTGCTCGATGTCGTCGCGCGTCCAGGCGTTGGAGCCGAGCCCGAAGCCCGTCGCGTTCGCGATCTCCACGGCCTTCGACACCCCGCGCACCCGGTAGAGCGCCGCGACCGGCCCGAAGACCTCCTCCTGGTAGATCCGCATCTCCGGGGTCACGTCGGCGAGCACGGTCGGCGGGTAGTACCAGCCGGGGCCGTCCGGGCGTTCGCCGCCGCACAGCACCCGCGCGCCCTTGGCGACGGCGTCGGCGACCTGCGCCTCGACCTCGGCGCGGCCGTCCTCGTTGACGAGCGGGCCGATGTCGGTGGCGTCGTCCATCGGGTCGCCGACCCGCTTGGCCGCCATGTTCGCCACGAACAGCCGCTCGAACTCGTCGGCGCAGCCGATGTCGACGATGAACCGCTTCGCCGAGATGCAGCTCTGCCCGTTGTTGAGGCACCGGGAGTCGGTGGCCACGCGCGCGGCGGCCTCGATGTCGGCGGACGGCATCACCACGAACGGGTCACTGCCGCCGAGCTCCAGCACGGTCGTCTTGATCTCGCTCCCGGCGATCGCGGCGACGGATCGTCCGGCCGGTTCGCTGCCGGTGAGCGTCGCGGCCTTCACCCGGGGGTCGCGCAGCACCCGCTCGACCTTGGCCGAGCCGATCAGCAGCGTCTGGAACGCGCCCTCGGGGAACCCGGCGCGGCGGAACAGGTCCTCCAGGTACAGGGCCGTCTGCGGGACGTTCGACGCGTGCTTCAGCAGCCCCACGTTGCCCGCCATCAGCGCCGGGGCCGCGAACCTGATCACCTGCCAGAGCGGAAAGTTCCACGGCATCACGGCCAGCACTGGACCGATCGGCTGATAGTGGACGTAGGCGTCCCGTGCCCCGACGGCGTCCGGGTCGGCGGGCCGCCGGTCGGAGAGGAACTCCTCGGCGTGCGCGGCGTAGAACCGGCACGCCTTCGCGCACTTCTGGGTCTCCGCGACGGCGGCCTTGAGCGTCTTGCCCATCTCCGTCGTCATCATCGCGGCGACCTCGTCGGCCTCCCGGTCGAGGATGTCGGCGGCGCCGTTCATCCACGACGCCCTCTGCGCGATGGGCGTCATCCGGAAAGACGGGTACGCGTTCGCGGCCCGTTCGACGCGCCGGTCGACCTCCTCGTCGGTCAGCGCGTCGAAGGTCTTCTCGACCCGGCCGGTCGCGGGATTGGTCGTGGCGATGGGCGTCATGTCCGGATGCTGCCTGGATGCGACCAGCCGAAACGTGACAAACGTCATACCGGCCGTTGCGGTCCTCGGCGGGCGCTCCGGTCGGCCGCCGCGCGGCGCGCCCCGGCCCTATGATCGCCCGTGGGTCGGCGGCGGGCGCCCGGGGGACGTGGTGTCCGGCCGGTCCACGAGGAGATGAGAGAGGCAATGGCAGACATCACCGAGTCGCCCGAGTGGTCCGCGCTGGCCGAGCACCAGGCCGTGCTCGCCGGGCGGCACCTGCGCGAGCTCTTCGCCGACGATCCGGGGCGCGTCGGCCGCATGACCGTGACCGCGGGGGACCTCCGCCTGGACTACTCCAAGCACCGCGTCACCGCCGAGACGCTGCGGCTGCTCGTCGCGCTCGCCGAGCGGGCGGGGCTGCGCGGCCGGATCGAGGCGATGTTCTCCGGCGAGCACATCAACGTCAGCGAGGACCGCGCCGTCCTGCACACGGCGCTGCGGCTCCCGCCCGGCGAGGCCCTCACCGTGGACGGCCAGGACGTCTCCGCCGACGTGCACGCCGTCCTGGACAGGATGGCCGAGTTCGCCGGACGCGTCCGCGCGGGGGAGTGGACGGGCTTCACCGGAAAGTCGATCACCACGGTCGTCAACATCGGCATCGGCGGCTCCGACCTCGGCCCCGCCATGGCCTACGAGGCCCTGCACGACTACGCCGACGCCGGGATCTCCTGCCGGTTCGTCTCCAACATCGACCCCGCCGACATCGTCGGGAAGCTCGCCGACCTCGACCCCGAGCGGACGCTGTTCGTCGTCGCGTCCAAGACGTTCGGGACGCTGGAGACCCTCACCAACGCCAAGGTCGCCCGGCGCTGGCTCGTCGAGAGGCTCGGCGACGACAAGGCCGTCTCCCGGCACTTCGTCGCCGTGTCGACCAACGCCGAGCGGGTCGCCGAGTTCGGCATCGACACCGCCAACATGTTCGGCTTCTGGGACTGGGTCGGCGGCCGCTACTCCTTCGACGGCGCCATCGGCCTCGCCCTGATGATCGCGATCGGCGGGGAGGCGTTCCGGGAGATGCTCGCCGGGTTCCGCGAGATCGACGAGCACTTCCGCGCCGCGCCGTTCGAGGCGAACATGCCCGTCCTGATGGGGCTGCTCGGCGTCTGGTACACCGACTTCTTCGGCGCGCAGACCCGGGCCGTCCTGCCCTACAGCCAGCGCCTCGCCCGCTTCCCCGCCTACCTCCAGCAGCTCACGATGGAGTCGAACGGCAAGTCGGTGCGGGCCGACGGCGCGCCCGTCGTCGCGCAGACCGGCGAGATCTTCTGGGGCGAGCCGGGCACCAACGGGCAGCACGCCTTCTACCAGCTGCTGCACCAGGGGACGCGGCTCGTCCCCGCCGACTTCATCGGCTTCGCCGAGCCGTTCGAGGAGCCCGCCGTCGACGGGACGGCCATGCACGACCTGCTGACCGCGAACCTGCTCGCGCAGACGTCGGCGCTGGCGTTCGGCAAGACCGCCGAGGAGATCGCCGCCGAGGGGACGCCCGCCGCCGTCGTCCCGCACAAGGTCATGCCGGGCAACCGGCCGACCAGCACGATCCTGGTGCGCAAGCTCACCCCGAAGACCCTCGGCTCGCTCGTCGCCCTCTACGAGCACGTCGTGTTCGTCGAGGGGACGATCTGGGGCATCGACTCCTTCGACCAGTGGGGCGTCGAGCTCGGCAAGGTGATGGCCATGGACCTCGCGCCCGCGCTGACCTCGGACGAGCCGCCCGGGGAAACACCGGACCCGTCGACGGCCGCGCTCGTCCGCGCGTACCGCGAACTGCGGGGCCGCCGTGTCTAGGAGTGCGGCTGGGCCCAGGCTTGCATGATGGCGCGGAACTCCTCGTAGGAGATGAAGCCGTCGAGGTTGCTGTCGGCCTTCTCGAACCTGTCCTGCGTCTCGGCGCGCGTCCAGGACAGGCCGAGACCCTCCAGGACGAGGGTGAACTCCATCAGGTCGAGCCGCTGGTCGCCGCCGAGATCCCCGCGCGTGAACACGGTGTACAGGTCGTCCCCGGTCGGTTTGGTCGTCATTCCGGCATCATGCCACAGCGCCGGGTCCGGGCGGCCCGTCCCGGTCAGCTCCGGGACGCGGTGCCGGTAGCGCGCCAGCATCGCGGCGTTGACCTCGTCGCCGCCGGGGACGTTCGCGCTCGTCCAGCGGGGCAGGTCCGCGCCGCGCGCCTCCGCCAGGTCGTCGAGTTCGGCGAGGACCCGCGACCAGGCATAGGCGGCGAGGATCGTCGAGACGGCGGCGGTGCGCGGGGCCGCCGCCGGGTGCAGGACGTCGCCGCGCGGGACGCGCGTGTCCAGCACGATCGCGGCGTGGTCGGCGAGGGTCGTGGCGGTCCGCGCCGTGGCAGCCCGCGACGCCCGCGCCGAGGTCACCGCGACGACGGGCACGCCCCGCGCCGCGCACTCGGCGGCGATCTCGACCGGGTACGGGTTGCGGCCGCTGGTGGAGAACACGACCGCCGCGTCGGGCGGGGCGGGTGCGGCCTCCTCGACCACGGCGCGTCCCAACCCGGCGGTCCGCTCGGCGCGGGTGCTGCGGATCGCGTCGCCGAGCGGCAGCACGGCGGGGTCCCAGATCGGGCGGACGGCGGCGAGCCCGCCCGCCCGGTAGAACGTCTCCAGCACCATCGCCAGCGAGTGTCCGGCGCCCGCGACGTGCACGATCCCGCCGCCCTCCACCGCGTCCAGCAGCAGCCCGGCGGCCTGGCCGATCGCCTCGCCGGAGACGGCGTCCAGGTCGTCCAGCAGCGCGCGGACACGGCCGGGGAGGTCGGACGGCCCCGGCGACGCGCCCACGGCGCGCGGATCGTCCGACACGGCTTCAGGCATTGGAGACCGCCTCCTTCAGGGTTCGTGCGAGGTCTTCCCGGTCGGACGAGGCGCGCAGCCGGTCGGCCAGGCCCCCCGACAGCGCCCGGGCCAGCGCGGACAGTGTGCCGACGTGCGCGTCGGGGTCGGGTGTGCAGAACGCGAGCAGCAGGTCGACCGGGTCGTTGTCGGGGTGCCCGAACTCGACGGGCGTCGCCAGCCGGGTCACGGCGACGCCGACCGCGAGGCCGCCCTCCTCGGGACGGGCGTGGACGAGCGCGAGCCCCTTGGTCAGCACGATGTAGGGCCCGTTCTCCTCGACCACCCGGACGCAGGCGTCCGGATACCCGGGACCGGCCGCGCCCGCCTCGACCAGCGCGGCGGCCGCCGCTGTGACGGCCTCCCGCCAGTTCTCGGCGGTCACCCCGTCGGCGGCCGCGACGACGCTCATGACAGCCATCCCTGCTCGGTCAGCCGCTCCCTCAGCTGGGCCGCCAGGCCGTCCTTGTCGAGGAAGTCGCTGACCGTGATGACGACGGGCGCGAGGTCGGCGATCTCGCTGGTGTGCATGCCCTGGCCGATCACCACGTCGGGCGTCATCCCGCGCGCGCTGGAGATGTCGGTGTTCTCCACCCGGGCGTCCACGCCGAGGTCGCGCAGCGCGTCGTCGGCGGTCATCTTGAGCATCAGGCTGGTGCCCATCCCGACGCCGCAGACGGCGAGGACCTCCAGTTGCCGGTCGAGTGCCATGTCGCTCCCTCTCCAGTGATAAACGTCATGCCTTCGCGGGGGTCCTGCCCTCCGCGACGTCGTCCGCCACGCCCCGGCGCTTCTCGGCGCGGCCGAGGAGCAGCAGTGTCGCGACCATCGCGGCGAGCGCGACGGCGGGCACCGCCCAGACCGAGTGGACGCCGACGATCGGGTCGGTCGCCTTCAGCAGCCACGCGATCGCGTACCAGTCCGGGTCGGCAAGCGTGGCGAGTTCGGGCGCGGTCCGGTCGAACAGGTCCCAGGTGACGGCCTGCCCGATCGCCAGCACCAGGCCGGTGATCACGCCGCCGAGGGCGGCGCCGCGCCAGCCCGCCACCACGTTGCCGAACAGCCCGGCCGCGCCGCCGACGAAGAACAGCATGATCATGGGCGGGGCGAGGGTGAACCAGCCCGCCCCCGCGAACACGCCGAGGCAGATCAGGAACACGCCGGTGGACGCCACGAATCCCACCATGACGGCGGTCGGCGCGACGGGGAAGACGGTCGGCGCGTCCAGTGCGGGACGGGTGCCGGGGATGACCCGGTCGCTGAACCCCTTGAACGCCGGGACGATCTCGCCGAGGAACATCCGCACCCCGAACAGCAGGATCGCGATGCCGCCCGCGAACCGCAGCCCGACCAGAAGCGCCCACACCCACGTGGACAGCTTCGGGTCCATGTCGGCCGCGGCCTTGGACACCACGCCGTCGTCGGCCAGCGCGACCCCCACCAGCATGATCACGGAGATGATCAGCGCGGTGCTGACGTTGACGTCCTTGAAGAACGACAGCTGGCGCGGCAGCTTCAGCTTCTCGGTGTCGTGCTTCTCCCTGCTGCCCAGCGGACGCGCCGCGTACCCGGTGATCAGGCAGGTCAGCGAGCTGGTGTGCGCGTAGCCGAAGCGGTCGTCCGGCATGACGCGGCGCATCAGCGGCCGCATCCACAGCGGCTGGACGGTCCAGTACGCGGCGACGAACCCGGCCCCGCACAGCACCAGCGTGAGCTGGTCGGCGCCCGGCGCGATCGTCACCAGCGACGCGACCGTGACCGTGCTGACCCAGAACATCAGATGCCCGGTCAGATACAGGTAGCGGGCCGCCGGGAACAGCCGCACGACCAGCACGTGGACGAGGAACGCGACGGTGATGACCAGCGCGATCGTCCCGCCCTGGTCGTTGAGGAAGTCGGCGAGCGTCCGGTCGGCCTTCGGCGGCGTCGTGTCCATCGCGCTCGCGAGGACGGTCTGGAAACTGGTCAGCCCGCCGGTGAACACCTCCACGCCGATGAACAGGATGACGACGCCGATCGTCGCGCGCAGCGCGCCCGCGAACACGTCCTCGAACCTTTTGCGTTGCAGGATCAGGCCGACGAGGGTGATGAGCCCGATGAGGATGGGGACCTGGCCGAACACGTTGTCGGCCAGGAACGTGAGGATGTCCTTGATGACGTCCATGGGTGAGTGGCCTCACTTCCGGGGTGGGGTGATGCGCTGTCGCCCCGTCAGCGCGGTGGTCGCAGGTCGAGCTCCAGGCGGTACCGGTCGCCGCGGTAGAGGGACCTGACGTATTCGAGGGGCCGTCCGTCGCGGTCCCTGGTGATCCGTTGGAACAGGAACGCGGGCATGTGCACCGGGACGTCGAGTTCGGCGGCCTCGGCCGCGGTGGTGACGGTCGGTTCGATCGTCTCGGTGCCCGAGGCGATCTCCACGCCGTTGCCGCGCAGCAGGTCGTAGAACGAGCCTCCCTCCAGGTCCTGCCGGCGCAGGCCGGGCAGCAGCGCCCGGGGGAGGTAGAGCGTCTCGATGGCCATGGTGGTGTCGTCGGCGAGCCGCAGCCGCCGAATGGTAAATACCTCTTCGATGGGTGACAGTGCCAGCCGCCTGCCGATCCGCGCCCCCGCGGCTTCCGTGCGGAACGACAGGACCCGGCCGCCCGGCCGCATGCCGCGCCTGATCATGTCCTCGGTGAACGAGATCATGGTCAGCGAGACGGCGATACGGGGTTCGGCCACGTAGGTGCCGCTCCCGTGCCGCCGGTCGAGCAGGCCCTCGGCGACGAGACCGTCGATGGCCTGCCGCAGCGTGGGCCGCGACACGCCGAGGTCCTCGGCCAGCCGGCGCTCGGACGGCAGGGCGTCCCCGACGTCCAGGCCGTCCAGCATCGCGAGCAGCTCGCGGCGCACCGACTGCCGTTTCGTGCTCCCTGGGCGGGACTCACCGACGGATGTCACGCTGCTCGCCTCCTACGATGCTGTTCCTGTCGTGAAACACCGTATGTCCCGGTGTGACAATTGGTCAATACCACTTTGACCGGGTGGTCGCGGTGGGTCGCGGCAGGTGAACCGGACATGAATTTCCGCCGGGGCTCGGCGAAGGTGGACGATATTCGGCGTCCCGCCCGGGCAGTTTGTCTCTGGTGTCGGCTAGGTTCCGTGGGAACGTGCCAAGAGACACGCTCGGGGAGCCGATGTGATCGCAGCGGAGCAAGGATCGTCGGCCCCACCCGGGGGTCTGGGGGTCGCCCCCCAGAAGGGGGGAGCTTCGTGACTCAGCAGACCACCGTGCCGGGGTTGCCGCCTGAACCGTCCCTCGCCGATCCCTGCGCGGAACGGGAGCCGGCGGGGGACCGGCTGCGCCGCGCCGGACCCGGCCCGGCGGTGGGGCTGGACGTCTTCCTGTCCGGCCGGGTGTTCATGGACATGATCTTCACCGGGCTGCCGGGGCTGCCGCCGCCGGGCACCGAGATCGTCACCGACGGGCTCGGCTCGGCGCCCGGCGGCGTCGCCAACATCGCCGTCGCGATGAGCAGGCTCGGCCTGCGGGTGGGGATGGCCGCCGAGTTCGGCGACGACCTGTTCGGCGCCTACCTGTGGCGGACGCTCGCCGAGCAGGAGGGCGTCGACCTCGGGCTGTCCCGGCGGGTGCCGGGCTGGTCCACGCCGGTGACGGTGTCGCTGGCCTACGACTCCGACCGCAGCATGGTGACCTACGAGCGTCCGGTCCCGGGGGAGGGCGCCCCCGGCGAGGGCGCGTCGGTGCCGCCGCCGCCGTCCGCGCGGGCGTGCTTCATCGACGTCGACCGGCCCGTCCCGCAGTGGGCCGAGCCGATGCGCAGGCGCGGGACGCTCGTGTTCGGCGACCTCGGCTGGGACCAGACCGGCGCCTGGCCCGCAGAGGTCCTCGACCGGCTGGAGCACGTCGACGTGTTCCTGCCGAACGCCGCCGAGGCGATGGCGTACACGCGCACGAGCACCGCCGCGAGCGCGGCGGACGCCCTGTCCGAGCGGGTCCCGGTGGTCGTGGTGAAGCGCGGCGGCGACGGCGCCATCGCCGTCGACCGCCGGACGGGGGAGCGGGCCGAGGTCAGGGCGCTGCCCGTGGAGGCGCTCGACCCGACCGGCGCGGGCGACGTGTTCGCCGCCGGTTTCGTGTTCGCCACGCTCGCGGGCCTCCCGCTCGACGAGCGGCTCAAGTTCGCCAACCTGTGCGCCGGGCTGTCGGTGCGGCATCGCAGCGGGTCGCTCGGCTCGCCGTGCTGGGGCGAGATCGCCGCGTTCGGCGAGTCCGGCGAGGTGCCGGAGTCGGTGCTGACCGACTACGCCTTCGTGGTCCCGTTCATCCCGGACGCGGCCGACGACTCGCCCGTCCGCGCCGAACCCACCCTGCGCAAGCAGCGCTGAGGACGCTCAGACGGCGGCGAGGCCGGAGCGGTACTCCTGCGGGCTGACGCCGCGCTCCCGTTTGAACGCGGTGCTGAGCGCGAACGCCGTGCCGTAACCGACCTGCCGCGCCACCGACTCCAGCGTCGCGTCGCTCTCCCGCAGCAGGTCGGCGGCCTGCGCGAGGCGCGCGCCCGTCAGGTACGCCATGGGCGGCTCGCCGATCAGCTTCGTGAACCGCTGCGCGAGCGCCGCGCGGGACGCCCCGACCTCGGCCGCCAGGTCGGCGACCGTCCACGGGTGGGACAGGTCGTCGTGCAGGAGCCGCAGTGCCGGGCCGACGACGGCGTCGTCGTGCGCCCGGTACCAGCCGGGCGCCTCGGCGTCCGGACGGGAGAACCAGGCGCGCAGCGTCGCGATCAGCAGCAGGTCGAGCAGCCGGTCGAGGACGACGTCCTGGCCGGGCTCGTCCCTGCCGATCTCCTCGCCGAGCACGTCGACTAGCGGCGACTTCCAGGTGTCGCCGCCCACGACCGCGATCGGCGGCAGCGCCGACAACAGCCGCCGCGTCACCGCGCCGCGCATCTGGTAGGTGCCGATCAGCATCACGGTCGACCCGTGCGGGTCGTTGCCCCAGGCGCGGACGCCGAGGTCCATCGCCTCGGACAGGCTCGTCCCGTCCGGGGTGGTGCAGAGCTGCCCGGGACGGATGACGATCTGCGGCGCGGTCGCCGGGTCGTCGGCGACCGTGTACGGGTCGGGCCCCCGGAAGATCACCATGTCGCCGGGGGAGACGCGCCTCGGCTCGGCGTCGTCGGACACCAGCCAGGCGTCGTCGCGCACCATGGACAGCAGCGTCAGCGGTGCCTCGTCCTGGATCCGGACGGACCACGGCGGGCTGAGCGCCGCGCGGAGCATGAACGCCCCCCGCGCCCGCGGTCCGTCGAGAAGATCGGTGAGCGCGTCCATGCGACCAGCGTAGACGCTCGCGTATGCGGGCGAGTCTCTCAACGATGGTGGTCGGGTTCGGCGGTCTGTTGACTTGAGGGCATGACGAACACCACGCGGCACACCAGCGAGAACGGCCTCACCCTCGTCCTCGGCGGGACCGGCAAGACCGGCCACCGCGTCGTCGAGCGGCTGGAGGCCCTGGACGTCCCCGTCCGGATGGGATCGCGGTCGGCGTCCCCCGCCTTCGACTGGACGGACCAGACCACCTGGGCGCCCGTCCTGCGGGACGTCGAGAAGGTCTACCTGTCCTACTACCCGGACCTGGCCGCGCCCGGCGCCCCGGAGGCGATCGAGGCGTTCACGGCGAAGGCGGCCGAGGCCGGGGTCCGGCGCGTGGTCCTGCTGTCGGGACGCGGCGAGGACGAGGCGCGGCACTGTGAGGAGATCGTGCAGGCGTCCGGACTGGAATGGACGGTCGTGCGGGCCAGCTGGTTCGCGCAGAACTTCAGCGAGGACTACCTGCTCGCCCCCGTCCTCGAGGGCGAGGTCGTCCTCCCGGCGGGCGACGTGCCGGAGCCGTTCGTGGACGCCGACGACATCGCCGACGTGGCCGTCGCGGCGCTCACCGGCGACGGCCACACCGGCGAGGTCTACGAGGTGACCGGCCCCCGCGCGCTCACCTTCGCGGAGGCCGTCGCCGAGATCGGCCAGGCCGCCGGACGCACGATCGCGTTCGTCCCCGTCGCCGTGGACGACTACGCCGCCGCCCTCAAGGAGCACGGCCTCCCCGACGACCTCATCGGATTCCTGTCCTACCTGTTCGGAACCGTTCTGGACGGCCGCAACGCCCGTCCCGCCGACGGGGTTCGCCGGGCGCTCGGCCGCGAGCCGAGGGACTTCGCCGACTACGCCCGGCAGGCCGCCGCCACCGGCATCTGGACCAGCTGACACCCATCGAGCTCAACAAGGAGAACGCAATGAAAACCTCACTCGCAGGCATCTCCGCGGTTCTGTCCATCATCATGGCGGCCGGTATGGCCGGGGCGTTCTTCGCCTTCTCCACCGGCGTGATGCCGGGCCTGAACTCGGCCCGGCCCGGGTCGGCGATCGACGCGATGCAGACCATCAACCAGAAGATCCAGAACCCGCTGTTCGTGGGGATGTTCATGCTGGTCCCGGTGGTCGCGGTCGCGGCCGGGGTGTTCCTGCTGACCCTGGGCCACAAGTCCGCCGCGATCCTGTTCTTCGTCGCCGCCGCCCTGTACTTCGTGGGCGCGCTCGTCCCGAGCTTCGCGGTGAACATCCCGATGAACGACGACCTGGACGCGGTGACGATCCCGAAGGCCACCTCCGAGGCGGCGAAGGTCTGGTCGGACTACTCCGGACGCTGGACGGCCTGGAACAACGTCCGCGCCGTCTTCAGCTGGGGGAGCGTCCTCGCCATGAGCATCGGCGTCTACCTCTGGGGCAAGGAAAGCTGACCGGTACGGGCTCATGGAACGAGGAGCCCCCAGTACAGCGCCCAGGGCACGAACACCACGCCCGCCACGACCAGCAATCCGATCCGAACCCGCTCGCCCGTCGCGACCGTCGCGGCGGGCGAGCGCCATGCCGTCCGGGCCGCGACGCCCGTCGCGACGGTGGCGGCCACGGTCGCCACGGCGAGCGCCTGAAGCACCAGCCACGGCAGCGGCCTGCCGCCCAGCACAGGCCCCGGGTCCGGCCACCGTCCGGCGGCCATCAGGTAGAGCATGTAGACGAAGAGCCCAAGCACCGCAGTGATCCCCGCCCCAGAAGCCAGCCGGGCCCAACGGCTCACGGGCCGCACCGACCGCCCGCGAAGCCGCCGCACCAGGGCCGTCAGCGGATACCCGGTGAACGCCACGACGAACAGCACGAACGCCGCGAGCTGCATCCAGCCCGACGCCCACCACGGCGACGGCGAGACCTCCTTGCTCGGATAGTCCTGGTCCGCCCCGATGGGGCTGGTGAAGGCGGCGGGGGCGGCAGGCAACCTGCCGCCCGTCGCGTCCCGGACCCAGGAGACGACGAAATCGGCGTACCCCGGCGCCAGCGCCTCGCCCCGCGTCTCGCCGCCGTCAGCGGTCATATGCGCGGCATGGTCGGCGCCGGGAAAGAAACGGAACGTGTAATGGGCGTTGCCGCCCCGCCGCAACGCCTGCGCGAACAGGCGCGGATTGTCCTCCGGCGGGGTCTGGAGGTCGCGCCCGCCCCAGACGCCGAGCAGCGGCTGCCGCACCCGTTCCAGGACGCCCTGTGCGTCGAAGAACGCCTCCGCGAACAGGCCCGCGTCCGCGCCGAGCCGCGCCAGCCCCGGCTTGGCCCGGTCGACCAGCGACCCAGACACCCCCGCCCGGCGCAGCCCCGACGTCTCGTTCCAGACCTGCTGCCGGATCGGCGGCATCGCGTTCCCGCCGACCACGATCACGAACGCCACGTTCGCCGACCGCGACGCCGCCAACGGCGCGACCCAGCCACCTTCGCTCAGGCCCCACAACCCGACCTTCGCGGGATCGACGCCCGGACGGGCCCGCAGCGCGCCCACGGCCCCGAGCGCGTCGTCCGCCAACTCGGAGTAGGAACGCCGCAGGTTCGAGTAGCCCTTGGACCGCTTGTCGTAGATCAGGACCGCGAGCCCGCGCCGTGCGAACTCCACGGCCTCGGTGCGCAGGTGCTCGCGCGGCACCCCCGCCCCCGACCCGGTGACGAGCACGACCCCCGGCACCGGCCCCCGCGCCTTCGCGGGCGCCAGGACCGAACCGTGCAGGGTGAGCCCGCCGAACCCCTGGAAGCTCACCTCGGCGGAGGTCAGACCGGGCGGCGCCGGAACCGGCCCGGGACCACGCTCCGAAGCCCTGGCGAGCGGCGGCGCCGTGACACTGAACAGGACGCTGACCACAAGGGCCAGCGCGACCGTGATGACTCTCTTCATGCGGAGCACCGTAGTTTGCAGAGAAAGCTCTGCAAAGAGTTCTCTGCAAAGATAGCTCTGTAGTACTAGACTGCTCCCCATGGAGGACGAGACGGAGCCCGTGATCCTGGACGACCCGGGACGGATCAAGGCGCTGAGCCATCCCCTGCGCCGCCGGATCCTGCACCGGCTGCGCGCGTACGGCCCGGCGACGTCCACCACGATCGGCGACGTGCTCGGCGCCAACACCGGCACGACCAGCTACCACCTCCGGCAGCTGGAGAAGTACGGCTTCATCGAGGAGATCCCCGAGCGCTCCACGGGCCGAGAACGCTGGTGGCGTCCCGCCGACACCCCCCGCGACCTGCGGCTGCCGGCCCCCGACACCGTGGCGCCCGAGGACCGGCCCGTCCTGGACGAGCTGATCCGCGTCGCGCACGCCGAAGACCTGGAGCTGTTCCGCAGGCTCCCCACCGAATACGCGCGCGACCGGGCCTGGGCGATGCTGTCACGCGGCTTCGCCCACATGACCGAGGAGGGCCTCGCCGCGTTCTACGAGGCCTACATCGAGCTCCTGCACGAGCACGCCCACCGCCGGGAGGACGCGCCGCCCGGCGCGCGCCCCGTCCACATCCGCCTCTTCACCATGCCCGCCGACGAGGACTGACTTCGCTGGCCTACGATTTTCGGATGACCGATGTCCACGCGATCAGCGACCTGCACGTCGGCTTTCCCGAGAACCGCGCGTTCGTCGAACAGCTGCGGCCCACGTCCGGCGACGACTGGCTGATCGTCGCCGGTGACGTCGCCGAACAACTCGCGGACGTCGAATGGACCCTCCGCACCCTGCGCGAACGCTACGCCACCGTGATCTGGACGCCGGGCAACCACGAACTCTGGACCGTCAAGACCGACCCCGTCCAGCTACGCGGCGAAGAGCGCTACCGCGCCCTCGTCGACATGTGCCGAGGGCTCGACGTCCTGACTCCCGAAGACCCGTACCCCGTGTGGGAGGGCGCCGACGGCCCGGTGACGATCGCCCCGCTGTTCCTCCTCTACGACTACACGTTCCGGCCGGAGGGGGCGTCCACCAAGGAGGAGGCCCTCAAGATCGCGCAGGACGCGGGCATCGTGTGCACCGACGAGGTCTACCTGCACCCCGACCCGCACCCCACCCGCGACGCCTGGTGCGACGCCCGCATCGCCTACACGGAGGAACGACTGGCCGCCCTTGCCCCGGGCACCCGAACGGTGCTCATCAACCACTGGCCACTCGTCCGCGAGCCCACCCGCATCATGTGGTACCCGGAGTTCGCCCAGTGGTGCGGGACGGAACGTACCGCCGACTGGCACGACAGGTTCGGCGCCGTCTCAGTCGTCTACGGGCACCTGCACATCCCACGCACGATCTGGACTGGTGACGTTCCCCACATCGAGGTATCGGTCGGCTACCCCCGCGAATGGCGCAAACGCCCCGGCGGCACCCCACGCGGCCCCCGCCGCATCCTCCCGACCCCCGAAACGGACTGACCGGCCTACTCGGATTCGTCCGGGAACGAGGCACTAATCGCGAGCAGCCCAACAGTCGCAAGGGCCAGCAACCGATCCGCCGCCTCCGGCTCATGCTCGGTGACCACCGCGATCGCGCCCGCCAGCCGCAGGGCGTCCGCGAACGAGGCGTCGCCGGGCACGTCCCCGGCCTTCTGCGCGCGGACGAACAGGGCCTCACCCGCGTCACGCGCCGTCCGGCACGCCGTGCCGGGATCGGGCCGTCCCTCCCGCAGCGACACCAGGGCGGAGGCCGCCATCCCGGGAAACGCCGTGGTCCCCGCGATGAACCTCCGGAGCCACTCCGTGAACGCCTCCCCGGGCGCTGGAGACTCCAGAAGCTCCCGGGCCCGGACCGTCAGGTCGGCGTAGACGTCGTCGAGCAGCGCCTCCAGAAGATCCTGGCGCGTCGGGAAGTGGCGGTAGAGCGTTCCGATGCCGACGCCCGCCAGCCGGGCGACCCCCTCCAGGGACCCACCCGCGCCGTCGCGCTCGAACAACTCCCTGGCCGCGGCGAGCAGCCGGGCACGGTTGCGGCGCACATCGGCGCGCACCGCCCGGACCTGGGCCGTCTGCGTGTCGTCGCTGGTCACCTGTGTCGTCGGTCCTTCCCGGCGGGGCAGCGGGCCTGCGGCGAGATCCACGGGATCCGCGATTTTGGAACGGTCCCTTGATACTAGCCCGCCGATCACGCCCCCGCGCCGCCGATCTTCGTTCCGCCCCCGGAAAACCACCTGGTCAGGCACCTCAACGGGCCGGTGAACACGTCCGCCCCCGAAACCAATCGGCCCCTCACCCGCGTCTCCACGAGTAGAAGCACGACCCCGATTTCGCAAACCCGCTCCCGCAGGAGGGAATCTTTCCGGCGGCCCCAGCGATATACACCCGCAGGAGTTCCCGGCAATTCCCGGACAGTTTCCGTGGCCCCTGACGCAAGCAGACGAAGACGTCGTTGATGAAACGCGCCGTGGCCGCTGGAGCCAGTCGTGACCATATTGCCGGTCATCGAACAAAGGAGCACGAAAATGACCGTTCTGGTGATCGGAGCGACCGGGAAGACCGGTAGGCCGCTGGTCGAGGCACTCACGGCACGCGGCGTCGAAACACGCGCTGCGAGCCGCAACCCTGACGCGAACGGCGTCAGGTTCGACTGGGTCGACCGCGAAACCTGGGCGCCCGCCCTCGAAGGGTCTGAGGGACTCTACGTCGTTCCGCCGTACGCGGTACCCGACGGTGCCGGGCTCGTCCGCGACCTGCTCGCCGCCGCGCCCGACCTGCGCCGGGTGGTGCTGCTGTCGGTCCTGGGCGTTGACCTGTTGCCGGACGCGATCCCGATGGCCGCATGGGAGGACGAAGTCCGTTCCTCGGGCAAGGAATGGACCATTCTGCGGCCGAACTGGTTCCAGCAGAATTTCGGCGAAATCTTCGCCCCATCCCTCCGCGAAGGCGGAACATTGGAACTCCCCGCCGCCGACGCCGAGGTGGCGTTCATCGACACCCGAGACATCGCGGACGTCGCCGTTTCCGCACTCACCGAAGAGGGCCACGCAGAAAAGGCGTACGTCCTGACCGGCCCCCGTGCCCTGTCCCACGCGGAGGCCCTCCGAGTCCTGGGCGAGGCGGCGGACCGCAAACTGACCTACACCGCACTGGACCCCGACGCGTTCGTCAACGGCATGCGCGCGGCTGGTGTCGACGACCGTTTGGTGGAGTGGCAGCAGGGCTTGTTCACGCTCGTCCGCGACGATGAAAGCGCGGTCGTGACCGACACGGTCGAACGCGTCACCGGCCACCCCGCACGCCCCCTGGAGACCTTCGCCCAGGAAAACGCGCCCCTCTGGCGTGATCGGTAAGGCATGGCCAGCGGCGTGTACCCGATCATCGACTACCGGGACGCCCCCCCAGCATGATCGAGCGCGGTCGACGACGCGCGGGCCCTGACCGAACGCCGTCCAAACAACGCCGCCCAGCACCCGGACCGCCACCGCCCGGCGCTCAGGCCCCCGCAGCCCGCACAGGCCTGGGCGCCGTGGCGATGAGCACGCGACGAAAGTCACGAACAGCCGCACGCTGCCGCTGGTCACCGGGGACGGCGTCCAAGAGCACCCGCCCCACCTCAGTGGTCAGTTGCGTCCGGTAGACGGCCGGGACCATGTCGAGCACGGTCGCGGCCTGCCGCATGCCCCGATCGGTCCCGCCCTTCACGATGGCGCACAACGCCCCGAGCGCGACCAGAACTTGGAGTGCTTCCTTCGGGCGCGGGCGGGTGGAAGCCCTCAGGTCACCCGCCCGCGTCTGGAGGAGCGAGGACTGACACCTGGAGCGTTAAGTCTGGACGAGCGGTCGGTGGGTGTTCTGGGCGCAATCTGACGAGTCTGTGTCAGGTAGTGCCCTTTTGGCTGGCTCTTGGGTGACGGCGATCCATAGCGTGGTGGCTCGGCGCGGGAGGAGTGCGATGGCAGTCATCACCGAGCTGTACACCTATCCGGTCAAAGGGTGTGTGGGTGTTCCGTTGACTGAGGCGGTGTTGGGGGAGGCCGGATTGGCGTACGACCGTGCCTTTATGGTGATTGGTGAGGACGGGGTGTTTCGTAGCCAACGCCGGGATCCGCGGCTTGCGGTCGTCCAGCCCGAGGTCAGCGCGGATGGGGCGCGTCTTAGCCTTTGTGCTCCGGGTGCGGACGTGCTGAATGTTGATGTCGATCTGGGCGCTGCGCGGAGTGGCGTTTGGTGTGACGTTCTCCGTGGTGCGTCCGGGGAAGCTCGCGGTGGGGGATGAGGTCATCGTTGTGGCTTGGGGAGAGTCGGAGGCCCGGGTTCGGGGGGATGGCTGATCGGTGCCTGGAGCGCCCCCGCTGGGGGTTGGGCGGGGGCGCTCTGGGGTTGGTCAGGCGCCGGGGGAGAGGGGGAGGTAGACGCGGTTGCCGGAGGCTTTGAATTCGTTGGACTTTTCTTGCATGCCTGCGGTGAGGGCGTCCTGGTCGGTCAGGCCGTGTTCGTCGGCGTAGCGGCGGACGTCCTGGGTGATTTTCATGGAGCAGAAGTGCGGGCCGCACATGGAGCAGAAATGCGCGGTCTTCGCGGGGGCCGCCGGGAGGGTGGCGTCGTGGAACGCGCGGGCCGTGTCCGGGTCTAGGGAGAGGTTGAACTGGTCTTCCCAGCGGAAGTCGAAGCGGGCGTCTGAGAGCGCGTCGTCCCATGCCTGGGCGCCCGGGTGGCCCTTGGCCAGGTCGGCGGCGTGGGCGGCGATCTTGTAGGCGATGACGCCCGCCTTGACGTCGTCGCGGTCCGGGAGGCCGAGGTGCTCCTTGGGCGTGACGTAGCAGAGCATCGCGGTGCCGTACCAGCCGATCATGGCGGCGCCGATCGCCGAGGTGATGTGGTCGTAGCCGGGCGCGATGTCGGTGGTCAGCGGGCCGAGGGTGTAGAACGGGGCGCCGTCGCACCACTCCTGCTGGAGGTCGACGTTCTCCTTGATCTTGTGCATCGGGATGTGTCCCGGGCCCTCGTTCATCACCTGGTTGTCGAACTCGGCGGCGATCTTCGTCAGCTCGCCCTGGGTGCGCAGCTCCGCGAACTGCGCCTCGTCGTTGGCGTCGGCGATGGAGCCGGGACGCAGGCCGTCCCCGAGCGACCAGGTGATGTCGTAGGCGGCGAAGATCTCGCACAGTTCGCGGAAGCGCGTGTAGAGGAAGTTCTCCTGGTGGTGCGCCAGGCACCACGCGGCCATGATCGAGCCGCCTCGGGAGACGATGCCCGTCTTGCGCCGGGCCGTCAGCGGCACGTAGGAGAGGAGGACTCCGGCGTGGACGGTCATGTAATCCACGCCCTGCTCGGCCTGCTCGATCACCGTGTCGCGGAAGACGTCGAAGGTCAGCTCGGCGGGGTCGCCGCCGACCTTCTCCACCGCCTGGTACAGCGGGACGGTCCCGACCGGGACGGGCGAGTTCCGCAGGATCCACTCGCGTGTGGTGTGGATGTCCCGGCCCGTCGACAGGTCCATGATCGTGTCGGCGCCCCAGCGGGTCGCCCACGTCATCTTCTCGACCTCGTCGTCGATGGACGAGGCCACCGCCGAGTTCCCGATGTTCGCGTTCACCTTCACCAGGAACTCGCGGCCGATGACCATCGGCTCGATCTCGGGATGGTTGATGTTCGCGGGCAGCACCGCGCGTCCGGCGGCCAGCTCGTCCCGGACGAACTCCGGCGCGACGCCCTCGCGCAGCGCCGCGAACTCCATCTCCGGGGTGATCTCCCCGCGCCGCGCGTACGCGCGCTGGGTCACGGCGTCGCCGCTCGCCCGGCGCGGACGTCGCGGGAGGCCGTCGAGAGCGGGCGCCCCGGGACGCTCCGCGCGGCGCCCGTCGTCCTCGGGACGCGCCGCGCGGCCCTCGTACGGTTCGGTGTCGCAGCGTTCGGCGATCCACAGCTCCCGCAACGGGGGCAGCCCGGTGCGGACGTCGGGCTGCTGGACGGGGTCGGTGTACGGCCCGGACGTGTCGTACAGGACGACGGCGTCACCGCTCGTCAGCCGCACTTCGCGCATCGGGACGCGGATGTCGGGACGCGAGCCCCGCAGGTACGTCTTGCGGGCGGATGGAACCACAGGTTCGGTCATGACGACTCGATCTCTCCCTACGCCGGCATTACCCGGTCAGGTTCATGCGGTCAGCGGCCGTCCCAGCCGCTATCTCAGCCCGGTTCGCCGGACCCCCGCGATCTGTCGTCGTCGACGCTAACCCGCCGCACCCCGGTTGCCGCAACCGCCGTCCATGGGGTACGGGGATCTCAGGACCGCACCACCAACGGCAGCGCCAGCGTGAGCGTGCGCAGCGGTTCCGGGGTGGACGGCGACCGTTCCAGCCGTGCGTCGCCCTCGCCCGTCGCCGTCCGCAGTGATGCGGACTCGCGTCCGTCGACGCCGGTGACGACATGCCGGTCGCCGACCCGCCGGGTGGCGCCGAGAAACGTTCCGCCGCGCGCGTGGAAGGACGGCTCGTCCCGCCCCCTGAGCGTGCCGAGGAGTGCGCCGTCCGCGCCGAACACGCGCGTGACGCGGCGGCCGAGGGCGGGCCGCTTGACGACGAGCAACCGCCCCGCGTGGCGGTCGCGCAGCACAACGGTCCGGCGTCCGCAGGAGACGGCGAGGAGGGCGCCGCCGCGCTGGTCGTGGAAGCGGCCCGTGCCGTCCAGCAGCACGTGGTCGGCCCTGGCCAGCGGGTTGCCCGGCGGTGGTTCGACCTCCTTGCCCGCGTCGTCCAGGACGCGCCACGGCGCCCCGAGGTGTTCCGCGACCGCCGTCCGCGCTGCCGGAAGCCATCCCGGAGGGAGAGATCGGTCACGCAGCAACGGGGCGGCGTCGTCGTCGATGTCCACGACCGCGCCGACGCACGCGGCCGCTTCGGCGTCGAACCAGACCGTCCAGACCGGATCGGTGACGGGCCACACGATCCCCATCGCGCACACGGAACCCGCCGGGACGGACACCTCTCGCGCGCCACGGCGCAGGACCAGGCCCTTCCGCCCGATCGTCACGACGAGCCGCGTCCGGTGGATCACGAACGCCCACGCCGCCGCGGCCAGGGCGACGAGCACGCCGCCGTACACAGCGACGTCCGACAGCAGGCCGAGCACGCCGAGCGCGAGCGCGGCGAGACAGGCGCGGAACGGCCACCGGTAGGCCCGTCTTCCGAGCGTGATCCGGAGCTCCGGCGAGGCGACGGACACGGGCAGCCCTCCGTGATCGAGATTGCAGAACTATAGGGCGAACCAGCCGTCTCCACGGGAAGCGTCGATCCGCCGACGCCAGCCGGGGCTTTCACAATCCTTACCGATAGGGTCAGGATCAAGGGGGAGCAGGGAGGCGAGTGCGTCGGTGAGCACACAGCAGGAAGCCCCGCAGGACCGGATCCTCACGGTGCCGAACAGCCTGAGCCTTGCCCGGCTGGTGGGCGTCCCGCTGTTCCTGTGGCTCGTCCTGATCGAGGCGGACTGGTGGGCCCTCGCCCTGCTGGTCCTGGCGGGGCTGTCGGACTGGGCGGACGGCAAGCTGGCGCGGGTCCTCAACCAGACCAGCAAGATCGGCGCGCTGCTCGATCCGGCCGCCGACCGGCTCTACATCCTGGCGACGCTGATCGGGCTCACGATCCGCGACATCATCCCGCTGTGGCTGGTGGTGCTGCTCGTCGCCCGCGAGGTCGCGATCCTGCCGATCGCGCCGATCGTCCGGCGGCTCGGGTACAGCGGGACGCTGCCCGTCCATTTCATCGGGAAGGCGGGCACCATGTGCCTGCTGTACGCCTTCCCGTTGCTGTTGCTGGGCGACCATGACGGGGCCGCGGCGACCACCGCGAAGGTGATCGGCTGGTCGTTCGCGATCTGGGGCGCGGGACTGTACTGGAGCGCGGCCGCCCTGTACTGGATCCAGACCCGGCAACTGGCGGTGGCCGCCCGCGACGGGTCCGGCCCGCCCGGTGAGCCGCCCGGTGAGCCGCCCGAGTCCGGGCCGTCCGGTCCGTCCGGCGAACAGGAGGGAGCGGAGACCCCCCGATGAAGGCCGTCGTGATGGCGGGCGGCGAGGGGACGCGGCTGCGTCCGATGACCGCCAACCAGCCGAAGCCGCTGCTTCCCCTCGTCAACCGGCCGATCATGGAGCATGTGCTGCGGCTGCTGAAACGGCACGGGTTCGGGGAGACCGTCGTCACCGTCCAGTTCCTGGCCGCGCTGATCCGCAACTACTTCGGCGACGGCGAGGACCTCGGCATGTCGCTGAGCTACGCGACGGAGGAGGTCCCGCTCGGCACGGCGGGCAGCGTCAAGAACGCCGAGGAGGCGCTGCGCGACGACCGGTTCCTGGTGATCTCCGGGGACGCGCTCACCGACATCGACCTGACCGACATGGTGCGGTTCCACGAGCGCAACGGCGCGCTCGTCACGATCGGGCTGAAGCGCGTCCCGAACCCCCTGGAGTTCGGGATCATCATCGTGGACGACGACGGCCGCGTCCAACGGTTCCTGGAGAAGCCCACGTGGGGGCAGGTGTTCTCCGACACCGTCAACACCGGCATCTACGTGATGGAGCCCGAGGTCCTGGACCACGTCGCGGCGGGTGAGCCGGTCGACTGGTCCCACGACGTGTTCCCGGCGCTGCTGGACGCGGGCGCCCCCCTCTTCGGGTACGTCACCGACGGCTACTGGGAGGACGTCGGCACCCATGAGAGCTACTTCAAGGCACAGGCCGACCTGCTGTCCGGGCAGGTCGGTGTCGAGCTGGACGGGTTCGAGGTGTCGCCCGGCGTGTGGGTCGCCGAGGGCGCCGAGGTCGACGCCGACGCCGTGCTGAAGGGCCCGCTGTACATCGGCGACTACGCCAAGGTCGAGGCCGGGGTGGAGTTGCGCGAGTACACCGTCCTCGGCAGCAACGTGGTCGTGAAGGAGGGCGCGTTCCTGCACCGCGCGACCGTCCACGACAACGTGTTTGTCGCGTCGTCGGTGAACCTGCGCGGCTGCGTGGTCGGCAAGAACACCGACGTCATGACCGGCGCCCGCGTCGAGGAGGGCGCGGTCATCGGCGACGAGTGCGTGATCGAGGCCGAGGCGTTCGTGTCCAACGGCGTGAAGGTCTACCCGTTCAAGACGATCGAGGCGGGCGCCGTCGTCAACACCAGCGTGATCTGGGAGTCGCGCGGACAGCGCAGCCTGTTCGGGCCGCGCGGCGTGTCCGGGCTGGTCAACGTCGAGATCACGCCCGACCTCGCGGTGCGGCTCGCCAGCGCCTACGCGACGACGTTGAAGAAGGGCTCGACCGTCGTCACCGGACGGGACGTCTCCCGCGCCGCCCGCACCCTGAAACGCGCGGTGAACAGCGCGCTGACCGCGTCCGCGATCAACGTCCGCGACCTGGAGGCGACGCCGCTGACCGTCGCCCGGTTCGAGACGGGCCGGGAGGAGGCGGTCGGCGGCATCTACCTGCGGACGACGCTCGGCGACCCGCAGGGCGTCGACATCATCTTCCTCGACCCCGGCGGCGCCGACCTGTCGCAGGCGGCGCGGCGCAGGCTGGAGCGCGTGTTCGGCAGGCAGGAGTACCGCCGCGCGTTCCCCGGCGAGATCGCCGAGCTGACCTACCCGCCGCGCGTCGTCGAGACCTACACCCGCGACCTGCTGCGCCGCGTCGACATCAGCGGGGTCCGCGAGGCCGGGCTGAAGATCGTCCTGGACTGCGCGGGCGGCGTCGCGTCGCTGGTGCTGCCGAACCTGCTCGGCGCGGTCGGCGTGGACGTCCTGACCCGCAACGCCGGGCTGGACGAGGCCAACCCGACCGAGACGCTCGCCGAGCGGACCCGCGACCTGGAGCGGCTCGGCGAACTGGTGTCGTCGTCGCGGGCCGCGTTCGGCGTCCGGTTCGACCCGGTGGGGGAGCGGATCTCCCTGGTGGACGACAACGGCGAACCGGTCGACGACGACCGGGCCCTGCTCGTCATGCTGGACCTGGTCGCCGCCGAACGGCGCGGCGGCCGCGTCGCGCTGCCGGTCACGACGACGCGGGTCGCCGAACAGGTGTGCCGGTTCCACGGCGTGCGCGTCGAGTGGACGTCCACCTCGCAGGACGACCTCACCAAGGCCGCCGAGAAACCCGGTGTGATCTTCGCGGGCGACGGGCGCGGCGGGTTCCTGATGCCCGAGTTCAGCGGCACCGTCGACGGGATCGCGGCGTTCGTCCGCCTCGTCGGCCTGGTCGCCAGGACACGGCTGACCCTGTCGCGGATCGACCGCCGCATCCCGGACGCGCACCTGTACCGCCGCTCCGTCCCCACGGCGTGGGCGGCCAAGGGCGGCGTGATGCGCCATGTCGTGGAGGCCGCCGGGGACCGCACGGTCGACACCACCGACGGCGTCCGCGTGGTCGAGGACGACGGCCGCTGGGTCCTGGTCCTCCCCGACCCGGCGGAGGCCGTCACCCACCTGTGGGCCGAAGGCCCCGACGCGGACACCGCCCAGGCCCTCCTGACGGAATGGTCCGCGGTCGTCGAACGCGCGGGCAGCTGACCCCGCTGCCCGCCGTCAGTCGACGGGGACGTCCTCGGGCGATCCGGCCGCGATCTCGGCGAGGACGTCCAGGGCCCGAGCGAGGGTCTCCAGCGGCGGCGACGCGAGGCCGACGCGGACGGCGCGGGGTGCGGCGGCCGTTCCGGCGGTGAAGGCGGCGGCGGGGGTGACGGCGATCCCACGGCGCGCCGCAGCGGCGACGAAGGTGTCGGCGCGCCACGGTGCAGGCAGCTCCCACCAGCAGAAATACGACGGTGGGCCGTACCCGGCGGCGTCCGGGAGTCGGTCGGCGGCGAGGCGATGGCGGGTCGCGGCGTCGGCGCGTTTCGCGCGGGTCACCGCCTCGACTGTGCCGTCGGCGATCCAGCCGGACACCGCCGCGAGCGCGAACCCGGTCGGCGCCCACGCGCCGGAGCGCAGCGCGGCGGCGACACGCCCGTACAGGTCGGCGGGCGGGACGGCGAACCCGATCGTCAGGCCCGGCGCGAGACGCTTGGAGAGGCTGTCGACGACGACCGTGCGCCGCGCGGCCAGGGACGCCAGCGGCGCGGGACCGTCCTCGGGGAGGAACGCCCACACACGGTCCTCGATGGAGTGGAGGCGGAGCCGCTCCAGGGCGGCGCCCAGTTCCGCGCGGCGGACCCACGGCATCGTCGTCCCGGTCGGGTTGTGGAGCGTGGGCTGCACGTACACCGCGCCGAGCGGCGCGGCGCGGTGCGCGTCGGCGAGGGCCTGCGGAATCATCCCGTGCTCGTCGGCCGCGACCGGGACGAGCGTCACTCCGAGCCGGGCCGCGATGCCCCTGACCACCGGATACGTCAGCGCCTCGACCGCGAGCCGCCCGCCCGGCGGCACGAGCGCGGCCACGACTCCGGCGATGGCCTGGCGCCCGTTCCCCGCGAACAGGACGCCGGACGGGTCGGGCCGCCACCCGGGCACGGCGAGCAGTCGCGCGGCCGCCTCCCTGGCCTCGGGGGTGCCCGCGACGCCGGTCGGCCCGAGCGCGCCCTGGAGGACGTCCGGGCGCAGCAGCCGTTCCAGCCCGGCAGCCAGCAGCGCGGTCTGCTCGGGCACGACGGGGGAGCTGAGTTCCAGGTCGACGCGCGCGTCGCCGGGCTCGGTCAGCGCCTGGACGGCCGGACGGTCGGCCGCGCGGACGAACGTCCCACGGCCCACCTCGCCGACCACGATGCCCCGCCGCCCCAGCTCCCGGTACACGCGGCTCGCCGTCGAGACCGCGATGCCGCGTCGTCGCGCGAAGGCGCGTTGCGGGGGCAGCCGGTCGCCCGGCCGGAGCCGTCCCGTGGCGATGTCGGCGGCCAGCTCGTCCGCGACCCGCCGGTAGTCGTCCACCGCACCCCCGATTGCACCGAGAACAATCTCATTATTGCACTGAGCTTACTCGGACATCTACTCTCGGGGCATATCGACGACGTCAGGAGCGCAATGATCTCGACCAGCGCCATGGTGGCCATCGCGGTCTTCGCCCTCGGGCTCGTGCTGACCCCCGGACCCAACATGATCTACCTGGTGTCGCGGTCGGTGACACAGGGCCGCCGCGCGGGACTGATCTCGCTCGGCGGGGTCGCCGCCGGGTTCCTCGTCTACGTCACCGCCGTCACGGCCGGTGTCACCACCGTCTTCACGCTCGTCCCGCAGATCTACACGACGATCAAGGTGGCGGGCGCGGCGTACCTGCTGTGGCTGGCCTGGCAGGCGGTGCGGCCGGGCGGGACGACGGCGTTCGCCCCGAAGGACCTGCCCGCCGACCCGCCGCGCCGCCTGTTCGCGATGGGCCTGGTCACCAACCTGCTCAACCCGAAGATCGCGATCCTGTACGTGTCGCTGCTGCCGCAGTTCGTCGACCCGGAGCGCGGGCACGTCGGCGTCCAGATCATGCTGCTCAGCCTCACCCAGATCACCATCGCGATCACCGTGAACGCCCTCATCGTGCTCGGCGCGGGCGGCATCGCCGTGTTCTTCGCCCGGCGGCCCGGCTGGCAGCGGGCCCAGCGTTACCTGATGGGCTCCGCGCTCGCCGGGCTCGCCGTCCACCTCGGGTTCACCCGAACCGCCGCGCCCTGACCGCCCGCGCGGTCAGACCGGGATCGGCACGCGATCCTCCTCCTCCCGCGCCGGAAGCGGCGAGGGACGGACGCGCAGCACACGCGCCGCCCAACCCGGCAGCCACCAGTTCCAGCGGCCGAACAGCGACACCGCCGCCGGGACGAGCAGCGCCCGCACCACGGTCGCGTCCAGCAGGATGCCGAGCCCGAGCCCGGTCGCGAAGATCTTCACCTCGACGACGGGCGCGGCGGCCAGGGAGGCGAACGCGAGGAAAAGGATCAGCGCCGCGCTCGTCACCAGCCGTCCCGTCCGGCCGAGACCCGCGACGACCGCCGTCTCCGTCGAGCCCGTCCGGTCGTACTCCTCACGCAGCCGGGCCAGGATGAACACCTCGTAGTCCATCGACAGCCCGTACAGGAACGCGACGACCATCGCCGGGACGAACGACGCGATCGACCCGGTCGCGGAGATCCCCCAGAACAGGTCGCTCCCGTTGCCGCGCTGCCACACCAGGACGATCGCGCCGAGCACGGCGGCCAGCGACAGCAGGTTCAGCAGCACCGCCTTGAGCGCCAGGAGCAGCGACCGGAACGCGCGGGCGAGCAGCACGAACGTCAGCAGGCAGACCAACGTCAGCATGAGCGGGAACGTCCCGTACACCTTGGCGACGAAGTCGATGTCGTTCGCGGTCTCGCCGCCGACCTGCGCGCCCGGGGGAACCGCGTCGCGGATGGCGTGGACGAGGTCCTTGCCCGCGTCCGTCCCGCCCTCGTCGACGGGCAGGACGGTCACCAGCGCCGACCCGTCCCGCCGCCACGCGGGCCCGGAGGGCGCGACGACGGCCTGCACGGCGTCCAACGAGCGCAGCTTCGTCGCGGTGGCGTCCGGGTCGGCGCCGCGCGGCAGCAGCACGTCCACCGGGGTCAGGACGCCGGACGGCACCCCCGCGCCGCGCAGGTCGGCGAGCCCGTCGTAGGCGGCCCCCGACTTCGCCAGGGCGCGGCTGTCGGCCTCGCCGAGGTTCAGGCCCAGCGTGGCGGACGCGAGCCCGCCGAGCACGGCCAGCGCCGCCACCGCCGCCACGACCCGGTACCGGACGACGCGCCGCGCCCAGCCCGTCCAGGCCCGGCCCGCGCGGGCCCCGTCGCCGCGCCACCGGGGCGCGATCCGGTCGAGCGCCGGACCGGCGGTGACGAGCAGCACCGGCAGCAGCGTCAGCGTCACCAGCGCGCTCACCGCCGGGATGATCACACCGCCGTACGCGACGCTGCGCATGAACGCGACCGGGACGACGATCATGGCGGTGAGGCCGATCGCGACGGCCGCCGCGCTGAACACCACCGCGCGCCCGGCGGTGGCCATGGCCCGCCGCGTCGCGTCCTCGGTCGACAGGCCCCGCGCCCGTTCCTCCCGCCACCGCGTCACCAGGAGCAGCGAGTAGTCGATGGCGACGCCGAGGCCGATGAGCGCCACCACGAACTCCACCATGAAGTTCACGTCGGTGACGCCGGTGAGGGCGTAGACCAGCAGGAACGACGTCAGGATCGACACGACCGCGATCAGGAGCGGCACCACCGCCAGCACCGACCCGAACACGAACACCAGGACGACGAGCGCCCCGACCCCGCCGATGACCGTCTCGGTGAGGACGCTCGGGCCGTCGCTGCCCGCCTCGTCCGCCAACCCGTCCACGCTGGTGACGCGCAGCGTCGCGCCCGGCGGCAGCAGCGGCCGCATCGCCTCGGTGACCGGCCCGGCCGGGTCGGGTCCCTCGTCGAACTGGCTCGCCCCCGGATCGACCTTCGGATAGACGAGGCCGTAGACGACCCGGCCGCCGTCACCCGTGAACCGGGCGTCGCCGGTGTCGGCGTACGACACGACCCGGCCGTCGAGCCGTTTCCCGGCCGCCGCGAACGCCGCGCCCAGGTCGCCGCGCACGGCGGGCGTGTTCGCCGTTGTCCCGGCGGGCAGCGTCACCACCGGGATCAGGGGTTTCGCGTCGCCACCCGTCCCGTAGGCCGACACGATCGCCGCGTTGGCGTCCCGCGCCGCCGAGCCCGGTGGCGCGAAGTTCTCGACCAGGCGGTCGGGCACGTTGAGCGCCGCGAACGCGCCCGCGCACGCCGCGACGAGCCACACCAGGCTCACCAGCAGCCGGTGCCGCAGCACGAATCCAGAGAATCTGTCCATGCGCCCATGGCAACGATCCGCTCTGCGGACGCCGTGTGAACGGTCTTGGAGATCCCTGTGAACCCGGACGCGCCACCGGACTCACAGCGATCTCTAAGAGGCCCCACAGAAGCCCCTCAGTGCGCCCGTGCCGCCCACCGGACAGACTGGACACCGTGACCCCCACCAAGATCCTCGTCGTGGACGACGAGGCGTACCTCGCCGATCTGGTCGCCACCGCGCTCCGCTACGAGGGCTTCGAGACGGCCGTCGCGGGGTCCGGCGCCGAGGCGCTCGCGAGCATCCCGCGCTTCGGGCCCGACCTGATCGTCCTGGACGTGATGCTCCCGGACGGCTCGGGCCTGGACGCCTGCGCCCGGCTGCGCCGCGACGGCTACGAGGCCCCCGTCGTGTTCCTCACCGCCCGCGACGCCACCGAGGACAAGATCAAGGGGCTCACGGTCGGCGGCGACGACTACGTCACCAAGCCGTTCAGCCTCGCGGAGTTGATCGCGCGGATCCGCGCCGTGCTGCGCCGCACCCGTCCCGGCGAGCGGGAACGGTCCCGGCTGTCGTTCGCCGACCTGGAGATCGACGAGGACACCTACGAGGTGCGGCGCGGCGGCGTGCTGGTCGACCTCACCCCCACCGAGTTCAAGCTGCTGCGCTACCTGCTCCTCAACGCGGGACGGGTCCTGACGAAACGGCAGATCCTCGACCACGTGTGGCAGTACGACTTCGGCGGCGGTGACGGCGTCGTCCAGACCTACGTCAGCTACCTGCGCCGCAAGCTCGACGACCGCGACCCCCGCCTCATCCACACGGTGCCGCGTGTCGGCTACATCATCCGCATGCCCCGGGAAAGCTGATGTCGCTGCGCAGGCGCATCGTGCTCACCCAGCTCGGCCTGCTCGCGCTCGGCCTGTTCATCGCGGGCGCGTCCAGCTTCGCCGCGATCTACGGCTGGAAGAACGACAACGAGCACCGCCGCATGACCGCCGTGGGCCGCGAGGCCGCCACCCTGTTCGCCGAACGGAACACCACCGGCGAATGGTCGCGGCTCCCGGCCGCGACCGGGCAGCTCGCCCGGCTGTGGCGCGCCGCCGGGGAGGGCGGCGGACTCCCGGTGTTCCTCCAGATCCGCCGCGCCGACGGCACGGTCGTGGACACCGTGTCGCTCGCCGGGACGCCGCCGCTGCCGGACGACCTGCGCCCCCGCCGCGCGTCCCCCGACAACGTCGACGGGGAACGGTTCGTCCGCACCGAGTCCGAGCCGCCGAGGGGCGGCGGCCCGTTCAAGCCCGACGGGCTCAACTGGATGGTCCGGACGGCCTGGGTCCCCGGCGGGCAGTACTACCTCGTCACCGCGATGCGCACCACCGAGCAGGACGAGTTCTTCGGCCGCACTCTCGGCACCCAGATCCTCGTCACCGCGCTCGTGCTCGCCGGGGTCGGGCTGCTGGTGTGGCGGGCCGTCCGGTGGGCGACCCGACCGCTGGAGGAGATCGCCTCGACGGCCGCCAGGATCGGCGACGGCGACCTGTCCCGCCGCGTCGCGGTGCCCGGCCCGAAGACGGAGGTGGGACGGCTCGCCATCGCCCTCAACGGCATGCTCGGGCAGATCGAGGCGGGGTTCCGGGAGCGCGAGGCGTCCCGGGATCGGCTGCGCCGGTTCGTCGCCGACGCGTCCCACGAACTGCGCACGCCCGTCGCGACCGTGCGCGGCTATGCCGAACTGTTCCGGCGCGGGGCCGCCGACCGTCCCGAGGACCTCGCGAAGGCGATGAGCCGCATCGAGTCCGAGGCCGAGCGGATGGGCCGCCTCGTCGACGAGATGCTGCTGCTGGCCCGCCTCGACCAGGGCCGTCCGCTGGAGCGCGAACCGGTCGACCTGGCCGCGCTCGCCGCCGACGCCGTCGCGGACGCCGTCGTCGTCGACCCCGACCGCCCGCTGACCCTGGACGCCGACGGAGAAGTCATCGTCACCGGCGACGCCGAACGCCTCCGCCAGGTGCTGGACAACCTGCTGACCAACGTCCGCCGCCACACGCCTCCCGGCACGGCCGCGACCGTCCGCGTGTCAGTGCACGACGCGGAAGCCGTCCTGGAGGTCGCCGACGAGGGGCCCGGCATACCGGACGACGACCGCGCCCGAGTGTTCGAACGCTTCTTCCGCGCCGACCCGTCCCGGTCACGCGACCGGGGCGGCTCCGGGCTCGGCCTGTCGATCGTCGCGGCCGTCGCCACGGCGCACGGCGGCCGCGCGTCCGTCGACACCGCGCCCGGCGGCGGCACCGCCGTCACGGTGGCGCTGCCGTGCTGATCCCGCGTTCCCTCCCCTGATGGGGCCATGATGGGGCGGTGATCACAGACGACGACCGGGACGGATGGCGGCGGCCCGACGCGTCCATGTCGCTCCTCGCGGACCTGTTCGCGGGCAAACTCCTCGACCACGGCTACGCCGAGGCCGCCGCGCGCCGGGCCCGCTCCGGCGACCCCGCCCCCCGCCGGGGCCGCCTGCGGGGCGGCGGCGTGCTGCTCGTCCTCGTCCTCGCCGGGACGCTGATCGCCGTCGCCGGGGCCGAGGCGCGGCAGGGCGAACCCGTGGCCGCCGAGCGGCGCTCGCGGCTCATCGACGCGATCCACGCCCGCACCGCCGAGACCGACGCCCTCCAACGCCGCCTCGGCCGCCTGCGCGCCGACACCGAACGCCGCCGCGCCGCCGCCCTCGCCCGCAGCGAGTCCGGCCGTGGCCTGCGACAGTGGCTCGCCACCGTGACCGCCGAAGCGGCAGCCACGCCCGCCGCCGGAGAGGGCCTGGTCGTCACCCTCGACGACGCGCCCCGCGACGACACCGCCGACAGCGGCGGCCGCGTCTACGACCAGGACCTCCAGGTCCTGGTGAACGGGCTCTGGGCGGCGGGCGCCGACGCCATCGGGATCAACGGGCAGCGCCTCACGCCCACGACCGCGATCCGCGCCGCCGGGAAGGCCATCCTCGTCGACTACCGGCCGCTCGGCCGCCCTTACGAAGTGACCGCGCTGGGTGACCCCGGCCGCCTCCGCGACAGGTTCACCGGATCGGCCGCCGACCTGCGCCTCCGCGACCTGAACAAGCGCTACCGGATCAAGTACGACACGCACCGCTCGTCCGGCGCGACGCTGCCCGCCGCGGGCGCCGTCAGCCTGCGGTACGCGGCCCCCAGCCAGGGGGGCGGGCATTGATCGCGCTGATCGGGCTCGTGATCGGCGTCGCGCTGGGCCTGCTGGTCCAGCCGGACGTGCCGCTCTGGCTGGAGCCGTACCTGCCCATCGCGATCGTCGCGGCCCTCGACGCCATGTTCGGCGGCATCAGGGCCCGGCTGGAAGGGATCTTCGACGAGAAGGTGTTCGTGGTCTCGTTCGTCAGCAACACCGTCATCGCCGCGCTGATCGTCTTCCTCGGCGACAAGCTCGGCGTCGGCTCCCAGCTGTCCACCGGCGTCGTGGTCGTCCTCGGCATCCGGATCTTCTCCAACGCGGCGGGCATCCGGCGGAAGCTGTTCGGCGCATGACCGACCACGACGACCCCCGGACCCCGCAGACCCCGACGGGCCCGCGCGAGCTCCTCACCTTGTTGCGACCGCGAGTCAGCATGGGCCAGCTCGTCGGCGGACTGCTCTGCCTCCTGCTCGGCTTCGCCGCCGTCACGCAGATCCGCTCCAACGAGCGCGACACCACGTTCGCCACGGCGCGGCAGGACGAACTCGTCGTCGTCCTGTCCGATCTGGGCCAGCGGTCCGAACGGCTGCGCGGCGACCTGCGCGACCTGGAGGACACCAAGGCCCGCCTGGAACGGGACGCCGAAGGCGGAACCGCGTTGGAGGAGGCCCGCAGGCGGGCGACCACCTACGGCCTCCTCGCGGGCGTCCTGCCCGCCGAGGGCCCCGGCGTCGAGTTGATGATCACCGACCCGAGGCGGGGCGTCAAGGCGCTCAACCTGCTGGACGCCCTCCAGGAACTCCGCGACGCCGGAGCCGAGGTCATCCAGGTCAACGACGTGCGCGTCGGCGTCGACACCTACTTCCTGGACGGCGGGAACGGCATCCTCGCCGACGGCAGGCCCCTCGCCGCCCCGTACCGGTTCCGCGCCATCGGCGACGCCCACACGATGACCACCGCGCTGAACATCCCGGGTGGCGTCGTCAAGACTCTTCAGGGCGCGGGCGCCACTGTGTCGATCACCCAACGCGCGAAAGTCACCGTCGACGCGATACGGTCGTCGTAGGGGAAAACGGGGAAGGTGGTAAACCCGGCGCCTGGCTCAGGCGTCGCGATCAGGGCTGTCCGCGCGGCGGCGTAGACCTGCGATCATTGACGAATGTAGTTTGGTCCAGCCGGCTCACCGTTCCAGTTGACCCCTCGGGTAATACCCGCGTAAGTTGCGGCGACCGTCCCGTACGCGGCCGGTGAGTTCGGACCGTGGTCGGGGGCGGGCCCCCGGCGTGGGTTGGTTGAAGGATGCGCGTGGCGCTGGCGGCTCCCGTTCCGGCGGGACGTCCGTGGGCGGCACGCCGATGGTAGGAGGCCGAGCCGATCGATGCCGAGCGTCTACTGCACGCAGTGCGGTCACGCCAACCCGGATGATGCCCGCTTCTGCTCCAACTGCGGCACTCCGCTGACCCGGAGCCCGCTGCCCCCCCGTGAGTCGCCCGGCGAGTCCACGTCCACGATCTCCATCGGCGGGTTCGAGGCGCTGGACACCGACACGGGCGCCGAGGAACCCTCGCTCGGACCCGACCAGATGACCATGGAGGCGCTTCCCCCGGGAACCGCGCTGCTCGTGGTCAAGCGGGGCCCGAACGCGGGCAGCCGCTTCCTGCTCGACCAGGACCGCACGTCCGCCGGTCGGCACCCCGAGAGCCACATCTTCCTGGACGACGTCACCGTGTCCCGCCGGCACGCCGAGTTCGTCCGCCAGGGCGGCGTGTTCTCCGTCCGCGACGTCGGCAGCCTCAACGGCACCTACGTCAACCGGCAGCGGATCGACCACGCGGGCCTGACGGGCGGCGACGAGGTGCAGATCGGCAAGTTCCGGCTGATGTTCCTGACCAACCCGGCGCACGCCTGACGGGCGACGAGGGAGGGCCATGAACCCGCAGCCAGCCCGGTCCCCGATGACGATCGGGGACGTCCTCGGACTGCTCAGGCCCGACTTTCCCGACATCACCATCTCCAAGATCCGGTTCCTGGAGTCCGAGGGGCTCGTGGAGCCGCGGCGCAGCCCGTCCGGCTACCGCAAGTTCGGCGACGCCGACGTCGAGCGGCTCCGGTTCGTCCTCGCCGCGCAGCGCGACCACTACCTGCCGCTGCGCGTCATCAGGCAGCACCTCGAAGCCCGCGACCGCGGCGAGACCGTGCCGCCGCTCGGCGCCCGCCGTCCCGGCGAGGACGACCACCGTCCCACGGTCGACGAGCGCCGTCCGCGCACCCTCGTCGCCGCCGACACGACCGCCGAGGCGCCCGCCGTCCACCTCACCCGCCGCCAGCTCCTCGACGGCGCGGGGATCGACGAGGCCCTCCTCGCCCGCCTGGAGGAGTACGGGCTCGTCCGCCGGACCGGCGCCCGCTACGACGGCGACGCGCTGAACATCGCCCGCGCCGCCGCCGCCCTCGGCGAGTACGGCTTCGAGGTCCGGCACCTGCGCGCCGTCAAAGCCGCCGCCGACCGCCAGGCCGGCCTCATCGAGCAGATGGTCGCCCCACAACTGCGCCGCCGCGACCGCGGCGCCCACGAGCAGGCCGCCGAAACCGCCCGCGAGATCGCCGCCCTCTCGGTGAAACTGCACGCCGCGCTCGTGTCCGCGGGCCTACGCGAAAGTCTCGACCGCTGATCATGTCCGCCGCGCAGGATTTTGCCCGACTCGGGGCACCACGAGCCGTCGGGGCCGGGGTGTACGTTGGCTACAGGGTTCGGTCACGAATCGATCCGCTGCACGTGGTGATCGAGACAGCGAGAACCAGCAGGGAGCCGCAGTGAAGCAGATGGAGGTCGTCGGCGTCCGGGTCGAGATGCCCTCCAACCAGCCGATCGTCCTGTTGAAGGAGACGGAGGGCGACCGCTACCTGCCCATCTGGATCGGTGCGGTGGAAGCGACCGCCATCGCCTTCGCGCAGCAGGGCGTCCTGCCCGCGCGCCCCCTCACCCACGACCTGTTCCGCGACGTCCTGGACGCCCTCAGCGTCCAGCTCCGCACCGTCAACATCACCGCCCTGCGCGAGGGCATCTTCTTCGCCGACCTCGTCTTCTCCAACGGCGTCGAGGTCAGCGCCCGCCCGTCCGACTCCATCGCCCTCGCCCTGCGCACCGGCGCCACCATCTTCGCCAGCGAGGACGTCCTCGAAGAAGCCGGGGTGGCCATCCCCGACGAGCAAGAGGACGAGGTCGAGAAGTTCCGCGAGTTCCTCGACACGATCTCCCCCGAAGACTTCGGCCGCGCTGGCTGACGGCGGGGGAGGTGTGTTCCCAAGCGTTGCCTGCTCCCCAAAGCGCCGCCAGCCCCTGTCAGCCCAGGGGGACGACCCCCTGGAACCCCCGAGGCGGGGGGGTTCCGCCCCCCACACCCCCCAACCAGCTCGGTGGTACACGCCCACGCACGGGGCCGCCTGACCAGAGGCCCGAGTCGAGTGTTGGGGGAGTCCGGGGTGGTACACGCCGGGCGCAAGAGCCGGAGTGAGCGTGAATGCCGCCGTATAATGGGTAGGCATACAAAAGCGTTCACTATCCGCATCAACCCCAGCCGTCGTAGCAACCACGCAGGGGCCCGACCGTTGCGATCGCGTCCGAAGGCAGGTTTCGAGTTCGCGAGGAAACCTGATCGCGAAGCGAGCCGCTAGGCGAGTCGGGAGCGATGCAGCGACCGCACGCAGTGTCCGACGATGGAGGCCCGCCAGGGCCGAAGGAGGAGGGCACTGCAATGAACACAGTGCACAACGATGGAGGGCGCCCAGCGCCCGAAGGAGGAGTGCGCTGCCATAGGCACAGAAAAACGCAGTAAAGACGCGCCGAGGGTGGACGTTGACCACACCCTGACCGGCACCTACCGTGCTGGTGGAACGTCCGTGGTGTAATTCGTCAAACCCCCTTGACGAAGCGCCGCGGGATGATTTGGAGCCGGAGGTCCGCGTGGCGGTGAGCAGCGGCGAGGGCAAGGCGACCCCCGAGAGGCACATGGCGTCCCAGCGCGCCGGGGAGCAGGGTCTGCTCTTCGACACGCGGGTGTCAGCGCCACCGGAGGATGTCGGCTACCGCGGCCCGACGGCCTGTGCCGCGGCGGGGATCACCTACCGGCAGTTGGACTACTGGGCGCGCACCAAGCTGGTGGAGCCGAGTGTCCGATCCGCGCAGGGGTCGGGCAGTCAACGGTTGTACAGCTTCCGCGACATCCTCGTTCTGAAGGTCGTGAAGCGGCTCCTCGACACGGGGGTGTCGTTGCAGCAGATACGCACCGCCGTCAGCCATCTGCGGGATCGGGGCGTCCAGGATCTGGCGCAGATCACGTTGATGAGCGACGGCGTCAGCGTCTACGAGTGCACGTCGCCGGACGAGGTCGTGGATCTGCTCCAGGGCGGGCAGGGCGTGTTCGGCATCGCGCTCGGACGGGTGTGGCAGGAGGTGGAGGGCAGTCTCGCGGAGCTGCCCGGTGAACGCGCCGCCACGGACGACGACCCGTCGGAGCATCCGCACGACGAGCTGGCGAACCGGCGCCGCGCGCGCCGCACGGGTTGACTCACAGCGCCTCTTTGCGCTGGAGGTAGGCGAACGCCCCCCAGCCGGGCAGGACAGGCAGCCACAGGGTGAGCAGCCGGTAGAGCAGGACCGCGGACGTGGCGGTGTCCGCGGACAGGCCGGAGATCGTCAACGCCAGGGTGAGGGCGCCCTCGACGGCGCCGAGGCCGCCGGGCGTGGGTGCGGCGGAGCCGACGGCGTTCGCGGTCAGGTACACCACCACGACGGACGTCAGGGGCAGTGATCCGCCGAACGCGCGGATCGAGGCGTCCAGGCACAGTACGAACGACAGGGTCAGCAGCAGCGTCCCGCCGAGGCCGGTGGTCAGTTTCGTGGGGGATTGCAGGACGTCCACCAGGCGCGGCACGACCCCGGAGAACATGCTCTTCAGCCGTGTGGCGGCCTCGCGGCGGACTCGCGGCACGGTCAGTGTCAGGCCCGCGAGCAGCCCCAGTGACAGTACGGCGATGACGACGGCGCGGGACGGCGCCAGGTTCTGCGTCGCCTGCGACGTGGAGCCGGTGAGGAACCCGAACAGGGTCAGCAGCAGTAGGTGTGTGACCAATCCCACGAGTTGTGACGCGCCGACGGTCGCGACCGCGGCGCCCGGCCGCATCCCCGACCGTTGCAGGTAGCGGGTGTTGACGGCGACGCCGCCGACCGCGGCGGGCGCGACGAGTTTCACGAACGACGCGGCGAGCTGGGCCAGCACCGTCCGGCGGAGCGGGAGCCTTTCGGGGACGAACCCCATCAGCATGAACGCCGCCGCGACGTAGGTGAGCGCGGCCGCGCCGAGTGCGACGAGGACCCAGGTCCAGTTCGCGGTGGACGCCATCGTCCCGATGTCCAGGCTCGCGACCTGCGGGATGACGATGTACGCGGCGATCGACAGCGCGACGACGCTGAAGATCGTCCGGGGCCGGAACCGTTCCAGCCTGGCGGGCGCGACCGCCGTCTCGGGTTTGCGGCGCACGATCTGTTCGCGGATGCGGGTGAGCAGGTCGCGGTTGTGCCGCAGCGCCGTCCGGGTCTCCCGGGACAGCGCGACCCGTTGCAGCAGCGGCACCGCCGAGGCCAGCGCCTCCTCGCCGAGGATGGCGGCGGCGGTCCCGACGGCCCGTTCGGGACCGGCCCGCAGCGCGAGCGTCGTGAGGAGCTGCGCCAGATCGAGCCGCAGCGCCAGGTCGCCCGCGGCGATCTCCCCGGCGCGCAGGTCGGTGAGGTAGGCGTGGCCGTCCGCGCCGACGAGCACCGCGCCCTCTTGGAGCCGCCGGTGCGCGAGCCGTCCCGCCTGGAGGGCGCGGAACTGGCGCCACACGTCCGTCAGCAGCGCGTCGGTGATCTCGGAGTCGGGGACGTCCGCGAGCCGCCGGCCCGGCACGTGCTCGTAGACCAGCAGCGCCGCCTCCGTGCCGACCTCCGACGTCGCGACCAGGCGCGGCGTGCGGGCGCCCGCCGCGCCCGTCGCGTACGCCATCAGCGACTCCTGCTCCAGGGAGCGGCGCAGCGAGCGCAGCGCCCGGCCGGTCGTCGTCGCGCGCAGCCGCAGCAGCCGCCACGCCCGGTACGGCAGGCCCGCCGTCTGCTGGTCGCGGTCGAGCACCCGCAACTCCACGTCCCAGTCGTCGCCCGCGCGGCGGCGGGGGTCGAGGACGGCCCCGTACACGCGGGCCTCCTCGGCGTCGCCGGTGGGCTCGTCCAGGCGCGCGGCCCGTCGCGCGCGCAGCCCGAGGCGTTCCAGCGCCGCCACGACGGCTCGGCCCGAGGGACGAGGGTTCGGAGTGCCGACCGTGTACAGGGTGCCGTGGCCGATGGCGCGTCCGAGGAAGTAGGTGGCGGCGAGCGCGGCGACCGAGGCGTAGGACGCGGTGAGGCCCGTCAGCGCCGCCAGCCCGATCAGCGCCCAGGTCGCGGCCTGCCAGCGCAGGCGGCCCGCCATCCCGACGGCGGTGACGAACGCGATCACGGGGGCGATGTCGGTGTGCACCGGCGCCGTCTCCGTGCCGCCCCAGATCAGCGAGTCCAGGACACCGCCGGGCGCCGCCCGCACCACCAGGTCGTCCAGGCTCACCGTGATCCCGAACGCGATCGCGGCGGCGAGCAACGCGATCGCGACGCGCGTGCCGTCCTTGTGGAACACCCGTTCGACCCCGAACGCGATCGGGACGGCCAGCACCCCGAAGCTGGACACCAGCGTCGCCAGCGACAACAGCAGCCGGGGCGCGTGCGCGGTGCCCTCCGCGATGTCGGTTTCGAGGCCGTGCGTCGTCTGCTGGGCGATCGACACCAGCAGCATCACCGCTGCCAGCCCCACCACCGACGCCACGAAGCGGATCGCGTCGGACGTGCGGCGGATCCGGTCCGGCTGGGCGGGCTCGTCCACGGGCACCCCCGCGGCGTCGCCGTGCGGCGACCGCGCCGCGTCGTCGTGGGTCTGGGTCACGCCCTACCGCCGCCCCCACTTCCGTCCCCGCGTCGCCCGGAGGCCCGTCCCAGGTGAGCATGGACATGCTACTGGCCGCCGCCCCACCACCCGCGGCAGGGCTGGAGGACGGGTGATCGTCGGAACGGATCTTTGGGTAGGGTTTGTGCAGGACATGCCGTCGACCCTGTGCGGGAGAGTCCCCACGCCGCCAGCGTGGGGCGCCGAAGGGGCAACCTCCCCGGAACCTCTCAGGCAAAAGGACCGCGCGGACGAGGCACCTCTGGAAAGCAGGCGTCGTTTCCCCCACCCGGGGAAGGCGGCTCACCGAAGGGGAAATCCCGCGTCGCGGGTGAAGCTCTCAGGTGCCATGACAGAGGGGGAGACCGGCCGCCGGCCCGAGCGCACGGCGGCGGACCTGAGCGACCGCAGCAGCCAGGAGGCTCTCCATGACCGGCCAGTTCTTCGCTCCCGTGGCCTCTCCCCAGCATCCACGCGCCGCGTTCGCGGACCGGCACATCGGCCCGTCGCCGGACGACCAGGCGCGGATGCTGGCCGCGATCGGCTACTCCGGTGTCGAGGCGCTGATCGACGACGCGGTGCCCGCCGCGATCCGCACGTCCCGGCCGCTGGACGTGCCGCCCGCGCTGAGCGAGACGGCGGCGCTGGACCGTCTCCGCGAGCTCGCCGCCTGCAACACCGTCCTGCCGTCCATGATCGGGCTCGGCTACCACGGCACGATCACCCCGGGCGTGATCATGCGGAACGTGCTGGAGAACCCCGGCTGGTACACCGCGTACACGCCCTACCAGCCGGAAATCTCGCAGGGGCGGCTTGAGGCGCTGCTCAACTTCCAGACCGCGGTCGCCGACCTGACCGGGCTGTCGGTCGCGAACGCCTCCATGCTGGACGAGGCGACCGCCGCCGCCGAGGGCATGGCCTTGGCGCACCGGGTCTCGAAGCGCAAGGAACCAGGAACGTTCCTCGTGGACGTCGACGTGCTGCCGCAGACGATCGAGGTCATCCGGACGCGGGCGGTCCCGCTCGGCATCGAGGTGGTCACCGCCGACCTGTCCAGTGGGCTGCCGGACGGCGATTTCTTCGGCGTGCTGCTCCAGTACCCGGGTACGTCCGGCGTCGTCCGCGACCTGGAGCCCGTCATCGCGCAGGCGCACGAGCGGGGCGCGCAGGCGGTCGTCGCCGCCGACCTGCTCGCGCTGACGTTGCTGCGGCCGCCGGGGGAGTCCGGCGCCGACATCGCCGTGGGCTCGGCGCAGCGGTTCGGCGTCCCGTACGGGTTCGGGGGCCCGCACGCGGGTTACATGGCGGTCCGCGAGGGCATCCAGCGGCAGCTTCCCGGACGTCTCGTCGGCGTGTCCGTCGACGCCGACGGCGCGCCCGCGTACCGGCTGGCGTTGCAGACCCGCGAGCAGCACATCCGCCGTGAGAAGGCCACCAGCAACATCTGTACCGCGCAGGTCCTCCTCGCGGTGATGGCGGGCATGTACGCCGTTTACCACGGCCCCGAGGGGCTCGCCGCGATCGCGCAGCGGACGCACCGCCGCGCCACCGAGATCGCCGCCGGGCTGCGCGCCGCCGGGGTCGAGGTCGTCCACGAGGCGTTCTTCGACACCGTCCTCGCCCGCGTCCCCGGACGGTCCGCCGAGGTGGTCGCCGCCGCCCTGGAGCGCGGCGTGAACCTGCGGCCCGTGGACGCCGACCATGTCGGCATCGCCTGCGACGAGACGACGCTGCCCGCCCATGTCGCCGCCGTCCTCGCCGCGTTCGGCGCCGACGAGCCCGCCGGGGCCGACGAGGCGATCCCGGACGCGCTGCGCCGTGAGAGCCCCTACCTGACCCACCCCGTCTTCCACGCGCACCACTCCGAGACCGCGATGCTGCGCTACCTGCGCAGGCTCCAGGACAGGGACGTCGCGCTCGACCGGTCGATGATCCCGCTCGGGTCGTGCACGATGAAGCTGAACGCGACCGCCGAGATGGAGCCGATCACCTGGCCGGAGTTCGCGAACGTCCACCCGTTCGCGCCCGTCGACCAGGCCGCCGGATACCTGGAGCTGATCGGCGAGCTGGAGGCCGCGCTCGCCGAGATCACCGGATACGCGAAGGTGTCGGTCCAGCCGAACGCGGGCTCGCAGGGCGAACTCGCCGGGCTCCTCGCCATCCGCGGGTACCACACGTCCCGGGGCGACGAGCGCCGCGACGTGTGCCTGATCCCGTCGTCGGCGCACGGCACCAACGCCGCCAGCGCCGTCATGGCGGGGATGCGCGTCGTCGTGGTGAAGTGCGACGACGGCGGCAACGTCGACCTGGACGACCTGCGCGCCAAGCTCGACAAGCACGGCGACCGGCTCGCCGCGATCATGGTGACGTACCCGTCCACGCACGGGGTCTTCGAAGAGTCGATCACCGAGGTGTGCGCGGCCGTGCACGCCGCTGGCGGACAGGTCTACGTCGACGGCGCCAACCTCAACGCGCTGGTCGGCCTCGCCCGGCCCGGCGAGTTCGGGTCGGACGTGTCGCACCTCAACCTGCACAAGACGTTCTGCATCCCGCACGGAGGCGGCGGGCCCGGCGTCGGCCCGATCGGCGTCCGCGAGCACCTCGTCCCGTTCCTGCCGAACCACCCGCTGCGCGCCGAGGCGGGCCCCGAGACCGGCGTCGGCCCGATCTCCGCCGCCCCGTGGGGCTCGGCGGGCATCCTGCCGATCTCGTGGGCGTACATCGCGATGATGGGCCCGGACGGGCTGACCGCCGCCACCGAGAGCGCCATCGTCGCCGCGAACTACCTGGCCGCCCGGCTGGCCCCGCACTACCCGATCCTCTACACCGGCCGCAACGGCCTGGTCGCGCACGAGTGCATCGCCGACCTCCGCAAGATCACCAAGGACACCGGGGTCACGGCCGAGGACGTCGCCAAGCGCCTCATCGACTACGGCTTCCACGCCCCGACCCTGTCGTTCCCCGTCGCGGGCACCCTGATGATCGAGCCCACCGAGTCCGAGGACCTCGCCGAGCTCGACCGCTTCTGCGACGCCATGATCGAGATCCGCCGCGAGATCCAGCGGGTCGCCGACGGCGGCTACGACACGGCTGACAACCCCCTCAAGGGCGCCCCGCACACCGCCGCCTGCCTGGTCTCCGACGACTGGAAGCACCCCTACACCCGCGAGGAGGCCGCCTACCCCGTCCCCGCCCTCCGCGAGGACAAGTACTGGCCCCCGGTCCGCCGCATCGACCAGGCGTACGGCGACCGCAACCTCATCTGCTCCTGCCCGCCCCCCGAGGCTTTCGAAGACTGAGCGGCCTTCGAGGACCAGATCTCCACATGCCCGGTCCACGGGTCCGGGTAGCGATACGATGACGGCCGCGTCAGCACGTCGTCCTCAGCGGCCAACGCGACACGTCCGCGCGATCGTGTGCGAAGCCGGGTTCGAGCGAAGCGAGAACCCGATCGCGCAGCGAGCCGCGAGGCGAGTCGGAGCGATGCCAGCGATCGCCGCGTTTCCCGACGATGGAGGGCCCCCAGGGCCCGAAGGAGGAGAGAAACGCGATGAGCACGGCCGACGATCCGGCGAAGTGGTGCGAGGAGGCGCGGAACCTCGCCGAGAACGGTGCGGCCGAGCGGGCGGCGGCATTGTTCGAGCGGGTGCTGGAGCTGGGGGAGACGGCGTGGCGGGCGCAGGCGGCGCTCGGGCTGGCGGTCGTCCTCGACGACGTCGGCGAGGTGGAGCGGGCGCGGAACGCCGACCGGGTCGCGATCTCGACCGGCGACCCCGAGTACGGGGCGCGCGCCGCCTACCACCTGGCCCTCACGCACGAGCGCGTCGGGGAGTACGCGCTGGCGGCGCCCGCGTGGCGGGCCGTGGTCGACTTCGGCAACCCCGCGTACCTGCCGCCCGCGCATCTCGCGCTCGCCCGGCTCGCCGACGACGCCGACGAGTTCGACGCGGCGCGCGACCACTGGGAGGCGGCCATCGCGATGGGCGACGCCGAGTACGGGCCGCCCGCCGCGCACGACCTCGCGCAGCGGCTGCTGGAACGCGGTGAGCCCGCGCGGGCGCAGCGGATCCTGGCCGCCGGGCTCAAGCTGATCGACCGCGACGCCGCCCCGTACGCACACGCGCGGCTCGCCGTCGCGCTCGGCATCGCCTACCTCGACCAGGCGATCGGGTCGTTCGGCGCGGCGCTCGGCGACGAGCCGTCCGACGCCGAGGTGGGGCCGCTCGCCACCGAGCTGCTTGCGCGGACGCTTCCGCTGCGCGGGCGTGGCGCCGAGGCCACCGAGGTGTGGCGGCGGGGTCTGTCCGACCCGGGGTCGGCGGCCCAGGTGCGGGCCCGGCTGCGCCGCGACTTCGGTGGCGACGACGACGGCGACCCGGCCGACCTGTGGTGGGAGCCGGTCGTCGAGCAGGCGGTGTCGGACGGCACGCTCCCCGCCCTCGCCGGGGAGGCGTTCGGCGCCCTCGACCACATGTACGCGGTCCTCGCCGTTCGGCAGGCGGGTAACGGCAGGGAACGGCGGCCGGGCGACGCCGACGAGGCGCTCGACCAGGCGGTGGCGGTCCCGGGCGACTACCCGTGGGGTCCGCTGCTGCGCGAGAGCTTCGCCGAACGCCTGCGCCTCGCCATGGGCGCCACGGAGCTTCCCGACCGTTAACCGGCGATCGCGCGTTCCGCGATGACCTTGGTGATGCGGGCGCGGACCAGATACTCGGTGGGGACGCCGTTGCGGGCCCCGAACTCCTCGGCGCGGTCGGCGCCCATGTAGCGGCCGCCGATGACGGTCGCCCAGCGGCGCGTCTCGTCCGGGTCCTCGATGAGGGACGCCTTCGCTTCGAGCGTCACGTAGGAGTACGGCGGCGTCTGGTCGTCCACGCAGATGGTCACCCGCGGGTCGCGGGCCAGGACACGGCCCTTGAGGCTGTCACGGTGCGTGTTGAACAGGACGTCGTCGCCGTCGAGGACGAACCAGATCGGCGTGACGTGCGGCGTGCCGTCCTTGCGGGTGACGCCCGCCTTGCCGGTGCGGGTGCCCTCGGACACGAACGCGCGCCACTCACTGTCGGTCATCTTCTCCATGAGCCCCAGTCAACACCAGGGGCCGTGAGGCTGCCCGATACGGTGGGCGGATGGAGGTCGCGACGGCGCACGGCCCTGCGGACGTGCTGGTCGACGAGGTGAGCGACCCGGCGTTCCTGCTGGTCCTGACGCACGGGTCGAACGGGGGGGTGGAGGCGCCCGACCTGCTCGCCGTGCGGGAGGTCGCGCTCGGCCTCGGCGGCGCGGTCGCGCGGGTGACGCAGCCGTTCCGGCTCGCGGGGCGCCGCGCGCCCGGCCCGGCCATGAAGCAGGACGAGGCGTGGCTCGACATCGTCGGCGACCTGCGCGAACGGTTCGGGGACGTCCCGCTCGTCCAGGGCGGCCGGAGCAACGGCGCCAGGGTGGCGTGCCGGACGGCGACGGCGGCCGGCGCGGTGGGAGTCGTCGCGCTGGCGTTCCCGCTTCACCCGCCGCGCAACCCCGCCAAGACGCGCGTGGACGAGCTGCGATCGGCCGGGGTGCAAGTGCTGGTCGTCAACGGCGACCGCGACCCGTTCGGCGTGCCGGACGCCGACGACGCGGCTCAGGTGACGGTGCTGGCGGGGGAGCGGCACGAGCTGAGCCGGGACCCCGCCGCGGTCGGGAGGGCGGCGGAACCATGGCTGCGGAAATGGGCGGGGGCCGCGAAGAAGAGGCGGGGTCGGGCGGCCCGTCCGGCGCGAACGGGCGGCCCGTAAAGGTCGTGGCGGCGGTCCGGTACCCGGGCCCGGGCGGGCCCGGCGGTCAAGGGCAGGTGACTGTGCCCCCGAGGATGATCACCCGTTTGAACTAGTCCCCCGTGGACGTCGTTCAGGCGGCGGACGGAGCCAGCGGGTCCGTCGGCCGGTGCGGTGCGATGATTCCCCCGTCGGGCAGCAGCTCACCTGTGTCCTCGAACAGCACGACGCCGTTGCACAGTAGGCTCCACCCCTGCTCGGGGTGGGCGGCCAGTGTTCTGGCGGCGTCGCGGTCGGGTGCGTCGTGCGAGGGACAGGATGGCTGGTGCGGGCACATCGGCGTGCCTCCGGTTCAACTACTGGTAGGTCGTGGAGCTTTCCTATAGGACGCCTCTCAGTGTGGAACGGTTCGCAGCCCCCGGCCATAGCCCGTTGGGACGGTTGTCCGTTGGTACCGGAGTACCGGGATTTGTGACCCGCCTCACCCCGAGGTCCACGCCACAGCGTCTCCCCGCCACGACAACGGACGGAGAACGACACGCCGTCAGCGCGTGAAACCCTTACGATGTTCGGCGGGAACGGCCTTTGCGAGGCGTGGGGGGAGTGAGGCCGGTGCGGGTCGCCCTGTCCGTCGCCTGTTTCGACGACGCGCTGTTCCCGGGCACCGGGAAGGCCGTCACCGCGCTGCTGGAGCGGCTCGGGCACGAGGTCTCCTACCCGCCGGGGCAGACGTGCTGCGGCCAGATCCACTGGACGACCGGCTACCACCGTGAGGCCGCCGACCTGGCCCGCGCCTACACGACGGTGTTCCAGGACGCGGCGGCCGAGGGTGCCGAGGCGGTGGTGGCGCCGTCGGCGTCCTGCGCGGCGATGATCCGCGACGCTTACCCGAGGGTCGCGCGGACGGCCGACGACCCGGAGCTGGCCCGCGCCGCCGAGGGCCTCGCCGTCTACGAGCTGACCGAGTTCCTCGTCGACGTCTTAGGCGTCACCGATGTCGGCGCGTACTTCCCGCACCGGGTCACCTACCACCCGTCCTGCCAGTCCGCGCGGACGCTCGGCGTCGCCGACCGGCCGCTGCGGCTGCTGCGCGCCGTCCGGGGCCTCGACCTGGTGGAGCTGCCCGCGGCGGGGGAGTGCTGCGGGTTCGGCGGCGCGTTCGCGATGAAGAACTCCGACGTGTCGGTCGCGATGGTGGCCGACAAGGTCCGGCACGTCCGCGACACCGGCGCCGACGTCATCTGCGCGGTCGACAACTCCTGCCTCGCGCACATCGGCGGCGCGCTGTCGCGGCTGCGCGGCGGCGTCCGCGCCATGCACCTGGCGGAGATCCTCGCCGAGACGGGGCCCGCGTGACGGCCTCCTCCCCGCGGACGACGCCCTCCTCCCCGCGGACGACGCCCTCCACCTCGGGGACGAGCGGGCCGGTCCCGCTGCCGATGCCGAAGTTCGCGGCGGCCGCGCGGTCCGCGTTGGCCGACACCGGCCAGCGCCGCAACCTGCGCGGCGCGACGGCGGCGGCCCGTGAGCGGGAGGCCGAGGCGGTCGCCGCCACCGACGACTGGGACGACCTGCGCGAGGCGGGCCGCGCCATCGGGGAGGCGACGCTGCTCCGCCTCGACGCCCACCTGGAAGACCTGGAGCGTGCCGTCACCGGCGCGGGCGGCACCGTGCACTGGGCAGCCGACGCCGCCGAGGCGCGCCGCGTCGTCACCGACCTGGTGCGGGCGATCGGCGCGGACGAGGTCGTCAAGTCGTCCTCGGCGACGACCCGCGAGATCGGCCTGAACGTGGCGCTGGCGCGGGCGGGCGTGGCCGTCCAGGAGACGGCGCTCGCCGATCTCGTCGTCCAGCTGGGCGGTGACGAGCCGTCCCACCCGCTGTCGCCCGCGCTGCACCGCGACCGCGCCGAGATCAGGGAGCTGTTCGGGCGGACGATGCCCGCCGCCGGGCCCGGCCTGTCCGACGACCCCGCCGCGCTGGCCGCCGCTGCCCGCGCCCACCTGCGCGACCGGTTCCTGCGCGCGCCGGTGGCGGTCACCGGCGCGAACTTCCTCGTCGCCGAGACCGGGACGGTCGTGGTCGTCGAGTCCGAGGGCAACGCGCGGATGTGCCTCACGCTCCCCGGCACGCTCATCACCGTCGCGGGCATCGACAAGGTCGTCCCGACCTGGGCCGACCTGGAGGTGTTCCTCCAACTGCTGCCGCGCGCCTCGTCCGGTGAGCGGATGACCCCGTACGTGTCGTCGTGGACGGGGGTGACGCCGGGCGACGGGCCGCGTGAGTTCCATCTCGTCCTGCTCGACAACGGCCGCACCCGGGCCCTCGCCGACGAGGTCGGACGGGCCGCGCTGCGCTGCGTCCACTGCTCGGCGTGCGCGAACGTCTGCCCCGTCTACGAGCGGGCGGGAGGCCGCGCGTACGGGCCGGTGTATCCGGGGCCGATCGGCGCGATCCTGATCCCGCAGCTGAACGGCGTCGGCGGCGCGGCGAACGCGTCGCTGCCGTACGCCTCGACGCTCTGCGGCGCCTGCGCCGACGTCTGCCCGGTGAAGATCGACATTCCGGAGGTGCTGGTGCGGCTGCGCGGGGCGGTGGTCGAGTCGCGGCGCCGGCGGCCCGTCCCGACGCCGGAGTTGGCGCTGATGCGTGGGATGGCGTGGACGATGGGCGACCCCCGCCGCTACGAGACCGCACTGAGGCGCGGCACCAAATGGGCGCGGCTGCTGTCACGCGGCGGCCGGATCCGCCGCCTGCCCGGCCTGCTCGGCAAGTGGACGGAGGCGCGTGACCTGCCCGCCCCGCCGTCGGAGAGCTTCCGCACCTGGTGGACGCGGAGGCAAGCGTGACGGCGGACGGCGGCCCCGGTGACTCGCGGGCGGAGGTGCTGCGGCGGGTGCGGGAGGCGCTCGGCGGGTCCCGTGCCGCGCCGCCGCCGGTGCCGCGCCGCTACGCCCGGCGGCTCCCCGACGCGCAGGCCGGGTCCCGGGCCGACGTGCTGGCGCTGTTCACCGAACGGGTCGCCGACAACCGGGCGGCCGTCCGGCATGTGAGCACCGACGAGGTCGGCACCGCCGTCGCCGCCGCGCTGTGGGGACGGGAGGCCAAGCAGATCGTCGTCCCGGCGGACGTGCCGTTCGGGTGGCTCGCCGAACTCGACGGCGTCCGGGCCCTGGCCGACGCCCCGGCCGTCGACACCGGTACGCTCGCCGCCGTGGACGCCGTCGTCACCGGCTGCGCCGCCGCCGTCGCGGGCACCGGGACGGTCGTCCTGGACGGGGGCCGCGCGCAGGGACGGCGGGCGCTCACCCTCGTCCCCGGCTACCACCTGTGCGTGGTGCACGCCGACCAGATCGTCGGGACGGTCCCGGAGGCGGTGGGGCGGCTCGACCCGTTCCGCCCGCTGACGTGGATCAGCGGCCCGTCCGCCACCCACGGCATCGAGATGGTCCGCGTCGAGGGCGTGCACGGCCCCCGCCACCTGGAAGTCCTCGTCGTCGAGGACTGAACCGGGCGCTAGCGGACGCCGCCGATGACGAGGTCGAGCCCGGCGGTGAAGCGCGCCTCCCAGTCGATGGCCCGGTCGGCGCCGTCCTCGGCGGTGTCGCGGGCCTCCAGCGCGGCGTGGCCGATGACGTAGCCGAGCAGGGTGTGCGCGGCGACGGCGGCCGCGTCCTCGGCGACGCCGCCGCGGCGGAGCACCTCGCGCAGCGACGCGACCGTGGTGGTCAGCGCGGCGGGGTTGCGACGGGTGACGACCAGGGGCAGGACCCCCGCGTGCGCGAGCAGCCGCGTCCGGTAGTCGGCGGCCCAGGCGCGCAGGACGTCCCGCCACGACTCCCGCGCGGCGGCTCCCGTGTCGGCGGGCACGGACGCCACATGCGCGACGAGCCCGTCGAGCAGCTGTTCCTTGCCCCGGGGGAGGTGATGGTAGATCGCCATCGCCTCGACCTCCAACGCGTCGCCGAGCCGGCGCATCGTGAGCCGGGCGAGGCCCTGGCCGTCGACGATGCGCAGGGCCGTCTCGATGATCCGCTCGGTGGACAGCGGCGCGCGGTTCTGGGCGTTGATGCTCGGTTGTCGAACCATAGGACCCCCGACCTTACTGCGTAAAGGCCGGAAGCGGGGTGTCCGACGTCACGACACGCCGATGGTCCGCGTACGCTTTCCTGGATCGAACACAGTCGACCTCCGAGGGAGTGACCGATGCCGCTGGGCCGCCGGGTGGGCGAGGACGTCGCGGAGCTGTACCAGGCCGACCAGGGGCTGGCCGCCGAGTACGAGGACCGGCTCGCGGCCGCCGGGGAGGCGGAGCGTGCGCTGCGGGACGCGCAGGGCGCCGACACGCCCGAGCCGGACCTGCGCGACCTCGTCGTCGCGTTCGACCAGACGATGACCGCAGTGCTCGCCGCCGCGGAGGCGTCCGAGCGGGTCACGATGGGCCCGCGGGTGTACTCGGCCGAGTCGCAGGACGCCAAGACGCGCCGCGCCGCGGAGATCGCCTACCGCAAGGCCAAGGCGCGCGCCGAGGTGCGGCCGTGGACCGATGAGGTCGACCGGCTGCGCACCGCCCGCGAGGCGCACCGGCTCAGCTTCAGGACGCGCCCGGCCGCCCTGCGCTGAACCCCCGCCCGAATCCGCGCCGGCGTGCGGCGGCATGCCCGATGGCGGCTGGGGCGACACAGCGTCATCGAGTGGCACCGGCCACCGAACTTTGACAGTCTGCCCTCTCGGGGGAGAACGCCGGGGGTCCGCGCCGCGGGGCGTGGGCCGCGACGGCGCGCGGCGGCGTCCGGGCGGAGGGGCTCGCCGCGCAGCACACCGTGCTCTGGACTCGGGGGGAAGTCACGTGGAGCGCACGCCGCCGGACCGGTGCCGCGTATTGGAGTCCTATCAGGACGGGGTGCGGGCGATCCGGCAACTGGCGGAAAGGGTCGGTGACTGGGAGGCGCCGACGCCCTGCGCCGACTGGCGGCTGGTCGATCTCGCCGGTCACCTGCGCTGCGTCGCGGAGAACTTTCTGGAGTACCTTCAGGACGCGCCCGACAGCCGCCTGGCGAAGCTGTTCGCGCAGGACGCGGCGTCGGCGGTGCTGATCAGGCAGCAGGCGCGGCAGAACGCGGCGGAGCTGGCGGTGCTGCCGCCGGAGCCGGGCCCGGAGCGGATCATGGCGTTCGGGGTGTCCGCCGGGGCGTACGCCGACCTGATGCCGGACATGTGGGACCGGACGCATCTGATCTACCGGGGCACCAAGTACACGGTCGGCGACCACGCGGGCGCGGCGTGCGTGGAGTGGCATCTGCACGCCTGGGACATGGCGAGCGCCGTCGGGGCGCGGTACCGTCCGCGCGATCCGGACCTGCTGGTGTCGGCGTGGCACTGGGGCGTCCCGCACCTGCCGCTGGCGTCGGGGGACGCGTGGGAGTCGGTGCTGCGCTCCTCGGGCCGCTCGCCGCGCTGGCCGAGCGCCTCGGAGGGCGGGGAGGGCTCGGGTGGACGGACGCGGGTCCGGCGCGCGTCCCGCCGCAACTCCATCTGAACCCCGCGACTCCATCTGAACGCGGGCGGGGCCTGCACGCGGGCGGGCCTGCACGCGGGCGGGGTGGCGGGTTTCGCGGTCGTGTCAGCGGTCATAGGGCCGGGGGAGGCCCAGGCGAGGCGGGGGAACGGAGACACGACTGATGGCGACGTGCGAAGTCTGCGGCAACGACTACGACATGACGTTCGAGGTGCACGCGCAGGGCGAGGTGCACACCTTCGACTCGTTCGAGTGCGCGATCAGCCGGATGGCACCGATCTGTGAGCAATGCCAGTGCCGCATCATGGGCCACGGTGTGGACGTGGACGGGCACTGGTACTGCGGCGCCCACTGCGCTCGTGTCGCGGACCCGGAACGGGGGCGTCAGGCTAGGGACGCCGTGCTCGCCTGACCCTCGGGAACTCGTCTGATCCTCCGGACGGAGGCCGTTCAGGGGCCGCTCATATGGTGTCCGGTGGTGATGCGGGTGCCGAACGGCTGTTCGCGTCCGTCCTCCAGGTAGACGGTGCGGCGGTCGGCCATGGCCCGCAGGCTCGGGTCCATCCGGCGCGACACGTGCGCCGGCGCCAGCTCGGGGATCTTCTCGGGGGCGACGAGGATGTGGTCGGACAGCTCGTCGGGCGGCAGCCGGATCGAGGTGATCTCCGCGCCGGTGATCGTGCCGCCGAAGACGAACACGTTGACGGCGTCGACGCCGTCGTCGCGGGGGGAGCCCCAGTCGACGCAGGCCAGGCCGTCCAGGCGGGGGACGAGACCAAGTTCCTCCTCGCATTCGCGCACGCATGCCGACAGCGGGGACTCGTCGGCCTCGATCACCCCTCCGGGCAGGTACCAGCCCTCGCTGTAGGTGGGCTTGACCAGTAGGACCCGCCCGAGGTCGTCCAGGAGCAGGGCCGCCGCGGCGCCGCGGGAGCGCGGCAGTGAGGCGTAGTAGGCAAGGTCGGGCATGTACCGAGGTTAGGCGCGATCTTCGCTTCATGATCCGGTGCGTGCGGCGGCCGGGGCCGCATCCGTCCGGAAGATCACCGGGACGCCGCGAATCCGTTCGACAATCGGGCGAATGGCGACGAAAGGGCCATCTTACGAGTCGACAACGCTTGACACGAGATCGTCAAGGCCGCCACCGCTGCCGGAGTCGGCCGCCAGACGCCGCACTGACCTGGGCAAACGTGCGAAATGAATGGCGTTCGACGCCGAGGTGACACCCCGCCACACCGACCGGCACCGAGAAATCCGTCCGTCACCCACGGTGATGCTGGATACTGAGCCTGCTACGGAAAGAACCCAATCGAACGCGAAGGGTGATGGTAGTCAGGTGAACAGGCAGCGGACGATGTGGCGCGCGACCGTCGCGGGGACGGCGATCCTCATGCTGACGGCCGTCCCAGCGGTCATGGACGAGCACCCGGCGGCGGACGCCGCCAACCCCACCCGGGAGGCCGCGCTGGCGGCCGGGGCCGCCGATGCCGCCGCTCCGGCGGGGACGGCGCGGGCCGGGGTGCGGATCACGCGGTTCCTGGGGGAGCGGCGCCTCCCGCACATGATGAAGTTCGAGGGCACCACGGTCGGGGGCCTGTCGGGCATCGACCGCGATCCGCGCACCGGAACCTGGTACATGATCTCCGATGACCGGTGGCGCTACGAGCCCGCCCGCTTCTACACCGGGCACCTCGACATCGACCCGGCGACCGGCGCGTTCTCCGGCGTGAAGCTCACCGGCGTGAGCACGCTGCGGCGGCGGGACGGCTCGCCCTACCCGGGATACGCCAAGGAAGGCTCGGCCGACCCGGAGTCGATCCGCTACGACCCGCGCAGCCGCCGGGTGCTGTGGGGCAACGAGGGCGACCGTCCGGACGAGACGCACGAGGGCATCCCCGTGTCCGACCTGGCGCTGACCTGGGCGGGACGCGACGGCCGGTTCCGTTGGAGCCTGGCCCTCCCGCAGAGCCTGAAGCAGACCGCCGAGCATCGCGGCCCGCGCCGCAACTTCGGTTTCGAGGGCGTGACGCTCACGTCGGACTCGATCGCCGCGATGGTCGAGGGCCCGCGCTACGAGGACGGCGAACCGCCGACCGTGGAGCACGGCGCCGTGTCGCGTCTCACGCTGTGGAACCGCGCCGGGAAGGTCCGCGAGCAGTACGCCTACCCCATCGACAGCCTTCCCGCGGAGCCGGTGCCGTCGACTGGGACGTCCGACAGCGGAGTGTCGGAGATCCTCTCGGTCGACGACCATCGGTTCCTGGCGCTGGAGCGGTCCTGGATCGAGGGCGTGGGCTACAAGGTCGCGCTGTACGAGTTCGACACGCGCGGCGCGACGAACGTCCTGGGCCGGAACAGTCTCACCGCCGGGCAGCGCTACCGTCCGGTGTCCAAACGACTGGTCGCCGACCTCGGTGACTACGCCGACCCCGTGCAGAACTTCGAGGCCCTAGGGTGGGGGCCGCGGCTGAGGTCGGGGGAGTGCGCCCTCGTGGTGGGCTCCGACGACAACTTCAGCGACGAGGAGGTCACCCAGTTCCTGGCGTTCGCGGTCCGCGGCCGGGCGGGGTGCCGGTAGCCCGTGAAATACGGGGGGCCCCGCCGGTTCGGCGGGGCCCTCCTTGGTAGGCGTGTCAGACGGCGAAGTCGAGCAGCGGATGCGCGTTGCTGGGGTGCCGCAGCTTGGACAGCGACTCCTTCTCCAGCTGCCGGATCCGTTCCCGGGTCAGGCCGAGCGCCTTGCCGATCTCGTCCAGGGTGCGGGGCGTCCCGTCGTACAGCCCGAACCGCATCGCCATGATCTTGGCTTCGCGGGGGGACAGGATGTTGAGCGTGCGGCGCAGCTGGTCGGCCATGAGCTGCCGGTCGACCAGTTCGGACGCCTCGGGGCTGTCGGTGTCCTCGATGAGGTCGCCGATGCGGGTCTCGCCGTCCTCCCCGATGGTGGAGTCGAGGCTGATCGGCTGGCGGCTGGTGCGCAGCAGCTCGCGGATCTGCTCGGGGCTCTTGTCGAGCTCGACGGCCAGCTCCTCGGGGGTGGGTTCGCGGCCGAGCCGCTGGTGCATGTCGCGTTCGACGCGGCTGAGCTTGCTCAGCATCTCCAGGACGTGCACGGGCAGCCGGATGGTGCGGGCCGAGTCGGCGAAGCCGCGCTGGATCGCCTGCCGGATCCACCACATGGCGTACGTGGAGAACTTGTAGCCCTTGGAGTAGTCGAACTTCTCCACGGCGCGGATCAGGCCGAGGTTGCCCTCCTGGACGACGTCCAGCAGCGACAAGCCGCGGTCGGAGTACTTCTTGGCGACCGACACCACGAGCCGGAGGTTGGCCTCCAGCATGTGGGCCTTGGCGCGGTGCCCGTCGGCGGCGACCCATTCGAGATCGGCGCGCCGGGCGGCGGACAGGTCCTCGGTCTCCAGCTTGTACTCGGCGTACAGCCCGGCCTCGATGCGCTTGGCGAGGTCGACCTCCTGGTCGGCGGTGAGCAGCTGGCGGCGTCCGATGGCCTTGAGGTAGGTGTGGACGGAGTCGCCCATGGCGGTCGACTGGTCGTCCAGGTCGGTGTCGGTCTCGGCGTCGGCGGCCTCGACCTCGGTGACCTCGAACCCCTCGTCGGCGGTGTCCGCGCGGGGCGCGTCGCCCCCGGGGCCGTTCGCGGCGCCCTTGCGGGTCTTGCGCGCGCCGCCCGCGCGGGCGGCGGCGCCCCTGCGAGAGGTGCGCTTGGCGGAGGCGGGCGTGGCCTGGGCGGTGTCGCCGCCGTCGTGGTCGGCGGCCGCGGCCATCTTGCGGACGGTGTCGGAGTCGCCGGCCAGGCTGACGCCGGCCTCGGACAGCTCGCGCAGGATGGAACGGCCCCGTGCCGGGCTGATGCCCGCCGACTCGAAGGCTCCCCTCACCTCGTCCAGTGAGAGGCGCCCCTGGGCACGGCCACGCATGAGGAGGTCGTCGAGCGCGGGGCTCGTCGACTCCGTGAGCGGGGTCTCTGCGGCGCTTCGCGGCATGAGGACACCCCCCTCCCTTCCGGTGGTGTGAGTGCGGCGCGGGTCGTGTTCCCTCGTGGCGCACGCACTTAACGGAACGTCGCACGACGGGGTCGTTGTTCCCGGCGGCCCGTGATCGGCGCTCCGCGGTGGACCGTGGAAGAGCGATCCAGGAGGTCAAGGTGCCCGACGTGGGCGGTTTCACACCGCCTACCCCCAAACTGGACCTTACTGCGTAAAGGCGCCGGGCCCGTCAACCGGACAACGCAACCGCACCCGATCAGGCTTCCCGGACGGAAGCAGCGGGATCGCGTCGACCAGCTCCAGCTCGTGGGGGGCCGCGTGGGCGGGCATCGTCTCGCGGATGAAGGCGCGCAGCTCGGCCAGCTTCGGCTCGCCGCACGCGCCGGGGACGACGATGGCGGTGACCCGTTCGCCCCACCCGGGGTCGGGGCGTCCGACCACGACGACGTCGCGGACCTGCGGGTGGCGGGCCAGAGCGGCGGCGACCTCGCCCGCGACGACCTTCTCCCCGCCGGTGTTGATCACGTCGTCGATACGGCCCCGGACGCGGAGCCGTCCGCCCTCCAGGACGCCGAGGTCCTGGGTGACGAACCAGTCGCCGTCCCGAGACCCGGTGGCCTGCCCGGGACGCGCCCGGTATCCGGTGAACAGGGACGGCCCGGCGAGACGGATCCGGCCGCCCTCGCCGAGCGCGACGCGCATGCCGGGCAACGGCGTCCCGTCGTAGACGCAGCCGCCGCAGGTCTCGCTCATGCCGTAGGTGGTGACGACGCGGGCACCCCGGTCGCGGGCCTCGGCGAGAAGGCCGGGCGGCGCCGCCGCGCCGCCGAGGACGATCACGCCGTGCCGGGCCAGGTCGGCGCCCACGTCCAGCAGGCGCCGCAGTTGCGTCGGGACGAGCGAGATGTGCGCGCCCCCCGCGCCCTCCGCACTCTGCGCGGCGGTGACGGCGGCGACCTCGAAGCGCGGCATGATGATCGGCTCGGTCCCGGTGAGGAGGGACCGCACCAGGACCTGGACGCCGGAGATGTGGCTGGTCGGCACGCAGCACAGCCACCGGTCGCCGGGCGCGGCGCCGATGCGGGCGAGGGTCCCGGCGGCCGAGTGCCGCAGCGCGGCGGCGGACAGCTCGACGAACTTGGGGGCGCCGGTGGAGCCGGACGTGGCGATCAGCACGGCCGTGTCGGCGCTCACGGGGACGCGCCCGGCGCGGGAACGGTACGGGACGAGCCCGTCCGAGGTGTGGACGGCGTCCGGCGCCAGGGTGGCGAGCAGGTCACGAAGAGCGGGCTTGGGCAGGTCGGGGGAGAGGGGGCAGATCGCCGGGCCGCCGTCGAGGGCGGCCTCGAGCGCCCGGAACAGGTGCGGGCCCGGGGGCAGGACGGCGGCGTGCAGCGGGCGATCCATGATCTCATCAGGGTAGACGACCCCGCTGAACGTGTTCAAACATGGGGGCTGTTGAATGGTGTCGTGCGCGGCGGTCCGGCGGGCGCGACCCCCCGGACGGAGAGGAAGACGAGGACGCGATGGTCTCGGAGCTGTTCGACGCGGACGCCTGGAAAGAGGTCGAGGGGTTCGGCTTCACCGACATCACCTACCACCGTGCGGTGGCTCACGGGACGGTCCGGGTGGCGTTCGACCGGCCCGAGGTCCGCAACGCGTTCCGTCCCCACACGGTGGACGAGCTGTACCGGGCGCTCGACCACGCGCGCATGTCGAGCGACATCGGCTGCGTGCTGCTGACGGGCAACGGGCCGTCCCCCCGCGACGGCGGCTGGGCGTTCTGCTCCGGCGGCGACCAGCGGATCCGGGGCCGCGACGGCTACAAGTACGCCGAGGGTGAGACGTCCGACACGATCGACCCGGCGCGGGCGGGGCGGCTGCACATCCTGGAGGTGCAGCGGCTGATCCGGTTCATGGGCAAGCCGGTGATCTGCGTGGTGCCGGGCTGGGCGGCGGGTGGCGGGCACAGCCTGCACGTGGTGTGCGACCTCACGCTCGCCAGCCGGGAGCACGCGCGGTTCAAACAGACCGACGCCGACGTGGCGAGCTTCGACGGCGGGTTCGGGTCGGCGTATCTGGCGCGGCAGGTCGGGCAGAAGTTCGCCCGCGAGATCTTCTTCCTCGGCGACACCTACGACGCGGAGGCGGCACACCGGATGGGCATGGTGAACGCGGTCGTCCCGCACGCCGAGCTTGAGGCGACGGCGCTGGAGTGGGCGCGCAAGATCAACGGGAAGAGCCCGACGGCGCAGCGGATGCTGAAGTTCGCGTTCAACCTGGTCGACGACGGTCTGGTCGGGCAGCAGGTGTTCGCGGGCGAGGCGACGCGGCTGGCCTACGGCACCGACGAGGCGGCTGAGGGCCGCGACTCGTTCCTGGACAAACGCGACCCCGATTGGTCACGTTTCCCGTGGTACTACTAATGGTCGAACTCATGGTGTGATCCGATAAAACGGTGATTGGGCGGGCAGGTCAGGGGGTCTGGCGGGTGCGGGTGTACTCCATCCCGATGCGGACGCGGTTCCGCGGTGTGACGCGGCGGGAGGGCGCGCTGATCGAGGGCCCCGCCGGGTGGGGGGAGTTCTCGCCGTTCGCCGAGTACGGCCCGGCCGAGTGCGCCCGCTGGCTGGCGGCGGCGCGGGAGGCCGCCCACGACGGCTGGCCGGAGCCGGTGCGCGACCGGGTGCCGGTGAACGTGACGATCCCCGCCGTCGGCCCGGACCGGGCGTTCGCGATGACGAAGGAGTCCGGCTGCCGCACCGCGAAGGTGAAGGTCGCCGAACGCGGGCAGACCGACGCCGACGACCTGGCTCGGGTGGAGGCGGTCCGCGACGCGATCGGCCCGGACGGCCGGGTCCGCATCGACGTGAACGGCGCGTGGGACGTCGACCACGCGGCCAGGATGATCCGGGCGATGGACCGGTGGGGGCTGGAGTACGCCGAGCAGCCGTGCGCGACGTTGGACGAGTTGGCGCTGGTGCGGCGGCGCGTGGACGTTCCGATCGCGGCGGACGAGTCGATCCGCCGCGCCGAGGATCCGCTGAAGGTCCGGGCCGCCGAGGCCGCCGACATCGCGGTGCTGAAGGTGCAGCCGCTCGGCGGCGTCGTGGCGGCGCTGCGGGTCGCGGAGGCGTGCGGATTGCCGGTGGTGGTGTCGAGCGCGGTGGAGACGTCGGTGGGGCTCGCGGCGGGCGTGGCGCTGGCGGCCGCGCTGCCGGAACTGCCGTACGCCTGCGGCCTGGGGACGCTGTCGCTGCTGGAGGGCGACATCGTCCATGATCCGCTGGTGCCGGTGTCGGGTGAGCTGCCGGTGCGGCGGCCCGTGGTGGACGAGGAGGCGCTGCGCCGCTGGGAGGTGCCCGCCGCGGGCTGGCGGAGCCGGGCGCTCGACGCGCAGGCGCACCTGGACGGCCCTCCGGTGATCGAGGCGGCCCCGTGAACCCGGCGACGGCGCTGGCGACCGTCCTGGTGGACGAGTTGCTGCGCTGCGGCATGACCGACGCGGTGCTGGCGCCGGGATCGCGGTCGGCGCCGCTTGCATTGGCGCTGCACGCCGCCGAGGAGGCGGGACGGCTCCGGCTGCACGTGCGGATCGACGAGCGGTCCGCGTCGTTCCTGGGGCTCGGCCTGGCGAAGCGGTCGGGCCGGCCGGTGCCACTGGTGTGCACGTCGGGGACGGCGGCGGCGAACTTCCATCCGGCGGTCGTGGAGGCGCACGAGTCGGGCGTGCCGCTGATCGTGATCACGGCGGATCGTCCGCCGGAGCTGCGCGACACAGGCGCGAACCAGACGATCGACCAGGTCAAGCTGTACGGGACGGCCGTGCGGTGGTCGTCGGAGATCGGCGTTCCGGAGAACCGTCCCGGGATGGTGGCGTACTGGCGGTCGCTGATGAGCCGGGCGTGGGGCCTGGCGCAGGCGCCGGTGCCGGGCCCGGTGCATCTGAACGCGGCGTTCCGCGAGCCGCTGATCCCCGACGGCGACAACTCGTGGTGCGAGCCGCTCGACGGCGACGAGACCGGCGCGTGGACGAAGGTCCGGGCCGCGACGCCGGGCTCGGTCCTGCATGTGCCGCCGACCCGCCGGGGCGTGCTGGTGGTCGGGGACGGCGCGGTCAACGTGAAGCGGTACGTGGCGGCGGCGTCGATGGCCGGGTGGCCGGTGCTCGCCGAACCGAACGGCAACGCCCGCTACGGTGACCACGCGTTGTCGTCGCATCATTTCCTGCTGGGCGTCCCGGAGTTCGTGGAGCGGCACCGTCCGGAGGTGGTGGTGACGCTGGGCAGGCCGGGGCTGTCACGTCCGCTGCTGTCGCTGCTGCGGCGCGCGGCGGAGCACATCGTCCTGGCCCCGGACCTGGCGCACTGGCCCGACCCGGTCCGGTCGGCGACGCAGGTCGCGCCGGAGGTCGAGATCCCGGTGGTGTCGGGCGACGACACATGGCTGAAGTCGTGGCGGTCCGCCGACCTGGCCGCGTCGGCGGCGGTCGACGAAGTCCTGGACGCGGTCCCCGAGGTGACCGAGCCGCGCCTGGCCCGCGACCTGGTGGCGTCGGTGCCGGGCGGGTCGCTGCTGTTCACGGCGGCGAGCATGCCGATCCGGGACCTGGACCAGGTGATGCGGCCCCGGCGCGGCATCCGGATCATGGCGAACCGGGGCGCCAGCGGCATCGACGGGCTGGTGTCCACGGCGATGGGCGCGGCCCTGGCGCACAGCGGCCGCTCCTACGCGCTGCTGGGTGACCTGGCGTTCCTGCACGACCAGAACGGCCTGATCATCGGGCCGTGGGACGCGCGTCCCGACCTGGCGATCGTGGTGGTCAACAACCAGGGCGGCGGAATCTTCTCGCTGCTGCCGCAGGCGGCCCTGTCCGGGTCGTTCGAGCGGGTCTTCGGCACCCCGCACCGGGTGGACCTGGAGGCGGTGGCGGGGGCGCACGGCGTCCCGTACCGGCGGCTGGACGCGGCGGCCGACCTACCGAAGGTGATGGCGGGGGAGGGCCTGCGAATAGTGGAGGCCCGCACCGACCGCCACACGAACGCGACCCTGCACGCGGACATGCGCCACGCCGCCCACGCGGCCGTCCGCGCGACCCTCACCTGACCGGCCCGCGGGGCCTGGCCTCCCTTAAAGCTTCATCTTTCAATTTACAACGTAAAGGCATCGGGCAGTGCCACCCTCCACCCGCACCAAAACCAAAATCAACCCAGCTGCCGCAACCTGACAACCTCCTTGAGGTAGACAACGCCGTCGATGGTGCCGAGGTGGACCGGGTCGAGCGGGAAGTAGGCAAAGTCGCGGGAGACGCGCGGATCGGGCAGGGGGACGGTCTCGGCCAGACGGTGGGCGTCGACGAGGGAGCGGTCCCACAGCAGCGTGGACAGGGCGCCCTCGACGGTGCCCGGGGCTGGGGCGTCGTCGGCGACCGTCCCGAACGCTGAGGCCAGGAAGGCGTACCGGTCGCCCAGGCGCGTCCCGGCGATGGCTCCCGCGCTCCACCACTCCAGCTGCTGGTCGCCGAAGGCCATGAGGCTCTTGTTCCGCTGGAGGTGGAGGTTGGAGGCGTAGACAAGGGCCGGGCCGTGGTCGGCGATGGCGCACAGGTTGGCGGCCATCATGGCGTCGCGGAGTGCCGACAGCCGGGTCCATCGAGCGGGTGATGTGTCGGCCATCCACGCGTGGTAGCGGAGCAGCCCGACGGCGGTCCGCCCGTACAGCGCGGCTCGCTCGGCGTCCCGCGCGCTCAGCCCCGGTGCCTGGGTGTCGAGCAGGGCGACGAGGTCGTCGGTGATCACCCGTAGCCGCTCGGCGTCGGCGGACCGGCCGATCGACTGGGACGGGTCCATGACCGTGGCCTCGTTCGTCCACCGTTCGTCGGGGCCGAGCAGCGCGTCGAGGGTCTCCCTGGTGCAGGGGAGGGGCTCGTCGAGGAGGGCGTGGAGGCCGATGAGGGCCTGGCGCGGGCTCTCGGCCCAGTACTCCAGTGGGCCGTCGATGCCGAAGAACCGGAGCTTGTGGTCATGCGCGTCGTTGTAGTCGCGCATCCAGCGTATGAGTTCGCGGTTGGCGGGGGAGGTGCCGAAGTCGTGGCTGAAGCCGTGTTCCATGACGTCGTCGAGGGCGCCGGTGCCCGTCGTGATGAAGTCGTCCACGAGGAGCCCGCGGAGGCAGTCGCTTTCGATGGCGAAAGAGCGGTAGCCCTCGTGCTCGACCAGGTGCCGGAAGAGGTCGTTGCGCAGTTCGCCGAGCTCTTCCACGAAGTGTCTGGCCTCACCCAGTCCGAGTAGCAGGGGCTTGGTCGGCATCGTCCGCAGGAACGCCGAGAGGCCCGCGCCGTCGAGCATGCGTGCGGTGTCCGTGATTTCCATACCTTCGACGGTATCGTTGAACTTTCGAGTGAAACTTTTCGCGAGAATGCGAGTCTGTTTCGCGATGAACTCTCAAACGGTGGTGCAGCTGTGAGGCCGGTGGATCTGGCGCGTGAGCATGGCCTGTCCACGCAGGCGGTCAGGAACTATGAGGACGCTGGTGTGCTGCCCGCCGCCGACCGCACCGTCCACGGCTATCGCACGTACACGCCGCTGCACGCGCAGGCGTTGCGCGCGTTCGTGGCGCTGGTGCCCGCGCATGGTCATCGGACGGCGACGTCGATCATGCGGGCGGTGAACGAGGGTGCGACGGAGGAGGCGTTGCGGTTCGTCGACGAGAGCCACGGTCAGCTCCTCGATGACCGCCGCACCCTGCAAGCGGTGGAGGCCGCGCTCGGTGATCTGGCTCCTGTGCCGCAGGAGCTCGGTGACACGTTCATCGGCCCGTTGGCGAGGCGGCTCGGTCTGCGTCCGGCGACGTTGCGTAAGTGGGAGGAGGCCGGGTTGGTGCGGCCGAGCCGTGATCCGCGGACGGGCTACCGGGTGTATGACGCGGCGGATGTTCGGGACGTCCGGTTGGCGCATCAGCTGCGGCGGGGCGGCTATCTGCTGGAGCAGATCGCTCCGTTGATCGCGCAGGTCCGTGCCGCCGGTGGTGTGGGTCCGTTGGAGTCGACGCTGCGTGACTGGCAAGCGCGCCTGTCCGCGCGGGGCCGAGCGATGCTCAAGGGTGCCGCCGAGCTCGACGCGTACCTGGCCGCGCGCGATCTCTGAGGGCCGGGTCGTGTCCTGGTGGTGCCGGGAGGCGAGGCGCATGGTGGGTTGGCGGGACTTGGGAGCCAGGTCGTGGATGGCTCCGTAGCGGGTTACTAACGCGGTTTCACCCTCCGTAGTCTTGGGAGTTGTCCCACTGTGTCGTTGGAGGCGCCATGGCCATGACCCTGCCCGCACCGCCCGTTTCGTCCGCCGCGAGGTCGCGGGGGGAGGCCGGGTCGGGTGGCAGTGACTTCACTCCGTTGGCGCGGCGCGTTCGTGCGAGCGGGTTGTTGGCGCGGCGTCCCGGTTACTACGCGCGGGCGATCGGGGTGAACCTGGTCGCGACGGTGGCGCTGTGGTGTGCGGTCGCGTGGGCGGGGGCTGGGTGGTGGACGGTGTTGCTCGGTGTCCCGTTGGCCATGGTCGCGACCCGTACGGCGTTCCTGGGGCATGACGCGGGGCACCGGCAGATCGCGCGGAGTGCGCGCGTGAACCGGGTGCTGGGTCTTCTGCTGGGCAACCTGCTGTTGGGGATGGGGCATGGCTGGTGGAGCGATAAGCACAACCGGCATCACGCGAACCCCAATCATGTCGGTAAGGATCCCGATGTGGGTGAGGGGATTCTGGCGTGGACGGAGGAGCAGGCGGGGCGGCAGCGCGGTGTCTTGAGGTGGGTGGCGCGGCATCAGGCGGCGTTGTTCTTCCCGTTGCTGACCTTGGAGGGTGTGAACCTCAAGGTGGGCAGCCTGATGTTCCTGCGGGGCCGGTCGCGCCGTGACCAGCTGGTCGAGGGCGGTCTCCTCCTGGCGCACACCGTGGGGTACCTGACTCTCGCGTTCTCGTTGCTGCCGGTGGGGCAGGCGCTGGTGTTGATCGCCCTTCAGCACGCGATGTTCGGGGTGCATCTGGGTGCGGTGTTCGCGCCGAATCACAAGGGGATGGCGATGCCCGCGCCGGGGGAGCGGTGGGATCACCTGCGGCGGCAGGTGCTGACGTCGCGGAACGTGCGCGGCGGGGTGGTGACGGACTGGTTGATGGGCGGGTTGAACTACCAGATCGAGCATCATCTGTTCCCGAGTGTTCCGCGGTGCAATCTGCGTAAGGTGCGGCCGTTGGTGCGTGCGCATTGCGCGCAGTTGGGTGTCCCGTATGCGGAGTCGGGGCTGGTGGGGTCGTACCGGTTGGCTCTGGGTCATATGCGTGCGGTGGGTGAGCCGTTGCGGTAGGGCCGCTGGCGTTATGCTCCGGGCCATGCCCGAGGGACATACGATTCATCGCCTGGCCGCCGAGCATCAGCGGATGTTCGGCGGCCGTCGTGTCGCGGCGTCGAGCCCGCAGGGGCGTTTCGCCGGTGGCGCGGGGATGTTGGACGGCCGCGTGCTTGAGGACGCGGCCGCGCACGGCAAGCATCTGCTGCTCGGTTTCGGTGACGACCGGGTGTTGCACGTCCATCTGGGCATTTACGGCAAGTACGTGTTCGGGGAGGGTCCACCCCCGGAACCGGTCGGAATGGTCCGCCTCCGCCTCACAGGCGAGGTGGGCTACGCGGACCTACGCGGCCCCAACACCTGTGAGCTCCTCGAACCGGGCGAGGTGAAGCTGCTGCGCGATCGCCTGGGCCCCGACCCGTTGCGGGCGGACGCCGATCCGGCGCTGGCGTGGCGGCGGATCGGCCGGTCGCGGACGTCGATCGGCGTGCTGCTGATGGATCAGTCGGTGGTGGCGGGGCCGGGGAACATCTACCGGGCGGAGGTGCTGTTCCGGCAGGGGATCGATCCCCGCCTGCCGGGACAGAAGCTGTCGGCGGCGCGGTGGACGGCCGTCTGGGACGACCTGGTCGCGTTGATGGCCGACGGCGTGCGGGCCGGACGGATCGACACAGTGCGTCCTGAGCACACCCCGGAGGCGATGGGTCGACCGCCGCGCGTGGACGGCCACGGCGGCGAAGTGTATGTGTATCGGCGTGCGGGGCAGCCGTGTCTGGTGTGCGGGACGCCGGTGGCGGTGGGGGAGTTGGCGGGCCGGAACCTGTTCTGGTGCCCGCGCTGCCAGGCCCCGTCCGCCTGAAAGAGGCTCAGGCGGTCTCGGGGGCGTCGGCCGCGCTGTCAGTGACGCGTCCACCATCGGCGGTGGTGCGGGAGGTGGCGACGGGGACATCGTCGTCGGTTTGGGGTGCGCGGTGTGCGGTGCGGCGGGCGCGGAGGCGGGCGGCGAGGGGTTCGGTGGTGCGGGCGAGGACGGGTCCGGCGACGGCGAGGATGAGGACGTAGGCGGCGGCGAGGGGGCCGAGGCGGGGGTTGGTTCCGGCGGTGACGGCGAGTCCGGCGATAACGATGTTGAATTCGCCGCGGGGGACGAGGGCGGCTCCGGCGCGGAGGCGTCCGGTGGGGGCGACTCCGGCGCGGCGTGCGGTGTACCAGCCGGTGGCGGCTTTGGTGAGGATGCCGATGGCGGCGAGGAGGGCTGCGACGCCGAGGACGGGGGGCAGGTCGCCGGGGTCGGTGTGGAGGCCGAAGAACACGAAGAACACGGCGGCGAACAGGTCGCGCAGTGGGGTGAGGAGTTTCTGGGCGGTGTGGGCGAGCGTCCCGGACAGGGCGATCCCCACAAGGAACGCGCCGACGGCCGCGGACACCTTCAACTGTTGCGCGACGCCCGCGACCAGAAGGGTGAGACCGAGGACCTTCAGCAGCAGAACCTCTTCGCTGGGTGAGGCGACGAACCGTTCGACGAGGCTGCCGTGGCGGAGGGCGACGTAGAGGATGGCGGTGATGGTGGCGGCGGCGATGGCGAGTGCGGCGGCGCCGCCGAGGAGTCCGGCTCCGGCGAGGAGGGCGGTGAGGATGGGGAGGTAGGCGGCCATGGCGAGGTCTTCGAAGACCAGGACGGACAGGACGGCGGGGATTTCGCGGTTGCCGAGCCAGCCGAGGTCGCCGATGACCTTGGCGGTGATGCCGGAGGAGGTGACGTAGGTGATGCCCGCCATGGCGACGGCGGCGACGGGTCCCCAGCCGAGCAGGAGGGCGGCGATGGCGCCGGGGGCGGCGTTGAGGACGAGGTCGGTGAGACCGACGGGTGCTGAGGTGCGGAGGGTGGCGACGAGTTCGTCGGCGGTGTATTCGAGGCCGAGGGTGAACAGGAGCAGGATGACGCCGACCTCGGCGCCGATGGAGACGAAGTCCTCGCTGGTGGTGAGGGGGAGGATGCCGCCTGCGCCGAAGGCGAGCCCGGCGATGAGGTAGAGGGGGATGGGGGAGATGGAGAACCGGACGGACACGGCGCCGAGGAGGCCGAGGCCGAGGATGATGGCGCCGAGTTCGATGAGTTGGACGGCCGACTCCATGCCCGGTCAGCCGTGGGTGAGGATGTCGGCGACGGCTGCGGTGCCGTCGCCGGTGCCGACGACGACGACGATGTCGCCTGCGGTGAACACGAAGTCGGGGCGTGGGCTGGCGATGACCTGTCCTTCGCGGACGACGGCGACGATGGAGGCGCCGGTGCGGGTGCGGGATCGGGTGTCGCCGAGGGGCCGTCCGTCGTAGGGGGAGCGGGGGGCGATGGGGATCTGTTCGGTGACGAGGCCCTCGACCTGGCGGTGGAGTTCGGCGAGGTGTTCGACGATTCGTCCGGTGCCGAGGAGTTCGGCGATGGCGTTGGCCTCGTCGGGGGTGAGCGCGACGGTGGCGACGCAGGTGTCGGGGTCTTCCTTGTCGTAGATGACCAGGTCGCGGCGGCCGGAGCGGTGGGAGATGACGCCGATCTGGCGGCCTCGTCCGGTGGTCATGACGTGTTGCAGGCCGATGCCGGGCAGGGCGGTCCGTTCGACGTCCACGGTTTTGCGTTTCCTTCGGTTCGTGCTGGTTGTGGGGTTGTCGATGAACGGTACCCGGTGTGGGTGGTCAGCCTCGCAGGGCGTCGCGCATGACGCGGAACTTGGTGTGGGCCTCGGCGAGTTCGGCGGCGGGGTCGGAGTCGGCGACGATGCCGCAGCCGGCGAACAGGCGGGCGCGGGTGCCGTCGAGGTCGGCGCAGCGCAGGGCGATGCCCCATTCGCCGTCGCCGCGGGCGTCGATCCAGCCGACGGGCCCGGCGTAGCGGCCGCGGTCCATGCCTTCGAGGTCGCGGATGAGGTCGCGGGCGGTGGGGGTGGGGGTGCCGCAGACGGCGGGCGTGGGGTGCAGCGCGGCG